>NZ_MXQF01000016.1 GCF_002165575.1 Pseudoalteromonas sp. A601
GGTCAAAGGTCAAAGGTCAAAGGTCAAAGGTAGCTTATGACACTTACTCCCACGACTCAATAGACTTCACCAGGCCTGATAACATTTTTGAGAGCTGCTTTGTCTCTTCGATCCAAAATTCTGATGTTTTTATGTCAATTTCGCCAATTTTTACGGCAATATAAATTTGAGACCGTAACTCACCACAACTACCTTTGGAATATGAAAGAAACCTCGCATAATCTTTGGGGGTCTTCCTCTCATAACGTTATTCGATAAGTCCATTTATCTCACCTCTTCGAGGCCGCGCAAGCGCGTTCAAAATTTGCTCCTGCAATATTTGAAGAAATAGATAAAGCTGAGCGAGTAATTTGATCTTTTAACCCAAACTCTTTGCTTGATTTAAAATGTATATAAATCTCACAAGCTAAATCAGCTGAACGCTGCCATACCGCTAAATCTTCAAATTGCATAAAATCCCTTATACCTAACTTAAGTCCTTTAACTTTAAAGCTTGTATTTTTGCCTATAGCTTTTCCATTGAGAATCTGAGCCCCGTGTCTACTTTATCGGGGTTAGATCACTTCTATCTTTAATCTTTTGCCTTTCACCTTGTACCTTTAAACTTTTACCTCGCATCTATTTGATGCGGTCCCCACTACCACTGCCGGTTACTGTCATTAATATATATTTAAAGTAGTTTCCGATGGTCATGGTATCTATCATCTCGCGGTCTGTTTTAGCTAATAGTTCAGGGGTAGACATGTCAATTTCGTTAACTTGGGCAAGGCCGGTAATGCCAGGGCGTACGTCAAATACATTTTTAGCTTCACGCTCTTGAGTGAGCTCTTCTTGGTTAAATAAACCTGGGCGTGGGCCTACAAGACTCATTTCACCTTTTAACACATTCCAAAGTTGTGGTAGCTCATCGAGCTTTGTTTTACGTAAAAAACCACCAAAAGGAGTTATTGATGCAGTGCTTGCTAGGTGGCTAGCGACAGATGCAGTATCAACTGTCATGGTTCTAAATTTTACTAGTGTAAATGGTTTTTTATTACGGCCAACACGCTCTTGGATAAATATAGGTGAGCCAGTATCAAACAAACCAATAAAGTATAAAATCACTAAAAATGGTAATGCAAATAACAAACCAAAGAGTGAAAACAAAAAGTCGAGTAAACGTATCATTTATAAATCCATTAATTATTTTTTTAAGGTTTTTTAGCAGCTAATTTGAAACCGTGTTCAACTGAATAAGGCGGAGCCCAATCAAGGGTATTTTTTGTATGAGTAATATCTAACTGCAATGAGCCAGTTAATCTATCGATAACATCGCTCTTGTTAAGCAACTTACCGACTAACCCAAAACACCAAACAGGCACAGGTAAAGCTAGGTTTTTTTTACCCTGCACTTTAGCCATTAATGCCACTATTTCTGCGGTTGATAAGTCATAATCATCACTCGTTAGAAATACCTGATTCGCCGCCTTTGGGTGCTCAATACAAGTTTTGATTAAATCAACTAAATTATAAACTGATACTAAACTACGTTTGTTACTTTTTATCGATCTAAACGGCAATGGTAAGCCTTTACCCACAAACCGCATCAGTGAAGCAAAGTTTGCTTTTACACCTTCACCATAAACTAGTGGTGGGCGTATAATCACAATTTCCATACCAGTTTGCTTGCCAAGTTCTAATAACTGCTGCTCAGCTTCAGCTTTAGATAGCCCATAAGGGTCTTCAGGAGCTGGGTTCTCATTTGCAGTAAAGGGAGGTCTATCAGTAGTACTTTCACCATTAACTTTTATAGAACTTACAAATATAAAGCGTTTAACACCTGCCTGCGCTGCTTGCTTAGCTAAATTTAAAGTGCTATCAGTATTTATAGCTCTAAATTCAGCTAAAGGATCTGTCGAGTCATCGTTCATAATATGAACACGAGCAGCTATATGCACCAAAACATCAACCTTGCTCAGTTTACTGACTAAATCTAAATCATTGGTTTGTGATAGATCAAACTCGTAAAAACGAGAATAATTAGCTAAGGTATTACGCCCTAATAACAAACAATCGGTGGTATTTAGCAGCTCTAATAAATGCTGCCCTACAAACCCAGTATAACCTGTTAGTGCAATCATTTTTCTACACGACTTAATAAATTGTTATAAATTTCCAAATGCTTATTGACTACACTGTTAACATCAAATTCTTTTTCAGCAAAAACTCTCGCTTTAGCGCCCATTGCAACTCTTAATTCAGGTTGCTCTATAAGTTTAAGTACAGCTGTAGCAAGTGCATTAGCATCACGAGTCGGCACTGTAAGCCCTGTTTCACCTTCAATTACTGCATCTCGACAACCAGGATTATCAGTTGTTACAATAGCCCTTCCACAAGCAGCTGCTTCAATTAAAACTTTTGGAACACCTTCGCCATAAAACGATGGTAAACAAACAATATTACTGTTTGAAAAAACATCCGGTATATCGTTTCTGTGACCTAAATAAGTTATTACCCCTTGCTCTGCCCAAATATCAATCTCTGATTGTTTTACAGTATTTGGATTCTCTAAATCGGGTGTGCCAACAAGTAAAAATTCTGTATTAGGATGCTGTGCTTTTACTATTTTTGCAGCATCAATATACTGATATACCCCTTTCTCTTTAAGCAGACGACAAGCCATAACTATTTTAACAGGCATATTCATACTTTCAGGTTGATAGGTATAAACAGACAGATCAGCGCCTGAGCCTTTTATCAATATTTTATCTGTTGCTTTTAACTTGGTAATCACAGTCAAAATTTCTTCATCTGACGTGTTCTGAAAAATTATCGTTTTATACTTTTGCGACAGGGCTATTTTATAAAAAACTGACGCAATAAACTTAGTTAACTTTGCCCTGGCAGTTTTAGCAGTAAATACATAACCCAGCCCAGAGATTGCGGCAACGAAAGGAATATTTTTCGTAACCGCTTTTAAAGCTAAGCCTGTGTATAGCACTGGTTTTATAGTAATAGCATGTATAAGGCAAGGTTTAACATCTTCAATAGCTGATTTAATGATTTTTATAGTATTTAGCTCAGAAAGTACCCCCCCACCACTACGGTTAAATGGGATATCTATAACATTAAAGCCCATAGATACTAACTTTTCTTTATGTTCAGTAAACCTACACGCAACGGTGACTTCATAGCCACTTTCAAGTGCTCTTTTAGCAATCTGTAAGCGATGAGAGATAAAAAACCAATCAACATTAACAATAATTAGCAAATTTTTCATTTGCTTGCCTCATCAAATACAGTTAAATATTCTTTAAAACAATCTGTTTTTTTTAACTCTTTAATACGATTTAAACTTGCTTCACTATATTTACTATATAAAACTGGATTCGTAACGAGGTTATTTAAACCATTTTTAATAGCTTCTATATCACCAACTTCAAAAGTTAGGCCAAACTCCCTATATGATAGCCCACCCTCAAATGATTCTACATGACCCAAAATTTCTTTTGGCCCTGTCATACAATTTGAATGTATACAAGGAAGGCCAACAGACATTGCTTCTATTAATGAATTAGGAAAACCCTCGGCCTCAGAACAACATAAGTAAGCATCCATATTCGCAAGCAACTTTAGTGGTTCACTCTGCCAACCAAGTAAGTGTACTTTATCCGTCAAATTAAAATTGATGAGTTTTTCATTTATCTCACTTAGCTCATCCCCAGTCCCGATACAATAAAACACAAAGTCATTTGAAACTATATTTGCTAACTTAAGGACATCAAAATATCTTTTGCTAAGATGGAATCTACCAACTAATCCTATAGAAAAAGGTTTAGAATTAACTTTAGGATGCTCATTGTGTACATGAGGCTTAACAGTCGCAACTTCAAGGTCTATTGGATTATATATTACCTTTGTTTTATTTTTATCAAGTTTAAATAACTCTATATATTCATCTCTCATTTCATAACTTTTAAAAACATTCAAAGATGCATACTTGAGTAAGAAGTTACAGACAAAAAAGTGAAAAGATCTTTTTTTACCTTTTTTAAATTTAGAATTAAAGGCTACACAGTGCACAAGCTGGCAATCATAATTTAATATCTTAGAGGTGATTACATTTATATAATTTGACCAAAAAAGATGACTTTGAACCAAAGTCACTTTATTTTTAACGCAAAAAATAAAAAAAACAACCAAACACTTTAAAAGTGTTATGAAAGATAAAGCCTGACAGGCTGTTAAATAGGTTGGTTTATTACCACTACAATCATAATAATCATTTACATTTAATAATGAAACAACATTAAAATCAACACCATTTTCATTAAAATAATTAGCAAGGTTTGAAAAAACCCTTTCAGCTCCCCCACGCCCCAAACTATTTATTAGCATTACTTTACTCATAAAAATCCATATAATAAAAATATAAAAACACCCTTTTTATTTGAAAGCACGGACAAATCCTAAACTTTTAGCTATCCAAACAACCCCTTTAATCTGAAAAAATAAAAAAAGAGGATAAATCTGAACTCTATGCCTAGGACCTTGTAACGTTTCAAACATACTATAAACCAATATGAGGGCAAAAAAGAAGCTTGTAAAAAAGAGCACTTCCTTACTCTTTGCATCTAATAGAAAAATGGTAAACCCAACTAATATTAAAGGGAAGCTTAACCAATGTAGTATGCTATCAAATAAGATGAAAGAATAATCAAATTCTATACTAAATGGGAGTGGTGTTAATAAAAACCTTGGAAGACCTAATAAAGGATTAGAAAAATTTTTTAAAAAAAGTGAAAAAGCATTCTCTGCTCTTGGTATAAATGAAAGACTTATGAAAATGGCAATTCCAGCAATTAATAGTAAGTAAAGTAAATTCCATCCCTTCAGCTTATATTTAGAAAACCCAAAATAAGTAGCGGCTAAAAATATAAAAACGAGATAAAACCTCAAATCGAGCATTAAATAAAGTATAAAAAATATAATGATAAGATAAAACAATCGTTCCCAAGTAGCTTTAGATCTAATTATTATAATAGTTAAATAAAAATATCCACCTGAGAGAAGCAAAACCAAAACTTCCTTTAATGCAATAACAGAAGACCAGGTTATTAAAGTAGGGTGTAAAGCTAATAGACAAAAGAAAAATTTAAAACCTTTATCTCCTGACACAAACAAGTGAGTAAACACCTTAGCATATAAATAAGTTGAAACACATGATAGGAATATATTCATTAGAACAATTGAATAATATCCTTCATTAATTATTGCAATCGAAGCAGCACTATATAAAAAGAAAAGAGTGTGGTTAGTTTTTAATAACTCACTAAGTTCAAAGTAAAATGAAAAAAAATCATTGTAGTTGTTATATGAATTAATTAATGATAGCGCTTCTTCATAATACTTCAAGTCATCTGTTAAGTGGTGCTGAAAGTAAAGTAAAAAAAACAAAGAGAAAAAAAAGGTTTTAAGCACACTAACAATAAATGAAATATAATAACTTTTAGTTAGTAATAAACAAAGTAGAAACGTAAATAGAAAGACAACAGAGGCTAAGTAAATCAAAGTTCTTTCACTTCTAAAGCAAATTTAGAGGAACAAAATTTTTGAGAGTGTTTTATGCAAGCCTCAGGTGTTATGGATGAAATTTTACTTTTGTCAAGTATTAAACCAGAAACACAATTAAGATTATCAACTAGATATCCATTTACTCCATTTTCAATAGCTTCTTTGACGCCATGTTTGTTAGGACCGATAACAGCACAACCTTGTGAGTTTGCTTCAATAAATACCAAACCAAAAGCTTCTTTTAACTTAGTTAACAGCACAAAAACGTAAGAGTTTCTGTATAATTTTATAATGTCTACTCTATTTACTTTGCCATGAAAAATTACAAACTCTTCAAGACCGGCAGTTTGAACAGCACTTTTTAACAAATCTAGATCCATACCATCTCCAACTACATGCCACCGAAATGAAGAGTCGTTAGAAAGTACTTTTTTAAACTCCTCTAAGAACTCAAAATGCCCTTTCCCTTTAATAACTCTAGCAACTGTTAAGATAATCTTATTTTTTGATTCTGGTGTGTTAATCTTTTCAGGCGGTGTGAATATAGCCAATTCAACCCCAGCATAAACCACCTTCAAATTTTTGTTTGTTATATCAAATGAGTTTTGCGACTGTTTCTTAACGCATTTACTTACAAATATAACTTCCATTGCTTTGTTTATTGAAATTTGAAAAAAGTATTTAAATAAAACAATCCTATTAACAAAGCTTATACACTCTGAGAATATTCGGTATTCAGAGCCATGCATAATACATTTATAATTAAATTTAAAACCTAACCGATTAAGAAGTCCTAATGTATAAATAGCTTTAGGGTCATTACAGACTATTAAATCATATCTAGTCCTAAAATACTGTATAACTAATAAGACAGGGTAATATATAATCCAAAAGAAACTAGGAACCCAAGAAGGTATACTTTTATATGTCAATAAATAGCACTCATCACCTTGGCGCTTAAAATCATTAAAGAGTTGATCTGCGACGACCCCTGCACCACCACCTTTGCCTAAATACTCATCAGAGAAAATCAATATTTTTTTCATATTTCTTTATTACTCTTGCTGGGACGCCCCCGGCTAATACATTACTAGGAATATCCTTTGTAACAACAGATCCCGCTGCAATTACTGAATTATTTCCAATTGATACACCGGGCAAGATAGTTACGCGAGCACCAATCCAAACTCCACCACCAATGGTTACATCTTTACTTGTTGCAACATGCTTATTTTTTTCTTGTAAATAAGGATGATTTACTGTTTCTATCAAACAGCTCGGCCCTATTTTAGTACAACCCCCTATTACTATCTTAGCCTCAGGACAGCCAAAGCTAAAGCCATGATTAATAAACACCCCATCACCAATTTGTAGGTTTTTTATTCCAGTGTAAGGTCTAACGATTAAGCCATTAGATATACTAAACCGACTATTTCTTTTAAAGAAAAACAAATTCAATATATGACGCCTAAGGAGATTAAAATAGCTGCCTCGAGGTAGAGAATTTAGTAATTTGATAACAAATGCTATGATTAAATTATTCAAGCCCACCCACCTTATAAAACCACAATGGTAATTTTTTATTATGTGAAACCCAAAATTTGCCATAATGAACACATAATACTGAAGGAACCAGACTAAATATAGCTTTTACAGAGTATGCTAGTACTTTTGATCGTAATTGGATTTTAGGTTTTGAAGCTCCTTTATAAGAAGAAGAGGGAGTCCATTTACTAGTAACATCTTCCGTTGACTCTAAACCTGCATAATCTAGCACTTTTTGAATACTATTTCCTTCTACTAATTCTTCGTATGTTATTAATAAGATTTTTTTTCTATTTGCTTCGATTATTTTTTCAAATATACAAGTCCAAATTGATACCTTAATCCACGCAAATAAACTATGAGGGTTACTGAAACCATAGACATTAGAAGTTACAGTATCAAGAAAATTACGTTTTATTGCAACAAACACTGCTTCTGGATAATTATCAATTAGGTCATTAAGAATTAATGTATGTGATGGTGACTTTTCAACCCAAGCCCCACACTCAGCATTAAATGCGGCGCAATCCATTACTTGCGAAAAATAATCATATTCAGTTTTTATTGTTTTATTCGTTTTAATTTGACCGGTTTCCAACAACAAATTATAAAAATCAGATTTAGCAAACACATTTATTAACTTACTTATATTAACCAAGTTACCCTCGGTACAATACGGGACAACATTACAAAAAAAGGCGCTTTCATGTTGCCCTTTATGTTCAGGATGTACTGGCGTGTAAACATCTTTATGGCTAGCTAATATATTTGCCAGCCAAGTAGTTCCTGAACGATGCCGACCGACAATAAAAATTTTTTTCATATAACCCTTAGTCCCTTGTGTATCCAAAAGCATCAAAATCCTCCTTAAAATGCTCATAAACTTTATTTTTAGTTACTTCATCATAATACTCTGCATATATACCTCTTTTAGATGAATTAACATGAGGAAGTTTGCTATTATTGAGACCTAACTCATTTAATAATAAAGGTACTTGGGCTTGTAATTCTTCAACTTTCAAAATCCTTTTAACAAGTAAGCTTCCATCTAAATTACTAACCCAATCTTTTTGTAAAACTTTTTTATTATTTTCAAATACTAAAGATTTACGAGATGCTAAATTAGACAATCCATTCTGGTCACAAACCCACGATACAAAATCTTTAAAAGTCATACCTTTTACAAGTGGGTATAGATGATGACTCCAACGCTTATTCGTATCAGGGCTTATTGTCGTTTCTGTAATGAAAAAGTAATATGAAACTAACCAATCATATGGGTTTCTCACTACAGCAAATGAAAAAAGGCTATTGAAATTGTCTTCGCCCAATTTATTAAGTAATTCCAGAGCACTTTCATGTTTCTTAAAATTCTGATTTCCTGTAATTTTATTGAGAGCTTTTCGAAATCGAGACTGTTCCGAAGTAACAATATCGCAGTTTTTAACAGTATTTGTAAGCAACTTATTTATACTTGTTCCACCTGTTTTTGGAATATGTATAAAAATAATTTTTTTAGATTTCAAATATATCATATTAACTTCAAAGTATCTTAAATGTATTAATTTTTAGCTCTTTCTTCACTGTATACCACGACAACAAATTAGCCGTACTCAATGATAGGAGAGTAACTATTGCAGCGCCATCTGCCCCATATACGGGAACGATGATTATGGATAAAAATAATGCAATAAAAAGAGATAAAAGCATATTATTTCGAGCAACCTTTTGCCTTCCTGTCATTAATAAAATAAATCCCACAGATCCTGTAGAAACATTAATAAACTGACCTACAGCAAGTATTCTAAGAATTTGGCTTGCAGCTTCAAACTCTTCACCAAAAAAGCCTAATACCCATTTAGGAAAAAACAACAGAATTAGTAAAAAAGGAAAAGAAAATAAAAGCATCAATCTACTACAGTTTTTAACAACAACCTTTAGTTCCTCATAATTTCCCGTTGAGTAAAGCTCACTGAATTTAGGCGCCGCTATCTTATTTACCGATGTTAAAATTAAGCTTATGAGAATCGCAATCTTATTTGCAATTGCGAAAAATGCTATATCAGTTGTAGTACCCCAAACACCTAAACTAAATTGCCCTATGAGTGAATTAAGTTGCATACATGCTTGAACCACTAGCATCGGAGATCCGATTAATAGCATTTTTTTTATAGCTCCGAAATCTAGGGAGTCAAACTCATAACCCCGAACCATAAAAGAAGAGTAAAGCAAAGATATAAATGTGCAAATAATAACAAATAGAATAAAATTATTAAATTGCAATTCTATTCCAATAAAACTCACAAGCATTAGCACAGCTAACACAATGGTATTAGGTATGGGACCCAGAATACTCATGGAAACTATTATTCTATTATTTGCTTGATAATAAGCAGAAAAAACATTTAACAGAGACAATAAAGGGATAAGGAATACAATACTCTCTAGAGCTTCTTTTAATTCTGGTTTATTAAAAATGTTAGATGATATAAACTCTGATGCAAAGTACATTAAACACGACAAAATCATAGAGAAGCACATTACAATAAAGATAGATGAATTTAACAAGGTAAACTTTTTTTCTTCTGATCCTGTGCTTGATACTTTTTGCAACATTGCATTCTGTTGACCAAAACTACCAACAACTACAAAATAAGTAACAATCGACATCAATAAAAAGTATTGACCCGCTATATCAGGGCCATAATATCTAGCAATTATAGCGGCTAAAGATATTGATATAGCCGAGCCGATAATTTTAACTAAAAGTGCTAAGGAACTATTTTTTAAAATAGTACCAAAGATACTATTCAACTGAGAAGAAAACACGTTTGCCCACACCTATAAAATTAAAAATGATTAAATTTTTTCAGACTACATTCTGCATAACCTAAAAAATAAAATATCATTTTCATTAATTTTCTAATATGTTCATTTAATACATAAATGACAAGCTTTTATTTATAGAGCCAAATTGGCTGCTTTAATCCTTATCACTTTTATACTCATAGTTATAGTAACCATAATAACCGTAAGCATTGCTCGCTTTTTTAACTACGCCATTAAAAACCACACCTTTTACGTCGGTACCGTTTTGCTCAAAGCGATTACGGGTTAGCTCTATTTCTTTAATATGATTTTGGCCAAAACGCGTCACTAATAACGTAGTACCAGTATGAGCACTCACAATCGCCGGGTCTGTTACTGCTAAAATAGGAGGTGTATCGATAATTACTAAATCATACTCAGCGCTTACTTCTTCTACTAATTTACTAAAGTTTGAGTGCATTAATAATTCAGACGGGTTCGGCGGTATTTGACCTCGGGTAATTACGCTTAGCCCATCAACGGGAGTTGGTTTAGTCACTTGGCTTAAGTTTAAACGCCCTGATAAGTAATCACTTAGTCCATCATCCCACTTTATGCCAAATTGAGTTTGCAGGTAGCCTTTACGCATATCAGCATCGATGATTAATACCTTTTTACCGCTTTGTGCCAGTACTGAGGCTAAGTTCACCGATATAAATGATTTACCTACGTCCGGGCTTGGGCCTGATATTGCTATAAGATTATTTTTAGCTTCCATCATCGCAAAATGTAAGCTAGTACGTAAGCTTCGCAATGCCTCGATTGATAAATCTGCTGGGTTATCAAGTGCTAATATAGATTTAGGTTTATTTTTAGCTTTACGGGCTTTACTAAAGCCTGTGAGTTTATCTTGGTAATCTGAGTAAGGCACGCTAGCGTATACAGGTAAGCCGATTCCTTCAATTTCATTAGGGTCTTCAACGCCTTTATGCATGGCTTTTTGTACTAGCACTATCGCAACAGCCAACATGCCACCTAGCATGGTTGCCATTACCATAATCAAGGCTTTTTTAGGCTTAACTGGCTTTGAGGTATTGACCTCAGCGTAGTCAATAATACGTACATTACCTACGGTACCTGCACGAACAATATCAAGCTCTTGAGTTTTAGCTAATAATAGAGTGTAGATTTCGTTACTTACTTCAACATCGCGTTTTAAACGTAGTAACTCTTGTTGAGTCTCAGGTAAGTTGCCAACTTCACTGACTAAAATTTGCTTTTGTTTTTCAACAGCCTCAATTTGCTCAAGTACACCTTGGTAAGTTGGGTGGCTTTCTTTAAACTTGCGGCTCATTTCAAGGCGTTTAAGTTCTAGCTCTTGTAGTTTTGTTTCAAGCTCAACAACTTGCTCAAGCACGCCTTGGGTCTCAAGGCTAATGTTTATTGATTGACGTTTGATTTGGTAATCGTTAAAGCGCTCTTCTGCGTATTCGAGTTGCTTTTTAATTTCAGGGAGTTGCACCTCTAAAAACTCGAGTGACTTTTGTGCTTCTGCGCTATTGCGCTCAACATTACGACGCACATAAATAGCCGCTACTTTATCAAGCACTTTTTCAGCATAATTGGGTTGCGCGCTTTGTAGGCTTAAATTAATAATGCCTGAATCTTTACCCTTTTCGCTGGCGCCAATAGCTGCTTGTAAATCTAAAATAGTGTTAAGGCGGTCTTTACGAGTAATTATAAACTCAGTACCGGCGCGGGCATTTAAGCTACGTATAGTTAGGTTAAACTTACCGTTTGTGAGTTCTTGCCCTACTTTACCTGCTAAAACTTGTTCACCTTCATCATTTAATAACACAAGGCTATTATTTTCTTTAGCAACTAGCACAAAATCCAAACCTACTGCTGACTCTGGTACATCAAACCTAAATACATCAATGCTCTCACCACCCCAAGCGTAGGTGCTTGCGCCAAAGCTTGGTTCAGCTAAATCACCCTTGCTCATTGGGGTAAATTTACGAAACGCGCGACCACCTATAAATGGGAACAGTTTAGGCTCAGCAATTATATCAAGCTTTAGGGTATCAACTGCCTCACCTATGATTGAGCGTGATTTTAGTAGCTCGATTTCGGTCACCGCGGCAGAGGTGCTTTCAAACATGCCAGCCATGTCGTCAAACCCAGGGACTGAGCCGCCGCTTTCTTCAACTTGGATCATCGCTGTAGCTTGATATATAGGGGTAGAGAATACGGCATACACTACACCTACAAACATAAATACAGCAGTTACTGCAATGATAAAATATTTACGGTCGAGCAATGCGCCTAGTAGCGCCATTAAGTCAATTTCTTGGCTTGGGTTTTGTTCTGGTGTGCGATTTTGCTTATTTGCTGCTATTGCAGTGGGCTGAGCATTCATGTACTAGCCTATCCTTATAAATACTTTTGCCAAGCGCTACAAGCGCTATCGATTAATTCGTAAACGTGTTCAAATGCTTCAAGGCTTTGCCTGTAAGGGTCGGGGATTTCTTTATCACCTAACCATTTACCCAGTAAAAATGTTTTACCACGGGCCTCTGGGTAGCGGTTGCATAGATCAGTTAAGTGGCGTTGTTCCATCACTAAAATCACACTATTTTGTACCACTAGGCTCGAGTTAAGCTGGCGACCTTGGTGCGCATCCATATTAATACCATGGGGGGCAGCAATTTGTTTTGCGGTAGCATCAGCAGGTTTACCTTCAAGTGCGGTTAAACCTGCTGATGAAACTACAATATTTTTACCTTCAAGCTTACTTTTAAGTACATATTCTGCAGTTGGGCTGCGGCAAATATTACCCGCACACACGACTAAGATAGAATCAAACATCGCATCCCCTTAGTTAGTTGCAGCTAAATCGTCGATAGAGTCAACTGTCGCGATAGACGGTAGTAATAAGCTTATTACACGGTTCCAACGGGCAAGTGGTGCTGAGGTTACATACACAATATCGTGTGGCTGTAATTCAAACTGCTCAGCTAACACTAATGCGGCTACATTTTTAGCATGTAACTGGTAAACATCAGCAATCACGCCATCGCGCTGTAAGTCGCGTTTACGTAATACAAAAACGCCATTAGCGTCAGCTGTGTTTTCGTTTAAGCCACCAGAGTTTGTTAGTGCTTCGGCTAGGTTTAAACCGTAACGGTTAATACCAACAGAACCTGCACGTTTTACATCACCTAATACAAATACGTTTTGTAGGTCATTACGACTAACGTGCACTATGTCGCCATGTTGTAATAAACGATTTTGTGAAATATCACCATGTGCATAAAAGTCATCAAGTTTAATGACTTCAGTTTTATCGCCACGAGTAAAAGTCACCGTGCGCCAATCTGCCTCTTTGGTTAAACCACCCGCTTTATTTAATGCATCAATTAAAGTTAGTGGTATTTCAGTAACAGGGTAAACACCAGGTTTTGTTACTTCGCCAGTCACATAAGCTTTTTGGCTTCTGAACCCTACCACTTTTATGTCGATTTGTGGGTCTTCAATCACTCGGCTAAGGCGCTTTACAAGTTCTGTGTGAACCTCTTGTACGGTTTTACCTGCTGCTTGAATATTAGGAGCATAAGCGTAAGTAATGGTGCCATCAGCTTGTACGCGGAAGCCGTCAAACTCAGCGGTACGCTGTACAGCAGCGGGTATTGTTAGCTCTGGGTGATCCCAAACACCAATGGTAAGTACGTCGCCCACACCTAATTTGTATTGATAATCACTGGTATCAATACCATCAAGGCTCGAAGTTGGCTTAGCTTTTTTAGCGGTTTGCTTTTGTTGATAAATTAACGAGGAGTCAATTATTTGGATATTAACCTTTTCGAGATCCTGTTCTAAGTTATCAACTTGTTCACCCGATTCGATTCCTTCGAAATGGCTACCGGGGATGATTGTACAACCTGTCATTGTGAGCAAGGTAAGTGATGCCACAAGTGTTTTACAGCTTAGCGCCATTGTATATTCCCAAATATTATAAAATTCTAAAACTTTCAGCTTAGTTATAATGATATGTGCTGTTATATTTTCGCTGGCTAATTAAAGCATGGCTCTGTTAACTCTGCAAGGTTGGTTGCTCAGTAAACAGGCAAGCGAGTAATTTTTTTGTAAATTTAGTTAAAAGGTTCTAGGTTCTAGGTTCTAGGTTCTAGGTTCTAGGTTCTAGGTTCTAGGTTCTAGGTTCTAGGTTCTAGGTTCTAGGTTCTTCAATATTGTAATTAGCTTCAACATCTTTAATGTAACCTTTTCTGATTTTGATTAATGACGCGAGCATCGCAGCAACCTCTCTAGCTTCACTTATTAGCTCTAAGCCTAGAGACTTTTCAATAATGCCTACTTCTATTCCTATATATATTTGCGTTACAAGCTCGCCTGCTGAACCTTTAGCATAATATAGAAACCTAGCTTGATCCGCTTGAGAATCACGTTCAACCCCCTCTGCAATGTTAGAGGGTATAGATATAGCAGCACGTGTAACTTGCTCTTTGAACCCAAAGTCTTTGCATTTAGTTATCGCTTTGTAAGTATTACATGCTAACCGGGAAGCTCTTTTCCATACATCTAACTGTTCAAACTTCATAACCACACCTAAACACGCCAAAATTCGTAAATTAACTATAGCTGAGACTATGGTTTTTCCTAGAGCCTAAAACCTTTGTCTTCCTTAAGCATATCGCTTCGGGCACGCTTCACGTTCCAGTTCGTCGCAGAGCTCCTCTCGCTCCAGCTTGAAAGCAAAACTATTTGCTTGTCTAGCCCTTCGGACACGCTTCACGTTCCAGTTCGTCGCAGAGCTCCTCTCGCTCCAGCTTGAAAGCAAAACTATTTGCTTGTCTAGCCCTTCGGGCACGCTTCCGCCCCTAGGTTGCAGTTCCTACGTACTGATAAAAAATTAGGTTCTAGGTTCTAGGTTCTAGGTTCTAGGTTCTAGGTTCTAGGTTCTAGGTTCTAGGTTAATCAGTTTTAAGGTGCAAGATTAAAGGCCAAAATCCATACCTTACAAAACACCTATTTTGCACAAAGAGAAGTGAATAAGAGAAAATGAGAAGACAAATAAATATGTTACTTCCCTAACGCCTTCCTGTGCATCTCTGAAGCGCAGCGCCTCTTAAACTCTTTGTGAATATATCACTTAATTCTTTCGCGGCTAAAGCCTGCTCCTACGAAAACCACTTTTTGCACAAAGAGAAGTGAATGAGGGTAAATGAGAAAGACAAAATAAATTTTCACTCTCCAGGCCCTTCGTTTCTTTCTTTGAGCTTTTCCCTCTTAAGCGCAGCGTCTCTTAACCTCTTTGTGAATATATCAGTTTCGCCTTTAACCTACTTTTCTTATATCTTTATTATCTACTGCTACTTCTATTTTTTGATTTAGTAGATTAATTAATAATATGCTGCGCATGTCGCCGTCTGGCTCTTTAAATATTGCTTGTACGTCTTTGAATGAACCGTTATTCAGGTACACTAAATCACCCGCATTTGGCAGGTCGTTGGTATTTAAATTTGGTTTAAAGTTTTGTAATTCGCTGATCAACTGCTCAGGTACTATTTGATATGACGCACCATACGACACAAAACCATTGATGCCACGGGTATTTTTTACCGCAGAAAAGTTACAGTTTTGTGAATTTAAACAAACGAATAAATAGTTTGGGAATAACGCTGACTCTTTAACGGTACGACGACCTTTAACGAGCTTTTCTGTTTTTAGAAGAGGAAAAAAAGCCTCAATCCCTTGGTTTTGTAAATTAATTTTCGCTCGTGCTTCCTGACGAGGTTTACAAAATAATAAGTACCAACTATCCATATCAATCCCTAAAATACTAACTTCTCTAACTTCGATTGCTTACACTTGCAATTTGAGAGTGGAGATTATACGCATTTAATTAGGGTACTGTCTATATAAAACCCCATTAAAACTTTTCATGGTTAATGGGGGCATTTTCTATAGCTTAGAGCTCTTATTTACGTTATTGGTGTTTCATATAGAAAGCAAGTGTACCTTTTCCATTTGAAACGGCATCAATAATAGGGGCTGTATATTGGGCAAGGGAGCTTCACCTTGAGGTTGTTAGTAGCAACTTGCTCTTAATTTGGTTTCTATTACAACCGAGCGAAATCAGCTTTGCTGATTAATTTTAACACTGCGAAATGGATATGCGGTGCGATTGACAGTACTATTTTCTATGTTTTATGTAACCTTTCACAGCATAAACAGAAAATACCGCTAGTGACTTAATAGGACTTAAGCCAACTACCTCTCTATAAAATTGCCATTGATATGACAATATTTTCACTTTATTCGCACTCATTCCATTACCTACCCTATATTTTGCCAAAACTTTAGGTAAACAATATGCCTTAGGTATATCCTTAAGAATATCTAACCACAACCCCATATCTTGGCGCTTTCTTATCAACGGCATATATCGCTTACCTAAGAGCTGTGTATCGTATATAGCAGTTAAGCATCCTATTACATTGCTGTACAATAACTTTTTATAATCAATGTGCTTTGGCGCTGTTACTACTCCAAGCTCAGAACTTGAGTCAAAACGACTATAATAAGTATAAGTAAAACCATAATTATTGGTTAACATAAACTCTATTTGCTCAGATAGCTTGTTAGCTGTCCACAGATCATCTGAGTCTAAAAAAGATATAAAGCGCCCTTTAGCTTTGCTTATGGCAAGGTTGCGACTGGCACCCGCACCTTGATTTGTTTCATTTTGAAAACACGTTATATTTTCGTACTTGGCTGCAAAATCCTTAAGCATTTGCCAAGTCGTATCACTTGAGCAATCATCAACAATAATTAACTCCCAATTTTTATAGCTTTGCTCAATAACACTATGAACACTACTTTCAATAGTTTGACTTGAGTTGTAGCTCGGCATCACAATAGATACGAGGGGTTCTTTTTTTTTCATAACTAATTTCAATTAAATGCTTTACAAGCTATTTAAGACCTCTACTTTTTATAAACAATAACAACCTAGTAAGCCCTAACTTATCGAAAAGAATAAAAATAGCGAGCTCGTATGGAATTAAGCTAATATTACTCAAAAGATATTTTGTAGAAGCTGGAAATTCAGAACTTATTATACTTTTTAATCTTTTATACCGCTTTCCTTGATTACCATAAATGCAAGATACAAAGTTCAACTTACTAAAAGAAAGGTTATTGAACAATCGATAACTTGGGAGTGCATCTATATCAACACATTGCGAAGTGATATCACGATTAAAATTATGAATAGACTCGCCAGACAGTTTAGTTTGTAATTTCTTTGATGAATTACAAGCAGAAGACATACTGTTATCCCTTATGCGGTAGTAGTATGTTGCATCAGCCGCTAAGCCAGATTTAACACCTTCTAGGAAATGAAAATTTGTTAAGTAAAGCTCCCCCTTATCATACCTATACTCTCGTTTTATAAGCAGCTCACGTTTATACATCCTGCACCAAGTTGCATAAGGTATTGAAAGAAGAGAAAGCAAGTTCTCAGTCGAAAATACGAAATTTTCTTCATGCTTTTTAGATTTACTGTTTTTTAATAGTCTGTCATTTTCATCGACCAACTCAACGTTACTAACAACAATATCGAGCTTTTCATTCACTGCAAATGTATAAAGTTCTTTGACAAAATCTGGAGAAATAAAGTCATCCGAATCTAAATTAATAACGAACTCACCTTCGGCTTTATCAAAAGCATCTTGCCGTGCTTTATATAGCCCTTCATTTATATCTTTTTTAATGTATACAAAACGACTATCTTTTTTTAAATATTTTTGAATAATATCGTCTGATCCATCTGGGGAAGCATCATTTACGATTATAAACTCAATGTCTTCCAAGGTCTGCAAACATAAATTATTTAAGAATACCTCAAGATATTTCTCAACACCGTAGACAGGTATTAATAGACTCACTTTCTTTTTCATATAAACCTACAGAACTTTAAGTGTATTTAGTTTTAATTTTATTAAAACATAAAAATAAGAGGAGATATTTACTATGATCACAGTACCGGTTGTCATTATTGCAGCGCCTAGTGGGCCATAACTAGGGATAAGGAAATAGCCTAGAATCAAGGAAATACTTAATGCGCATAATAAAATATTTTTTTGTATTTTTTCATGTCCTGTCATTGATAGTAATAAACCAATATTGCCTGTAATTACATTAACCAATTGACCTACGACTAAAATTATCAATACTAAATATTGGCTGGGGTATGATTCATCAATCATCATTAGAATTTGTTTGCTAAATGCCATAATGAAAAATACAGCTGGAATACATAGAACCCACATCAATCGCGACGATTTGCTTATCAAGTGCTGTAAAGCGATTAAATCACCATTTTTATAAGTTATCGCTATTTGTGGAGCTAATACACGATTAACTGCAATGATAATAAAGGATAACATTGTTGTTAACTTAAGCGACACAGCCATTATGGATATATCTTTACCTGCCCACAGAATTCCTAGCAACAAAATACCTGCATGATTATTATACTGAACAACAGATTGGCTTACTAACATCGATTTACATGTTGATTTAAACGAGCGATTATCAAAGTTTCCATTCTCGTCATTAAGGTCTTTATTTAGATAGTAAATGGCAATTAGTGATGCCAATAAGTTACCTAAAGCAAAAGCACACGCAGCCTCAAAGTAACTGCTGACAAATAAAGTTAGTGATGATAATAAAATTATGTTTTGCACAACACCTGTAGCTATCATCGCAAGAATAATTCTACCAGCCCCTTGAAGAGCCGACGATAATAACAATGTGATAGATGATAGAGGTAGTACAACTACCATAGAAAGTATGAATAACTTCTCATCAGATAGGTCTATCGCCCTATTAACAACAAATAAAATAAACGTAATTACAAATGAAAATACAACCGAAAGAAAACATGCATTTTTCACAACTGACTTTACTAATTTCCCTACACTCTTATTAATTGCTGTAAACTTTAAGATAGCTTCTGGCGCACCAAATGTTGATAGTGCAGTAAGCACTGAAGATAATGCTATTAAGAAAAAATAATCACTTGAGGTCTCCCCACCTAGGTTTTTCACTAAAAATATAGTAGTACTAAAACCTAAAAGAGAAGAAAAAACCTTAATAAGAAACACAACAACAGTTTGACGATAAAAGGCGTCATGCATTACTTTATTGAGAAATCGCATGTGACTCACTTTTCACTCGGAAACAAGCTCAATATTCGTTCAATCTTTTCGTCAGTAATTTCATTGAAGTAAAATGACTTTCCTAGATCATCAATTTCAATTTGTTCATTAATTAAAATTGGCTCTCTTTTAGTGTCACTTATACCTAATGCGTAATCATCAAACTTAAATCTCCCACCTAAAAGCTTATCTGAAAAAACAATATGAGCATTCGGAATTGAATATGAGTCTGATGCAATTAAACCATGCAATGATGAAGATAGAACATTGTCACACGCTAATAGCTGATCTATAAATGGCTCTATATCTTGCTGAATATTGATGAGTAAGGTGTCAGCTCTGCTTGCCCACGCCTTTACAATTGGGTTATTCTTATCTACATGATGAGGGATCAAACCATATTTATATTTTTTCTCAATGCGTGGGCTATAAAACTTCCTGATACAAACTCCTGGGTCGCCATACTCTTTTCCCTTCCAATTTAATATATTTGCTGTAGAAGGGCCTCGTAACAATTTGATATCCAGTCTTTTATTACAATCACTCTCTGAAGAGATTAAACCACTCCCCCAAACAATACTATTATTTCTGGCTCTATGTAAAATAGATCCAATGCCTAGAATATGCTTTTTAAAAGAGTAGGGGTATATAACTACTTTTTTACCGGACACTTTTTCAATTAGGTATTCATTTAAATCGTCGCCCCAATTAGGCACACCTTTGAAGTAGTTAACTAGTATACAATTATCTTTACCATACCTATTCAAATTATAATGATAATTAAAAATAGTTAAAATTTTAGATTTTGTAATTTTGTATAAAGATATTAATTTCATTTCAAACTATTTCACTATATATATCAGCTAACTTTAAAAATTCAATTTCCCAGTTATTGCTCTTTACAAATAACTGTCCATTAATTCCCATTTTCTCTAACTCATCTTTATTTTCTGCAAGCCGTGCTACTGCCTCAGCAAGCAGTTTTGGCTCAGCAGGCTTAACAAACACACCTGACTTAGATGCTTCAAGCTTACCTTTCCAGCTGCTGAAGTCACTTGCAATATAAGGCTTTGAAAATGACATGTACTCAAAAAGCTTATTTGGATCAGTAGATGAGTGATCACCAACGTCATGTATATAAATTAAACCTATATCAGATTGTGCAACGTAAGCAAAAGCAAGCTCTTGGTTTAACCTACCTGTAAAATCAACATACTTCCAACCAGGCAAAGCCTTTAGTGTTTCCAAGTAATTACTACTTATCTCGCCAATTAAACAAAGCCTAACTTGCCTTTCCTTATTCACTAGTTCTAAAGAGTTTACAATATCAGTTATCCCCCTAGGCTCATTGATCGTTCCCAAGTAAACAAGTCTAAAGCAATCATTTTTTAAACTCACTTCACTTTTCAACTCCTGAACTCTATCAATAAGAGATTGATTAAACCTGGGTGAGTTTCCGATTAAAACGGCTTTCTTACCTAACCTTTTCACTACTGAGTCCTGAGTACCTATAGCCCTATTTGTGACATTAGCCGTTAACCACTCAAGTGTTGAAACAACTTTACATGCTACGCTTCTCAGCCTTTTTGGTATCCACTCTCTAAATAAAAGTCTTTTCGAATAATCTTCATGAGTATCGTAAATTACTTTTTTTGAAAAAAGCCTCAATAAAAAAACAATAGGAATAGTATTTGGATTGTGTAAATGGTAAACATCTGCACCTGATTCGAGTGCCTGTATAAACACTTTATAAATGCAAACAATCCTGCCAATTTTCCCTAGAGCTGCTATTTTTGAACGGTTTAGCTTTACACCATCGATAGTACATTGATCTAACTCATGAGGCATTTTAGCGATAAGGGTCACATCGTAGCCATGTGTAGCTAATGATACTGCTTGCTTTTTAAATACCCTTACGTCATCCCAAATGTGTATAGGCGCTACAATACAAACCTTTTTCAATCCCATCATAGACCTTTTAATATAGAGTTGTAATCGTACTCAGATGTTGCTAAAAACGTTACTTTTAAAAAATATGGTAAAAGTACGTAGCAAATTACTAAGATAGTTGAATAGACTTTATTTTTTTTAACATATTGCGCAATTAGATAGTAAATAGGAAAAATATAAAAAATCATAAAGTATTGAGCTACTCTACCAAAAAAACCAAAATACATATTTACAATAAATAACCAATAGGTCGCCGCTAAAATCATAAAAAAGCGCATTACCATGTCATAGCTATCATCATATACGCCTAACTTTACTTCCTTTCTGTAAGTGTACATAGCAAGTAAAAAAAGCGGCATATAATATAATTTTGTTATTACAGAAACAAGGTTAGCACTTGCTGACAAGGCACTCTCAAAATATCCAGCATAACTACCAAACAACGTTGAAACAATAAGAGGTAGCAACTTAGGAACAACCAATGCAGAGACAATAAAACTAAACAAAAATAAAAACAAAACCCTAAAAGGTGTTGGTTTGAGATATATAAAAATAAAAAACGGATACACCAGAATAAAAGATGCATGACATAATGACGCTAAAACGGTCAAAACCATGGCTACAAAATACTGCCTATTATAAAGTACGATAAACAAGCAAGGCAATATCGCTATCGCCATATACTGCCTTAAACCATTTAACTGATTTTGATAAATACCAGTTACTGTGAAGTACAAAAATACAAAAACCCAAACTTTATAACCGGCATTTTTTAGAAGAAAAATAAAGTACAACCAAAACACAGAGTAAACAACAGACACCAGTATAAATATAGACTGCTCACCAAGCCTTAAGGCTGTTGACATCCTTAATATGTAATAAAATACATATTCCTTCTTATTATAGTAATACTCTATATTGTAGCCATATTTATACATGTCTACATATGACATATAATCAGTACCTACATCAAATTGAAATGCAGGCATTTGAAAATAAAAGAAAACCACTGGCAAGAGGATCAAAAAGAAGGCAAGCTTTTCAAACCTTCTATCCATAAAATAAAGATATAACACGCTAATAAACGTGGTAAGTAGGTACATCACTTCATTTACTGCATAAAGCTTTGGAATTTTGCTGACATTTTTTCCCTCTGTTTCTATAGCTGGGTTGCTTTATCTTGTTTTATTACAAAGCGAAGAAACACAACTAATAAGCCGATGATACCACCTAAAACAAAGCCCATTAACGCGATTAGTACTCTTTGAGGCTTGTACTTCATTTCAGGCACAACTGCAGGGTCAACGACTTTGAATACAAAATCCTTTTGTACCTCAGTTAACATTAAGCTTTTAGTTTGCTCTTTGATTAACTCATAAAATGTACCCTGCATTTCAGCCACAGACGTTTTATTTAATTGATTATTTAAGTATGCAAGGTTTTGTTGTGTTTCAAATTTCTTCCTTTCTCGCATTACCTCATTTATGTCATCAACGAGCCAGTTCACCCATGTTCGAGCTAAAAAAGGAGAATAATGTGTGACGGATATTGTAAATGAACCGTTTTCTTTGTCTTGCGTAATTGAAAAAACGTCATTAATAAAAACTTCATAAGCTTCTTGCGCTGAAGGCTTTGCCTTTCTTAAGCCTTTTGGCTTTCTCAGCCATTGATCTTTTCTAGGGTCATAGACTTCTTCATCGTACTTCAATGTGTCACTAGCCATTTCCCAGCCATTTGCAGCCATTAATGGAACCAATATATTTCGGTTTGTTATAAAGTTAGATACAAACTTTCTTGAGTTTAATACCTGCACAGCTAGGGCTGTTTGACTTCCTTCTCCACCACCAATATCTACACCAGCTAGAGCGGCTAGTCCCCCTAATTGATTTGCCATTCCACCTAAACCTGAGCCTGATTGTGACTCTGAGGGTGAAAGCAAAGCACTTGCTTTATATATATTTGGCGACGATAGTGCATATACAACAGCAGCACTAGTAAAAAGTACTACCGAAAAACATATTAACCATTTGCCTTCCCAGATAGCCTGAATTAATTCCAAAAATGTAATAGGCTTCTGCTCGTCCATTTTTAATGTGTTTCCTCTGTTATTAGTACTTTTAATAGATTCTAGTTTCATTTCATAAACAACAATTATTATCTAATTTAATAGTTACACACCGGCCTATTCACTTAGTGTAAGCCTTAAAAAAGATTACTTAAATCGTAATACATTTCTAATGTTAATGAGATAAATTATAAATACACAAGTTATCTACCCATACCAAATATCACAACTTTAATTGTTTTAAAAATAATTTTAAAATCAACTAACGTACTATGATGTTTGATGTAATGTATGTCGTATTTGTGTTTCCAAACCGCATCTTCAATCGATGCTCCGTATGAGTAACTAACTTGTGCTAATCCGGTTACTCCGGGTTTAACAGCATGACGAAACCGATAATAGGGAATAACTTTCTCTAAATCTTCAATAAAGACTTCTCGTTCAGGCCGAGGGCCTACCACTGACATTTCTCCTCGTAGAACATTTATTAATTGTGGTATTTCATCAATGCGGGTTTTTCGAATAAAGCTACCAACTCGAGTGACCCTACTATCATTTTCTTTTGCCCACTTAGCACCATCTTCCTCGGCATCAATCCTCATTGACCTAAACTTAATAACTTTAAATTCTTCGTTATATTGCCCAACTCGTTTTTGTTTATAAATAACAGGGCCTTTGCTTTCTAAACGAATAAATAGTGCTGTTATTAAAGCTATTGGTAGAAATAATAAAATTAAAATTATGGCAACACAAAGATCAATAGACCTTTTAGCTAACTGAGTTCTCTTTGTATTAAGTATAGAAAACGCTTTTTGGTGCAAAAAATAGCTACTTTGTAAAAGCGAAACCTCTGTGTATCCCATTCTTTCATCAAGGTAGCTTATTAAAGGTTCTACCCATGCGCCAAGCTCTGTTGCAGTTACAAGAAAATTTCTTTTCTCATTAGACAACTTTGAATTATCGAAATGAGTAATAATTTTTTGATCTAAATTTTTAAGCGTATAATCATTAAAAATAAAATTTACATCATAACCTTTAAACGCATCTTTTAAGTGTTTGACTTTATTCTCAGGGCAATAAACATAAACATTGGACGCCCGGTATGCATACTTTGGAGCCCTAACAGAGCGACCCTTTTTGAGCTGTTCAAATAATGAAGAACTCTCTTCTAATTTATTAGAAACAAACTGTAGCATTTACTCTACAACCTCATAAATGAAAAATAGAATGCTATAATTTCTAAGCATAATACTAGTTAAAAACAGCTAAAATAACGATAATTAGGTTGTTAAACTAACTGTTGTATCGTTTTAAATACTACTAATCGCAGCAACTGCTACACCTAGTTGATAAACAATCTGTGTTGCGGTGCTCCACAGTGTTAAGTTATCCATATAACCTGAGTCAAGCGGTACTACAATTGTATCGCCCGGTTCAAGCATTTCTGAGTCATTAACGGCAAACCAGCTACCAGAGTCTGGAATTTTGACTGAACCATTGGCTTTAATAATATAAATTCGTGCATCATCAGCACGTACTTTTAGGCCACCACTTAGAGCGATGTAATCATCAACCCCAACACCGGGTTTAAATAAATGTGATGTTGAGTAATTAACCTCACCGATCACGCTTATAGAGTCGCGTTTACTTGGTACATATAGGGTGTCACCATCTTGTAAAACTAGCTTTTGCTTATTTGCTACAATGAGTGGTAAGTCTATTACTAAACGCCCTACAGCCTCGACATCAGCCAAATCAATAAGTAGCTTGTTCATTTCATCGTAGGAAAGCGATGTACCGCCTACAGAGTTTTCAAAACTTTTTTGTGCGATATCACGGCGTAACTCTTCAGATAATTTAGCTAATTGCCTTTGCTCCTGAACCCGAATCGACTCTCGGGTAAATATTGCTGCATTTTCTTCTGCAAATTCTGAAAAGCCGCCAGCACGCTCTAACAAGTTAGTTAATGTTTCGCCGCGACGTATAGTATAAACACCTGGAAACTTAACCTCCCCTTTAAGCTCAACTTTTACATTTTCTTGCCAATTAGGAATTGAGAAAACATTTAAACTGTCTTTACTACGCAAAGCTCGATTATTAGCGCTATCGCCTAACATTGCTTTTTGTAGGTTAAACTTAAAATGTTCAACTTTTGATGAGTCACCTGCTACTACACGTGTAATTTCAGCTTGCTCCGTGTAGGCTGATTCAAGTAAACCACCTGCCGCAATTATAAGTTCGTTTACTTCAGCGCCAACAGTAAGCGGATACACACCGGGGTAGTTTACATGACCGTTAACTTCAACCAGCTGCATGGCTTTTTGCACTGAAGCTTGCTGTTTTAACTTTGCTTTGATTGGATGTAATAAATTATAGCGGCTAAAGATAGCGTAATCTTCAGGTGCAAGCTCGTCTTCACCTTGCTCCTCGGCTTTACGCTGTTTTGCTAATTGCGCAATTGTGAGATTGGCTTCTTCTTGTGCTTTTAAGAACGGGTCTTCATCTTCTAGCACCCCTATGTATCTTTCGAATTCTTGTTTTTGATACGCATGCCATTGTTGAGCTTTAATTTGCTGCTGTTGCTGCTGCTCAGTTAGCGCCATATTTTTTAAAGCTAGCTCTTCTGCTTCTTTTTCTTCAAAGCGGCTAAATACTAATAGTTTGTCGTTGGCCTGTAATGCTAAATCGTGTTTCGCGGCTTTAACAATGGCCTGCGCTACATCAAATTGATATACCTCAATATCGCCTGCAATATTGATCTCGCGGATCAGTAAACCGTAGCTTAAATCAGCTTGAGGGAGTAAATCTCCACGTACTGATTTAAACACATCAGAAATACGCTTACCTTGATGCCATTGGTAGTGACCCGGACGAGCAACAGCGCCTATTACACTGATTGAGTTTTGATACTGTAAGCTGATTGGGTTAAAGCGAAGGCGATCGCCATCTTTTGGCATATAATTTATATTTTTGGCGGTAAAATCAAATGAAAGAATTTCCTTCGTATTGTAATCACTATAGCGCTCGACTACAGCTTTACTAGCATAGGCTTCAGGCTTTAATCCGCCAGCCATGTTCAATAGGTCTTCAGCGGTTTCACCCTCTTTGAGTTCAAAAATAGCAGGGCGTTTAACAAGACCTTCTACCGCAACTTGAGCTCCTACCGACGGAACAAATACCACGTCGCCCGGCTTTAAAATAATATCGTTGCTGCTATCGCCTTTAATCAATAAATCATAGAGGTCAAAATTAGCGACAACTTTACCCGCTCGTTTTACTTGAATATTACGTAATGAGGCAATGTCAGATACCCCACCACTAACAAATAAAGCATGTGAAACGGTAGTAAGAGATGAAACGCTATAGCTGCCAGGCTTGTAGGCTTCGCCTAATACTAGAATACGAATACTACGCAGCTGGCCTACAGAGACAAATGCTTTTATGCCTATTATTTCTTGCTCTACTTTTGCTTTTATTAGTTCCTTTACTTCGGCAAAAGTTAATCCAGCAACTTGTACTGGGCTTAAATTTGGTATGCTAATGCGTCCTTCACGGTCAACCGTTACAACATGCTCTTCACTTTCTTTACCATAAAAATTAATATTTAGCTGATCACCTCGCCCTATTAAATAGGTGTCTGGCACTGCTGCGTTCTCATTTGGCATGAATGAAGTTGGCTCGCCTGCGAATAGCTGATAACCGAAAGGTTCAACGGTGTCAGTTTTTGGTTTAAAGCGCTCTTCGTCGGTCAGTGTTTCTTCTTCACCCTTGGCGCGAGGCTGAATTGTAGGTTGATCCTCGGTACTGGTTTGCTGAGCACTAGATCCGGTAATTGTGGATAAGTCGACACCATACTGCTTTGCTAAAGCTTCTTGTTGGGCTTTTGGTAGTTTTTTAAATTGCTCAATTTGCGCCGCACTTGGCGTGAAAGCCCAAGCAGTTACAGTGCTAAAAAATAACAAAGTCATTAAAAGTTGTTTAAAAAACATCACAAGTAGGTGCATCCCGAGTTCAACAGCCAAAAGATTGGCTATTCTACATTATTTCAGTACAAATAAAAAAGGGACCTAAGCCCCTTTATTACAGTTAAATGTCATTATAGTTATTAAATGTGTTAAAAACTGTAAACCAATGTCAATGACGTTTCAGTATCTGTATTTTCTTTGTCATCAGCAACGTCTGAGTTATGCGTAATATTGTACGCAACTTTCATTTGTAATGAGCCGTTGATTTTTGCAAGTAATGCCGTTTCAGAGCGAGTTTTAGTGTTAGTATCACCATACTCAACTGCAACTAGTTGCGTAAACTTTGCGTTATCAGAAATCTGCCAATTATAATCAAGTTTACCTAACGCAATGATTTCACTGTCAGACTCACCTGCATTTGGAATGCCATCTTCATCAACGCTGCCTTCAGGGAATTCAAAATATTTGTAACCTGGACCAATTTCAGCGTTCAACCACATATCAGAGCGGTCAAGTAAGCGTCTGCCGTAACCAGCTGAAATTACTGCTTCGTTACGGTATGCACCAAAGTAATCTGACACATATGAGCCGTAAATATGTAAATGAGAGTGCTCTTCATTTAATTTGTAGTTACCTTGGGCAGATAAAGAATACTTTTCGTTAGTACGCTGAGTTTCTTTAGCGCCGTCAGAATTTTCTACTTCGTCTTCTTTATAAAGCCCGTCGATTTTGTATTCATTGTTCCAGTTTTCTAGGTTATGTAACGCTTTGATACCACCTTTTAAAGTAGTTGTTTCAGTGTTACCGCTAGTGATAATTGCACCTAGCTCACTAGTAATATCCCATGTTTGAGTTTCTTCTGCGAATGCGTTAGTTGAAGCGGTTGCTGCAACTAAAATTGATAAAAGCTTTAATTTCATTTAAAAAATAACCTTTGCTACTTTGAGTTAAATTAGAATGCACTAAAAGGTGGTTTAACCACCTTTTAGTTTAAAATGTTTTAGATATTAATCTTGCTTGTGAAAATGCACATCCATTTGTGGGAATGGAATATTAATATTTGCATCATCAAGTGCGATTTTAATGTTTTCCATTAAATCGAAATACGTTGGCCAGTAATCAGCTGCGTTAACCCAAGGGCGCACTACAAAGTTCACACTTGAATCGCCTAATTCGTTAACGGCTACTGTATAAGCAGGGTCTTTAAGTAAGCGAGATTCTTTATCTAATACAGATTTCAATACTGCTTTTGCTTCACGCAGATCTGCATCATAGCCAACACCAATTACTAAATCGATGCGACGTGTTTTTTCACGAGAAAAGTTAACAATTGGACCTGACATAATAGATGAGTTAGGCATAATAATTACTTTATTGTCTGGTGTGCGTAATTCAGTAGAGAAGATCTCAATTTTATCAACACTGCCCATTTTGCCACCGGCTTCAATAAAGTCGCCAGATTTAAATGGACGAAGAAGGATAATTAAAACACCAGATGCAAAGTTTGATAAAGAACCTTGTAATGCTAAACCAACAGCTAAACCAGCTGCACCAAGAATTGCAATAAATGATGTAGTCTCAATGCCGATTTGCGATAGCGCCATCAGGATCGTTGCCATAAATACGATGGCATAAACAATACTAGATACAAAAGAGCCAACCGCTCTATCAACGTTCTTTTTAGCGAATGCTTTTTCTGTTAGTCCTGCACAAAATTTTGCGATACGACCACCAAGTAAAAAGATTACCAATGCAATTACAGCTTGTATGCCGTAATGTAAAATTAAACCTGAATTCTCGTTTATCCAATTAATGATTGTATCCATATTCACTCCTGATGTGGTATTAAGCCGTTTGTAGCTTAAATTATATCTCATTTAAAAGTATTATTTTATAAATTTATAGACTTATATATCAAACACTCTATTAAATACGAAATTTCTGAGGGCCGTAAGTCTATTTAACTAATATGAACATAGCATTAAAGTGTGTTTTTTGGGCGGACTACGCAATTTAAAAAACTTTTTTAGTTTTTTTTGCCTTTTCCCCTTCACAACATTTATAAAGTTATGTATTATCCGCGCCACACCAAACAAGGTGTGTTGTGGCGGTTGTAGCTCAGTTGGTAGAGCCCCGGATTGTGATTCCGGTTGTCGCGGGTTCAAGCCCCGTCAATCGCCCCATTCTTTCCCTTCTCTTTAATTTCGTATCTTTTTTAATATCCCATTTCAATTTTTACATAGCAAATCCAGATATTAAACAATCACGGCTGAAGCCTATTCCTACAAAGAAAAGCCACGGGTTTCGTGCAATGGGCTTCTGGCTATGAATACACCTAGTACCCAGTCACTCCCCCTAGAACCTAGAACCTAGAACCTAGCACCTAGTACCTAGTACCTTTAATTATCGTAGGAGAACGCTTTGGCGCCGATAGATTTTATATATATCGCAAATCCAAACATTAAACACAATCACGGCTGAAGCCTGTTCGTACGATATATTTCCCCGTAGGAGAGCGCTTTAGCGCCGATAGATTTTATATATATCGCAAATCCTAACATTAAACGCAATCACGGCTAAAGCCTGTTCCTACAAGACAAAAAAATGCCACCTTTCGGTGGCATTACACACGGGATTATTTCTACATGTAGAAATTCTTTTCAAAAATTAGGTTCTAGGTTCTAGGTTCTAGGTTCTAGGTTCTAGGTTCTAGGTTCTAGGTTCTAGGTTCTACAGAGTTTAACTTACACCTTGAACCTTTAATCTTGTTTCTTGCAACTTTACTCTTTTAACTTGCAGCTCGATCATTTCCAGCTTTTCATTTTATGCCCTTTTAAAGCATAGAAAAGGATAAATAAATAACAAGGTAACATAACAATATAAGCTGCTTGTTGTGCATCGGCTGAATCTACACCACCACTGGCAAGACCCCAAAATAACGGACCAAATGCACCACCGGCAATACCCATCACTAATAACCCTGAGCCTACGCTGGTTAATTTACCTAAACCAGATAACGCTAGCGGCCATACCGCAGGCCAAACAATTGCATTGGCAAATCCTAACACAGCTATCATCAATAGTGTATCAGGTAATTGCACTTCTAAACCTAATGCGTTTGCAACAACCACGGAGCTTGAATCACTAAATACCACCGCTAGGGTTAACACGCTACCTAATATCGCAGAGGAGCTTAATGCTGCTTGCTGCGATATAACGCGAGGGATAAGCGCAATACCAATAATATATCCCAGTACCATACACGCCATGGTGTATGAAGTCATAACGCTGTATTTTTCAACACCTAGCGATAGTGCAAACGTTCCTATTGTATCACCTGCGATAACCTCTACGGCAACGTATACAAATAATGCAACAACACCCAATGCTAAACTTGGATGCGCCAGTGCCGCTTTCACTTGGCCTTTTTCATCTTGTTCTTCGTCATCAAGTAGCTCAGGCAGTGGCATTTTTGTTACCGCAAAGCCTAGCGCGCCAATAAATAATGCCATGCCTAAATACGGGTAGATTAAGCTATTTGCCATTGCATCAATTTCTGGCTGTGTTAACTCTTTACCTACAAAGCCTGTGAAGTCACTTAATATCAGTGCAGTAAATACAATAGGTGCAATAACACCAGCACCTTTATTTAAAATGCCCATCACACTTACACGCGCTGCAGCCGACTCTTCAGGCCCAATACGCACAACATACGGGTTAACCGCCGTTTGTAATAAGGTTTGACCAGCTCCCATGACTAACTGAGCAAATAAGAACAGTGCAAACACTTGAGTTTTAGCCGCAGGGATAAACAGTAAGCCAGCAACCATCATGGTGGCCATACCCAGCGCCATACCATTTTTATAGCCAACCTTACGGATGATCATTGCTGATGGCACTGCGGTAAAGGTTACTGCAATGTAGAAAGAGAATAAAATCAGCGATGCTTGGAATGGGCTTAGTTGCAATACTTGTTTTAAGTAAGGCATTAACGAGCCATTTAACCAGGTTGCAAAACCGAGTATAAAAAATAGAGTGGCGACAATCGCCATGGGTATAAAATTACTTTGCTTATTTGACACGGTGGCTTCCATAAAACATTCTTCTTGTTGTGTGCTTTCGTTATAGTTATCTATATTTTTAGTAAGTATCTTAACTAGATTTACTTTCACATAGCTTCATTCTAGTCGGTAGTTTATAACATTACCCTAACAAAAATGACAGCGCTGCCATAAAACTTTACTTTAATTACAGGCATATTACTAGTAACGATTTATTTTACAACTAACGAAAAAAAGGGCCTAAAGGCCCTTTCATTTTCATTCTCATTTATAATGCATTAATTTATATGAGTAATTCTGCTGTTAATTTGTTCATTCAAGCGACTACGCAGAGCGATTGCTTGATTTTCAGAAACACTGATCGGAGCTGTATAAAGCTGCCAAGTATTGCCATTGTCTAAACTATACTCAACATCTAAATAAGCAAATGGTGTATTAACATGTAATTTACCATTTTCAATTATCCCACCTGGGACGGGTAAATTTATACTTACATCAGAACTTACAAGCTTAGTAAGCTCTTTTATACCTACCGCTGCGGCAAATTGTGACCAGTCTTCTACGCGCGCTTTTGTATTAACTTGCTCACCTTCCCAAGGGGCTTTATGCCACGCCCGCTCTGCAACAGATAAAATACGCGGGAAGATCATTGCAAGCACTTGCTCTTCGGTACGAATAGTCTCAGACCAAACTTGACCTTGCATACCTAAAATATTCTCAGGCTTTTCAAGTTGCGGTAATGGGCGACCAACAAGCGCCTCTAAATTATCAATTGGCTCGCGGGTGCGAGTATAGTCAGCATTAGCGTATACATCATCCGGCATATAATTAAATGTTTTTGCTGTATCGGTATAACGCGTTGCCCAGTAGTAACCGCGCTCTTGTGGGTGGGCTTCGTACGGGTGATCAAAATACAAATGTGTACCGTGAGATAAAATCACTTGATAACCGGCATTGGCTAAACGGTATGCTCTATCTGCAACGCCCCATTCCCAAATGTTGTCCCATACATTCGCTGTAAAGGTTTTATTTGGAAATTCATCACGTTTGAAAGGGTTAGTGCGGTCATACATTAAGCCATCTTCCCAAGCGCCTGGCGAAATGCCACGTTTTTCTAGTAGTTTAGCTACACGCTGAGTAAAATAAGGTTTTAAGTCAGCAGCACCGGCCACACCGTTATTAGGATCGGCAAACATGGCTTGGCAGATTGGTGAGTCAACCCAAGAGCCTGCGCCAACTTCATCACCACCAAAGTGTAGGTTCGTAAGCTGAACACCCGCTTCACGATACATTTGCTGCAGTTCGTAAGTCACTTTATCTAAAAATGCATAGGTTGAATCCATACACACATTCATTGAGTTATCTTTGTAGTTCTGCACCGTCATATAAACAGAGGTATCGTTTGGATCACTCAATAAATATTGTGTTGCCGCACTGATATCAACTTGCTGGACTTCTTTACCTGCTTGCTTAGTATTTACTAAGTTGTTTTTAGCTGTTTGTTTAGCTTCATCACTGAGCTTATGGTAACGCACTTCCATTGCTTTTATAGATGCACGCGCATGGCCTGGGCCTTCAATTTCAGGGATGATCTGAATATGACGATCTTTAGCAAACTTTAACAGTTCAATAAATTCACTGCGGGTAAGGTAGCCGTTACCTGAGCCAGATTTAAATGGCCCAGTACCAAGCTGCGTTAATAAACATTCGCGCTCTTGTAAATCAAAACAGCGATAGCCACCAATATCTGTTAATTCAGGTAAGCCTGGGATCTCTAATCGCCAGCCTTCGTCTTCTGAAAAGTGCCAGTGTAGCTTATTCATTTTATATCGAGCCATTTGTTCAACAAGTTTGAACATCGCCTCTTTACCATGATAGTTACGGCCATTATCGTAGTGCATACCACGCCAGCCATAACGTGGGCTATCTTCCAGCTCTAACTGTGGCACTTCAATCGCGCCTTTACTGTTGGCGGGAATTAAATTAAGCAAACTTTGCATGGCGTAAAATACACCTGCGTTATCACTACCAACAATATCAATGCGGTCGTCATCTATTTCGAGGGTATAGCTTTCGCTTTTACCATCAACAAGGCTTGGGTTTACCCTAAGGCTGATCAGTTTTTCTTTATTGGCTTTAATATGATCAGGCTGCGCTTTAAGCGTTAAACCGTAGTCATCTTGTAAGTCTTGCATGAAAACCATAACTTCGCTTTTCAATTGGCCCTGAAAACGAATTTGCCAGCTGTTATCAAGTTTGGCCACACCACGATTAAACTCAATGTTTTGCGGTTTTGGAATAATACGCTTAAGCGCGTCTTCTTTTGATACTTTAATAGTCGCGGCCTGATTACGCTCATAACGCACTTGTGGTGTGATCAATACAGTGCGATCTTTAGGATCGTTGTAACGACGCAGCTGATTTTCGCGCTCAAACGGTGCAACAAATTGACTCATATCTTCGCTATCGGTGTTGGCAAAAATAACCGGTTTATTGTCACCTGAAACAAAAAATGCACGGGGCATAAAGTCGGTATAAGCGACAACCCAAACTTGGGCATCAAACTCGATGTCTAAGCTTTTACCTGCTGCTAAACCTTTAAAGTCTTTAGTTGGTACAATACGATGTAAATCACCATTTACGTGTTCAATGTTTAAACCAGCAACATGTTCGGTATTAATTTTACGAACAGAGTGAATATAAAGCTGCCAATCACTTTCGCCAGCAGGAAGTGCAACATTTGATTGGTTATTTAGAGTGATTTTTCCTAAAAACCCAGAATCTTTATTATGAAAGTTGTCGATAACCGCAAATGTTAGTGTGGTCTGTTTTGCAAAGTTATTGACCTCACTTTGCGAAAATTGCGCTTGAGCCAGAAGCGGCACAGCAGCGATTAAACCTGCCAAAGCGTGCTTTTTAAAATCCATTACTCTCTCCTCGTTTATACCCTAAGACTACGCATTTCCCCCCGCATAATCTCTTATTATTATTTATTTACTCCTCCCCATCATATAAAAACTAAAATGACAGCGCTATCATTAATTGAAATAAAAGCTATCAGCTATCAGCTATCAGCTATCAGCTATCAGCTATCAAATTTTATTTTTGCCTTTAGGGCTGTCAACATTTTTGATAGCTCAATGGTTTCGTTTATCCACTGAGCACCTATAGTATTATCTATATAACTAATATCCATTCCAATATAAATCTGTGTTCTCGTTTCTGCTAGTGAAGATCTCGAAATATCTAAAAACCTAAGTCGCTCTTTGTTGCTTTCACGAGTCATGCGTTATTCGATAAGTCCATTTATCTCACCTCTTCGAGGCCGCGCAAGCGCGTTCAAAATTTGCTCCTGCAATTTTGTCAGCTATATTGCTAGGTACCGACAAGCTCGACCGAGTTAACTGATTTCTAAAACCGTAATCTGTTAAGCTAATTGTTAACTTATAAATATCTGCACTTAACCTTGCTGATCGCTTCCATACATCTAAGTTTTCGAAGTTCATATATCTTCCATCTTATAAACAAGCTTAGAATATAGGAACAAAAACATTTAAGAGCAAGTTACGAACCTCACGGCTGACTGAGATCTGACGGCTGACTGAGATCTGACGGCTGACGGCTGACGGCTGACGGCTGACGGCTTCAGATTTTCATACAGACATATTTTTCTTCAAGGTATTCGTCTAGTCCTTGATGACCGCCTTCTCGCCCGAGGCCTGATTGTTTTACACCGCCAAAGGGAGCTACGGGGTTTGAGATCAGCCCTTCATTAATACCTACCATGCCGTACTCTAGAGCTTCACTAACGCGGTAGATTTGCTTGATATCTTGGCTATAAAAATAAGCGGCAAGGCCGTATGGTACGTCGTTAGCTAGAGCGATAACTTCGGCTTCTTCATCAAAAGCAATAATGCTAACTACTGGACCAAATACTTCTTGATGGTAAATGTCCATTTCAGGGGTAACGCCAGTTAAAATAACGGGTGCCTGAAAATTACCGCCTAATTCTTTGACAGCATTTATTTGAATTGCGCCCTTTTGTTTAGCATCCATGAGTAGCTCTTGAACCTTTTGTTTGGCTTTTGCATAAATCAACGGGCCAATATCGCTATCTTCTTCAAAGCCATGAGCAACTTTTAACGAATCAACTTTCTCATTAAGTTTTTTAACGACTTTATCTAACACGCTGCGTTGTACAAAAATGCGGTTTGCTGCCACACAAGTTTGCCCTGCGTTTCTAAATTTAGCGCCCATTAAACCTGTAACAGCTTCATCTAAATCAGCATTATCAAAAATAATAAACGGCGCATTACCACCTAGTTCCATCGATGTACGCTTAATTGTGGAAGCACATTGTGATAGTAATTGCTTACCTACAGCGGTTGAACCAGTAAACGTGAACTTACGAACAAGATCTGATTCTGTTAGCAGTTCACCGACCATTTTCGCGTTCTCAGATACCAGTACATTAAATGCCCCTTTTTCAAAACCTGCCTGATCAGCTAAATAAGCCAGTGCAAGCGCACAAAGCGGAGTATGTTCTGATGGTTTTAATACAAAGCTACAGCCTGCGGCATAAGCTGGGGCCACTTTGCGAGTCACCATCGCAATAGGGAAATTCCAAGGCGTAATACCAGCTACAACGCCGATTGGTTGTTTAAAGCTAGTTAAACGGTGTTGATCGTCGGTCGGTGGGATCACATCGCCATAACTACGCTTTGCTTGCTCGGCAAACCATTTAATAAAGCCTGCACCATATTCAACTTCACCGAGAGATTCTTTGAGCGGTTTACCCTGCTCTTTGGTCATCAACTCAGCGAGAGCTTGTTTGTGCTCTATGACTAATTCGTACCAACGCATCAAGGTTGCGCTACGCGATGTAGCATTAGTCGCTTTTAATTTTACAAATGCGCCTTTTGCAGCATCAATGGCATTATTAACACCTTGCTCGTCAATATCACTGACTTCTACGATACTTTTTTCGGTAGCAGGATCATCGACGCTAAAGCGCTTATCGGTTTTATAAAACTCACCGTTTATATACGAATCAGTAAAAACTAAATGTGACATATGAGGCCTCCGTTAGTAGCTATCAGCTATCAGCTATCAGCTATCAGCTATCAGCTATCAGCTATCAGCTATCAGCTATCAGCTATCAGCTATAAATAAAAAAACCATGCTGACTAAGTCAAGCATGGTTTTCATTATACCTCTAAGCTGACGGCTGACGGCTGACGGCTCAAAGCTTACTGCTTTAAATCAATGCTCTTCATTAACGATATTGAGATTGTATTTTGGTATTTCAACCACAAGGTCTTCATCTTTAATGATTGCTTGGCAGCCAAGGCGAGACTCTGACTCTAAACCCCACGCTTTATCTAGCATGTCATCTTCTAGTTCGTCGCTTTCATCTAGTGAGTCAAAACCTTCACGAATAACTAAGTGACAAGTAGTACAGGCACATGATTTTTCACAGGCATGTGGAATACTAATACCGTTTTTTAAAGCAACATCTAAAACTGTTTCACCTGTTGGTGCTTCGATTGCGGCGCCGTCAGGACATAATTCCGGATGGGGAAGAAAAATAATTTGTGGCATTCTAACCTCTTTAAACGTTGTCTACTGACTGCCCTTGCAGTGCTTTTTTAATCGATGCATCCATTCTTCTCTCAGCGAATACGCTACTGGCGTTATCCACTTTTTCAATAGCTGCTTTAATATCACTTGGCTCAACGGCTGATTCACGAATAACAGCAAGCGCTGCTATTTCTGCTTTGAGGTTACTCAGTTCAGCTTCATCAAGCAATTGACTATCTGTAGCCAGTGATGCTTCAAGTGCTTCAATTACACGTAGCGCTTCGACTTGCTGCTCTTTAAGCATGCGCGCTTGCATATCGTCTTTTGCGTTTGTCATGGACTCTTTTAGCATATTCGCTACTTGGTCGTCTGATAAACCAAATGACGGTTTTACTTGAATATCAGCTTGAACACCGGTTGATTTCTCCATTGCAGACACACTCAGTAAACCATCGGCATCCACTTTAAAGGTGACCCGAATATGCGCAGCACCGGCTGCCATTGCAGGTATCCCTTTTAAGCTAAATTTAGCTAATGAACGACAATCATCAACAAGCTCACGCTCGCCTTGTAGCACATGCAATGACATGGCTGTTTGGCCGTCTTTAAACGTTGTGAATTCTTGTGCACGTGCAACTGGGATCGTGGTGTTACGTGGAATAATTTTCTCAACCAAGCCGCCCATAGTCTCAAGACCGAGCGACAACGGTAGTACATCAAGCAATAACATATCTGAATCAGGCTTATTACCTACCAACACGTCGGCTTGTAATGCTGCACCTAAGGCAACAACACGGTCTGGGTCAATCGATGTTAATGGCTCTTTATTAAAAAACTCTGCTACTTGGCTGCGTACAATCGGCATACGAGTCGAGCCACCTACCATTACCACCTGTAATACTTCATCATTTTCAATGCCAGCATCTTTTACTGCACGTCGGCACGAACGCAATGTTTTTTTAACTAGCGTCATTGCTAGCTCATCAAACTTTTCGCGAGTAACTTCAACCATGTATTTTTCGTCGTCAAACTCAAGGCCAACGTTCACTTTTGCATATTGGCTCAATGCCTCTTTACACGCTTTGGCTTTATTGATGAATAAACGAAGTACCGAAGGCGATAAGTTCATTACGCCGGTTTTACGCTTAAAGTGATCCACTAATAATGAATCAAAATCATCGCCACCTAGGCTTGAATCACCACCAGTAGCCAACACCTCAAATACACCTTGGTTTAAACGCAGTATAGAAATATCAAAGGTACCGCCACCTAAGTCATAAACAGCAATAATGCCTTCTTGACCCGAATCTAAACCATAAGCAACAGCTGCTGCTGTTGGTTCGTTTAATAAGCGCAGTACATTGATGCCGGCAAGCTCTGCTGCATCTTTCGTGCTTTGGCGCTGTGCGTCATCAAAATAAGCTGGCACTGTGATCACAGCACCTAGAATATCTTGCCCAGCAAAGCTTTCTTCTGCACGTTGTTTAAGTGCTTTTAAAATATCACTTGATGCGGTGATTGGGCTGATATTACCTGCTGCTGTAGTGATTGCTAGCGCACCATCATGCTCGCAAAAGTCATAAGGTAATTGACCGTAGCTTTGTTGTATTTCTGTTTGGGTTTTACCTAAAAAGCGCTTAACAGAGATCAGAGTATTTGCTGGATCTTGCGTGGCTGCTTGCGCTGCTTGCTCACCGACTGTCACATTATCAGCCTGATAACGCACAACTGATGGCAACATAGCAGCGCCACTAACATCGGTTAATGTGCGTGCTTCGCCGCTTTGTACCGTCGCGACTAATGAGTTGGTTGTACCAAGGTCGATACCTATGGCTAACTTATGTTCATGTGGTGCCGCGCTCTGCCCCGGCTCAGCAATTTGCAATAATGCCATAATGCTCTTTTAACTCGCTTTTACTTACTTTAATCAGTAAGTTAAAAAATTAATCGTCGAATAAACTGTCTTCAATGCGTTCTAGTTCATCATGTAATTTATAAACAAACTTAAGCTTACGAATGTTATCTGCCGCTAGCTGCCACTGCTGCTCATCGTCACTTGCTAGTTGTGCTGCAAGTTGTGCACTGTATTGGCTATCGAGTTGTTTTATTTGCTGCTCAAACTGTGCAATGGCTGCATCGGGGTCACTACTTGAGCTTAACTCTTCAAGCTCTTCGCGTAGTTCCATTTGCTGCATTAAGAATAATGGGTCTTGCAAGGTTTGCTGTTCAGCACGAATATCAACACCGAGCTCACTTAGCATATATTCGGCACGTTTTACCGGGTGCTTAAGTGTTTGTAGCGCATCGTTAATTTCAGCAGCATTTTGCACCGCTAGTAACTTGTCGCGACTGCTGCTATTTGCGTGGCGATCAGGGTGAACGGCACGCTGTAGCTCTAGGTAGTTTTTATTGACTGTTGCCAAATCAATTTGGTAATCAACAGGTATTGCAAACAACTCAAAATAGCGCATTATCAAACCATATAAATTTCAGATAGAACAAAGCCCTACAGGTGCAGGGCTTAAGAATACAATTGCAATGAGCGATTAAACTGTGAAGCTTTCGCCACAACCACACTCATCAGCTTGATTCGGGTTAATAAACTTAAACCCTTCATTCAAACCTTCTTTAGTGTAATCAAGCTCTGTACCATCAATGTATACTAAGCTTTTAGCATCAACGATTACTTTTACCCCTTGGGATTCAAATACTTCGTCGCCTTCAGATAAATCGTCTACAAACTCAAGAACATAAGCAAGACCTGAACAGCCCGTCGTTTTAATGCCAACGCGCAGGCCTAGGCCTTTACCGCGATTTGCTAAAAATGATTCTACGCGGTTTGCTGCCGCATCTGTCAATGTCACTGCCATGGTTATCTCTTACTTCGCTTGTTTACTTTTGTAATCAGCAATTGCTGCTTGAATAGCGTCTTCCGCTAAAATCGAACAGTGAATTTTCACTGGCGGTAACTCAAGCTCAGCACTGATATCAGTGTTTTTAATCGTTGCAGCTTCGTCTAATGTTTTGCCTTTCACCCACTCTGTTACAAGTGATGAAGACGCAATAGCACTACCACAACCATATGTTTTAAATTTAGCATCTTCAATAACGCCGGTATCAGATACTTTAATTTGCAGCTTCATTACGTCACCACATGCTGGTGCGCCAACCATACCGGTTGCTACTGATGGATCGTTTTTGTCTAAAACACCTACGTTACGTGGGTTTTCAACATGATCAATTACTTTATCACTATACGCCATAATACTATCCTCACTACCTGCTAGTGGGTGTGCCCATCAATTAATGATGTGCCCACTCAACTGAATCTAAATCAACACCTTCTTGATGCATTTCCCATAAAGGAGACATTTCACGTAAGCGACCGATAGAGTTTTTCATTAAATTGACGGTATAATCAATCTCTTCTTCGGTGGTAAAACGGCCAATACTGAAACGAATTGAGCTGTGTGCTAGTTCGTCATTGCGGCCAAGCGCACGTAATACATAAGAAGGCTCTAAGCTTGCTGATGTACAGGCAGAACCTGATGATACAGCAATATCTTTAACAGCCATTAATAACGATTCACCTTCAACAAAGTTAAAGCTGATGTTAACAATTCCTGGTACTGATTGGTCTTGTGCGCCATTGAAGTACACTTCATCCATATCAGCCATAATGCCATCAATTAAACGCTTACGTAGCGCACTGATGTGAGCATGATCTTTTTCAAAATCTTGTTTTGCAATTCTAAATGCAGCACCCATACCAACTAACTGGTGTGTTGCTAAAGTACCAGAACGCATACCACGTTCATGACCACCACCGTGCATTTGCGCTTCAAGGCGAGCACGTGGTTTACGACGTACGTAAAGTGCGCCAATACCTTTAGGGCCATATACTTTGTGTGCTGAGAACGACATAAAATCAACTTTAAGCTGTTGAATGTCGATTAATACTTTACCTGCGCTTTGCGCTGCATCAACATGGAACATGATTTTACGTTCGCGGCACATTTCACCAATTGTCGCGATGTCTTGAATCACACCTAGCTCGTTATTCACGTGCATGATGCTAACTAATACGGTGTCTTCACGCATTGTTTGTTCAAGCTTTTTAAGATCCAGTAGACCGTTTTCTTCAACGTCCATATAGGTTACTTCAAAACCTTGACGCTCAAGCTCACGACACGTATCGATTACGGCTTTGTGCTCAGTTTTAGCGGTAATTACATGCTTACCTTTCTTTTTATAAAACTGTGCTGCACCTTTAATTGCAAGGTTGTTTGATTCTGTCGCGCCCGACGTGAAAACGATTTCACGTGGATCTGCGTTAATGAGATCAGCAATATCAGTACGCGCCTGATCAATCGCTTCTTCAGCTTGCCAACCAAAACGGTGTGAACGTGATGCAGGGTTACCAAAATTGCCATCCATTGTTAGGCATTGCATCATTTCTTTTGCAACACGCTCGTCAACTGGCGTGGTTGCTGCGTAATCTAAATAAATCGGTAACTTCATTTCTATCTCCGCTGGCGCCAACTTATAGTTGACAGCTTACTTGAATATTTTCCAATTGCTTAATTGCATTATTAACGCTGTTATCTTGGCGAGAAGCGACTTCTTTAACGTCGGATTTCTCAACCAATTCAGCAAGGGTAATACCATTTAAAAAGTCTTCAATCCGCGTGCTTAAGTCTGACCATAATGTGTGGGTCAAACAACGCATGCCACTTTGACATCCGCCTGTTGCGCCGTGACAGCGCGTTGCATCGACTGATTCATCAACGGCGTTTATTACGTCGCCGACTGAAATTGTGCTTGATTCGCGACCAAGTAAATACCCCCCACCTGGACCACGCACTGAGCTTACTAAACCATTTTTACGTAAACGGGCAAATAATTGCTCAAGGTATGACAAAGAAATTTCTTGTCGTTCTGAAATATCGGCAAGGGGTACGGCACCTACATTTGCATGTAGTGCAACATCGAGCATAGCTGTAACGGCATATCTGCCTTTTGATGTTAACTTCATGGAGCCCCCGCACAAAAGAGTGCAAATTTTAATTACCAGAGTAAAATAGTCAAGTATTATTATGAAGACAAGGTTCTAGGTTCTAGGTTCTAGGTTCTAGGTTCTAGGTTCTAGGTTCTAGGTTCTACAATACAGTATTGAGTCATTTACTTGACTGTTAAGGTGTTCTGGTTTTTTCCTAGAACCTTTGTCTTCCTAGCGCCTTTATCTTCTTAACTCAGTTCAATACCCGACCTTTTTGGTCAAGTATTGTGTTCATTGTAATTACCTGAGTAATTTAGTCAAGTATTACTAAGCAAAAGCACTTATAACTTTCGCTTATTTTATAGACTTATTTATCGACGTTAAGATGCCGCGTAAAATATTCATTTCAGCATCTTCAGGGCGTGCGCGGTTAAATAAACGGCGCAGCTTGGTCATAACGAGACCTGGGTGCTGTTTAATAATAAAACCGGTATTATGCAGTGTTTCTTCTAGGTGGTCGTAGAACAACTCGGTTTGTTTTGAGCTTGGGTATACCGCTTCGTCTTCTTCAACCTTTTTAGGCTGGTGATTTAAAAACGCCATGCGCGTTTCATAACACAGCGTTTGCACTGCCATCGCTAAGTTTAGCGAGCTGTACTCTGGGTTAGCAGGAATACATACATGGTAATTACAAAGCTGTAGTTCTTCATTAGTTAGGCCGCTGTTTTCACGACCAAACACTAACGCGACAGGACCATTTAGTGCTTCATCAACAAGTTTTTCACCACATTCACGCGGCTCAACCATTGGCCAAGACAAAGTACGTGAACGCGCACTAGTGCCAATGGTAAGTGCACAATCGGCAATAGCATCAGCAACAGTATCAACAATTACCGCATTACCTAGTACATCAGTAGCACCAGCCGCTAACGCACTGGCATGACTATCAACTTCACATGCAGGGTCAACCAAATAAAGCTTTGATAAGCCCATGGTTTTCATTGCACGTGCTGCAGAACCAATATTACCTGCATGCGAGGTGTTTACTAAAACAATACGGATGTCATCTAAGATCATTGCGATGTTACTTAACTTATACAAAAAATTGGCAGGAATTGTAGCACAACTAGACCGGCAATAAATAGGAAGCCTAAAAGGCTTCCTTGCACGTTAAACTTAAGCAGTGCCACCCACGGTTAAATTATCAATTTTAAGACTTGGTTGACCAACACCTACAGGTACGCTTTGACCATCTTTACCGCACACACCCACACCTTTGTCCAGTGCAAGATCATTGCCGACCATCGAGATTTGTTGCATAACCTCTGGGCCGTTACCAATTAATGTTGCGCCTTTGATTGGCCGAGTAATTTTACCATTTTCGATTAAATACGCTTCTGATGCACTAAATACAAACTTGCCTGATGTTATATCAACTTGGCCGCCACCAAAGTTGGGCGCAAAAATACCTTTTTTAACAGTGCTGATAATATCTGCTTGGCTATGCTCACCACCTAACATATAAGTATTAGTCATACGTGGCATTGGTAAGTGTGCATACGATTCACGGCGTGCATTACCTGTTGGGTTGACCCCCATCAAACGGGCATTCATTTTATCTTGCATATAGCCTTTTAGAATCCCGTTTTCGATAAGCACATTGTAAGCCGCGGGTGTGCCTTCATCATCAACATTCAGTGAACCACGACGATCGGCAATAGTGCCATCATCAACTACTGTACATAGCTCTGAAGCCACTTTTTCGCCTACTTTACCGCTAAATGCTGACGCGCCTTTGCGATTAAAATCACCTTCTAAACCATGTCCTACCGCTTCGTGTAGTAGTACACCCGGCCAGCCTGCACCTAATACAACTTCCATTGTCCCAGCTGGCGCATCAATAGCTTCAAGATTGACCCTTGCTTGACGCACTGCTTCTTCTGCGAATCCCATCCAACGTGGTTTGCCATTATCTAATTCTTTAAAGTAGCCGTAATCTAAGCGTGCACCGCCACCGGCACCGCCCCGTTCACGACGGCCATTTTTTTCAAGTAAAACTGAACAGTTTAAGCGAATTAATGGGCGAATATCTGTTGCAAATGTGCCATCGCTTGCAGCGATTAATACTTCTTCATACACCGCCGACATTGAACTGATCACTTGCTCAGCATCAGGTGCCAATTCACGAATATAGTTTTCCAGCTCACGTAATAAGCTTACTTTGTCGTTATCAGTCATGCTTTGAATTGGTTGATGCGGTGCGTACTGTTGTTTTGCTGAAGTATCACTAAACACTTGAACAGCTTTATTTTCGCCAGCGTCAGCGATGCTACGTGCCGCTGTGGCTGCTTTATTGAGTGCCTCAAGATTAATGGCATCTGAGTATGAAAAACCTGTTTTTTCACCGCTCACGGCACGTACACCTACGCCGCGTTCAACATTATATGAGCCTTCTTTTACCAAGCCATCTTCTAATACCCATGATTCATGGTGACTTGATTGAAAATACAGATCTGCGTAATCAACTTGATGTTGATGGATAAAGCTAAGCGTCTTTTCGAGTTCTTCTCGATTTAGCTGGCTGTCGTGTAATAAATGCTGTTCAACCGTGTTCATAATAAATGCTCTCTAAATCGTTGGTGAGATTGCACTGGCATATCTCGTCTAATGGCGTGTAATGCAAGGAGATCTGGCTGACAGCCAATAAACCCTGTGCCATTTTTAAGTTCACTCAGGACGTTGCCCCAAGGAGAAATAATTAAACTGTGGCCGTAAGTTGCACGCCCATTTTCATGCTGCCCAGCTTGTGCTGCAGCAATAACATAACTTTGGGTTTCTATTGCCCTTGCTGTTAACAGAGGTTGCCAATGCGCTTTTCCGGTCACCGTGGTAAATGCACTGGGTACCAAAATAACTTCTGCGCCTTGGCGCTGTAATGCACTAAATAAGCCACTAAAGCGTAAATCATAACACACTGTGAGGCCTATTTTACCAAATGGCGAATCAACTACCACCACATCATTACCTGCTTGGGTAAAGTTCGACTCTCTATACGCACCCGTACCATCGGCGACATCTACATCAAATAAATGCATTTTGTTATATTGCGCAACCACCTCTGCGTGATTATTGAATAACAAGGAAGCTGCTAAATATTTATCATCGCTAGTCGCTATTGGCATTGTGCCAGCAGCCAACCAAATGTCATACTTGCTGCACAATCTAGCCAATTTAGCCTGGTACTCAGCACTTTGCTGAGCAATAACTAAAGCATCTTTGCCATGTTTTGCAAAAATTAAAAAACTTTCAGGTAAACAGACTAACAGTGGTCGAGTACTTGGTAGCTGGCTTAATTGTTGCTCAAGCTGTTGTAAGTTTTGCTCAGGGTTAATTCCTGAGCACATTTGTACCGCGATAATAGTGCCTGATGGCTGTGAATCATTCATTGTGTTGCTGTGGCCGCTGCATCTTTGAGGTTTAATTCTTTATGTTGTGATGGCGTTTGTGGCTGGTTTTGTGCCGCCTGAGGAATTGTTACTTCTCGGCTCTTACGATCAACTTCTTGTACCACAGGGTCGCTCATACTGCCCGTCACTTTAAAGTTAATCTCTGAAATAACTCGGGCAGAGTGAATAACTTTATCTATTGCTAACGCAGCCAATCCAGTAACGGGATTAACCATCCATGCCACAATCACCGGAATACTCGAGGTAACTTGCGGTGCCACGGCTAAATCATAGTTAATTTCCATTGTGTTTAAATTGGTGTGACCTTTAATAGTGAGATCTGCTGGTACCCCATCCATTTTAGTGTCTTGGGTGTAGGCTATGCCTTTATCAAGCTGCATGGTACCTTGAAAATTATTGTAGAAAAACCCTTTCGAGAATACATCTCTAAAATCAAGTTTGAGCTTGCGTACTAATGAATCCAAGCTAAGTAATGAGAATACACGGGCGCCGCCATCGCTAATTTCAGCTAGGTGACCATCCCCTAAATCCCATGCTAAATTACCCGCAAGGCTGGGGATATCAAACTGATAGGGAGCTGCTTGCCAAGCTAAGTCAAAATTTATTTCGGCTGTGGAATCTTTAACTGTGGTGGTAATATCAAATTCATCAAATAACTCGCCGATATCATCACTATGCATATGGCCGTTTAACTGAGTTAGACCATTTTCCCACAGCCCTTTCGCGCGTAAAATATGTTCACCCTTATCAACAACTAATTCTGATATCGTTAATTTTTGACCATCGCCGTAAAGAGAAGCACTTACTTTATCGAGTTGATACGTTGCTACTTTGCAATCTCCGCACTCAAATTCAATTGCAGGTAAGGTGTTCAACCAAGTTAAGTCTTCAACAGTTTGCTGAACCTGTGCTTCACTTTTAGCAACGGGTTGCTCAGGCTTAAAGTTTACTCGTAAATAGTCACTATTAATTTGAATAGGTCGGCTAGAGTGTGCCAGCGGAATGGTAATTTGAGAGCGAAGCTCTTTTGCATTTAACCGTAAATCGAGTTCATTTTGTGAAGGCGCTAAACGCATTTCAAAGTCATTAAATACAATGTCATCGATTGAAAGCTGATTAATCTGCCCTACGACTTCTTTTAATGGGGGTAACACCCCTTCGCTCTGCGATTCAACTTGGTTAATTGTAATAATTTGCTCAATTAGCCCAAGCCAGGGTAATAAAGGAGTCTCATCCAGATTAATGGAAACGGTTAAATCTTCTCGGTTTAACCCTAAATCTTGCTCACCTAAAATTAAGTGGGCATTCGTCATTTTGCCGTTTTCGTTTGCCAAAATGCCATTAAAGTAAAGTTGTTCATTGATACTCGCGGTAATCAAATTAGATATATCATCGCCTTGAACCTGCGCCATCAGTGGCCATGGTTGCTGCGCTGATTTACCAAACGGTATAGGCAGTTCACTTGTTAAACCAATCAGCTGCGAGCTAATATTCGCGCTATAATTAAAGCCATCTGGTAAAAAATTCAGTGCAAGCTTAATAGCCACTTCGGTGTCACCGTACAGGTAGTTTTTTAACAGGCCTTGGCCATGTGAAATTAAAGTATCAGCATCAAGTTGAGCTTTAATATCAATATCTCCACGGTATGTTTGGCCAATACTTTTACCATCAAAGTCAAACGCGATGGGCATTCCTAACCACTGAGCTTTTGCATCTTTTAATTCTATATGATCATCATTAAAATATAGCTGCCCGGTTACATTTTCCAGTTGTAACCCTGGTTGAGCGATGAAAACTGGCATTTCATTAAGAGAAACCACCCCTTTTGCATTCACATCTAATTCGGTAAGGTTCACAATTAATTCGATATCCGCTTTGGCATTACCCTGACCTTGAATTACAGTAAATACATTCGCAAGCGGCTCAGCAAGCGGCGTGGCTTGAAAAAATGGCAGTAATTTTTGTGCTGCAGCACGTTTTTTAATATTTACCCTTAGAGCGTCAGCATTCATTAAATCAGCAATACTTACATGCACAGCATCATCTACAGCTAAGTTAACTAAGTTACCTTGCTGTGTGTAAATATCCATGCGTTCGTTTTCAAAGTGCAGCTTAGCACTTCCCTGCATAACCGCAGGCCAATTTGGAGCAAATTGATAATTAGCATTATCTACTTGAGCAAGTACTTCAAATTGCCCTGAATTATCCGCAAAAGGAAACCCTGTTACGGGGCCAGAAAACAAAACTTGTGCCTGTGTGAGCTCTCCCCCTTTAATGGCACCTGTTAAGTAGTCAACCAAGTTTTCACTCATTACAGGTAATGGAAAGTAATGACTAGCAATACTAGCGTCGGGGGCAAACGCTTCGGCATATAGATCAAGTCGTGGGGAATCGCCTAAGCTTACTTTCATTTCAGCGGCTAGAGTCACTTCATCGTTATCTAACCATAAATTGTCGCTGCTGATCTGCCAGCCTTGCGGGGTATTTGCTAAGTCTATATCTAAATTAAGTTGATTATATTTAATCGGTTGAGTAAATGTATCAGCCGTTAGTAGCTGATTATTTGCACCAAATAAACTCACTCGCCCACTTTGCTGATTTATAATTCCTTCGACTCGCAGCGCTTGTGCCCCTGGTATGCCTTGCTTTGCAAGCCAGCCAACTTTTTGCGCACTAAACCATAACTGCCAGTCTGTGTTTGCAGTATATTGCACATAAGCTTGCTCAACCTGACCATTCGGTTGGCGAGTAATCAATGGCTCAAGTTCAGTAAAACTGCTCAGCTGTGCGAGCTGATTTACTAAGTCAAAATCTAGCTGGCTTAACCAAAGTTGTTTTTTTTGTGTATCTAATTGAGCTTCAAATTGAAAATCAGGCCAACTGTGTTGTTCATTACTGATAGCCAAACCTGTACTTTTTAAGCGCCAGCCCTGTTGCCATGGGTATAACTGAAAGCCACCCTCGCTTAAGCTTATTTGATGAGGCTGCTGTTTTTCGCCTTGTAGCCAGTTTATATGACTCGGTAGCCACTTAACTTTAACATCAGTGATCAAGCCGTGATCGATACTCAACCAAGACTCTAAATTAAGGTCTGATTTTAGCTCATGCTTTTCTTTATTACTGTATTGCGCTAACCATTTAGATACATCTACATCGCTGGCTTGCACGTAAATATCACCCGCGGTTGACTCTAATGTTGCACCTGTCAAAGCGAGGCGTGCATCGAATGTGCCGACAGAAATACCCGGTAAAGCTAAAGTACCGCTACCACTGTGCTGCTCAGGAGAGTTTTGCCAGACTATATTTTCTAGGATTAAACGGTGTTCTTTACCATCACCAAGTAAAAAATTAAGACTACTGTTTTCAACAGCAAAGTGCCCGGTCTCACCTAAGAACAGTCCTTCGATAAGCTCTTTTTGCTCAAATGAAACTTCACCTTCAGCTGAATTTAACATGCTAGGTAAATCTACATCAGCATGAAAGCCATTAATCACGAAGTAGTTAGATTTTAGCTGTCGAGTTTTGATGCTCTCCCACAAGTTCAATTCTAAACTCGCTTTAGCAATCGTCAGCGCAATGGGTGAGGTGCTGTTATCTTCAAAAGAGATTTCTTCCATAACAATGGCGGGGCCTTTGCCCTGCCAACTTGCAGAGATAGCACCAATGGAAAGGTTTACGGCAAATTTATTATATAAGTAACCTTCAAGATCACCTTTATAATCATTAGCGTAAGGTAAGGTATACTTTAAAACGGATACAATAACGGCCAACAACACTAAAGTTATGGCGCACACCTGCCATAACTTTCTTAAGCAAAAAAAACAGACCGTTTTTGCTTTCATTACATCATAACCACATCAAATTGCTCTTGGCTGTATAGGCTTTCAGTTTGAATACTTACTTGTTTACCAATAAATAATTCAAGCTCGGCTAAGTTATGATACTCATCGTTGATCAATGCTTCACTTACTGCTGGGGCTGCGTACACCATAAATTTATCCGCAGCGTAAGCACGGTTTACTCGTACAATTTCCCGAAGGATTTCGTAGCAGACGGTTTCGACAGTTTTTTGCGAGCCGCGCCCAGAACATGCAGGACACACATCACACAGTATATGTTCTAAACTTTCACGAGTTCGCTTGCGGGTCATTTCAACTAGGCCTAATGCGGATAAGCCATTAATATTTGACTTAGCGCGATCCTTTCCTAGAGCTGATTCAAGTGAATGTAATACTCGGCGTTTATGATCTTCACTAATCATATCAATAAAGTCGATAATAATAATGCCACCCAAGTTACGCAGTCTAAGCTGCCTAGCAATGGCTGATGTCGCCTCGACATTGGTGTTAAAAATGGTTTCTTCTAAATTACGGTGTCCAACAAACGCGCCAGTGTTTACATCAACCGTGGTCATGGCTTCCGTTTGGTCAATGATCAGGTATCCACCCGATTTAAGTTCAACCTTACGGTGTAACGCTTTTTGAATTTCATTCTCAACATCAAACAAGTCAAAAATAGGTCGCTCACCAGGGTAATACTCTAATGCGCCGGCAAGAATAGGTACAAACTCTTCGGTAAACTCTTTTAGCTCATGGTAAGTTAATTTCGAGTCAACACGGATACGCTCCATGTCTTCGCCTACGTAATCACGTAGGGTACGAAATGCCAGAGTTAGATCTTCGTGTAGAATACTTTCTTTGCTGGTTTTTTTACGCTTGCTAACGATTTTTTCCCACAGCTTTTTTAAGAATGCGGCGTCGTGTCGCAATTCAGCTTCGCTGGCACCTTCTGCGGCGGTACGTACAATAAAGCTACCATCGTCATCTGAGTAGTCGGCAACGATATTTTTTAATCGGGTACGTTCTTCCTCTGTCTCGATACGTTGGCTTACGCCCACATGCGTTGCATCAGGCATAAACACTAAGTAGCGAGACGGAATCGTAATATCTGTAGTTAAACGCGCGCCTTTAGTACCTAAGGGGTCTTTAACCACTTGCACCATAATATATTGACCTTGGCGCACCAGCTCACGAATGTCTTGCACTTTTTTGATTGGTTGCTCGTCAACTCCCTCAACAATTGAGGCACTATTAACAATATCTGATGCATGTAAAAAGGCGGCTTTGTCTAAACCAATATCCACAAAAGCGGCTTGCATACCTGGCAGTACGCGGCTGATTTTACCTAGATATATATTCCCTACGATACCTAGGTTGCCAATTCGCTCGAGTTGTATTTCTTGTAATACACCGTTTTCAATCAAGGCAACACGGCTTTCACTCGGGGTGACGTTAATTAGTAATTCTATACTCATGTTACCTACTTAAAATTCACTTAATAATTTTTCACACTCATATAAAGGTAAGCCGACAACTGCAAAATAGCTACCTGAGATATGTGTTACAAATCGGCCTCCTAAGCCTTGAATACCATATCCACCCGCTTTATCTTGCGGCTCACCACTTAGCCAATAAGCGTCTAACTCTGCATCGGTAAGTGTTTTGAATGTAACATCGGTTGTCACAACCTGACTCATTACTTTATTATAACTGGCAAACGCAATAGCGGTAAGTACTTGGTGAGTACGCCCTGATAAGCGCTTTAATGTTGCGATGAAATCAGCTTTATCTGTTGGTTTTCCAAGTGCTTGGTTGTCAATAACGACCACAGTATCGCTCCCTAGTACAGGACGATCGTGATAGCCCATTGCCACCCCACTTTGTGCTTTTAAGCGTGCTAAGCGTTCAACGTAAACAAGCGGCGTTTCATTTTCTAATTGGGTTTCATCAGCATCAACACTAAATTGCGAAAACTCGATACCGAGCTGAGTTAAAAGCTCTTTGCGACGTGGCGAAGCTGACGCTAAATAAATGGCGTTTTGCATTATCTGATCCTGAAATGACGACGATATTTACGTAGTAATAAAAATACCCAAGGCCAGCTAAGCGTACCTGTAACAACAGGCCATAAATACTGCGGGTTAAAGTAAACATCCATTAAAAAGTGATTTAACCAAAATTGCATTAAGTGATAAAAGGTTAAAAACAAGCCAACCAAAATTGCTTGCTGCCACAGTGAGAAATTACGTATTTTTTGAAAGTTACTTGCAGTAATAAAAATACAAATCGAAAAAGTCAGTGAGTTTACGCCAAGCGGCGAGCCTGAGGCTAAGTCGATAATCAACCCTACCACCCAGGCAATGCCAATATTAAGCCTGTGTGGTACTGCTAATGACCAATACATTAAAACCAATAAAACCCAATCAGGGCGAAACGGTTCGAATGAAAATGGCAGTGGCATCAATGCCATGATCAAGGCAAAAAATATGCTCAAAGCAATCAATAAGCTATAGCGACTATTCATCTGATATACTTTCCTGTTTATTGCGCCACAAGATGACTAATAAACGAATGCGATCTAACAAAGCGATAGGTTCTGCATACACTTGTGCAAATGGACGCCCTTCATCACGATTAATTTCAGTCACTACAGCAACAGGGTAGCCTTCAGGAAATGTCCCACCTAAGCCAGACGTAACAAGAATATCGCCGTAGCGCACGTCTAAGCTATGAGGCACATGAGAAAGCTTTACTAAATTGATTTTACCAACACCTTCAACCACAGTGCGCACATCGTTACGTAAAATACGTACGGGGGTTGCATGTGTGGTGTCGGTCATCAGCAAGACTCGTGAGGTAGTTGAGCCCACTTTAGTTAATTGTCCAACGACACCCATTTCATCGATGACCGCTTGTCCTTCGCTGAGGCCATCAATGGCACCGCGATTGATCACCACTTGGTGGCTATAAGGATTTGAATGTACAGACAGTACTTGCGCAATAATTTTGCGGTTAGGCTGCTTAGCAGATGAGCCTAATAATGCACGCAGTTTCTGGTTTTCTTTATCTAGGAACTGATATTGCTGTAACTGCTCACTTTGCATTAATTGCTTTTGCTTTAATGCTTCATTTTCACGAAGTAATTGTTCTCGAGTATGTAGGCTTTTAGCACCCAGACTAAACACTTCGTAAGGGAGGTTTGCAAGGTAGATTAACGGGCTAACAAGGGTATTTAAACTGGTACGGACGGTTGTGCCACCTTGAGTATACCTATCCCCAACAATCAATACGATACTCAAAAGCACTGCGACAAAGAGTCGCAGTTGCAAAGAAATGGCACGTCCAAACATTAACTTCATTAGTCGTAACTAAATACGTCACCACCGTGCATATCAATCATTTCAAGTGCTTTACCGCCGCCACGTGCAACACAGGTTAATGGATCATCAGCAACCACAACCGGAATACCGGTTTCTTCCATTAATAAGCGATCTAAATCTTTTAGTAACGCACCGCCGCCTGTTAGCACCATACCTTTAGCAGAGATGTCTGAGGCAAGCTCTGGAGGTGATTGCTCTAATGCAACCATAACCGCACTAACAATGCCCATTAATGGCTCTTGTAAGGCTTCTAAGATTTCATGGGAATTCAATGTGAATGAACGCGGTACACCTTCAGCAAGATTTCGGCCACGCACTTCAATTTCAATGGGTTCATCAGTTTTAAATGCAGAGCCAATTTGATGCTTGATGTTTTCAGCTGTGGCTTCACCAATTAAGCTTCCAAAATTACGGCGCACATAGTTAATAATGGCTTCATCAAATTTATCACCACCAATACGTACTGATGAAGAGTACACAACACCGTTAAGTGAGATAATTGCCACTTCAGTTGTACCACCACCAATATCAACAACCATAGAGCCTGTTGCTTCTGATACAGGTAACCCCGCACCAATAGCGGCAGCCATAGGCTCCTCAATTAGATAAACCTCACGCGCACCGGCACCCATGGCTGATTCACGAATAGCACGCTTTTCAACTTGTGTTGCACCACATGGAACACAAATTAGTACACGCGGGCTCGGACGCATAAAGTTATTGTTATGTACTTGTTTGATAAAGTGTTGAAGCATTTTTTCGGTAACGTAAAAATCAGCAATTACACCATCTTTCATTGGCCTGATTGCTTTAATATTACCTGGCGTACGACCTAGCATTTGCTTAGCTTCGGTGCCTACAGAGGCGACACTTTTAGGGCCACCAGCACGCTCTTGACGAATTGCGACTACTGATGGTTCATTGAGGACTATGCCTTCATCTTTGACATAAATTAGGGTATTGGCTGTACCCAAGTCGATCGATAGATCGTTTGAAAAAATACCACGGAGTTTCTTAAACATGAGGCTGGATGACCTTTGAAAAACGTTCTTATGTTAGCTGCTTGTCACTTTATCACGCTGAGCTAGATCAGCAATATAAAGCACAACTACCTATGTAAATTAGCTAAAAAAGGAAGCTAAGCTTCCTTTTAAATATTTATCGTTCGCGTACTAAACGAAAACCTATGTAGTTTGCACGAAAATCAGGCGCTAAAATCAAACGCGTTGATGCGCGAGCTAAGCTAGGAGCAAAATTCCATGCACCACCTCGAACAGTAACATCTGACTGGTCAGCCGATTTATGAGTCCATTCCCATACATTTCCTACTGTGTCGTAAAGCCCAAACGCATTGGGTGCAAATGTACCTGTTGGGGCTGCGCTTTGATTTGACCATTCGCTACCACACCAACCACAATTCGCTAAATTTTTACCTATCTCATTGCCCCAAGGGTATTCAGTTTTGGTTCCTGCACGAGCAGCGTACTCCCACTCAACTTCATTGGGTAAACGATATCGCTGACCGGTTTGACCTGACAACCAATCTGCATACGCTTTGGCGTCATTATAAGTTAAACATACAGCGGGGAAATCATTACCTTGCTCAAATCCTGGGTTACGCCAATTTAAATTAGCTTCCCACACTGGCTCGCCATTTAAATAATAAGCACAACCACGATTTTTCTCGGCTTCAGTTTGATAACCTGTATTTGTCACAAATTGTTGGTATGCGCCAACAGTGACCTCTTTACTTTGCATTGCAAACGAGTTGGCAATGGTTTTTTCAACCACAGGGCGCTCATTCGCAAGACCATTACCGTTAATATCACCCATTTCAAATGTACCAGCTGGAATAACAACAACTGCAGCGCCAGATGCATTACCAACAGGCTTTATACTTTGCTCTCGGGTGTTTGTCGGTGCAGCAATCGACTCAGGCTTTTTTACCAACTTGGCGTTAATAGTCTGCGCCTTTCGTAAATCAATTCGCACTCGGTAAGGTTGATAACCTTGTTTACGCACTTCAATATCATGAATGCCGCTTGGTAAGGTTGTCGCTAAGCGAGTTGCTCCAAAGCTCACACCATCAATAAATACCTCATCGTCGTACACGTTTGAGCGCAGTGTTAACTCAACCATTTTGTTTTTATTGTTATCAACAACTAATGGATTAACCATTGCCGTTGATTTAACAGAATAGTCTTGCACTGGTTGTTCACTCATGCGCGACACAGCGACTGTGCTATTATCCCTGCTATCGCTGAATGTTAACTGACTATCAGAGAAGGTAGTACCGTAACTGGCTTGATAAGGAGTACTTAGCGGCGTGCCATATTCTGAACAGTAACGATTATCTACACTTAGTAAGTTACATAGACGACTACTATTTACATCGCCACGCATCGTTACACTAAGGTTTACGTTATAGTTACCTTGGCCACTAAATGCACTGTTTACGACATGGCTACTTAAAATTTGCACTTGAGCACCAGCCATATTACGCTTTGGCTCAACTAAACGCTCTTCAGTTAAATTAGCAAAAATTTGGTCTACAAAGCGCTTGGTCGCCTTTTGTAAGCCCATTTGCTGCCCTCGTTGCTCACAGGCAGCAAGGGTTTCTGTACGCTTACAATTAATTGTATGGTTTACTTCAAGCGTGCCTTCACGGGTAAATTCATTGCGCAAGCGTTCTACGCGAGCGGTTGTTAACTGCTCTTTTAAGCTTTCTAAGGTATTTAACTGAGTGTGTTTAGCTACACGAATTTGCTCAATGTCTTTTCGATGAGATGCAATTGCCGCTAACTGCATCGCGATATCATCTTTATTTTGTTTATGATCCACAACAGCTTGCTGATACCGTGCTTGCGCAGTACTGATATCAATAGTGGGGTCGTCGATTAAACGACGATACATTTCGTTCATCGCATCAAGAGCTTGGTTTTTTTCTTTGTCTAGCTCTGTTGAACGTGTACGTAATAAATCAAGTTGGCTCTGTAACTGGCTTTCTTCTTTTAAATGTTTTTCAAGTATTTGTGTAGAGTTATCGTATTCAGCTTGTTTAATACTGATCTCAGATTCAATTCCAGAAACCGTTGCTGTATCTTGTGCAAATGCACTTGATGCAAACAAACTTGCTGAAATTAACAGAGATAAAGGAGCAATTCGCATATATTCCATTCCCAAAAAGCGGCAATTATTTGGTCATTATTTATTTTTTTAATAATTAAACTCTTATGCTATGTACTTGCAACACAAAACACAAGCTTTGTTCAAAAATTATCTGAGTTTACAACTATTACCGTACCTCACGCCAGTAAATAACACGATCATTTCCTCTAAAACGGCCAAATTGTAAAATTCCTTGTGGATTTAGTTGGCTGCCATCACCTTGCCAATCCCACTCAAGCCAATTTTCTGTATCGTACTCAAGGGTAAAAATACCCGGACCTTTAGGCTCTGCATAAACACCATTACTCGCTGGGTAAACACCTTGTTCAAGCTGACCACTTATGTCATTACCATATATGTAACTGAGCTCAGGCGTGGCAGGAGATACTTGTGTTATTTGTGGGTGCTCAAACACAGTGCAATTATTATTAGTATCAAGTACAAACTCACTGCCATTAAAATACTGCGCTTGCATAGGCACCAGTAAATTGTCTAAATCAGAGCCTGCATTATCACCCAGCACTAAACGGCCAAAGCGAAAACTAATAGGCATATCATTAAGCACTACACTATTACAGCTGCTGCTTGCTGTGCAGTCGGTTGCTAAAGTGGGGTTATCATCAGCGCCGAGTAATACAGCTCCTTCAATTCCAGTCACTGTTGTCATCAAATTTACACTTTCAAATGGGCCATCTGGATCATTAAAGCCGCGCCGCGCTAATACAGTATCGTTATCACTTATAGTGAAAAGTCCTGCTAAGGCTGACGTACTCCCCCATAGACTAGTCTCTAAATTTTGTAGTCTAGGGGTTAAACTATTACCCGATATATAATTACCTACTTCACTGTTTTCTGCATTGATGCTTACCGCTGAATTAACAAATCCGCCGATATAGTTTTTCATCACTTGATTATTTTGATTAAGCGCCTGAACAGTAAACCCTAAAGTAAATGGCTCATTCATATAAGTGCCATTACTGCCATAGCGGGTGCACTGTGCACTGGCTTGAATATTTTGTACTGCATATTGCGAGGGCGCAAAGCGGCCAACACGAGTAATCGCACCTCGCACATCGCCAGCACCAAAATAATCGCCACCTTTGAGCCCTGCAGTTAAATCAATAATACCGACTTGGTCGTAGCTATAACTCGATACCGATTCACTGAAGCTACCAGTATCTGCAAACGCAACTAAGTTCTCTTCTTGTAATGTTCCCAGCACTCCTGCCGTTGGCAAGTAAATGCTCGGTTGTACATCAGGTTGCTCACCTATAAAGTGCTTAGCGATTGGATTACTTGAAATTGCACTGTAATCGTCTGGGTGGCCATCATTATTGGTGTCTTGGTTATCAAGCCACTGCACGGCGTTCATTTTTAAGGAAAATGACTCCCCTGTGAGTTTAAATAAACTGCCACTAGCATCATCAGCGTAAGCATTTGCTCCAGCATCAGGAAAGCTCATAGCTAAACCAAATGGCTTAACCACAAACTCATTTGAGCTACCCGTTAGATTTACCGATAAGTTAGTTACTGGGTCTAGCACTAAATTTAATTTTGCATTTAAACTTAGTTTACCAGCATCCGGATAGTTAATAACAATAGGTGCTTTTGAGTCACTATCAAACTTTAAAGGCACTGTTTGATAACTTTGGCCTATGCTATGAGCCGTGCTGTTATTTGTTAAAGCAAGATTATCGCTACACGTAGAGCCTGCACTGCAGCTATAGGCTAAATCTATAGCAACTTCTCCACCAGCAGGGAAAGCTGCTTCACATACGCCCGTTGTGGTATTGGTTTTCACGGCTTGGATTGCTAGTTGCGATGCATTGAACCCGGTATTTGACGGTTTACCCGATATTTGATTCAAAATTGATGTGTTGTTATTCGTCTCATTACTAAAAATAAACCCAGCGTCTGAAAAAGTAACCTTACAACCACCTAAGCCCACATTTGTACCACCAATATAACAACGTAGCGGCGCTGATGGGTCTGCCACGTTATAGCCAAACTGCACTTGCCCTGTAGTACGCTTAGCAAACTGTAAATCTGTAATGCCAGTAAAAGTTATCACCTCCCCCGTCACCCAGCTTTGTTGAGTATTATTATCTGGTGATAAATCTAAAGTGGATACTTCATCATAAATTATATCGCATGCATCATTAGCACAAGCAGTCAGCGTAAGTTCTTTAGCTTCGCAGGTAAGGCCTTTATTATCACTCATTGATAATCGGTAATGATCCAATAAAACTGGCGTATTAATACCACAAAAACCTGGAATGTTATTTGGCACTGCAGTACCAGTAAATGATGAGCTTTCTTCTGCAATAATTTCAGTACCTGAAGTGATCATGCCAGTATAGTTTACCTCTTGCGCTATGCGAACTTCTCCCGTGGCGACTAAAAAAGCTGAAAAATCGACTGCGGCACCAATCGACACCGCACCATCTACATAAATCGCTAAATACGCCCCATTTTCTATTGTAATTTTAGTATTCGCCACTGTTAAAAATGACGTCGACAGTAACGTAGTAGAATTTTGTAAAAAAATACGTGTGGGTGCAGTTACTCTATACTCAGGCGCAATCATGGTCATTTGTAACTCATCAAAAAAGTAGTCACCACCGAGTGTTGTAGGTATTGCACTACCCGATGAGCCATCATTGGCCACTGTTGGTACTTGCGAAGCTTGCCCTGCAGTTAACGCATTGTCACCTTTTGCAGCACAAGGCTGACCATTACAAAGAGGGATATTAGTTAATGCCGTTGAAATATAGTTTGTGGTCGTAAGCACATTCGCGTTGTTATCGGTGACAGTCACTCCTTGGACTAACTGAATCTGGCCATTGTTATATGTTGCAATCGCGCCTGGAAATAATGTGTCACAACTTAGAATATCACCATTTGATACAAACGTACTGGTCATAGCTAAGATAGAGGCTTCTTCGTCTGGGTGCCTACGCTCATTATCTCCATCACGGTCTTCATCGACCACAATACCTAATCTTTTGCGAGTCAAATTGCAGCTCCGTAGCCAACCACCATCTTCACCCACTCGGCTATTTTTACTTGCGACAACCAATGGAGCAGTAGCAAAATTATTTGAGAAATTAAAATAGTTACAACCGTCACTCCAACCATCAACATTGTAACCAGTAAAAAAGCTCTCCCATAAAACTTCGACCTGATTATCATCAACAAATGTACGATTGTTGCCAGGCTCAACAACTAAATAAGCCACTTTTTCACTATTTATTAAGCCACTTCTTGTTTCTGAGGCTTCTAGGGCAATATTAACCCCCGAAGTTGTTAACGAGTTAGTTTCGACTGCAATCGTTAAAAATGGCCGTAATGCATCTGTAGGTGGATTGCTGTCCAAGCTATTAATGGTTTGTAGAGAGTGAAAAAAGTTTGGCCTAACGGCAAAGGGTTGAGCAAAATTTATTGCCTGATAACTTTTAGGCAAAACGTAGTTAGATTTAGGACCATATTGAATCTCTAATTGGATATCTGTACTGCCGACCTCCATTATTGTGCCATCAGGAAACTCATGAACACCGTATTCGACCGCTAAATAATGTGCTCCCATAGTAATATGCTCACCATCTTCCCCTGTAGGCTCTAGAGGGAGCGCTTCGAACCCTGTTGTCGTTACATTACGAATGCGCACAATCGCAGGGTTTCCTCCTTGATTGGTCGACAACATAAATACTGCAGGTGGTGTATCGTATTGTTGCTGAAAATTGATCTTGGTCCAAATCGGCGAAACATAGGTATCTTGCAACTCAATAAAACGGCCTTCAATTTTAGGCACTACAGCAATGCTAGAAGCACTAAAAAGCAATATAGAGATGAAAATTAGTAATGTATACCTCATGGTAGCGTCTTCGCTCCCACACTCACTGTCCGTTGTGTTTGCCAATAGTCTTTACGGCATGACTCGCCGATAGCACAACTGCTTGGTGAACATGTGGCACTGCTTTTTAAATAAAAAATATTCACCGCCCCCGTACTATTGCTGATATCGGGTACATTTAAGTATTGCTGACATGCTATTGTTACTGTGCAGTTTTCTAAATACTGAGTTTGAAAAACAGGGGATGTAGTTACTGCTGCGCAGTTTAACGCTGGACTATTAAGTGGAAATATTTCAGTTAGCCCGCTTTCTAAACCACTTTGCGCTGCTAAATAGGCGCGAGAACCAAAATACTCGATCACATTTTGCTGCGAAGATGCCGATAAAATTCTAACCAATGCTAAGCCAAGTACTAGCAGTACAACGATGATCACCAAAGTGACAATCAGTAGGTTCCCACCTTGATATGCTTTATTAATTACTGCTTTTTTAACTCGTGAACTAAGGTACATTAGGAATATGCACCTCATGATTAAACATCATGGCTTCGTTATCATTAAACGCCATGAACGCGTGAATATTCAGTACTGCATTACGAGTTAATGCTGTGTCACTTAATCTAAAAAAAGCATTACTTGCTAGGTTATTACCTATATGGAGCGCTAAAAGATCTCGTTTTACTGCGCTGGTGCTTTGCAACTCAACGGCATCTAGTTGGGCGTTGCGAAAGCCATAATCTTGATAACGGTATAACTGTGTGCCTTCTACACAAAAGCTAACTGGCGTCGCCAGTAAATAAATTCGTTTTGCTGGTGACTCTTGTGCAAATGCTTGAGCAAATTGCCATTGATCTAACTCGCTGCTTGCTGATGATACGAAATTAGTTAATTGCAGACGTTTATTATTACTTACGTCGTAGACTTCTGTCGGATCTAATGGATAAATACTGGCCCAATCGCCAATACTTGGTTGAGCTGAATCATTTAATTCAAAATCGACTGCCGTAACAATAAAGGGAGCAGTGTTAGGTAAGTAACCAGTGTAATGGGTAGCCGATTGAAAGGGCGTAAACTCAAGGCATTGGCTCAAACCACAATTATTTTCACAGCTTAAACGTAAAGAGTTAGGCATCGCATGGCGCAGCTCTTTTGCTAAACGAGTTAACATAAAACGTGCTTGTGCAACGGCTTCTTGGCGCTCCACCCCCTGACTGTAAATATTAAACCCTGAGTTAATAAAAGCAAAAGAAGTAACAGCAAGAATGCCCAAAATAACCATTACAAGTAGGAGTTCTATTAACGTAAATGCCGACTGCTTTAGGTATTTACTCATCAATAATTACCCTTATATGCGCTAAATCCGTACTCTTCACCATTAGGGCTACTTACAATTACCGTGACACGCTTTGCAAGTACACCATCGTTTACCGTTACACTATTAAAGTCACTGTCATACGTAACTGTAACGACCACATTAAAACCTTGATATTGGTTAAGTACTTCACCCAAACTATTTGTTATAGGCAGATTACTCAGTGCAATATAATCGTCAACATCATCATAAGTGGTGCGTGTTTCATCTTTGTCTGAGCCTAACTTCGCTGATTTTGTGCAGTCTTTGGCACCTAATGAACTTTCAGAGCAACGCCTAAATGGCGGAGCACGCTCGCTGTGCTCATCAAACGATTTGGCCAAAATTTCATTCATTAATGATTGCCCTAACTCATTTGCCCGCAGCTGTATGATAGGATCTGCGCTTTGTCTCGCTTGAGGTGCAATTAAGCCCGTAATTATCGTCAGTGCAATGGCAAAAATGACAATACTGATAATCAATTCAATTAAGGTAAACCCATTATTATGGGCACGCATATATAAGTCCTTCACCACTGATACACACTCCGGCAAGGGATATATCAATGCGACAAGTGCCATTGCAGCTTTGATCACTTCGCCCTAAAGGATCAAAATTGATCTGCGTAAATTGCCCACCTTGATCGTCCAATGCAGTAAAAACAAAGTCACTGCGCTTTGTTTTAATCGCTACTACTGAATCTTCTGGATTATTTCCATCAGCACCACCTGTGCAGGTATCCGGTGACGGCCCTGCAATTAAGGTCGCTGTTATGTACAATTTATGACAACTCGTAAGCCCAGTATCTTGCATTGCTTGTAACTGCGCTGTTCTTAGCACTGCTAATACCCGGTCGCGATATGCATAAGAATCTTCCGTTGAACTCCCTAGAAACTTGGGCCCTGCCGTTACCGACAGGATACCCAAAATAACTAAGGTGATAATCAATTCAACCAAAGTAAAGCCACGCAATCGTTGCTTACACGTATATTTCATTGTTAATGAATTAACAACCATCCAATAAGATATTTACTACTGGTGGAGTGTCTTTATCCGTTGCTGGTGTGTATTCAACACGGCAATTGTCGGTCACAACATAACTATTAGGAAAGATAGTAACTATTGTGGTTTCACTATCACCATCGACCAGATTAAAATCAGCGCCATTTACATTTGAAGCAACATCAGTTACATCTGCAAAATCAATATCTAAGAATTTCTCAAATGCTTCAATGGTACCAACAGGGTAACCATAATGAAGTGCAACACCTTCCACTTCTGGGGTTACATTTGCGTCGTCATATGCGTAGTTTTGCACGCTTGCGATTATCGCTTTACCATTGACTATATTCATCCCACTGCGAATAGAGCCTTGAACGCCCTCAAGTGTTGATGCATTAGCATCTCCCTGCAGATTCAAAAAGCGAGGGGCGGCTACAACAGCCAAAATACCTAAAATGACGATTACGATTATCAGTTCTACTAAAGTAAAACCTGCTTGTTTATTCACTACGTTACTGTTCATTGATTGCGTTTTCATAAGTAAGCCTCTTTGTTATTACTTAAGATTTAAAAATCTGTACTTTGCCTGTTACAGGAAAATACGAAAATCCACTGGTGCCAACATGTGGTTCACCATCAGTTGGAATATTTTTCGCATCTAAAGAATGAGTTAAATAGTAAATACATTGCAGCTTATCTGCGTTATACCTCACTAAAAACATTGTATCTTCAACTACTGACGCGTCACTACTTAGGGTACTTCTTGGTGCATCTTGTAAAATTACATTCAACACCTGTTGGCATTTGGTACTACTCATCGCTAATGCCTGCGTGTTCTCTTGCTCTGTTTCATCACTCGTTGGCGTACCAAAACGACCATCAACACCAACTACCACACCTCCATAATTTATATGCGTTACAAACTGCGAAACATCACTTCCAGATGGCCTCGCGTCCAGTTCCCACTGTCCTCGAATTAAACCTACAGCACTGGCAAAACCACCAGCAACGGTATCAATATTTGAACGGTGAGCTCGCTCCTTAATATCTAAAAACTGCGGTACAGCAATACTCATTACGATAGCCAGTAAAATAACCACAAGTACAAGTTCCAAAAGAGAAAAGCCTGCCTGATGGTGTGTTTTACCAAGCATTGTTAACCACCTTTGATCGCTGACATCATGTTCCACATCGGCATAAAAATACCGAGCGCGAGAATTAGCACCATAACTGCAACTATCACCGTTAAAATAGGCTCTATTTTGGCGGTTAAACTGCGTAAATCGTAATCAACTTCTCGCTCATAATAATCTGCGGCTTCTTGTAAAAGCTCATCAACTCGCCCTGTTTCTTCACCTACAGCGACCATTTGCAGCACTAACTGGGAGAATAAATCGCTGCTTTTAGAAGCTCTGAGTAAGCTGTCGCCTTTTTCAATATCTTGACGAATATTTAAAATTGCACGTTCCATATAGGTGTTATCAACGGCTTTTGCGGTTAAAGATAACCCCGTTGTCATCGGCACCCCTGAGCGCAATACCATAGCTAAACTTTGGCTGTACCTTGCAAGTAATGAGCGATGAATAATGTTTCCCACTATAGGTATTTTTAATTTGTAGTGGTCCCAATTATATAAACCAACTTCTGTTGCTAGGTATCGGCGCCAAGCGATCACACTGCCAACCAATATTAGTAATAAAAGCCACCAGTAATTAACGAAGAAGTAGCTTGTTGCCACCAAAATCTGGGTCATTAAGGGTAACTCAGCATCAAATTTTGCAAACATGGTGGCAAACACCGGGATCACAAATATATTTAAAATCACCATAGCAACTAATAATGCAGCAATAACAAAAGTTGGATAACGCATTGCCGCTTTTATACGTTTGCGGGTTTCTTGCTCTTTCTCAAAATAACTAGCAAGTTGATGAAAAGCATCTTCTAAGCGCCCAGAGCCTTCACCGACCAATACCATTGCGATAGTTAATCTGCTAAATACTTTGTTGTGCATAGTCATGGCACTAGAAAGATCTCGTCCTTGCTCTAGTTGTTTGATTATGTCTGTTAAAACCAACTTAAACTCTTTATTTTGTGTGGTATCAGCTAATCCCACCATGGCACGAATTATCGGTATACCCGCTTTGAGCAACGAATACATTTGCCGTGAAAACATAATCATATCGTCAAGGTCGATCTTCTCTTTAAATAGCTGGCCTAGCGGTAAGCTGATGTCACCTTCACGGTCTATCTGGGTAATAGATATAGGGATAAACTGGCGTCTCAATAAACTATCAGCGACTCCAGCTTGGCTGGCGGCTTCTAGTTGCCCCTTAATCAAGACCCCTTTTTGGTCTTTAGCTTGATAGTTATAAAGGTGCATCATCACCTCCAACCATTTCAGGAATATATTCAGCCACTTTAAATACTTCATCTAAAGTAGTGAGCCCTTGCTTGGCATACTCTAAAGCCATTGTGGATAACGGTGCAAAGTAAGGGTTATCTTTAGCCGCCCTAGCAAAACCTTGAGTATCATTTTGACGAAGACATTCCATCATAGCCTCATCCATCTCGAGTAACTCAAAAACACCCACCCGACCCTTGTAACCAGAGTGATTACACGCGGTACACCCCTTGCCATAAAAAAACTCAGTATTGTCTACATCAACATTTAAATACTTTAACCAACTAGCCTCTTGAGCATCGGGTGTATATGTATGCTTGCAGTTTTGACATACCCGCCTAACTAAACGCTGAGCAATAATGGCTCTTAGTGAGCTGGCAACTAAATATGCAGGTGCTCCCATATCAATTAACCGCATAGCACTGGTTATTGCGTCATTAGTATGCAGAGTTGAAAGAACTAAATGCCCTGTTAACGCGCCTCGTAAACCTATATCAACCGTCTCTTTATCACGCATTTCCCCCACCATTAGAATGTCAGGATCTTGGCGTAGTGCGGTTCTTAAAATACTGGCAAAACTAAGCCCTATTTTATTTTTGATTTGAACTTGGTTTATCCGGCCAATGCGATACTCCACCGGATCTTCTACTGTAATAATTTTATTTTCTGGCTGGTTTAGCTCACTCAATGCACCATATAAAGTAGTTGTTTTACCGGACCCTGTTGGCCCAGTAACTAAAATCATGCCATGAGGGCGTTTTAATATTGAGCGAAACCGTTTTAGCAGCGCCGCTGGCATACCGGTTTCATCTAATGATAACAACCCAGCAGATTGATCTAATAGCCGCATAACAACCGATTCACCATATTGAACCGGCATAGTAGACAAACGAACATCAATGCTATGAGTGTGCACTTTAATGTTAAAACGGCCATCTTGCGGTAAGCGCTTTTCTGAAATATCTAAGCCAGACATCAATTTAAGTCGTAAAACTAATGCTGATGCTATTTTAACTTGATTGAGAACATGCTCTTGTAATACCCCATCAACACGCTGACGAATTCGTAACAACCCTTCATCTGGTTCAATATGTATATCTGACGCCCTGACCTGAACCGCATCTTCAAAAATCGATTGTAATAGCTTCACTACAGTAGCATCAGAGGATTCATCACCTAACGAATTTAAGTCAAATTCTTCTACATCTTCATACTCTTCATGTAGCTGCTCGGCAAAGCTGGTTATTTCTTCAGTTCTTCTATACACATTATCGAAAGCCGCCATGATCTGGCTTTCTTGCACCACGGCTAAATCAATTCGCTTAGGCGCTAAAATTGGCGCGAGTTGATCAAGTCCTCTTAAGTCGGCTGGATCACTCATGCCCACAAGGACTGAGTCACCATTGTCTTCTATAACCAACGCTCTATAACGGCGTGCCATTACCTCAGAAAGCAACTTAGATACTTCTGGCGAGATTTTACGTTGCGAAATATCTAAAAAGGGAACTTTTAACTGCTGAGCTAAAAACCTTAGCAATTGTGGCTCACTAATAAACTCCAGGGCAATTAGCGTCGCACCGAGCTTACGGCCAGTTGCAGCTTGAACGTTTAGCGCTTCACTTAATTGCGCTTCAGTGATCATATGCTCTTCAACTAACAAATCACCTAACCTTAGACGTAGACTGGGTCTCATGACACACCTCCTAAGGCCTGTAATCGCTGCTCTGCATGCTTAAGCACAGCGGGGTTTAAGTTACCCACTTCGATAGCAGCTAAGTAATAGCGTTTCGCCGAGAGGTAATCTCCTTGTGCATCTTTAGAGGTTGCCATGGCTAACCACCATTTGCCTTGCTGAGGTTGTAGTTGTGTGAGTTGCTCAAAGCAAACTAATGCACGTGTATGATCCCCCAATTGCTGCGCAGCAGTGCCTTTAAGCGCCCAATATTGCGAATCTCCTTGGCTATCGAAGTCATCGCTTAATAATTGTTGTACAACTGAATATTGCTTACGAGTAATATAAATTTTACTAAGCAGTACACGCCACTCGAGTACCTGCGAGTCAAACGCAATGCCATGCTCTAAAATACTTTGCGCGGATAAAATATCTTGCTGCTGAAAATAAGTCGCTGCCAGTAGACTTCTTGCTGCTATATTCCCTTTATCTCGATTAAGAATTTGGCTTAAATCATCTATGCCTTCCTGATATAAACCAAATTCAAGGGCTTGCTTAGCTTGACGCAGTAACTCAGCAATTTGCTGTTGCTCGGTACGTTGCTGAGTCACCTTTTTAACCTGAAAACTACTTTCTTTATTGGCGGTAGGTACTTTACTTGGCTCGATAGCGACAGCTGCAACCATAGGTTTTTCAGCTACAACCGGCTCTTTAGTGTCCGTTTTTACCGTCACTACTTCTTCAATAATGGGCTCTACTTTAGCAACTGGTTTAATTACATCAGAGTTACTCACCACAGGAGCATTGATTAACACAGGCGTGTTATTTTGCTCAGTCTCTTTTGAGCTTTGAGCTTTAGTAACTACATCTATTCGTTCTGGTAATTGAGCGGCAGCATCATCACTTGCTGTAGGTAAATAAATATAGCTCAATACAACCACTAACAAGGCGATGGTGATTATTAGTAGCTTTTTAATAAAGCCATGTGAGTCATACACAGGTTCAACTACAACAGTATCTTGCCCATTTAACGAAGTTGTTGGCTGTCGCTGCTCAATATTTTTAAGCATAGAATTAATGACGCTCATAGCCATTGCCTCCAAGCCCAAATCATCATTATGGCAAGCGCCGAAACACTCACCACTGCAACATTCCAACCATTGATATAATTATTCACCGTGCAATCTTCGGTGTCTTTTACCGCAAGCTTTATGTGTCGGCTACTTACTTCAGTGAGCCCTTCACCGTAAGCTTGTAGCAAAGTTTTATGGCATAGGATATTCACTAACCGAGGAATACCACGACTTGCTTGTGCTATTTTTAAGCCTAGTTGCTTGGTAAATAGCGGTGCACCTTTAAAGCCCGCAATTTGTAACCGATGATTAATATAATAAATAACTTCGCCAGTGGTCATTGGCCTTAACTGGTAAGAGAAGCTAATACGCTGACGTAATTGGCGAACCCTTGTATGCGCTAGTTTTTCGTCTAATTCAGGCTGACCAAATAGCACCACTTGAATCAGCTTTTCGCTTTCAGTTTCAATATTGGTAAATAGACGAAGCGCTTCAAGAGCATCCCAACTTAGGCTTTGCGCTTCATCTATCAGTAAAACAACTTTTTTGCCTTCTTTTTGTAGTGCTAATAAATGATGATTTATCAGCTGGCTAAGCGCCTGCTGATCTAACTGTTTATCAACGTCCATACCAAGCTCTACAGCAAGCGCCCAGCGTAGCTCATCGGGGCTTAAATATGAGTTGGGTAAATAGGCAACTGTGTAATCGTGCTCTATTTGATTAAGTAATTTACGGCACAATAAAGTTTTACCTGTGCCAACCTCTCCAGTTACCTTAATAAACCCCTCTCCCATTTCAAGTGCAGTAATAAGCACCTGCATGGCTTCATTATGTGGCGCAAGCGCACAAAAAAACTCGGTGTTAGGGGTTAAGGTGAAAGGCATTTCACTTAAATTAAAGAAGCTCAAATACATAGCTAGTTCTCATACCAAGTATTAAGTAATTGGCGGCTGCGTGTTTGTTGTTTTTTCCAAGTATCTGGCATTACAACCGTTGGCTTTAGCAATATAACGAGCTCTTTCTTTTCTTGGCGTTTACTAATACTTTTAAATAAATTACCAAATAAGGGAATATCACCTAATACTGGCGTTTTAGACTCTTCATCGGTGGTTATCGTCTGCATCAAGCCACCAATCACAACTATTTCACCGCTTTGAGCACGAATTACCGTGTCTGATTCCCTAATGTTGCTTTGTGCTAACGGTAAAATAAACTCATCATTATTAAGAGTAATAACCTTTTGTTGCTCTTCAGTTTGAGTGACTGAGGGGTGAACATGTAAGATCACCGAACCGTATTTATCTATTTGTGGGGTTACATCAAGCGCAATCCCTGAAAAGAAAGGGGTTAGGTCAATTTCAGGGGTTGTTGTGGTTGCATTCCCTGTCACTGTGGTACTTGAAACATTGGTAACAAAGTACTCATCTTGACCTACTTTAATGACCGCTTTTTGGTTGTTAGTTGCAGTCACTCGAGGGTTTGAGAGCATCTGCACATCGCCCTGAGTTTCTAATAAGCTAATCACTCCAGTAAAGTCTGCGTTATTAATGACTAAGTTTGATACACCACCTAAAGCGGCAGTGATACTATTACTAATTTGCCCAGCTGCTGTGGTCGCAAACGACAGGCTTGTACTGCCAATTGAACCCGCTATTTCGTTCCAATTAACACCTTGCTGATATTCATCTTTAAGCGTGACTTCGACTATTTTGGCTTCTAAAATTACTTGCCGTTGTAAGTTTTCTTGGGTTTGCCTTAAAAAGTCCTTTAGCTGCATTATTTCACTTGGTAATGCATTAACCGTTACTAAGCTTGCTTGTGGGCTGGCAATAACATAACGCCCATCACCGCTGCCAATAAGAGATTTTAAAGCCAGCTCTAGATCTTTCCAAAAATCATTACTGTTAGTGGTTTGAATCCGCGAACCGTTAAGTTCAATATTTTGATTATTACCAAACTCTCCATCTTGCTGATTGTTATTACTGTAATTATTTGAAGCAGTGCTTTGGCTTGAGCTATTATTATCAGCCATTTGGCTTACGCCGCCCGCTACAACACTCACCGTAGACTGACCACTGCGCTTCATCATTAAATAGTTAACGGGTATTGTTTCAGTGCGCATTTTTGCAGGTAACACCTGAACAACTCGCCCTTCGTGAACAATATCGAGTGGATACATACGTTTAATTACATTTATTACCTCATCAAAGGTAACATTTTTTAATGTAAGACTAATGCTGCCAGCTACCTCTGGGTGTATAGCGACACTGTAGGGCGTATCATCTGTTAGGCCGGTAAAAAAAGCTCGCACTTCAACTTCATTTGCAGCCACTTCAAAACGCTTAACTGCCAGCTCTGTATTAAGGCTTTGTTCGCTATCAAATGACGACAATAAGCTTTGTGTAACTTCATCTGGCACTGTCAGTGGGGCTACTGTAGTTTGCTGCTCAGGCTGAGCGGTGAGCTCTTGCTCTATATGGGGCTTTATTTCTTTACCTGGAGCAAAACTATGGCAACCACCAAGGTAGATAGGTAACAGCAATAAAATAGTCAGCTGACTAGGTAATTTAATTTTTAATTTCATAATCATATAAATCTAATTTTATTTGCTTATTGTCATTCGCTAACACAACTTGCTTAGAGCTTATGGTTAGCACTTTATAGTCATTTATTTGATCGCCTACGGTATAAATCTGTCCTGAAATAATCGCTTTATAGCGGCCTGACCTTTTAATTATTGATTGCAGCTTGAGACTACTTTGCTGATTTTTAACTACGCTAGTAGCGAGCAAATTTTGTGGCCTAGTTGGATCGGCCAACTGCTGCGCAACCACGTCTGCTGAGCAAACAAATAACCCAAGCACACTAAAGAGCAATAAATTTTTCATTCGCGCTCACCGTTGCTATATGTATGATTAATTGCGCCCGAGGATAATCCTCTACTTGATAGTCAAAGCGCTGGATTAAGAGTTTTTCTTTACTTTGTTTTAGCGATGCTAAATATTGTTGCAAGTTAAAATACTGTCCCTGTAATGTGAGCACCATTTGATGTTCAAAAAACAGTGTTTTAGCTTCGTTTGCACCAACCTTAGTAACATCGACAGCTTTAGGCTCTAACACTTTAAAACTAACAACCTTAACCTCGGTACTTTCTTTTAATAGCTGCTGCAACATATTAGGAACCCGTTCAGCGCTGACAAAGCCTTTGCTAAATTGGCTCAACTTTTCATCTGTAAGTGCAAGTTCACTCTTGGCTTGTACTATTTGTGAGCGTAATTCTTTTGTGTAATCATTATTTAGAGCTTGCTCCAACATCGCTAATTGTGTTCTATTTTGAGTTATTTTTTGTTGTGCTTGAGTGTTAGCTTGGTGCTGTTTATTTGTTTGAATTTGTATTGGCTCAACAATAAAAAGATAGCCTAAATATAAAATAATAAATAACCCTGCAAATAAAATAGCCAGCTTTTCTCTTATTTGCAGTACAGCAAAACGTGTTTGATACTTCACCCATAACGGCCAATTGCGAGAAGAGGAGTTTTCAGTTTTCATGGCTGATCCTCCTTAGCGGCAACCTCAGTGGCCACATTAAATTCACTTAAGCCGTCTTTATCTTCAAACTCTAAAACTGAGAACTCCTTACCTGCAAAATACCTTGACTGCTTTAAACTACTTAGCCAAACAGGTAACTGAGCCGATTGACTTGATTGCCCTTTTAAAGTCACTGTTTGCTCAGAAAACGTTACTTGAGTTAACCAAATATCCGCCACATGATAACGCGCTAAATCAAGCATTATTTGGCTATAGTCCATGCTAGATAAGGTTTGTGCAGCCTCCAAATAACCAAATACTTGTTGTTTATGAGCAATCTCTTGCTCAATCATTTTTAACTGCTTAACAAACTGATCCTTATTTTGTTTTTCATCTAATTTAGCTTTCACAGCTTGTAGCTGGTTACTAATTTCATTTAATGTTAATTCACTTTGCTGAGCCTCTATTTGGTTAAAGTGAACTGATAATGCAAACCCCCCCCAACTAATGGCTATCACAAATAATGCGATGCCCCACAAGGCTAATACACTTTGTAATGGCATTAAGTCACGACGAGGGCGCAATGATTTTTGGTAGAAATTGATTCTATTCTTCATTGCGCGGCTCTTTACTTTCAGCCATAGATATAGCTGCAGCTAAGGCATAGAAAAACTGACTATCTAAGCCCTCTGATAAGGCAAGGTTTGGTTTAAAATCAATAACCTTAACTTGTAACAGCTCGGCAAGCTCAGCTCTAAGTGTTAAAGAAGATAAATCGTCGCATTGCAGCTGAATACTGCGAATAGGAGGCTGCTTGAGCTGACTTTCGAAAAAATCCATCGAACGCTGTATCTCTAACCCTAAAGCATCTATAAAAGCAGTGTTTTGATCTTTTTCAGTAATGCCTATAAAGCCATTTAGCCGCCTCGCCAATACAAGCTTACCGTCACAAATGATTAATATTCTCGGCTCATGTTCAATATGCTGTACCACCAGCATATGCGCATCTTTATCTTTACCAAATAAAGTGAGTAGTACCATTTCTTCTGAAGTCATTGAGCGTAACACTGCATTAGTATTTGCAAAGCTGTTAATAAACGGCTGTATCTGTGTTTTATCGGTAATAAACACATTCATCTTACGTACTTGCATTGGTAATGAGATGGGGTAATCAATAAAATCAGCGATGATATTCTCGGGCGCAATATTAACAACGTCTTTAGCTGTCCATGGTAAGGATTGCACTATTTCGTCATCTGTTAGGTTCGGTTTTTCCATTTGTACAATTTGATAATAGTGGTGAGGTATCACGAAATTAATGGCGCAACTAAGTTTACTCACTTCGTTTGTACAATCTGTAATTGCTTTTGTATAATCCCCTCGCTCTGTAACTGTAACACTGTGGGTTTTATCTATTTGCCAACGCCCCTGCAATCGCTTTAAGCTGACAGCATTTACTGTTTTTGCATATGTAGCTATCCCTATTACACAATTAGGCTCTAACCCTTGTTGCAACCAAGGAAACAATGAAAAAATCTTCTTTTTCATATAGCTACTTATATTAATTGTCGATTTTTAAAGTATCGTATATTTTTACGAGCCTGCAAGTTTCAATCTAATTTAAAAGGTACTTTATGCATATCGGCCTCAGCATTGATGAAAATAGCCTTATACAACAAATAGATAGCTTCGAGTTAAAAAAAAGAAATATTTCGTTACGCATAAAGCGTGACGATCTGCTACACCCACTCATTAGTGGTAATAAGTGGCGAAAACTCAAGTACAATTTAGTTGAGATGCAAGCACAAAAAAAACACGAATTAGTGACGTTTGGCGGGGCTTTTTCAAATCACATACATGCCTGTGCAGCAGCCGGAAAACACTTTAATTTTAAATCCCACGGCATTATTCGCGGGCCTGAGCTTGATTTAAACAACCCCACCATTAAGTTTGCTAAGCAGTGCGGTATGCAGCTATATCCGATAACACGCATTGAATATAAAAAACGCCACAATGAAGAGTATTTAGCACAATTACAGCAACGCTTTCCAAATGCCTACCTATTGCCAGAGGGCGGAACAAATCATGCTGCTTTGCAAGGCTGTAAAGAACTTGCCCAATCATTACCTGAGTCTGATTATATTATTTGTCCCACCGGCAGTGGTGGTACATTAGCAGGACTAATTGAAGGAGCTAAACCACACATTCACGTAATCGGCATCGCCGTCTTAAAGCAGGCTGATTATCTCATTGACGAGATTAAAGCATTGAGTATGCGCGCTCGTACACAAAATAACTGGCAATTATTATGTAATCATCACGGGGGTGGTTATGGTAAGTTCTCCCCGGAGCTTTGGCACTTTTGTCAAACAATGCAAGCTCAACATCAACTACCATTAGAGCCTATCTATTCTGGTAAAATGATGTTCGCATTATGGCAGTTAATCAAAGCTGATTATTTTCCTGCGGGAAGTAAAATTACGGCAATTCACACCGGTGGATTACAGGGGTTAGATGGATTACGTTATCGGCAATTAACCTGAACTCTGGAGACTAATAAATATATTTGTGATTTAATATCAATACATTAGTACATCTCTTAACCAGAGTTCAGGTTATTTAGTTCAAGATGTTACCTGAGTAAACTCTTGCAGTGGCTCTGTAAAATAAAACCCTTGAGCAGCAGTAATTCCTAGCATTTGTAACGTTTTAAGTTCTTGCTGGGTTTCAACGCCTACTCCATATACAGGTAGATTTAGCTTACTGCTCTTTATTACAATTTGACGTACAATTTTTTGTTGCTTCAGGCTCTTATCAATACCATGAATTACCTCATAACCAAGCTTTATTCCTTTTACTAGCTTAAACTCAGCTAGAAAAGTTAACTTATCAATACTCATCACGTTATCAACTACAATTGCTCCATTAATTGATTTTATCTGACTAATCGCCAAAGATAATTTATGTTGCTGCGTGTAAAAGTCATCTGCTGATATTTCAAACTGCAGTTTATCCGCCCTATTAAATGCCCCTACTTTACCTTTAAACCATTGCCAAAAGTTTACACTATACCAATTAAAAGCATGCAAGTTGATACTCACAATTAAAGAGCTCGGTTCGCTTTTTAGTAAAGCGATTACATGCTCAATAACGGCAATATCCAATTGCATAACTTCGTTGTTGGTTTTTAGATATGGAATAAACTGCTTTGCCGATAACAAGCCTAGCGATTTATGGCGAATCCGAATTAGCGCTTCATGCTGTAGCATCTCACCAGTATCAAGCTCAAATAATGGCTGAAAAAATAACATAAACCTTTTCTTGGTGATGTACTCTGGTAACACCTCATCACTGTTTTTTAATACCTCGGCATAAGTATGGTTAAACGGCAGTCTATGCACATGCTGCCAAGGGCTTTGCTTGGCTTGCTCAAGGGCCGATTTTGTTAACTGATAAACAATTGCTTGATCAGCACCTGTACGGTAATTACAAACGCCTACTTTAATATCTTTGCGAGACAAATCACCACGGTAAACTAACGACGCCTGATAAATAGTTTGATGGAGCTTTTGTGTATATTGGTCTATCTCTGATAACGATATGCCCTGTAAAGTAATTGCCACTCCTCCCGAGCCAAGTAACTTCACCGACACTTGTGGTAACTCAATAAACCCTTTAGTTAAAACTAGCTTAAAGTGGCTTTCTAAATCAATACTTTCGGGAAAAGGATAGGACCAATAAAATAAAGCAAAAAAACTCTGTTTATTTTGATGTAAACAATACAACTTGCTCATTGCATCTTCTTTAGCATTTTGTGTTACAGGCGCCTTGTCTACTGGCACCTTGCTCTGTGGATGTGAGTTATGAGTAATTAAAGGCTGGTACACGTGTTCTTTTTTTGGGTTCTTAAAAGCATTTTTTTCGTAGCGCTTCACTAACAAAATCCACCAACGGTACCCCCACACGGCGGCACCTACAACAACAAGGTTTAATAAGATAAATAAATAGCTTTCAACCACCCAAGAAGGCCAATGATAAAGCTTTAGACTGGTTGATTTATAATTAAATACTTCACTTTCTTTATTCATTAAAGCTGAAAAATGAGTAGGGGCTTCATCTGGCTCTAACATAAAACCACGCGCACTTGCCAAAGCAGAAATAATATCTCTATCAATAATTAGATCTAACTTGAGACTGTAAATTTGTTTAGCAAGCTCAGTGCCTGTAACGTGAACTTTTTGATGTAGCACCTCACCTAGCAAAAGGTTAAAAATACCAAGCAGCAATAGACAAACACCAACATAAACACTCAGCATATGCATACGCACATTCTTTGATTTAATTGCCATAGCACGCACAGAGTTAGTTAGAATAGGTAAAGTGTTGTTCAAGATCTCAATAAACACAAGGCTTAGCGCTCACTTTAAATGTTACCGATAACGATAGTAAATAAAACTATCGTATTTTTAATTACCTAAGCCACTATAAGGTTTTATTTTTTCTTTACCTAATTTGTCAAAAGAAAACGACTGACTATTGCGGCTTAATAAGATTGCCATTTTCATCTAAAATCATCTCACCATCTTCTTTATGAAACGGGCCTAACGGCCACTTATCTAATAGTGTTAATACCGTTTCACTCTGACGCGCTAATTTAACCCCCTTAGCTGTACACACAATGGGTCTATTGACTAAAACAGGGTACTTCAGCATTGCTTCAAAAATTTGTTCATCAGATACATTTTCATTTAATAACCCCAACTCTTTGGCCGGTGACTTAGTCACTCTAAGGGCTGTCTTGGGGGTTAAATTTGCCGCAGCAAATAAGGCGAGGAGCTGTGGCTTAGTCCAGCCGGATTTTAAATACTCAATTACAGTAGGTTCATACCCTGAGGCCTTAATCAGCTGTAATACATTCCTCGACGTGCCACAATCCGGATTATGATGAATAACAACCATGCTCAACTCCTGATCAATTTAAATAGAACGTTGGTTTACACGTTCACTCACTTGCTCCGCTGACTCCACTCGCTCAGAGTATCTATCAACAAAGTAGTCTTTCTGATCCCGTAGTAACAAAGTGAACTTCATTAACTCTTCCATCACATCAACAATGCGATTATAAAAAGAAGACGGCTTCATACGGCCATTATCGTCAAACTCTAAATATGCTTTTGGCACAGATGATTGGTTAGGAATAGTGACCATACGCATCCAACGGCCTAAAACACGTAATTGATTTACAACATTAAAAGACTGAGAGCCACCACATACTTGAAGCACAGCTAATGTTTTTCCTTGCGTAGGTCTAACACCGCCTAAGCTTAATGGTACCCAATCGATTTGATTTTTAAATACACTTGTCATAGAGCCATGGCGCTCAGGCGAGCACCACACTTGCCCTTCAGACCAAAGCATTAATTCTCGTAGCTCTTGCACTTTAGGATGTGACTCATCCTCACTGTCGGTTTGCGGTAAGCCTTGTGGATCAAAGATTTTAACTTCGGCGCCAAAATGCGTGAGTAGTCGCGCACTCTCTTCAATAACTAACTTACTGTATGAGCGCTCTCTTAAAGACCCATACAGCAACAAAATCTTTGGTTTATGTGCTGAAAGGTTAACGTTAAAGTCAGCAATACTTGGTACTTTACTTTGCTCTTTGTCGATATTTGGTAATTCAATTTTTTCTGTCATTGGTTTTGGCTCCTAGCGATCCGCACATATGAAATTCTGAATATATGGAATTTTACATGTAAAGTTTTCCAAGTCAAACTTATTTGATACAGGTAGGGCAAGTGCCCCTCCATAATCGCGTTTAAAAATAGAAGTAACGAGTACAAGCAAATAGAGTATTTAACCTGAGATCTGGTTATTTAATATTTAGAATCAAAAAGGCCGCTAAAAAGCGGCCTTTGAATGTTTATCAACATTTTATTTTTGTATTCCTCAGAACGGGATATCGTCATCAAAGTCAATTGGTGGTTCCATTGGATTTGATGCGCCGCCTTGTGGGGCATTTTGCGGCTTAGGAGCAAAACCACCTTGTTGCGGTGCATTGTTATTGCTGCTTTGCTGCTGGTTATAACCGCCGCCTGATTGGTATTGGTTATTCTGCTGCGGTGCAGCTGCAGGTTGCTGGCGTGCAGCTGGTGCTTGCTGTGGTGCACTCTGCTGTTGGCCGTAACCACCACTTTGTTGCGGTGCACTTTGTTGTTGACCGTAACCGCCACCTTGTTGTGGTGCGTTTTGCTGCTGGCCGTAACCGCCTTGTGATTGACCACCTTGAGATTGCTGGCCGCCTTGGTAGCCACCACCTTGTTGGTCGCCACCACGAGCACCCAACATTTGCATTTGACCAGTAAAGCCATCTACAACTATTTCTGTGGTGTATTTTTCTTGCCCTTGTTGATCAGTCCATTTACGTGTTTGCAGTTTACCTTCTACGTAAATTTGTGAACCTTTACGGCAGTATTCACCTACGATTTCAGCTAATTTGCCAAAAAACACCACGCGATGCCATTCAGTTTTATCGACCATTTGGCCGGTGTTTTTATCTTTGTAGCTATCTGAAGTAGCTAAAGTAATGTTTGCTACGCCATTGCCATTGGGCATATAACGTACTTCTGGATCTTGACCTAAATTACCAACCAAGATTACTTTATTAACACCGCGTGCCATGGACCTTTCTCCTATTTACGTTAGCTCAAACCAGCCATTTTACGGGCTTGGTCTAGGTCAAATTCTTTATCATTAATCTTTAAATAGCTGCGATTTTCTTCGCATACTACAGTTGCTTCTAATACACCTGGTAAAGCAACCAATTTAGAGGCAAGCGCTTGTGCTTGCTGCTCTGAACTTAATTCTGTCATTAAGCTAATCATTTTACTTCTAGGCGGGACTTGCATTTGCCACGCAAGGATAAGCCATATTACCCCAACAAGTGCGGCTGCGGCAAACACTGCTTGCGGGGTTGTTGATTGCGCAACGTAACCCCCTAAAATACCACCTAAAAATGCACCAAAGAATTGCCCTGACGAAAACACGCCCATCGCTGACCCTTTTTGGTTAGCTGGTGCTAAACGTGAGACAAGCGCTGGCATTGTGGCTTCTAAAAAGTTAAAAGCAACAAAATATGCAAGCATACAAAGCGCCATACCTACAACCGAATTAACACCTGCTGCAAGTGCCACCATGCTTAGTACCAATATAGCAACAGAGCCTAAAAAAGCCTGCTTTTCTTTTTCTTTACGGATAGCAATGATCATCACCGGTGCCATCAATAAAAACGCTAATATTAATACTGGAATATACACTTGCCAATGTGCCTCTGCGACCAAACCTTTGGCGATAAGTTGCCCAGGTAATGCAACAAAAATAGTGGTCAGCGTTAAGTGCAGTAACATCACACCTAAATCTAAACGTGCAAGCTGTGGATGCTTCACCAATTTTTTAATATCGGTAAAGCTTGCTAATGTATCGCCTTTAGGGGCTTTATTAACGGCTTTAGGCACCAAAAACAATACAATAAAAATACCTACAATTGCCAATGCAGCTGTTAACCAAAAAATTCCCGCAATACCCCAAGAAGCGGCAACCATCGGTCCGAGTAACATCGCAAAGGCAAAGCTCATGCCGATACTCATACCAATCACTGCCATCACTTTAGGTCTTTGTTCATCACGGCTCAAGTCAGAAGCAAAAGCAAGTAAAGAACTGGCTATCGCTCCCATACCTTGTAAAGCACGGCCTAGCGTGACCATTTGCATTGAATCTGCCGTGGCAGCAATCACCGAGCCTAAAGCAAATACACTCAAACCACCAATAATAACCTTTTTCCGGCCTATTTTATCTGACAACCAGCCCATAGGAATTTGCAATACAGCTTGCGTTAAACCATAAGCACCAATCGCGATACCTATCCACAGTGGTGAAAAGCCTGAAAGCTCTTGCCCATAAATAGCAAGTACCGGCATCAGCATAAAAAGGCCAAGCATACGAAATGCAAACACGCTGGCCAGTGATACTGCGGCGCGTTTTTCTCGAGAGTTGAGTGAAGAAGCTGTCATGATTCGCGTGTTCTTGCTGTCTATTAAAATTCGAGCAGGGATTCTACCACAAGCTTAATAAGAAATAATCGTCCTAAAGCGATGATTTTTTCATTGATCAAGGATTAATCTTGTTGCGTATTATGAGATACTCAGTAAATACATTTGGTAATGAAACGAGATAGCATGGAAAACATTGAAGTCCGAGGCGCCCGCACGCACAATTTAAAAGACATCAGCCTAACCATTCCCCGTGATAAGTTAATTGTTATCACTGGCCTATCTGGTTCTGGTAAATCGTCTTTAGCATTTGATACCTTATATGCAGAAGGGCAACGTCGGTATGTAGAATCTTTATCTGCTTACGCCAGACAGTTTTTATCATTAATGGAAAAACCCGATGTTGATCACATCGAAGGTCTTTCACCTGCAATCTCCATAGAGCAAAAATCTACCTCACATAACCCTCGCTCTACTGTAGGAACCATTACCGAAATTTACGATTACCTGCGTTTATTATTTGCTCGTGTTGGTGAGCCTCGCTGCCCTACCCATGACTTACCGCTTGCAGCGCAAACTGTAAGCCAAATGGTTGATACTGTTTTGGCCTTTGAAGAAGGCAGTAAGCTGATGATGCTTGCTCCGGTAGTAAAAGAACGCAAAGGCGAGCATGTAAAGTTACTCGAACAGTTAGCAAGCCAAGGCTATATTCGCGCCCGTATTGATGGTGAAGTGTGTGACTTATCTGATCCACCAACCTTAGAACTACATAAAAAGCACACCATTGAAGTTGTGGTCGACCGTTTTAAAGTCAAATATGGTATACAGCAGCGCTTAGCTGAATCATTTGAAACAGCCCTTGAGTTGTCGTCTGGTGTTGCAACAATTGCTTCAATGGATAATGACGGCAGCGAAGAGTTATTGCTATCAGCAAACTTTGCCTGCCCGACATGTGGCTACGCTATGACCGAACTTGAGCCTCGTTTATTCTCATTCAACAACCCTGCAGGCGCATGTCAAAGCTGTGATGGTTTAGGTGTTAGGCAGTATTTTGACCCAAACCGCGTTATTCAAAACCCAGAGCTTAGTTTATCAGGCGGTGCCATTAAAGGCTGGGACAAACGTAGCTTTTACTATTTCCAAATGCTACAAGCCGTTGCCGAGCATTATAAATTTGATTTAGAAGTACCCTTTCAAGAGCTTAGTAACGACGCTAAAAAAGTCATTTTAGAAGGCTCAGGCAGCACTAAAATTGCCTTTAATTACCGCAATGATCGAGGCGACTTAATTACTCGCAACCACGAGTTTGAAGGTGTGCTCAATAATATGAATCGCCGTTACCGCGAAACTGAATCTAATTCTGTTCGTGAAGAACTGGCAAAATATCAAACCAGCCAAGCTTGCCCAAGCTGTAAAGGCTCACGATTACGCCAAGAAGCACGTAGTGTGTTTATCGGCCAAACAAACTTACCTGATATTACGTCAATGAGTATTGGCGAAGCGATGGACTTTTTCGAAGAGCTTACTTTAACTGGACAACGAGGCCAAATAGCAGAAAAAATACTAAAAGAAATTCGCGATCGTTTATCATTTTTGATTAACGTTGGTTTGAACTATCTATCATTAGAGCGCAGCGCCGATACACTTTCAGGCGGTGAAGCGCAGCGTATTCGCCTAGCGAGCCAAATTGGCGCAGGCTTAGTTGGTGTTATGTACGTGCTTGATGAGCCATCTATTGGCCTGCATCAACGTGATAACGACCGCTTATTACAAACACTGATTCATCTACGCGACTTAGGCAATACCGTTATAGTGGTAGAGCACGATGAAGACGCAATCCGCGCCGCCGACCATATCATTGATATTGGCCCTGGTGCTGGTGTGCACGGTGGTTATGTCATTGCTGAAGGTACGCGTGATGACATTTTAGCCAGCGAAAAATCTGTCACTGGGCAGTTCTTATCTGGCAAGCGCAAAATTGAAGTACCTAAAGAGCGCCATCTGATCAATGATAAATGGCTTGAGTTATTTGGCGCTACAGGTAATAACCTTAAAAATGTCGACTTGCAGATTCCATTTGGCTTGATGACCTGTATTACTGGGGTGTCTGGCTCAGGTAAGTCAACCCTCATTAACGATACCTTATTCAAATTAGCACACACCGAGCTAAATGGTGCAACCACCGCAGAAGCCGCTCCTTATAAAGAAATTAAAGGGCTTGAACACTTTGATAAAGTAATCGATATTGATCAAAGCCCCATTGGCCGCACACCACGCTCAAACCCTGCGACCTATACCGGTATATTTACCGGTATTCGTGAACTATTTGCCGGTACTCAAGAAGCTCGCTCTCGAGGCTATAAAGTTGGCCGCTTTAGCTTTAATGTTAAAGGTGGTCGCTGTGAAGCCTGCCAAGGCGATGGTGTTATCAAAGTAGAAATGCACTTTTTACCTGATGTTTATGTACCCTGTGATGTATGTAAAGGTCAACGCTATAACCGTGAAACCTTAGAAGTACAGTACAAAGGTAAGAATATTCACCAAGTGCTCGAAATGACGGTTGAAGATGCCCATGACTATTTTGATAAAATCCCAGCAATTGCACGCAAGCTAAAAACCTTAATGGATGTAGGACTCTCTTATATTCGCTTAGGTCAAGCCGCTACAACACTCTCAGGTGGTGAAGCACAGCGTGTTAAACTGGCTCGTGAGCTGTCTAAGCGCGATACCGGTAAAACTCTGTACATTCTTGATGAACCAACTACAGGCTTGCACTTTGCTGACATCGAGCAGCTATTAGTTGTACTGCATCGCTTACGTGACCACGGTAATACTATTGTGGTGATTGAGCACAACCTTGATGTGATAAAAACCGCAGACTGGATTGTTGATTTAGGCCCTGAAGGCGGTGCTGGCGGCGGTGAAATATTAATCGCAGGCACACCTGAAGAAGTCGCTGAGTGTGAGCGTTCACATACCGGGCATTATTTAAAAGCTCTACTTTAAACAATAAAGGACAAGGAATGTTACGATACTTTAAAGTAGCAAAATGGCGTGCAAATAGGCTGATAAAGCAAAAAGCACAGCTTTAAGCCTTATAAAGCACGCCTTATATAAAGTATTTAATTTTCAAAGTATGGATTTATTAACTTAAGCTCTGTTGCTTTATCTACTTGGTAGGGCAATGATTTTAAGTCCTCTAAAAAGTAACTATCAAATAATTGACTAAACGCCCCGTTTTGCTCCATTTTAAGCAACCCTTTTTCAATCGCATTGGCGAGCTCGGGCTTTTCTTTTGATACAAAATAATAAAATGCAGCTGGATAACTAATAAACAGGTTAGGCACAATCGCTAAGTCAGGATTATCAACCTCATTAAGCTCAGACGTTACTTCTATAAATGAACGCGGGAAGTACTCTATTTTACCTTTGGCTGTCAAAGCAAACATTGCTTCGTAGTTCGCAAATGGCCTGACGGTTAACCCGTTATGAGCCAATATTTTTGTATCTGGCCAATCATGCCCTTGAGCTGCGCTTAGTTGTTCGAGTTGTTCAATAGTGCTTATTTTTTCAAATAATGGTAGCAGCTGGCGATTAGTTACGAGCGCGCGTTTACCAATATAACCGCGATATAGTGGGATCTTTATTGCTATAGCCAAGGTTTCTCGTTCTGGGCTGGTCATACTCCAGTATAAATCGACATTATTATCTTCTAAGCTAATCAAAGTGCGTTGTTGATGTGGATGTACAATAACGTGGTTAATTTTAGCAGGGTATTGTGCCGCTATAAGGGCTTGCTCTAACAAGATGCTTAAGTATTCATCACGCTTATATTGTGCTCTCGGCTCTTGGGCTACATTAATGGTTTGTGCAGTCAGCGTAGCGCAATAAAACAATACCGCGTGTATGGGCAAATAAAAAAAGGCTCGTTTCATTTGGGCTAATAAAGAGTGTTTTTTCTAAACTACACGCTGGTGAGTAATTACTCAAGTATAAAGTTATAAAGCGTGCTTATCCGGATTAAGCCTAACCACGGCAGGTGCAGGGCTTCGTCGCTTACAAACAAATAAATGACTTTCTCGGTATCGTTTTGCTTCTTTTTTAGCATCAGTTGCAAGCGCAGCCACTTGGTGACTGTTGTTACATAGAGCTAAATCAGGCTCTACTAGACCTATTGATAAGGTGAGTAATGGCACAAACTGCTTTTGCCCTTCACGATTACTTGCCCAATAGCCACCACTGGCGATATGCTCAGGAGTAAAAAATGCACGAGCTTTGGCTTCAAAATCATTAATTATGTAATTACACACGAGAGTGGCTTCATCACTGTCAAATACCACCATAAAGTCATCCCCTCCTATATGACCAACAAAACTAGGGATATTAGTACAGGCCTTTACAATGACATCAGCTAATAGCTTGATCACACTATCGCCGCTGGCATAACCATACAGGTCATTAAATTGCTTAAAGTGATTTAAGTCTATATACGCAAGAGAGAAACCATTTTTACCGCGTAAGCGGTGTTCGATAGCTTCATTTATTGCCACATTACCCGGTAACATAGTCAGTGGATTTGCATGCTGCGCATGACGAATTTTTTCATCGGTAATGTGCTTTAAAATATCGCGCAATGGTGCCAAACCTAAATATTGTTCTTCGCGCGTAATTATAATATGGCGTCGAATATCAAAGTCGTTTTCGGTAATTTGTTGGCTTACCGTATCAAGCAATTGGTTTTCATCTACAATTAACGGCTGCTTATGCATTAAAGCCGTGACAGGTTGTTTATCATAAAGTGCATGTCCATAAGGTGCGGCAAATACTTCGGTCAGTTGGTCTTTATGTAATAAGCCTACAGGCTGCTGTTGCTCGTTTAATACGGCAATACTGATTATTGTTTTATCTTGTTCAAATATTTTATGAGCATCTTTACAACGTGTTTCACTGACGATGGCGGCTTGCTCTACGGCCAACCAACCGATCGCCATTGATTGTTCAAACTGATTACTTAAAGGTGTGAAATTAAGCTGCTCTATTTGCGGGCTTTTAAATTCTGCACTTGGTTTTCTACTCGGCCGTTCGAGTAAAAACCCCTGTGCATTTACTATGCCTAAACTTTCTAATAAATAAAGCTCTTCAATGCGCTCTATACCCTCTGCAATGACTTCTGTATTAGTCACTTTGGCAAGTTCGATAATCGATTTTAAAAACTCTTTTTTCACCACACTCTGATCGCAATGATCAATAAAGTAACGGTCTATTTTTACAAAGTCAGGGCACAACTCAGACCATTGCTTTAAACCCGAGTAACCAGCCCCTAAGTCATCAATCGCTATAGAGAAACCAAGTTTGCGGTAGTGCGCAATCGTTTTTAATAATAAAAAGCCATCATCTACTTTTTCTTGCTCGGTTACTTCAATAACAACCCGACTTGCGATGAGGCCAAAGTGTTCAATAAGATGTAAGGTTTCACCATTAGGATGACATGGATCAAGGAGTGTTTTTGGGCTAACATTTAAGAACAATTTACCCTGCAATTTTAATTTCACAAAGTTTTCAATCGCCTTTGAACGACATAACAACTCTAATTCTGAAATTTTATCATAACTGATTGCTGCACTAAAAAGCTCGCTCGGCATTTCTAGCAGGCTATTTTTAGGGCCGCGACTTAATGCTTCATAACCTAGTATGTGCTTATTAGAAATATCAAAAATCGGTTGGAATAAGGTTGTTATATTACTGTTGTGTAATATTTTTTCTAATGTAATTCGCTGAATACTCACCTAGCACCAAACCGACAGTTATTATTAAGAGGCGGTTAAAGTAGCAACTAAGTATGACAGTTATATGTCTAATCCGCCAGCTCAGCTTCAACTTGCTCAAAGTGAGCTATGGCTTCAATCATATCAAGCTCAGCCGTTTTATATTCTACGCTGTTGTTAAGCCCTTTATCAGCAATAGCTTGCACCATAGCTCCATGAACAAGTAGCTCTTTAATGTGATAGCAAATGGGTTGTTCGAAGCTAGGTAACTTTTTACCACGTAGGTAATCACTTGCAATTTTTTCAACTGGTAAACTCGTCATGTCCGCGGCAGCAGCATTTAGGCTAACTAAATAGTTCGTACATTGCGGAACCTCAACAGTGAGATCTTTCAATAATGATTGCGACAGTGTCACTAGTTTCGCTGATTCTTTTTGTAATTTATTCGCATCATTATTGATATTAATAATATCTAATACATATACTGCTTGATTACGATATTGCTCAAGTAAGGTTAATTGCACTGGCTCATCGAGTTGTTCAGAGTGTGTAGATTCAGTATTGTCACCACATGCACTAAGCATGATTAAAAGGCTGGCGAGAAGAAGTGACTTAAGCATAAAGTGGTAACTTGTATGAAAACGAAGAATAATGCTTATTATATGAAAAATCACGTTCTAGAAACAGCAATAATTAAATTCGTAGGAGAGCGCTTTAGCGCCGATAAGCTTTACACATAACCCTAAGCTTAAAGACAGTTACGGCTGAAGCTTGTTCCTGCAATAAAAAAACCGCTCAAAGAGCGGTTTTTAAAAGTACATTTAGTTCTGCTGTTTAGAGCAACATCTAAGGCATTGGATCTAAATCGGCACCTTCTTTTTCAATCACTTCAGGGATTAAGTCTTCTTTACTCACACCCATAGCAATGGCTACCGCACTGGCAACATATATTGATGAATACGTACCAATAAAAACACCAAACAATAATGCAGTGGCAAAGCCATGAATTGTTTGTCCGCCCCATACAAATAGTGCAATCAATACCAAAATAGTGGTGATTGATGTAACCAATGTACGGTTAAGTGTTTGCGTAAGCGAGATATCGATAATCTCTATCGTGTCGTCAATACGAACTTTACGAAAGTTCTCACGAATACGGTCAGATACAACAATGGTATCGTTAAGTGAATAGCCTATTACTGCAAGTATTGCAGCAAGAATGGTTAAATCAAACTCCAAACCAAGTACTGAGAACAAGCCTAAAGTAATAATAACGTCATGCATAAGTGCCGAAACCGCACCTAAGGCAAAACGCCACTCAAAACGAAATGCAACGTAAATCAAGATACAGATAAGTGCAGTTAACATGGCTAGGCCACCCTGCTCTTTTAAGTCTTCACCGACACTTGGGCCAACAAACTCAATACGGCGCATTACTACACTGTCATCAGCTTGTTTTAATGCTGCAATTACTTGATTACCAATTACTTCAGCTTTTACGTCATCGCCACGCGGTGCTAAACGCACTAATATCTCTTGGCTAGAACCAAATAACTGTACCGATGCGTCAGCAAAGTTGTTTTCAGCCAGGACCGCACGCACTTTTTTTAAGTCCGCTGGCTGTGAAAAACCTACTTCAACGGCCGTACCACCAGTAAAGTCCAAACCAAAGTTTAAGCCCTTTACAAAAATAGAAGCTAATGAAGCTAAAATAAGTAGCGTTGAGATACCCATTGCAACTTTTCGTAACGACATGAACTTTAACGTTCTGCCGCCTAATTTTAAAATTTGCATCATCGCTCCTTAAATTGACAGCTTATCGACACGTTTACCACCGATAAATAAGTTGATCACGGCACGCGTGCCAACAATGGCTGTAAACATTGAAGTCAAAATACCAATCGCTAATGTTACGGCAAAGCCTGCAATTGGACCGGTACCCACAGCAAATAAGATAATAGCTGCAATTAAAGTCGTAACATTTGCATCAAAAATAGTACTAAATGCACTGTCGTAACCATGATGAACTGCTTGTTGCGGACTACGTCCATCAGCAAGTTCTTCACGAATACGCTCAAAGATAAGTACATTGGCATCAACTGCCATACCGACGGTTAATACAATACCGGCAATACCTGGTAGCGTTAGTGTAGCGCCTGGAATTAACGACATCACACCAATGATCAACACAAGGTTCGCTGCAAGAGCAATGTTTGCCACCATGCCAAAACCTTTGTAATAAACCAGCATAAATATCAGTACAAATAAGAAGCCAAGAGCAACGGCGGTCATACCTGCTTCGATATTTTCCTGTCCTAGACTTGGGCCTACAGTACGCTCTTCAACTATTTGAATTGGCGCAACAAGTGCACCTGCACGAAGTAGTAAGCTTAAGTTATGGGCTTCAGCTGGGTTATCAATCCCAGTTATACGAAATGATCGGTCAAGGCGAGCCTGAATTGTAGCGACGTTAATAACTTCTTCAACCTTAATTGGCGGAAGCGCTTTACCGTTAGCATCTTTTTTACCTGATGGCTTATATTCGATAAATACCGTTGCCATACGTTTACCAATGGCGCGCTTAGTGAACGCATTCATTTTAGCGCCACCTTTGCTATCAAGGCTAATACTCACTTGCGGACGTTGATATTCATCGGCACCTGATTGTGCACCTGTAATGTGGCTACCTTCAAGAATGATGCGCTTTTTAAGCACTACAGGGTAACCGTCACGGCTCATGATCATTTCTGTGCCAGCAGGAATACGCCCTTGTGCTGCCGCTGTTGGATCGGCATTTTCGTCTACTTCACGAAACTCAAGAGTTGCTGTTGCACCGAGGATTTCTTTCGCGCGAGCTGTATCTTGTACACCAGGTAATTGCACGATAATACGCTCAGCACCTTGGCGCTGTACGTTTGGCTCTGCAACACCAATTTGGTTGATACGGTTACGAATAATAGTTTCGTTTTGCTTGATAGCGTAATCGCGAATTTCTTTAAGCTTTAAATCGCTAAGATTGGCATAAAAGGCGTTATCGTTTGAGCTGTCATCTATGAAAGTATGTAACGGGTAGCGAGACTGAAGAAAACGTTCAGCGGCATCTTTATCTTCTTCGCTGCGCATTTCAACTCGCATACGTTCGCTATTAGCGACACGGCGAATTGAGCGATAACGAAGCTTTTCACCACGTAGGTCACTTTTATAGTCTTGCTCCATCTGTTCCAGCGCGTTATCAACGGCTGTCACCATGTCGATTTCCATCGTGAAGTGAACACCGCCACTTAAATCCAAGCCCAACTTCATTGGATTACCACCAAGGCTCTTCAGCCAATGAGGTTGCGCCGGGGCCATATTAATGGCTGAGATGTAATCTTCGCTCAATGAATTACGCAGTAAATCTTGCGCTTTAAGTTGCTCTTCTACGTTTTTGAAACGAACTAAAATTTGTCCATTTTCAAGTTTTGTAGATTTCACTGTTACGTTGTTATCTTTGAGGATGCCATTTACTGTATCTAGTACACTGAGTTCAACATCAGCACCTTTTGCGCCAGAAACCTGTATGGCCGGATCGCGGCCATACAGGTTTGGTGAAGCATATAAAAGGCCGATAGCTATCACAGCGATAACAAGTAAATACTTCCATAATGGAAACTTGTTTAACACGTGCCTGTCCTTATTATTCTAATTATAGCGACTTCATTGTGCCTTTAGGCAGTACTGCAGAAATCGCAGATTTTTGTACAGTCACTTCAGTTTGATCGTTTAATGCAATAACGATGAAGTCTTTGTCTTCGGCGATTTTTACAATTTTGCCCACTAAACCACCTTGGGTCAGTACTTCATCACCTTTTGCCATCGAGCTCATTAAGCTTTTGTGCTCTTTTACACGCTTAGCTTGTGGGCGGTAGATCAAAAAGTAAAACACTAAACCAAAAATAGCTAACATGATTAGCATTTCGTAACCACCACCTGCTGGGGCTGCACCAGCCGCACTTGCGTGGGCATTTGAAATAAATAAACTCATAACACTTCCTCTTTAATTTTTATAAAATTTAATCGTTTATATCTGCCAGCTCTGGCACTTCTTGGCCACGGCGAGCATAAAAATCATTAACAAATTCATCTAATTTGCCTTCGCTTATTGCGTTACGTAGGCCTTCCATCACACGCTGATAATAACGTAAGTTATGGATTGTGTTTAGTCGCGCACCTAAAATTTCATTACATTTATCAAGATGATGTAAGTATGCACGAGAATAGTTTTTACATGTATGACAATCACACTCAGGATCAAGTGGGCCAGTGTCTGTCTTATGTACTGCGTTACGGATTTTAACAATGCCGCCAGTCACAAATAAATGACCATTACGCGCATTTCGCGTTGGCATAACACAGTCAAACATATCAATACCACGACGTACCGCTTCAACTAAGTCTTCAGGTTTACCTACGCCCATTAAGTAACGTGGTTTGTTCTCTGGCATTTTATATGCGCAGTGATCCAAAATGTTGATCATCTCATTTTTTGGCTCACCTACAGATAAACCACCTAACGCGTAGCCATCAAAGCCTATTTCTTCAAGGCCTTGCTGCGACTGTGCGCGAAGCTCAGGGTACATACCACCTTGAATAATACCAAATAAAGCTGATGGATTATCACCATGGCCTTCTTTCGAACGCTTAGCCCAACGAAGTGATAGCTCCATTGAATCTTTTGCTTCTTTTTCAGTGGCTGGGTATGGCGTACATTCGTCAAAAATCATCACGATGTCTGAGCCTAAATCGCGCTGTACTTGCATCGCTTTTTCAGGAGAAAGCATGATTTTTTCACCATTAACTGGCGAGCTAAACAATACACCTTCTTCAGAAATTTTACGCATAGCGCCAAGACTAAATACTTGGAAGCCGCCTGAATCAGTTAGGATAGGACGATCCCAGTTCATAAAGTCGTGTAAATCACCATGCTGTTTGATGATCTCAGTACCAGGGCGCAGCATTAGGTGAAAGGTATTCCCTAAGCAAATTTGTGCGCCAGTATCTTTAACTTCATCTGGGGTCATGCCTTTAACAGTACCGTAAGTACCAACAGGCATAAATGCAGGTGTTTCTACAACACCTCGGTCAAAAATCAAGCGGCCGCGGCGCGCTTTACCGTCAGTACGGTCTAATTCAAATTTCATATCGTCCTCAATGTCGGAAAAACAGTCCAACTACTGATGTCGGTGAATAACACCAACAAGCTATAATTTAACCGCTCGATTCTACCATTAGTTACTATGGCATTACTATTAATTGGGATAAAAGCCCAGATTAAAAGTAAAAAACCCCAGCATTTAGCTAGGGTTTTACTTACATCTGAGTCTTATTTACTTACGGGTCAAAAACATTGCATCACCATAACTAAAAAAGCGGTACTTTTGTTCTATCGCTGTTTGATACGCACTCATGATGTTATCTTGCCCAGAAAAAGCACTCACTAACATAATAAGTGTTGATTCAGATAAGTGAAAATTAGTAACCATGGCATCAACTACGTTGAACTGATAGCCCGGATAAATAAAGATATCAGTATCACCAAAGTAACTGGCGAGTTCACCGCCGTGAATCTTTGCGGCAGATTCTAAAGAACGAACCGACGTGGTACCTACTGCAATTACTCGTCCACCATTTGCTTTTGCTTTAGCCACCAAAGCAACCACTTCATCAGGCACTTCAATGTATTCCGAGTGCATAATGTGATCATCTACAGAGTCAACACGTACAGGTTGAAAAGTTCCTGCTCCTACGTGTAACGTAACAAAGGCCATGTTAACGCCTTTCTCTTTTAGCGCGGCCATTAAAATATCGTCAAAATGGAGTCCTGCTGTGGGCGCAGCTACTGCACCAGGCTTTTCGCCATACACTGTTTGGTAACGCTTACGGTCATCGTCTGTATCTGGGCGGTCGATGTAAGGTGGTAGTGGCATGTGGCCAATATCGTTTAAAATCTCTAATACATTTTGGCTATCGGTGAATTCTAGTTCAAACAACTCCCCTTGGCGGCCAATCATGGTTGCTTTCGCTTTACCTTCAAGTGTCAGCGTGGTGCCCTCCTTGGGTGATTTACTTGCACGCACATGAGCAAGTACTCTGTGCTCATCAAGTACACGTTCAACTAACACTTCAACTTTACCGCCAGACTCTTTTTGCCCATACATACGCGCTGGAATTACTTTGGTATTGTTAAAGACCAGTAAATCATTTTCGTTCACTAGCGCTAAAATATCGCTAAATACTTTGTGTTCAAGTGCACCTGATGGGCCATCTAAAGTAAGTAAACGGCTGCTTGTTCTATCCTCTTTTGGAAAACGAGCAATCAATTCATCAGGGAGATCAAAGCTAAAGTCAGCAACGCGCATATTAAATATATCCAGATCAAAAAAGTCGCGCCAAGTTTAACTGTATCAGCCGCTTTGCTCAACTAACTCAGTTATAAAATAGCCAGAATGTTTGCTTGTGATTAGGAACAAATGGCATTATCCTAATCTATTGAATTAAGCATGGGTTAATAAGAGGTAATGACTTCATGGCTAAGCAGCTAAAGTTGCTGATTTTAAACGCCAGTGTGACTGAGCGTCAGACTATTAGGTCAACTCTTACTAAACTAAATGTATTCACTTTCATTGAAGTTAGCGACACGCAACAAGCGTTAGAGATTTTAAAACATCAAGCTGTTGATGTTGTAATCACTGGCCTCGATGTGGGTAAAATTGATGGCTGGCGCTTTTCTCGGATGATACGCTCTGGGCTGTTAAAAACTAAAAAGAATACGCCCATTCTACTTACTCCTCCTATTTATTGTGAACGTATAGCTGAAACAACAGCCCGTAGTTATGGTATTGATGCTGTGCTGCCGTTTGAACGCCAAGATATGCTGCCACAAGTGTTAGCCAATGTACTGTCCACACACTTAGAAAAGAGTAGTCGCTTAAACTTACTGTTAGTAGAAGTTGACGATGACAAAGCGGCTGAAATTGAGCAAACCTTGGCGCTAAATTTTGCTTGTAATCGCGCTACAACCAACAAACAAGCATTAGCAACTTATTTACAGCAAGACTTTTCTATTGTGTTGCTGGATGCAACTGCAGATCTTGCAGGACCTGCCAATGAGCTAGTCAAAGAGATATTGCAACACAATTCTAAGCAAGCGATTGTAACCATTATTGAAACGAATGATGCTGATTACACAGAGCAATTGCTTCTTTCTGGTGTTACCGATTTTATACGCGCCCCTTACGAACAGTCTTTTTTGAGCAAAGTGTGCGACCATGCCGCGCGCCGTGAAGATTTTATGGTAAGTTACGCTGAGTTTGCACAGAAGGTTGAACAATTAAGTCAAAGCCAAAGCCGCTATAAAGAACTGTTTTCTGCGCACCAGCGTATTTTATTACACTTAAATACCGTCGTGCTTGAGTTCGATCAACAAGGGCTTATCCGCTTTATTAATCCGGCTTGGGAGTCACTCAGTGGCTTTGGCATAAAACATACTTTAACTAAATCACTCACTGATTTTTGTGTTGATGAATGCAAAGTAAAATTGTTAAGTACAATCAGCACGATACTACAAGATGGTATAGAACAACAAAAAGTTGAAATTCAGATCATCCATAAGGATGGCCGTGCAATATGGGTTGAGTGTCGCTTACAACTAATAAAAAATAGCAGTAGCGCTACTACTATCACTGCAACCATTGATAACATTCATGAGCGTAAACAAGCAGAGCTACAATTACGCCACCTAGCTTTGCATGACACTTTAACCGGCTTGCATAACCGATATTACTTTGATCAACAATTAAATCGTATTTGCCAAACAAGCAATACCTTTGCTGATGTAGAACATGCACTGATTTACATTGATTTAGACCACTTTAAAATTATCAACGATAGCAAAGGCCATCAACAAGGTGATATTGTTTTAAAAGAAGTCGCTCAGTTGTTTACAGCCAATATTAGTGATGAACACCTTGTTTGTAGAATTGGTGGTGATGAGTTTGCGGTTATCTTAAAAAACATAAACTTGTTAGACGCTCATTTGGTAGCTGAAAGCATCTGCATGGCAATTGAAGGCCATCAATTCAAATCGGAAGAACAAATTTATTCAATTAGCTGCTCTATTGGTTTAACACAAATAACAGCAGCCAATCACGACCCGAGTGAGTGTTTAAAGCAAGCTGATATCGCCTTATATATTGCCAAAAATTTAGGCCGTAATTTGGTTCATTGCTATTCTAAAGACGACGCCAGCCATAATACATTACAAGCTGGCCTAGAGTGGGGCCACAGCATCCGCCAAGCCCTTCAGCAGGATCAAGTTGAACTGCATTATCAACCTATCTGGGACTTCAAAAAAGGTGAAGTCGCCTACTTTGAAACACTTCTGAGATTAAAGCTTGATGGTGAATTGATATATCCAAACCAATTTATACCTTCTCTTGAATTACTCAATGACACCTACTTAATGGATCAATGTGTAATTCGTAATGCTGTTGCAGCTATCGCAGCTAATCCAGAGCTCAATCAAATTGCGATTAACTTATCTGCTCAATCATTTTTAGATGAGCGGTTACTACCCCATATTGAATCAACCCTTGAGAAGTTCAATTTACCGGCAACTCGGGTGATTTTTGAAATAACTGAATCTGCCAGTATAAACAATTTAGCTGCAACAAGAGCCATGATTGAAAAACTAAACCGTCTTGGCTGCCACTTTTCAATTGACGATTTTGGTACAGGCTTTAGCACCTTTAATTATCTAAAACAACTCCCTGCGCAACATGTAAAAATTGATGGCTCGTTTGTTCGGGATATGCTTAATGACCCTATCGATTTGGCCTTAGTAAAAGCGATTAATGATATTAGCCGCTCTTTAGATAAGCGCTCTGTAGCGGAATATGTTGAAAATGAAGAGATATTTTTAGCACTAAAAGAAATTGGTGTTGATTACGGACAAGGCTACTTTATTTCACGCCCTGTACCGGTAGAAAAAATAAAAAATGAGCTTGAAAAAATATCTCAAAACAAAACTTTTTACGAACAATAACCTAGCTCAAAAAACATACTTTCTTGCGTAATTCTGCGTATTTTTTACTTCCATATAGCTGTAACTCATCTATACTTTGTACACGATGTTGTTAAATGTCTTGTTTTTACTGTGATAAACAAAAATTCACATGACATCACTAATTAGCTAGAACATACTACTGAGCAATTAACATTTTGTTAGTGGTATTGTCGAATTTAAGGAGTTAAATTATGACGCAATTGATCGTACTACTGCTATTGGTAAATTTAGGGATAACTTATCAGTGCTACCGCTATGCTTGTTTAAAAGGCTACCCTGTTACTACATTTACTTGCCTAGGCTTAGTACCCTACTTTAATCTAGTGGTATGGGTGTATTTATTGTTTTTACCGGATATTACTCCATTCAATAAGCAGTTTGAGTATGAAGAACACAATGAAAAGCAGCCTTTATGACAGGCTGCTTTGTTGGTCAGGGATCGTTCTTAATAAGTTGTATTAGAACTCATAGCTAATGGCTTTAAGGGCTAAGTCATTAGCTTTAATATCGCCCATTACACACTTTTTTATATCCGCCTTATTAAATACTTTGATCATACTTTTTCTGTTATCAGCCAAACCATTGAGCACAAAACTTACATGCTCATCATTAGGTAAGTTACGCAACCCACTGCCATAGTCACACAAAGTTAAACTGATGCTGTTATTAACCTGGGTGAGCAATTTTTGTTGCTCTACGGCTTGCTGTTTGGCATGCTCTGCTTGTTTTTCAGTTATATCTTGACGCAGTTTCTGTTGCTGTTTAGTGAGCTTTACTTGTTGTTTTTCAAGTGCTGCAATTTCTTTTTCAAGGCTCTTTTTGCGTTGCGCTAACTCTTTTGCTTCTGCGCTATTATCATGGCGGCTAGCAAACTCAAGATCACGCTTTTCACGCTCTAAATCGCGTAGTTCACGACTTATATCACGCTCTTGTTCTGCTGCTTCTCTTACTTGTTCAGCCCCTTCTCTCATTACTTCCATAGCTTGTTGATAAGCTTTACGGGATGACTCAACAGCATGTTCGCTTATTGCTTGGGCATGGTCGCTAATAAACTCAATATTCACTTCAGAAAAATCAATCTCAGGCAGAGGAGGTAATGGCGCATTAGGTACGCTACTAAAAAAACTTTGCCAACGGTTCGAACTTCTAATGTCTAATTCAAAAACAACACCTTGCTTAACAAGATAATGAGCTTTTATAGCACGCACAGCTTTATCGGTATCTTGTTTTAATGCTGCGCTAAGAATGTTCTCCATAATGCCAACTTCTCGCTGTATGGCAGCTAAATCATCCGGACTTTGTGCAAATAACTTGCTACTCGTACAACCTAGCATGGCAATAATAACGCCGCTAATCAGTTTATTATTCATATTCATTTACTCCTAATTTTTTGCGATAGCTGCCAATGGCTGCTCTTGAACTTGTTCGGCTAAATCGTTTAACTGCATCCGTAGATAAGCTTGATCTTGAGCACGCTGCGTTTTGAAATAAGTCAGTAAATTATTAAGATCTTCCTGGCGCTCAACCCGTCCGGTAGCTATTGCCTCTTTTGCTAGTTGATACATATGTTGCTGTTGTAACTCATTTTGTGCAGTTATAACTTTCTGTAACTGGTCTATTTGCTTTTGCTGTGATTCTAATAACTGTGTTTGTTTAGCGACCTGATTCAGTAATTCTGGCGCCTGTTGTTTTGGCATCACTAAAAAAATTAACGAACAAACCACAACTGATGCCGCAACAGCCCATACCCCAGCCATACTAAATACGCTTACAGAAGCGAACTGTAGCATGGTCGACTGGCGATCCCACTGTGGCACTGGCACCGTTTTATATTCATTACTATGCTGCTGCCAGACTTGTGCTTGGCTCATCAGCGCACTATATTCAGGATCATTTTCAAGCTGCTGTAATTGCGCAGCATTCAAAACATTGCCTTCTAACCATTGCTCAAAAAGCGACTCTAAATTAGCCATCAACGGCCTCCAAATGAACTTTTAATTTGCCTAATGCACTATATAACCGTGACTTGGCGGTATTTATGGAAATATCGAGCTGCTCAGCTATCTCTTCGAAAGTGCAATGCTGAAAAAACTTTAACTCGACCACTAAACGCTGCTCCCACGGTAAGTTATTTAACATTATTTTTAATTGTTGATGCTCAACTTGCACTAACTGATTATTCTCTAGTTCGCTATGCTCACACACCTGTTCAGGCACTTCATTAAGGCTCTGAAACTGCTTACGGCGCCGATAATACTCAACACTACGCCGGTGCACTATTTGAAATACCCAGGTGTTAAAACTTGATTCACCGCGAAATTTTGGCAAACTTTTGTACACAGAAATAAACACTTCCTGCATTAAGTCCATTGCATCATCAGGGTTGCTCAGCATCCGCAAACAATAGTTATAAACTTGGCTCTCATGCTGTTTAACCAGCTTAAGCCATGCACGTTTATTACCTTGTTGTGCCTTTGCGATTAATGTTTCTAGTGATTGAAAAAACACAATTCTCAATTTTTAATTAACTTACTTATTAGATTAGTCGAGGGGAGAAAATAAATAGTTTGAAATGAGATCAAAAAAGCTCAAATAAATTGAGCTTTTTCAGTATTTGTGGCTAGGAGGCATTGCCCATTTGACATTGCTTATTTAAAAACTCCTCGAGCGCTTGGCTAAACAATCTAAAATCTCGAATTCGACCGGTCGTTTTACGCCACAATATTCCAATATCGCGGTATGCATCACCCTTTGATGGTGTTGCAAGCATATTTTTATTGGCAAGAATCCCTGCATTGATCGCCATTTGTGGTAGGAATGTTACGCCGAGCTGATGTTCAACCATGCTTAGTAACGTATGCAGGCTTGCCGCTTCAAAGGGATTAATACAACTTGAACGATTTAAATGACAAGCGCTTAGTGCGTGCCCTGTCATGCAATGTTCACGCTCTAATAAAAATACACTCGCATCTGGTAATAAATTAAAGTCTTCAATACCTGCGGCTGGTTTGTAGTCTGAGTGATGCACTAAACTAAAATGATCTTGAGCCAATACTTGGGTATGAAACTTATCGGTATCATAGGGTAAGGCAAGTAGTGCTAAATCTATATGGCCATGCTCTAACTTATCTAGCAACTGATCACTGGTATCTTCGACCAGTATCAGTTCTAATTCGATAAAGTTTTGCTGGCAAAAATGGTATAAAGGCGCAGCTATAAAGCTTGCTATGGTAGGTATTACCCCTAACGTTAATTTACCACTTAATGGGTTTAAATGACTTTTAGTCAGCTCTTTAACGCTTAGTGTATCGTCAATGATTTTACGAGCACGTTCAGCAACTTCTTCGCCAATAGCAGTAAACATTAGGCTGCGATTTTCACGCTCAATTAACTGGCAACCGAGTGTTTCTTCTAGAGTTTGAATTGCACTACTTAACGTTGACTGACCGATAAAACAAGCACTGGCGGCACGGCCAAAGTGTTGATGCTGATGCACAGCCAATAAATATTGCAGCTGTTTAATACTGGGTAAATTAGTCATTACTTTGTTACCTACAAATAAAAAGACCCCAATACCTAGGGCATTGAGATCTTTTCAAGCTAAAAGTCTGTGCTACTTAAAAGCTGCGGGAATTAGACTCCGAACGCAATTCTTAATATGTAGAAAATAACAATAGCAAGACCTGCACCAACTGGCAATGTTATTACCCAAGAAACCACAATGTTTCTTACTACACCCATATTAAGTGCAGCTATACCACGGGCCATACCCACACCTAACACAGCACCAACTAAGGTTTGTGTAGTAGAGATAGGCAAGCCCGTACCTGATGCAATAACAACAGTCGATGCTGCTGCAAGTTCCGCAGCAAAACCACGGCTAGGCGTTAAATGCGTAATGCCTTCACCAATAGTTTTGATTACTTTTTTACCTAAAATAGCAAGGCCTGCCACAATACCGATGCCGCCTAATGGTAATATCCACCAAGCTAGGGCCGCTTTTTTAGCAATCTCACCGTTATTTTCAACGATATTAACAACAGCAGCTAGTGGTCCAATTGCATTGGCTACATCATTTGAACCATGGGCAAATGCCATACAACAAGCGGTTAATACCATTAAGATAGCAAATACTTTTTCAACATTGTTGAACTGCATTTTTTTATCCGCTTGTGGGTCTATCTTTAAGCGAGAGATAGCAATTTTACCAATAATACCAACGATTACAGCAATACCGATAGCAAACGCATAACCTTCAACCGCACCTAAATTAATACCAATATGCTTTAAGCCTTTTTTAATAGTCACTAAAGACATAATAAAACCGGCTAGACCCATATATACAGGCACAAAGCGTTTAGCGTTTTTAAGTGGAGCTTCGGTATCAAAAATCAGTTTTTGCGCACTCATAAAGATGAGGTAAGCGATAAAGCCCGAGATAGCAGGGGTGACAATCCAACTACCTACGATACCTGCAACTTTACCCCATTGAATGGCTTCACTGCCTACTGCAACAAGAGCAAAGCCAATAATTGCACCAATGATTGAGTGAGTTGTTGAAACAGGCCAGCCTAAAAATGATGCAATAAGTAGCCAACTACCTGCTGCAAAAAGAGCAGAGATCATACCCAGCACCATCAATTCTGGAATATCCAAGAATGGAGTTGAATCGATAATACCTTTACGAATCGTCGATGTTACCTCGCCGCCTGCGAGATAGGCCCCAGCAAACTCAAAAATCATCGCAATAAAAATAGCTTGCTTGATAGTTAACGCTTTTGAACCTACTGAGGTACCCATAGCATTAGCAACGTCATTCGCGCCAATACCATAAGCCATAAAAAAACCGACTGCTGCGGCAATTAAAATTAATACCGTGCCATAAGATGCAATGATATCCATTGTGTAACCTTAATCTTTCGTTATTGAACTGAGTGTAAATTAACGAGCTAACATCAGCTCAAGACGTGAACCTACGCGCTCTGCAATATCAGCAAGCTCGCCAACCCATTCAATGATTTTATATAAAAACATTACATCAACTGGGTTTAGATCATCTTCAACGACGCGTAATTGGCGACGAATTTTGATTTGCATATCATCCGTGTCTTGTTCTATTGCATCCAATTCAACTAGCATTTTCTCTACTAAGGTCACTTCACGACCTTTAAAACCGGTCTCTAGTAACTCATCTAACTCATTAATCGCATTGGATGCTTGTTTAGTTGCATCAACACAACGAGTTAGATAGGCTAAGAAATCAGTTTGAATCTCTTTAGGGATGGTCATCTCACGACCAATTACACGACCAGCAATGTCTTTTGCTTTATTAGCAATTTTATCTTGTTGGGTGACGAGTTCGAGCAGATCTGTACGCTCTACCGGCATGAATAAGCCACGCGGTAGTTGTAAACGTATATTTCGTTTCATATCGTCGGCTTCACGCTCTAAATTGCGAATGTTCAAGCGAATCTCTTCTGCTTGAGCCCATTCTTCTTTAAATACGTGATTGAAAAAAGGGATCAAAGCTTTACTTGCTTGATGTACCTTTTTGATGTGATCTTCCATTGGCTTGATAGGAGATTTTGCGAATACCCCTAAAAATGCGTTTGTAGGCATAACTGACCCTTAAATCAAATTAGTATGCTTTGCGGCGTGAATTTTACAGCATTCACAACGATTGTGAACGCTTTTTATTACTTCACTGCGCCCTGAATACAATATTAATAACAGCACTCATAGAAAAAGCGACCTAAAGCCGCTTTCAATAATAAATTATCAAAGTCATTTTTATAATGACTTTTCTATATCTTCTTGAGATGTATGACGAATATCTTTACCGTTAACAAAATAGATGATGTATTCAGCAATATTCTGACAACGATCGCCAATACGCTCTAATGAACGAACAGACCACACTAAATCCATAATTTTTGGGATTGAACGTGGGTCTTCCATCATATAGGTCATAATTTGACGTGTGATCGCTTCATATTCACGGTCAACCTTGGCATCTTCTTTGTGAACTTCAAATGCTTTTTGTACATCCATACGCGCAAATGCATCTAATACATCATGCAGCATTTTAGATACCTGACGCCCCATGTTTTCAATGTTCACTAATAAATCTTGCTGATCTTTGGTAAACGAATCTAACGCAACTTTAGCAATACGTTCAGCTTCATCACCAATCCGCTCAAGATCGGCAATGGTTTTAGCTATCGCAACGACTAAACGTAAATCGCTCGCAGCAGGCTGACGACGAGCAATAATGCGTGTGCACTCATCGTCAATGTTCACTTCCATTGCGTTTACTTTATAATCATTTTCTCGTACTTTGCGCGCAAGCTCCGCATCACCATTACTGACAGCATCTAGCGCACTATTGAGCTGCTGCTCAACTAAGCCTCCCATGCTTAAAACATGGTTACGTACGTTCTCAAGCTCTTGATTAAAGCGACCTGAGATATGCTTATTAATATTGTGTTCCATTGTTTACCTTCTTATCAAATTCGTAATAACACTGCAAAATCGGTAGCAATTACCTTAACCGTAACGACCTGTAATATAGTCTTCAGTTTTCTTTTTGCTCGGTGTAGTAAATAGAGTATTGGTATCTGCGTACTCAATTAACTCACCCATGTACATAAATGCTGTTTGATCAGATACACGTGCTGCTTGTTGCATGTTATGAGTAACAATCACAACGGTAAACTTATTTTTTAAATCGTTTATCAATTCTTCAATAACTAACGTAGAGATAGGATCAAGTGCAGACGTTGGTTCATCCAGTAACAAAACTTCTGGTTCAATCGCGATTGAACGGGCAATCACTAAACGTTGTTGCTGACCGCCTGATAAACCAAATGCACTGTCATGAAGTCTGTCTTTAACTTCATCCCATAATGCAGCACCACGAAGTGACTGCTCTACAACTTCATCTAGCTTACGTTTTTCTTTGATCCCTTGTAAGCGTAGGCCATAAACCACATTTTCGTAAATTGATTTAGGAAATGGGTTTGGACGCTGAAACACCATACCAACATTACGACGAAGGGCTGCAACGTCAACGCTTTTATCGTATATATTTTGTCCGTGTAGCAGTATTTCACCATCTATACGACAAATATCAACTAAGTCATTCATGCGGTTAATACAACGTAATAGTGTTGATTTACCACAACCTGATGGCCCGATAAAGGCAGTTACTTGGCCTTTAGGGATTTTCATATTCACTGAGCTTAGCGCTTGCTTATCACCATAGTAAAGATCTAAGTCTTTGATCTCGAGTGCCGTTTGCTCTGTTGCTAAATTTTCTAAGTCCAATTTCAAGCTACTGCCTGACTGGTTAACTTGTGGAGCGACTGTAATCATGTCTTTTTACCTTTACTAATTAATGCTCAAGCGATCTGAATTTTTCACGTAAATGATTACGTATGCCGATTGCTGTGATATTCAATGTAATAATCACCGATACTAACAAGAATGCTGTGGCGTATACTAGCGGACGAGCCGCTTCAACGTTAGGGCTTTGGAAGCCTACGTCATATATATGAAAACCTAAGTGCATAAACTTTCTATCTAAGTGAAAATATGGGAAGTTTCCATCAAGTGGTAATGTAGGTGCCATTTTAACTACACCGACCAACATTAATGGTGCTACTTCACCCGCTGCGCGAGCAACGGCTAATATTAAACCTGTCATAATGGCTGGGCTTGCCATTGGTACAATAATACGCCACAACGTCTCAGCTTTAGTTGCTCCGAGAGCTAACGAACCATGACGAACGGTACTTGGAATACGTGATAAACCTTCTTCAGTAGAAACGATAACCACTGGCAGCGTTAAAATAGCTAAGGTTAATGCAGACCACATTACACCGGGGGTACCAAATACAGGACTTGGCGCCGCTTCAGGGTAGAACAATTGGTCTAAGCTACCACCGAGCATGTATACAAAGAAACCTAAACCAAATACACCATAAACAATCGAAGGTACACCCGCTAAATTGATTACCGCGATTCGAATCATTTTTGTGACGGCATTTTTAGACGCGTATTCATGAAGGTAAATCGCGGCAATAACACCAAATGGAGTCACAATCACCGCCATCAGCATTACCATGAAAACAGTACCAAAGATTGCGGGGAATACCCCACCCTCAGTATTTGCTTCACGAGGATCATCAGCAACAAACTTACCCAATTGCACAAAATAATGGCCTAGCTTTGCAAAGAAGCCCATATCATTTGGTTGCCAAAAATCGAGTACTTGGTACAGCGGGATCGTTACCACTTCACCACGCATATCTTTAACCATGACTTGGTCACGCTTTGCTTGATTACGTAATGCGAACAACTGTTTCTCTAACACGAGATATTCAGCACGAAGTTCAGCCCTTTCTTGTGCTAACTCTGCCACGCGTTCGTCTGTTAATGCATCATCAAGTAAATAAGATTTCTCTCTTAAACGAATACGCTCTAACTCGTAGTTTATATGACCAATATCACCATTTTGTAAATCAAGCGCTTCTTCGTTTAACTCAACAGCGCGTTCTACAAGCTCTTCTAATAGCTCTGTTTTATTATTAGTGATGACTTGCCCGTCTTTTATCACCTGTTCAACATAACCGTAGAAGTTACCGTTTTTACTACGTTCGAATACTGCTAAGTCCGCAGGCATAGATTTTGATTTTATGTCTGTTTCTAAAATCCAACGAAAATCTAAATCAACGTATTCACGGTTACCAGTTTTAATCAATAAACGCTCTAAATGCTCTTTGTCAAAGCCTGACAAATCAATACCCATCGCCTCTAAGCGAGACTTTGGCACCATTTCACGGTCATAAATTTCACCAATAACAGTTTGCTTTGCAACTGAGCCATCTAACTCAAACTGCGCAACTTCTGATGGCCAGAAAAAGCTTAAACCTTTCCAAGCAATCATTGCTAATAACCCTAATACAGAGATTAAGCTGATACTTACTGCACCACCTGTCATCCATATCCAAGGAGAACCTGACTTAAACCACTGCTTTACCATGTCGTGTCTCTCCACTTACATTGAGCTGTATTTATCACGCAGCTGCTGACGAACAAACTCAGCTACTGTGTTGAAAATAAAGGTGAATATGAATAATACAAATGCTGCTAAGAACAAGATGCGATAGTGAGAACTACCCACTTCAGACTCTGGCATTTCTACTGCAATGTTTGCGGCTAATGTACGCATACCTTGGAAAATACTCCAATCCATAATTGGCGTATTACCCGTTGCCATAAGTACAATCATGGTTTCACCTACCGCACGACCTAAGCCCATCATTACAGCAGAGAAAATACCTGGGCTGGCTGTTAGTAGCACCACACTCACTAAGGTTTGCCATTGCGTTGCACCTAAAGCTAACGAACCATTCGAAAGATGTTTTGGCACGCTAAATACCGCATCTTCTGCTATTGAGAAAATAGTTGGGATAACGGCAAAGCCCATTGCAATACCCACAACCAATGAGTTACGTTGGTCAAAGGTCATACCAAGCTCATTGGTTAAGTACTGACGTACATTGCCATCAAACACCCACAATTCAATTGCACCACTCATGGCAAAAGCTAGCCAACCGATAAGTAATACCACTGGGATTAATAAAATTGAATGTGAGCCTTCAGGAATACGATGACGGATGCTCGAAGGTAATTTAGTCCAGCCGTAAGCGGTACCTAAAATACCCAATGGCAGCATAACCAACAAACCGACAATAGCAGGTAGGTGCTCTTCAATTAATGGTGCAAGCCATAAACCCGCTAAGAAACCAAGTATAACTGTTGGTAATGCTTCCATGATTTCAACTGTTGGCTTAACCACCTTACGTAATGAACCAGACATAAAGTAAGCAGTATAAATTGCTGCTGACAATGCAATCGGCACAGCGAACAACATGGCATACATAGCTGCTTTGATTGTACCGAATGAAATCGGCACTAATGAGAATTTTGATTCAAAGTCGTCACTGGCTGAGGTTGACTGCCAAATATAACCTGGCTCAGGGTAACCTTCGTACCATACTTCTTGCCATAGCGCTGACCATGTTACCTCTGGATGCTCGTTATGAATTTCTAGCACGGTTAACTTATCATCCGCTAAAACCAATGCTGCATTTGAACGCGGCGCAATAGCAAAGTTCTCGATTGGGCCTTCACTTACTTTGCCTTGCCATAACTTAGCCTCACTAGTGGTGTAATAAACACCTAACTCACCATTAGAGCTAGTAGTGAAAAAAGTACGGCGATAAAATTCAGTGAAGATATCTAACTTACTTTGTTTAGATGTTTCGAATGAGCGAATTTTTTGATACTCACGACCATCATCAGTGTTTACTTCAAACCACTGTGACACTTCACCGTTGTCATTTGCCAACATCAACGAGTTAGCCCCAGCCAGCAATTTAGCCGAAACAAGGTTGGCGTTTTCTTCGTTTGCGGCCAGTATTTGAATTAACTCAACTTCACTTGGGTAACGAGTATCGTAAATATAAATTTGATTTGCGGTACGAACAAAAACACGCGTCGTATCAGGCGACATAAGAAGCTGATCAACACGTCCTTCTACATCTAGCTCAGTGCGCTCTACTTGCCATTCAACCTCGCCTGTAAACATATTTTCTTGTGCCACAAAGCTACTAAATACAATGCGCTTATCTGCGGTTTGTGCAACCACAGCGGTACTTTCTTCAAAATGGCTGAATGCAAACTGCGATAAAGCAATTCCTCCATCATCAACAACTAACGAAATCTCACCCAGCGGATAATCTAGTCGAGGTGTTAACTTGCGAGTATTATTTGGAAAAGTAACAAGGAACTTTGGTGCAACAATACTAACAGTACCGTTTTCTAAACCGTATGCATATAAACCTTGAAATGGTGCGCTGTTAGCAAAGCTTGTTACATCCGCTTCTAGCGAAACATCGAGTGATTCAAGTTTATCGCCAAAAGAGGCTTCTGCTACGCTGTAGAAATCAACATTACCTTGCTTAGAAAGTAAAAAAGCGACTTCAGTTTGCTCTTCCACCCCTAAACCGACGACCTGCTCTGTATTATTTAATGCAAAGCTATCGCGGGTTTCAACTTTAGCTGATTCGAAAATAGGTTGAACAACGTAAAGCAGATAAAAGAATATTAGTAGCAAAGCTATTAATACCATTATACCGCCAGCAGTAATGCTAAATTGGGCAAACCTGTCTTTAAATAGACGGCTTCTATCCGTATTAAAAGACGGTTTATTCGGATTGGAAGTCATCGAAACACCTTTAAAACTTAACGTTGGGCTGATTATATTTCACCAAGATGACAGTATTGTTACAGCCGTCACAATTCCGAGGTTAAGTTTTCATATCTGAATGGTATATGTAAAAGGTATTATTTTTCATGCTGTTAAAGTAAAACTGGCCAAGATGAGAAAATTTCAACTAAAATTTTTGTTAATCACTATCAGCTAGTTAGCGTAAACAGCACATAAAAAGGGACTAATATATTGTATACTTATTAAACTTAAAGTCAAAAAGTTGGACAAAATAGCGGATAGAGTCAATACTCAATCTGAATTTTTAACCATAACAATCATGCAACTATTTTACGCCGACGCACTTCTCTCTTTATAATCGGTATTTTTAGGAATCTACTATGAAGCAACTAGTTATAACTATTTTAGGGCAAGATCGTCCAGGGCTTGTAGAAGATATTTCTTCTGCAGTTTTAAATCATCATGGCAATTGGCTCACCAGCAATTTAAGCCATTTAGCAGGCCATTTCGCGGGTATTATTGAAGTGGCAGTACCAGCTGAGCATCTACAAGAGTTACAAGATTCATTACACGGCCTGCCACAACTAGAAGTACGTATTGAAACTGGTAGCGATGAGCTACCAGATACACCTGTTGAAGAACTTAATTTTGTTATCACTGGTAATGATCGCCCCGGTATTATCCAAGAGCTCGCCGGTGTGATTAGACATAAAGGGGCAAATATTACTCATTTAAATTCAAAGCAGCAAAGCGCACCTAATTGGGGTGTGCCAATATTTAGTGCTGTTGCGACCGTTGAGTTACCCAATGGAATGAATAAAGATGAAGTTGTCGCTGCACTTGAAGCTATCACGGCTGATCTCATTGTTGATATTGAAGACGCTTAAGATCTAAAAACCAAAATATCCCCATGGCAAATGTGTAATAAAAATGACATGTTTGTCATGTTAATGTCATCTTCTTGTTCTATCTTTTAGCTAGCTTTAAATAAAGGAATAGAACATGAATGCTTGCACTGACTTGCCGCAAACAATAAATTACTTTGCCCCTGAACTAAGTTGGCTTTCATTTAACGACCGCGTATTGCAAGAAGCAAAAGATAAAAACAACCCTATCATCGAACGCATGCGCTTTTTAGGGATATTCTCGAATAACCTAGACGAATTTTTTAGAGTAAGAGTTGCCGATGTAAAGCGCCGTATTCTACTCAATAAACTCCCTGATACGAACTTTGATGAAGACGAACTACTGCTTACTCAAATCCAGCAAAAAGTGTTACAACTGGGTAAAAAGTTTAATCAAATACATCAGCAAATTTTAATTGATTTAAACGAACATAACATTCATGTCGGCCGACCAGAAGAACTCAGTGAATTTCATATCAATTGGTTAAGAACATTCTTTTTCGACAACGTCTTACAGCATATTGCTCCTATAATGCTCGACGAGAATAAAGATTACTCTGATCATATCAACGACACTATGACTTACATATTTGTTGAAATGCTGGGTGATAAAAACCACTATGCCATGTTAGAAGTTCCCACCGATAGAGCTCCGCGTTTTGTGATCTTACCGCCAGAAAAAACCCGCAGACACAAAACAATAGTATTGCTTGATGACATTATTTTATTTTTTATCAACGACGTGTTCAGTAGCTTTTTTAGCTTTAACGAAATACAAGGTCACTCGATTAAACTAACTCGAGATGCCGAATACAACCTTGATGATGAACTCGAAGAAGGCATTCTAGATAAAATGTCAAAAGGCCTAAAGCAGCGTATATATGCAGAACCAGTGCGTCTGGTGTATGATGAAGCCATGCCTGAATCTATGCTCAAAGTAATGAAAAAGCGTTTAGGTGTAACTCATCATGATGCCCTTATTCCTGGCGGGCGTTACCGTAACTTTAGAGATTTTATTGGCTTTCCAAACATTGGCAGGCAATATTTAGAAAATAAAAAATTGCCTGCATTACAAAGTAGCGCTTTTAACAATCACGCCAGCGTGTTTGATGCTATTAGCAAACAAGACATACTTCTTTATTACCCGTACCACACTTTTAATCATTTATTGGAGTACGTGCGCCAAGCGGCATTTGATCCAAAGGTCACGCAAATTAAAGTAAACATTTATCGTGTCGCCAGTAAATCACGATTAATTTCATCATTAATTAATGCAGTTAAAAATGGTAAGAAAGTGACCGTCATGGTGGAGCTAAAAGCACGCTTTGATGAGCAAAACAATATTGAGTGGGCAAAGGTACTGAGTGCAGCAGGCATTAAGGTCATTTTTGGTATACCGGCATTAAAAGTACATAGTAAGTTATGTATTATACACCGCAGAGAAAAAGGCCAAATTGCAAAGTATGTACATGTTGGCACGGGAAACTTCCACGAGAAAACCGCAAAAATTTATACTGACTTTAGTTTGTTTACTAAACACACCGGCATTTGTGATGAAAGTGACAATGTATTCAAATTTATAGAAAGTAGTTATAAACCCTTTGTATTCGAACACTTAATGATTTCGCCAGTGAATGCCCGCGAAGTACTTAAAAATTTAATTAACCAAGAAATAGCGCATGTAGAAAATGGTTATAGCGGAAAAATCACCGTTAAGATAAATAACTTGGTTGATAAAGAGCTAATCGATTGCTTGTACCTCGCGGCAAGAAAAGGTGTTAAAATTCGCATTATAGTACGCGGTATGTGCTCTTTAGTACCTGGTATCAGCAATTTTAGCGATAATATCCGTGTTATTAGTATTGTTGACCGCTTTTTAGAGCACCCACGTGTGATGGTGTTTGGCAACAATGGCGAAGAAAAAGTTTATATTTCATCTGCAGATTGGATGACTCGTAATTTAGATCATCGTGTTGAGGTGGGTGTGCCCATATATGACGAAAAATTAAAACAGCTGATCATTGATATAATTGAGCTACAATTTAAAGACCGTACCAAAGCGCGCATTATCGATAGTGAGCAAAAAAACAACTACGTTAAACGTGGTAACCGTAAAAAAATTCGCTCACAAATAGCGATTTATGATCACCTAAAAAAATGGGAACATAATTATAACAATGAATGATTATCCTTCAATTGCTGCCGTTGATTTAGGCTCAAATAGTTTTCACTTAGTGGTAGCAAGAGAGGTAGATGGCTCTTTGCAAATTCTCCATAAAGAAAAGCAACGAGTGTACTTAGCTGATGGCTTAGATGATAAATTTCAATTAAGTCAGGCCGCTACTGATAGAGCTTTGGCAGTCTTAAAGCAATTTGCTGCGACATTACAAGATTTCCCAGAGAGTAATGTCAAAATCGCAGCCACTTATACTCTCAGGCGCGCTAAAAACATTAACTCGTTCTTAACTCAAGCGAGCAAAGTGTTTCCATATCATATAGATGTTATATCTGGTCAAGAAGAAGCCCGCTTAATTTATCAAGGCGTTGCCCACTATATCCACCATGATGAAAACCGTTTAATTATTGATATTGGTGGTGGTAGTACTGAACTTATAATCGGTAAAAACTTTAAGCATAAATTGTTAGCTAGTCGTAATATGGGGTGTGTAAGCTATACCAAGCAATTCTTTGCTGATGGCATCATTAGTGATAAGCGCTTTAAGAAAGCACAAATAAAAGCAGAGCAAGAGCTTGAGATTATCTACGCTAACTACATTAGTGCAGGTTGGAAAGCGGTTGTCGGTACATCAGGCACGATTAAGTCAATTCTGGCGATGATAAGTGCTAATGATCCAGAACAAAAAAACATTACTTTAGAGCGTTTACAAGAACTAAAAACACAGTTTATAGCCGCTAAAACCATTGATAACTTATTGATCACAGGCTTAAGCCCAGAGCGCCAAGTAAGTATTTGTGGTGGCTTGGCCATACTAATTGCTATTTTTGAGTTATTTGCCATTAAAGAGATGGACTACAGCGACTTTTCCCTGCGTGAAGGTCTACTGCATGAAATGCAGCAAAAGCTGGCTCTTAAGGATATTCGTACTAATACCATTGCGAACTTAAGTGAAAGAAATGCCATAGATAAAGTACATGCTGGGCGAGTAGCTGTGACTGCTGATTGGCTATTTGAGCAAGTGCAAACTCAGTGGCAATTAGACTCTTTGGATAACCGTCAGTTGCTAGGTTGGGCAGCACAATTACATGAAATTGGTTTAAGTATTAACTCATCAGGCTTACACAAGCATAGTGCTTATGTTGTGCAAAATAGTCAACTTCCTGGCTTTACTCAGCAACAGCAAACCTTATTAAGTTGTATGATCCGCTTTTATCGCAAAAAAATCCGCCTAGAAGAGTTCCCTAATTTGCTGTCTGTGCCGCATTTTAAAATATTGCAGCTTATAGTATTGCTTAGATTGGCCGTTTTATTGAATCAAAAACGCTTGAGTGGTCAAAACCAAGAATTGGCAGTAACGGTAAAAGGCAACAGCATGTTACTGCAGTTTCCAGTTGACTGGTTAGGAGAGCAAACTTTGCTTTTAGCTGATTTACAGCAAGAGCAACGCTATCTGAAAAAGGTCGGTTTTTTAATCGACTTTGTATAGGAAGTTTGGATAGCGTCACGCTATCCAAACTCTTAAAAACTTACATGTCCATATGACGGTTAGAGCTTTGCATCATTTGTTTTACACCTTGTTGCTCAAGCTCAAGTAACTGCTGTAGCTTTTCTTTACCGTGCTCTGTTTCTGCACGTGCTAGTAAATATTCATATAGGTCGATCACCTTTTGGTGCTGGCCTGATAAATAAGCTTGAATAACCTGCTCATCTACCTGCTTATCTTTATTTAAATCATTAAAAGTCAGTAACTCGGGATTTTCAGCAAAGTATTCATAGCAGTAAGTATCCAGTGTATTAATTTCTGTGATCGCTTTAAAACCAACAAGATCTTCCGCTAACTTTTTTTCGTACTTAAGATAGTACTCAACCAGCATTTTATTATGCTCATCTAAAATGTCTTTAACGCTATAAAAATTCGCCGCCATTTGGGTGTGAAACAAAACTGTCCAATCGTATACTTGTTGTATTGTTTTAACTTGCATGTGCATTCCTTATTAACTAACGTTATTCATCAATACAATGCGTGATCTATGCCAAAACAAAAACCTTTAAAAATCAAGGACAAAAAATCATATCGTGTAACTTACAAACTATAAAGCAGTACAAGTTACACGCCTTAGGTAAAAGTTATAGGCTATGAGCTGATACCCCGCTTGCGCCATAACAAATACACCGCAGGTAACACGAGCAAAGTTAATACAATGGCGCTAAACATGCCGCCGACCATCGGCGCGGCGATGCGGCTCATTACTTCACTGCCAGTGCCTGTACCGTATAGCACAGGGAGTAAGCCAATAATAATGGTCGCGACTGTCATCATCACTGGGCGTACTCGCAGGCCTGCGCCTTCGACTATGGCTTGCTTAAGTTCTGCAAAACTAAGCGTTGTGCCGGCTTGTTGTGCTTGAGTGCACTTTTCTTGGTAGGCTTGATTTAAATACACCAGCATAATGACGCCAATTTCCACCGCGACTCCAGTAAGGGCAATAAAGCCCACACCCACCGCGACTGAGAAGTTAAAGCCTTCTAAATACATGAGCCAGATACCACCTATCATTGCCAGCGGTAAGGTGGCCATTATTATGGCTACTTCAACAAAGCTTCGAAAGTTGAGATACAACAAAACAATTATAATCGCTAAGGTCAGTGGTAATACATAGGCAAGCTTATCTTTAGCACGCTCCATGTATTCATATTGCCCAGCCCAAGTTATTGAGTAACCCGTTGGTAGCACTAGCTTTTCGTCAAGCACTTGGCGCGCATTGTCTACATAACTGCCAATATCAATGTCATCAATATCAATAAAAGTCCAACCATTTAAACGGGCATTTTCGCTTTTTATTCCCGGCGGGCCATCTTCAATAAATACATCGGCAACATCGGCAAGAGCAATACGCTGACCTGTTGGCGTAACTATTGGCAATAGCATCAGCTCTTCGGGTGAATCTCGGTAATCCTGTGGGTAACGTAAGTTCACCGGGTAACGCTCTTGCCCTTCAACCGTTTCGGTTACATTCATACCACCAATAGCGGTAGCAACAACTTGCTGCACATCGGCAATATTTAAGCTATAACGAGCGGCTTTTTCACGGTTGATATCCACCTTGATATAACGCCCACCCGCTACTCGCTCAGAGTAAACGGAAGCCGTGCCGGGTACATCTTTAAGTAACACTTCAATCTGCTGACCAATCTCTTGAATCTCACTCAAATTTGGTCCCGCGACTTTAATGCCTACCGGCGTTTTAATCCCGGTTGCCAGCATATCAATCCGAGTTTTTATTGGCATCACCCACGCATTAGTCAGGCCTGGAAAATTCACTAAGCCGTCGAGCTCTTTTTTCAATTTGTCTAGGGTCATTCCTTCGCGCCATTGATCTTTTGGCTTGAGCTGAATAAAGGTTTCAATCATGGTCAGTGGTGCAGGATCAGTGGCTGTTTCTGCCCGCCCTACTTTACCAAACACGGTTAACACCTCGGGCACTGTGGCGATGAGCTTATCGGTTTGTTGTAAAATTTCCCGTGCTTTACCTATCGACAAACCTGGATAAGTGGTCGGCATATACATTAAATCGCCTTCATCCAACGGTGGAATAAATTCACTGCCAATTTTGTTTACCGGATAAAAACCAATAATTGCGACTACCAGTGCTAACACTAAGGTCATTTTAGGAAACCGTAAAACGAGATAAAGTAATGGCTTGTAAGCGTTAACCAATAAGCGATTAACTGGATTTTTCTGCTCTGAAATGACTTTGCCGCGAATAAAGTAACCCATCAACACGGGCACTAAGGTAATTGCTAAACCCGCCGATGCTGCCATTGCATAGGTTTTAGTGTACGCCAGTGGAGCAAACATGCGCCCTTCTTGCGCTTCTAAAATAAACACAGGCATAAAGCTGACGGTAATGATCATTAAACTAAAGAACAGTGCTGGGCCGACTTCACTCGCTGCATCGCTCACCACTTGCCAACGGTTTTCATCCGTTAATGGTTTTTTTTCCATGTGCTTATGCATATTTTCGATCATTACAATTGCGCCGTCGGTCATTGCGCCAATGGCAATAGCAATACCGCCGAGCGACATAATATTAGCGTTAATGCCTTGCCAATACATGATGATAAACGCCGTTAAAATTCCCAGCGGTAAAGTAATGATTGCCACCAAGGATGAGCGTACATGAAACAGAAATACAATACAGATAAGCGCCACTACGACTAGCTCTTCTAGCAGTTTACTAGTGAGGTTATCTACGGCATTTTTAATTAAATTAGAGCGGTCATATACCGGCACTATTTCAACACCATCTGGTAGGCCTTTTTTTAATGATTCGAGCTTTGCTTTCACCCGTTCAATGGTTTTTTGCGCATTTTCGCCAAAGCGCATTACCACTACACCACCAGCAACTTCACCTTCTCCATTGAGTTCGGCAATACCGCGGCGCATTTGTGGACCAAGGCGAATATCGGCAACATCGCGCAATTGTAGTGGCGTGCCGTTGGCGTTAACGCCCAGTGGAATGGCCTCTAAATCAGCAACGCTTTTTATATAACCGGTGCTGGTTACCATGTATTCGGCTTCGGCCATTTCCACCACCGAGGCGCCCATTTCTTGGTTACCTTGTTTGATGGCGGTTTGAATTAAACTCAGCGGAATACCGTATGCGCGCAGTTTATCTGGCTCTACATTAACTTGATATTGCTTAACCATGCCGCCCACAGACGCAACCTCTGACACGCCAGGTACGGTTTGCAATTCAAACTTTATAAACCAATCTTGCAAGCTGCGTAACTGGCTAATGTCGTGCTGGTTGGTTTTATCCACCAGCGCATATAAATAAATCCAACCAACACCGGTGGCATCTGGGCCAAGCTCTGCGGTTGCGCTGTCTGGTAAGCGACTAGCCACTTGGCTTAAATATTCTTGCACTCGACTGCGAGCCCAATAAAGATCGGTTTTTTCATCAAAAATAACATACACATAGGAGTCACCAAAAAATGAAAAACCGCGTACTGTTTGTGCTCCAGGCACAGAGAGCATGGCGGTAGTGAGCGGGAAAGTAACTTGATCTTGCACTACTTGCGGCGCTTGGCCAGGATATGAGGTTTTTATAATCACCTGCACATCGGATAAATCCGGTAAGGCATCGACTGGGGTATTTTTTACTGCAAATATACCGCCACCAATTAGTATTGCGGTTATTAACAAGACAAAAAACCGATTAGTCACAGACCATCGTATAACTGTTGCTATCATAATGCCCCCTAGTGACCACTGTGTGATTGCATAGTTGATGCAGTATCAATGCGCTGGATAACAAATTCACCGTCTTGCACACTAAAAGTAAATGTCAGCTGTTGCTGCGCCTCAAGAGAGTTTAAATCAACATTCTCAGCAAACTTAAAGTCCATAGTTACCGGACCACGGTTCCACTTTGCAATTGCCCCGCGGCTAATATTGGCTACACGAGCGGCTTTATCTATGCTGTTGATTGTGCCTGTTACGGTCGCTGTATTAGCCGCATCAACCATCATATGGGTTGAATCCATAATGTGAATAGCGCTTACCATATAGCTGTTATCAGCTTTTTTAGTCAGCTCAAAATGCAACGTTTGCCCTGTGTCCAACGCTTGAAAGTCAACATCATCTGCAACTGTAAAGTCCATTTTCATACTAGGCCAATCCAATTCTGCTATCGGCTCATGGCTAATATTGACTCTACGATGAGCCACCATTACTTGGTTGATCACCCCTTTACTCCAAACAGTGCTGCTTATATCAGGTGTTTGCATACGCTTAAAATCAGAGCTTTTGCTGGATTCAGAATCTAATAAGAATTGCGCCGAGGTAACCACTTCATCATCGGCTTTAATACCCGCTAAAATAACCGCATTATGGCTATCGCTACGACCAAGCTCTACCGCCACTGATTTAAATCGACCTCCACCTAACGCAACGACAACGCGGTCTTGAGAGCCTGTGCGGATCACTGCCTCTTTTGGCACTATAAGTTGTTGCTCAGCGGCTTTAGCATGAATGCTCACTTGTGCGAACATATTAGGTTTTAACTGATGATCTTGATTATTAAAGCGCAAACGCACCCGTAGAGTACGGTTTGTGGCATCCAGTGTTGGGTAAATATAATCAACCTTACCGCGCCAGCTTTGCCCGGCAATATAATCAAGCGTCATGGTCACCGGTAAGCCCACTTCAACGAGCTGAGCTTGGCGTTCGAATACCTCAGCTTCTACCCAAACTTCATCAAGCTGAGCAATACTCATCATTGAAGTACCGGGCTTTACATAAAAACCTTCGCGAACATTAAGTTCATCAACAACACCACTTTGACGGGCATAAAAGGTGATGTTTTGCATCACATTTTTATTGGTTTGTAAGCGCTCAACAAAGCCATCCGATACATTTAATGCTTTTAAGCGCGCTTTAGCCGCACGGATCAGTACTGGGTTATTGCGATTAACTGCCAGTACAAACTCCTCTTGGGCGTTCACCAATTGCGGGGAATACAAGGTATATAGCGGTTCCCCTTCTGTGACTTGATCACCTGCGGCTTTGACAAACAACGTTTCTAGCCAGCCTTCCACACGCGGATGAATATGCACCTGTTGGTCTTGGTTATACTGTACATAACCTACAGTGTTTACTTCACTTTGCAGTGCTTTGAGCTGCACTTTAGCGGTTCTGACACCAAGGTTATTGATCACAGCAGCAGAAATCATCACCGCGCCGGGGCCATCTTGGTCGTTACCCTCGTCTTCTGCATACACAGGCACTAGATCCATGCCCATTGGCGAAAGGCCAGGTTCATCACGACGATAGTTACTATCCATAGGTGCGACCCAGTACAAGGGGGTTTGCTCTACCTTAGCGGCTGTAGAGTTTGTTGAGTCATTCATAAAAGTAAAGCCAGCCGACGCAATACAACCACCGAGCAACACTGCGATAAGCAATTTTAAATTAGTGTTCATCATGCTCTCCTGTTAGTAGCTCTGTCATTACCGCAGCATCTTTGCTACTGGCATAATAATTCAAGCGAGCAATAATAATTTGTTGATCAATTTGGATGTTTAAAGCGTCGATTTTGGCATTGAGTTCGCTGATGCGAGCACGCATAACTTCTGAGAACTCACCATCATCGCGGGTATAAGCATTCAGGGTGGCTTGCGCTTGCTCGGCCATTTGTGGCAATAGCTTTGTGTGGTAAAGCGCATCCCGTTGTTGTAGCCGAGCAAGCTGGCTAAACTCTTTAAAATACGTCCCTTTAAGCTTTTGTAGTGCGAGCAATTTCTCTGTTTTCACCGACTCAGCCATGGCAATAGCAGCATTGACTTGCTGGTCTTGGCGATTGTCGGTAAACAGCGGCAAATCGATACTGATACCTACCGAAAACAAGTCGGCACGGGACTCGTCCATTGGCGTATCGTCGCGATAGCCATAACCCATATTTACGCCTAGTTGTGGTTTATAGCTTTGTTTAGCCACTGCAACTTCGGTCTGCTTGGCTGTAACTCTTTGCTCTATGGCAACAATTGCTGGGTGTGCCATCAACAGTGGCATGAGCTGCTCAAATTTGAGCGCTGTAAAGTCAACTAATGGCTTGATATCGCCGCGCTTAGCGCTCACTGGTTGAGTTAACATACTCATCGGTAACCATTGCGACATCCGTTTCTTGGCACTTTCAAACTGCTGTTCAAGCATCACGAGTTTGTCTTCAAGGCGAGTTAATTCTAACTGGGCACGAATAATATCTTGCTGACGGGTTTTACCTACCGAGCTGGCATAACTTGACTCAGTAATATCAATCAATTGTGTAAACAAAGCTTTATCTCGCTCAATCAGCGCAATACTCTGCTGAGCACGATAGGCATTGAGCCAAGATTCGATAACTATGGTTTTAACCTGTGCAAGTCTGTCGGCACGCAACCAAGGATATTGCTGCGCTGATTGAGCTAAAGCTTGTTGTTTGAGCTCAAGGCTGTCACCACGGCTAAACATTTGGCTTACACCCACTTTTAACTGGGTCATGCCTTCTTGAGCGAAAGCAAAGCCATTCGTTGGTAAATTCATCAGCCCTAAGGTTAATATCGGATCTGGTAGCGTGCCTGCGGCTAAGCTTTGTGCTTGCACAGCAGCTTGTTGATATTTATTGGCCGTCAGCCAAGGTTCGTTATCAAGCGCATAATCGAGCGCTTGTTCAAGGCTTAATTCGTTACTGTATGCTGAGCTTGCCGTTGTTAGCAAAAACGCTAAAAAACTGGCTTTAAGTACTGCTAAGTGATTCATCACTTACTCCACTAAAAATTAAAAAAATGATTAATTTAGAGGCAGTAATAGGCGATATTAAATATGGTTTAGTAAATTTTAGACGCACCTATCCTGCAATTAGGCAGACATAGGAGGGCGATATAGTGAGCTGGCTATATAATGTTGACTTTGAGGGGGATAGAGTTGAACTTTTTCTGTGCTGAGTAGTGTAACTGTAAATAGGTTACCCATACTCAGCATTGAGTGAGTACTACAAGCGCTCATTGGGCAAGCGCACTCTTGGGTACTTGTTGCGTCATCGTCGCAGCAATCCATGTCCATCATAGCGGTCGACATGGCATGATGCATATCATCTGCAATTGGTTGCGACTGAGATTGACTCATATGAGGCATTTCGCACGACATAGTTACAGACGCAACAGCTTGACCCACTAAAGTGAGTAACAAAACTAGGGTCAATAAACTAAGGTAAATACGTTGCAATAAAATGCCTTTTATAAATTAGGTTCTAGGTTCTAGGTTCTAGGTTCTAGGTTCTAGGGAAGTTTATGATAACTACTTAGTTAACACAAACATTTAACTATTTTTTGGCTCAACTTTAATTAAACTACTCGCAGCAATGGCAAATAAACAATAGCCGGTAAAATACCAAAAACCTGCGCCGAATTCTGCGTGCATATTGATCAATTCGCCCATTTGACCATCTGCGTTACCGGCTAAGTACGATACGATCAACGCAATAACAAATACATCAACCATGCTCCACTTACTTAAGCCTTGTATTACTTGACCGAGCCGCGGCTTAAATTTATTCATTGGTATTAAGCAATATACTAATTGCATCAATAGTTTTATACAGGGTATCGCAATCGAAAAGAGTGCCACCAGCACGGCGACTAAATAATTTTTATTATCAGCCAGTTCATCAACCGTGCCCCAAATACTACGCGTTTTTTGATAAGCGCTAATTTCACCTTCCAATTTATCAAGCCCCAACATACTTGAGGCCATCATCAGCATGTTACGGGTATTACGATCCCCCTCGTCAGCTATCATCGCAATACCTGTTTTAGCAAGTTGTGATTTATCAATTTTCCCCTCAAGGGTTAACACAGGCTGAGTAACACCTGGAATTAATAACGCTAAGGCAATTAAAATTGTGATAATGGGTAATAATAAACGCATGAAGTATCTTAGGTAACTTTATTTATAGCCACGTTATCATACTCAAGTAACTATTTTTGTTCAATAATAGATGCTAGCACCTCATCACCATACTGGCGGGCACTGAGCATGGCCTTGTAAACGACTTCAATCCCTGACGCTGGACGAATTGTTTCTAATAGCTTTTCAGCTAAAGGCCAATTGTCTTCTTCTACACCGCGAGCTAACTGCAAAGTTGCACCCAACATACCGTTAAAACTCAGCAAAGCACTGGAAAGTTCATCGCCTAAGCTAAATTCTTGGGCAATCACATCAAGTTCCATATCTAAAATGGCATCAAGCACCGACATCAAACCAACTAGGTAACCTTGCTCAGACATGTCTTTGCCCCCAGGCTCCAGTATAAGCTGCATAAAATGAGCACGAATCAACCCTAACTTAGTCAACTCAGTGGGTTTATCGACTCCCAATTCACTCAGCGCTAATACGCGAACAAATTGGCGAATGGCATCTTCACCTAAGTAAATCACTGCTTGCGAAATTGAGGTAATCACTAAGTTTTGGCTCTTAGAACGCGCATTAACCAATTTAAGTATACGGGCAGTCAAACCAACATCTTTTGCGACTCGCTGATGTACTTCATCAAAACTCAAATCTGGGCGCGAGGTACAACGTAATAAATCAAAAACAGCCAGCTTAGAGGGTTCAACATTATGGTAGGTAAGCATTTCAGGGCGGGCAAAAAAGAATCCTTGGAAGTAATCACACCCAGCAGCTTTTAACATTAAAAACTGTTCGTGGGTCTCAATGCGTTCAACAATAATTTTAACGTAGGGAAAACGTCGCTTGAGTTTTTTAAGCATCATGTTCGTTTTAATTAGAGGCTCTTCTACTTCGAGCTTAATGTAATCAACTAGCTCTAGTAATGGCTTCCACTTTTCATCACCGTCATAATCATCTAGAGCAAAACAATAACCTGCTTGCTTTAATGCTTTAACACGCTTAGTTACTTTAGCTATATTATCTGCGCGCTCTACAATTTCTATTACCGCACTGCTTGGTTGTAAAAGTTTTGGAAAATCCTCTAAAAGAGCGTCAGTAGATAAATTAATAAATGCGCACTGGTTGGCTGTTAATTTTTCAATCCCAATTAACATTAATGCATTAAAAAATAGTCGTCCTGTTGCTTGGCCATCGGTAGTACCAACGGGGAATACATTATTCGCTGAATCTCGATATAAAAGCTCGTACGCAAAAATGTCTTTTTGCGCATTAAAAATGGGCTGGCGCGCAATATATTGAGTTACCATAGTCGGTACTGTTTTTGTTATTTTTGTGTTCGGCATTTTTATTCCTGCTAATAACTTTAGTCGCCCAGAGTAACTAAATTATTATTCTATATTCCTTCAGTATAGTGAATTTTTGAAAGCTTGCACCCACTTATAATTTGCCAAAAGTAGAAATATAAACAACACTGAAAGGTCAATTAAAAGATAAATACACTCTAATAACTTTAACTGTATAAATTAGCAATTAAACTAATTGACCATAAATATTTACATTAGAGTAAGGAGCTTTCAATTAAGTTTTACTTTCTAATAGCCTGCTGCTTGTTTTGCAAGTCTTTATTAGCAGGCGAATCTGTAACGCTAAAATATAACTTAACTGGCTCTGGAAACTACTTTCCTTATTACACAGGTGACTCTGACTTACCTGGAATCTTTCCTGAAATAGTACAACAAATCCTCAACACCGCTAATATTCAGGGAGAACATGTTGTCTTACCTGCAAAGCGAACGGTAAAATCACTGATCACTGGCAAAATTGATTTTGATATAATTAGTACCGCTTGGTTATCAAAACAAGAAAGAGATAATCCACTTTTTGTCTATTCTGAGCCACTTTTTCAAATGTCTGAGTATTTAGTGTCATTACCTAAGCACGCTAAAAAATGGCAAAGTTTAGCTGCCATAAATGGAAATAATGTAGGCACTGTAATGGGCTATTACTACTATGACGATGATGAATTTTCTCGCATGGATTTCCCTTCTGAAAAAGAGCTAATACTGGCGTTACAACGTCAACGACTCGAGGTCGTTATAATTAGTGAGTTATCTGCTTTATTTTGGTCAAGAGAGTTAGGAGTACAGGTAGCTCTTGGGGCTGCCCACTCCGATGGTTTTCTCCGCATACGTATTTTACATAAGTATCGCCACCTACTTCCACAGATTAACCAAGCTATCAAACAACTGCATCAAGAAGGTACAATTAGTAGTATTGAACAAAAGTATATCGATATAATTAACAAAATACCCACACTTTAAACAAGGGCATATTCTCATCAAAGTCCTAATTAGGTATAATGCTCGCTCCCCCTTAGCTAAAGACTAAAAGAGCCTCAAGATATGAGCATTGAAAAAGCCTTAGTAGAACGCAGTAATAACCAGTGTGAACTGTGTAGTGCAACCGAGAACCTATCTGTATACGAAGTACCACCAGTTAACGAAGCTCATTCAGATAAATGTATTTACACCTGTCAGACCTGCAAAGACCAGGTTGAAGCAACCGTTGAGTTAACTCCTACTCATTGGCACTGTTTAAACGACAGCATGTGGAGCCAAACACCGGCCGTTCAAGTTGTTGCTTATAGAATGCTAACCCGCTTAGCACCTGATAATGGTTGGGCGCAAGATGCGCTAGATATGATTTATCTTGAAGAAGACACACTTGCTTGGGCACAAAAAGTACTCGCAGAAGATGATGATATCAAGCATGTCGATAGTAATGGAGTCGTACTTCAGGCTGGCGATACTGTAACACTCATCAAAGATCTTGATGTAAAAGGAAGTAGCTTAGTTGCAAAGCGCGGCACTGCTGTGCGTAATATTGGTTTAACCAGTAATCCTGAGCATATTGAAGGACGCGTAGACGGTCAGCGCATTGTGATTTTGACTAAATATGTAAAAAAGTAATTTGATCTTCCAGGGTCCACAAACCCTAAAATTAAAGTTTTTATAAAAAATGGGCTGCTAGCCCATTTTTTGTTGGATTAAGCTAATATTAAGCGCCGAAGGAATATATTTAATAGCGTTTGTAGTAAATAGTGCTGCAAACTTTAGTTCATTCAAGGAAACTTTATGTCATTACAAAAATCATCATTAGGCTGTCTTGCATTATTAACCGCAAGCATTGCTCTATCAGGTTGTACTCAGGAGCAAACACCCGACAATGCAACAGAGCAAAAAAGAATGGCGACTCTTAACACACAAGTAACTTATTTAGACCGTAGTATGTTACGCTCAGGCTCCGTATTGACCGTTAAGCTTTCTGATGTGTCTAAAATGGACGTTAAAGCAGATGTTATTAGTGAGCAGACCATAGAGCTTAATGGGGGCCCTCCGTATGATGTGTCGCTGCAATATGAGCAGTCAAAAATTAAAGCGGGCCATCGCTATAGTGTTAGTGCGCGTATCGAGAACCAAGGCCAATTACTTTACATTAGCACAACCAATAATGACCCTTTTGCACAGCAGCAAACAGATCAACCTTATGAAGTTGTTGTATCAAAAGCTTCTGCAACTAAGCCTGACGTAACCCTGACAAACACTTATTGGAAAGCAGTAAGCTTCAACGGTGAAGCTGTTGAAGTAAAAACCAAAGAGCCTTTTATTCAATTTAAAGCCGATGGTACAACTCATGGCTTTTTAGGGTGTAATAACTTTACTGGCAGCTACGAAATCAGCGAACAGGCACTTACTTTCAACCCTTTAGCAAGCACGCAAAAAATGTGTACTGAGCAAATGGATGTTGAAAGCACGATGTCAGCCGTACTGGACACTGCAGCTGAGTTTGCTATTAAGGGTGAGACACTTACAATGAAAGATGCAGCAGGTGAAGTCACTGCTACATTCCAAGCAACGTACTTTAATTAGAGTATTGCATAGAAAACGCCCAAGCAAAGTTGGGCGCTTTCAAACCGTAAAAAATTTCTAGTTAACCTGAACTCTGGTTAGTTATTCTTCTACTAACTGTTCGCTGCGATAAAAGCCGCTGGCGTCACTTAACAAGCCCACTAATTCAGGCAAAACGGAATCCATGGTTTGTTTTAATTTCCAAGGCGGGTTAATAATAATCATGCCTGAGGCTGTCATACCATGTACGTCAGTATCTGCTTTTGTAGCAAGCTCAAATAATTGAATATTACGCATGCCAGAGGCTATAAGTCCCTCTTCCATTCGCTCAATACGCTCACGATCAACGACTGGGTACCAAATCATATAAGTGCCCGTAGCAAAGCGCTGATAAGCTTTAGTTAGCGTTTTAACCACAAGTTCATAATCGTCTTTAATCTCATACGGTGGATCAATCAGTACGCATGCACGTCGTGACGCAGGGGGTAATAACCCTATTAATCCAGCAAACCCGTTTTCGCCACGCACACGAATTGAGCGCTTGCCCTGCATATTATCTTCAAGTAACAGGAGATCCCTTGGGTGTAGCTCAAAAAACCAGCCTTTGTCTTGACGACGCAAGTAGTGCTCGGCTATTTTTGGTGAGCCAGGATAAAAAGCAAGATCGCCTTGTTCGTTGAAAGACTTGATCAATGCGATGTAATCATTTAAAGCTTCGTGCTCACTACTGTGCTGATAAAGCTTTGCTATGCCATCTTGGAATTCCTGCGTTTTTTGCGCATCAGCCGATGCTAATTCAAAAAAACCCGCCCCTGAGTGAGTGTCAATATAATCAAGAGGCTTATCTTTAATTGTTTGATAACTTAACACTTGTGCTAGTACTAAGTGTTTAAGTACATCCGCTGGATTTCCGGCATGAAATGAGTGTCTGTAACTGAGCATAATTTTAGTTTCGCTATAAGCCAAGTGATAAAAGCTGTAATCAGGCTTCATTATACGCAAGCTATGCCAAGATACGAGTTTCAGTTGAAATTAAAACACCATCCACTAAAATTTTACTTAACTCTGTGAACCAATTCTGAACAAAAAAGCTGATGAGCTGAATTATCCCTTAACAGCAAATAAAAATCAGCTAAAACAAGCGTAAATGCTGGCATATAAAGTAACTTTGCTTTACATTTGCTAGTTATTAATAACAGTTATATGAGCGCCTTTATGAACAACGAAACTCTTTCTCAACTCGAACAACTGATCGACCAACTAATCAGCCGCAATAATGAGCTACAAGCTGAGGTTACGAGCCTTACAGAAAAAAACAGCAAACTAATTGACGAAAATGAAACTTTGCAACTTGAAGTACTTGATAGTGAAGAAAAGCAAAAAGACACGAGTTCAACATTAAGTGGCCTATTAGAGAAGTTGCAAAGCGCCCAACAGGCTAGCTAATGTCTGAGTTGCAAAACCAGCGGGTCACTGTTGATCTACTTGGCAAAGAGCAGCAATTTGCTTGCCCACAAGGCCAAGAAGAAGCACTGATAGCTGCTGCAAAGCACCTCAATGATTTAGTAGAGCAAATGAAACAACGTTCTACAGTACGAAATGATCAAAAAGCCTTACTTATGGCGGCACTGAACATTAGTCACGAATTGTTAGAAGTGCAAAAGCAACAAGCCATTGCACAACAGCAGCAAGATGAGCTTATAGATAAACTAAGTTTATACTTAAGTGACTCTAATCATAAATAAACAAGCGCATTTTGCGCTTGTTTTTTTCTGCTGAACCTGCAAATAACAACTCGAATCTTAGGGATAAATGATGACTAACAACTTTCTCAGCTTTCGTTTAACTCGTTTTTTAGTCTTTGCAGGTACCCTATTGTCGATTAGTCAGGCTCATGCTCAATGGCAAAAAATATCTAATCACGTCGATTTTTTTCAGCAGTCCGCTAACTTGCGGTTTTATGATTCGAACCAAATTCTTATTAAAGGTGATAACTGTGCATTAATGTTTGATGCTAGCGGTAACTTCTCAGCTGTTGAAGCAACGGTAAAGCACCTTAAACACACTCTTAAAGTACCTTTATGTTACTTAGTCGCAAGCCACTTTCATGACGATCATCTGCTTGGTATGGCAGTGTTACAGCATCATTACCCTAATGCTAAATTAATTACACATCAAAAATTAGCAGCAAACTTTGCAGATTTTAAACAGGCTTACAATAATAAACTAGAGACTTATCAACAAAGTATTGAATTAAGCTTTCAGCGCTTAGCCAAGCAACCTAAAGAGAAGCAGCCAGCTTGGCGTGATAAACTTGAATTAGCGAAAAATCGTCTGCTGCGATGGCAAGAATACACACTAAAGCCACCCGCTTTAGCAGTCACTGACTCGCTTGCACTTGATTTAGGAAATTACCCTATAACAATAAATGCCTACCAGGCACATACTAATGCCGATTTAATGCTTTATGCTGAGCAGCAAACTATTTTAATTGGTGGGGATATCGTCGACTATTTACCTTACCCAGGCCACGGCAATTTAACTGACTGGCGAGAATTATTAACTGAGTTAGCAGCAAACACTATTGAACAAACAATTTTACCAGGCCACGGTGAACCAATAACAATAAAAGACCTACAACAATCTCACGCTTTTTTAACTGCCATACAAGAACATGTACAAAACAACCCTGAGCAAGATTTAACCCAACTCCAACAAAGCTTTAATAAACAATTTGCTAACCAGTACATCACAGATGACATCTCAGCTAAAGCTTACCCAATATTTTTACAAGCTGGACTTAAACGCGCTAAACAGTCAAAATAGCCCCCGCACACGGTTGTGCTAAACTCAATAAAGGACAATTTCTCGGTGGTTTTTATGCGCAGTTACTTATTTGCCCTATTTGTTACCCTATTTATGTTGTTAGGTTGTGAAACAACAGAGCCCGCAAATGCCCAAGCACAAGACGTAGCAGCACCCGTTATCTTTAACCACTTTGAGCCTTCAAAAAAACCTATACTTACTGCAAATAAAAAAACCGATGCCCCAGCAAAACCAACAATAAAATTACAGCTAAGACCTCAAACTACTAACTCCCCTAATACGGCTGTAATAAAAAGAAATGCTGATTTATGGCAACACATAGCGACTAACCTGCAATTTAAAATCTATCTAAATCAAGCGCTAAATAAACGCATTAAATGGTATATCAGGCAGCCCAACTATTTAAAAACAGTTAGCAAACGGGCAGCTCCTTATCTTTACCATATTGTTCGTAAAATTGAACAACAAAATTTACCCATGGAAATTGCCTTGCTTCCCTTTGTCGAAAGTGACTTTAGACCGACCGTTAGCTCGTCGCAACAAGCTGTTGGCGTTTGGCAGCTAGTTGGTGCAACCGCCCATCATTTTGGTATTAAGTCAGACCAATGGTACGACGGGCGACAAGATGTACTTGCGTCTACAGATGCAGCCCTTGCCTATTTAAAGTATTTACATAAGCGTTTTGATGGTAACTGGCTACATGCACTCGCGGCCTATAACAGCGGTGAAGGGCGAGTCAAAAGAGCCATCACTGATAATAAAAATAAGGGCAAAAGCACTGATTATTGGTCTTTAAAATTACCAAAAGAAACCTCTGAGTATGTACCAAAACTGCTAGCTTTAAGCTATCTAGTGCAAAACCCACAACAAGGTTTACTGCGCCCTAAATTGGCAAATAAAGCACTAACAACCGAGTTTAATGTAGGTCAGCAGTTTGATTTTTCAGTAATAGCAAATCTCTCTGGGATTGGCCGCAAACAACTACACACTTTAAACCCGGGCTATTTAAAAAATCAAAGCTCTCCTAATGGGCCCCACACCTTGTTACTACCACTGGAGCAACAAAGCCTTTTACGCAGTCAGTTCTTTAAAAATAACTTTTCTGGTGAATATATAGTAAAGAAAGACGATACCTTATATTCCATTGCTCGGCGTTTTGGCCTTTCAGTTAAAAAATTAAAAATGATGAATAATAAAACCTCCAACCTAATAGGGATTGGCGAAGCCTTAATTGTTGGTCAGCCACGTACTATGCCCGACTCATTAACTATCGATTATAAAATTAGTCCATACCTTGAGCAGACCGAAGTAGCAATCCCTACAATTGCCATTGAATATCAAGTTAAGCCTGGAGACACTATATGGGGAATAAGTCAGCTATACGATGTGCCCCACAAAGACTTAGCACAGTGGAATAAGCTCAGTGCATCCAGTGTTTTAAAACCAGGCTCATTACTGGTTTTACATTTACCACAAGCAACTAAGCCCAGTTCACAACTTCAAAATGAAGGAATGCTGTCGGGGTTAGAAAAAACCTTAAAACAGCCGCATTAGTTTCACATCAATTTGATTTAGCGTAAAATCGGCGTTTTCGTACACTTAAATAAAAGAGATTGGCATGCAAATCAGTAATAATTCAGCTGTAGAGTTTCACTACACCTTAAGTGAAGCCGGCGAACAACTTGAAAGCAGTAAAAATGGCGAGCCATTAAGCTATATTCACGGCCTTGAAGGCATGCTACCAGGTTTAGCGAGCGCGCTTGAGGGAAAATCTGCTGGTGACAACTTAACAGTTACACTTGAGCCAAGTGAATCGTACGGCGAGCGTGTTGACGACCTTATCCAACGCATTCCTCTTAAGCACTTACAAGGTGACACAAAAGTTTGGAAGCCAGGCATGACTGCTATGGTGCATTCAAACCAAGGAAAGCACCAAGTTACTATCGTAAAAGTGGGTCGTTTTAATGCTGACTGTGATTTAAATCACCCATTTGCCGGTAAAACACTTACCTTTGATATCGATATTATAACCGTACGTGAAGCCACCAGCGAAGAACTTTCCCATGGTCATGTTCATAGCGAAGGCGGCTGTGGTCATAGCCACTAAGGGTATAAAATGAAAAAAGTTGCAATCGTCACTGGCGGAAGCCTAGGTATCGGGCGCGCTATATGTCAGCGTTTAGAAAGTGAAGGCTTTAAAGTATTTAACCTAGACATTCAAGATGGTGAATTTGGCATCTGGCAACAATGTGATGTTAGTCAAGTCGCTAATGTGGAGCGTACTATTGAGCGTATAGCCCAAGATCAAGGTCGCATTGATGTACTCGTTTCAAATGCTGGTAAACACTTAAGCGCTAATATTGAAGATACTGACGAAGCAACTTTTGACAATCTTTTTGCTCTCAATGTTAAAGGGGCATATGCTGCAGTAAAGGCTGTTTTGCCTAGTATGAAAGCTAGGCAAGATGGAGCTATTATTTTTATTGCTTCAGACCAAGCTAACATAGCTAAAACCAACTCTTTTGCTTACAACCTAAGCAAACATGCGCTAGCGTCTATGGCCAAGACCACTGCACTTGATTATGCTGCTTTTAATATTAGAGCAAATGCCGTTTGCCCAGGTACAATTGAAACCCCTTTATTTCATAATGCCATAGACGCATATTGCGCCAAAAGTGGTGCGAATAAAGCTGAGATAGTCGAACAAGAAGGTGCTTTGCAGCCACTTGGTCGTTTAGGCCAACCCGATGAAGTTGCTGCTCTTGTTGCTTTTTTAGCAAGCGACAACGCCAGCTTTATAACAGGCAGTCTACAAAATATTGATGGCGGCTATACGGCGCAATAAGAGGATTAAAAATGCACTCCAAAATCATTGACCCCCATGTGCATTTTTTTAACCTAAATGAAGGTTGCTACAACTGGCTAAAGGGAGATAATCCTCCCTCTTGGCCTAACCTTGAGACAATTAAAAAACCGATAGCCCCTGACGACCTTATTAAAAATTGCCCATTTGAGCTAGCCGCTTTAGTACATATTGAAGCTGGGTTCGATAACCAACAGCCCATTAGAGAGCTAAAATGGCTAAATAAACATTTAGCTAATCAGCAATTTAGAGCTGTTAGTTTTGCGAAAATAGATTCTGATCCTGTTGAGTTTAAAAAAGCGATTAATAATTTAAAACACCCGTCACTTGTCGGGATTAGGGATATTACAGAAGGCGAAGACAGCTCTCGACTATTACACCCTTATACTTTAGAGAACCTTGCTTATTTAGCTGAGCAAGCGCTTCATTTTGAAGCTCAATTTGAACTTGAAAATACCTTAATTAGCGAGCGAGTTGCGCATTACGCTCAGCAGCTTCCTCACTTAAAGCTTGTGGTTAATCACGCCGGATTGCCACAGCAACTGGTGTTATGGCAAAAAGGCATTAGTAAGTTAGCCCACAATAAAAATGTATATATAAAATATTCTGGATTTGAATTACTTTCTCTAAATAGGCAACAACAGCAAGTTTGCTTTGATTTTATAGTACAGCAATTTGGCCAAACGCGAGTCATGTTTGCTAGTAACTTTCCAGTTTGCCAAATTCAACAAAGCTATTCTGAGCTTTGGCACAGCCACTTCTCGTTATGCAAAAGCAATGATTTATGGCAACAACTTAGTTACTCCAATGCTCTTAGTTTCTACCTGTTTTAACTTTTTACTTACTATCTTGTATCAATAAAAGGCGCTATATTCTATAAAATACTTATTTAATAAGAGATGCCTGATGACCCTATCAAGATTTAATTTAGCGCTAATCTCAGCCTTTTCCCTAGCTGTATTAACTGGTTGCGGCGGTGGCAACACAGCCAATACCGATAACAATAATATACCAGTACCGACAACCATTGACTGGTCCGAAGGCGTGTTTGAGCCTTCAACTAGTTTTGCCCAACAATGCCAAGCGCTAAATGAGAAACATTGGTTGCGTTCATGGAGCAATGAGACCTACTTATGGTATGACGAAATTATTGACCGAGACCCTGCTCTCACCGACTCCGTAGCTGACTACTTTCAACTTCTAAAGACCAAAGAAATAACGGAGTCTGGTGCTAATAAAGACAATTTTCACTCAAGTCTCCCCACAGCCGAGTGGGAAGCCCAAAGTCAATCAGGCGTTAGTTTTGGCTATGGCTTCAAGCTCAAGATAATTAACGCAACGGCCCCTCGCCAAGCTGTAATCTCATACACAGAAGCTAACACCCCTGCAAGTAATGCTAACCTAAGCCGTGGTTTTGAAGTACTGGAAGTAGACGGTGTTGATTTTGTAAATGCAAGCACGCAAGCGGAAGTCGATACACTTAATGCTGGTTTATCACCTCGTGAGTCTGGTAAAACAACCAACTTTACATTTAAAGACATTGAGACCTCAGAGGTTCGTGAAGTCACTTTAACAGCTCAATCTATAACATCACAACCAGTTACGAATGTAAAAATACTTGCCAATGGCAGTGTAGGTTACTTTCAATTTAATAGTCATAATGCCATTGCTGAAAAGCCATTATATGACGCATTTAATGCATTTAAGAACAATAATGTCACTCCTAGATTCGGATAATAAGTGCAATTTCTT
>NZ_MXQF01000017.1 GCF_002165575.1 Pseudoalteromonas sp. A601
AGGCTTACGAGCAAACGAATGCAACACTGGTCGCGTGCTTAGCCCATATGCGCCGTAAATTCATCGAGGCTAAAGGCAATAATAAAAAAACAGGTAAAGCGGATGTTGCACTCAACCTGATAGGCAAGCTCTATGGTATTGAGCAAGCCATCAAAGATAAATCGCACGATGAAAAATTCAATATTAGGCAGAGAAAAGCCAAACCAATCGTTGATGAATTGTATCAATGGTTACTCAAGCATAAAGATAAAATGGCGCTAGGTGAAGCAATTACCTATGCGATAAATCAGTTTGAGAAATTTCGGCGTTACCTCGATGATGGCAGGCTCAGTATTGATAATAACCGTGCAGAGCGAGCCATAAAACCGTTCGTAATAGGGCGAAAAAACTGGTTATTCTCAAATACCTGCAATGGTGCACATGCCAGCGCTATACTTTATAGTCTTGTTGAAACCGCAAAGGCAAATGATCTTGTAGTGCATGACTACATATCGACGTGCTTGCAACATATTGCTGAGCAGCCAGATAACCTTGAGCCACTTCTGCCTTGGAACTTTAGCAAAGCTAGGTGTCGTTAGCTATACGCTTACTTCGAATTCATAAAAATGTAGATAACAAACACGTGTATTATCATCTAAATAAAAGGTATTAAATACTTTATTAGAATAGGCTGTAAGGCTTTTATTGTTTTAACCACGTTCTAACGTAATCAATTTCCATTGATGTTGGAAAACCTTGTGCGGAGCGATTATCTGAAGGGTAAAATTGATTGCATTTCCATTGTGTATGCGGTGCGCGTAAGCCCTGCGACAATGTTAAGTTCATCTCTCGGTGCCAGTACAAATTCTTTTTATAGCCAACCTGAACATTATCTACATACCATGTAATGTCATCTTTGGTTACATTAACCCCATAAGTATGAAAGTCTTCACTGGGATCAAATGGTAAGTGATAGCCATTATGGTTTCTTTCTGGCGAGCTACCAGGTCGCATCCACTTTGGTGCACCATCTTTTATAACAATATTATGTAGGTCGTGGTCCGACTTCTGAAGCGTCTGTTTTTGAGTTAACTCAACTACATCTATTTCACTATATTGCACATCGCCTTCATTCGTTAAAGTACGATCTATTTTGCTGTACATCCAAAATGCAGGTGACACTCCCGGAAATTTATCCGCACCTTTAATACGTGCCTCGTAATATCCGTAACTCCCTGTTGCCCTAGATTTAGCAACTCCCGAAGTGTAAAACAACCTATAATTAGTCACTTTTGTTTTATTGCAGCCATCCCAAAATGTTCTTAAATGCGTTTCTCGTTTAGTGGTTAGTTTTAATATGCCTTCAGAAACACTAGCATTTTCATTTTTCCAAGACCAAACACCATAGTTCTCTGTTTGAAAATTCCATTTTTCAGCATCTTTAATATCAAACTCATCTGAACGTTCTGTTTGTAAAACCCAATTTTCGCCTGGTTGCGCAATATGCGGCATCGGCTCAGCATTAACCCCTGCACTACCAAGTATTAAGCTCAACGATGTTGCTATTAGTTTAACCTTATTATTTGTTTTCATTTGTTATCCACAACTTAATGTATAGTGTTAATTAAAAAGCGAGCACATAGGTATGTACTCGCTAAAAAAAACTGTTTATTGAGCTGTAACTTCTACAAGCAAGACACCCTCAGAAGGAATGTCGAAGCTGGAGTTCATCTTATTGCTCGTCATTAAGTTTTTAACTTGAATAGATTTACCATTTTTAAGCGATAGCTCAACGGTTGCTGTTGTGTGGCCTAAATTTAAAATATTAACCAAGTAACTACCATTGTCTTGCTTAACAGTACGCCATGTTGTGGTTTTAAATGACTCACCGTTATCTACCTTTACAACAACATCAGGCATACTCCCCGAAACCTCTGCAAGTGCAGTTTGTTTAATAGCTTCAACGCCTGCGCCTTTCGGCATAACAATAAGCTTACCTTTACTGGCAACTAACTTAGCTTTACGCGGATGTCCATACTCATCTAAAGACAAGCTTTGTGCAGAGTCTAAAATAACGGTACCACCTTTATTTAAATAGTTCTGCAATGCCTTAAACTCATCATTAGTAACAAACTTATTACGATAAACAAGTATTGCGTCCCAATTACTATTATCTTGCTTTTCAATTATATTCTTAGTGGCAAAGCCAAGCGGAAAACCTTCAAAAAACAAATTTTCGTACAGCTCGTAACCTTTGCTCATGTAGTCATTGATATTAATAGCAGTCGTTTCAGAGTAAAATAAACGAAGTGGGCGGCGCTGCTCCCTAAGCTCTATAACTTCCTCAGAAAAGCTATTAAGATCAAACATTACCTGAGTAACTTCGTTAGTTACATGCGGTTGCATATTGTTAGAACCCGCAAATGCACCACCTAAACCCGGGTCAAAAAAGTCCAAGTCGCCTTCTAAACGATCCTCTGGCGAACCATCTGGGTCTCGCGCCCAAAACCACCCCATATTGGCATCCATACCTAGTAAAGTTGCAAGCCAATAAACACTACGTACATAACTCGTACGTGTATCTAAATCTCGCCACTGACCCGATGATAAAAAATGAGACTCTGAATTCACATTAATCTTATTAGGTGCAACTGATTCCATAAAATCATGAAACATAGCAACTATGCCCCAATTATAAGCGTATTTTTCAATCCACTTGGACGATTTACCAGGGCGAATGTTCTCGCTACCGAATGATTTTGCATCGTGCCCAACCATAGTTGTCAATTCAGCTAGAGCTTCGGTATCTATACCTCCAGAACGAGAATCTTCCATGAACATACGAGGCATAATTTTAATATGGGTATCGGCGTCTTCATTTACAGAATGCAGTTCGTTTTGAACATACGTAAACCAATCCGTACTCCTATCCATATTATAACGCGTCCAGTCGTACCAAATGGGCAAACCTTTTAATGCCGGATCGATAGGGATTTCTATTGCAACGCTTTTAAAGTTATCAAAATTAGTATCCCAATTTTCATTAAGCTTATTAATATCGCCTTGATATTTAGTACTCAACCAATTTCTAAATTTGTTTAATGTATACGAAGAAATACTCGTCATTTCTTGGAACTTTTGTGTCCAATGACCTTTTTCTGCGTACCAGTGTGGTTCATTAGCAAGTACGAAACCCACCTCAGTTACTTTTTTACCTTTGGTCAGTTCACCCGTTTTACGAATTATCTTACCCCATACTTCACGGGCTAAAGGGTTATCAATATCAAAACCTGTAAATAACGAACGCCCTTTTCTAACCTCTGGCTCTCGCTCTTCAACCCACTGTGGAATACCCATTAGCCAATAAACTAAAAAACCAATGTTGGTATCAGGAATACGGGTTAATTCTTTCATTAGCTCTTCATCAAAGCTGCCATCTTCACGTACTAGAAAGGAATTAATAGCGCGGTCATGGTCGACCGGATATAAATCTTCACCACCATGATAAAGCGCGCCTAAATGATCGTTATAAACATCTTTATTAGTAAGCGGCTGCCCTACCGTTTTTGAAAAATAGTCATATAAAAATATTGGTTTACCATTACTTACAAACATATTGTCTTTTGCTTTGGTATTTTGCCAATCAACTTTATTTACTGGACGACGTTTTATTTCACCGATCAGCTCTTTAGATAAATCGTTTATACCTTTATCTAAAATTTGAATTACTTTTTTACGTTCAAAATCAGGAAGATCTTTTGCTAACTTCTCTTTTGTGTCTTTGTAGTAACGTTCATAGCTAAACAACTTAACAACAGCGTCGTAATTGTTTTCATCCCAGTTAGCAAACTTTAAAAACTGTTCTGCAAACCATACAACACTTTCTTCACGTGTAACATCAATTTGCTGATGTTCAGCTTTTGCCATTAACTTCTTAAGTTTGTTAATTTTTAGTCGAGCTGTTTTCTCGTAGCTATTTAACGAAGAGCTACTACTAGATGTGCTAAGCGTTTCAGTTTTTTTTAACTCTACGACACTTTCTTGTTGTGAACAGGCCGATGTAAGTAAAAATAAAGGGGCTAGTGTGAAGCCTAATAGATGTTGTCTCATGTTATCTCTCGTCTCGAAAGGTTATTTATTAACAGTATTGATTCTGTTGTTAAGATTTATTCAAGATAACATACATCATATGTTTGCATTTGTAATTTCTTTTTTAACATCCCAACATCTTTTTTATAAAATACCTTTAGCTATACAAATATGCAGCCATGTAAAAGCTCATTGAATTGTGAATTTCATCACCTGAATATTCTTCATGTACGAAGTCTGTTAAACCACCGCTTCTATCTACTACGATCAATACGGGGATTTTATTGTCTACAGTTATTCTATCTCCCATGCCATCACGCTTTCTCGACTTAGGGTCATATATCGTTTGATTGCCTTTAAACTTTCCATGAAAAACGTTTCGTCAGCCTCAATGATACCAACAACTTTAAAAGGTTTGCGTTGATTAATTGTGTATTAAAATTTTTTTAACCCTAGCTTAACCTCATTAGTGCTACCTTTTATAAAGTTGTTCATATATTTACTTCTAAGATAAGGTTCTATTATGCTGCTACATTTATTAAGGTTGCCTATAGGCTTGCTTCTCTCTAGCTTTCTATTATTGGGATGTGGCGAACAAGCGATATCCGAGCGACCTTCCCAGGCTCCACTTCATATTGATGTTTTGAAATTAACTCCGACGACGTTACGCTTAACCACAGAATTGCCAGGGCGCATTGCCGCATTCAAACAAGCAGAAGTTAGGCCACAGGTGACGGGGATTCTTAAAAGTCGCTTATATAAAGAGGGTTCTCAAGTTGAAGCCGGTGATGTACTTTATCAAATTGATCCAACCACTTATCAATCTAACGTCAACAGCGCAGAGGCTCAATTAGCCAAAGCGTTGACGGCCGAAAATAATGCTAAAAAAGCGGCCGCTCGCTATCAGAATCTATCAGAGAAACAACTGAGCAGTCAGCAAGACTTTGATGATGCAGATGCACTTACAATTTGAATTTAGGACTCTAATTTAAAGCTAGTAAAAAAATAAGGAGAATACAAACTTTAGGATTTAGGATGGCTGTCTTCTTTATTCTATCACGCAGTATAAATCACCTTTAAAGCAACCCCTTGAGCGATTTACAGGAACTTGCTCTCATCGTTGTTACTTCTTAAAGGGAGTGTCATTCTTACAAAGTAACGCTTGTATTAAACCCCTGTGAAACGCTGAATTCTTCACCTTGAGGTGGTTTGGGTATATCCTTGTAAGCTGGTGCCATTATCTGCTTGAATGTGACTAGCGCTATCATTGATAGCAATAGACCTCTGGGAATATGTGGTTCAAGAGGCTACATATATAATTGCTCAAAAACGGCATCGAGCACCCAATCTCCCATAGATATAATAAGTTCAGCTAAAGCACTAAACTCCTAGGGGACACAGCACCTAGAGTGCATCATTTAATGCACTCTTTTGATATCTTTTAAATCTAATGAGCGTAATCCTGCTCTAATAGTATCCATAGATTTACTATCTGGATCCGTTTTATGGGTAAAGTAATCAGGATCTTTTTCTAACCAATACTTGGTTGCTTTAAATAAGCTGTATTCACTATGACCTAAAACATATTCGATTGGATATTTTCCATAAAGGTGTTTTATCAGCGAGATATTAGCTTGGATTTGCTTTTCCGTCAGTGGTAAGGTCGTTCCATTAGCTACATTCTCGATGCCTATAGCATAATAATTTAGTCCTATTGTATGTCGAGCCATCCAATTATCAGGCATTAATTGATAAATTGTCCCATCTCTATCAACTAGAAATTGGCTTGATACATTTACATCTCCGCCCGATTTAATTTTCTTGCGCCTAGAAGGCAAAGTTACCGGATCAAATGCATCAAAAGTTTGCTCCATTGTAGGTATAACAGTCCAGTGCACAACAACCATTGAGGGAGATATCGTTGGTTTACTTTGTTGAATACCATAATGCTTCTCTAAATATTCAAGAGTTAATGCTTGCCTCGTTTCATTAAAGTTAATCGGCTTTTTTATAATATTTATTTCCTCAGTAGAGAAAGCAACTGAATTGAATAAAAGTAAAAATAGCAAAAATTTTATTTTTAACATAATAGCTTCTAATAAATTGAAATAAGTTAAAAGGAGTGACTAAACCCTAAATATGATACACGACCACGAACATCATGTGTGGTTGCATCATAGCCTGGTCTAACACCGTCACCTAAGCTAGATGGCGCCCTATCAAATAAATTATTAAAGCCGACTTCTAATTTTGAATCACCATAATTAGATGAAAAAGAATATGAATACTTCAAGTCAACGCTGGTATGTGATGCAATATCATCGTTTTCTTCTGGTGTTAAATCATTATCATAACTACTGATATAACGTAAAGAAGTCGTTAGACTGTGAGCACTATACGACCAAGTTGCTCGGGTATTTGCTTTTAATTCTGGCATTGCTTTAAATGCATTAGAGCTATTATAACTCCCTGCACCATCGATAGTCGGGCCACCATCTAAGGCTGTAATATCAAATGCAGCAACATAAGTACTATCAAAGCCAACCGAAATATTGCCAAGCTTAGTTACATCAAAATCATAATACGCACTGAAGTCTAACCCACTTGTCTTGATTGAACCGGTGTTAATATAATTTAAAGTAATTTCACGCAACTGCCCTTCAGGGCTTCGTGTAATTCTAGTATCGGCTTTAGGAGTCCCCCCATCTGAAACACCTTGACACTGATTGTTAACTATACCGGTAGGACTTGAATCTTGGGCGATAAGGTCATCATAATCGAATGACCATAAATCCGCTTTAATCATTAAGTTATCGGTTGCTTGATAAACCAATCCTAAATTCCAATTCTCAGCTTTACTCGGCTCTAAGTCATTACTTCCTTTCGTTGTTAAAAATACATAATTACTCACACCACTATCACTACAAACAGCCTGCCCGTTCACCATTGAGACGGGATCATCTATATATGTCCCGCCAGAGGTGATGCCTGTTTGTAAATTTGTCGGTGCTTGAAACGATGTCCCATATGAGCTTCTAAGCATTAGATCAGGTGATATATCCCATTTAATTGCCACCTTAGGGTCAACAGTAGAACCTACTGTGTCATAATCTTCATAGCGTATTGCTGTTTGTAATTCAATGTCTTCACTTAATGGAATAAACAATTCAGCGAACAAAGAATACACATTTGTATCACCTTTGATTGAAGAGGATGGCGTAGAACCAAACCCAAGCCCTTTTGAAGATAAATCATTTGGCTCATATTCATATTTTTCATAACGATATTGACTACCAAAGGCAACTCCAACAGTGCCTGAATCAAGCTCGAATAAGTCGCCACTTACAACGGCTTCAGCGACTTGCTGCTCACTGTATGTTTCATCTGTGAAATTATGGATAATTGAAGAAAGTTCTTCTTGGCTATTACCTGCAATAGAAACACCATCTTTTGGTGAAACTAACGTTGGATTAGCTATCGCTGTGCCAAATGGGTTAAAGGTTCCATTTAATAATGCATCATTAAATGTAGTGCTGGATATGCCTAACCTCGTCGTTTCAGTTCTTTCACCAATAGCATAAACATATGAGGCACTCAGTGCCCAGTTATCATTAAGATCTGCTTCTATTCCAGTTGCTACACGATGATAATTAAATTCAATGTCTAAATGGTTATTTATACCGCTAGAAGAATCACCATTTGTATATAAACCGAAAGGCCTTGCTTTACCAACTACATCAACAGCTTGGTGCTGACTATTATCCCAATTCTGTGGTTTAATATACTGTAAACCATCATTCGCACTGTTCTCAACAAAAAAATTAAATGGGTGTTCAGCAGGAATATACATACTGCCGCCATTAACTAAACCATTAGAATAAAAGGGAGAACCTAAAATTGCCTGTACATTATTTCGTGAAAAACTAACTTCAGCGAAAGCAGTTAGAGAATCTGTAAGCTCATATTCAAACTCGGTGAAAACTTGATAACGATTCTCTTTAGGAAGCACGGCCAGTTGGTCTTGGAAGTTCGTTCTACATACTCCTGAAAGTAATACTCCGCCAGCAGCTTCACAATTAGGATCTGGGTAGCTGCTACCTAGTGAATTAATGACACCATTACTGTCAGTATCTGCTAATGTATAAGTGCCAGGAGAGCCTGTTGATGATAAAAACTTTGAGCTATAAATATCACCGTCCCCTCCAGCTCTTTCATTAATAAAATCAAAATCCGAACGATAGTTAATACTCTGGCCGGTATAAGTTGCATACAGAGTCAATGAACCTTTATCACCCACGACACCTGTTACTAAGTTAATGTCAAAAGCTTCATTTGATGAATCTTGATATCTACCTGATAATTCAAGTCCTTCAAAACCTTTTCTAGTAATAATATTTGCAACACCAGCAACAGCTTGAGAGCCATATGTTGATGAAGCACCATCAGTTAAAAAATCTATTCTTTCAATCATTGCTAAAGGTAACTGATTAATATCGAAGAATTGATTGCCTAGATTTGTGGCAACAGGAGCATTACCAGCTCTGCGACCATTAATGAGTGTTAGCGTTGAGCCTGGTCCCAACCCTCTTAGGTTGAATTGTGATGTACCTGCTAGTTTTGCAGCTTCATTTGTAAAGCGTGAGCCAGAGTTAATCGTCAGGTTATTAGCAACATCCACTAAATTCTGAGCACCAACCTCTTCGATTAATTCACGATCAAAGGTCGTGATTGGCATATTACCCTCTAAATCAGAACGCTTAATCAATGAACCTGTAACAGCTATGCGTTCTATTTTTTTTTCTTCAGCCAGCACATCCTGTGGATATGACAGAGCAGCAGATACAGCTATTGTGATAGCCAATGGCTTTGTAATAAAATTACCCATGAAACCTCCTATTGTTGAGAATAAATATTTCCACAAATAAATATTTATATCAATAAAAAATTAACAATATCGAACAAAAAATAACACACACCACTTAAAACAATTAAATACCAACCAGTTGCAAAGCCGCGATCACAGAAGAAAACAACAAAAAATTGAGAATAATTAATTCAATTAACACACCATCAATTAAGTATATGTTAGTAAGTTAAAGAGGGAGGGTATTATGTGCTCACCACCCAAAAAGATACATCTCCATTTTGGGGCATAAGTGAGTGACACATATAGGCCTCTTAAGTTAGCTCGTAAAAATGTTCTCAACTATGTGTTAATATACTAACCGTTAATTGATATACAGCTTGGAACACAAGACCCCGAATTAGGAATGAATTATTACTTCTTTGTAACCGTCTTATAAGTTTGTGGAGGCAAGCGTCATCTCGTATTATTTTTAAGCCCAGAGTATAAAAGGATACCTTCTTGTTTAAACTTCCCCCGACGACTATTGCACTTATCATCATTTGCTTCGGATCCATTATTGGTCCACTTGGAATGGCAGGCGTTAACATCGCGATACCCAATCTTGCTGAAGATTTAGACGCAAGCGCAAAAATGATCGCTTGGATGCCTACATTGTATTTACTCAGTAGTGTCATATTTATGCTCCCGTGCGGAAAAATTGCAGATAACTATGGCCGTAAACGCGTTTATGCTTTTGGTTTAGGCTTAAATGCACTCGCCTCGTTTATGTGTGCGATAGCAAACTCTATTGAGTGGGTCCTTTTTTGGCGCTTTATTCAAGGTGCGGCTGGGGCCATGATTTTTGGTATTGGGGTTGCTATCATTACTTCGGTCACGCCAAGTAACAAACGAGGTATGGCGCTCGGCACTTCTGCGGCGTGTGTATACATAGGACTCAGTGGAGCGCCTGCAGTAGGAGGTTGGCTGACAGAGCTATGGGGATGGCGCGCTGTGTTTTACTCGCAAATTCCGTTGGTACTTATGCTGCTCATTGCTATTAAGTTGTTTTTACATGGAGAATGGAAAAATGATACCAAAACCCCCTTTGACTGGTGGGGTACCGTCATTTTCTCGCTTTTTGCACTGTGTTTAGTATTAGGGCTGAGTGACTTACCGAGTACAGCGGGCTGGTTATTAACCGTGCTTTCAATCATCTGTTTAATGTTATTTATTGTCCATCAAAGTAGAAGTCGACGCCCTTTAATTAGAGTACAAATGTTTTTAGAAAGCCGAGTGTTCAGCCTATCACTGTCGACTTCATTTCTAATGTATGCCAGTAACTTTTCACTGGCCTTTTTATTAAGCTTATACCTGCAATATATTAAAGGGTTGAGCCCTGCACAAGCTGGGCAAATAGTATTACTTCAAGCAGTTTCAATGGCTATAATGGCGCCTCTAGCCGGTAAACTTGCCGATAAAATACAGCCTCGCTTACTTGCCACATTTGGCTGTATGATTGCCATGATTAGCTTTTTTATGCTGTCCCAACTATCGGTTAGTTCAAGCATAACTTACATTAGCGGCTCACTACTATTATTAGGGATTGGGTTTGGCTTATTTTCAACCCCAAACAATAACGCCATTATGGGGGCTGTCGATAAAAGTGAGCTAGGCGTCGCATCTTCCTCAATGAACTTATCTCGTACAATTGGTAATTTATTTGGCATGAGCTTAATCAACTTGATTGTTCATTATTACCTTGGTGACAGCACCTTTTCAGCACAAAATAGCCACGCATTAATGAGTACCATTTCATTGGCGTTTAAAATATCTTTCGGATTTGTAATTTTAGCAAGCTGTATTTCTGCGTTGCGTGGCCGAGCTTAATTTATTGAAGAGTATGGGGGTGTTCAAAAACTAAATAAAATATCTGCTAACAATAAACCTATCTCCAGCGGCTGATCCAACCTACGATGGGAATATTTTTTTTCGTTCAGGGATCTCCATTAAAAAATCTGTACTACCCACATCAAGACCTTTTTGACTTAGCAAGGTTGATAATTGTCCGCGATGATGAGTCTGATGGTTAAAAAAATGACAAACTAACTCTCCAAAATTACGATTGCTCTTAGTGCCTTGGGTGTTGATATACGCTAATTTTTTAGCAAAGTCGTTCTCATCAGCTTCGCTTTTAAGCCAATGCAAAAGTAATAGATCGACTTTATCCCGTGCTATTTTGAACGAACTAAAATCAGAAAATAATATGTCAGCGAGTCCATTTGGTTTTGGTAATTCAAGTATATTTTTTAAAGTTTGATACTTACTTGAATGAGCCGAAAACCGTGATAACCAAATGATATCGCCGATTAATATATGATTAAGCGTTCCGATTATAGAGCTAAAAAATGCACCCAAGTCTTCGTTTATTTCTTCATCTGATAATGTAGCAATAACGTCTGTAAATTGCGTGTTCATGCGATGGTTATAACTAGCCATTAAAGTAAAATGCTTTAATAATTCCATACGTACGCGGAGCCCTTAGCCTTTTGTTTAGATCTAGTTAAATGCTTAAAACCACACTATGCAAGTTTTGATGTGGTCAAAAGCATTCCTACTTATAAAAACTTTATTCTAAAAGCTGTGTTATTGTTGTTTGCACAGTGTCATATTCTGATGACTCAACAAAGCCAATTGAAAACCGTTGCGCTGTAGTAAGGTATTTATTTTTATTACTTCGGCCAAAACCAAATACTGTCATATCAGGCCTACTTACGTAATTATCCGGATTTTCGTCATCTTCATGATGTAATAAGTACAGCATACGCGGGCTATTCACATCACCAAACGCTATCCATTCAGGTGAAGGTAAGTCACCTAAGAATGGTTCATCAATTAAATGAGTTTTAGTGTCTGCAGATGAATACCAAAAATCTGTTCTATCCATTTCGCCATAAGGTACACCTTCATATTGCACCCAATAGCTATATCCTTCACTGACTTTACTCATGGTAAAATCTAACCGGCGTGGGTAAAAATCCCATTGCCCTTGCCATTGTTTGTTTTCAGACGTAAAGGTAATACGCACGTGTTGTTCAGATTCAATATCTACCACAGATGTAGATAGCTCTGTGCCAGCATTGAGTGCATGGAAATAGTTACCGTCTTGTTTATGAATCGCATTAGGAAATCCGCGATACTCTCCTTTATGCCCTGAGCCTTTTTCATTATGAAAACCAAGCCAATCAACCCCCTCTTTATCGACAAGACTTGATAACCCCCCTCCTTTCTTTTCAAGATAATAAGTCGCGTTAGTTGTGTTAATTATGTAGCTAGAAACGCCCCCTGCGGATTCATCAATACCATGAGTAAGTTGCACATACTCATTAACAGTACTTTTTTGGGTATCAGTCGTGCAGCCAAATATAAAAAATAAAGTACTTAGCGATAAAACCGAATAACTTAATTTTGTTAGTTTCACAGGTATCTCCTTCTAAATTTATTACGAACGTGTATTGCAGGATACGGCGTTACGCTTGCTGTTTGTAACGCCGAAAATCATTAAAACGCTATGCTAATGCGTGTGTTGGCTTTGCACTTTTTTTCAACAACACACCGGTAAGAAAAATGATCAACGCACAACAAACAAAAATTAAGCGCCCCCACCATGGGTTAGGTATTAATGCCATAAAGACAATCCCGGTGCCCATATACATCACCATAGAGCCAAGTTTGTTACGTTGCTGGCGGTCGTAATCATCTTGTTCACCATCAGCTATTACAGGAGTCTCAAGGTCTTTAAAGAACTCATCTGTCTGCTCTTTATATCGGTCGTTTTCCTCTTTATAAAACAATGATGTTAAACAGAAGAACCCAGCAGTGATCACTAAATGTGCGCCGATGGTTAATATCAAGTTCATATCGGTTGCTTCTCTTGGCGTAAATTCAGCAATACCAATAAAACGCGCAAAAACATCAGGCGTTAATATATTCATCACAAACCATGAAACAAATAAGCCAAGTGCAACTGTAACCCAAGGAGCCCATGAGGGTGTTTTCTTAATAAATAAACCAAAAATCAACGGTATTAAGATGGGTACTTGGATCATCACAGAGAACGACATCATTAAATCAAACAAACTAAGCTCTTTTAAGGACTTGAAAAACAACGCCATCACAATAACTAGTAAGCCACTGATAAAGCTTAACATTTTACCCATTTTTAAAAGGTGTTCATCTGTTACTGCTTTGTTGCGCTTTGCTAAAATGGGTTGATAAATACTGCGAATAAAAATACCTGAGTTTTTATTTAATGCTGAATCCATTGATGACATAGACGCTGCAAATAACGCAGCTAACAATAACCCTACAGTCCCTATCGGCATCGCATTTCGTGCAAACACTAAATACACAGCATCGGCGGCTTTATTACCAAGCTCAGCATACGCAACCGCTGCATCTGGGTATAAAATTGCAGATGCCCAAGGTGGGATAAACCAAATAATACTCCCAATGCCCATCAGTACCATGGCTAATAAGGACGCTTTACGTGCATTGTCTGTGTCTTTTGCATTTAAAAAACGAAATGAATCATTTAAGTTCATTATGGTGATCATTTGCTTGGCGAGGAAAAATACAAAAGTGCCCACCAACAATAAGCCATAATTCATATCAGGGCCCATTACAAATCCTGATGGGAAGTTATCGACTAACTCGACCGGGCCACCTACCATAACTAGTGCCACTATCGCGCACGCGATAGACACTACTGCAACCACCAGCGTTTGCACAAAATCAGAGGCAACAACACCCCACGCCCCCGACAACACCGAAATAAACAACACAGCTAAACCGGTAACAATAATAGTGACGTTTATATCCGCCTCAAATACTGCACTGGTAAAAACGCCTAGCGCATTTAACCAAATACCGGCATTTAAAAAGCTAAAAACGATCAAGGCACACGAGAAAAACAATTCATTTTGGCTACCAAAGCGCCGCTTGATACCCTCGGTTGGAGTATCTACACGCATTTGACGAAAACGGTGCGCAAAATACGCCCAGCCACAAAAGTAAGCGAAAGTATTAGCAAAAAACACTAAGCTCACGGCAAATCCATCTGTAAATGCTTTGCCCGCTGCTCCCGTAAAGGTCCAAGCAGAAAACTGCGCCATAAAAGCGGTAGATCCAACCATCCACCACAGCATCCGCCCGCCACCACGAAAGTAGTCACTGGTTGATTTTGCTGCCATTTTTTTAAAGGTAAAGCCAATACCAATAACTAACAGAAAATAACCTACTATCACTGCGTAATCATAGAACATGTTATCGTCCTTTTATTAAAGTTTACTAACGTCTACCCAGTAATCATTTTTACGAATTAGGTCTATGAGTTGCTGATATTGACTGCCTTCTTTAAAAGTCTGATAAGGCTGTACCTCTTTGCCTTCAATATCACTGACCATTTCACGAATAAGATAACGCCAGTTTCTTTCGGTATCGCCTTCTACATCAGGTATATTTGCAGCTATGTCACTTGGTAATGGTTGCTCTAGCCACGCTTTAGCATCCCCCCCATTACTTTCACCATATAAATAGAGTGGCCCTGCGCCGTAATGACCTTTAATATAAATGGCGCCTTTACTGCCATAAAATACAATATGATCTTCATTAAAACGTGGGTGTAAGCCGCCATGTTTAAACATGACCGATACAGGCTTTTTCGCAAATTCGCTTTCAAGTTGTGCAAGCACGTTATAAGACCATTCAACATTCGATTTCCCCCACTTTAATGAAGGGTCATTGATGTCCTTAGGAATAAAGTCACGGCGTGTTTTAAAATTATGTACCCCTTCAACAATCGGTGCTCGTCCTAAATCGTCACGTACCTCTCCCATAATGGATAATATTTTTTCACCGACCACAGAGGTCACTATCGACATCATATGAGTAAAGTTATTGTTTAAGCGCCCGCCCCCCTCTTCTTGGCGATGTGACCAACCAAATGGAATATCACGCTCTAGGTTAAAGTGAGAAATACACTCGACTTCGAGAGGTTCACCAATAGCTCCCGCTGCTACTAAACGTTTAGCATGTAAAATTTCTGGCATGTATCTAAAGCTCGATGCAAAAGCGGTTTTAACACCTTTTGCTACTGCTAAATCGTACAACTCTTTTGAGGTAGAGCCATCGGCTGTTAATGGCTTATCTGAAAATACATGGCAACCAAAAGCAATGGCTTGTTTGATAGGCTCAACATGAGCGCCGCCTGGTGTGGCGATAGATACCACATCCGGTTTACACTCTTCTAGTGCTTGTTGCCAATGAGTGCCCGCGTACGCAATTCCCATATCTTTGGCAACTTGGTTAACAACACTTTCGGTTCTTCCTACTATGCCAACAACTTCAGCACCTGCGTATCTAAATGCTTCTGCGTGGCCTTGTCCTGCAAAACCTGTTCCGTGAACTAATACTCTGACTTTATTACTCATTTTGTCACCTGTGATTCTTTTAAATTATCTATTATTTTTATAGCTACTAAATTGTGTTTACCAGTTCCACACTGTTCCGTCTTCTAATCGGCTTACTGGTAAATACGAGCGTTTATACGGATATTCAGCTGCGGCCTCTTCATCAAACTCAATGCCTAAACCAGGGGCTTCACTCATTATTCCCATGCCATTTTCAACGGTGAAATTGTGTTTAAAAATACGGTTTAACCCTTCGTTACCAAAACCAACAAACTCCTGAATACCAAAGTTAGGTGCCCAAATGTTTAAATGCATATGAGCTGCAAAACACACTGGGGATAGATCTGGTGCACCATGTGGCGCAGTTTTAACATTGTAAATACTGGCAAAGTCGGTAATTCTTCTAAGTGCTGTAATTCCACCAGCATGCGTTGCTGCTACACGAATATAATCAATTAATTGATTTTGAATCAGGTCTTTACAGTCCCAAATGGTGTTATAAGTTTCACCAATCGCTAAGGCCGAGGTGGTATGGTTACGAATAACCTTGTAACTATCTTGGTTTTCTGCGATGGCTGCATCTTCAAGGAATAGTAAGTTGTAAGGTTCTAGTAACTTACCTAACTTAGCAGCTTCAATTGGGGTAAGGCGGCTGTGAACATCATGAGTAAAATGCACTTCATAACCAAAGCGCTCTCGGGCTTGTTTAAATAACTCAACAATTGAATTAAAATACTTGGCAGTTGACCATTCTTCTTCAGGTGGTAGCGGGCGGTTACCTTGTAATTCAAAATAATCTTTTTTATCGCCAAGCACACCATAGGTCACTTTTAGCCCTGGAATAGCTGATTGCAAACGAATAGCCTTAAAACCGTTATCAATATGCTCTTGGGCTTTATTTAAGGTATCGTCAATATTTTCGCCATTTGCATGCGCATAAAACGTGACACCTTTGCGACTTCTCCCACCTAACAATTGGTAGACAGGCAAGTTAGCTACTTTGCCTTTAATATCCCACAATGCCATATCGATGGCAGCAATTGCAGCCATCGTGATTGGCCCTTTGCGCCAGTAAACACCTTTGTATAGATATTGCCAAATATCTTCAATTTCTTGTGGGTCGCGACCAATCAAGCAAGGCACAAGATGCTCTTCTAAATAAGCAACCACCGCCATTTCACGGCCATTTACCGTTGCATCGCCTAACCCATAAGTCCCTTCATCTGTCGTTATTTTAACTGTTACAAAGTTTCTTCCTGGGCTGCATACAAATACTTTTATGTCTTTAATTTCCATTGGTTTTCCTTATTTAGATTACCAAACCTAAAATTTACTAAACCGATTTAGTTGGAAATTATAGTACTGATGCAAAATTACTAAGTCAACAACATTTCCTAAATCAAATCTCCTCCGTTTAAGATCCTTCTTCGCTAATAAATAAGATAAACGAGGAAATATCAGAAGTTTAATTAATGAACAATAATAAAATTTATAAATAAGCTAGCATCTTAAAACTAACCGTTAACACATTTATTACAATCGCTCAAATATAACCCTATTGACATCTGGTTATTATGTGTTAGGTTTTTAATAAATCGATTTAGTAAATCGGTTTTATTTTTGGTTAGTTACATTTTTTAAGCGATTTGTTTACACGAACAATAACGACAACACACATAGTTAAAGGGTTAATCATGAACATAAAATTAAATAAAATAAGCTCTGCACTGCAAAATCGTCGGTCATATTTACCTTTGTATAGTGCCGCGTTAGCCGCATTTTTAGCTGCACCAAACATTCATGCTCAGGAAGTTCAAGCTGATGATGACCTTGAAGTTATCCAAGTAAGCGGTATACGCAGTGCGCTGACAAGCGCACTTTTAGAAAAGCGTGATTCAAATAATTTAGTCGAAATTATCGAGGCCGAAGATATTGGTAAATTGCCTGATCAAAATCTTGCGGAGGTTTTAGAAAATGTAACTGGTGTGCAAATTACACGCACTGCGGGTGTTGGCACAGGTGTACAAATCCGTGGTACTAACGCTAACCGCACTGAAATAAATGGCGTATCAACTGTTGGCTCTGGAGCGGGTCGTAGTGGAATTAATTTTGAGGATGTATCAGCTTCCATTATTGCCGGTGTCGAAGTTACAAAATCGCCAGATGCAAAAACCATTGAAGGCTCTGTAGGCGGTACTATTAACTTGCGTACAATTCGCCCACTTCAATTAAGTGAACCTCTCGCATCAGTTAGAGTACAAGGTGAATCTAGTAGCCTGTCAACCGATGGTATAAAACCTCGTCTTTCTGGCACATATGGTGATAATTGGTTTACTGAACATGGTGAGTTTGGCGTTGTAATTAGTGCAAGTTATGCTGAAAAAGATGTAACCGCTTTTCGTCCGCGTGTTGACCGTGATAACGTGATTACTTCAGATGGTGGTACTGCAAACGCTCAAGATTTTGATTTTTTAGGTATTCAGTTTCTAAACCAAGATTACGATAATCACGAGTATGAGACTAAGAATATATCAGGCTCATTTGAATGGGCTCCAAATTCTGACTCAAAACTTTATTTTGACGCCACTATAAATGATCAACAACGCTATGCTGAAGGTGTAGCAATACAAGCATCCGGTGTCAGTGATGTTATTGGTGTAGGTGTTCCAACAGCATTTGAAACAGTTAATTTTGGCACCTTGAATGGCCAAAACCTAGGTAGTATTCAAGCGGCTACTCAAGGGGTTATTCCTGTTGAAGATGGTGGTGGCGATCCAAACTTACGTGTTAATGCTGATACCAGCTCTCGGGTAACAAAAAGCGAAATATTTAGACTTGGTGGAGAGTGGCAAGGTGACAACCTTAAAGTAGTTGTTGAAGCATCAACATCAACGTCTGATTCATCAAACCCAAGCATCAACACCAGACTTAACTTTATAAACCCAAATGCTGCACTTAATTCATCTAATGAAAATGGCACACCATTTATTTATGACTTAACTGGAGGTTCACTCGCATTTGGTGTTGCATTCGATGAGGCGAACTCCCCAACAGTCGCAGATATGATGAACCCAGCAAATTATATGCTGCGTGATGTACAATCCGCTCGCGATAAAACAGAAAACACTGAAGACGCTTTTCGTGTTGATCTAACTTACGGTTTAGATTGGTCAATATTTACTAGTATAGATTTCGGATTACGCCACAGTAAAGCAACGAGTATGACAGATCAAATCCGCTCTAATGTGGGTTTAAGAACAGCAGCAGATAGCCCGCGAGGTGACTTATTTGCTGAACTGCTAATTGCGGGTCCAGATAACTTTGGCGATGCTGATGGTAGAGAGTTATTTGTAAGTGATTTTCTCATGGTAAACCCTGAGATGGTTTCAGCCGATCAAGATAATGTGTTACGTATTTTAAACGATGCAGTAACCGCCCATGGCGGATCAACACCTATTACAGCGCCAACGTCTGAAGTAAGTGCATTTTTTGATATTGAAGAAACGACAAACGCACTTTACGCCCAAGCAAACTTTTCAACCGATTATATACGCGGTAACGTGGGTGTGCGATATTTAGAAACAGAAGTAACCTCTACTGGTAATTCTGTTACTACCGATACGGATGGCAACCCCACAGTATCAAAGGTCACAAACGTAGGTGATTACAGCTTTTTCTTACCGCGCATTAACCTTGTTGGCGATGTAACAGAGGACTTAGTTCTTCGTGCTGGTTGGGGGAAAGATATACGCCGCCCTGACTTTAATGATCTTTCAACTTCGGTAACGTATAGCACTAGCCCTAACCCACCGGTTTCAGTTGGTAACCCTAACTTAGAACCCGAAGAGGTGACTTCATTTGATCTTTCAGCCGAATGGTATTTCGCACAAGCCAGTGTATTTAGTATTGGCTATTTTCATAAAACACGTAACAACCTATTTGCTAATCAACAAGTCGACCCATATGAAGACCCAGAAACAGGGTACCGTGATACAACAGGCCCTGATTGCGAACAAGGGGGGATTTGGAACCCTATTGCTGATATTAATGTATTTGGCCCTGTGGGCGTGGGTGTTTGTGTACCTTGGTCAACAACGATCAATGACACTGGCGAAACCACTCAAGAAGGTGTTGAAATGGCGGTTCAGTATGACTTATCTAGCTTTGAAAGTGAGTTAGGTTGGGCATCAGGTTTTGGTGTTTTAGCAAACTATACGTATCAAAAGTTTGATGGCGGTGAAGCATTAGATTATGCCGCAAGTCGTCCAAATGAGGTATTTGCAGCAACAACGGGGATTGACGGAATTGAAGTCTCAGCGCTGCATGGGCTCCCAGATTTATCTGAAACCGCCTATAACTTCACCTTGTATTACGAAAAATTTGGCCTAAGTGCAAGAATGCGTTACACCTGGCGTGAAGCATATCGTTCTGAAGATTTCGGCAGTACAACTACATACCCATGGGGCTTCATGGTTGTACAAGAAGACAGAGGGCAACTTAATGCCAGCATTAGTTATGATGTAACAGAGCAGCTAAACATTGGCATCGAAGGGGTTAATTTAACCGAGTCCGAAGTGGCTCAATCTTGTGTCAATGGCGGAGCATTACTTTGTTTCCAAGGTCTTACTGATCGCCGCATTACTTTTGGTGCAAGTTACCGCTGGTAAACTTAACACTTCTAGATGATATAAATAGCGGCCATATATGAATATGGTCCATTTTTTAACTTCAAAACATAGCTTATGCACACTTGCTGGAGATCACATAATATGAAGATCAGGACACTATTTTTGAGTACAATTGTATTGCTTGCATTCACTTTTACCGCCAAATCACAAACTGCTTATACCTTAAAAAATAATGATGTAACTGTCATCAAAGGCGTGCTTACAAGTACAACACTCACTGATGCTACAGGTGATAATTATCGTCCTTCGGTTATTATTCCCAATAAACTCGATGGACAAGTTATCAAAAAAATTGGCAATAATGCCTTTCAAGCCAATGGCCTAAAAGCCGTAGGCTTACCTTCAGGGCTCACCGCTATTGGCGATTTTGCTTTTCAAAATAATCGTATATCAAGTGTCGAATTACCTTCTGGCTTAACATCAATCGGCAAAGGTGCTTTTGAATTTAACACACTAACCCGTGTAGATTTACCTGCGGGGATCACAACTGTTAGCAAAGGTGCGTTTGCAACAAATAGTATTAATCATGTAACCTGGCCTACAGGACTTAAAAGCGTCCAAGGCAGTGCTTTTAGAGATAACAGCCTAGTTATTGTCGACTTGCCAAAAGGTGTAATATCTATTGGGGATTTTGCTTTTCAAAATAACCGTATAACCCGTGTAACTTTTCCGTCAGGTATCACAACCATTGAAGATAGCGCTTTTAATGTTAATTTTTTAATCACAGTGGATTTACCCGCAGGACTTAAAACCATTGAAGAAAGTGCTTTTCGAGATAATCGTTTAACCCACTTAAACTTACCGAAAGAGCTTGAGTATATTGGTGAAAAAGCGTTTTTGGCTAATCGCCTTAGTCAGGTGGATTTACCTGATGGAGTGACCTATATTGGAAAAGACACGTTTAAAATCAATAGCGACTTTAACAACTTTGTTTTACCAAAAGGTACCACAGCAAGTACTCCTCTAAAGTGGCAAGCAAGTGATGGCACAATTTTAAATTCAAAGCATATTGTTTCAACGGATAGCTTTGGCAAGAGTTATAAGGCTATTACTCTCGATTAAATAACCTACCCCAGCAACCATAGTGTTGAGGTCAGCTTAGCTGATATAGCACAATGGTTGCTTTATCTTCATTACTACTTTCGCTATAAATCTAGGATAAACGCTTTTTTATAGCGATAAAACGGAATTGTTTTAAGCAGCTCTTCAATGGGTAGTAATGCGAAAGCCCAAAAAATTGAAACCTCAAAATACAAAACTAATAATGCACACACAGGTAATGCTATAACCCACTGCGTAACAAAATGAACTTTTAGCACTAAATTACTCTTACCCAATGCACGAAGTATGTTTCCTGCCACTGTATTGTAGGCTCTAATGATAGGCCAAATGATATATAAGGGTGCAATAATCATTAATGCGATTTGCGTTTCTTGTTCTATATCGGGATAAATAAACGCCATGTACTGACTCAGTACACTAAACAACCCTGCAATAATAACCGCTAAGAACATGGCAACTTGCGTACTATGACGGGAAAATAGTTTTAAATTCCCCGTTTCTTTATGACCTAAAAGTTGGCTAATACTAATTGCAGATGCTTGCGCCCAGGCGTTAGGGAACTGCGTTCCTGCCCGTAACCAAGGGAAAATTAAGGTGATAGCCACAAATGCATAGAGATCTAATTGAGCAAACAATAATTGATACGCCGTCGAGCCAACACTCAGCAAAAGGAAATTAGCTGCAATTGGGTATATTTCACAAAACTGCGGCCCAATTTCACGTAAGAATAGTGTTTTTTTAGGGAAGGATAAGTCCGTTTTTTCATCTGTACCTAATACAACGTAAAAAAATACAGCCCTTAAGCTGATAGCTATCAAGCTCCCCCACGCCGCACCTTCTAAACCAAGCCCTTCATTGTTATTAAACCCATTGATCAAAAAGTAGCTAAGTAATGCATTAATGGGTAATTCGAAGATAAAGCCCTTTAAAGAGACTTTAGAGTTACCGCGACCATTACAAAAGGCCGTGCAAACTTGCGTGTAAGCTGTTATCAAAACAATATACTTAGTAATTGATATATATTGCTCTGCTAATTGCGCTATATCAACATCGTCAGTTATAAACGCAATTAAGCTTTCACTGCTCACAGTCAAAATAGCGATACAGCCCAATGCTGTTGAAATACTTATAAAAAGGCCTGACCAATAGGCTATTGTTAAACCCGCTTTATTGCCTGAGCCGAACGCTCGCCCGACAAGTAATTGCACCCCATTACCAATAGCGATTTCAAGACCCAGTACAAATGCAATAATTGTGGTAGCAATCCCCATAGCGGCAATGGGTACTTCTCCCAACGACGCAACAAGCAATGTATCAATCATCAACATTGATTGGACTAATAATGCATTAAGTGCGAGTGGCCACGCTAATGCAAAATTATGCCGAATATACGCACGAGGGCTCATTTGAGGATGACCTATATAAAAAACTTACTTTAGGTGAATTTTAAGGGGTTAACCTTTCCAATTCAGTGCACACTATAAGCACCGCAACTAAATCGATTTAGTTGATTAAAATATCACAATATTGCAAAATATCAATATTAAACGTATTTAGACTTTTAAAGAAAATACAGATGCAAAAAAAAATAAAATTAATTGATGTTGCACAGCTCGCCGAAGTTTCAAAAAGTACAGTTTCTCAATACCTAAACGGCCGCTTTGACTACATGTCAGAAAAAACTAAGGAACGAATAAAGCTCGCGATTCAAGAGCTTGATTATGTACCAAACCCTATCGCCCGTAGTTTAAAAATGAATACAACAAAAACCATAGGAGTCATTGTTAGGGATATTACCGGTTTTTATACCAGCCGTACGATTCGTGGAATTGACGACTACTGTAAAAAAAGCAATTACAATGTATTGGTTTACAACACTGATTTTGACTCAGAAATAGAGGCAAAATCATTAGAAACCTTATATCAACTGCGAGTAGACGGGATCATTATTGCTTCATCGGGTAAGAATACTCAGTTAATTGATAAGTATATTAGCAACGGCTTACCGATTGTTCATTTCCAATTAGAGCATGATGGCAATGAAAAAAATATCGTGGTTTCTGATTATCGAAAAGCCGCTTTCGATGCCACTGAGTATTTAATTAAATTAGGCCACAAACGGATCTGCTTTCTGACTCAAGACTTTCAAAGTATGAAATCAAGAAAAGACCGTTACTTAGGCTATTGCGATGCTTTAGAAAAACATAATATTGGGGTAGATAAAGCGTTAGTGCAATATTGGCATCGTGAGTCAGGGTTTGTCCAGACACCTAAAAACATGCTTGATGCTCTTAACCCTCCAACCGTATTCTTTACCCAGCACTTACCTATTACCACTGAATTATTAAAAGCTTTAAATAACGAAAATATATCCATTCCTGATGATGTATCACTATTAGCATTTGATGAAATTCCAATGGCTGAATACTTAAAAGTGCCTATTACTGTCGTCACTCAAAACCCTTATGAGGTTGGTAAAGAGGCAACGAAATTACTGCTTGATAACATTAGTAACAACGACGCACCGCCGCAAAAAGTGATTATCCCAAGTGCATTTATCAAAAGGCAGTCATGTAAAGATGTGTCTAACTAATTCATTAAAATTGTTTTATTAATTAATCTATGTGTTGATGCAATTTGTCAGCACATATAAGCAATAAAGTGTTCGACCGAATAACGTTAAAGATCATTTATAGATCATACTTATTAGCCCTCGCATTAATTACGGGGTCAATTATGAACCTTTACAGTAACAGCCCTTACTATCAGTGACGACTAAATTTGAGTTAAAACCAGCGGCCAGGTTATCAATGGCGAGCTCAACAAAACCACTGGAAGCAGAACAGGCTAAACCTTGTGAAAGTGGCCCTGCGTATACCAGCTCTCCACTAGCATCTAACAATACGGCACCTGGAGTATTAGGTAATAAATTAGTAGCTGTTAAAGATTGATTTATAATTTGCACATCATAGGTATTTCGCACAGCATGTGTTTGTAGTTGATTCATGTGGCTTACAGCGCGCTTAGAACAACCACATGACTCATCAATAACAATAATTAGCTTAGGATTTTCAGAAGGTGACCATTTTATGTTTCGTTTAAATTGTTCTGACCATTTTGATTGGGTCATTTCATTTTGGGGATCAAACGTCGTGATGCTCGCGAGCTGAAAATACACGAGTCCCGAGACAACCACGACGAGCCAAATCAAAACCAACAGGTAGAGCCTAACTTTCGGGTTATTTAAATTTAGCAATGCTTTGCTCAAGTACATCAATACTCACGTCAATCATCTGCACTTTAGCCGTAAGCTTTTCTACTATTTCAGAGTCGAGTTGTTGGCTCATGCGTAAGCCATCTGCGCTAGCAGCAATTTGTTCAGTATTGCTTACTTGCTCTGCGACTACTCGAGCCACTGAATCCGTGCTTTTTGCCACCGTGTCAATTTGTTGTGTCATGCCCAAAATATTTTCTTTCATAGTGAAGCTAATTTGTGTGAGTTCATTTACTACACTCAAACACTGACTCATAGATTGTGTTGAGGTTTGGCTATTTTTAACCAAATCATTAAGCGTACGAGCAATTTTATCTGTTGTTGCTTTACTGCTTATGGCCAAAGAGCGGACTTCATCAGCAACCACAGCAAATCCTCTGCCTTGCTCACCCGCTCTTGCAGCTTCAATTGCTGCATTTAAAGCTAAAAGGTTTGTCTGTTCGGCAATACCTGATATTTCATTGAGCAAATTAGAAATTACATCACCAGCGGCCACTAGATGATTAATTTCTTCTTCAGTATGGTTTAAGTGGCCACGTAATTCTTGGCTTTTATCATCTGTTTTTTGCACATCGTTCAACGCATCATCAGCGGCAAGCGTAATTGCATCGACTTGTTGTTTAAGCACTTCACTTTCTTGTTCAACTAAATTAAAACCCTGTGCAACCGATACCCCGGATTGTGCAATATCGTCCGTTTGCTGAGCTCTCAGCGCCGCCGCATCAGCTAACTCATCGTGTACAGCCACTAACTCCTGCGAATTAGCATGCAACGAACCGGATTGAACTTTAACTTGTTCAATTACTTTACTTAAAGTATCTAATAAAGAATTAAAACCCTGAATAACTATATTTTTAGTATCATCAGCACGTACTGATAATTGGATATGCTCAGGATCTGCCATTATCTGTTCAGTCGCACTACTTAATGATCGGCCCCCTCTACGTTCTCTTCGCAAAGAGACAGCAATGTAGCCGGCTACGACTGCTTCAGCTATAGCATAGAGCGCATGTATCAGTACTGTACTGAAAGCTAATCTATCGGGGTCAAATACATAAAAACCGGAGCCTTGAGTTTGTAAATAATAAAATGAAAGATGATGCACAGCGACAAAGGCAATGGCAGTTATAAATACCTGCCATTTAACAAACATAATTAACACAGCCAACAAAATAAATATTTCAAAATGCACTTCAATCAAACCAAAGGTTTGCTGAATGTGTAAAAAAGCAAATAGCATTAGAGATGCGCTGGCAACATGGGCTGTTAAGGCGCTATCTGGCTGTTCTCGTAGCAACCAAATAGGAAATAAGGTAAGGGGAATACCAACAATTAATGCAGGTATTAGGGTTGAAAAATAAAACCCTAGTGCTAGTGACTCTATAAAGAGTAAAGTAAATAGAACCGTAAACAAGCGACTAATATGAGTCATACGCACCCCTAATAAACAACTCTAAACGTTTTGAACCTCCATTTAGATCATTTTAAATCCCTAATCCATTAATTATAGCATGCTCCTTACAATGCAAAAAAATGTGTTGTCACTTAACGATTTTCAGCACTTTTTTAAACTGCTCTGTGGCTGCTACCTCAGCCCATTGGAATATCACACTTTCTGCGTTCGAGATTATAGCGCCGGCCTCCTGTAATTGTGCTATTGCAATATCACGATGACGGTCTTGGCGTGAGCATACGCCATCTGCAATAATAAATACGTTATAGTCCTGTGCCAGTAAGTCTAAACAAGTTTGCAGCACGCAAACATGCGCTTCCATACCAACAACAATAATGTGTGGCTTTTTATAGCACGCAATTAGTTCTTTGAATCCAGGTTCTTTATACGCGCTAAAATGGATTTTATCAAAATACTGCGCATCTACTAACTGACTTTTTAATACCTCATCTGTTTCGCCTAAGCCCTGTTTATACTGTTCTGTGACAAGTGAAGGTACATTAAACAGTACTGCAGCTTGACCCAGCTGCTTAGCAACTTCTTTTACTTGCTCATAGCGAGTCATTGCTGGTGCGAGTTTTTGTTGAATATCAATGACCAACAAAAGGCTCTGTGCACTTTCTGGTGAAAACACTTTTTTCATATTCTGCTCCCTGACGTTCAGTCTACTTTGTTGCAACAAAGTTTATAAATACTTAGTAATTAAATCATTACTAACGAATTGCTATGCTATATTTATCTATAATAGTAAATTTAGCTGGGTAAACATATACGTGCGTTTGAGAACCTTTTTTATCATATTGTTAGGTTTCATATCGACTTTATGTAATGTGCAAGCAAATACAAAAAATTATGCTCAACAACTACAACGTTTATCTACCGATGAAGGCCTCTCGCAAGGCCTTGTAAATGATATTTTGCAAGATAAGCTAGGTTATATATGGATAGCAACCAACCAAGGCTTAAATAGGTATGATGGCTATCAAGTACAGATTTTACCTGACTTTGATCAATTCTCAATATTACTAATATACGAAACCAAAGACAGAAAAATTTTTGTCTCTACAGAGTACTCTGGTGCTTATATTATTGACCCTACGACCTTAGCGGCAAATAAAATATATTCAGGCAAGCTCAACGAAGTAGATAAAATATTTTCTCCAATTATGGCGGTTGAACAACAAGGTGATCTGTTTTACCTAGCTATTAACCAAAATGTGTATATTTATAATGCGGTGAAAAAAACGTTCAGTCATGAATTTTCTATTCAAAAAAAGGATCATGTCGTTCGTGCCCTTACAGTTCATAACAACTATCTTTATATTGGTACTAGCGACGGCTTATTTTCACAATCATTAATTGATGGATACACAACCAAAATACCTTTATTACCTAAACTCAAACAAAACGCAGATAACAGTAATGTGAAATTTTTAAGAGCCGACCAACAGCTAGGTTTAATGGTTGGTACGGTTGAAGGGCTTTATAGAATTGCTTTTAATGAGGTAGATCAACTAAATACAAAGCAGATCAAAACTCTTATAAGTGAACACAACATATGGGATTACATAAACAGCCCGTATGGTGAATATATCGCAACCGAGAGTGGGTTATTTCAATATCATCGTAATACTGGTGAAAAAGAATTTATTCTTAGTTTTGATCAAAGTAAGTTTAATATCTCTGACAACACCATAATGAACGTAATGTTAGACAACACCGGCTTGGCGTGGCTATCTTCTCGCTCACAAGGTGTATTTAGATGGTCGACGCTTGCGAAAAGATTTAAAAACATAGAAATAAATCACAATGGCAAATTACATAACAATCTCGTTCTAAGTGTATATCAAGATGCCTTAAATACACTTTGGGTTGGTACCGGTAATGGGCTAACGAAACTAAATACGGCCACCTTACAAAGCCAAACATTTTTATCAACTGAAGATAAAAAATCTTTTTTTGGTGAGTTTGCCGTGTTTGGTGTCACTGATGCAGACTTGGGAAAACCTAATAGATATTTATGGTTACTAGTTTACGATGGCCTTGCCCTTTTTGATAAGAAAACACAACGCTTATCGCCAATAAAAAGCCATGGCCTAACTCAACGCGTTATTAATCAACGTGGTTCGTTTGGCTATCATCAAATCTCAAAGGACACATTTGCCTTCCTTAATTCTGAAAACTTTTATCTATACGATGGCACTACAGGGAAAACCAGAGTCATTAAAGGCCTTATTGACCAATTAGATCCCCTTGTAATGCATACATTTTTAAAACCGCTGACTAATTACCCCAATGATTTTCTCATTAGTGCATCAGGTGCTTTGTACCGCTACAATGAAACAACGCAAAAGCTCACCACTATCTACCAAGTTAAAAACCACAACCCATTGATGTATATAACGATTGATGATTGGGTTATTGATTATAATAATACCTTATGGCTTGCATCATCCCATGAAGGCTTAATTGCCTTAGATGCAACCAGTTACAAGGAGAAACATCGCCTAAATTTCGCCGATGGAATAAATACTAAATCTATTTTTGCGTTACAGATTGACCAGTTTGGTTTTTTATGGGCGAGCAGTCAAAATGGTTTGTACAAAATTGATGTAAATTCAATGCAGGTCGATTCATATACGGTCAAAGATGGCTTAACGGTCAACGAGTTTAATCTTGATGCACACACAATTCTTGATGATGGCCGTCTTGCCTTTGGCACTACTCAAGGTTTATTAACAATCGCCCCGCAAGATTTTTTAGATGTAAGTGATGTTACAAACAAACTCAACACCCATATAACCAACGTTTCATTATTTTCAAAACATATCCAATATTACCCAATGCGCTACGAAAATAAACAACTGGAGTTAAGCGCCGATGATATGGGATTAGAAGTCAGTTTTTCGAATTTCGATTTTATAAATATTGATAAAGCCCGTTATCAAGTTTCTTTAACTGGGCCTAGCTCATTTAGTTATAACAATTACCGGGACAATAAAGTCTTTTTACCTACATTACCACCAGGTAAATACACATTATCCGTCGCCTCATACTTAAATAGTGACACAAAGTTAACTACGCCTGCTACATTGCACTTTAAAGTTGCCTACGCCCCTTGGCGCTCACCAATTGCATTATCTTTATATGGGCTTATGAGCGTATTCATTCTACTTTTTATTTTTTGGCAATACCGTACTAAGCGAATCACCATAGAGCAATCTCACAAAAATGTGTTGCAATCACAACAGCAAACTGCTTTAGCATTGAGTAGCAGTAACAGTGGCGTCTGGGAGGTAAACTTACTAACTCATTCAGGTACTCAACATCGTTTAAAGCAAGAGCTTGGTTATAAAAGCTTATCTGATAATATCGATTTTTCGGAGTTCTCTAAATTAATACACCCTAACGATTTTAACAAGCTAAGCCAAGACTGGGAAAACTTCATAACCCAAAATAACAATCAACAATGGCAAGCAACATACCGTATAAAACATGCTCAAGGCCATTGGTTATGGTATCAAGATCTTGGTAAAGTAACGCAAAGAAACGAAACTGGCGAGGTGATCCGAGTATCAGGGATCTATACCAACATCACCCAACAAAAAGCAAACGCGCAACAAGCCGCGATATTAGGCGAAGCATTTAGCCAAATCAATGACTGGCTATTAATATTAGACTGTAATTATCAACCTCTTTCGGTCAACAACAGTTTTGCTGAAGCATTTTCTATCAACTCACAAGCAGATAAATTAAATATAAAACGTTTCTTATCAGCCCTTGGTAAGCACCAATACCTCAATTATATTAATGTTCTTAAAACCCTAAAAGCGAAAGAAAACTGGCGTGGTGATGCATATATTAAAACCAAAGCTAATCCTTCGCACCCTATTCATGTTAGCATCACCGCCATTACTAAAGAAGCACCTTTAATTGGCTACTATGTTATTGTTATTTCTGATTTAACTGAACAAAAAAGGGCAGAAAATGAATTACGGTATTTAGCTAACTACGATCCTCTTACTAAACTACCTAACCGCTCTTTAATGTACAAAAAAATTAACTATATTATAAAAACAGCCCACCAAGATGGGACTCTCGCGGCACTCCTTTTTATTGATTTAGATAAATTTAAGCCTGTTAATGATTCTTTTGGCCATGCTGTTGGCGATCAGCTCTTATGTAATATCACTCAACGTGTAAACAATATGCTAGATAGTAATTCACTATTAGGACGCCAAAGTGGTGATGAGTTTTTATTGTTAGTAAAAAACCTTGAGTCACCTCAATCTCTGAGTGAATTAGTAAAATCTGTTTCAATAGAGCTTGGTAAACGCGTTGAAATAAATGATTTTGCAATCAATATATCAGCCAGTATTGGCGTTGCCCTATACCCTTTTGATGCCGATAACGCAGATACACTGATCCGCCATGCCGACATAGCCATGATGCATGCTAAACAAGCTGGTAGAAATGGTTTTAAGTTTTTTACCGAACAAATGAATGAGCGGATAACACAAAAGTTACTATTAGAAAATGCCTTAAAAGATGCGCAAAAAGACGACCTATTGTTCAACAATTACCAACCAATTGTTAATAGCAAAACAAAAAAAATAAATGGCGTTGAGCTATTAATGCGTTGGAAGCACAAAGGAAAAATGATTTCTCCGGCAGTATTTATCCCTATAGCTGAAGAAGCGGGTTTAATTGATATTCTCACTGAGCAAGCGCTAATTAGAGCCTTAACAGAGCTAGCCTCAGTGCTTCGTGCTAACCCTAAATTTTATTTATCGCTCAACTTATCCCCTGTACATATATTAAAAACAAATCTTAATGTTCGGCTTTTGGAAATTTTATCGCAGCACCGCATTAATCCTACTCAATTAAAATTGGAGATCACCGAAAACACCTTACTTGATGATAAAGAAAAAGCGGCAAAGCAATTACAATTATTAAAAAATGCAGGATTTAAACTATTACTTGATGACTTTGGTACAGGTTATTCTTCGCTTACCTATTTAAGCAAGTTTCCTATTGATGTAATAAAAATAGATCAAAGCTTTATCAGAAACATAGGCACTGATAAAAGTAATGAGTCTATTATCAAAACAATTTACTTACTAGCAGCAAACTTAAATTTATATTGCATTGCTGAGGGAGTTGAGACTATAGAACAAATACAATTTCTGACCAAATTAGGCTGCTACGATTTTCAAGGGTATTATTTTGCCAAGCCAATGTCCTGTAATATGCTTTTAGATGAAAAAGAGCTCAGCCCTTTGCTGCAAAAACTACAAAACGTTTAATCTAAGATAAAATAGCTAATAATTTAATTAAATACTCACATTTACATTGAGTTGGTTAGCCACTTATTAAGACATTTGTATAATTGCTCTCTATCTACAGGTTTAGCTATAAAGTCATTCATTCCAACGCTTATACATTTATTTTTATCATCTTCGAACGCGTTGGCTGTAATGGCAATAATTATAACTTCACCATACTTTGAAGTATTTTCACGAATATGAGCCGTGCAATCAAAGCCATCCAGTTTAGGCATTTGGCAATCCATCAAAATTAAATCAGGTGTAATAGTCTCTAAACATTCTAAAGCATGCTCACCATCATTCGCTATTGCAAGCGTACACCCTGTCGCTTCTAACATCTTAGCTATAACCAGTTGGTTAATTGAGTTATCTTCCACGAGTAGCAAACTATAATTAGTTAAAGCGGGGACCCCTGTTTTATCAGAAACTTGGTTAATAGTCTGGGCGTGCTTCACTGGTATTTCGAAGCGAAAACAACTTCCTACATCAACCTCACTGGTTAATTTGAGTTGTCCTCCCATTAATGTAATTAAACGCTTACAAATAGCTAAACCAAGCCCTGTCCCGCCATAATTACGGGTTGTTGAAATATCGGCTTGGGTAAATTCTTTAAAAAGTAATTTTTGTTGTGCCTGTGATATACCTATGCCGGTATCTGCTACTTCAATAGCAAGTTTTGATGCTGAATACTGAACATGTAAGGTAATTTCACCAACAGTGGTAAACTTACCGGCATTACTGAGCAAGTTATTAATGATCTGGCTGAACCTTAAACCATCCAACAAAAGCGTGGCGGGTAAATTAGGGGAAATTTCAAGGTTAAATTTCACCTCAGGTTTTAAACCTGTGCCAACAAACACTTTTGTCAAACGAGTGAGTAACTGTTCAACATTTACACTTTGTAAATCGAGTTTTAATGCACCTGCTTCTATCTTCGAAAAATCCAAAATATCATTTAGAATAATTAATAGATTATCAGCACTTTGTTGAATCATTTTTAAATGGCTATGCTCTTCATCGTGCTTAGATTTACTGCTAAGCAAAATATCTGTTAAACCTATTATGCCATTCAAAGGGGTACGAATTTCATGACTCATATTAGCTAAAAACTGTGATTTTGCTTGGCTTGCTTTATTTGCAACTGCAACAGCATTCAACAGCTCATCCGTTTTTTCATTAACTTGATATTCAAGCTCAACATTAAAGTTTTTTAGTTGTTGATTAAGTGCATTGTTTTCAGTATTAACTTGCTTTAACTCATTAAAGTTATTACTTAATTTAACTGCCATGGAAGTAAACTGTTGTTGCAGATTGAATAACTCTAACCATGAACTGGCATTTTGAGGAAACGAAACCGCATTGAATTGTGGGTCAAATTCATCAATTTGCGAGCTAAGTTCCTTAATTGGACGCACCAACCACTTACATAACTGCGTTATAAAAACGCTGATCAATAAAATAATAATGATGGCTAACACCAGAGACTCAAGCCAAGCACTTGCTGCAACTAAATTTGCATATTTGCGCTTAAACAAAGTAGCAACATACCATCCCTGTTGCTGTGTTTTTTGTAATTGCACATAGTGCTGCTCACCATCAATCGTTTTTTCCATAATTGACCTTGCATTCCCATTAAACTGAGAGAGGTCAACATCCGTTAATTTTGATAACACAGTATAATGCTTACTAAGTGTAGAAAAGACGACTTGTTTGCTCGCATCGAGAACAATTAACTCCCCCTCATTATCAAAAAAGTGAGGTCTAAATTGCAACAATGAACCAAATACCAGAGAACCTTCAACAATTCCTTGAAAAACTCCGTTAATAGTTATTGGTGCTGACACCCCAACAATAGCCTCATTCCCTAAACCTCGGCCTTTAAATATATTCGAAATATAACCATTTGGCTGTTCCTTTCCTTGCCTGTAGTAATCCCGATCAGCAATTGACGGAGCATCATCATTTAAACTTGTTTTTAAACTTCCAGGATTAAAAACGCGCACAATTGCGTTCTCATCACTGACAATTGAAGACCGAAAGTTAGGGTATTGAGCCATTAAATTGGCTAAGGCAGTCTCTTCATCAACGCCCTGCTCAATTGCTTTAGCTGTCAAAACTACCCCACGACGATAATCATTAAGATAAAGGTCAATTTTAACCGCTATATCTTTGGACTTGTCTAATAACTGGCTTTTAACCTCATATTCCACGCGAGAATAATGGTTATTAGTCAGTGCTATCGTGATTATCAACACCACTAAAATAACCAATAAGCTAACGATATAATTTAAAATTTTATACAAAGACGAAGAATTACGATGCCAAGATTGACCATTGAAGAAAAAGCTAATTAAATCAACAACACTAAGGACAATAGCAGCATTTAAAAAATATTTCACTAACGCGGTGAGTACGGCTAAATTTGGCAATTCCATAATAAATATACCAGTCAGCCCAAGTACAGGTAGACCAATTATGAGCCAATATGCCATGCCGAGAAAAAACAATCTTTTTGCGCGGCAGTAGCAAAAATAATAAAGCCAAAATACTTCCCCCATGAATACAATGGAAGGCCAGCAGTGTCCCCAGCGATAAAATATGAACGCGGCACTCACTGCACAAGCTAACACGGCATAACGCAAGCCAAAGCTAAGTAGACAAAATAAAACGAACAATTGACCGAGAAGAAACTCTGAACTGTCAAGAAACCAAAAAGGAAGTAAATTGAAAAAGCCAGCGAGCAGCGCTAATACAATTGTGCCAGTTAATGCAAAATAGCGATGCTGAATGTTTACCAAAAGCTTACTCAAACAACTAAATAATAGTATTAAAAGTAAGGGAAAAAATCTATTTTGCCAAGTATTAATTAACGCGGTAGCGTATTAGCACATTTAATGTTGGCAGCCGTTGCTTTCAATTTGTAATACGCTCTCAACAATATTGAATTGCTTTGCAAGTATCTGCTCTACTTTTAAGCGGCAAGCCTCATCATGCTTCTCTTTCGTACAATGGCGCTTCAACACCACATGTGCACCAACAACCAGTTTTTCTTCACGGCGAACCACTGTTACATTATGAACATTTTCAACATGTTCTACTTGAGCTATTGAACATTCAATATCTGTAACATCGGGCAGCTTTGCTTTGCTCAGTACTAACCCTTTCACACATGAGGTAATGACTTTTAAACCCGTAAACATCACAAATGAGGCAATTAACATGCTCGATAAAATATCGATAATTGTCCAACCCGTTAAATAAATTAACACACCCGCGATAAAAGTGGAGACCGTAGAAATTAAATCAAAAAATGAATGTAAAAAAACAGCGTACACGTTAATGCTTGCTTTACGCCCTTTATAGAGTACCCAAGCAGCAGCACCATGAAACAAAAAGCCCGTTGCAGCTATAACCGACATTAAATAACTATTGACTGGTGCACCTTGGCCTTCGTGATGATGCAGAATACGTTCCCCACCTTCAAATAAAATAATTAAACTAATTGCCAGATAAAGACAGCCATTAATTAAGCCACCGGTTAACTCCGCCTTTTGATAGCCATCATTAAAGTTTTTAGCTAAATGGATTGCTAAACTTGAAGCTATTAACGCAATAAATAAAGAGCTGTTATGTACAAATAAATGCCCTGCATCTGCTAAAACAGCTAATGAGTTTGCATAATATGCCCCGATGACTTGGATCACCATAAAGGCACAGGTGATAGAAAGTGCAATTAATAATCTTCGACGTGAAGCTTGGTGCGTCGTAATATCGGTCATGAAGGTGTAGTTTACCTGTGCTTAATTGAGAAGATAGATATCATGCTGGTGAAAGTATTACGTCGCAATGATATACAATCTCAATTGTAATACGTCCCTTAACCAAACGCACTAAAAAATTCCCTTCAAAGATGATAAACCTGACATCACCAGCTAATATTAAAACAGTACCAATTCAAATAGATTGCTTGTATGCTCAATATGTTAATAAGGGGTTGAAGCAACAGTGACATATTCGTTAAATAATGAAGTGCAAACAACAAAAAATACATGGGATACGCTATCTTCGCTGCCCATCGCTATTATTTTGTTGGATTTACAAACCAACCTCGTTTACTGTAACGCTAATACACAGGCATTATTTAACTTACCAAATCAGTTAGACCTTTCCAGCACACTACTTAAAACCCTTGACCTGACAGATTTACATACACTCAAAACATTGTCACTATACAGTCTCATAACTCATGCTGACTTTACCGACAAAGCTTTTTCATTGGAAAGCGATCAACTCAACATAAAGCGCAACCAATTAACGCCATCACTTAAGGTTTTTATTTTTGAACCGACAAATAATGCAGCTTCAGCTGATAACTTTGATGAAGTCATCGCCAAAATATCCACTCAACTAATCGACATCCAAACCGACAATCTTGATCATCAAATCGAGTTGGTACTGCAAACTATTGGTACATTTAGCAAAGCAGATCGTAGCTATTTGTTTCAATTTAGTCGTGATGGCAAATTAATGAGCAATACTCATGAGTGGGTTAATGACAATGTAAGCCCCTTTAAAGATCGATTGCAGAATATTCCGCAAGATGCACTCCCTTATTTTTATATAACAATGAAAGAGTCTGAGGTGTTTAATGTTTCTGATGTTAACCAATTACCTGTTTGCGCAAATGCCGAAAAGGCTGAATTTCAAGCCGAAGGTATTCAGTCACTGTTATGTGTTGGACTGAAAGCAGATAATAATATGTTCGGTTTTATTGGTTGCGACTGCGTGAAAAACGCTAGGAACTGGACTAATACGGATTTAATCCGGATCAAGTTAATTGGCGAAATAATAACGCGAGCATTAAGTAATGCGTTATATAAAAAACGCATTGAGCAAATTCAACAGCAATTACTCAAAGCAAATAAAGAACTCGAATTACAAGCAAATATCGATAGCTTAACCAGTATCGCCAACCGACGTCGTTTTGATCAAGCTTTACAATATGAAATTAAACGTGCCGTACGCGCACAACAACCACTCAGTTTAATTATTTGCGACATCGACTATTTTAAATTGTTTAACGACAACTACGGCCACCAGCACGGCGATGATGTGTTAAAACAAGTCGCGCTGACCTTAGATGAGGTCTGTAAACGTCAAGGTGACTTAGCCGCCCGTTATGGCGGTGAAGAATTTGCAATTATTCTACCTTGTATTGATGCTGAGCACTGCAAGCAATTTTCTGAACTGATACAAAGCAAAATAAAAAGCTTAGCCATTCCTCATCAGTTTTCTAAAATTTCAAGCCAACTAACCTTAAGTATAGGTGGATTTAGCTGTATACCAACCCTTGAAACAAAACCTGAACAGCTAATCAAAACTGCGGACAAAGCACTTTATAAAGCAAAAAACTCAGGCCGGAATAATATTCAAATGTCTGAAAAACGTTAAACCGATATTTGTAACAGATGCATGGACTCCTCCCCATTCACGGGAGAGAACGGTATAAAAATTACAGGAAGCTTTTACCTAATACCGCCCTTCCCATTTTACGATTAGCTCAATAAAGTGAAAACGACGTTGGCAAATATAATCGAATTGTGGAGTCATGCATTCCCTGCACTCTTTTTGTTATGATTAATTAACGTTATCAGAAAAATTATTGATTACAAGCAGAATTCCTTTTCTGCTTTATAAGCTTGTTTTAAATCAAAAATTAAACATGCTTTCGAGCGCATCTTCAATAGACATGGGCATATGGCGTTTATCTAAAATTCGATCATTTAGTTCTTCTTTGAGTAATTTTACTGAGGTGCAATAACCTAAACGCTCTGCAATTTCATCACATTCACCCTGTAATGCTGCGATATGATTAGTAAAGTTAAGTTTAATTTGCGCTTTACTGCGGCCATTAAATTGACGCCACACGAGTGAATGCGGATCATTGCCTTCTTTTTGTTGGCGGTGCTGTTTGTTCAGCTCAGCTATCTTATTTTTCAGTAACGGCACTAAATTAGCTTTAGTTTCTTCGTCAAAGTCTACGTCGTCGTCAAAATGCGTTATATAAAGCTGCAATAAGGTAAAACCGTCTTTTGTTTTACGAGCCTGACCTAATAGCTGCATTAGTTCGTGCTTTTCTTCTTTTTTGCTAGGATCAGGCTCTTTATCTGGGTGGAGCTTTGACGCTAAACGTTTATACATTTTGTTAAGCTGCGAGCCTTTAAATAGCTTTTCTAATTTTGCATCTGTCTTTTGTTGTTTAATTTCATCACGATCAAATCGTTCAAACTGGTCAAAAAAATCATCCCAATTTTCATCATCATCACTGTGCGCATCGCCGGCATTAAACGGATCATCTGTGTACTCTGAGTCATGCTCTTGGTTATCACCAAAGCCTTGTTCATCTAGGTGTTGGTAGAGCAGTTGAGGATCAAGCGTAATTTCCTTTAATTGTTCATCCGTTAATTCTAAACCAGGAAAATCTTGCTGGAGCATACTCCTGAAAATATTCAACTCGGATGAGGGAATGTCGTTTACCGCTTCTTGATTATGCGTATCCAGGTGTGAACGAAATGTATTTGCTATTGCTTCCATATCTAAGTCACCTGTAAACGGGTGATTTGATAGATAATCTATATCTGCATTTATCCAATCTACAAGTTCATTACGCTGCTCTGCGGTCAAACTCTTACGTGGAATAAACTTGCTCAAGTGGATGATTTGCTTTGCTATCATACTCGCTTGGTGGTGCTCGTGTGGTTCAACTTGTTCTTGAAACTGGTTGAATAAAGTCGCTTTTTTAATCTCAAAGTTTGCGTTACGTTTGGTATGTTTATCTATTCGTTGCCATAATAGCTCAAGCTCAGAAGTAGGCTTAACCGCAGTTGATTGTTTTATGTTTTGTAAAAAAGTGCTATCTGGTTTCATGTCAGCCTAGTTCTAAAATTTTAGTTCGAAGCATATCATAACAACGGTTATAGATTAAAAGTAAAGATTTAGAGTTAATCTTGCATTTTATAGCCATATGACTTCTTTGACATACTTTGTCACGATTTTTCGCTTGGAGAGCGCTTCTCTCAATGGTAATCTAAAGTTAGTCACACTTATAAGTACAGACATAACTATGTGACTCGCCAATTTGGCAATAATCTAAGGAGAGTTTATATGGACCCTATCGCGCAAATTCTCAACATGGTGTTTACTGTTGAAGCGTTTTTACTGATCTTTGTTTTAGTGCTGCTTAAAAGCAGTGTTAAATTTGTACCGCAAAACCGTGCTTGGTTGATTGAGCGTTTTGGTAAATATCAATCGACTAAAGAAGCCGGGTTAAACTTTATTGTGCCGTTTGTTGACCGGATTGCTGCCGATCGCAGTTTAAAAGAGCAAGCACAAGATGTCCCTTCACAATCGGCCATCACCAAAGACAACATTTCACTGATTGTTGACGGCGTTTTATACTTCCGTGTACTTGACCCATATAAAGCAACTTACGGTGTTGATGATTATGTATTTGCCGTTACGCAACTTTCGCAAACAACCATGCGTTCTGAGCTGGGTAAAATGGAACTGGATAAAACCTTTGAAGAACGTGATTTGCTCAACACCAATATTGTCGCGGCAATTAACCAAGCGGCTGAGCCGTGGGGCATTCAAGTATTACGTTATGAAATTAAAGACATTGTGCCACCGCAATCGGTTATGGAAGCAATGGAAGCACAAATGAAAGCTGAGCGTGTTAAACGTGCGCAAATACTGGAATCAGAAGGTGATCGCCAGGCTAACATCAATGTGGCTGAAGGTAAAAAACAAGCACAAGTATTAGCAGCTGAAGCCGATAAATCAGAGCAAATATTACGCGCTGAGGGTGAAGCTAAAGCGATTATTGCTGTCGCTGAAGCACAAGCGGATGCACTGCGTAAAGTCGGTGAAGCAGCTGATACCGAACAAGGTCAAAAGGCAATACAACTTGACTTAGCCACTAAAGCGATCGCAGCAAAAGAAGCCATTGCCCGTGAATCATCGGTGGTATTACTCCCCGATAACGCCACTGACGCTAGCTCACTCGTAGCACAAGGTATGTCTATCATTAATACACTAAACCAAAAGCAAAAAAGTTAATCTGTGGAGTAACTGATGGACTTTATAATTAATAATCTGCCCGAAGCATTAATGATTTTAGGTGTATTTGCACTGATCATTGAAGTGGCAGTGCTAGGTATGTCTACGTTCATATTATTGTTTTTAGGTATTTCGCTGTTTGCGACTGGCTTAATGATGAATGTTGGCTTATTGGATGATTCATTAGCAACTGCACTGTGGAGCAATACACTTATAACAGCTGCTTGTGCCCTACTATTATGGAAGCCACTTAAACGTATGCAAGAAAATGTAGATAGCAAAGAAGTCAAAAGCGACTTTGCTGAACTTGATTTTGTGCTTGCAAATGATATTGATGAACAAGGTCTCACAACACACACCTACTCAGGTATTGCTTGGAAGCTGAAAAGCCAACAACCGCTTAATGCTGGAACACATGTTAAAGTAGTAAAAAAAGAAGTCGGTGTGATGTGGGTTGAGGCTATTTAATTACAATTATTAACTGCACTTTTATGTTGAATCGATGTTCGCGGATTCAAATCTGAAGTGCATAACGTTTAGGCGGCTTTAGCCGCCAAGTGATCCTGCATCAATTTTGCAGGCGTTTCAAATCCAAGTGTCTTCCTCGGACGATTATTAAGTTGCTCAAGTACTGGTATAACTTGCGCTGGTGTTACCGCCTTAAAATCTATGCTCTTCGGCCAATACTGGCGTAGTAATCCATTCGTGTTTTCATTCAATCCGCGCTGCCATGCGTGATAAGGGTGAGCAAAATAAACAGGAACACTTAATGTCTCTGTGATTTGCTCGTGATAAGCGAACTCTTTTCCATTGTCAGCCGTGATGGTATGAAGCGCTGACCTATATATCCTTAATAGTTCTATAGTCGCCGCAGTGACGGCTTCTGCTGTTTTGCCTGCCACCTGAGTTGATACAGTGAATTGAGTGACCCGCTCCACAATGGTAACAAGGGCGCCGCGATGACCTTTACCTATGACGGTATCTATTTCCCAATCTCCGATACGGCCTTTCTCATCAACTATTTGTGGACGTTCTTCAATGCTAACACGATTCTTTATTTGCCCTCGGTTTGTTTTACCATGGCTGCGCTTGTGATATTTCTTACCGTGTCGGCGCAAATGTAGATATAACTCACCACCTGCTTTTTTATCTTCCCAGATATATAGATAAATGCATCCATGACTGACAGATTGTTCATTTTCCTTGCGCAACCATCCCGTTATTTGTTCAGGACTCCACTTCTCATTAAGCTTCTGGGTAATTAAAGCCATCATTTCAAGTGTCATCTTAAGCGGTTTTCTTGCACTTCTTCGGCGAGACAAAGCCCGCTCATGAGCTTGTTTGTATTTGTAACCTCGCTTGCCTGTATTTCTAGAAAGCTCTCTTGAAATCGTAGATTGCGATAAATTAGTTAGCTCAGCAATACTTTGTTGCGTAAAACCGCTTTTTCTTTAGAACAGCGCTCTGGCATCTTTGCTCATAGGTCAGTTGTTTGTAATGTCTCATTGTAAAATCTCTTGCCGGAGAAAAAGCAGTTAGCTTATGAGCAACTGACCACTTAATCTAGCCAAAACAAGTTATGCACTTACAATTTGAATCTAGGTAGTAAATATCACCGTAATTTTGTTATAGTCGAATTAAATTAAAAACTAAATTACTAGTTATGATTAATAAACTAATAACAAGCCTAATACTTACGATTTCTTTTTTGTGGTGCTGTCAATCTAGTGCAACACAAAATGTTATTAATCTGCATTTAGCTCGACCTAGCATCATTGACTCTCCCAAGAATCAATACCTTCATAATTTATTAGAACAAAGCTTTGCTAAAGTGGGCAAAACAGTCAATTTTATTTATTCGGTAAAACCAATGAATAAAATGCGGATTGTTGAAGAGCTTGAACGTCCTAATAGTATTGATTTGGCTTGGCTCTCTATTCCCTCTGAATCTAATCCTTCCTTGATACACACAAGTACGCCAATTTATAAAGGGCTGCATGGTAAGCGCTTGTTGATGATCAATAAAAATCAACAACACCTTTTCTCTCAAATAAACCAGCTTGATGAGTTAAAGCCATTGATTGCATTGCAAAAGAAAAGTTGGTCAGACTTTGCAGTGTTAAAAAGAAATGGCTTAACTGTTAATGGTGAACTAGATTATAAAGGTATGATTAAAGCGTTAGATTCTGGTTTAGCTGACTACTTTCCTCGTTCAGTAACAGCGATTGAAGCAGAAACAGCTAAGCAAAAGCATCTTAATTTGATGATTGAACCTGCGATTATGTTGCAGTACCCAAGTAATTACTTTTTCTACTCAAATAGTAGAAATCAAGAACTCATTGACTTACTTGAGTTGGGTTTATCAAAATTGCAAAAAAGTGGAGAATTTGACGCTTTATATTTAACCTTTTTTGGTGACATTGAGCAACGTTTACAGCTTTCATCAAAAAAAGTATTTAAATTACGTTAAGGTCGAAATGATGATAAATGGCTTAATACGTTTACTGTCGTATGTGGTTGTGTTTATTATTGGTTTTGCTGGTGGTATGTATATGTTGCCTATATTGACTGCTCCCGCCTCACCAAGCCAGTTAGAGCTTGCTACTCACGCCCAACGAGCACTATTCAGTGGGGAATTCAAGCGGGATTTAGCAGGTGCTGCTAAGTATCAGTAAGCGATTATTACCTACTCGGCTCAAAGCCATTATAATGCGGTAACTTTACATCAAAGTCTTCCCAGTTTGCTTTAGAGCTGCAAAAGTTGTGACTGAGTGGGCGCTCATTAATATCACTGTCTAAAATACCTAAACGTAACCTCAAGCGAGCTCGGTCATCAAGATTCTCACTGTAAACTGGACTGCCGCAAGCTGTACAAAAATGACGAATACGCCCCGGTTTAAATTCAAACGCCGTTAAACTATCCAGACCCTTAATGACTTTAAAATCAACGCGGTTAACAAACCCATTGGTGGCAAATGCTGTACCACTGGACTTACGGCATAGCGAACAATGACAATGGATAATACTGTCGATTAGACCATCAATTTGAATCGCGACTTTTTTACATAAACAACTTCCTTGGTACATACATATCTCCAATTATTTTTATAAAATATACCACAGATATGTATTTCAAAAACTAAAAAAAGCCGCCTTTGGAGAGGGCGACTTTGGAGAATAACAGTCATGGGTGTATGGCTGTTAAATCAAGAGGTTTTTAACTAAACCATAGTTAAGCAGCGTCGGTAGTTTGTTCACTGTGGCGTATTAAGTAATCAAATGCACCTAGACTTGCGGTGGCACCGCTGCCCATTGCTATAATGATTTGCTTAAATGGTGTATTTGTCGCATCACCTGCACCATATACACCAGGTAACGATGTTGCACCTTTAGCGTCCACTAAAATCTCACCAAATTGACTAAGTTCTAGCTCTGAATCTTTCAACCATTCAGTATTTGGAATTAAGCCAATTTGGACAAAAATACCGGCTAGGCTCAGGTTTTTACTTTCACCTGATAGTCGGTCGGTATAGCTTAAACCGGTGACTTTTTTACCATCACCTAACACTTCTGTGGTTTGTGCGTTTTTAATAATCGTGATATTGCTCAAGCTATTTGCTTTACGGATCAAGACTTCATCGGCGCGTAATGTATCTGCAAATTCAAGTACCGTTACATGTTCAACAATGTTTGCTAAATCAATTGCAGCTTCTATTCCGGAGTTACCACCACCAATAACCGCCACAGGTTTACCCTTAAATAATGGACCATCACAGTGTGGGCAATACGCAACACCATGGCCACGGTATTCTTGCTCCCCAGGCACATTCATTTCACGCCAGCGAGCACCTGTTGCAAGTACTAATGATTTAGCTTTTAAAATAGCACCGTTTTCTAGGCTGATTTCGTACTGATTATTGATGCGTTCAAGCCCTGCGGCACGTTGGTTATGCATAACATCAACATCGTATTCTTTAACATGCTCTTCAAGCTGTGCAACAAGCTTTGGCCCTTGCGTGGCTTTTATTGAGATAAAGTTTTCAATAGCTAACGTATCAGCCACTTGCCCACCAAATCTATCCGCAACAATACCGGTATTTAAACCTTTACGTGCTGAGTAAATAGCGGCGGATGCCCCTGCTGGGCCACCCCCTATAACCAATACATCAAACTCATCTTTTTCGCTAAGTGCCGCGGCTTGTCGTGCAGCACCTTTACTATCTACTTTGTTTAATATATCAGTTAGGCTTAATGCACCTTGGCTAAATGGTTCGCCATTTAAATAGACAGCCGGTACTGCTAAAATATTGCGCTCTTCTACTTCCTCTTGAAATAGTGCGCCGTCAATCATTGTTGCTTTAATTTTGCTATTAGTCGCGGCCATTGTATTTAGCGCCTGCACTACTTGCGGGCACGTTTGGCAGCTCAAGCTAATGTATACTTCAAAGTTTAGTTCTTGATCTAAAGATTGAATCTGTTCAATATCTTCGCTTTTCGCTTTACTTGCATGTCCGCCAGTATGTAAAAGCGCTAACACTAAACTTGTAAATTCGTGTCCCATCGGTACGCCAGCAAACGTAATGTGGGTATTTTTAATCGCTGAATGAACAACCATAGATGGGCGACGTGCATTAGCATCTGGGTTGTTTGATACAGTAAATTTATCGCTTAATGATGCTAAATCATTTGCTAAGCTTTCGACTTCTGCTGATTTTTTGCTGTCATCCAAGGCGATAAGCAGCTCAACAGGTTGAGTAAGCGATTCAAAATGGCTTTTTAATTGGTTTTTAATGTTGTTGTCTAACATGGCTCTGCCCTTGTTTTCAGCAAAAGGAACCCACTACACATTACATGCTAATGTGCTTAAAACGTTGTGTAGTGGGAATTTTAGCGCCACTGAAAGTAGCGCTTAATGTAGCTAAGCTACGCTTGGCAAATTAGATTTTACCAACTAGGTCTAGTGAAGGAGCTAGTGTATCTTCACCTGGCTGCCAAGATGCTGGACAAACTTCACCGTCGTGAGTGGCAATGTATTGTGCAGCTTGTACTTTACGTACTAACTCTTTAGCGCTACGACCAATACCTAAATCATGAGTTTCGATTACTTTAATTTCGCCTTCTGGGTTCATTACAAAAGTACCACGAAGTGCAAGGCCTTCTTCTTCAATCATTACACCAAAGCTGCGAGTAATACGGCCAGTAGGATCTCCAATCATAGGGTAAGTAATTTTACCAATTGTGTCTGAGGTATCGTGCCATGCTTTATGAGTGAAGTGTGTATCTGTTGATACTGAGTAAACTTCTACGCCCATTTCTTGAAGCTGTGCGTAGTGATCTGCAAGGTCGCCTAACTCTGTAGGACATACAAATGTGAAATCTGCTGGGTAAAAGAAGAAGATTGACCACTTACCAAGTACATCTTTTTCAGATACTTCTACAAAGTCACCGTTGTGGTATGCAGTTGCGTTGAAAGGTTGAATTTTTGTGTTAATTAATGAAGTGCTCATAGTATTCCTCATTTGTTTTAAGATTAAAGTTACTCAACGCAACCTAATGATATAGGCATTCTGCGTTGGCTTGATTAATACAATAAGGCCTTCGACAAAATAAATAAAATTGATTGTTTAGATTAAAACAATCGATTTTTAAGATGAAACTATTATAACGTTCAATTCGTTATTAACTTAGGCTAGGTTACTTACCTCACTGTAAAGAAAACTGTTACAATACTCATGCTTAATACACATACAAACAAGGCATAACTGTTATGGAAAAGTTTATCAACCACATCCAATTGGGCTATTTGGGATTACTCCCATTTTTAGGCTGTGTGGCTTGGCCGCTTATGTTTGGCAGTAATAGTGTAAATTTAGAATTTTTTACTTTTTATAGCATTGGCATACTTGCTTTTATGGCAGGTAACTTATGGCATGCTGGAGAGCAAAGCTATGGCAATGCAGTTAAAGCCGTTGCACCAGTAATACCGATTCCTTTTTTATCGTTTTTACCCACTGAATGGATGTTAGCTTGGTTAGCGACAAGCTTTTGGCTCGTGCTGTTATTTGAAAAAGCCTCACCACAATGGCAAAGCTATCATGTTGATTACCAAAAAATGCGCTTTGTTTTAAGCTCTGTGGTTTTTGTTTGCCATATATTGGTGATCGGTATTAGTTTATACCCTAAGTAAATGACTAGGTGGTGCAAACCCCACGGATCCTGTACTATTGCGCCTCCCAATTCAAGGAGCCAGCATGATAGATCAACTACGCCTAAAACTAGAGCAACTTGGTGAAAACTATGTTGAAAAAAATGGTTTATTTAAAATAAAAGTTCTGCCTTTTTTCTGTGCTATTCACATAAAAAAAGACCGTAAAGGCGAAGGCCGTTTGTCATTTTATTCAAACCAACTCATTGAAATCTTTTTAGTGGTCCTGTTTTTATTGTTTGGATTAATGATCTTTGATCCAAGCGAAGGTTTTACCCATGGCCCTATACATCTTGTTTTTGCTGTGCTGTTAACCTTTAATTTGCTCCTAAAACAAATCGCAATTGAGGGGCTCAAAACACGACTTGCGCTCTGTACTGTGGCAGCCTCAGAAACTGAAAAGCAGGTAAAAAGTTAACGCTGTAGTTACTTTTTGCTATCCCTTTTGGCATTAACCACTTTTACTATAGCTTAAATCAAGCACCCATATAATAGGTTAGATGTTAATGGGCAATTGTGTTTTTTATATTACTGGCTACTCAAATTCGGTCGGGTAAAGGTATGTAGATAAAACAGCAAATCATGCTGCAACGCAGCCCTCGACTAATATATTTGGTATACTGCTTAAACTAAGTTTTAGCAATTGATTGAATAAATGTATTTAAACCCTAGTTGGCGGATCCTCACGGTTGGTGATGGCGATTTGTCTTTTTCTAATGCTGTTCGTACAGCCTTACAACCAAATAGCCTAGTGGCCTCAACCTATGACAGCAGAACAACGGTCACGACTAAGTATACTGATAATGCATTAACTACCCTAAGCGACGCAGGCATTAATATACTGACTGAATTCGACGTGACAAAACCATCAGCTTGGCAACAACTCGATGGGCAAAAATTTGACGTGGTTATTTTTCAATTTCCGCTTATACCTGCATTTCAAAACGAGCACGCTTTTAAGCAACAAGCGAGTTCAAATACATTGAACCGTGCATTACTTCATCAATATATTAAAAATGCGTGTGATTATGCACTTGATAAAGCTGGCCCTCAGCTTTGTTATATTACCTCTAAAGATGTTAAACCATACCTGCATTGGAATATTGAAGGCAGTTTAGCCCAAGGTTTAAACGCGCACTACCTCGGCCAAATGCCGTTTGATATAAGGCTATTTCCTGGCTATAAAGTGCGTAATGTTGACAGAGATAAACACGTTAAAGACACCAGCGGTATTACTTATGTATTCAGCCCGAGCGAAAATAAAGAACTGAGGTCGAAACTGACTTACCCTAACTATTTAACCGATAATCATTGTACGCTATGTCGCGCGGGTCCCTTTTGTTTTGAAGAAGACAAACAAAAGCACTTCAACGGAAAAAAGCATCTGCAAATGCAATCACTTGAAAATGATTGGCAGCAATGGTTAAAAAACTATAATACTGAGAAAAATAGATGAATTTTGTAATTGTTGGCACTAATTTTATCAGCGATACGTTACTCGCAGCCGCACAAACAGTGAGTGAGTTTACTCTTTACGGCGTATGCTCACGCGCAAAATCAAGTGGTAACGCCTTTTTAGCTAAACATAACGAGCAGCAGGGCAAAGTGTTTACTAACATAGCTCAGGTTTGCGCCGATGATAATGTTGATGCTGTTTATATTGCTGCGCCAAATAGCTTACATAAATCCTACGCGGTTGCGTGTTTAAAAGCGAATAAACATGTACTTGGTGAAAAGCCTTCGGCTGCGAACAGTGATGAGTTAGCTCAGATACTTACAACAGCAAAACAACATCAACGCTTATACATGGAAGCCATGATGACCACTCACTTGCCAAACTTTGAAGTACTAAGGCAAGCGCTAAAAAAAATCGGCACACCTCGTAAATACATAGGCCAATATAGTCAATACTCTTCTCGCTACGATAAATATAAAAATGGTGAACGCCCAAACACGTTTTTACCCGAGTTTGCTAACGGTGCTTTGGTCGATTTAGGTATTTATCCTTTATATCTATTAATTGCATTGTGGGGTACACCTAATTCGGTGCAAGCTAGCGGTGTGTTACTCAATACCGGAGTCGATGGCGCCGGAGATGTATTGCTTAATTACAGTGACAAACAAGCTGTGATCAGTTATTCAAAAATATCACAAGGTGATAATTTCACAGAGATACAAGGTGAAAAAGGTCGAATTAGAATAGAAGCTGTCTCGCTATTAAAGCGGGTGCAATTTATTGCTAATGATGGCACGGTTGAAGAGCTATCATTGCCATTTGATGAACAATTTATGCGCCATGAAATGGCCCACTTTATAGCAACCGCTAATAGCAATAGTTGTGAATCAACGGTCAATACTCATCAACTCGCCATAGATGTTATGGCAGTGCTTGATAAAGCACGGCAGCAATTAGGGGTGGTCTACCCAGCTGATAAATAAGGCGTTAACCGACAACAGAATTAACGCCTCAGGGAAACGCTGTTATACAACCTGCTGGCAAGCTTCAGTAATTGCTTGCCAGTTTTTATCATCAATCCATTGCTGAGCAGACACCCACGTGCCACCGGCTGCAAATACATTAGTCAATGCTAAAAAGTCACCGACGTTTTTCTCATTAATACCGCCAGTTGGGCAAAACTGACAATCTCTGTATACACTTTTTACTGTGTTTAAAAAGTTAATACCACCTGCAAGATTAGCAGGGAATAGCTTCATTTCTTTAAAGCCTGCCTCACGTGCCAATGTTATATCTGAGGTGCTAGACACACCAGGCAAGACCGGAACACCACAATCAACCAATGCCTCTAACAGTTTAGGAGTCACTGCGGGTGTTACAATATAATCAGCGCCCGCTTTTAAGGCATCCGCTAAAATAGTGCTATCAATCACAGTACCAGCACCGACTTTAAGATCTGGGAATGCTTCTTTAATTGCACTTAGAACACTTAACGACGTATCGTGGCGCAGCACCACTTCAACTAAATTAACACCACCTTCATGCATTGCTTTAGTAATAGCAACACCCGTTTCTGGGCAACCGGTTTGGATGATCGGTAATAATTTTTGACCCGCCATATATTCTGAAAATAACATTCTGTTTCCTTTAGTCGTTAAAACGATTTATTGTGGTTATAAGGCCTTACTCTTAGTTGTAAGGCCTTTAATGTTCTTAAGCACACCCTATTATTGCACTAACAAATAGCGCCCACCAAAGGTGTGTTTTTTCCCTTTATAGCTAAATGATTGCTTAGAAAGTTCTTTATTTTGGTTAATCGCCAGTAGCGCCGTTTTGCCATTTATAAATTTAATTTCAACGACTTGTACATTTGCGAGTTTTTCACTTGAGATCTGACTAACCCGGCTAGTCCCTTGCAATGTGTACTCTTTGCTAGGGTTGTACTCACCATGCGGCTCTATCACACTTATAAACTGGTGTTTATTAGTGTTTTCTACCCGTTGAATAAATGCACTTTGATTACGCAGATTAAAATTAGGATCGTTTGCGCCGGTTTGAGTAAATAGAATGTGTGTATTATCATCGGCAACACTGGTCTGAGTGTAAAAACGGCCATTACTGTTAAGCCAGGTAATTTTTGTATTATCAGACTCAGGTTTTGCAGACGCGGTTAACCATAAATGCTCATAACCATCTTGTTTGCCAAGCGGGCGTCGTACTTCACTATTATTTTTAATGGCAAAGTTACTATCAATAAAATGACCATTGTACTGCAACGGCAAATCGTATTGATGAGGTTTATCGCTTTGCACATCAAATATATCAATGACAACACTTGGGGTGTTTTCATCCACAGTTAATAGTGCCATCGTACGACTGAGGTTTACGCCATCGTAGGCAGTATCGATACTGGCAGAGGTGAGTTTTAAATTTTTATCATCAACAAAATAGTGAACAGTAGGCGCATATTTTTCAGCTGTAGTGACATCACCGTTAAAGTGGCTAGTTTCATCGACAATGACAGTGTTATGCGCAATGGTTTGCTTTGCAAATGAGTTATTCTCAGGTAAGTAACGGCCGCCAAATTTAGCTTCAACATTTAAAAAACGCGCAGCACCGTAATCGGTCACAATTTCGTTACCATGATCGTAAAAAATCCAATTTAGCTTATCAAAGTGACCGTGCCCCATGCCTTGGGATGTGGCCTTAAATACAACTGTTTGATCATTTTCTTCACCTGCACGTAATACAACAAGTGCGCCGTCCTTACCACTACTACCATCACCAAACTCTTGTGAAGTAAATTGATAAGACTGCTCTTTATGTGCGTCAAGTGCATTGGCAACTTTTAAACCATCACCGGTTAAAATGATTTGCTCTTGACGCTTTGCGATATCGAGTAATTGCGGGTCTCCAGTTAAACCATAAGCAATTGTCACACCTTGAACGAGCTCAACAGTGTCGATACCTTTATCTTTAATCGCATCATTAATACCAAAAAATAGGCCGTTATAGCTCAAATCAATGGTTGCTTTAATTGCTTTTAAAATTACCCCATCCCGGTAACCAAAAATATCACGTTTAGGTTCATTATTAGCAATCGCTTTAGCAAATGTAATGAAAGGCAATAGTGCGTAACGTTGGTAATATGGGCCTTCTGTGTAATAACCCTGCGGGGAAAACAACTCATCAACCTGACGTAAGAAGCCTGCCTTGCCTGATTTGTCTAAGCCGTAAAGTGCTTGCTCTACTAGCTCTTGATCATCGATTACATAACCTGTCATACCCACCGCTGCGGTAGCCCATGTCCCGTGGTTATGCACTTTATCAAACGTGCCTGGCGATTCTGTTGATAAAAAGGCTGCAACAGGCTTTAAAATACCATTTTCAATGCGTTGTTGCTCATCTTCAGACAATGCACTTGCAACTGCATCATACGCTTGAATTGTATGAACTAACCATACAGCTTCATTTAAGATCTGCCAAAATAACTTACCTGGGTTTTGGTTTTTACGTTTGGGGTGTAAACCAATTTTTGGGTATAGGTTAACGTACTCCAGCAACATATCACGCACATATTGCGCATACTTTGGTTCACCGGTTAACTGATATAACACACCTGCTTGGTACATTAATTTGTAATTTTCTTTATGGCGCTCATGGGTATAGCCGCCTCCAGCATCCTTTGGTAACGGAACTGTAATTGGCAAATTTAATTGTGCATCAAGCTGACTTTTAACCGTGTTAAATCGTTTTGAAAATGAACCTGTTTGATCCACAGCTTGGCGCATATCAGTAACGTCTGCCTGTGTTAACACCAAATTTGGATGCTCATTTGCCAAACTCACACTAGAGGCCAAAAGGCTAGATGAAAGTAATAAAGACTTTAATGAAAGCTTAGAATATTGAATATACTGCATAATTACCTCTTCACAACATATGTTTGGATAGCATCAAGCTGCTTAGCAAACAGCTCAATAATTTTAGGCTGCTGTGAATTATCATAAACATTATTTTCAATGTTTGTTTTTGGCTCGCCTACAGTATGCTCAACTAATATACCCGCGGTATCTTTAAACTCATTGCCTTCAATATCGGTTACTTGTACTCCATGCAACCACGCTAAAGCATTTTGTTTATTACGTTTGCCTTTGCCAACATTGTTAAATTTATTATTAGTCAAAGTAACGTGTGGACCAAATGTACTTTCGTCTGTGCCACCGCGATACACTTTTACAACGGCTCCTTTTACATCTGCGAACTGGCTGTTTTTAACTGTTACATATTCAGCATTGTATATACCTAAGTCTTCGTACTCTTTGTCTAACCGTAAAATATCACCGGTTATATTACTAAATTGACTGTTATTAATTGATACGCTTTCTGCAAGTGCGCCTTTACCTGAATCAAAGAAGTGAAAAGAATGGTTAATATCTAAATCAGTCACCTTAACCGTGTCTAACATAAGGCGATAATTAACATACATTCCCCACTTAGCAGTACGAATAGCGGTATTACCTGTAGAATCGGGACTATTTTTACCTGAAATAGTGATACCCACTAGTTTTAAGCTACCGCCATTATTAATTTCAAATAATGTTGAACGAGAAAATGACAGCTCTACACTTCCCATTTTTTGCGCACGTAGGGTTAAAGTTTTATCAATATTTGCGATTTTCATCAGGTTATATTTACCTGGCTGCAAGACTAAAATATCGCCATCTTTAGCGTCGCTGATTGCTGAAAACAATGCCCCTTCAGCACTATTAACTAATTTACTTTCACCGCTATCAAATTCAGTAAATGTTGGCTTTTTCTCGTACCAACTAGGGCCAGTTTGTGACTTAACCGTTGGTTCTAAGTCAGCTGATATACCATATTTTTTTGCTGAACTCTGTGGATACATTAAGCCATTGTTAGCCCGTTGCATGGTGACTTTTTTTGTAATGAAGCCAGAGTCAGTTAATGGTTCTACTGACTTGTTAAGTAGGTTATTACTAAACTTTATTCCGCTGATATCATCAAACGCGGTGAACACATCTGTCGCCTTATCGTTATAAATAAGGTTATCACGCATTACACTATTAACGGGTACAGCTGAACGCTCTTGATCACTTCCTGCTGCTAATTGCACATGACTAACATTGACGAGTGTATTATTTTCTATTGTTGCATTATCGACTTGGTGATAACGGTTAATAGTTGAATTAGGAACGCCATTCATCACAGTTAAACCACTACCAAAACGATAACCTGTTAACCCTTCTAAATAGTTATTGCGAACAATTTGGTCTTTATTAATTACGCGAATACCGCCAGTGTGATCAACACCGTTACCAAAGAAAACATTATTTTCAACAATATTGCCATTACCATGGCGTAGCGTTAATGTTCCTCTTGATTCAAAAAAAGTGTTGTTTCTGAGCTTATTTTTACCCGATTTCACAGAAATTATTTCGACTTCACCATCACAACGCTCAAAATAATTATTTTCAACAACAGTCAATGAATCTGTTAAAGAGTAATGGCTAGTACCAATACGTAATGTTTCACCACCATTAGAGCCAAACACTGGGCGTGGACCAAAATAGTTATGATCGATGCTATGATTGTTTTGTTGGCTTTGCTCTGAATCTAAGCGCACAGCCATGGTAACGCCTTTATTACGTTTACCGGCTAAATAACTATGATCAAACCGATTATTCTTTCCATAAAGAGCAACCCAATAATCTGATTCTTGTTTGTCAGGGTTGCTATAGTTATCTATTACTACTTCGGTCACACGTGAGTTGTTGGCATATTCTTTTTTGTTTCTTCTAAATGATATAACGGCGCCAGTCGGTGTATAACCATCTTTAAAAACCAACCCTTTAACAACTAAGTGTTCTCCCGCTAAACGTAAATTAGATAAACCAGATAAAATCACCTTACCACTTGTTTGAGCCTCTAAAGTAATTGGTTTATTTTTACTGCCTTGACCACTGAATAGAATTTCAAAATCATTCCATGTGCCATCTTTTAATTGAACAACGTCACCGGCAGCTAAACTTTTTGCTACTTTACTGTATTCATCGGCGTCACTTACAAGATATGTTTTAGCAAGCAATATATGACTAGATAATGCACTGGCTAATGCCAATGATGTAATAAAAAATTTACGCGTAGCACTATTGCGTTTAGGAGAAATAGACATACAAATCCTTATTAGTGTGTGTGGTTTAGCGTAAGCTCGGTCAACCGTAAGCTTACGATTCAAAAATATTCTTGCTTAAGATCTGTGGTGATAAGCACTATGCGTTGAATTGAAATGAATTCTTAGCGAGCGTTTGCACGCTGATATAATTGTGTGTTTTTTCATGTTGTCCTCGAAATGGTTTTAGTTTTTATTCACAACTGTTTGCAACTAGTGAATTATTCCTCGCCGACATCCTATGATTTAGCAAACCTTCATGCATATAATCATAACAAGAAGTAACACAAAACTAACACACGAAAACTGACCAATCAAGATTACCAATTACTTTATTTTAAAATAAATTGGTAATACAGTTTGAAATTACCAAAAAGAAGTACTATTTTTGGTAATAACATCCTCGTGGATTTTGACATAATGGCTGAATTTACTGTAATCTAGAGTATTAACGCGTGGTCTACTAAAAATTAGAGCAATAAAGGTAAAATATGGGAAATCGTCGTTTGTTTTGGCGCATTGTCGATAAAGTTGAATCTTTGATCAATGTAGGGGAATTCTCTGCTGGCAGCCGCTTACCACCGGAACGTGAACTTGCAGAAATGTTTGATGTGAGCCGTCCGACTATTAGAGAAGCCATTATAGCCCTTGAGGTGCGTGGTAAAGTTGAAGTTAAAACCGGTTCCGGTGTTTACGTTGTTGATACGCCAGAACCTGCGTTTAAATCACAAGATATTAGCGCTTTTGAGTTGACTCAAGCACGCGCCTTAATTGAAGGTGAAATTGCGGCGTTGGCAGCGCAAAGCATCACTGAGGAAGAGCTACAGCAACTCAAAAAAACGCTAGAAGATATGGCTGAAGGCCGTTACGTTGAAAAAGCTGATCAAGAGTTTCATGAAATTATATCGCGTGCCACGCGTAATAAAGCGCTTGAATACGCTGTAGCAAATTTATGGGAATTACGCTTAACGAACCCGCAAATTGTCGCCGATTATAAAAGTGTGTGCAGTAATAATGATGCATGCGTTATGGATGAACATACGGCTATATACCAAGCGCTACTTAATCATGATGCCAATGCTGCACGTTCAGCTATGCACCAACACTTCAACCGTTTGATCAATGCACTATTTGACGCAGTTGAAGCACGTGCACTAGAAGAGATAAAACGTAAAAACAGTGAGAAACGTGGCCTTTACTCACTCGATGGTCTAGTTAAAACCAGCCTTTAATCTAACAATGAGTGTTATTAACCGCGTTCAAAGATAATTTAAACCCGACCATTTAAAACACTCTAAGATATAGAAAGAAAAAACCCCCTAGCGGGGGTTTGGTTTCCTCGTACTATCAGTATTGTGAAAAGGGTTTAATGTGAGAGGAACCCTTAAAACAATCTATAGTATGTGCAAGAATCTTGTTAACTACTTACATAAGTTATAAATATCAATAACATCTTGTTTTGTGATGCTGCGAGTTCCTAATTCAGCACGCTCACCAGAGTTTGCATGTAAACGCATGACATCTTCAGCCATCAATTCAAATTTTTCATCTGGAATACCCACATCCCCTAGCGTTAAATAAGAGTGTGTACTTTTAAACCACCTTGCAACTTCACCGGATAACATGGCTGCGGCTTTAATGTCATCTTGCTCTGTTACGCCAAAGCAACGTCTGGCTAATTTAGCCCAGCGCTCAGGTAAAACATCTGCAAAAAACGCTAAATAAGCTACGATGATCACCACCATACCTCTACCATAAGGCAGGTCATAACGTGCGCTTAGCGGCATTTCAAGGTACTGCAATGGCACTTTACTTAACCTGCCTAAAGCTTGCACGCCAGACCATGCAAAAATGGAGCATAACGCCAATTGGCCACGTACTTCATTATTATCAATGTCATATATAATTTTTTCGGTGCTATCTTTCAAACACAAGATCATGCTTTCAGTGAATCTGTCAGCAAGTTCAGATTCATTGGAGCTTGCTAAGTAATGCTCTAGTAAACTCGAAAATATACTTATACAACTGTCTTGAGTTAAACGCAGTGGCACTGAAGCCTGAACAGCCGGGTCAACAATTGCAACTTTTGGGAAAAACACATCTGAGCACGTCACCCCTTTTTCTTGTGAGTGAGAATTAACCACAACGCCATTACAATTAGCCTCTGAGCCAACAGCTGCAATGCTTGGTATCGCAATGAGTGGATATGTACCACTGTACTGTTGCGACGTGTGACTAGCACTTAGTACGTAGTCCCAGCATTTTCCACCTGAAAAAGCTGTAGCAGCTATATATTTTGCAGCATCAATCACACTGCCACCACCTAACGCAATAACGAGATCGCAATGGTTACTGACAAATAATGCAGTGGCTTTATCAATGGTTTTAGAACGAGGGTTAGACTCTATATGAGCGAATACAATAAACTCAATCCCTGCATCCTTTAATGATTTTTCTATTGTAACAAGCGTGCGATCAAGGCCATTACCACGAAGGTAAGTAACAATCATTGCTTTATGACCATATTGCGCTGATCGCTGCCCTACCTCACTCACACGACCGGGGCCATATACGAGCTTGGTAGGAAAGTGCCACTCAAATGGACTCATTTGAATTTTCTCGATAATTTTAGCTGCAACAGGCAATGATTCAGCATTGATACCTACTTTTTATATTTATAAAATGAGCGACAAGTCACAAACTAGTCAACAAAACTGGTAAACCAAGATGTAAGACACAGATTAATAATTAAGTTAAATATTGTCAACCAATAATTAATAACGCTATTACCAATATTATGAATATGCCATTGTAGTGGGTTAGATTTTGATATGTTTTGCTATTATTTGGTATTTTTTATCGCTCTTGCTTACACCTTTAAACAAGGCGCAAGTAAAGCGAGTTATAGCATTCTTACAGCTTTGGCCTTGCTCACAGCATGTTTACCTATCTCAAGCATTATTCAAGGTATGAATAACGTTGCGCTACTACCATACTACGAAGGCTATATGGTCGATATTACCGCAACACTATTTGCATTTGTATTTGCTAAAATGGCTAAATATTTGAAGTATAAGCCAGCTAAAAATAAAGTAATTGTTGATACGAAAAAGTTAGAATTAATCAATTAGTCTTAAAGCTAGGGCCACCTCAAAATGAAAACATCACGGTGAGGTGGTCTCAGTTTAAAAACAGAGCCTTTTAGGTACAACATTTTACAGTGTCACTTATCGCAAATATATTAAATTTTTACTTTAGCCTGTACACTCTGCCCATCGTCATCTTTTTCATTCTTTTTAAAACTATGTCTCGTGTTATTCCGCCTTTTTTTATTGCACTAGTCTGCGTACTCATGGCTATGGTCACCATACAATCAGGTGCCTCTGTTGCTAAACAGCTCTTCCCATTAATTGGCCCTGAGGGTACCACCGCCTTAAGGCTCGGCTTTTCAGCTGCAATATTGTGTTTGGTATTTCAGCCGTGGAAAGCATTTCCACCGTTAGGACAACGTATGCCTGTGCTTATATATGGATTAAGCTTAGGCGGCATGAATATTTTATTTTATTACGCGATTGAACGTATTCCATTGGGAATTGCGGTTGCATTAGAGTTTACCGGGCCTCTTGCGGTTGCATTATTATCGTCAAGACGTAAACGAGATCTATTCTGGGTTGCCTGTGCGAGCACCGGTATTGTGTTATTACTACCTGATATGCAGGGAGAAGAAAGCTTAGATATTATCGGGGTGTTACTCGCACTAGGTGCGGGTGCATGTTGGGCTGGCTATATTTTATTTGGTAAAAAAACTGGTAATCAGAGCTCTGGTGGAATGACTGTCGCACTGGGAATGAGTGTCGCTGCTATCGTGTTAGTTCCCTATGGCGCCATGCACCAAGGTATGGCCTTATTGAGCTGGGAGGTTATCCCATTAGGTTTTTTAGTGGCGGTTATGTCCAGTGCTCTGCCATATACTCTGGAGATGGTGGCCCTAAGAAATATGCCTGCGCAAGGCTTTAGTATAATGATGAGCTTAGAGCCAGCTATTGCAGCAATGGCTGGTTTTATGATTTTGGGCGAGCTGTTGAGCTTTTGGCAATGGTTAGCAATTGCATTGGTCATAATCGCATCAGTTGGTAGCTCTGCATCTGCGGCAAAACAAACCACTTAACAACTCATAGCCATGATTGGGGTTAGCTCCCCTTAGGGGAGCTATCGCTGTTAAATTTAGATTCCAACTAATTTAACTTAAACTTACCTACGATATCGGTTAACTGGTTATTTAATTTGGCAATATCATCTACCTCATCATGAACGGTATTACCACTAGAAGTCAGTTTCTCTACCATTAAGTGAATACGGTTCATATTTCACTTTTGTAATGTAGTAAGTAAATGTACGCGAAGTTAATGATCGGTACAGCTAATACGAAACCAAAGGAAGTCGTTGAAGTAAAAATTAAAATGTTTTCAGTAGTTGCTAGGTCAATTTACTCATTAAAATTTACCAAATCAATTATTTAGTAACATCAAATTATGCGGTTATTACTTGGTTGCCACCCGCTTTTTTAGCTTTATACATGGCATTATCTGCATATTGAATTAATTGCTGGTCGTTACAGCGTTTATCTGGATAAATTGCCATGCCTATACTGCTTGAAATATTTAAAGTATGACCTGCAATCACAAAGGGCTGACTACAGGCTAGGCGAATTTTTTCTGCTAACTGCTGACAGTTTTTATGATGTTTTATTCCATATATTAAAACCAAAAACTCATCACCACCGAGTCGACCGACAGTATCTGACTTACGAACGGTCAATAATAAACGTTGTGCAATTGCTGTAAGCAACTGATCGCCTATAATATGACCAAAATTATCATTAACATCTTTAAAGCCATCAATATCAATAAATAATACTGCTAACGAAGCGAGATCACGTTCAGCTTTAAATAAGCTAGTGCGTAAACGGTCTAACAACAACACTCGGTTAGGTAATTCAGTGAGTGGATCATGGCCAACTAAATAATGCAGCTGTTTTTCCATCTCTTTGCGCTCAGTAATATCATGCGCAACCGCTATTCGTACCTGATGTTGTTCTGACCAACATACGGACCATAGAATATGTACAATGCCACCATCTTTTCGCACCCAACGATTCTCAAAACGTGGTTTTGCAGTACCTGATAATAATACCTCGACAGTCTCAAGGGTGATATCTTTGTCTTCATGGTACACAAAATCAATCATGGATCGACCAATAACGTCTGCCACAGGATAACCAAATATCGTTTCAAATGCCGCGCTTACAAACAGGAAATGTCCTTGCTTATCAACAATACAAACAGCATCGAGCATCAGTTCGAGAACATCAGTCAGACTCACTAAATCATTTTTAATCATAAAGCCTGCTTTTAAGGGGGAATACTTGTATGTTAGCTTTTACTTGCTAACTGTTCAGAAACACGAATTACAGCTTCTTCAATAGAGTGTAGTTTAAACGGCTTTGAAATAAACATATCCATGCCAGCTTCTTTACATGCGACTTTATCAGTGGCTGAAGTATTGGCAGTTAATGCAACTATTAAAGTGTCACCAATTGGACTTAACTTTGTATCTCGTAGGATCTTAGTCGCTTCTAAACCATTCAGCTGAGGCATAACACAATCCATAAAGATGAGATTATATTTCTTTTGCTCACATTTAAAGATGGCATCTTGGCCATCAACAGCAAAATCTGCTTTTATATTGAGTTTATCAAGTGATGCCTCAAGTACTAACCGATTAATTTGATTATCATCCACCACTAACACGGATAAGTCATCAATACTAACAGCAAGTTTATTTCGCTCAAAATACTCAACCTGAACAGTCCCTATTTCTAAAGGTAGTTGAATATTAAAAGTAGTCCCTTTATTTAAGGTGCTCTCTACAGCAATGGTACCATGCATATAATCGACCAGTTCTTTTACTATTGCCAACCCCAACCCCGTTCCACCAACGCTTTTCGTTGCATCAACTTCTTGTGTAAAAGGTGAGAATAATGACTCTAAAAAATCTTCAGTCATGCCACGGCCACTATCCGAAACCACTATATCCAACATTATTTTCGACGCTTGGACGCTAGAGTTCACAGTGAATTGTACTCCACCACGCTCTGTGAATTTAAGCGCATTACTTAATAGATTAGACAAAATTTGGCTCAATCGCGCATTATCACAATAAGCCCAACAGTGATCGTCAATATTTATAGATGATTGAAAATAAACGTTTTTGTCTTTAAATAGGGGTAAATACAGTGACGCTAAATCCACAAAGATTGTTTTTAGCAAGAAGTGATTGGGCTCTAGTTTGAGCTCACCATGATTGATTTTTGAGAAATCCAGCACTTCGTTAATAATGCTCAGTAATATATCTGCACTTCTTAATGCAACTTTTAGTTTTTCAACTCGGCGCTCTTCATTTTGTTCATCCAGTAATGTGGTTAACATACCTGTAATGCCGTTAAGCGGCGTACGTAACTCATGACTAATTTTTGCAAGTAACATACTTCTGTCTTCAAGCATTCGTTCTGCAAGCGCTTTTTTATTTTTTAGCTCTTCGCGTAGTTCAACAGATTCTGTAATATCTTGCAGCGTGCCAAATAAACGCACACATTTATCATCAACGAATTCTGCTTCCCCAAACGTTGAAACCCATATACTTTGATTATTTGCAGTAATTAATTGTAATTCTAGGTCCCATTTGTTCCCATTCTCAATAGCGATCTCAACAGCATTAGTAATACTGTCACGACTTTTTCCTGCTCTAAAAAATTCAATCGCAGATTCTAAATCTGGTTGATATGACGAAGATACTTGATAAATACGCCGAGTTTGTTCACTCCATGTTACTTTATCTAATAGTAAATCCACTTCCCATGTGCCAATTTTTGCTACATTTTCTAGTTTTAATAAAGTACTGTTATTTTTTATTAATTGCTCTGTAGCTCGCTTGCGGGCTTCTTCTACACCTAACCATTGTGCAAAAAGTTCGACATAGTCGTAAGCTTGATCTGAAAATGGAGACGAGGCTTTGGCTGCAGAGAAATTAACAGTTCCATATATTTCTTCACCAACTTTAATTGGAGCGCCAATATAAGACTCTAATTTAAAATTTAAGTAACAAGGGTGACTCGCTACACTACTAGTTGAGGCTTGATTAAAAGCAACAGCACTACCTGCTGCTAATGTATGGATACAATAAGTACCCTCTAAATCGAAGGTAGTACCTACAGGTAATGAATCATCAGGTGTAATAACGTGCTTAACAAGGTAGCTACCGTCAATAACCTTACTTACAATCGCAATCTCTAAGTCAAAAACATCAAGTCCAAATTTAAGAAGCCTATCAACTTTGCCATCAAAATTTTGTGTTTGATCTGAAACGATATCATGAAAGCTTCTCAGAAAATTCAAAGTGTAGTTCCTTAATGCTCAAATTATAAGCTCAATATTTAACTGATAAAGGTAAAATTTTTATCCTACCTAAACAATAATGTAGCCAATTTAATAAAGCAATTTATTCCGTCTTTATCTTTGTAGTTAGAATAAATTAAAACAGTGCATTGTAATTTACCCGTTAAATAATTTATTTAGCAATTACTCTATTAACGATTGTTAATAAAAATACATCAATATATAATAACAACTATTATCATTTACAGTTACCAAAAGGACTACAGCCGCTAATGCGTATACTCACCAAATCAACTATTGCACTGACTATTGCCTCTTCTCTCGCCAATTTAGCTGTTGCTGATGATTCAGCCATCGAAAAAATCATGGTTAAAGGCCAAAAGATAGACCGAACATTACAAGACACCCCCGCTAGTGTGGCGGTTATTACAAGCCAAACGATTGAGCGAGAAAACCTGAATGACTTTTACGACGTACTAGCACGCACACCAAATGCATCAGGTACTGATGGTTCAGGTTTTAATATTCGCGGTATTGATGCATTTGGTGTAACTGATGGTGGAACGGGTGGGCTTGCTAGTGTTTATGTAGATGGTGCGCCAGTGCCGTATCGTATTATGCAACAAGGGGCTTTTTCAACATGGGATATAAGCCAAGTCGAAATACTACGTGGTCCACAATCGACTTTACAAGGGCGTAACTCACTTGCCGGTGCTGTGGTAATGAAAACCCGTGATGCTGTACAAGAATATGATTTTAAAGGCCGTATTGGCATGGGTGAATACGGCACAAAAGAAGCGGCCGTAGCGTTTGGCGGCGGCTTAATTGAAGATGAGTTAGCATTTCGTATCAGCGCAGAAAAGCGTGACTTTGACGGCTACAACACAAATGTGGCTAGCGGTGAAGAGTCTGACTTTGATAACAATGAATTTTATCGCGCAAAATTACGCTATACCCCTTCAGCTCTACCAGAATTTGAAGCCCAACTAAGCTTTATGCACAGTGAAAACGAAAAAGGCGTTGATTGGGTAATGGAACAAAGCGGCCATGAAAATTACCCAATCAATAATATTTATGATGATCGTTTTGTCTATTTAGATTCCCCTACCTTTGAATCCACAGAGGCTGATTTATACATACTAAACCTTGATTATGATATCTCTGATGAGTGGTCATTCTCTTCAATCTCAACTTATTCAGACGCTGTATATGGCTATGAGTGGGATGGCGATGCAAGCATGCAAGAACCTAAATCTATTCTGACAGATACGCGTACTGATAAAACCACTACCCAAGAGGTGCGTTTTACCTATGAGGGCGAAAAACTCTCAGGCCTTATTGGCGTTTATTATTCAGATTTAGATGTATTTGATAGCAGCGGCGGTGAGCGCGGGATCACATTTGAACAACTGGGTGTACGTTCATTATTAACGGCACCAGCACAATACGGTGGTTTAGGCTTATCTGGCGCTTTAGCGGATCAAGTTTTACAGTTCTACACTGGCGCAGATCCTGTTTATATTGGGCAAAGCTCTGATTTTACGCAAAAGGTAAAGACTAAAGCCTTGTTTGCAGATTTTACCTATGAAATAAACGACGCTTGGGATATTTTTGCAGGCCTGCGCTACGATAAAGAAGAGCAAGCGAACGGTACTAATGCCGATATTTACATCACGGAGCAGACACAAAACGCCCTACCACAGCCTGAAAGCTTTGCTGCTGATCCTATGCTTGCACAACTAATTGCTGGGATTAACATGCAATTATACGCTATGGCGGATGGTGCATCAGGTGACGAACCTGTTGAAGATGCAACATTTGATGCATGGTTACCTAAAGTTGGCACAACCTATCGCTTCAACCAGGACGTATCAACGAGCTTCACCATTCAAAAAGGCTATCGTTCAGGGGGAGTTGGTACCAACATAGCACAAGCGACACCTTTTACTTTCGACCCTGAATACACTTGGAATTACGAACTCGCTTTTCGCTCTGTTTGGCTAGACCAAAAACTCGTTATCAATGCCAACATGTTCTATCTTGATTGGACTGATCAACAGGTATCCGTCTACTTATCAGGGAATCAATATGACCGTGAAACCCGCAATGTTGGTGAGTCACACGTTCAAGGTTTTGAAACTGAAATTAGCTACGAGCTAACCCCTTCAACTAATTTATATGGTGGTATTGGTTATTCTAAAACTAAGTTTGATGAATTTAGTGCAAGCTTTAATGGTGAAGAACAGGATTACAGTGGCTACTCATTTGAAGGCGCCCCAGAGTGGACCGCTTTGATTGGCTTAGATTACGCTAATGCTGATGGTTTCATCGCTAATATTAATGCTAGCTATACAGGTAGTTCACAACGCTTAGCAACTGCTCTTGAACCCCGTAATGATGCATATTGGTTAGTTAACTCGCGTGTTGGTTATCAGTGGAGCAACTACGGGGTTTATGCCTTGATAGATAATCTACTTGATGAGGAATATATCGCGCTTGCACCGGCTGGTTTTAGTAATCAAACACTTAGCTCTCCACGTACAGCAAGCGTACGTTTTGAGGTTAATTTCTAAAAGCAATTAATTAGGTGATAGCCATGAGGCTGTCACCTATTGGGGCAAGTTATAATGAATAAAAAAAATACTTTCACAGCCACTAAACGGCGCCATTTAATGGCTTGTTTATTGGCATTAGTTACAGCTGTTGTCATGATCCCTGGCATGACAACTTACTTACCGTTTGCCATGGAAGAACAAATACTAATACCCATCATGTTATTCCCTTTTATTTGGGCTGGATTATTTATCTATGCCTATATGGCTGAAAAAGCATGGCAGCCATGTGTGGTGATGCTGTTAATAATTTTAAGCCATGCTGGATTAAGCTTCATGGCGTTATCAGGGGCACAAGGATGAAATCAATCTCATTAAAAAAATTATTTTTACTGCATAGTTGGGTAGGAATAGTTACCGGTATTTTACTTTTTGTGGTGTGCTTTACAGGCGCCCTGGCTGTACTTAGCCGCCCGGAGCTAAAAATTTGGGCCAACCCTGAATTACATCAATTAAACTCCGTACCCAGTGAAAAGGTCACTGAGTTAATTAATCGCTATCATCAACAAGTCCCTCAAGAGTTTGGCGAGAACATTCACGTTTATTTACCCACCGGCCATAATACTCACCTTCTGACTATTTTATTTGAATCTCATGACGGTGATGAAAACTACGATGAAGAAGCAGCATACGCCTATCAATTCGATCCGCGTAACTTTGAATTAGTAAACGAGTACTATGGTGCAGCGGGCTATTTTTACGAGCACCGTAAAACCGATGCTCCTTCTTTTATTGGTCATTTTCATGCTGACTTACATTTAGGCCGCCCTATTGGATTAATACTTACTGGCTTTTTAGGTTTAACCTTACTGGTATCGACAATCACAGGGTTATTTATTCATCGCCAATTGATTAAAGAACTCTTTACCTTTAGACGTAAAAAAGAGCTTGATGTAGTCGTTAATGACGCCCATAAAATCATGGGGATTTGGGGCAGTTTATTTCATGGTGTTATTGGCTTTACCGGTGCATTTTTAGGTTTAGCAACCATCATTTTACTTCCCGCAGCAGCTTTTGTCAGCTTTGGTGGCGATCAAGATAAATTGGTAGAAAAGTTTACCGCAATGCCCGAACCTATCGTAACCAATCAATATCAGGCGACCGATATCACCACAATTCTAACTGATGCGCAAAGCCGTTTTCCAAAAGCAAAAGTCATCGACTTAACCATAATGGCGCATAACGACGCCAGTGCTGAAGTGTACCTACGTTTGATTGGTGGTGAAGCTGTTGCATCTCAATTGCTGCAATACCATGGCAATGGCGAATTTAGTAAGTCAATGAGTAGCTTTGGTGATATCCCAGGCCCTGCAATTAAAGTGTTAGAGCTGCTTTTCCCACTGCATTTTGGTAACTTTGCAGGCATCTTTGTCAAACTGATTTGGGCTTTATTAGGCTTAACAACGGCATTATTACCGCTTTCAGGCATGATGATGTGGCTTGCCAAACGCAGCCGGGGCAGCAATCCAACATTAACTCAGGTTGCTTATCAACGCTGGAATAGAGTTATTATTGGCAGCTGCGGCGGCCTTGTTTTAGCAACTGCTCTTTTATTTCCAGCACAAGTACTACTTAACAACTTTGTACCAGTGCAAATGCATAACGATTACTTTGGCCCATTATTCTTCTATTCTTGGCTTGCTTGGAGTTTACTGGCTATTTTGCCATTTAATTATCATCGCTATTTAAACGTCACAATGACCTTAACTGGTATCGCCTGCATAGCGGTATTACCTCTTAACCTTATATTCTCATCAAGTCATGCTTTTATACTCAATAACCTTTTAGTAACAGTGGTCGATATCAGTTTTTTAACCATCGGCGCCTTGATTATATTTGCTGCTCAACGCATTAACGCTAAGCAATTTAAATTAACCGAATACGCTAACGCACAGGGAGTAACTGTATGACATATTTTTACTTAACTCTTGGCTGTCTACTATTAGTTGCAACTAGCTTATTGCTTAGAAATGCAACTAAAGCTCAACGTCTGCTAAGTCTAGCTACATTTGTGCTTGCGCTGATTTGCTTTATCACCATTTACGGCAATATTGCAGGCGTTTTTGTTACAATTACCTCAGGGCTACTTTTTGGTTTGCTTACAGCCTTTATATTGGGTAAACCTAAAAACAACTAGTATTTTACCTACTAAGGCCTTCAAATTGTTGTATGAGGGCCTTCATTTCCCCCGTAATTTAGAAAATGTATCTCACAAAAACCAATAATCGTAATGATAACTCATATCAATTGTGTTAATGTGTCGGCAGTTTAATTATGCAAAAATCACAACAATATACAATCTACTCTATTACTTGGAGAACCGAATGAAATTTAGCCACTTTCCCGTTGCTGCAGCAGTTATTTATGCGCTAGCCCCACATATGAGTATTGCACAGGAAGAGCCAACAGCCGAGGACACAAGCATTGAAACACTAGAAATTGTCGGTGTGCGCCAAAATCGAATTTCTGAAGGTGCGACGGGTTTAGCGCTTGAGATTGATGAAACGCCACAATCGATCAGTATTATTTCAGCTGAACAATTAAAAGATTACGCTGCTTTTAGCATCAATGATGCCTTACGACTCGCACCAGGTATAAATGTTGAAGAGTGGGAAACAAATCGTACCAACTATACAGCTCGTGGTTTCGAAATTAAAAGTACACAAGTTGATGGCGTAGGCTTACCTAATGATTGGGGCATAGTAACGGGTGCAATGGAAGCATATGGTTACGAAAACATTGAAGTCATCCGTGGTGCAAACGGTTTATTAACCGGTGTTGGTAATGCATCTGCAACACTTAATTATGTTCGTAAAAGACCAAAAAATGAAAATGGTGGTGAAGTAGGCGTTGCAATCGGCTCATGGGACTTTAAACGTGTCCAAGCAGATTACTCTGTATTATTGACAGAGTCTGGCAGTTGGGCTGCGAGATTTGTCGCTGCCGCTGAAGATAAAGCGTCTTATTTAGATGGACTTGAAAATAGTCGTGAGTTTTTCTCTGCCATTGTTGACGGGCAATTAACAGATAACGCAACGATAACACTCGGTTACTCATACCAGGATGCCGACACCGATGGCAATACTTGGGGCGGCCTAGTTTATAATTACACTGATGGAACGCAGGCAGAGTGGGATGTAAGTGACACCACAACTCAAGACTGGACGATGTGGGATACTGTTAATAGCTCAGCATTTATTGAGTACAATTATATTTTTGCTAACTCATGGCAGGTTCAAGCAAGCTATAACTATCGCTCTTTTGAAGAGCAAGACAAACTCTTTTACGCCAGTGGCGCAATTGATAAAGACACAAACTTAGGTTTATCTGGTTGGCCTGGTAGATACGACAGTGAAGTTGACTCTGATATATATGAAATCAAAGCATTTGGTGCATTTGAATTATTCGACCGCGAGCATGAAGCAAATTTTGGTGTAAGCGTAGCTAAAAGTAATGATCTAATGTATCAATATGGTTTTGATTTTGCTAATACTCAAGCGTATGGCCCGACTCCTGCATTTCCATATCAGCTAGATGCCATCCCTGAACCTGACTGGTTGCCAAAAGCAGAGTACTCAGATATTGATCAAAAATTAACTCGTTACTTTGGCTCTGCAAAAATTAACTTAACTGATTCATTATTTGCTGTTGCAGGTTTTAACTCCATCAAATTTAAACGTTCAGGAAATAATGCCGGCGCAGATATTTTAAACGAAGAAAGCGAAACTAGCCCATATGTTGGTTTAACGTATAAAGTACATGATGACATTAACTTATACGCTAGTTACTCTGATATTTATCAACCACAAGAGCAAACTGATTTTGATGGCCAATACTTGGACCCAACAAAGGGTAAAAACTTTGAGACCGGTGTAAAAGTGCAGTGGCTTGATAATTCACTCATGACGTCGTTTGCGATATTTACAGCTGAGCAAGAAAACTTTGCCCAATATGCCGGGACCACATCAGCTGGTATCTATTATTACGAAGGTGTGTCAGTTGAATCTAAAGGTTATGAGTTTGAAGCCGTTGGTAATATTACAGACCAATTAAACATTGTTGCTTCCTATACTAAACTTGATGTTACTGATAAAGATGGTAACGACACCAACAAATGGGCACCACGTGATGTATTTGGCTTTTCTGTAAATTATGCTCTATTAAATAACTTAAACGTAGGTTTTGGTGGCCGCTGGCAGTCAAAAATCGAAAGTACGGATTACAACGTAAAACAAAGCAGCTATTTGTTACTTAACGCGTTTGCTCGTTGGGGCATTACGGAACAACTAGCCGTGCAAGCAAATGTGAATAATATCACTGATGAAAAGTACATAAACAGCCTACAAACTGTTGGCTTTTATGGTGCACCTGCTAACGCAAGTTTATCACTTACATATCAGTTTTAACTTCTGAAAACTTTTGAGGCCTCACCATGAGGCCTCATTAGGCTAATATCTCTTTTTCTTCATTATCTGTGTGACATGCCGTTATTTAATGTAATAATTACTATAACTGTTTGATGCTATATACCCTCCCCCTTACTTGTAACTTTTTAACACTTAATAAGACGACGCTAGATGAATCCTAAACTATTTCGCTCATTGAGTATCTTTGTCAGAATTGTTGAAACTGGCAGTATGAGTAAAGCAGCTCAAGAACTTGCTATGACCACGTCAGCAGTCAGTCAACAAATTAAACAAATTGAGCGTGAAATAAATTTAAGCTTATTTAACCGTAGTCCTCGTGATTTAACTCTAACAGAAGCTGGTGAACTCAATTATCAAAGCTGTTTAGCCATCCTCAGTGCAGCACAACAAACGAGTGAAAAACTACAGCTATTACAAAATAGGCCAAGTGGCCAATTAAAGCTTGTTGCTCCGGTAGGTTTCGGTGGTGGGATTTTAAGTAAGCCATTAAAACAATTAACGGATCAATATCCAGATTTCGATGTGCAACTGAGTTTATCAGATGAAGCTGTAGATATGATAAAGTCAGGGGCTGATTTAGCCATTGCAATTGGTCCAATGGAGGAATCTAACTTAGTTTCGAGGGCTTTAGCAAACTGGCCTTTAACCCTCTGTGTCAGTAAAAACCATGCTTTAGCAAATAGTTATTTACTGCCACCGAATGAACTCAGTAATTTTACTCGCATTGCCCACACCACGGCTGAGTTTCCACTAACGAATATAAAAGATCAACAAATAGCTCAGTTACCCAAACCCCGTATTAAAGTGAATAACATGCACAGTATCATTCAGCTAGTGTGTGATGGTGTAGGCTACGCTATTTTGCCCAAACCGGAAGTGAAAACTTTATTAGACAATGGTGAATTAATTGAAGTGTGCCCACAATGGCAGTTGCCCAAATACGACGTACTCGCAATGACACCAAAGCGGGATATCTTAGCCGCTAAGACAACTATCGCGATTGATATTTTAAAACAGCATTTTGATGAAATTTCTGCGGCCTTATAACTGACACAGCAAGCGGTGTGTATCTTAGGTCTGCTTAAGTATATACTTACGCAATATTATTCTAATTAAATGTAAGCAATGACAGCACCTAAAAAGAAAAGTAATTTTTTCAGTAATCTTATTTTTAATATTATTTTACCTGCGGTAATTTTAAGCCGTTTTAGTACTCCTGACACACTAGGTCCCGTTTGGGCTGTTGTTGTAGCCTTGGCTTTTCCACTATTATTTGGTTTATGGGAGCTAAAGCAATCCGGCAAAGTTAACTTTTTCTCTATTTTGGGAATTATCAGTGTACTACTTACTGGCGGTATTAGTTTATTTGAGCTTGACCCACAGTACATTGCGATAAAAGAAGCTATGGTGCCTGGAATTATTGGCATTATTGTGTTGATCAGCCAGTACACTCCCTACCCGCTCATCCGCAAGTTATTAATTAACCCTGAGTTGTTAGACATAGAAAAACTAACTCAGTCACTAGCGCAACAAAACAACACCGCCGTATTTGATGCAAAAATGCGTTTAGCTGGGTTTATTGTCGCCAGTGCATTCTTTTTATCAGCAACCTTAAATTACTTTTTAGCAAAAGCCATTGTAGTCAGTATGCCGGGAACTACCGCCTATGCCGAAGAGCTGGGTCGTATGACATGGTTAAGTTATCCGGTCATTGTTGCACCAACGATGGTGTTACTCGTAGGCGCGATTATTTTTACCTTTATGCAAATAGGTAAACTCACTAAGCAGCCTATAGATGACTTTATTTTGCAGTAAGTGGTTGGTCAAAAGTCTTAGCGATACATTTTAATAAATCGCATTACGCAATCTGCAACGTATTCTGCCGGCGGAAGGTCGTCGGCTTTTGCATGGCCAAGTGCGTGGCGTAGTTTCCAATCTATTGATCACCGTACTGGTGATGTCATTTAATTCGTTTACCACCACAGCATTAATTTTAGTCAACGCCTTGCAAGCGGCGATGCTTGGCTTATTAAGTGTATACATTGCAGACTACCCTTTCGGTTTTACCGTGATCATCGGCTTATTAGGTTTAATGGGGCTGGCAATTAACGCTGCGATCGTTATTTTATCCGAACTTAACGCAACTAGTGCTTTAACCGATAAAAACAAGATCATTGCCGCGGTCATGACTTGCTCTCGCCATATCAGTTCAACAACTATTACTACGGTGGGTGGCTTTTTACCGCTGATTTTAGCTGGTGGAGGCTTTTGGCCACCGTTTGCAATCACGATTGCTGGCGGTACAGTGCTAACTACTATGCTGTCATTTTATTTTGTACCTATCGCTTATTATTTACTATCAAAACGAAAGTTGCACTGTAAATAAGCATTCACTCGAACTAAACAAGGCCTCAATTGAGGCCTTGTTTATGTTAAATTACTTAAAACTCCCAGCTCAGTGAAGCCCAATAACGGCGGCCGTCTTCAACATAACCGTACTCATCCTCAGTGATGGCTTTATCGAAAATGTTATACACACCAAAGCCAAGCTTTACCCTGTTGGTTAAGCTATAGTTACCACCGATATCCGCCAAAGTATAATCCGGTGCAATAAGGCTACTTTGCGATGGCCCGGTTGTTGGTTGGCTTTCTTCACCGCGATAATGCACACGTAACCAGCTGCCAAATGTATCGCTCGGTTGCCAATTTAAGGACGTTTGCAATATATGTTTAGGTAACTGATTTAACGGACTGCCTTTGTACTTACCCGATTTTTGCTCGGAATCGGTGTAAGTGTAATTTGCCCTGACGTCGATATCACTGCTGATGTCATACGACAGCGTAAATTCAAAGCCTTGCGTAACCGCTTCATCAACATTTATATATGTCGTTGGCATTGAGCCAAACTGATTTGGACCATCGGTGCATTGTGTTAACGGGCAAGCAATACGGGTAATTTTGTCATCAAACTGATTATAAAACACGGTACTTGAGACATTGAGATCGCGGCTAACATCATAGTAAACCCCCATTTCATAGTTAACGGACTTTTCTGGGCTTAAATCCGCATTACCATAAATATTACCACCTCGACTTACTTGCCCCCAATCTGGCGTTGATTGACGAATATTTGGCGCTCTGTAGCCTGTTGAGATACCACCTTTAATTGTGAAATCATTAGTTGCTGAATAAACGCCATATAAGCGAGGACTCCAATGGCCAGCGAAGTTACCATCGTGATCGTATCTAAGTCCTGTCGTTAACTTAAATGTTTTAGTAGCACTCCATTCATCTTCTGCAAAGATAGACCACTGTTCATTCTCAATGTGTGTTAAGTCACTAATTTTATTGCTGGTGTAATCATCCAGTAGTTCTTTTAAATACGCCGCGCCTACCGTAGCATTATGATCGCTAATAACTGGCAAGGTCCAGCTAGTTTGCACGTCGGTGTTTTCAACAAACATTTCACGGGAGGTGTTGTCGAACTTATCGTATTTTAAGTAGCTACGAGAAGAGCCAAAATCGTAAAAGCCATTATGACTGAGTGAAAATGTTTGTTGTTCATATTCGCTCGTTGATGATTCTGGACAACCACGGCGCCCACAAGATTCACCAGGAGCGAGTGGCTCTATCGTTTTACCTAAAGTAGCATCAATGGTTTGATTCCCAGTGCCCAGCTCAAGCATAATTTCATGGTTATCTGTAGGGGTTAAAATAAATTTAGCCTTAAGGTTGCTTTGCTCTTTGCCTCTATAACCTGTCGGAAAATCATCTTCATCTCGTTTGGAAAATTGCCCAGAGAACTGCACACCGAGTAACTCAGGAATTAAGCCGCCCGCAGTAAAAAAACTACCTTGATTAATATTACCCGACTCATTACGCTCTTGAATTGTGCTATCAAGGCGTACTTCGCCATACCATTGCTCTGGTGTTTTACGGGTAATAATATTGATCACCCCACCAATAGCATCAGAGCCATAAAGCGATGACATCGGACCGCGAATAACCTCAATGCGTTCAATTGCGGAGATCGGGGGTGTCCATGCACCTTCGACACCCGGTCCATCACTGTTTGGGCGAGTTTCGCGAGATGTCTGCCGCTGCCCATCAATTAGAATTAAGGTATATTGACTCGCCATGCCGCGCAGACTAATGTCTTTTCTATCGCCGCCGCCAGTGACAACAACACCGGGCACGTCGGTTAATGCATCGGTTAAATCTCGATAAAAACGTTTCTCGAGCTGTACTCTGTCTATCACGCTAATACTGGCTGGTGCCTCTTTGAGCATTTGTTCACTGCCAGATGCTGATACCACAATCACTTCCATATCTTGCTTTGCATCATCCGCATGGGCTGACACACTCAAAGCGCTTAAAATTGCTGCAGTTAACGGTATAAATTTACGGCTTACCGTATTCATGATGATTCTCCGTGACTTCTGTCTTATAAATGATAATAATTAGCGTTTGCGATATTAATCAGAAGTTCCCTCGTTCTCAACGTGTGAATTCTTAAAGCTATGTTAAGCAGGACTTAAAGTTATGAATGGGAAATTACTAAAGGCGCTCAATGTGTTCGCACGCACAGTGGAAACAGGGAATATGAGTAGTGCAGCACAAGAGTTAATGATGACCACCTCTGCTGTAAGCCAACAAATAAAGCAACTTGAGCATGAGTTAGGTTTAAGCTTGTTTAATCGCAGTCCGCGGGTGCTCACACTCACCGAAGCAGGCGAGCTGTATTATCAAAGCTGTATCAAGATGCTGGCCCTGAGTGAATCTGCGTCGCAGCAGTTACAGCACTTACAAAATAACCCCAGTGGCCGATTAAAGTTAGTGGCACCGGTGGGCTTTGGCGGCGGGCTGTTAAGTGCACCACTACAGCAATTAATCAGCCAATACGAGGATATTGATATTCAACTCAGCTTGTCTGACGAACCTATTGATATGATAAAAGCCGGCGCTGATTTAGCCATTGCGATTGGCCCTTTGCAAGACTCGAACTTAATCGCAAGGCACTTAGTTGACTGGCCTTTAGTGTTATGTGTGCACCACAGCCACCTGTTAGCCAATGAGATCAGTAACGATATTGAGCAATTAACAAAAATGCCACGCATTGCCCACATAAGCGCAGAATATGCGCTGACACATAAAGCAACTAAACAAAGCGTTACATTGCCCGCAGCACGGATCACCGTAAACAATATGCAAAGCATCATTCAACTAGTATGTGATGGTGTTGGCTACGCCATTTTACCCGAGCCGGAAGTGCGTAGTTTATTACATTCAGGTGAATTAAAACCTTTGTGTACCGATTGGCAACTCCCCCATTACAGTGTGTTTGCAGTCACGCCTGCGCGGGATATTTTAGCTGCGAAAACGAAAGCCGCAATTGCCTTATTAAAAGCAAGTTTTGCGGCTCTTTCGTTAGTAAAAGCCAGTAAAAATTAATTTACTGGTTTTAACTCAATTATCGATACGGAACCAAGAGGATCAATCTTGTAATCTTCACTCGGTTCGCCTTCATCGGCGGTGATGATTAATTTACCATCTGGACTGAACGTTACCATGTCTGGCAGCGCTCCGACTGCAGCTATCATTTCAAGCTCATAACTACTGGTGTTAAACATAGCAACAACGCCAGTATCCGTTTTCACGCCTGACTCGATCGCAGCGGCAAGTTTTCCGCTTGATACTGCCACTGAATTTACACCCGCACCATAGTAGCTGATATCGATGGTAGCTAAAGTAGCAATGGTGGCCGGATTAGCAAAATCAACCACTTCAATACGCGGTGCACTAAGTAAACTGCCGTTATTAACTACAAATAAGCGTTTAGTTAGTTCATCATAAGCTGTAATTTCTGCAGCACCTTCACCACCTTCCAGTAATAAACGTGATGTAAAATCAAACTTACCTTCGCTGTTTTCAGAATAAACAGTAATATTGCCGCTGTCTTCGTTTGATACCACAAGTTGCGAGTTACCTGTAGGGCTTTGCGCAGCCGCTATAAATAGAACCCCCTCTGGTGCATCATCATCTTGTGTTACCAGCATTTGTACAAATGATACCGCATTCACGTCTGTAATATCATAAACAGCAACCGCATCAGCACGCTCAAGCGCAATAAAGGCATAACGCTTATCACCGACCATCCCCGTTGTTATACTTTCTGGCTCAGTGCCTTTCGCATCACTGCGGTCATCTGGATACACACCCGCTTTTTGCGCTTCAATCGCTAATGATGATCCACTATCAAAGACTTGCTCACCGGTATCACCATTGTAAATAGAGAATGAACGAGCACCAAAACTATGTAATTTATTATGACTTGAAGCTGCACTATCAGAATCAACATATTGCGAAACTAATAAACGACCCAATTCAGCATCGGTTTGTAGCATAGAGGCATCGGTGAAAACTGAACCGTCGAGTATCACGTCAGCAACTTTCTCACCTTCTTCAAAGTTAGTGAACCAATCGCGCACGTCCCCTTCATTTGCGGTCAATACGAAGTGAGTGCCGTCTTGTGCAAACGTTGCGATACCGTCTGGTTGATACATACCAACCACATTTGCACGTGTTTGTAAGTTAATTACATCATCTTTATCACTGGCATCAATTTCGTTGCCAACTACACCGTAATCTTTAAGACCTAGCGCAAAGATATCAGTAATGCTCATGCCCACTAAATCAACTTTCGCAAGGCCATTATTTTCTTGTAATGACACCCAAGCTGTTGCTGAATCTGCTGATACTGCAATGTACTCAGGCTCCACGTCGGTGGCTAAATCAGCATCTTTACCAAACACACGGAACCCTTTGCTTTCCAGCTCAACTTCTTGGTTATTAAACGCGGTAAAGTTAAGAGTCGTTGCCGTAGCAACAGTGGCTGGTGTGGCAAAATTTTTACGACCTGGGCTGGCATAAAGCTGTGGTGCATTACCTTCATCTAAATCAATAAAGTCCATACCATCAGGGAAGCGACCATAACTGTTTACATGGAAATCGCCGTAGCTTACCTGCTCATGTACTTCACCTTGGTATTTAAGCTTAATTGTTTCGCCTTTACCTAACCCAAAGTCTTCATTATTGTTAAATATTGCATTTGCAGGCGCACCATTTGGTAGCGCAGCCCCTTCGACCATGTCCGGTATTAGCACAATAAAACCATGCCCAGGGATTTCAGTACCGGCAGGAATGGTCATGCCCGCTTCGTTATTGGCCTCACGGTCTAAATCAACTAATTCCCACTCATTTTCACTAAATACAAATGGTTCTGATGATTTGTTGTAAAGTTCGACGTAATCGAAATCGGCGTCATCACGTCCTTTTGACACCACTTCGTTAATTACGATATCTGCAGCCGTTGCTCCCTCGACCACATCAGGAAGTTTATTGGCTGAACCTGGAGTGGCTTCTAGTGCTTCATCTTGGCTATGCCAAGCACCACCATCTGGTAAGCGGCCCCAAGTTTCAACATGGCTACCATCATTGTAGTTTATGCTTTGTACAATCTCATTATTATGAACAAGTAACGCGGTATCACCTTTACCTAAACCAAAATCGGTGTCACCTTCACTGGCGGCAATCGTGCCCGCAGGCGCATCAAACGGTACACTTGTTTGATCCACTGCAATCACTAAAAAGCCACCGGCTTCAATGACTGTGCCTTGCGGGATTTTAACTCCAGGTTCTTTATCTTCTGAAAAACCTTTAATATCGTTTACTGCCCAGTTAGCATCAAAGGTAAATGCTTCATCTGAAGTATTGTAAAGCTCAATATAATCATAGCCACCACCTGTTGAGCGCAACTCATTGATAACAATATCACCCTCTTCAGGCATCACAACAGCGCTAAATGTCGCTGTAATATCTTTATGACTATCCATCGTTAATGTAAGCGACGGGGTGTCATAATCAGCGCTGCCAATATCACCCGTCCATGATACAAACTCATAACCCTCTGCAGCCTGAGCCGTTAACATAACAATCGCATTTTCTTCGTAATCTTCACGCTCAGGTGAAATCACAACATTACCCGCACTTTGCGGCGTAATTTCGAGCATTAACTGATATCGTGCTGGGTCCATATCATTATTATTATCGAGATCACAGCCAGATAAAGCGCCGAGCATTAGTAGACTGCCCACAAGTGGTTTTAATTTCATCTTATTTCCTTGGTAAGTACAAAATTATTATTTTAAGAGCAGCTACAATAAGGAAGAATTTTGACAGTTAGATGCCATTTACATGGCGCCTAGGTAACAGGTTAGTTACATTATTATGAAAGATACTTTACAAAGAGGGACAAAAAACGCGATATTGAACCGCGTTTTTTAATTGAAATTAGACTAAATCACTCACCAGGTGTAGCTGACTCAGCTGTACCTCCATCACTTAATAAGTACTTTTCAAGCCATTGCTCTTGCTCCCAAAGTACATGCAATAAGCTCTTACGCGCTTTATAACCATGCGCTTCATAAGGTAGCATTACCAAGCGAGCCTCTTTGCCTAAGCCTTTAAGTGCTGCGTACATTCGCTCACTTTGCATTGGAAAGGTTCCTGAATTCGGATCTTCTTGACCATGGATCATCAACATTGGTTCGTTAATTTTCTCAGCATGAAAAAATGGCGACATCGCTGCGTATACATCTTGTGCTTGCCAAAAATCACGCTCTTCACCTTGAAAACCAAAGGGTGTCAGGGTACGGTTATAAGCACCACTTCGGGCAATACCGGTTTTAAATAAATCACTGTGTGCTAATAAGTTTGCCACCATAAATGCACCATACGAGTGCCCTGCAATAGCAATTTTATCTTTATCGGCAATGCCTTTTTCAACAAGCACATCCACAGCGGCCTGCGCACTTGATACTAACTGTTTTCTAAACAAGTCATTCGGCTCTTTACCCTCTACGCCTACAATGGGCATTTTCGGGTCATCAAACACCGCAATGCCTTTAGCAAGATATGGCATAGGTCCCCAATAACCTACATAGGTAAACGCATAAGGTGATTCACGTACTTGAGATGCCACTGCTTTATCTTTATATTCAAGCGGGTAAGCCCACATAAGCACAGGTAAAGTACCTTGGGTTTTATCATAACCAGAGGGTAAATAAAGCGTGCCTGTTAATTCAACACCATCGTCACGTTTGTATCGCAGCAACTCTTTTGTTACTCCTTTGAACGCAGGGTATGGGTGTTCAAACGTTGTCAGCTGGGTCAGCGTATCGTCATCTAAATCACGAATAAAAAAGTTAGGTTGCTCTGTTTTAGACTCACGAATGGTAATTAATCGTTCACCTTCATCATCAAGCATGGCGCGAACGCGTTCATAATATGGCGCTTTTGACTGCCATAAACGCTTTGTTGTATTTGTTTTTATATCATACTGATCCAAAAACGGCACATTGCCTTGCTCAGACTCACCATTGCCGCGTAAGAAGATGTATCGACCACCCACTACTTTAATGACACTGCTACCTAAATCATTTCGTTCATAAATTGCACTGCCTGGATTTTTATAGGCATCATTATAGCTGCGCTGTGAAAACAGCACTCGGTTTCTATCAGCGTTGCGCGGTTGAATAACAAACGTGCGTACTTGGCGATCACTAAAGCGCCAGTCTCTCAACATTGCCACATTTTGATTGGCCCACTCAAATCCAGCAAAACGGCGCTCAATTTTAGCAAATAATTTTGGCTCTCGTTTAAAAGGCGCGCGTAAAGAATAAATATAATCGTGATGCGACACATCGGTTTTCATATCACCGCCATCTTGCGCCTCGGCCCAAATAACTTCTGCCCCTTGATCTGCTCGCCATTCAAAATCACGACGGCCTGTTCGTACACTGTCATAACCTTGCGGAATATTATCTGCAAGTGGCTGCTTAGCCAGTTCCACTAGCGCATAACCTCGCATTCCCAAAATTTGCCATGTGGTTGCAAATCGACTGTACGGTACTTGATAAGAAAAGGGCTCATCTATACTGGCTACCAGTAGATTCGTCGAGTCAGGTGAAACAGAGAACGACTTAAATAAAGCCGGCTTGCCAATTGCTCGTGCTACACCACTAAGTGGAATATAAGTTAATTGCCCTTGGCCATAAAATTTAAATTGCTGCTCATCAAATGGACTAGTCAACAAGTTCTGATAAGTGCGTGCTGGCGCTTTTTCGCCCGTACTTTGCTGAATGATCGGAACGACATTTTGGCTATTGTTGGTTAGTCTTGGTTTACCAATATTCACCGCAGCATTCGCTACAATTGCGGTGCTATCGGGTAACCATGTATAAGGGCTACTGGTTAAAACCGAGTTTAAAGCAACATCTGCAAGCTGGCGGGCCAGTTTTGTTTGAGTGTTATACACCCATAAATTAGCCTGCTGTGGCTGCTCGACAATAAACGCAAGGTATTGTCCGTCAGATGACCACTTCGGCGAGCGGATCACACCCGCAGGTAAATTAGTAACAGTAACCACGGCACCGGTTTCAATATGCTTTAAAGACAAGCTTGTAAATTTGGTGCGTTCGCGAGAGCGTGAAAAATTAGCAGGATTGAGCTTTACACCCGCAAGTTTAAACTCTTCTTTGGCTAGATCATCAAGTGATTCTATGCGTTTACGATCAAATAGCGCAAGCCATTGACCATCCGAAGATAAATAACTGCTTGGCGCAAGCTTAGCATCAACTAACGCAGCTAAATCATTAGAGGGAGTTTGATAGCCTTGCTCAGCATGGGCTGGGGTTGTGGCCCCAAATGTCACGGCAAGGGCTAAAAAAAGCGAAAAAGCCTTCATCATTTTTCCTTTTTAATTGTTATTAGATAAGTAAAACATGTTTCGGTACATTCATAAAGACTTTACCTTGATTAGCTTATAAATCATTCGTATAGCAGCTAAAACACAGCTTTAATGACTTTATCAGTCTGTTTACGTTAAACTTAGTTATTATGTTGACTCTTGTATAATGATGAATGAAAAATAAAACCAATAAAGTCACAATTTTTGATGTAGCCAAAGAAGCTGAAGTATCAAAATCGACTGTCTCATTAGTGCTTACGCAAAGTGACAAAGTCAGCGATAAACGCAAAGAAAAGGTACTACAGGCAATTGATAAGCTAGGTTATGTCTATAATCGTGACGCTGCCGCACTGCGAAGCAAGCGCTCAAACTTAGTCGCGGTAATTATTAACGACCTAACAAACCCGTTCGCAGCCCAGCTTGCTGTCGGGCTTGAAGAGCATTTATACGCTATGGGTATGTTGCCTATGTTGGTGAATACAGCAGAGAGCTATCAACGCCAACAACAAGTTGTTAAAAACCTTAAAGAGTACAACGTAGCAGCATTTATAATGTGCCCGGCGCCAGGAACTGAGCAAGTATGGCTAGATGAGCTAATTCAACATAACTTTCCTGTTATCAATATTATGCGAGAAGTACCCTATAGCCGTGCGCCGACTATTTTACCTGACAACAAAAAAGGCACTCACCTAGCGACAACGCATATTCTTGAGCAGGGGATCACCGACATCGCGTTTTTAGGCGGTACCGACGATATTTCTGACTACCACGAGCGCCTAAATGGTTTTTTGTCTGCACTGGAAAAATTTAACATTAACACCCAACCAGTCATTAAAGCAGTTACCAATCGGCAAGGCGGTAGAGATGCTTTTAACCAACTATATAAATTAGCCCCTCATATAAAAGCAGTGATTTGTTTCAATGATGTCATTGCTTACGGCGTCATAGAAGCTATCGGACAACATGGACTCATCGTAGGCAAAGACATAAAAGTAGTCGGATTTGACGACCTTGCTGATTCAAAACTTATGTCGCCTTCGTTAAGCACTGTGGCTATTGATGCACATGAGATTGGCAAACGTACCTGTCATACCCTTCAAGAGCTGTTAAATAATACCGCGGCCCCCGTACGCACCTTGGTAGATGTAAGCTTACAAATTAGAGATTCAAGTAAATGAAAAAAGTATTAGTTATTGGCTATGTTTGGCCTGAGCCAAATTCCTCAGCTGCTGGTACCCATATGATGTCGCTGCTTAAGGCATTTAAGTCACAAAATTGGCAAGTAGAGTTTGCCAGCCCTGCACAAAAAACTGAGCACATGGAAAACCTAGAAGAGTACGGTATTAGTAGTCAGGTGATAGCACTCAATTGCAGTAGCTTTGATGAATACGTGACGGCTTATGCGCCAGATATCGTAATGTTTGACCGCTTTATGATGGAAGAACAATTTGGCTGGCGCGTAGATAAGCACTGTCCTAATGCCCTTAAAATTCTCGATACAGAAGACTTACAATGCCTACGTAACGCGCGCCACGAAGCTCACAAAGGCAATCGCGAATTTAGCCACAGTGATTTACATTCAGATATTGCTAAGCGTGAAATTGCCGCCATTTTACGCTGTGATTTAAGCCTCATTATTTCTAGTTTTGAAATGCAACTGCTTGCAGATGTATTTAAAGTCGACAATCAGCTATTACATCATTTACCCTTTATGGTCGATTTATCTGCATTGCCAGCTAAAACCAAGACATTTGAAGAGCGCCAACACTTTATGACTATTGGCAACTTTCGTCATGCGCCAAATTGGGATGCAGTATTATATTTACAGCAAATTTGGCCACTGATACGAAAACAGCTACCAAAAGCAGAGCTGCACATTTATGGTTCTTACCCGCCACCCAAAGCAACCGCACTCAATAACCCTAAAACAGGCTTTTTAATTAAGGGCTGGGCAGCGGACGCCTATACCGTTATGGAAGATGCCCGAATTTGTTTATCACCACTGCGCTTTGGTGCCGGTATTAAAGGTAAATTATTAGAAGCGATGATCATGCAAACGCCCAGTCTCACCACAACAGTTGGTAGTGAAGGAATGCATGGCGAATTACCTTGGCCAGGTGTAATTGAAAATGATCCTCAACGTTTTGCAGCTGCAGCAGTGGCACTTTACCAAGATCCACTCCAGTTTTTAAACGCACAAAAAAATGCCCATTCACTGCTAAGCGCTCATTATGATAAAGCACAACTAGCAGCTAATTTAATAAATAAAATTGTGGCTATTGAAAGCAACTTAATACAACACAGAGAAAGTAATTTTACCGGCCAAATGCTTAAACACCATACCATGCGCAGTACTCAATATATGGCACAATGGATAGAAGCAAAAAACAAGTAAAAAAAGCTAGACAGGAACAAATTTGTGTTTAAAATCGCCGCCAAATAACTGGGCAATTTAAGCTGTATTGTCTATATTTTTTAACTGAATAATTTAAATTTTGGTTCAAAACTCATTTGAAAACCGCAACGTTTACTGAAAAACGCAAATTTATCGTAAAGCTTGGCAAAATGCTTCATAAATACGGTACGCCTGCGTACCGCCTTGAAGCACATTTAATGGAAGTGGCAACCTACCTTGGCTTAAAATCATCGTTTGTTATGTCGCCTACATCTGTCACCTTTGTTATTTGGACTGACGGTCATGAAGATGAATACACTCATGTAGCACGGGTTGATCCAGGCGATCACGACTTAGGCTCCTTAGCCGACACGGATGATCTAGTAAATAAAATGCTGAACGATGAATTAACCTTGCAAGAGGTTGATCACCAACTGGATATTATTTTTGCAGCTCCAAACCCCTATAATAAGCTTTTAACAGGTATTGCTTTTGCCACTTCGGGCGGCGCATTTGCAATGTTGATGGGCACCAGCTGGAATGACGTCATCTGGTCCGGCTTACTTACATTTATTGTATATTTATTTGTACTTTGGTCGGCTCGTTCTAAACGGGTTGCTCATATGCTTGAGCCTCTTGTGGCAATTATTTCAGCTATATTGGCCTGTGCAATAAGCGTCTATATAGATGCGCAAATTAATATTCGCCTTATTGTGCTCTCTGCCATTATCGTGTTTATACCTGGGCTTGCACTGGCACTTGGCTTAGCAGAGCTTGCTGCGCGGCATTTAGTGTCAGGTACCGCACGGGTGATGGACTCGTTTATGCTTTTATTTAAACTCTACTTTGGCGCATTTATTGGTATTGCAATTGGCTTTGCCATGTTTGGCCAAACCGACTTTATCCAGCCAGAGCCGTTACCTAAATGGACTGCTTGGTTAGCAATTTTGCTTTTATGTAGTAGCTTAATCGTTATTTTTAGAACAAAATTAAAGCACGCAGCGTGGTCAATTGCCTCTGGTTTTATTGCCTATGGCACCAGTATCGGCCCAGCCATTTATTTAGACTTAGATTATACCTTAGGTACATTTATAGGCGCATTTTCAGTGGGAGTGTTTAGTAACTTATTTAATCGAGTCGCGAACGCACCGGCTTCTATTGTTGCCATGCAAGGCTTGATTGTATTAGTACCTGGTAGCAAAACCTATATCGGACTAAACTCGTTAATAGAAGGGCAAGATTTTGTATCTGCAGATCATATCGGTCAACAAACCTTCTTAATATTTATGTCCCTCGTGGCAGGGTTAATATTTGCCAATGTAGCGCTCCCGCCGAAAAAGAGCTTATAAACCCCCACCAGCGCTTAGCCTATGTTAAGCGCTGTGCAAACCTCCTCACAAGCTGGGTCGATACGGGCAATCTTAAACTCCCACTTAATTTTAGACTTAAGTAGTCGCTGGCTAATTCCGACCGTTAGTACGTTTATTATTTAAATTTACACTGTTCTTAAATGTCACAACTTGTGAATTGGCACTAACTTTTGGTTCTACTGATATAAGTAAACTTAACTTATTAAAGTTAAAATAAAATAAAAAACAAATAAGCCACTGATTAATAATAAATAAAATAATAAATAAAATATATAAAAAGTCACTTTATCAATTTCACAACTATTCACTTAGTTTCAAGACTCGGTAAATCAAAAAGCGTTTAATAGAACCACAAACCCAACTTAGTACATGTTATTGCCACACTAATAACGGTGGTTATTAAACTTGGGGGCGTATATTGGTTTTAAAATATGGCTGTGCTTATAAGTAAAATACTTGCCATCAAAACCATACTGTTAAACAACAAAACGAAGTGTTGATTCAAGGGGAATCGAGAATGATAAATATAAAGATGAAAAAGCTACATTTAGCCGTCAGTGCATCACTTGTGACATCAGCGTTAAGCTTACCTATGATGGCACAAAGTGCCCAAGCCCAAAGTACTGATGAAGTTGAAGTTATTCAAGTGCGCGGTATTCGTGGCAGTGTTGTAAAATCATTAAATACAAAACGCTATGCCAATTCAATTGTTGATGCTGTTACCGCCGAAGACATTGGTAAGTTCCCTGATCAAAACGTGGCTGAATCTCTACAACGTATTACCGGTGTTTCAATAAGTCGTAATTTTGGTGAAGGTGAACGTGTAAGTATTCGTGGTACCAGCGAAAGCCAAAACCGTACACTGTTAAATGGTCAAGCTGTAGGCTCTGCCGACTGGTGGACTAACTCAGCTGCAAGTCGTGGTTTTAACTATACCATGCTACCGTCTGAAATTGTTTCTGGCTTAGAGGTGTATAAATCACCGGAAGCAGATATTGATGAAGGCTCTATTGGTGGCACGGTTATCGTAAGAACGCGTAAACCGCTTGATTTAGAAGCCAATAAGTTTGCCGGTTCTGTGCTTGCGCAACACAGTGAAATATCGGGTGAAACCGATCCACAGCTATCGGCTATGTATAATTTTAAGACCGAAGATGAGTCTTTCGGTGCGCTTATTTCATTGGTTCGCCAACAGCGTAACCTACGCCGCGATGGTATTGAATCATGGAGCTGGGCAAAGCGTGATATCACTTTAACTGATGGCACCGAATATAAAGACGTGTACAGCCCTGGTGGCGGTGGCTCAGCCATGTTTTTACAAGAACGTATTCGTACGGGTATTAATTTAGCTGTGCAATACCGCCCTACCGAGCAACTTGATTTAACCTTTAATGCCCTTGATTCGACCCTAGAAGCAAATAACGAGAATCAAAATTTCTTATGGTTACCTGGCTATGGCGGCTCGCAATACACAGATGCCACGCTAATCGAAAACGACCAAGTAGGCACCATGCTAGTTGGCGGCACATTAGGTTTATCAACCACCGCAAATAACATTTTAGATGAAACTAAAGTACGAAACTCTGAAATCAAAACCAAATCGTACGATTTAAAAGCCGATTATCAAGGCGACTTATGGCTGACTAGTGTGCATGTTGGTTATACTGAAGGCAGTGGTGGTTCGCAAGCTGATAGAAGTGTGGGTTGGGAAGGTAATTATGTACATAGCTTTGATACTTCAAGTGTTGAGGACGTACGTACCAGCTACGGCGCAGATCCTGCTGATGGTAAAAGCTGGGATTTAGGTTTTTTACGTTACGACAGTAACGATGCCAAAGATGACGAAACTTACCTACAAGTGGATTTTTCGCGCCCAATTGACATCGCTGTCTTTAATAATGTTAAGTTTGGTTTGAAATACCGCGACCACTTTCGCTTTAATACTAAACACACCACCGATAACCGCACAGATTTAGGTTGGAGCTTAGCCGATTATTCACTCTCTATGCCATCTGATTACTTGTCAGGTCTAGGCTCAGACGGCACATTAAGGGATTACGCAATCACTGATTCAAGTAAAATTCGCCAAGATGGTGATGCACTTGATTGGAACTACCGCGTACTCAAAGCCAGCACCTTTGAGGTTGAAGAAAAAATCACTGCAGGTTACGTAAAGGCGGATATTGATGTTGAAGGTATGCGCGGTAATTTAGGGGTTCGTTTAGTACAAACTCAGCAATCCTCCGCTGCCTATGTGGGTGAAAGTGGCTCTGAAGTGTGGACCAATGATGACCGTGATTACTTTGATATTCTGCCAAGCATTAACCTTGCCATTGATTTAGAAGAAGACTTATTACTACGCTTTAGTGCAGCACGGGTAATGTCGCGCCCAGACTATGCCGCAATGACACCATCAACCTCATATAATCTTGAAACACAAACTGGCAGTGGTGGTAACCCTGAAATTGACCCATACCGTGCAACACAGTTTGATACAGGTATTGAATGGTACTTTAGCGAAGCTGGTTTATTCTCTGCGGTGGTATTTTATAAAGATATTCAATCTTTCTTAGATGTAACACCTACACTTGAAATGCACGAAGGTGTCGAAATACTGGTAAACCGCCCTACCAATGGTCGCTCTGGTCGTATTCAAGGTTTAGAGCTTGGTTATCAGCAAGAAATCTTAGAAGGCTTTGGTTTAAATGCAAACTACACCTTCGTTGATGGTGAAGCAAAAGATAAAGATGGTAATGATACAATAATCCCTGGTAACTCTGAGCATACGGTTAACTTAAGTACTTACTATGAAACAGACACATTTAGTACCCGTATCTCTTATAACTTCCGAACGGGTTACAACTCAGGTCAAGGCCATGGCTATGTTGATGACTACGCTCAAGTAGACGCCAATTTTACTTATAACGTAAATGAGAATGTGTCGTTAGTGCTTGAAGCAATTAACTTAACAGACGAGCACACATTCAGCTACCAAGAAGAAGGTGTAGAACAAGCGCTAACAGGCGTTTATGCTGATGGTCGTCGTTTTGTAGCGGGGATACGCTTTAACTTTTAAACAGGTTTAGTCGACTTACTTAACTAACACAGGTATTCGACTTTTGCCAAGGAAGGCTGCCCCTATGCCCAGGGGTTTAAAGCAGGTAACCTTTTGGTTACCTGCTTTTTTATTAACGAGCGGGCAAGTTCGCGCTAGTAATAATAAACAAAACAAGTACAATCAGTAGTTAAAAACGCCACTAGGTTAATGTTAGCAGTAGCTAAAGTTTAAATTCGTGCCAACACATTTATTTAAGTACCTACACAAATTCAAAGCCAAGCTTTTAATCTTAAAAGTAAGTCTAGTTGTGTCTGCGTTACTATTTTTACCTTTTGCAAAAGCAGATTTGCTCAGTGCAACACTACACTACCACCAAGGTAATTTTGCCAAAGCTAAAAAAGAATTTACCCAGCTTGCTCAGTTGGGCAATCCGGATGCTATTTATAATATCGCAGTGATGCATCTACATGGTCAGGGCATGGATAAAAATAATGCGCAGGCGTATGCTTGGTTTAGTTTAGCTGCAGATTTTGGCTTAGCTGATGCACGCGATACAGCTATGCTGATTGCGCAACAAACGAAAAATAAACAACCCCTTGATGATGCCTATAATGCGCTGTTAAAGCATCTGAGTTTTCAATGGTATAACGAGCAATTACGCCCCGAACTAAACAATCAACCTAACAATGACACCAGCTTAACTCGCGGTTATACCGTAGAGCCTAAATACCCAGAGCACGCTTATAAAAATGGTATTGAAGGTTGGGTGTGGCTAGAATTTGATATTGATGAAAGTGGTGCTGTCACCGACATCACACTGATCGACTCAAACCCCGAGAAAACCTTCGATAAAGCAATTGTAAATGCTGTTAAACGCTGGCAGTATCAAGCCGATAAAGATCAGTTGCCCTACTATAATCGCTCTTTGCTTTACCATTTCACTACTTTTAAAGGTAAGCAATATGCGCAAAGCTTTCAGAGCCAACAGCGCCAGTATAATGAAGAAATTACAGAACTGATTGACGCTGCAGAACAAGGCAATGGCTTAGTACAATACTACATTGCTAACTGGCTCAGCTCTGACGAATATAACGCTACACGATTACTAAAATACCACTGGCAACAGAGTAATGCCTCTGACGAGCTTTTATTACAAGCGGCGAGTAATGGCTATGCCAATGCACAATATCGCATCGGTGCTAATCTACTGCGCGGGGCATATGGGAAAATCGAACGAGAAAAAGGCCTTAACTGGATCTTACTTGCAGCACAAAATGGTTTTGCCCAAGCGCAATACCGATTAGGCCGTGAGTTACTTGATAAAAAGCACTTAAACTATGCACCAAATAAAGCTGTTAAATGGCTGCAGACAGCTGCTGAGCAAGATCTTTTTGTCGCAAAACGTGATTTAGCGAAACTATTATATTCATTGCACAAGGTGGATACCGCAACAGTAACTCAAGCACTAAATAGCGCGCTAAAAGATGATCCTAATCATCCTCAGCTGTTATTGCTCAAAGCGAAAATCGCTGCTAAAAATAACAGTGCTACAGCAATAAAGATTGCCCAGCACGCACTCAATGAGGCAAAAAGCCGTAACTGGTACGTAGGCCATATTACTCGGTTTATTGCTGCTCAACTTTAGTAGCCCGATGTAAAAGAATATCCGTTTCTATGCCATCAACTTGGCTAAACACCACTTGTTTACCATCTAAAGAGCTACTGATATTTAAATTTATATCTAAATCAAAACCATACATACCCAACTCTTTAATAAATACATTGCGCTTTTGTTGCGTCAAATAACAATACAACAACAATTGGTGCCCTTGGCGTAATACATAATAAATCCCCTCTTTAAACACTGCAGGTTTAAATAAGGCAAGAGATGGTAATAATTGTGACAGCGGTAATTGCTGTTCAAGCTCACCAGCTAAATACCGAGCAACATGTTCCTCATATTCAAGATAAGAACTATTGAGTTGCCAAAGCGGGTGCTCTAAATCTAAACTTTCTAGCGTCACATTATCACTTACAAGCGCGTTACTCATTAGCTGAATATCATATCGCCAATCTTGCCACCGCCCTTGACTGTTTTTGGCTTGATAATAAATACTATGGCTATCTTCAGACCAATGAACGGCGTTAAGTTGCTCAAACCCAGATATGATAGGCACTAACCGCCGAGAAAAGGTATTGATCAAATATATATTATGCAATTGATCTGCCAATAAAATATTGTCTCCATTAGGAGAAAACAACAAGTATTTAGGAGTAATATCACTGGGCAATGTAGCAATTAAATTAGCACTTTTTCGCTGCTTATGCTTTAGCCACACTTCTATATTTGTAAACCCAGTGATCCCACGGCGCTGCAATGAAATAAACGCACTTTGCTGACCATCCATCGACACTGCCGGGAGTATATCCATACGTGATGACGAAGATAATTGGCTTGAACTGACGATAGGTTGATCTTTAGTAAGCGCTAACTCAATCTGATATAAATTTATCCGTGCTTGGCCTTCGGCATGAGCAATATCGCCAGTGTGAGGATTAATCGCTAAATCAGCGATAAAGCCTAATGGTTGGTGGATCATCTGCTCAGCCCCATCGTAAGCATAGCGCCTTAGGGCATCATCTCCTAGCCAATAAAAACCGGGGTCGCTGTCCATTAATAGTGGTGCACGAAAGTGGCGACTTTGCGTTACATTTTCACGCATAACCCCTTTATTTAAATCAACTTCACTGAGATTAAACCACCCAGCTTGTTTTTCTAAAATAAGCATTCTATTGCGGCTATTAATATCAAATGCGAGCGGTTTAAAATCACCAACCACTTGCTGCTCAATGATTTTCGGGCTTGGTGCCAATGAAAGAGTGTATTTAATTAGCCGTGGTTGCTCATCTTGCCAGTGAGTAGTGTAAATTGTTTGCGCATCTACCCAATGTAATTTTGTTGGCCCGTGACGCTGCTGGCACTTTGCTAACCTAAACTCAGGACTCAGACGCCACGTTTCAATTGCATTAGCCACAGACATCACCCTGATATCACAACTAATTGGGTCGTATCTAAAATACGCCAACCATTTACCATCTGGCGACCAAACCGGTGCCTCTTCAGAATAACCAGAGCTTTTAATACTGTGTACGGTTTTACTTTGGTGATCAAAAACGGCTAAATCAAATTGGCTTTGTTGATGATTAGATTGACTAAAAGCTAAATATCGGCCATTTGGGGAATAACGTAAGAACACCTCAGCCCCTGGTGCTGAAGTAATACGTGATTGATATTCATACGCTAATGTGGGCTTGCTGGGCATAAGTAAATATTGGCTAAATAAAGTAACTAAGCAACCTATAAATAAACCAATCACAATGAATAGTGCAGAAGTGCGCGGACTTGCTGGAATCACTTTTTCTAAAATAGTTGGGGCTTCACTAACTTTAGCAATTAACTGATAGCCAACTCTGGGAACTGTGCGAATAAAATAGGCGGTTTTCTGATCATCATGCAAACTTTTACGTAATTGCGTTACGAGCTGACTAACCGAATTATCACTCACAACCACATCAGGCCACACAGTATCCATAATAGTATCTCGTGTAACGGCTTGGCCTTGATGACTTACTAATAGCTTGAGCAACATTAACTGTTTAGCTTCAATAACGCACCACTTACCCGCCACCTTGATTTTTAACGCGGAAAAATCAATAAGCACATCATTGAGTAGTAACTGTTTTGGCTTAGCTTCGGACATCGTTTGGTTTTTACACAAGTTAATCTATGGTTAAATATGCGAATAAAGCGTATTATATAAAAATGCGGTACATATTAGCACAGCCGTTTTCTGTGTTCTTATTTTATAAGTAGTTATCACTGCTCATTTTTCTCATGTTGTTGGCGTTGGGTCATCTATGACAATAAATATTACAAAATTTGTTAACATAATACTGATTTATAGTGCATTTTATGCGCTACATGGAGCGGCTAATAATACCCCACAAACCGAGCTAAACCAGTTAGAAACAATACAAATTAGGGGTTATCATGACAGCGCTGTCAAGTCTTTGCTAGATAAACGTGACAGTCAATCTATTATAGATACTATCAGTGCACAAGATATCGGGAAGTTTCCCGATAAAAATGTTGCAGAGGCACTCCAAAGGGTGACCGGAATTTCTTTATCAAGAGCCCAAGGTGAAGGGGAACGAGTGGGTGTACGTGGTACAACACCAGAACAGAATCGCACCTATCTAAATGGTCAATCTATCGCGTCTGCAGACTGGTGGATTTCAACTCAACCTAATCGAGGCTTTAATTACACGCTATTACCTGCTGAACTTGTTGCCTCATTAGACGTTTATAAAACACCGCAAGCTGATCATAACGAAGGCTCTTTAGGGGGCACGGTTAATATAAAAACTCAACGTCCGCTGCACATTGATACTAATCAATTTGTGGTTAATGCTCAGATGCAATATAACGATTTATCCGGTGAATTCGATCCACAATTAAGTGCTTTTTATAATTGGAAAAACACCGCAAAAGATCTAGGTGTGCTGATTACTGTTACTCGTAATCAGCGCTCATTACGCCGCGATGGCTTAGAGTCATGGGGTTGGCACGAACAAAATTATGATCAAAGCGACGATGGCACTCTTACTCCAACCCATAGCGAATATGCTGATGTTAAAAATATTTGGACACCAGGAGGGGGTGGTTCAGCCATCTTTCAACAGCGACGAGAATTAACCAGCGCTACGGCAAGTATTGAATACCAGCCAAACCTTGATTGGAATATACAGCTTAATACTTTGTATTCAGTACTTGATGCCGATAATAGTAACCAAAACTTCTTGTGGCAACCCAGCAGCATTTTTGCTCGTGGCGGCCATATTAGCGAGCACGGAATTATTGATAACACGTTAGCATACGCACGCTATTCACAGGTGCCAGAGCAAAACACACAAAGTTTACCCTTTAGTACCGCGATGGAAGCTATTTGGCGTGATTCGCAAATTGATACCAGCAACGTGCATCTAATTGCTACTCAACAAGCAAATCTGTGGCAAAATCAGTATCAAATCGGCTTTACCAAAGGCGGTGGTGGCTCAAAACAAGACTATACGTCGCAGTTTTCAGCAAATACAGCCTTTACTGTAGATACCCGCGAAAATAAAAATATTATAGCTAAATACGACACCTCTCCACTAGATGCCACACAATGGCAGCTCACAGAGGCGCGCAACGACAGTCAGGATTCAAACGATCAAGAGTTTTATTTACAAGGCGATTTTGAACGAGCTGTTGACCATTCAATTATTAGTGCCGTTAAGTTCGGTACTAAATACCATGATCATCAGCGTGACTTTATCAGGTATCGCTCAGTAAATGGCGCTTATGATGGGTTAGTAAAACAACTAGATTGGACTTTAGCTGATTATCAAGGCACTTTCCCTAGCGGCTTTTTGACAAATATTGGCAGTCAAGACACGCTGAAAAAATATAGCTATGTAGATATAAGCAGATTATCAGACGACTTCAATAACATTAATTTTGAACAACAAGAAGAAAAAGCCAGCCGTTTTGATATTCAAGAGCGTACTTTAGCAGGTTATGTTAAATTAATGCTCGAAGGCCAAGACTACCGCGCCAACCTCGGAGTAAGAGTGGTTAATACACAACAAAACTCAGGCGCCTACAAGCGAATTGCAACCACACCACAACAAGAGCTGTTTATCTGGCAACAGCACGATAAAAATTACCTTGATATTTTACCCAGCGTAAATATCAACATAGACCTTTCTGAAAATTTAATCACCCGTATTAGTGCTGCTAGAGTCATGTCACGACCACAATACAATCATTTAATGCCCTCTACAAACTACAATGTCACGCAAGCACAAGGCCAAGGCGGTAACCCTGATTTAGACCCCTATCGCGCTAATCAGTTTGATTTTAGCCTTGAATGGTATTTTGATGATGCTGCTTTACTTTCAATGGCGTTATTTAATAAAGACGTTGAATCCTTTGTCGAATTTAAGCGAGCTATTGAACAACATGAGGGCATCGACATGGCCATTGATCGGCCGATAAATGGTAGTGGTGGTACAATTCGAGGTTTAGAGCTCAGTTATCAGCAGGAATTATTTTATGGTGTAGGCTTAATTGCCAATTATACCTTTGTCGACGGCGATCGTACTGATAGCTTAACAGGACGAAAAAACTATGTACCTGGCACCTCAAAACACACCATAAACTTAACCAGTTACTACGATAATGATTGGCTCAGTGCTCGCCTTGCCTATAACTATCGGACTCAGTTTGCCACCGGTGTAGGTGAAGCTATGATGGACGATTTTGGTCAGCTTGACGGTAATCTCACATTTAAAGTGACAAATAGCCTCGATGTTGTACTTGAAGCAATCAACTTAACTAACTCAATCACCTATGTTTATGAACGTAACCAATACGCGCCAACGGGTATTTACGAAAATGGCCGACGCTTCTACTTTGGCATACGATATAGCCATTAATCTTTTCAGATTGCCTATTAAACGCATATTTTAGTTTTACAGGTACATCCTGATATACTGCATTGATAATTAAAAACAAGCGAAGGAAATTTTCATGTTAAAAACTAGTTTAGCATTGGCAATTGGGCTTTCAAGCTCTCTTGCGATTGCAGCAACGCCTCTTACAGTTGAAGACATTCCAAAGATTCAATCAGTAATACAAACAAGCGTTAGTCCTGATGGCGACAGCGTTGCATTTACTCGTTCTGTACCTCGTGAGCTTTATGTTGATGAAAATGGCAGTAATTACAGTGAACTTTATGTTGTCGATGATGAAGGTGTTGAGCGCCCTTTCATTACAGGCTCTGTCAGCATTAAAAGCATTCAATGGTCAAACGACAGCAAAACCATCTATTTTTTAGCTAAATTAAAAGGCGATAAGTTCACTGCTCTTTACCAAATTCCGGTTGATGGTGGACAAGCACAAAAAGTGTTGTCATTAAAAGGCACGTCTATTTCAAGCTATCAGCTCAGCCCTGACAATAATCAGTTAGCCATTTTAGCTATGCCTGCTGCCAATAAGTCTGATAAAGAACTAAAAAAACTGGGCTTTAAAGCTGAAGTCTATGAGCTTGGTTTAAAAAACAAGCAGCTTTTTATTGTTGATTTGGCAAAAGCCGACAAACCACTCACCCCAACTGCACTTAACGTAGAGAACTACGTGAGTGATGTTAACTGGGCTGCAAATGGTGAAAAGCTCTTAGTTAAAACACAACCGACTGCTTTAATTGATGATAAATACACAAAATCAATGTGGCATTTATTTGATATTGCCAGTAACCAAGTGACTCTATCGTTTAAAACAGAAGGTAAACTCGGCGATGCAGAACTCTCACATGATGGTAAATACATTGCCATTTTAGGTGCCGAGGATAAACACGACCCGGCAACTGGGCGTTTATATATTGCCGATACTAAAACAGCCAAAATTACTGAGTGGTTACCTAATTTTATGGGTCATGTTGCTGATATTGAATGGTCGAATAAACGTAACACCCTTAACTTTATCGCCAACGTAGGCACCGAAAGCTTCGTTGCAAGTATAAAAACCGGTTCAAATAAATATAAAAAGCTGGTTAAAGAAGGTAAGTTTATTGCATCTAATCTGAGTATTTCTGATTCAGATAAAACCATTGCACTTCGTGGTAATACAGCTAAGCACCCTAATGAAGTCTTTATTGTTCGCGGTAAAAAAGCTGAGCGCTTAACTAATTCCAACCAATGGTTAAACAACAAACGTTTTGCTAAGCAAGAAACCATTTCATTAAAAGCCCGTGATGGCGTTGAGATTGATGGTGTACTTGTATACCCACTTGATTACAGTGAAGGCACTCGCTACCCGTTAATTATGTCTGTTCATGGTGGTCCTGAAAGTCATGATAAGAATGGTTGGATAACGAATTACTCGCGCCCAGGTCAAATGGGGGCAGCACGTGGTTATGCAGTATTTTATCCTAACTACCGTGGTTCAACCGGTAAAGGGGTTGAATACTCTAAGCTTGGTCAAAACGACTATGCTGGTAAAGAGTTTGATGACTTGGTTGATTTTAAAAACCACCTTGTTGACATGGGCTTAGTAGATACTAAACGTGTAGGTATCACTGGTGGCTCTTATGGCGGTTATGCATCTGCGTGGGCAGCGACTAAACTGACTAAACATTTCGCTGCAAGTGTAATGTTTGTAGGCGTTACAAATCAGTTATCTAAATTTGGTACTACTGATATTTCAAATGAAATGAACCTAGTACATGCGCGTTCATATCCATGGGATAAATGGCAATGGTACTTAGAGCGCAGCCCAATATACTGGGCGGGTCAATCTGAAACCCCGTTATTAATTATGCATGGTAAAGATGACCCACGTGTTCACCCTGCGCAATCAATGGAAATGTACCGTTACATGAAAGTGCAAGGTAAAGATGTACGCCTTGTATATTACCCTGGCGAAGGGCATGGCAACCGTAAAGTCGCTGCGCAATACGATTACAGCTTACGTTTAATGCGCTGGATGGATAACTACTTAATCGACGGCAATAAAGACATGCCTGCATTTGAAATTGATCATGCAGCTAAACTTAAAGCGGTTAAAGACGCAAATAAGTAATTCTTAGCGACAAAGTTTAAGATTATCAGGCCAACCACAGTGTTGGCCTTTTTCATTTTAATCGGTAACTTTTACACTGTTTTGCCCTACCCAACACATAAAAACAATTAAACCTTATTAAAAACATAACTTTATAATTTGGCTTGAGCCTTGCAATTTAAACCTACAAATGAGCAAAGCAAGGAAACATCATGAATATTTTTGAAGCATTACGTCACGATCACGATAAGCAACGTTCACTTGTCGATGCACTAATTGAAACACATGGTGACTCAGCAAAACGTCAAAAGTTAATGAACGATTTAAAAACCGAGTTAGAAGAGCACGCTAAATTTGAAGAACGGTTTTTCTATAATCCGCTGATGTGTGATGACTTAACACAAGACAAAGCACGTCACAGTGTAGCTGAGCATCATGATATTGATGAATTGGTTGAAGAGCTTGAACAAACTGAAATGAGCTCTCCAGGCTGGCTAGTAACCGCTAAAAAATTGCATCATATTGTGCATCATCATCTTGATGAAGAAGAGCAAGAAGTATTTCAGTTAGCGGGTAAAGCACTTACCCAAAGCCAAAAACAAACATTGGCTGATAAATACAACAATGCTATGCATTAGTAACTCTCTTAACCAAAGTTCAAGTTAATTAAGCCGCGGGCAACGCGGCTTTTTTAGTGCTACTTATTTACTGTGAATTTCACATCTTGATCACGTAATAAATACAATGCAAAACACGCTGCCAACATCGGCCATGCGGTAAAGAATAACAAGTTATTAAAGCCATCAATATATTGTGAGTACGATGAAAGTGTTGATGCACCATGCATTAAAAAGATTAAACCATAAGTAACGCGTTTTTTAACACCTGCCATAAATGCCAAAACCAATACTAATTGTAAGCCACCTAAAATATATGCAATGGTGTCTGTTGAACCACTAATACCATAAAAGTGTTCAAAAATACGGGCGCTGTGTCCAGGATTTACAAACTTATCTAAAGTCCACATAAGCATTACTACAAATACGCCTAAACGTAATGAAAATAGCGACCATTGCAGGCGGTTTTGGGTATCAGCTGTTATTGTCTGAGTCATTGGTTTTCCTTTCGGGTTTTTACTACAAAAAAACAACAAGACCGACTAACTATTAATTTATTACAAAAAAATTTAAATATAAATAATTGAAAAATTGGTGAAAGTATTTTTACCCCATAAAGGTCTCATTAAACGTACATATACAGAAACAGTAGTGAGATCATTTTGAAATATGCATTTTTAGCCCTAAGCATTTGCGCCAGCTTTACATCGTTAGCAAATGCAAACAAAGATATTGAAGTCATACATGTATTGGCAGATAAACTATCAGCACAGCAATTATCGCCTAAAGATGCAACAATCAGCGGTTCGTTTGGTGACGACTTGGCACTTACAGATATAGCCCGTGCCATCACACCTATTTCAAGTGATATGATTGAACAGCTTAATATCACAACACTGCAAGATATTCTCGCTGTTACTCCTAATAGTTATGCGGCTAGTGGCTTTGGTGCCCCCAGTCTACCCACTTTGCGGGGTCAATTAGGTGAGCTATATCAAGATGGTATGCGTCGCCAAGCTGGTAATAATGGCTTTGGTATCCCGGTTTCGTTTAATGCCATTGAGCAAATCGATGTAGTCAAAGGTGCGCCACCGGTTTTGCTCGGTAGCAGTCAGCGTAATGGTGGGTTTGTTAATTTACATTCAAAGACTGCGAGTACTCATGCCTCTCAAGGTAAAATAGTACTCTCAGCAGGACGATGGGATAATTACAGTGCCCAGCTTGATTATTCAGCCCCGATTATAGAAGGTGAAAGTGGCTTTAGAGTCAGCGCTGAGCACATAGATAATAACAGCTTCTATGATTATGCTGGGTATGAAAGTGACAGCTTATTTGCTGCTTTACGCTTTTTACCTGATGATAAAACCAGTTGGGATATGAATTTTGAGCTTTACCAAGTTGATTATACCGATAACGCAGGAATAAACCGCCCAACTCAAGCACTCATCGATGACGGCCTGTACATTACCGGACAAGGCGAACAAGCAAACGGCAGTACAGTGCCTGGTGCTGGCGCTATTGTATCGCCAACGGGGCAAGTGGTGATCCCACGAAGCCAAGTGCTAACCGACCCTGAAAACATAAACAATGCCACCACTTATTTATTACACAGCATTTATAAGCATCAGTTAAATAGTAAAACGGCTATTAAAAACATAACTTATTTTCAGCATCTGCAAAGAGAAGGTATTGCGCAAAACAGTTTTGTCGAAATTATAGATGGTGCAGACACGGCGCAGAGCAGGACCGAGTTAAATTATCAGTGGGATCAAGATCAAAACACTATTTTTGCATTTGATGTTCGCTACAACAAAGTCAAAGGCTATAGTCAATTTACCACCGAGGCAGACTTACCCATTGATTTAACAGGCCCAATTGAAAACCGTCGTATCCCTTTAACTGAGGAACAACAAGCGCGTTTAGTTGAGCTTCGACCAGGTGTGTTTGTCTCCCCGGGCGGTCAGTATGATTTAAATAACGATGGCAGTGGTGACTTTTCATTATCAGATACAACAAACTCCACCAGCTGGCAAACAGGCATTGCCATACAGCATGATAGCCGATGGACTAACACTCTAAGCACCAGTATAGGTTACCGTCTTGATTATTATGATGTTAAAGCAAGTGACCCCATTGCACCAAAAGGGCAAATAGCCGCAAGCGACACGATTGATGAAATTTTACATTCTGCTCAAGCAAGTATTAATTATAAGCTTACCCCAGAACTGACCAGTTATATTACAGCAAGCTATAACCAAGCTACCTCTAATAGTATGGCTGGAGGCACGGTACTTGGCAGCGATAACAAAATTAGTGAACAAAATTTTGCCACCGACAACACCCTTGCTGAAGTCGGTTTAAAGTACTCTCCTAATGATAGCGCTTGGTATATTGATGGCGCACTATTTAATCAACGCCGTAGCTTACGAAACCGTGACGGTAGTAATACCGGTATTCGGACTCAAGGGTTTGAAGCACAAGCTTTTTACGATACAGCTGCTTATTGGTTTAGCATAGGCTATAGTTATATTGATGCACGTTACGATAATTCAGCCAGTAGCCAAGATTCTAGCCAAGTGGCCGATGCATTTGATAATTCGCGCCCTGATATTATAAATGGTACAGCAGTAGGTGCGCCTAACTTTGCATCTTTTGCGCCTTCAACACAGCGCGTACAGGGCATTCCAGAGCAGTCTGTGAGTTTTAATGGTGGGGTTTCGATTACCGATGATTGGGATATCGGCCTTGGAGGCATATACACAAAGAGCTACCCATTGGATTATTTAGCAACAGTTTATATACGCGATCAATATACATTAAACGTAAACAGCCGTTATTCATTTAATGAGCAAACATCATTACGTTTAGATATTTCTAATGTAACCAATCAAGATAATTGGCGTCCGGTATTTGAAGGCGGTTATTTTGGTTCAACCTTGGTTTATCCCGAGTTACCTATTCATGCAAAACTTACATTTCAACATAACTTTTAAAAGCGAGTGCACATGTTAAAGAAATTATTACTACTTATTATAGCCTTGCTTACTGTAGGGTTATTTTTTCATTTTGATTTACACCAATTACTTACCTTAGATGGTCTAAAAGGTTCAATGGAGCAATTTAGTCAATGGCGAGAGCAATCTCCTTTGCTCGTTATCGGCGGATTTTTCTTGTTATATGTCGCGGTCACTGCCCTATCGTTACCAGGCGCTGCAATTTTAACTTTAGCTGCGGGCGCTTTATTTGGCTTAGTTGAAGGCCTACTCGTTGCTTCATTTGCTTCAACATTAGGGGCTACATTAGCCTTTTTAGTTTCTCGTTACTTATTACGAGACACAGTAAAAAAACGCTTCCCTGAGCGTCTAGATGCCATTGATAAAGGCGTTGAAAGAGAAGGTGGCTTTTACTTATTTACTTTGCGTTTAGTTCCGGTATTCCCATTCTTTTTAATCAATTTATTAATGGGTGTTACAGCCATCAAAGCATGGACATTCTACTGGGTAAGCCAACTAGGCATGTTGGCAGGTACTTTTGTATATGTTAATGCGGGTACACAACTAGCCCAGATAGACAGCTTGTCGGGCATTTTGTCTCTGAATCTTATTTTATCTTTTGCATTATTGGGTATCTTTCCATTTATCGCTAAAGCAATTATTAACTCTCTAAAAAAACGTAAAGTTTATAAAAACTATAATAAGCCAAAACAGTTCGACCGCAACATGATAGTCATCGGCGGAGGTGCGGGTGGCTTAGTGACCAGTTACATTGCCGCAGCCGTTAAAGCAAAGGTTACCTTAATTGAAGCCGGTGAAATGGGTGGTGACTGTTTAAACTATGGTTGTGTGCCAAGTAAAGCGATTATTAAAAGCGCTAAAGTCGCTGAACAATTTAAACATGCAGACAAGTATGGCTTAGAAAGTAACACTGCAGAGTTTTCATTTAAAAAAGTGATGGCCCGTGTACATCAGGTAATTGCTGATATCGCCCCGCACGACAGTGTTGAGCGCTATACAAAATTAGGTGTTGAAGTACTTAAAGGCTACGCCAAAATAGTTGATCCATGGACAGTGGAAATTAAATTAAACGACGGTAGCAGCCAAACGCTTACTGCTAAAACCCTTGTCATTGCAACCGGTGCCCGCCCATTCGTACCACCATTACCAGGTATTGAAGAAACGGGCTATGTCACTAGCGATACATTGTGGAGCAAATTTGCTGAACTAGATCACGCTCCTAAAAAATTAGTCGTACTGGGCGGTGGCCCAATTGGCTCAGAGCTTGCGCAAAGTTTTTCTAGATTAGGCTCATCGGTTACACAAATCGAAATGGCCGATCGTATTATGATTAAAGAAGATCTAGAGGTCTCTGAATTTGCTACTCGTGCACTCAAAGCCAGTGGCGTAAATGTATTAACTAATCATCAAGCGCTGCGTTGTGAAGCTCGCGATGGTAAAAAGTACATTGTTGTTAAACACCAAGATCAAGAGCTTGAAATTGAATACGACGAACTGCTATGCGCCGTAGGCCGTAGTGCTCGCTTAAAAGGCTATGGGCTTGAAGAGTTAGGGATAGAAACTAACCGTACCATTGTTACTAACGAATACTTAGAAACCCTTTACCCGAACATTTTTGCCGCAGGTGACATTGTAGGGCCTTACCAGTTTACTCATGTTGCAGCACATCAAGGCTGGTACGCTGCTGTTAACGGTTTATTTGGCAACCTGAAAAAATTCAAAGTCGATTACCGTGTGATCCCATGGACGACATTTATTGACCCAGAAGTTGCACGAGTCGGTCTAAATGAACAAGATGCAATTGATCAAGGCATAGATTACGAAATAACCCGTTTTGAATTTGAAGAGCTTGACCGAGCAATCACAGAAAGTGCAACCCAAGGTTTCATCAAAGTGATTACCCCTAAAGGAAAAGATAAAATACTCGGTGTCACTGTGGTTTCGGAGCATGCTGGCGACCTAATAGCTGAATTTGTGTTAGCAATGAAACACGGCTTAGGCCTTAATAAAATACTCGGTACTATTCATAGCTACCCAACATGGGCTGAGGGTAATAAATATGCAGCAGGTGAATGGAAACGTGCGCACGCACCACAAACCGTTCTCAATTGGCTTGAAAAATACCACACGTGGCGTAGAGGCTAATATGCGCTTAGTGTATAGCTCAGTTATACTGTGGAGCGCTGCACTGGCATTATTTGTCAGTTCAGCGTTTGCTGCTGCATCAGCTAATGACTCGATTCACCAACCATGGCAGCAACTACTCAACAATAATGTAAAAAACATAAATAACGGCGTCAGTAGTCAGGCTAGCTACGCAGGATTTAAAGCTGAACAGGCAAAGTTGCAGGCTTACTTAAATACATTATCTCAAGTAGAAAAGAGCGACTTTGACAGTTGGAATAATACGACCCAATTAGCCTTTTTGATTAATGCATACAATGCTTGGACCGTTGAATTTATACTAAGTGAATACCCAAATATAGACTCTATTAAAGAGCTGGGCAGCTTTTTTAGTTCACCTTGGAGTAAAGAGTTTATACCGTTATTAGGTGAGGTTCGCAGCTTAGATAATATTGAACATACTTTGATCAGAGGTGAGAATAAGTATAACGAACCGCGTATTCACTTTGCAGTTAACTGTGCAAGCATCGGTTGCCCTGCTTTGCGAGCCCAAGCTTATAATGCGCCTGAGTTAAACAAACAACTTGAGCAACAAACAACGCTCTTTTTGGCTGATAAAACACGCAACTACGCTGATGGGGATACTCTGTATCTTTCATCAATCTTTAAATGGTATCAAGATGACTTTGAAAAAGGCTTTGCTGATTCACATTCTTTAGCCAGCTTTATTTTATTATATTCAGATGCGATAAACTTAAATGCAGAGCAACAACAGCTATTAAAAAGTAATGCCATGAAAATAGAGTTTTTAGATTACGATTGGACACTGAATGATATTCAGTAAATGTTACCCCTTTAACTGTCAAAAGAGTCGTTTTTGGGCCATTATTTTAATGCTATTAGCCATTTCATGGATACCGACTGGATCAGCTTCAGACTGGCAAGAAGTTGTTAAAAAAGGTGAAAATAGCACTGTGTATTTTCATGCTTGGGGTGGCGACCCACAAATTAATAAATACATTGAGTGGCTGGCTGATCAAGTAAAGCAAAAACACAACATTGACTTACACCACATAAAACTCACTGACACCAGCGAAGCAGTCAGTCGTGTTCTTGCAGAAAAATCTGCGGGAAATCATCATAACGGTAAAGTAGATCTTATTTGGATCAATGGGGCTAATTTTGCTGCCATGGCTCAACATGGTTTATTAACACCAAACTGGGCGGAGCAGCTACCAAACTTTGCGTTAACAAACCCAATAAAAAATCCAGCCGTTACCTTAGACTTTGGCGTACCTACTCATGGTATGGAATCTCCATGGGGGCAAGCGGCCCTGACATTTTATTATGATAGCCAAGCTACTCAAAGTCCTCCGTATACATTACAAGATTTACTTTCTTGGAGCGCAAAAAACAGCGGCCGCTTTACTTATCCAAAACCGCCTGATTTTATCGGGGTGAGTTTTCTAAAATATGCCCTGATTAGCTTAACGCCGAAAGATAAACAGCACTTACTCTATCAAGCAGCCACTAAAGAAACAGCCGCTATAATATTGCCCAAACTATGGCACTATTTAGATGCTTTACACCCAAACCTATGGCGCAAAGGCCGCTTTTTTGTCTCTAATAGCACAGCACTTCGGCGCTTAATGGGTGACACTGAGTTAAGCTTAGCATTAACGTTTTCTGCAGCAGAAGTACCAGCAGCCGTTGAACGTTACGATCTACCCACGAGTATTCGCAGTTATGACATGCACGATGGTAGCCTCAGTAATATTCACTTTGTGGCTATCCCCTATAATGCGACTCAGAGTAATAGCGCACAGATTGTGGCTAACTTTATGTTAAGTGTACCGGCGCAAGCTAAGAAGCAACAACCCTCTGTATGGGGTGATCAAACCGTACTTGACCTTTCCACACTCAGTACAGAACAAGCGGCGCTATTTAATCAAACAACCGCACACTCAAGCAGCTTAACAGTAAGCTCTAAAAGCCCTTCTCTAGCAGAGCCTCACCCAAGTTGGGTGGCATTAATAAACCAACAATGGTTGATGCGATATGGGGCAAAAAGTAACATGCAGAAGGTAAATTAATGATCAAATCCCGTGATTTTTTTACTCAAGCTGTACTGCTATCTCCCAAATTACTCATGGCTTTACTGATTCTACCTGTTTTAGGTGGCCTTGTTGGCGTGTTATTACCCGCGTTCGGTTATATCCCAGCACTCAATAAAATGAGCTTTTCACTAGAAGGCTTTACTGCACTTTTTAACACCCCCGGGTTTTGTCAGATGGTGCTACTGAGCATATCTAGTGCACTGGCTAGTACCTTACTTGCCTTTGTAATCACTACATTGATACTTGCTTGTTATTTTAATAGCCCTTGGCTTTATCGAATTCAGCGCTTATTAGGGCCTATTTTAGTCATACCACATGCAGCAGCAGCTATTGCTATTAGTTTTTTAATCACTCCCTCAGGAATGATATCACGGCTATTTTCACCTTGGCTCACAGCTTGGAAAACCCCACCAGATTGGCTATTGCCGCATGACTCATGGGGGATTAGTATGATTTTAGGCCTGACATTAAAAGAGTTACCTTTTTTATTATTGATGGCACTCGGTGCGTTATCACAAGCTGATTTAGGCGCTAAATTACGTGCCCAACATAAAATAGCCATGAGCTTGGGTTATTGCCCAATGACGGCTTTTTTTAAAGTTGTACTACCTAACTTGTATCCTTTTTTACGGTTACCTTTACTCGCCGTTTTGGCTTATGCCAGTGCCAATGTTGAGATACCACTCATCTTAGGGCCTAATGCGCCCCCTACTCTCGCAGTAGCAATAATGCACTGGTTTAACGATGTAGACTTAACGTTACGAATAAAAGCCTCTGCAGGCGCTATAATTCAACTGGTATTGACCGTTATTTTATTAGTTTCTTGGTGGTTACTTGAAAAGTTAACCAAGCGTGTCAGCCAAACAAGCATAATCAATGGCAAACGTGATTACGCAGGCCATCTTGTTATGCGTTTTACTCATGCGACAACGTTCATTTTGATCAGCTGTGTCGTACTTTCATTAGCTGGCCTTGTACTTTGGTCTTTTGCAGGGTATTGGCGTTTTCCAGCAAGTTTGCCAGACCAATTTGTGACTATGCATTGGCATAATGCACTAATGCAAATGCACACATCATTAATAAATACTCTTTTAATAGGCTTTGCAGCCACATTTATTGCAATTATATTTGCTTTATTCACCCTAGAAGCAGAACAACAACGGGCACAAAGTTTGTCTCGCTTTGCAAGCTTAGTTATTTATTTGCCGATGCTTATTCCAAGCATTGCGTTTTTATTTGGCTTAGTGTGGTTACAAGAACAAGTTAATAGTCAGCATGCATTATTCAATGTTATTTTTAGTCATTTGTTATTCGTTGTTCCCTATGTTTTTTTATCACTAGCCAGTAGCTATCGACGACTAGACCCACGCTTTGCTAATTTGGCAGCAAGTTTAGGCGCCACCCCAGCGAGTGTATTTTGGCGAGTAAAACTACCGATGCTGATGAGCCCAATTTGTATTGCTTTTGCTCTTGGATTGGCCATTAGTTTTAGTCAATATTTACCCACTTTATTGAATGGCGGCGGGCGAATAGACACCATTACTACTGAAGCAGTTACATTGGCAAGCGGTGCCAGCAGACGAGTCAGTTCAGTTTATGCATTAATGCAAATGCTGTTGCCTGCACTTGCTTTTGCACTGGCCTGGTTTATCCCTAAACTCCTAAATAAATATCAACATAAGGCGTAAGATGAACTCTTTATTAGCTATTAAGCAACTTACTATCTGGCGTCAGCAAACCCAACTGCTCAGTATTGATGAGTCTATACAAGGAGGAGAAATCCTCAGTATTATGGGCCCGTCAGGCAGTGGGAAATCAACGCTATTGAATTGGCTTACTGGCATGTTGCCTCATCAGTTTCGCGCTCAAGGTAGCTTGTTTTTAAATCAACAAGACATCACTCAGATCCCAAGCCACCAACGCCATATTGGCTTGTTATACCAAGACCCTTTGTTATTTCCGCATTTATCGGTTGCTGGCAATATTGCTTTTGCAATGCCAAATGGTGTTAAAAAACACCGTACTGATAAAATATCTCACGCCCTTGAGCAAGTTGGTTTAGGTGGCCTAGAGCAGCGTAACCCAGCCAATTTATCTGGCGGGCAACAAGCTCGAGTAGCATTATTGCGTGTTTTATTAAGTGAGCCTAAAGCTATCTTACTGGATGAGCCCTTTAGTAAGCTCGACAGTCAACTACGCCAAGAAACGCGCCAACTGGTGTTTAATCAAATACGAGAGCACCAATTGCCCGCAATAATGGTAACCCACGATCAGAGTGATACTGATGCCGCCAATGGTAAAGTTATTAATTTAAGCTCACAGGAAAACACCTATGCTTGATAAATATATCACCCCAGTAATCAAACCACTGTTACTGCCTGTGGTTATGTTTCTAGACAAACAAAAAATAACACCAGATCAATTGACAGTGATTGGCTTTATTATTGGTCTACTCGCAGTGCCATTATTAGCATTTGAATTATGGTACGGTGCGCTTATCGCCATCGCTATTAACCGTATTTTTGATGGCCTTGATGGCGCACTAGCTCGTTACAGTCAACAAAGCTCAAGTGCGGGGGGCTTTTTAGATATCACCTTAGACTTTTTATTTTATGCTGCGATCCCCCTTGGTTTTATATTGGCGAACCCTGAGCAAAATGCCATTGCAGGGGCCATTTTATTAGCCACTTTTATTGGCACTGGCTCAAGCTTTTTAGCCTTTGCTATTGCCGCTGAAAAATTTAAGCTTGAAAAACCACAGTTTAAATATAAAAGCTTTTATTATTTAAATGGGCTGACTGAAGGCACAGAAACCATTGCCCTGTTTATTGCTTTTTGTATTTGGCCTCAGCACTTTGCCATTCTGGCCTGTATATTTGCGTTTGCATGTGCGATTACTATTGTTACTCGTATTTATGGCGGCTACCTCACGCTTAAACAACAAGAGTCTGCTCTACATGAATAATGAGCTTTATTGGCGACTCGGCTTTTTCATCAGTATCTTAGCAATCATGATGTTGCTTGAGAGGTTAAAACCTGCTCGTAAATCCCTTGTTGCGGCTAAACACCGTTGGTTTGCAAACTTTAGCTTAGTGTTTATATCATCCGTGACTGCTCGTTTAACTGTGCCCATCGGGTTAACTGCATTAGCAATTTACAATACCGAGCAAGGTTTTGGTCTTTTTAACTTGATCCAACTACCACTTTGGTTAACTATTCTGCTGAGTGTATTAATACTCGATATGCTTATATATTGGCAACACAGGCTATTCCATCGAGTACCATTACTCTGGCGTTTGCACAAAGTACATCATGCTGACAACCACATAGATGCAAGTACAGGGCTACGCTTTCACCCACTTGAAATTGTACTCAGTATTTTAATCAAACTTATTGCCGTTACAGCGTTAGGCGCACCAGCTATCGCTATACTCATATTCGAAATTGCACTGAATGGTTTTGCTTTGTTTAATCATGCTAATATTCGGTTACCCAAAAAGCTAGAACAAGTTTTGCGGTTTATAGTTATCACTCAGCAGCTACACCGTATTCATCACAGTCAGCGACCAGATGAAACCAACAGTAATTATGGCTTTAGTGTGATCTGGTGGGACAAGTTGTTTGGAAGTTATAAAACCTGCGCAACTGAAGATGATACAAACTTGAAAATTGGTTTAAGGCAGTACCCTGCGAACAAAAAAAATGCATCAATAATAACCTTATTACTAATGCCTTTTAAAGTTTGAACAAATTTTAATCCTGAAAGGTCAACACACCCTAGTTTATCGTTATACCATGCCAAGCTTATTGCAATGGATGTTTATCATATGCCGTGTCAATTTTAAGATTGAAGAGATACAAGCTGGTATTATTTTCTTAATTACAATATTGTTATAATCTAATTAGTTATAAACTTCACTCTGGCATTGCTGTGCTGATAGAAGTGGATTAAGTTACTTAATAATGCTGTTCGCACAAGGATATTTGTAAATGCGATTTCTATACTTTGTGGCTTGGATGAGTTCCTTGTCTTTTTTTCACGATGCTCAAGCAAACGAGCAAACGTGTATTTCTTGCCACAAAGCCGAAGTACTTGATTGGCAACGCTCAGACCACTTTCATGCCATGGAGCCAGCTACATTAAAGACCGTATTGGGTAACTTTGATAACCAAACACTCGACTACCAAGGACAGCAAGCTCGTTTTTTCACTGAGAATGAAAAGCTAGTTATTAGCATGCCAGATCTCGAAGGTACATTAACGAATTACCCCGTACTTTTTACCTTTGGCTATCAACCCTTACAGCAATATATGTTTGATATGGGGCAAGGGAAAATCCAATTATTTCCTTTTGCATGGGACTCTCGCACGAAAGAGCAAGGTGGGCAACGCTGGTTTGTGCTGCATCCTGAGCAAAAAAAACATGATATATTTCACTGGTCGCAAATGGGACAAAATTGGAACCATATGTGTGCAGATTGCCACTCTACAGATTTTAAAAAACAATTTGACCTACAAAGTAATAGCTTTAACTCTACGTTTACGCAAATAAATGTTGGCTGCCAAGCCTGTCATGGTGATACTCAGCAACACCTCGTCTGGGCCAATGGTGATACTGATATTAAAGACAAAGGCTTCTCGGTCAATATTAGTAAAAAAACACCGTTGTTTACTCGCCAAGCTGATGGCAGCATGAAAAGCGTTCAACCGCTAAAAAACTCAGCGCAAATACCGGTTTGTGCAACGTGTCATTCTAGGCGTAGCCAAACTGCCGACAGAGTGGAGCCTCATGAGTTTTTAAAACAGTTTCAACCGTCACTCATCACTCCTGAGCTATACCATGTCGATGGCCAAGTATGGGATGAAGATTATGTATGGGGTTCGTTTGAACAAAGTAAAATGTTTGCAGCAGGTGTCACGTGTAGCAATTGCCATAATCCTCATTCTGGTAAGTTAAAGCTGCCTGGTAACCAAACCTGTACTCAATGCCACACGAGTGAGGTATTTGATACACCGGATCATCATGGTCATAAGATCGATAATGCGGGCAGTCAATGCGTTAATTGCCATATGCCTGCGACAACCTACATGCAAGTAGATGCTAGACGCGATCACAGCTTTAGAGTACCGCGTCCGGATTTAACATTGAAAACCCAAGCTCCTAATGCATGCAATAGTTGCCATGAAGACAAAACGCCTCAGTGGGCGGTGAAAAATATTAAGCAGTGGTACCCAAATTCAAAACACATGGGAAGCGATCATTTTTCACAGGCCTTTCACGCAGCTGATAACCAGTTACCTAATAGTTCATCCATGCTAACAAAAGTTGCTCAAAATAAAGACTTCCCTAATATTATTCGTGCATCGGCACTCACTCGTATGGCAAATACCCCCGATAACAATGCCGTTGTGGCAATTGCTAGAGCGGTAAAAGAAGATGAACCATTGAAACGCCAAGCCGCTATAGTCGCTGCGATGCCGTATGAAATATCACAGCGCTGGCGCATGCTAAACAGCTTACTAGATGACTCGCGTTTACCAATACGCAGTGAAGCCGCCCGTGCACTTGCTGCGATGCTGATTGAACCATTCCCTGGTGGCTTGAATGAAACTGATACTAAACGACTCACAAATGCATTAAACGAATACAAGCAAGTTCAGTCTTACCAAGCTGAGCGTGGCTTTTCACATACAAATTTAGGTAACTTAGCACTTGAGCTTAATCAACCAGAGCAAGCAAAAGCGCACTATTTAACGGCAATTAAAGTGGAAGATATTTTCATTCCAAGCTATGTCAATTTAGCAGACCTCTATCGTATTCAAGGTGACGAAGTTGCGGCACAAAACATTTTAAAGCAAGGGCTTAAAGTAAATGCTGAAGCAGCTGATTTACATTATTCTTTGGCCATGAGTTACATTAGAGTGAAAAACAAGCAATCTGCCTTAGGGCATTTACAAAAAGCGGCAGATTTATCTACTGATAATGCTAATTACAATTACACGTATGCATTACTGTTACAAGATATGGGACAAATGGAGCGCGCTTTAGGCGCACTGAAAAAAGCATTTAGGATCACCCCAAATAACCCTGATATCAGCTATAGTTTAGCGCAAGCCTATTTAGCCAATAAGCAGTATGACTTAGCAATGCGTTATGCCAGAAATTTAGCACAACTGGTTCCTGGTAACCAACAGATACAACAATTTATCCAACAGATAAAAATGATGCAAAGTCTAAATAAATAAGGACTGTAGCATGGATATTCTTGCATAGTTCACACAATTCAAACGCAAATGATGGTCGTTATTATGGGCTAATAAGATGAAATTGAACGCCCTCTCATTACAATACTTACTTGTTGAGGATCTAACTAGGCATGTTAAACCCTTGCTGTTAAATCCTTAGCTTGAATCATTAAAAGCCAACTTTAGCCGAATCCAGTTTATTACCTTACGATATCTATTGTGGTCCACGAACTTCGGGCAGTGAATTTAAGTTGTATGCAAGTCTAATTTTTTGCCAATAATATAGTACTTGCCTGATAAATCAACCGCGCACCAGCTAAACCTAACAGCTTAAAGCTATGGATTTTATTCAATTGCCTAAACAAGGGAGCATTAAGGAAGTAGATTCCAGTGTATTACTCCAAGTTCTACAGCAACATACTTTACCATCCATAGCTCTAAACTTACTGTACAACAACAAACGTCCGCATGTACCTAAACGTACGCGTGTTATTATGCAGTAATATTAGAAGTAATTACCTAGTTATGCCCCCTGTTTAGGTTTAGTATGGGTATTTATAGAGAATGCAAAGGAGTTTCACGTCCTAGATTCGGATAATAAGTGCAATTTCTT
>NZ_MXQF01000018.1 GCF_002165575.1 Pseudoalteromonas sp. A601
TAGATCATCAATTAAATGTGTTTGGTATAAGCCGCCAGCTCTCATCAACACAGCGTCAAACTATGCACCGTAGCGTGAGTTGAGTATTTGATACCCTCGGGTAAAAGAACGCGACAACAACCTTAGAGCCCAATATATCCCTTTAAACAGCATGACCTTTACGGTGGTTGTCTATCAAACTCTCCTCCTCCAGAAAAATACTAGCTCACAAATTTTTATCTACAAATGGCCTCAACTGATCTCAACTATCATGTTAGAATTTTATTTTTATCGACATAGAGAGTGAGAGCGATATTGGTGAATTCTGATTATCAAAAAGTGTTAAATGAGATTGCGGCACAGGTGCAGCCATTACTTTCTCAAGGAAAGGTCGCTGATTATATTCCTGCTCTAGCTGAGGTTGATGCAGAGCAATTTTCAATTGCTATTTATACCACCAATGGCCAGACATTCTGCGCTGGAGATTGCTCTAAGCGCTTTACGATACAATCAGTATCAAAGGTAATGACACTAACACTGGCGCTACAACGTTATGGTGATGAGCTGTGGCATCGTGTGGGTAAAGAGCCATCAGGGACTGCTTTTAACTCTCTTACGCAGCTTGAGTTTGAAAAAGGCTTACCACGTAACCCGTTTATTAATGCAGGGGCTATTGTTACTTGTGATGCTTTATACAGCCGTTTATCGGCACCTATGCATTCCATGCTTGAAACGTTTCGTGCTTTGTCAGGAAATGACACCATAGTTATTGATAAGAAAGTTGCTAACTCTGAGTATGAATTTCGCCACCGTAATGCTGCGATGGGTCATTTAATGAAGTCGTTTGGCAATTTTCATAATGAAGTTGATGACGTGTTGTGGGCGTACTTTAATTTTTGTGCGATTGAACTTAACTGCGTGGAACTTGCAAAAGCTTATAACTTTCTTGCAAATAAAGGGGTTGATAATATCTCTGGTAAAGAAGTTCTTTCAAGTTTGCAAAACAAACAATTGAATTCGTTACTCTTTACTAGTGGTCTATATGATGCTGCGGGAGATTTTGGCTATCGAGTTGGTATGCCAGGAAAGTCTGGGGTATCAGGTACAATTTTAGCTGTATTACCTAATAAATTTACCGTTGCTGTGTGGTCGCCTGGGTTAAATAGCTTTGGTAATTCTGTGGCAGGAATAGCAGCTCTGGAGCTGCTATCTAAAAAGCTCGATATTTCTATATTCTAGTCACAAGTTTACTGTTCCCAGTAAACTTGCTCTAGGCAATCTTCTCGCTCTGGCAAGCCGCGTGACAAGCGAGGAGAGTGTTGCACTAATACTTCATAGCTGGCACGGTTAGCATACTTACTAATTTGCGCTAGCGATGAATATGTCATGGCGGGCTGCTGGTGTTTAGCTGAGTTACCCACATTAAGCTTATGATACACATTTGCTGATAAATCATGAAGTACGGCAGCTAGTGCACAATCACCGGCACCATTGGTATTTTTAATACTATCAGGACCGCCCATAAATGGGGCTGTGTGGCTGTAAGCTCGCATTGGATTTTCACAGTCAATTTTGCGCATCGCGCGTGAAAATTCATAGCGATTGAAATCTGCTATTGCACCTGGTAAAAGTGGGTATTCAGTTTCTCGCTTGAACTTATCGTCAACGTGGCCGGCCATAAATAGGCCTTTTTCTCCTGCTGTACAAATAACGAGATCAACCCAGTCAAGGGCTTTATCAGCAGCAAGAAGTGGATCTTCAAATCCGGTGATCGCAAAGCCTTCTTCTTCATTCATGGCAAGAATATCAACATGTTCAGCAACAAAGTTAGCCCACCAAGTTGGATCTTGTTCAATTAAGAATTTTGTACCAAGGGTTAGCACTACTGGTACGTCAGCGTCGTTTGCGTATTTAACCGCTTGCATGGTAGCTTCGGTCATTGTTTCGCTACCTTGAGTACGCATTAAGTATGCGCTGATAACAAGAGCTGATGAGTTTTCTATTAGCTCTTTATCGATAGATTCAGGTCGTAAGTGATTCATCAATCCTGCACTGATTGCAAAGGTACGCTCACCGCTGTCATCAATTAAAGTGAAACAGCGACCGATTGGACCATCAACAGGTTGCAAGTAATCAAGATCGACGCGACTTGAGGTGTTACAAAGGAAGCGATAGGCATAACTACCAATCTTAATGTTTTCGCTCATGACACCCAGTAGTACTGAGCGGTCATCAGCAAGCACTGAATAGTTGTGCATAGTGTTACCAATTGTACCGCCGGCAAACTCATAATCGATCATGTCGTTGAGCTTTAAGCGGTCATAAAGTGCATTGGTGATTTCACTATCAATTACTTGCGACATACCTCGGCGCAGCTGAAACTCATCGAGGAAAGCTTGATCAACTTTTGCTTCGATATCAACTACAATTTGATCGATACCTGTGATGTAGCTGCGCTGCAACTTATCACTGGCGTTGAGTTGATTCGTTAGTGGATCTTTGGCTTCCACCGGAAAATAATGTTTATGCCTGCGGCGTCCAGGAAATTTCATTTGCTACCCGTGTGTTGTGAGCTAAATAAAAAAAGCGGGAGATTATAGCGCAAATCACACAGGCTGAGCCATGGTTAAGCGGTTTTAATTTGTTTTATTTTTGTCATTAATCAGCTTGGTAGTCATTTTTGTGTTCTAAGTGAGTATAATAAAACAATAATTAGTGAAAGATTAAATAAAATGAACGAGCAATTTAGTGATCAGTATTGGATGGAAAAAGCGTTAGAGTACGCAAAAGAGGCCGAAAAGCTCAATGAAATCCCTGTTGGAGCTGTACTTGTTAAAGGTAACGAACTCATTGGGGCTGGTTATAACCGTTCGATCACTGATAATGATCCCTCTGCTCATGCTGAAATGATTGCAATACGTGAAGCAGGTAAGGCACTTCAGAATTACCGCTTAATTGATTGCACGCTTTATGTAACGTTAGAGCCTTGTTCAATGTGTGCTGGGCTTTTGGTACATAGCCGAATAAAACGACTGGTGTTTGGGGCCTTTGATGCGAAAACAGGATCTGCGGGTTCCATTATGAACTTATTGCAAGAACCTAAATTAAATCATCAAGTAGAGGTAACCGCAGGGATATTAGCTGATAGGTGTGGAGACACTATCTCCGTGTTCTTCAAACGCCGCCGTCAGGAGATTAAAGCGCTAAAGCAAGCAAAGCGAGAGCAGCAATCCTAACTTGAAGGTGTTGAGTCACTTAGCTCTGACATTTGCTGCATTGCGAACATACGGCGTCGCCAAATAACTTTTTTATGCAAATTGCGCAGCATAATTCTACGGCGGGTCGCGGTTGAAAAAATAACGTTACGTTTAAATGAATGTGTACGCCTACGCTTAAGCATGTTTTCTCCTAAATACGTGAGAGTGAGAAATAGTTAATTTAGATAACTTATTGATAGCACACATTAGTGATCAATTGATGACAAGTAAATAGATATTTTACCTGTTTTAGTGTTATTACTGGTTTGTTTGATTTTGGCTGTCTGTTTTGTCAGTTGATTTAACCTTGTCGTCTTCTGTAGGGGGCTGTTGCTCAGTTACAGAGGGCGGTTCCATATCGCTGTTCGCTTTAGTCGGTTCAGGTTCACTAATAGCATCATTTTCATCAAGCCAGACTAGAGCGTCATAGTAACGACGAATGTTATCAACGTATTTCACGGCGACATCACCACGAGAATAACCATATTTAGTTTTACGGTAATAACGTTTTTTGATTAATAGAGGCAAACGTTTTTTCACATCAGCCCATTTATCGGGGCTGGCACCTTGTTGTTGTGTAATAATACGTGCGTCGTTCACATGGCCCCAACCAATATTATAAGATGCTAGCGCAAGCCAAGTTCTATCGGGTTGTGGAACACGCTCAGGAATACGTTTAACTAGCTTTTCTAAATACTCAGCTCCCCCTTTAATATTTTGCTCTGGCGCTAATCGGTTTGTAACTCCAACTTGTTTTGCTGTATTGCGAGTAAGCATCATTATCCCACGTACGCCTGTGGGAGACTTTGCTTTTGGGTTCCACATTGACTCTTGGTAACTTAACGCAGCAAGTAAGCGCCAATCCAAACTGCCGGCATACTGTTCAAACCAAGGTTGGTATTTAGGTAAAGTCTCTTTTATTGCTTCAATATAGGCAAGGGTGTTTACATAATTGAATTGACGAACATGACCGAAGTACTTTTCTTCGAGCACATAAAGCTGGTTATTTTGTTTTACATCGCCAAAAAAAGGCACCATCAGCGCATATAAGGAGTCATCGCCGTCTTTTCGCATTAGCCAAGCAATAGGGTCGTTGCGAGTAACGGAAAAGCCAATACTTAAATTTGGGTGGTAGCGACGAAATAGCGATAAGGTGTGCGAATCGGCGAGTGTATAATCAATCTCACCATCAATCACAGCTTGTAATAATTCTTCTTCATCAAGGTCTTCGGTTTCATGCCACTTTAAATTAGGATTAGTTTGTTTTAACTGTTGCAGGGTTAATGAGTGACTACTTTTAGCTAGAACGGTTAAATTACCTGTTAAGTCATCAAAGTCTCTTGGGCGAATTCGACCTTGCTTATATACAAGTTTTTGGCTGATCGTGCGATAAGTTGGTCCGAACCGATAGCGCTGAGCACGAGTTTTATCGTAAGTTAAACCTGAAGCAATTAAATCTAAATCGCCATTATCTAGTCGAGAAAACATGTCAGATAAATTAAAAAACGGCACCATTACAAGCTCAACACCTAAGTGATCGGCGAACTCTTGTGCTAATTCATACTCAAAGCCTTGCTCGCCTTGAACTGCCTGATAATAGTTGCTTGCACCAGCTAAAGTACCAACCCTTATTTTATTCTGTGTTTTTATTTGGCTTAACTGAGATTCTTGCTGTTGCATATCACAGGCACACAAAAGCATTACTAACGTAATGATTGTTATTAGCTTTTGTTTAATCATAATGCGCCCCTTATATCCAATAGTACTCTTATAACAAAACTTTAACCGGTCGTCACTTGGCGATTAGTTTTATAGTGTTTATTCATGTTCATAGATATAAGAAAAGATAATTTTACGAAAAGCGTAATTTTGAGTTAAATCTAAGCGCTATTTGCACTATAATAGCCACCTAAAATATCGTTCAATCCCTAACCCCGGATGAAAATACCTATGTTGATCCTTCGTGGTGCACCAGCACTTTCCGATTTTAGAGTTCAGAAAATTTTAGCCCGTTGCCAACAGGCGCAACTTCCAGTCACTAATGTATACGCTGAGTATGCACACTTTGCAGATCTAACCGCACAGCTGTCAAGTGACGAGCAAACTAAGCTTGAGAAGTTACTTACCTACGGCCCAACGATTGCAGAACATACACCCGCAGGCACTTTGGTGTTAGTAACGCCACGCCCTGGCACTATCTCGCCATGGGCTTCAAAAGCAACGGATATTGCGCACAACTGTGGTTTAACGCAAGTTCACCGTGTAGAGCGTGGTATTGCTTACTATGTTGAAGGTGATTTGAACGCTGAGCAAGTTGCTCAAGTTGCGGCACTGCTGCACGACCGTATGACTGAAGCAACGCATAGCTCGCTTGATGCTGCGGCTCAATTATTCCGCACTGATGCACCTAGTGAAATGTCATCTGTTGACATTTTAGGTGGTGGTCGTGAAGCACTTGTCAATGCAAACGTTGAGCAAGGTTTTGCATTAGCGGATGACGAAATTGACTACTTGGTAGAAAACTTCCAAAAGTTAGGGCGTAACCCGAACGACATCGAATTATTTATGTTTGCACAAGCAAACTCAGAGCATTGTCGTCATAAAATATTTAATGCTGATTGGACAATTGATGGTGTAGAACAGCCTAAATCATTGTTCAAAATGATTAAAAATACCTACGAGAAAAACCCTGAAAATGTGTTATCAGCTTATAAAGATAACGCAGCAGTAATGACGGGCTCAAAAGCAGGCCGCTTCTTCCCCAATGCTGAAGGTGAATACGCTTACCATCAAGAAAACATTGAAATCTTGATGAAAGTTGAAACCCATAACCACCCAACTGCAATTGCGCCATTCTCTGGTGCTGCTACTGGTTCTGGCGGTGAAATTCGTGATGAAGGTGCAACAGGTCGTGGTTCTAAGCCAAAAGCTGGTTTAGTTGGTTTTACCGTATCTAACTTACGTATCCCTGGTTATGAACAACCTTGGGAAACTGATTTTGGTAAGCCTGCTCGTATTGTTAATGCCCTTGATATTATGACTGAAGGCCCATTAGGTGGTGCTGCATTTAATAACGAATTTGGTCGTCCAAATTTAGTTGGTTATTTCCGTACTTATGAAGAGCAAGTAACCAGCCATAATGGATTTGAAGTACGTGGTTACCACAAGCCAATTATGCTTGCCGGTGGTTTAGGTAATATTCGTACCGACCATGTGCAAAAAGGGGATATTCCAGTTGGTGCTAAGTTAATCGCTTTAGGTGGCCCAGCGATGAACATTGGTTTAGGTGGCGGCGCTGCTTCATCAATGGCATCTGGTCAATCTAACGAAGATTTAGACTTTGCTTCAGTACAACGTGAAAACCCAGAAATGGAACGTCGTTGCCAAGAGGTTATCGATAAATGCTGGCAACTAGGTGACGCTAACCCAATTGCGTTTATCCACGATGTGGGTGCTGGCGGTTTATCAAATGCTTTCCCTGAGCTTGTTAATGATGGTGGCCGTGGTGGTAAATTCCAACTACGCGATATTCCAAATGATGAGCCAGGCATGGCACCACACGAAATTTGGTGTAATGAATCTCAAGAACGTTATGTACTTGCTGTAGCTACTGAAGATTTTGACCGTTTTGAAGCAATTTGTAAGCGCGAACGTGCGCAGTACGCTGTCATCGGTGAAGCGACAGAAGAGCGCCACTTAACGGTTGCTGATAGTCACTTTGACAACAATCCAGTTGATTTACCGCTTGATGTGTTACTAGGTAAAGCGCCTAAAATGCACCGTGAAGCGAATACGCAAAAGGCAGTGAGCGAAGCGCTTGATACGAGCAAAATTGATTTGGCAGAAGCTGCAACTCGTTTATTGCGTCTGCCAACAATTGCAGAAAAAACCTTCTTAATTACCATCGGTGACCGCTCTGTAACAGGTCTTGTTGCGCGTGACCAGATGGTTGGTCCTTGGCAAGTACCTGTTGCTAACTGTGCAGTTACAGCTGCAACTTACGATACTTACCACGGTGAAGCAATGTCGCTCGGTGAGCGTACACCTGCAGCGCTTCTAAACTATGGCGCATCGGCACGATTAGCTGTGGCTGAGTCATTAACCAACATTGCGTGTGCTAATATTGGTGGTCTTGAGAATATTAAGTTATCAGCAAACTGGATGGCTGCAGCAGGTCACCCTGGTGAAGATGCGGGCCTTTATGAAGCAGTTAAAGCTGTTGGCGAAGAGCTTTGCCCTGCGCTAGGCTTAACTATTCCAGTGGGTAAAGACTCAATGTCGATGAAAACTCAGTGGGATGAAAATGGCGAGCAGAAATCAGTTACGGCGCCGCTATCTTTGATCATCACTGCGTTTGGTCGCGTTGATGATGTACGTAAAACTGTGACTCCACAATTACGTACTGATAAAGGTGAAACATCACTAATCTTAGTTGACTTAGGTGCGGGTAAAAACCGCATGGGCGCATCAAGCTTAGCGCAAGTTTATAAGCAACTTGGTGATGTAACCCCAGATGTTGATAGCCCTGAATTATTAAAAGGCTTCTACAATGCAATGCAAGCACTTGTCGCTGACAATAAGTTACTTGCTTATCATGACCGATCAGACGGTGGCTTATTTACCACAGTTGCTGAAATGGCATTTGCGGGTCATACCGGTGTAACTGTAGATCTTGATGGTTTAACGGGCTCTGATATCGAAGCACTTTATAACGAAGAGCTCGGTGCTGTTATCCAAGTTGCTAATAGCGATTTAGTGGCTGTGAATGCGGTATTTGCTGAGCACGGTATTGCTGCTATCAGCCATGAAATTGGTACACTTAATAACGATGATACTGTGGTATTTAATCGCGAAGGTAACACAGTGCTGAGTAATACACGCACTGAGCTCCGTACTATTTGGGCTGAGACAACCTATCAAATGCAAGCGCGTCGTGATAACCCAGACTGTGCTAAGCAAGAGTTTGATGCCAAATTTGATGCAAAAGACCCTGGTCTGAACGTTAAACTCAACTTTGACTTAAACGAAGATGTTGCAGCACCGTACATTGCCACTGGCGCTAAGCCTAAAATGGCTATCTTGCGTGAGCAAGGTGTTAACTCACACCTAGAAATGGCTGCGGCGTTTAACCGTGCCGGTTTTGCTGCGGTTGATGTGCACATGAGCGATATTCTTGGAGGGCGCTTAAGCCTTGAAGAATTTAAAGGCTTAGTAGCATGTGGTGGCTTCTCTTACGGTGACGTATTAGGTGCAGGTGAAGGTTGGGCTAAATCAATTTTATTTAATGATATGGCTCGTGACCAATTCCAAAGCTTCTTTGAACGTTCAGATTCATTTAGTTTAGGTGTATGTAATGGTTGTCAGATGTTATCAACATTGAAAGAGTTGATCCCTGGTACTGAGCATTGGCCACGTTTTGTGACCAATAAATCAGAGCGCTTTGAAGCACGCTTTAGTTTAGTTGAAGTACAAGAGAGTCCATCTGTATTCTTCAAAGGTATGGCGGGTTCTCGTATGCCTATCGCGGTTTCTCACGGTGAAGGCCATGCAGAGTTTGCCAATGATGCAGCCATTAAAGCGGCACTTGATTCAGGCACTGTCGCGGTTAAGTTTGTTGATAACCACGGTAACCCAACAACCCAGTACCCTAATAACCCGAATGGTTCGCCTGAAGGTATTACCGGTATTACATCGGCGGATGGTCGTGCAACAGTTATGATGCCACACCCTGAACGTGTATTCCGTGCAGTAGCTAACTCTTGGCACCCAGATGAGTGGCGCGAAGATAGCCCCTGGATGCGTATGTTCCGCAATGCGCGTAAAAATGTAGGTTAATATACACATTAGATTCAGAATCTAGTTGTAAAATAAAAGGCTGCATTGTGCAGCCTTTTTTGTCTACACTGTTCAAGATTCAAGATTCAAGATTCAAGATTCAAGATTCAAGATTCAAGATTCAAGGTTCAAGGTTCAAGGTTCAAGGTTCAAGGTTCAAGTTAAGGATAGTATGATCAAACGCATTGCATGGGGAATCGTGTTTTTATTACTGAGTGTTTTAACACTGGGTTATGTATTTCGTATGTCTATAACTCAATGGGCTATAGCCCCCTCTTTGAGTCAATCTGGCGTTGAGTTACATTGTTTAGATTGGTCACTAAATTCAAATGTTAGCTTAAACGTATCGCGAGTATGTCTGACTTACCAAGGCCATCAAATTGAGCTTGGCGGTATTGTGGTTGATACAAAAAAAGTAACCGTTGGTCGTGCTAACCTTCGTTTAAATGATAGCGAGAGCGATTCATCAAGTAATGACCCCTTCAAAAAGCTGGCACTTAACTTACCCAAAGGGCGGCCTAAAATTGAGATCAAAAGGCTGTTAATTACCCACCCACAACTTCATGATGAACTGGCGGTTAGCGTTGTTGAAGAAAAGCTAAATACATTTGTGATTTCAGGTGATGTTACAGCCGAGGTAGCGGTCAACAATCATAAAGTTACTGGCCGTTTTAATCTAACTGATGGATTACTAACAAAGATAAAACCTATACCCGCGCTTACACTAAACAGTGAGCATGCATTCACCTTTGACGGATTATCTGTTGATATAAAATCAAGTATAGATACTGAGTTTAGTCAAGAGTTTAGTCAATGCCCTGTGATGCTAAATGCTTTTGGTGATGTAAATACTCACTACCATTTAAATGATAGGAAAGCGTCGTTAAATGCGCAGCAATTAACGAGTTGGGTAACGTTTGACAGTGACTGTTTGGCGCTAGTAAATAATCCAGCACAGCGTGAATTTATAGCTAAGCAGCTACCTTTAAAGTGGCAAATCATGCTGAGTGATACAGTGAAGTTTGAAAATGAACAACTTGTTATGCCGTCAATGTTATTTAACGCTAAAAATAGTGACGCGAAGCTCAGCCTGACCAACCTAGCAATCAATATTCAGCAGCCATTAGAGCAAGTCAAAGGCGATATTAAGCTGTTGTTTATCAGTGAAGACATTGAACATATAGCAGTAAATGCAGCTTTGAATAACTTGGCTATAAATGGGGATTACCAATTAAGCGTTGATGAACTCCCTGGTTTTTTACCTGCATCAGCTCAAAAGTTAACAAGCACAGGTCAATTTAAAATAGCGAATGTTTTACAACTTCAGCAAAATGCGAATATAACCAGCGAGATTGCTTTTGCTGAGCTTAAGTTTGATAAATTAACAGCAAAGGATTACAAGGCACAGTTTACGACTGAACTTGATGATAAACAAAATATAAACGCAAGTTTAAATAGCCAATTACGCTCAGTTACTTATGATCAATATCAACTGCTTGGTGTAAAGAATCAATTATCAGCATCTTCTAGTTTGGCTGTTGGCGAATTATTTGTGGATTTAAACAGTGAAACTAAACTTACTCAATTTAACAGTGATTTTTTAAACCTGAGTAATATTCGCATAAGCTCAAAAGGCCTGCCAAGTCGGGCATTGCAAGCCTCACATCATGTATTTATTGATGGTATCGAATTGGTAGCTAGTCACAATGTATCTGCTGTGGAGCATCCATTTGAGATAATAATTGCAGAGCAAGCGGTGACTAAACTTAACCCTGTTTTACAGCAGTTTGAGCCACTAGCAACGCTGACCGACGGTAGCTTTAATGGCGTTGTTCGCGGAGATGTGAATTTGCAGCAGGCAGACTTTATATTACAAGTAGAGCAGCTAAGTGGCTTATACAACGATTATTTAGCGAAGCACTTTAGCAGCCACCTAACCGGTAGTTACGATTCAGGTCAGCTTAATGTGGCTCCCACTACATTTGAACTAAACGAGTTACGTGCAGGTGCTGTTGTGAGTAACGTGGCAGGTAATCTAAGCGTTGATAACTCAGTTGCACGCGCTTATCAAATAAGTGGTGATGTGTTAGATGGTCGCTTTACTTTGGATAGCTACAGAGTGACTAAAGAAGCTCAGCAGTCTCTGGTCACATTTGAAAATATTGATGCCAGTAAATTAATAACCTTAGATGATAAATCAGGTATTACATTAACTGGTAGAGTGAATGGGCGTTTACCTGTTTACTTGGATCAACAAGGTGTTTCAGTAAGGTCGGGTGAGTTATCAAACCAAGGGACAGGTAAACTAATTATTACTGATAACGCTGCTTTTGATGCAGTTAAAGCACAGCAACAAGAGCTGAGCCCTATTTTAAGCTTATTGGAAGACTTAGACATTCAAGGTTTAAAAAGCAGTGTCGATTTAAAGCCAGATGGTTGGCTATATTTAGGTGTTAATCTAAAAGGTTACAATGAGGCGCAAGCGCAGCAGGTTAACTTTAATTACAACCATGAAGAAAATGTATTTACACTCTTAAGAGCACTACGCTTAAGTGATGAGATTACTCAAAAAGTTGAACAAGAGTATTCAACAAAAGGAACTAAAAATGACTAAATGGCTGGTAATACTTACAGCGCTGGGGTTACTTAGTGCATGTACGCACCGTGTTGAAGTGGCGGCGAAAGAGCCTATCACCATTAACTTAAATGTTAAGGTTGATCATGAAATTCGAGTGAAAGTTGATAAAGAGCTGGATGATCTATTTGGCGATGACAGTGAATTATTCTAAGGAGCAATTATGAGTTTATTAAAAAATAAAAAGTTAAATGTGGTCACACTTTTAAGTGCCGTTTTCTTGTCATTTTCTGCTTGGGCACTCACGTTAGATGATGCAAAAAATCAAGGGCTTGTTGGTGAAGACAGCTCAGGTTATTTAGGTTTGGTCGTACAAAATGCAGAGGCGAAAGCGGTTGTTGATGAAATTAACGCTAAGCGTAAAGCACAGTATTTAAAACTTGCGAAAAAGAACAATTTGTCACTTGCTCAAGTAGAAGCGCTGGCAGCAGCGAAAACCATAGAAAAAACCCAAGAAGGGCACTTTGTTGAAGTAAATGGTGAGTGGGTTAAAAAATAAACTCAGCGCATTACTCAAGGGCATTAAAAACCGAGCTTACATGCTCGGTTTTTTACAGTTCTCTAATAAGGCTTGCCAAAAATCGATGCCTTTACGGCGTGCTAAATTGATATTGTGTTCAGGGATTGACTCTGGCTCATTATATTCATCTAACGCCGCGCTCATGCTTGCTTCACGTATTAAATGCAACGTGGGGAAAGGAGCTCGGTTAGTATAATTAGCGGCATCGCTTTCATCGCTATCAGCGAATACATAATCAGGGTGAAAATTCGCTATTTGGTATTTACCTTCAAATCCCTGTGCAACGAGTAAAGCATTAGCTAAATCTACTAAATCTAAAAACTCTTCAAAATCACTAAAGCCTTGTTCAAACATGATAAGTGCTGTTTCACGTTCAGCTAAGCAATTAAGTTGATTGCACTGTTCAAGCATTTCCATTACCGCATCATCGATGCTAATACTTTGGCTGGTAAAATAATGAATACAGTTATTCTCGACCTCTTTACGAGCAAACGGGCAGAAGTTGTATTTGACGATAACATTTGAGACCCACTGACGAGTTTGTAGTTCTGCTAACGTGACGGTTTGATTGTTCATGATTTAATATACTGATTAATTATGGTGAGTGTATTTGCAATAGCGCCTTGGTTACTCATTAGGCATTTATTGGCCTGTATACCGAGTGCTTCACATAATTGAGGTTTGTTTGCATATAAGCAAAGTTGTTTATAGAGTTCGTCGCTACTTTTAACTTGTATGCAGCCGCCAAGTGCTATTAACTCTGGGTAAACATGGTTAAAATTATAGGTATGCGGGCCGGCTATTGCTCCAACAGAAAATGCAGCTGCTTCGAGCGGGTTATGACCACCACGCTCAATTAAACTGCCTCCAATATAACTTACTTTAGCCATCCCGTAGAGGCACTGTAATTCACCTAAGGTATCCGCTAATAATACTTGCTCATTAGCATAATTACCTTCGCTCCTGCGGCTAAATGTAAGAGAGGAGTCAGTTAATAGGTCGGCAACTTTATTAAATTGTTCTGGATGGCGTGGAGCAATAACCAATAATGCATCAGGGAACTGTGTTAGTAAATGTGAGTGAACTTGTAAAATTAGCCCATGCTCAATTGGGTGAGTAGAGCCTGCGACCCAGATAAAGCGTTGCTGATTATAAAGTGCCTTCAATTCAGACACTTTTTCAAGTTGCTCTGTGTTTGATTGAATATCAAATTTAATTGAGCCAGTTACGACTACTTTATCAGGCGTTAAGCCGAGCTCAATAAAGCGCTGTGCATCTTGTTGGTTATGACTTGCAAGGCGTGTTATTGAGCTCATTATTACTCGGGTTAGTGGCTTTATTTTATTATAACCTTGCTGTGATTTTGCCGATAAACGCGCGTTTAATACTAATACTGGAATATCTTTATTTAGGCACTGCGCCATTAAGTTTGGCCAAAGTTCAGTTTCTAAAATACACAGTGCTTGCGGTTGTATATTCTTTAAAAAACGGGCTGTTGCCAATGGTAAGTCAAGTGGCAAGTAAAGTGCTTGTACGGAGTCTTTAAAGTTATTTTTTATCTGCTCACGACCTGTAGGAGTATTACAGGTGATAATAATTGCTAACTCTGGGTGCTGCGATTGTAGTTGCTTTATTAAAGGTGTCGCAGCAAGCACTTCACCCACCGAGGCACAGTGAATGAGCAAAGGAGAAGCCTTGTTAGCTTTTACAAACCCAAAGCGCTCAGTAAATTGATGGCGATAGGCCTGATTTTTTTTACCCCTTATTGCATATAGATAAAAAATAATTAGTGGGCTTAATAGATAAAGAATAAGCGAATAACAAAAGCGTGCCATTTTTAAGCCTCAAATAATAAAGGGTCATAATAACGTGGATACCTAATAAGCTAAATATGAAATTGTTAAAAAGCGTTATTTGAGAGAGTTTTGAGTGTTTAGTTTGCCCTAATTTGGTAATATTTGGCCACTTATTAGAAAATGTGTGATGTTATGGAATTCAAATTTATCAAAGCTGCAGTCGTAGCCAGTTTTTTAGCTGGTGCGTTTCCAACTATAGCTAGCCCCACGGCTTATTTACCAATTGGCATGGATGCGCAGCTTGATCACCAACTAGATACCTTATTTGCATTAACATCGGGCACGCCGATGGCTAAGCCATATCGTCTTACAGAAGTTGAGGCTGCGTTAAGTAAATTACAAGCTACACAGCCGGCTTTAGTAAGTGCAATTCGTGCTAAAATAAAGCCTTACCAAGGCACTGATAATATCACCCGTGTCGGTGTAAAACTCACAGTGGATGGTGATAAAACAGTAAAACTTGCCAATCAACGTGGAGTTAGCTCTGATGAATGGGGGCAGGTATTTTTTGAAGGTATTTGGCGACCGAACGATTACATGCTAATGCAAGTTGGCGCCGATTACCGCGCCAAACAGAATAAATTTACCAACTATAATAGTTTTATTAGTTTTGCAGGTGACGACTTACAGCTAAATATTGGCTATAAGGAACATTGGTTTTCACCGTTTAAGCAATCAGCGCAAATAATCTCAACCAATGCCCGTACCTCGCCATCAATTTCATTAGGTATGGTGGCGCCAGCGCATAATTGGTGGAACTTTGATTTTGAGCTTTATTACTCTGAGCTTGAGCATGTTGAAAAAGGTATTTTATATCAAGGTGAACTACATGATGGCACGCCAAAACTAGCTGGTACACATATTAGTATTGAACCTGTAAGCGGTTGGAAAATAGGTTTAAACCGCATGATGCAGTTTGGTGGCGGTCCTCGCGAAGTAAGTGCTGGGGATGTATTTAAAGCTTTTTTTGATCCTGCTGGTAATGATAACAGCAAACTTGCTGGTGGCCCAGATAATGAGTTAGGCGATCAATTTGCTTCGATAACCAGCACAGTTAACTTTAATTGGGGGATGCCAACCGAGCTGTATTTTGAATATGGCGGTGAGGATACGAAAGGCCATAAAAACTATGAATTTGGTAACATATTATATAATTTAGGTATTTTTTTACCTAAATTAACAGACGAACTAGCGCTGCGTTATGAATACACTAGTATGCATAGCTTGTGGTATAAAAACTATATTTTTCCTGCTAGTGGGAATACTAAGGATGGCTTTGTTATCGGCCATTACGCTGCAGACCAACGTAAATTTAATGATGGTGTACCTTCTGATATTCATAGTTTAGAGGTGGCCTACGCCGATACATTTGAATCACTTTGGCGTGCAAAACTGACGATAATTGAGAATGAAAGCGGCTATATAAATCATGTCGGTGCAGTTAGTGGGCAATATGAACAAGCTATTGAACTACAACTTAGTAATAACCGACAATGGCAAGACTATAATATTGAAACTACGCTAACGTATGGCGAAGATGTATTCGGTGATGACTATACATGGTTATCGGTGGCACTTTTTTGGTAATTAATAGTCTTAATTGTTTTTAAGTAATTAAAATACCGCAATAAATTTGAGAGAAATAATTATGTCTAACACTGACTCAGTTGCAGATAGCTATCTTGAAAGCTTAACCCGTCATCAAGCCTTGTTTGAGACAATGGAGACGTATCACCCACAAGTAATGCAGTTACTTGAAGTATGCCACAGCGTGTTACAAGCGGGCGGCAAAGTAGTCTGGTTTGGTAATGGTGGTAGTGCCGCTGATGCACAGCATTTAGCCGCAGAATTTGTGGTACGTTATAAATTAGAGCGTGGCCCTTTGGCATCCATTGCACTTACAACAGATACTTCGATTTTGACGGCGCATAGCAACGACTATCATTTTGATACCGTGTTTGAACGCCAAGTACAAGCACTCTGCAAGCCTGAAGATTTAGTCATTGGTTTAACAACGTCAGGTACCAGCGCTAATATTAATTTGGCATTGGCAGCAGCAAATGAAATAGGTGCTTACACTGTTGCATTGACAGGTCGTGATGGTGGCAAAGTTAAAGATATCGCAAAATTGCCAATTATTATAAAAGATGATGAAACAGCTCGCATCCAAGAAGCGCATATGTTTATTGGTCATTGGTTATGTGAAGCCATCGATATGGTTGTTGCGGGGCAAGAGTAATGGATTTAGGGTTACTTAAAAATTTATCTAACGCAAAGGTATTGGTGGTTGGCGATGTCATGTTGGACCGCTATTGGCATGGTGATTCAGGGCGTATATCGCCAGAAGCCCCGGTGCCGATTGTTAAGGTGAGTAAGTTTGAAGACAAAGCCGGTGGCGCAGCCAATGTGGCTAAAAATATTGCTCGGCTAGACGGTAAAGTTGGTTTGCTTGGTTTAATTGGCGAGGATGAAAGTGGTCAAATCCTCGAAAGCATTTTAAATGATGAACGTATTGATTCGCAGCTAGTCAGTGTGTGTGATTTACCCACTATTTCTAAAATGCGTGTTATTAGTCGCCACCAACAAGTCGTTCGATTAGATTTAGAAGAAAAATTTACCGAGCAGCACAGCCAATTATTGTTAAATCGCTTAAAACTTGTTTTAGAACAGTATGATTTTGTGCTTTTTTCAGATTACGATAAAGGCTCGTTGAGCTTAATTCAAAAAATGATTCAAGTGGTTAAAGCGGCAGGTAAAACGGTTCTTATTGACCCTAAATCATCAGATTTAAATCAGTACCGTGGTGCTGACTATATTACACCAAACTTAAATGAGTTTAAGCTCGCTGGTGGCCAAACTGATTCAGAGCAAAGTTTAACCGACAGCGCGCGCCAACTAATAAAAGATGCCGGTGTTGCAGCTATGCTCCTTACTCGTTCAGAGCAAGGTATGTCACTGATAAGCGCAAATGAAAAGTACGATTATTCGGCGCAGCAGCTTGAAGTCAGTGATGTAACAGGCGCTGGCGATACGGTTATCGCAACGCTTGCGGTAATGCTTGGAGCGGGTATGCAGCCAAAAGATGCGGTTGAAGTTGCTAACCTTGCAGCAGGCATTGCTGTTAGTAAGCTTGGCGCCGCAACAGTTTCCCCTGAAGAGTTGAGTCGTAAACTTGGTCAGTACTTACAAAAAAATGGTGAGCATTACCAAACACCATTTGATGATGTATTGCAGCATATTGAATTTGCAAAACAAAATGGTGAAACAATTGTGTTTACCAATGGCTGTTTTGATATTTTACATGCAGGTCATGTCCGTTACTTGGCGCAAGCAAAAGCTCGAGGCGATCGTTTAGTGGTTGGTTTAAATAATGATGAGTCTATTGCACGTTTGAAAGGTCCACAAAGACCTATTAACCCGCTTGATGAGCGTGCAATGGTACTGAGTGCATTAGCATCAGTTGATTGGGTCATTCCGTTTGGCAGCATTGATGAAGATGACACGCCGGCAAAATTAATCGAAAAGATCAGCCCTGATATTTTGGTTAAAGGCGGGGATTACACCGTAGAGCAAATCGCGGGTGCTGAACACGTATTACGCCATGGTGGTAAGGTCGAAGTGCTGGAGTTTTTAGACGGTTGCTCAACCTCTAAAGTGATCAGCAAAATTAAATCTTAGGCTTAAGGGATGACTGGTACGCAGTACTTAATTGCTGCCAGTCGCTTTGTTGCCAATGCATTACCTGGTTACGGCCATGCTCTTTTTCAAACGAGCGTAGTAAACGCGATATATTCGCTTGCTGCCACTGCTTTTGAACAGGTTTTATCTCACCTCTATCGAAATCAATAATATACACAGCGCCCGTATTGTCGAATAAGATGTTATTAATGTTTAAATCTGCATGATAAACACCTAAGTTATGGAACTGTGCGATGGTGTTGCCAATCATTGTTAACTCATCAGCTGTTAAAGCACGCTTTTTTAATACATCTAGTAAGCTTTGTGCACCCTCTATTGCTTGAGTGATAATATCGCCGCGGTAGATTAAACCGTGCTGAGTAATTTTTGCAGTAATGGGTTTTGGTACGTTGAGGCCCATTTCACAAAGCTTCATCATCAAAGCAAACTCTTGATAAACGCGGGTCTTTTCAAGGCCAAGGTACAAGTATTGATCGCTTAAAACTTTACCTACTAAACCGCCGCGCCAATAGTGTCTTAGCACGGCTGTTAATTCTTTATGACAAAAAAACCATGCGGTAGCTCGGCCTTTTTTACTGCCGACTATCTTTTCTTGCTGTTGCCAATATTCTGCATCAAACCAATTTAGGCTAATTTGAGCGCTGTACTCTGGGTGGCTCAGAATAATGTGTTGGTTGATTACTTGTTGATTAAACATGGCAAATATACTTTGTAGCAGGCAATAACGGTATCTTAACGCGTTTTAATGCCAAGCATAAGTACTTGCAATAGTGAGTGGTTAATTTAAGATCAAGCTCTCGTTAATAATAAAGTGAACAATGCCTGTGAGCCAGACTGCAAACTATTCAGATATCTGTATTTTACGACTTTCAGCAATTGGTGATGTATGCCATGCGGTTTCTGCGGTCCAAGCAATTCAAAAAGCACATCCTAATGCTAAAATTACCTGGGTGATGGGTAAAATAGAAGCCATGCTATTGGCTGATTTACCAGGCGTAGAGCTTGTTGTGTTTGATAAAAAACAGGGCAAGCAAGCATTTGAGCAGTTAAAGCAGCAATTTAAAGGCCGCAAATTTGATGTGCTCTTACACATGCAAGTCGCTTTACGCGCAAACCTCGTCGCACGCTGTATTCCGGCAAAGATTAAAGTTGGGTTTGACTGGGCCCGTGCTAAAGAGCTCCATAGCTTATTTATAAACAAACGTATAGAGGCAGAGCCACAAGCACATGTACTTGAAGGTTTTAAAGGGTTTGCTAAAGCGATAGGTGTACCTGACTACCAACCTAGCTGGGCTATGCCAGTGACAGAACAAGATCAAATCGTCGCTGATGAGTTACTCGGGGCAGAGCGTCTTGCCAGCCCTATTTTTGTGATATCGCCAGCTGCGAGTAAAAAAGAACGTAATTGGTTACCTGAGCGATATGCAGCTCTTGCAGAACATGCTGATCGCCAAGGGTTTCAAGTTGTGATCTCGGGTGGTCCAACTGAGCTTGAAATCGAACTGAGCGAGCAAATAATTAGCTACACTAACGCACCTATATTAAATTTAGTCGGCAAAACAAAACTCAAACAATTACTCTGTGTTCTTAAGCGTGCTGCATTGGTGCTCGCGCCTGATACCGGGCCTGCTCATATGGCTGTCACCGTTGGTACGCCTGTTATTGGTTTATATGCCCATTCAAACCCAAAACGTACAGGACCATATTTGTACCAAAATTATGTGGTTGAGGTTTATCATCAAAATTTATTACAGCAAATGGGTAAAACCGCTGAGCAAGTTGCTTGGGGTACACGGGTTAAAGGGAGTGATTTAATGGCCCAGATAACCGTTGAAGACGTAACATTAATGTTTGATCTAGTCGTTAAAAAAGAGCAGTTGCTCGCAACTAAGGTTTGCTAATGTTAAATAAAGCGCTTTTTTTAGACCGTGATGGTGTTGTTAATGTTGATCATGGTTATGTGTATGAACCTGAGAAGTTTGAATTTGTCGACGGCGTATTTTCTGCCTGTAAGGCGTTTGTTGATGCAGGCTATAAATTAATTATTGTGACCAATCAATCAGGAATAGGGCGAGGTTATTATACAGAGGCTGATTTTCATGCGTTAAGCAACTGGGTCGTAGCGCAATTTGCAGAGCATGATGTCACTGTCAGTGGGATTTATTTTTGCCCTCATCACCCAAAAAAAGCACTTGCTGAATATCTAAAAGAATGTCATTGCCGCAAGCCTGCACCTGGGATGTTGCTACAAGGTATTGATGATCATCATATTGATTCTAAGCAAAGTATTATGGTGGGTGATAAGCTCAGTGATATGCAAGCCGCAAGTAATGCGAATATTGCAACTAAAGTACTTGTACGTTCAGGCCAAGCATGTGATGCCTGTGCTATAGCAGCGGCAGATCATATCTGTGACTCTTTAGCTGATTTACCCGCATTACTGTTGTAGCTAAATATAAACTGGCAGCTTAAGTTGTCAGTCTCAATTTATGCGATGAACTACAAACAGTGCATTTAGTTGGCTAAACTTTTACAATAGCCACAATTCGTGATCGGCGATTAAATTTACGCTTGATTACCCGTTCAATTATTTGGAGATTTCAGATGAGAGAATCTGCATTTTTTAGCCAACTTCAGCAACAAATTGATGAAGTAAAAGCCGAAGGTCTGTATAAAAGTGAGCGAGTGATCACCTCGCAACAACAAGCACAAATTCAAGTTGCCTCTGGTGATAAAGTTATTAACTTTTGTGCCAATAATTACTTAGGCTTAGCTAATAGCCCTGAGCTAATTGCAGCCGCACAACATGGTCTTGATGAGCATGGTTTTGGTGTTGCGTCAGTACGTTTTATTTGTGGTACTCAAGATATTCACAAAACATTGGAACAAAAAATTAGTGAGTTTTTAGAAACTGAAGATACAATTTTATATTCATCTTGTTTTGATGCCAATGCAGGCTTATTTGAAACTATCTTAGGCCCAGAAGACGCTATCATCTCAGACTCTTTAAACCATGCTTCAATCATTGATGGTGTGCGTTTATGTAAAGCCAAACGTTTCCGTTATGCTAACAACGATATGGCCGATCTTGAAAAGCAATTAATTGCAGCGGATGAAGCGGGTGCTAAAACTAAGCTCATCGCAACAGATGGCGTGTTCTCAATGGATGGCGTTATTTGTAATTTAGAAGCTGTGTGTGACTTAGCGGATAAATATGACGCATTAGTGATGGTTGATGACTCTCACGCTGTGGGCTTTGTCGGTGAAAACGGTAAAGGCACACCAGAGTACTGCGGCGTGTTAGATCGTGTTGATATTATTACAGGTACTTTAGGTAAAGCCCTTGGTGGAGCATCAGGTGGTTATACTTCAGGTAAAAAAGAAATTGTTGAATGGTTACGTCAACGCTCGCGCCCTTACTTGTTCTCAAATTCGCTTGCGCCGTCAATTGTGACAGCTTCAATTAAAGTGCTTGAAATGCTAGCTGATGGCAGTGAACTGCGTGCTAAATTATGGTCAAACGCGAAGTACTTCCGCGAACAAATGGAAGCGGTAGGCTTTACCTGCGCAGGTAAAGACCACGCGATCATCCCTGTTATGCTAGGGGACGCAAAAGTTGCATCAGCCATGGCTGATAAACTCCTTGCTGAGGGTATTTACGTTACTGGTTTCTCATTCCCTGTTGTGCCAAAAGGTCAGGCTCGTATTCGTACGCAAATTTCAGCAGCACACAGTACTGAACAGCTAGATACGGCAATTTCAGCCTTTACCCGCATTGGTAAAGAAATGGGTGTTATCTAATTAATTATTAAACCGTGGTATGTCCGCGGTTTTTATTGAGTGTGTGATCATGAAAGCATTATCAAAATTAAAAGCAGAACCGGGCATTTGGATGACAGATGCACCAAAGCCAGAAGTAGGCCATAACGATTTATTAATTAAGATTCGTAAAACGGCTATTTGTGGTACTGACGTACATATTTATAAATGGGATGAGTGGGCGCAAAACACGATTCCTACGCCTATGGTCGTAGGTCATGAATATGTCGGTGAAGTAGTTGATATGGGCCAAGAAGTCCGTGGTTTTAGTGTTGGTGACCGAGTATCTGGCGAAGGGCATATTACCTGTGGCCATTGTCGTAACTGTCGCGCTGGGCGTGTTCATTTATGCCGTAACACCACCGGTGTAGGTGTGAATAGAGAAGGGGCATTCGCTGAGTACTTAGTGATCCCAGCATTCAATGCATTTAAAATTCCAGATAACATTAGCGACGAGCTTGCATCAATTTTCGACCCGTTTGGTAACGCTGTTCATACTGCGTTGTCATTCGATTTAGTGGGTGAAGACGTACTTATAACAGGTGCAGGTCCAATAGGGATCATGGCGGCTGCTGTCGCTAAGCACGTAGGTGCTCGCCACGTAGTAATCACAGATGTAAATGAGTACCGCTTAGACTTAGCTCGCAAAATGGGTGCAACTCGTGCCGTTAATGTTGCAAGCGAAAAGCTAGAAGATGTAATGACTGATCTGGGTATGACCGAAGGGTTTGATATTGGTCTTGAAATGTCAGGGGTGCCATCGGCATTTAATGCCATGCTAAATAATATGAACCATGGTGGTAAGATTGCCATGCTCGGTATTCCACCATCAGATATGGCGGTTGATTGGAACCAAGTTATTTTTAAAGGCTTAGTGATCAAAGGTATCTACGGTCGTGAAATGTTTGAGACCTGGTATAAAATGGCCAGCCTTATTCAATCAGGGCTAGATTTAGACCCAATCATTACTCACCAGTATTCAGTTGATGACTTCCAAGCTGGCTTTGATATGATGATTTCAGGCCAATCAGGTAAAGTTATCCTTAATTGGGACTAACTTTTCTAATATAGAAAAAGGCGGCCCTATAGCCGCCTTTTTTATTGATTTATTTAATTTTTTAAGAGGCAGCAATGGCATTTAAACATATTTCAATCGCCCAAACTCAAGAACTACTTAATAAAAAAGATGTGGTGATTGCAGATATTCGAGATCCTAATTCATATCAAGCAGGCCACATTCCCGGCTCTGAGCATTTATCAAATACGAATATTGGCGAATTTATGATGAACAAAGAGTTTGATCAGCCAATCATTATTGTTTGCTATCATGGTATGAGTTCGCAAGGTGCTGCTAACTATTTATCTGAGCAGGGGTTTGAAGATGTGTATAGTATGGATGGCGGTTTTACACAGTGGGAAGTACAGTTACCGGAGCTAGTTGAAAAATGATAGAGCTTGGCAGTATTAATAATCCTCGTGCGGCACAAGGTTTTATCGACTATATAAAAAGCCAAGGGCTTAGCGGCGAATTGCGCTCAAGTGATGGCCAAAATGTGATTATTTGTATTGCCCCTGAGCATTTTCACCAAGCTCAACCTTTGTGGCAAGCGTTTGTTGAAAATCCTAACCATGTACGTTATCAAGATGCATCGTGGCAAGTTGGTAATACGCAATCTCCTCTTAGTTACCAAGGTCAGTCACTTAATTTAAAAGAGCGTTTTAAAGCACTCAGCTGGCTCAACCAAACCGTTACCTTATTATGTGTAGGAATTTATATCGCCTTCTTACTCGGTGGTTTTGAGTCAATTTATGGTGTTTTACAATTTAATCCCAATCAACCTTTAACTTGGTTGACGCCTGCGATAGTGCACTTTAGTGCGATTCATTTAATTTTTAATATTATCTGGTGGATCTCACTGGGAGATGGTATTGAAAAGCTTGCTGGTAAAAGCACATTAATAGGTTTGTTTTTAACCACAGCCTTGTTTAGTAATTGGGCTGAGTATTTAATGGTAGGCCCTAACTTTGGTGGTTTGAGTGGTGTAGTTTATGGTTTGCTGGGTTACTGTTGGATTTACAGAACGCTCAATCCACAGCAGCCTGCTTTGGTGAGTAATGCGGTCATTGGTTTTATGCTTATTTGGGTTATTTTAGGGTTTGGTAATATGCTACCTGTTAATATGGCTAATTGGGCGCATTTAGGTGGTTTACTTAGCGGCATGGCTTACGCTTATACCGCACAGTTTTTTAACGCTAGTGATAAAGGTATTTAGTAAATAATACTTCGCGAATGATTTCTTGCCCTGTTTCTTGTTTTAGCAGGGTTTTTAATCGCTCAGCACAGCGTTTACGAATCTCTTCACGCCCTGTGAGTGATTTAATATTTTCTTCAGGCTCTTTCGATAAAATCTCTACCAGCGCATCGCGTAGCAGTGGTGTATGATGTTCAACAACTGCAATGTTTGCCATGTCTGTCAGCATTAAATCTACAGTTACACGGACATACCCTAACTTTTTGTTATTTTGCGCGATGTAATTGGCAATTATATCGGGCTCAAAACCAAAGTAGCCCACGGTAGACTCTGCACGACTGCTAAAGCTTGCTAATAAACTAAATGACAATGTAACTATTAAGATACCTGAGTAAAGCGCTTTTTTCATAAGTAAGTGGGGTGATCCATATTTCATGTTAACAGTTTATACGTAATACTGATTAATATACAGGCTGAATCAGCTATTTGTTATTGAATATCTTCAATTACTTTTTCCATAGCTTAGGCAGTGTTATCATTTACTCGGTTTTTATTAAATAGAGCTATTGTGATTACATTTCCTCTTTCCCTAACAGCTAATTGGCAACGTGGTAATACGGTTACCTCACTTTCACAGCAAGAACAAAACTGGCTGCTTGAGCCAAATTCTCTGACGGCTAAACTTAAAAGCCATGGTCGTGATTTCTCTGTTCAAGTATTGAGTGAAAAGCGTTTTATTTTAAGCCTACAGCAACAGCAATTACTTGATTGTCATTTATCGCAAGGTATTAACCGTGAAGTGTTACTTTGGTGTAATGGCCACCCTATGGTTTATGCTCAAAGTTGGTTACCTGTTTCTCAAAGTATGCAACAACAACAATTACTTGAGCTTGGCAATAAGCCATTAGGTGATGTGATTTTTCGCGACCCTGATTTAAAACGCACGGAGATTGAAATTGCATGTTTTGATCAGTATCACCCAGTACAACAGTTGGCTGAGCAACCTCTTGATTGTGTAAGTCCATTATGGGGGCGGCGTAGTATATTTTCTTTAGCGCAAAGTCGCTTTTTAGTGTGTGAAATCTTTTTACCTAAGGCGTTTATTTACCAATGACATTAGCTGCATTAAAAACTGCGAACATTGCACACTACAAACAACTAATGCGCACCGATAAGCCAATTGGCACGCTTTTGTTGTTGTGGCCAACTTACTGGGCTTTATGGCTCGCAAGTGGTGGTGTACCAAGCTTATTAAACTTTATAGTGTTTAGCTTGGGTGTGTTTGTTATGCGCAGTGCAGGGTGTGTGATCAATGATTATGCCGATCGTAAAATTGATGGCTCTGTTAAACGCACTGCACAGCGGCCATTGGCTGCAGGACTTGTTACTAGTGGAGAAGCTCTTAGCTTATTTGTATTTTTGATATTAATTGCATTTGGACTTGTGTTATTACTCAGCTGGCAAACCATCGTGCTATCTGTCGGTGCGCTGTTTTTAGCTTTTAGTTACCCTTTTATGAAGCGTTTTACTAATTTACCACAGGTGGTATTAGGTGCTGCGTTTAGTTGGGCTATTCCAATGGCATATATGGCTGCAAGCGGTCATGTGCCTGCCTCTGCTTGGTTGCTGTTTATGGCCAATGTTATTTGGACTGTGGCTTACGATACGATGTATGCCATGGTTGATAGAGATGACGATTTAAAAATCGGGGTAAAGTCAACAGCAATTTTGTTTGGTCAAGCAGATAGAGCAATCATCTTGTGTCTTAATGGCAGTTTTATAGCTTTACTTTGTTACATCGGTTGGAGTGAGCAACTTGATACACCGTATTGGCTTAGCATAGTGATCGCATCTGGATTTTTAGCTTATCAGCAGGTTTTGATTCATTCTCGTGAACGTGCTCAATGCTTTAAGGCATTTTTAAATAACCATTACGTTGGTTTAGTCATTTTTGTTGGTTTAGTGGCGTCCTTACCCCTAAACTTGTAAATTTCATCGCTTGTGTTTAGTTTACTAGCGCGGCGGATCAATCACGCCACTAATAGAGGCATTCATCCTGAACCAACCAGCTATGGAATAGCGATCATCACCTGCAGGTGACACTTCATGCATAAAGCGCTCGCTTTCAAACATAACAAGTGTGCCAGCCTGTGGCTTAATACACACTTCGACTTGTTTACTCTTAGGTTTGTATATTATTAATTCACCACCAGAGTCAGGTGTATTCAAATAAAATACTGTGGTAAAAACTCGGTTAGAGCGGCCTTTAAAGGCATCATAGTGTTTTTTATAAAAATCACCTTGTTGGTATTTAGCATAATGGCATTCGTAATCAAATAAACCTAAAAAGAAACTCCGGTTGAGTACGACTCTCATCTTTGCCATTAATGCTAAATAATCTAGTTGTGCTTGGCTACTGTCATCAAACCAAAATGTTTTGTCTTTGCGAACAGTTTTATTGACGTGTAAGTCATGTTTACGGCCAATGCCAGCGACACTAAATTCGGGGTTAATGCGATAGCAATCAAGCATCAATTTTGCAGTTAAACTTTTAGATAGAGCATTATTTATAATGGTATAGCCACGGCTTTCAATATCATCTAAATAGATTTCAGAAATGAAATGAGCGTTCATTTTATATACTAAGTATAGGGAGGTGCGCTAGTTTAGCTTAATATTTATTTAAAGCGAGCTTTTTATTTCGGACTTAAAACAAAAAAAGCCTGAATAAATCAGGCTTTCAATATCAACCTTACTCACTAACCGACAGCGCTGTCTTTTCTATTAAGGACAAGAGCTGGTTTATGTGCTCCCCAGGGGATACTTGCTGACTAGTTTGCACAATCAGCTGCTCATGAGCTAAGTCTTTATTTGTTTTTAACTGCACGAGATCTGAATGCTCAGCAACTGTATTTGCATGTTCAATGCTTGCAATGGCAAAGTGGTTCGATTTGCACAAGCCGTCCATTACTTGTTCAATACTACCAACTTTAATACTTGAAGCTTTATTTAAACCATCAATTGCTTCGTTAAGCATAGTTTGAATTTGCTTTGATTGCGAAAAACAGCCATACATTGGGAAGTCGATAAGGTCTTGCTTGCTGATATCACTTTTTTTGGCTAATGGATGGCTTTTAGCCACAAATAAAATTAGTTGATCAGGTAGGTGTATATCAGTACCAATACTATTTACAGCTTGTGAGCAAACACTAATATCAATTTCACCTAGTTGCAACTTACGAAGTAACTCACTTTGTTCTTGTAACTGCATTTCTATTTTTACATGCGGGTATTGTGCTAAAAATTGGCCACATGATACAGGTACAATTGCGCTTGCCTTAGTCGTATAACCAATTATCAACTTCTCGCTTGAGCAGTCGTTGAATGATTGAAATAAGCTTTTTTTGGTCGCTTCTAAAGCTGATAGGGTATTTTGTGCATAATCTAAAAATAATTCACCCTCGGCAGTAAGTTTAACTGAGCGAGTAGAGCGTTTAACTAATTGATAGCCAACTTCATCTTCAAGGGTTTGAATGCTACGTGTTAGCGCTGAAGTGCTTATTTTAGTGGTTTCGGCCGCTTGGCGAAAGTGTCTAAGTTGGCCTAATGCAACAAACTGTTCTAATTGTTCAAATCTCACTTTTATAGTCCTTTGTATAAGTAAGTCGCACGAGTGCGAGCATAGTTGAAATTATCTTAACAGATAGTAATGTATTGTACCTAATTTGAAAAGTCTCTTTTTACAAAAATATTACAACTTTAGTCAGGTTAACGTTGATTAAACTCAAAAAAAAGTGCTAAGTTGTTGATGGATATATCAACAATTTTAGGGGAAAGCTGCTTTGTGCGTTGCTCTTTTATTAATGAAAGCACGATAATAATGATCACTGATTCAGCCATCGAAGACACTTTAATGATTATTGCTGTCATCGCGATTAAATTTTTTCAGAGCGAGTCCAGCATGGTTTTTTTCATCACAACATCAATTAACCCGAGAGATGTCATTATGTTGTTGTAATAGTTCTTTTACTTTTTAGGTTTGGTGAAAGCGAAGTGGTCCGCTTTCAAATTTAAAACCAGATAAAACTGACTTGGTGACTTGGTGACTTGGTGACTTGGTGGCTATACTTGCACCATTGTCGACAATAAGAATATGCCAAAATGACTGTTGCGTATTCACTTTGTGGCTCAATTACAGTCTCGTCTGAAAATAAAAAGTCTGTCGCATAAATCCCCTTCGTTTAATACTTCACCAAAAGGGTTATTGCCTGATAGTTAGTCTGCTTTATCACTTAATGGTTTTTTTTCAATGTTTTTGAGTTCAATTTCTATGGCATCGCATGATATGTGTATTTCATATAAAGAAGTTAAAAGCGATAAAGCTAAACAACCTAGACTAATACCAAATAAAATAACGCCTGTGGTTTTAAACTCAATAAATAATGCAAACATTGAAATAGTACACATTAAAAATGATGCTACGCCATATACTTGCATGGTTCTAATGAGCTTTATACGCTTTCTTAGGTTGGTGATCTGCGCAACAACAAGTGGTCGTATAGTTTCACCCTCTCGCGCATTTAATTCCCGAATTAATTGCGCTAATACTAAAAATCGGTTTGTATAAGCCAATAGTAATAATGAGATAGCAGGAAAAAGTAAGCCTGGGGTGGTTAGTGTCATGATTATTCCTAAATAACAAATACTTCGCTTAGAATAGATTAGGGGAGTTTAATTACAAAGTAAAAGAGTTCATTCATATAATAAATAGGAAATGAAATTATGAACAATGAACCATTTCGTTGGATAACGGTTTATAGCGCTGCAGATGCTGTTGAAGCAAATATAGTGAAAGGGCTGCTAATAGGGAACGAAATAAACTGCCAATTGTTAGGCGAGTCATTACAAAGCGCAGTAGGTGAAATTCCCATTGCTCAAACAGAAGTTCGTGTACAGGTTTATGCGATAAAAGAGCGCCATGCGCGTGAAATATTGTTAAACTATAGCCAAGAACAGCAATCTGCTCTGGATTGGGTATGCCCCAACTGTAATGAGCATAATGGGCCAACATTTGAAATTTGTTGGTCTTGTAGGACTCCTAAGAATGACTAAAGCGAATAATTTTCAGCGTATTCGAGAGCTTAATTATTTACAACAAGCCGTATTAGCGGCTGCATTAATTGAGCGCATGCTACCAAACTATGGTTTGTTTAGTGAAGCGACTGGGTTTGGTGATGAAGCGACGCTTCGTAGTGCACTGAATGTGTGCTGGGAAAAAATTCTGCTCCCTAAAAGTAAAATTGATTTAGAAAAACAAATCGAAAAAATTGAACCTAATGTCCCCGAACTTGCCGATTTTGATATGTTTGGTACATATCCCGCGATCGATGCGGCAACGGCTTTACTTGGGTTAATGCACGGTTTAATTGCCCAAAATGATAGTGAATTTGTCAGTATAAGCAAGATATCACAAGCAACCGTTGCTCGTTTTATTGAATATCAACTGACAGTTGAGGGGGTAGTTGCCGATAATAAAACAGTACGCGAACACCCTTTAATGCAATATGAAATTGAAGTGCTTAGTGAAATGATCGATTTTGTCGAGCAAATGGGCCGTGTCACATCACAGAGTGTTAAAGAACTGAAACAACATGCTATTGCAGATGGTCAAACAAATATTGGTTTAGCGCTATAACACGAATTTATCGGTAGGAGAAAAAGCAGTGCGAATTTTAGGCATTGAGTCATCATGTGATGAAACAGGAATTGCAATCTATGATGACGAACAAGGATTGCTGGCGCACCAGTTGTATAGTCAGGTAAAAGTGCACGCTGATTATGGTGGGGTGGTTCCTGAACTTGCGTCACGCGATCATGTTCGTAAAACCCTACCATTGATTGATGCTGCATTTGCACAAGCGGGCTGTACTGCAGATGATATTGATGGGATAGCCTACACAGCAGGGCCTGGGCTGGTAGGGGCTCTGTTGGTTGGCACTTCTATTGGACGTTCACTTGCTTATGGTTGGAATATTCCTGCTGTCGCAGTGCATCATATGGAAGGGCATTTACTGGCGCCAATGCTAGAAGAAGATGTACCAGACTTTCCATTTATCGCGTTGTTAGTCTCAGGTGGTCATACCATGATGGTGAAAGTCGAAGGCATAGGTCAATATGAAGTGCTTGGTGAGTCTGTTGATGATGCCGCAGGTGAAGCATTTGATAAAACAGCAAAACTTCTAGGCTTGGATTACCCTGGTGGTCCTCGTTTAGCTAAACTGGCGGAGCAAGGCGAGCCTAAACGATTTATTTTCCCACGCCCAATGACTGACAAGCCAGGCCTTGATTTTAGCTTTAGTGGTTTAAAAACGGCTGCTGCTATCACGATTCGTGATAATGATAGCGATGAGCAAACCAAAGCTGATATTGCCCATGCATTTCAAACCGCTGTGATTGACACGTTAGTGATCAAATGTAAACGTGCGCTGAAACAAACAGGAATTAAGCGTCTTGTGATCGCAGGTGGTGTAAGCGCAAACGTGGAGCTACGCGCACAGCTTGAGCGGGTAATGCAAGGTATGAAGGGGCGAGTATATTATCCACGTACAGAGTTTTGTACTGATAACGGTGCGATGATAGCTTATGCCGGTATGCAGCGCTTAAAAGCTGGACAATTTGCTAGTCTCGATATGAAAACAAAACCGCGTTGGCCTATAGATAGCTTAGAAGCGATTTAACTAGTGCTATTGTTATCCTGAGTTGGTGGTTTCTTTTTATCACCAACTTTTGGTTCATCTCCACTGAAAAGACGTTTTATATTACCATGATGGCGAATAATTATAAGTACAGTTAAAAATGTCACAGGCAAGGTATAGAGTGGCTTAATCCACCATGTGTACAAAGGCGCTAAGGAAACTGCAATCAGCGCTCCGAGCGACGAGTAGCGAGTAATTGCAACAACTGCCACCCAAGTCGATATTAGCAGCCCACCTAAAGAAAGGCCAATTGGTAACAAAGTTCCAAATGCAGTGGCAACGGCTTTACCGCCTTTAAAACGAAAAAACACCGGGAACATATGGCCTAAACAAGCACTTACACCTATCAAACCTAGCATAAGCGGGTCAAGTTTTAAAAAGTATGCGGCCCATACAGGTATAGTGCCTTTAAGAATATCGAATACTAGGACTAAACAAGCGGGAAAACTACCGCCTAAACGGTAGACATTGGTAGCGCCAGGGTTATTTGAACCATTAGTGCGTGGATCTGGTAGTTTAAACAGCCGTGACACTAGAATAGCCGATGAAATCGACCCTAGTAAGTAGGCTAAAACTAACATTAAAACAGCTATCACACGCTTCCTTATTTTTTAATCGCGCTTTTTCGGCTATCATTGGCCGCAAATATCGAGGGCAAAATAACATTGCATACTTTTATGTTCAACAATAGAGCAGTTGTTTTTGTACCCACTGACTATTGTATGGTTAATTTTTACATAATAAAACATAGTTAAAGTGTATAAACACTATAAAAGTTAATTATAGTGGGTAAAACTCGTCAATTGAGTTTAAATTTTTCAAGTTGGAGCAGTTATGGATAAAGTTTTTATATCGCAACTACATGTTGAGACTATCATTGGCGTGTACGATTTTGAAAAAGAAACCAAACAGAGTTTATATTTCGATATAGAAATGCTCTGCGATATAAAACCTGCAGCTCAAAGTGATGATATCAATTTAGCCTTAGATTATGCCAAAGTAAGCGAACGAGTTATTGCGCATACAACAGCAAAGCCTGTAGAGCTTTTAGAAACGCTAGTCGAACAACTTGCAGTCATTATTTTAGCCGAGTTCAATACCTCAGAGGTTACAATAAAAGTGAGCAAGCCAGCTGCGGTAGCCCAAGCACACACTGTTGGTGTGCAAATTACGCGAGAAAAGGCCACTAACTAGCATGGCACAGATTTATATTAGCCTTGGCTCTAACGTGAATAAAGAGCATTATTTTCGCCAAGCACTTACCACCTTAAAAGAGCACTTTACCGAGCTTGAGCATTCAAGTGTATTTGAAAGTGAAGCTGTTGGCTTTTCAGGTAGTAACTTTTATAATTCTGTTGTTGGTACTCAAACAGAAATGCCGCTTGAACAGTTGTGTTTGTTATTGAAAAAAATTGAACGAGATAATGGTCGCAAGCTCAACGATAAAAAGTTTAGCCCGCGCACCTTAGATCTTGATTTATTATTTTATAATGATGTAATTTGCGACTCGCCAGCACAGTTACCTCGAGATGAAATAACAAAAAATGCATTTGTGCTACAACCATTGGCAGAAATAGCCCCTCATTTTATTCACCCAGTCGCAAAGAAGACGATTGCGCAGCTATGGAATGAATATAATAACCCTAATCAAAAACTATGGAAGGTGGAGTTTACTAACCCATGAGTATTATAGAAATTATTGTTTTAGCCCTGATCCAAGGACTGACTGAGTTTTTACCTATTTCAAGTTCAGCCCACTTAATTCTTCCTTCACAAATCTTAGGCTGGCAAGATCAAGGTTTGGCATTTGATGTCGCAGTACACGTTGGTACATTAATCGCTGTTGTCATTTATTTTAGAAAAGAAGTTGTCGATATACTTGGTGCGTGGTTTAAATCGTTTGGAGCACAAGGTGCAACAGATGACAGTAAACTAGGCTGGTGGATTATTGCAGCGACTATTCCAGCGCTTGTTATTGGTTATTTCTTTAAAGACTTTGTAGAAAGTTATTCTCGAAATGCATGGGTAATAGCCACTTCTACGATCGTATTTGGTTTATTACTTTGGTATGCAGATGTAAAAGCAAAACAGGTAAAGAACATCTATCAACTCAATTTAGTGAGCGCGTTATTATTAGGTTTTTCACAAGTTATTGCGATGGTTTTTCCTGGTACATCACGCTCAGGGATAACAATAACGGTTGGTTTATTATTAGGGCTAAATAAGCAAAGTGCAGCACGCTTTTCATTTCTAATGTCTATCCCTGTTATTGCTGCTGCTGGCTCTTACTATACCTACAAACTGTTCACAGCAGGTGAAGCTATTGACTGGCAAGCAATTTTGTTAGGTGCAGGTTTATCTTTTGTATCTGCGTATGCCTGTATTTACTTTTTCTTGAAAATCATTGAACGCATGGGCATGATGCCATTTGTCATTTACCGTTTATTATTAGGCGCTGGATTGATTCTTTTCTTGAGTCTCTGAAATAAATTTTAAATTATATGAGAAAAAAATAGTTAAATTACGTAGTAACGTTTATTTATTATGTGATTGGGTTTCAAGATTATCCTGTCGGATTTTCTTGAAGCCTTTATTTAATTAGTTCTCCAGCTGTATTTAGTTAAAAAATTTCACGTAAGCCTCCTTATTCCATTTCTTTTTTCTTCGTTCAGTTAGCGTTAAGATAAAAGCGTTGCTGTTTTTATTATTTTTTCCAGCTATGATTATTAGGATTTTAAAAATAATAATTTGATTAAAAGGGACAAAGATGGAATTTAAACAATCAATTCTAGTGTTAAGTGTACTTACGGTTTTAGCCGGTTGCGGTGGTTCTTCAGATGATAATAGTGAAGTTACCAATCCTCCTGTAGTCACAGATCCAGAAACACCGACGGTCAGTGAGGCACAAATTAATGGGGTGGCATCTAAAGGCACATTAAAAAATGCACAGCTTACTTTCTATAAGTACGTAGAAGGCAGTGCTGTTGAGTTAACTGATGAAGAATTAGGGGATTCAAGCTTAGTTACTGATGAAAACGGACAATACCTAGTTACGCTTAATGATATTCAGGGCGTTGTTAAGGTTGAACTGTCTGTAAGTAGCGATGCAGGCTCGCCGACAATTATGGTGTGTGATGCACCAACAGGTTGTGGGGTTGGTGCTGATGACGTTGCTATTAAATTCGGTGAAAACGTTAATCTTACACTACAAGATCCTGAGTTTTCGTTAACCAGTATCTTATCTGTTAGCAGTGACTCAGCTGATACCCAAGATACAGCAAATATAACACCATTAACTCATATGGCAACTGCGTTAGCTGAAAGCCGTGGTGATGTATCAGAACAAACAATTTCAGATGCACAATCAGAGATAGCAAATACTTTTGGATTGGTTGGAGCCTTGAACTCACTTACGCCAGGTGCAATTGAAACGCCTTCTTCTTTATTTGATCAAGAAAATACAAACGCAATGCGTTATGCCTTAATCAACGCAGGTATTGCTCATGCTTTATACATTGAAGAGCCTGATCTTTCTCTGAGTGCTAAATTAAAGTTCGCGATAGATGATATGGTTGCAGCAAATGGCGGAATGTTAGTTTCTGCTGATGCAGATGATGACGATGAGTTTGAACTTTCAATTGAAGATGTTCTCAACGGCTCTGAGCAGGCATTAACGCAGCTTATAGAAGTCATTGCAGAGGACCCTTCGTTAGTTGAACACTTAGATGACTTAGAGCAAATTGCGACTAATATAGCTAACGAAATTCAAGTGAAAATAACCCAAGCGGGTGATGACGGTCGTATTAAAGGTAATGTTAGCGATGAAACTCAAGGTGATGCGATAGCAAAAGCAAGCGCTATGGTGAATGATATTCGCTTATTTGCTAATTTATTTGATGTAACAAATTCATCGGGAGAACACTTTGAGTCGCAGGGGGAGCAATTTGTAAATCTCGTCGAAGCTGCCGGTGACATGGTTGCAGAACAAGGTGATAGCTTTGCTCTTTTAAGTGATGTTATTGAAGCCGTGACAGATATTCATCAACAGCTTGAAAACGAAGAAGTAACAGGTACGGTATTTGATTTAGCGGATTACTTAAGTACAGCAGGTACAGGTAGTGTAACTATCGATGAAGAAAACCTTGTTTTTAGTGTTGATGCACAAGCTGGAGCCGAGAAGTTAACCCTTGATGTTGCTATTAACGCATTAGCAGAAAATACGCAGTATCAATTGTTGTTGTCAGGTATGGCTGAGAATGACGCTGTAGCATTAACAATTGGAGAAGGTAGTCACGCAACACTTAACTTAGATCGTACTGTTACGCGAAGCCAAATTGAAAGTGGTGATGTTAATGCAGAGCCAACCAAAGGGGAGCTACAGCTGAGTGTTACACTCGCGCAAAAGGCTACAGACACTGTAGTAAACCCTATTAGTTTTACAGGTGCTCTAACCGCTGAATTATTGCCGTTAAAAGTTTATAGTGCAGAGTCATTGAATGGTTGGGAACAAACAGCTTGGGATTACACGCTTGAGCAAGATACGCTTGTGCTACCTAAAATGGCGAGCTTAAGTGGTGAGTTTTCGTCTCTAGAAGGTGAATTTGTAAAAGCCACTGCAACCGTTAATATTAAAGATCTTGAAACATATACACCGCCAGAACTTAAAGGCTTTGGTGAAATGTATGAAGATATTGCACAAGTGACTATTAATGAAGCGGATACTGAGTTAAATCTGTCTATTAATAACGATGAAACGCTCACTCAGTATGTTTACACCAAAACAGCCGAAAGCTCTGGTAATTGGAAAATCGCAGCGAGTAGAACAACGGATATCGAAGGTTACTTCCAAGGTACATTTAATCGAGAAGCTTATAACTCTGGTGAACGTCAATATTATATGTTTAACCAGAATAATATTGTTAGCGATACTCAATACTCGTGGATTGAATACATCGAATATAATGAGAGCGACGGCGTTTATAACTTGATGGCAAACTTTGATTATTTCTCAGATTTCAACCAAGGTGTGCTTACCAATAGCGAGGGAGAGCAAGTAAATATAGCTGACATACCGTATCAAAATAACGGTTGGTTCTATTCTTTAGAAGAAGCTCAAGAGTGGCTAAGTATTGGTACTTCAGTTGACCCCGGCTCAATAAGTTCGTATTACTATGGTGTATTTGAAAGCGGTTACTCTGCATCACTGAAGGATACCGGAGACTTTAGGTTTAATACTGAAGATGTGTTGGACAAAGTAAAAGCGGGTGAGTCATTTATGGTAGATGGCTACTTAGTTTCACCACTTTTAAATGGCCAACTTGTTATTACCGTTAGCGATGATGCTACTAATTTAGAAGCTATAGTCGAAGGTGGTACTACTCAGGTTATTACTATTGATAGGGCTGACGTCAACAGCTTTTCTATAAGTAATGAGATAAAAGATAATAGTGGAGAGCTCGATGAGCGTCAAACTCTCAAGGTCAGCAGTCATGAGGTAGCACTGGGACAAAATTTAAATGCTGAATATTACCATCAGGCTGATGATTGGAATTGGGGAAATTTTGTAAGCTTGATGCCTATCGACTCTGACAATGATTCTCTAGTTGATTACCTTGCCTGTAAGCAGATTGATTTTTTTAGAATTAATGGATCTGGTGAGTATTTGGATTACGATGGTTCAGTAATTAGCATTGAAGAACAAGGGTATGATTGTGGAAGCTACTCTACTGTTGATGATTTTATCGATACATCGTGGGATTTTTCGCGTTTTGGTATAACGAGTGAGAGCATCGATAGTTTTACTGTTGATGATGCATTTATATCTGGTTTGAATAGTTATCGAAGTGATAACCCTGTGCCTATTAACCCGGGGGAGGAGCCTTCACAGCAGTTTAAAGCACGGACTTTTTACAGTTACGTTGATGGTTTAGGCCGTGTTGCTGCTGATTTTACACAACCTGAGCACATGCAATGGTCTGCTGATGGTACTTATACGATTGATATGTATTTAGCCCAACCAGAACTTGGTTCTAATGTTGAAAATGAAGAAACTTTCTTAGACGTAAATGCGGCGTTAAATGTACAGGTTGAGGTGGGAGAATACAACCTTGAGCTAAATTTAACAGGTGAACGTACTGAACTTGAGCAAGGTAAATTAGCACTTGATGTTAAATATTTACTGCCAGACAGTGATAAACAACGCAGCTTTATTGTAAGCTATGACACTAAACTTGAAACTTTATCAGCGACGAATGCTGAAAACGTTAAGCTAGTTTTAGCTGAGTCAGATGATGAAGAAGCAGAGCAGCAAGTACTCGGCACAATTATGGTCGGTGATGAAAAAGCAGCTGAAATTGTTAAGCGTGATTCGTTGGTGCTCATTGTTTATGAAAATGGAACTGTTGAAACATTATAATTTTGCATGAAGTTCAAGGCCTGCTCTTGCAGGCCTTTTTTATAAAAGAAATAATAAATGATAAAAAATACACTCCTAAGCTGCTTAGGTTTAATGGCATTGCATTGTAATGCTCAGCAAAAAGTGTCTGTATATGTTGATTCTAATAGTTTTAGTAATATCTCACCGGTGTTGGCGGTAGTCGATGATGACTGGCAGAGCAAACCTCAGCCAGATGCTGATAAGGGCTTCTCGCAAACAAAGCTAGGCGTAAGCTATCAACACTCAAGTCTAGAAGGCTTTACCTTTCATATCGAACAGCGCCTAGATTATTTTGTTAAAAGTCATGCTGATACTGCTTTAGGCTATTATCAAGAACAGAATGATATTCCATTACTAGATAAAGAGAACTACAAGGTGAAGCTTGATTACTTTGCAAATAGGAGCAAAGGGTTTGCTGCGGGCTATAGCTATGAGTTTAGTGATGCTTTATTGATTGGCATTAAAGGCAGCTATTGGCGAGTTAATTATTTTCGTCACTCTGTTGTTTCGGGTAATGTGCAAGGAAGGGCTGATAATAGTTTATTAGGCGACCTTAATTATGAAGAGTACTACACGCATAACAACTTTTTAAAACGCCCTAATGAAGGTAGTTGGGATAGTAAAGGCAAGGGTTATTCAGTCGACTTATTTGCTGAAATGAATGTATTAGATAACCTAACTGTACGTGCTGATCTGATAGATATTTACAATCGCTTTAGTGTTGATAATGTAGGTTATACATCAGCAGATATAAACACCAAGGGTAGCTTTATTGATAATCAAGGATTTAATAGCTTTAGACCTTTGCTCAAAGGTTTTGAGGGGCAAAGCAAGCATAAATTTAAAATACCAGAACAAATAGCTTTAGCGTTTACCTACCATCATGAAAAAATTGACTATGCGTTAAACTTATCACGCCAAGGTGATATTAACTTTATGCAGATAGGTGCTCAGTTTTCTTACAAAAAAGGCAAGTTTGCGTTAATGCTTGATCCAATTAATTTAACGCCTCAGTTAGGTTATGAAATTGATTTTTTTAAACTTGAGATGGCGATGGATAAGTTGAACCCAAACAAAGCGATGCAATTATCGTTAAATATGCAGGTAAATTGGCTGTTCTAGTCGCTGGTTAAAAATAAACGGCTCAGTTCAATGAACTGAGCCGTTTTATAAGCAATTAAATACAAGCTTTATTAGAAAGTATATTTAGCGCCTAACGATAAGCGACGGCCTTTAACATCAAAGAACTCACCATCGTCGTAAGTGAACGGGTTACGTGGCGGCTCACGGTCGAATATGTTGTTAACACCAACACGTAACTGTAGCTCATCCATTAGATAAGTTTTGTACATGAAATCAAATGTTGTGTAAGACGGGATATCATTGTAGTTATTGTCTTCAATGGTCCAGTCGTTGTCATTAACAGTTGCATGGCGATAATTCATTGTTAATACATAAGCAGAGTCATCCTGTGAATAAACAGCATTAAAGCGGCCCTTCCAGCGAGGTGAAGCTGTTTCGCCTACATCACTTCTAAAGTCTTCAGCACGACCTGTAGAGTTATTATTGTCCTCTATTAAATAGGTTGCTGTTAGTTTTAATGCCAAATCACCAGAGAACAACTCTGTACGGTATGCAGATTCAACATCGATACCTTTAATTGCTACAGTTGCGGCATTGATAGGTCGATTGTAGAAGTTTGTTATCTCTCCTGTTTGAGGGTCTCGCTCCACGTTGTTACAGAATAGATTGTCTAGTGATGTTGATTCATAACAAAGCTTAACATTATCTCGGCCATAATATTCAATAGCATCATCAATTTCAAATGACCAATAATCAAGAGTTAAATCTAATCCTTCAATAAACTCTGGAGTGTAAATAACACCGATTGTGTAATCGTTTGACGTTTCATTTTTAAGGTCTTGGTTACCTTGAATATAACCCGGTAAACTACCTCCTGCTAACCACTCTTCAGAAGGCATCCAACCTTGAGGCAGTCCTGCAGCTTGACAGTTTTTGATTACGTTATCTTTATATTTGCTGCCTGACTCAGCGATAGAATCAGCTCTACATACATCAGCACGTCCTGAGCTGAACGTTTTTGAGTTAGGAGTAAATAAATCACCTAAGTTAGGAGCGCGTACTGATTTTGAACGATTTAAACGTACGCGTAACTCATCAGTGACGCCCCAATTTAAAGCTATCTTCCAAGCATTATCTTCACCTGTAACCGAATAATCCATATAACGGAACGCTGTTTCAAGGGTTAAATCTGTTGTTAGGAAGGTTTCTTCTAATAATGGAATTGAAATTTCAGCTGAAAGTTCGTTTACATCTATTTCGCCGTCCATCGGTGAACTTGAGTTACCAAAGATAAGGCCTTTTTCCATGTTTTCAGATGGCCTAGTGATCGCTGATTCTCTGCGGTGTTCAGCAGTGAAGGCCGCAGCAACATATCCTGCTGGTAGTTCAAATAAGGCGCCATCTACAGTAACAGCAAACACGGCTTGGTCGTGCTTAGCAAAACGTGTTGCATCAGTCGCTATATAGTCTAACTGTGCTTGTGTTGCTGACGTCGCGCCCATTGTGTTAAATGGTGTACAACCTTCAATAGCACCTATAACATCGCCGTTTTCATTACGCTTGGCACACACTACATTACCTTGGTATTCAACGGCATCAATAGAGTTAGCTAAGTTTTGTGTTAATACTTCGCCAGTCCAAAGAGTGTTTTGCTCGATGCGGCCAAATTGTGCGTAAGCAGAGTAGCCCCAGTCATCGTTTAAAATACCTTCAGCGCCGATTGAGGTACGAAATACCTCACGCTCTTGGTTATATGCACGGTCGCCCCATAAGTTTTCATTAGCTTGGCGAAGTGTTACCTCTGTAAGCTCATTGTCGTCCATTACTTTAGCCATATCGTTTTTAATAAACGCATTGTCGCGACGTATCGTATGGCGAAAAAAAGAAGGTGAGCTCTCTGTTGTGGCTTCTGTATTTGAATAGGTGAAATCAAAGGTTAAAGCGTGGTCGTCATTGAGTTCATATGTGCCGTACGCAGAAGCAATTATTCTTTCTAATGGCGTTTGAAAGTAATCTTTATAGCCGTGGCCAAAAACACCATCGCCTTGATTTTGATTATCTTGAAAGTAGTTTGACGCATCGCTTCCAACACCTGGATTAGGAATGCGCCCCAAGCCATAGTCAAACGGTTTTAGGTTGCCATTTGCATCAAAGGTGTAGTGATGATTGTCGTAACCATTATCTTTAAGTGAGTCTTTAGCGAAGAAGTCGCCACCCTCTGAGTAATAAGCAAGGCCTGTCGGCTGACCTAAAACAACCCGTGAAGGGATGCCATCACTACCACTTTTATTTGCCGGGTTTGCGTATGAGTTTACAGGGTTGCGGTAGAAATCACGGCTCAGCTTGCCATAACTTTTGTTTTCAGTGTAATTAAATGAGGCAATAAAAGAGAGTTTATCGCCTTCCATACCGCCAGTAATTGAGAAGTTGTTTTGCTCGCCACCACTTTGCTCTGGACGTACGGTAGAGACATCAAGTTCAATCCCATCCATTGATTTTTTAGTAATTATATTTACCACACCAGCTACTGCATCTGCGCCGTAAACGGCTGCTGCACCACCTGTAGCTATCTCGATACGTTCAATCATTGTGGTAGGAATGTTGTTTAAATCAACTGCTGTATCACCCACAGAACCAGGTACAAAACGGCGCCCATTTACAAGCACTAAAGTTCGCTCTGAACCTAAACCACGAAGGTCCGTAGTGTTAAGGCCTGACGCATAAATAGTGTTAGTTGTTGTTTCCGGAGAAAGGCCAACTGTTGCCTGTGGCATTTCTGCAAGTAAATCATTGACGTTAGTTATACCTTGGTTTTCCATCTCAACACCACTGATCACAGTAACAGGGGTTGGAGACGTTAGGTTAAAGCGTTTTATTTTTGAGCCGGTAACTTGAATGCGTTCAACGGGTTTCGTTTCAGTCGTTGACTGTGCAAATGTATTTAATGCACTAAATGCAGTTGTCACTAAAACTGCGTTTACGGCTGTTGCGATAAGATTTAATTTTTTCAACATAACACCTTTAATTTCGACAAGCTTCAACTAGGAGTTAAAGCATGATTGAACTAACTAGTTATCAAGGTAGGCACTTTTAACTTAAGAAGTTAAATAAATGGCAGACAATGTAACCAGATGTAATTTAGCGCTACGTTTTAACATAGTACCTAATAAGAGTCTTAAAAAATGGTAATGTGTATGTTGTTTCAATAATGTGTGCTTTGTTTTTGTTTTGAATATATATTGGTATCAATATGATATTTAAGGTAAAATTATGTAATTATATATTTACAACGTCCTGTTTAGATTGTTTTTTAGTGTTTTTTTATTCCTGTTATTAACTTTATTTAAATTAAATATAAATATTTTAGTGGTTTAAATCGGCACTAATGTTAATTTTGTATAAAAAGTGGTGTTTGTTTTGTCACCAGTTAGACAAGTGGCATGGAACTTTTTGCAATAAGCTGCTTAATTAGCTGATTTTTTGCAAAACTGTAATGCGATATGGCAATGGCAACTAGCTGCTAATTTTGGCATTATGGCAGGTAATAAAAACAATGCTGCTTATAACTAGTGCAGCAAAGGAATAGACATGCATATTCATATTTTAGGTATTTGCGGCACTTTTATGGGTGGCATTGCCGCGATAGCTAAATCATTAGGTCACACAGTTACTGGCTCAGATCAAAACGTATATCCCCCAATGAGTACCCAGCTTGAAGAGCTTGGTATCACACTTACTCAAGGCTATGGGATTTCTCAACTAGAGCCTGCGCCAGATATGGTTGTCATAGGGAACGCGATGAGTCGTGGTAATCCGTGTGTAGAGTATGTGTTAGATAAAGGCTTACCTTATACATCAGGTCCAGAGTGGTTAAAACATAACTTACTACAAGATTCATGGGTGTTAGCTGTAGCGGGGACTCATGGTAAAACCACAACAGCAAGTATGCTTGCTTGGATACTCGAATATGCCGGTTTGAAACCAGGGTTTTTAATAGGTGGAATTGTACAAAATTTTGGAATGTCAGCCCGAGTCGGTGACACCCCGTTTTTTGTTATTGAAGCAGATGAATACGACACTGCATTTTTTGATAAACGCAGTAAGTTTGTACATTACCTGCCGCGTACACTGATTTTGAATAATTTAGAATTTGATCACGCTGACATATTCGACGATTTGAATGCAATAATAAAACAATTTCATCATTTGATGCGTACACTACCAAGTACAGGTAAAGTAATTTGGCCCAATGATGAACAGGCTTTAACTGAGGTCATTAATCAAGGCTGTTGGAGCGAAAGTGAAACGCTTGGTAGTGATTGGAATTATAACTTACTTAAGTCTGATGGCAGTGAGTTTAGCGTTTTGCTTAATGGCGAGTCTGTAGGGACTGTTAAGTGGCAAGTAATTGGTGTGCATAATGTTAAAAATGCCATTATGGCTATTGCTGCGGCGCGTCACGTGGGCATTGCAATGGAGCACAGTATTGCAGCTTTAGCACAGTTTATTAGTCCAAAAAGGCGAATGGAACTTAAAGCGGATATTGCTGATATTAAGGTTTATGATGATTTTGCCCACCACCCAACGGCAATTAAAACCACGCTTGCGGGCCTGCGTGCTAAAGTAGGTAATGATAAGATTATCGCTATTTTAGAGCCGCGCTCTAACACAATGAAAATGGGCGTTCATCAACATACATTATTAGCATCATTAGTTGATGCCGATGAGGTTTATTTATTTGAACCTGACAATCTGAGCTGGTCTTTGAATGAGCAAGCGCAGCAAGCGGGAATGAACTGCTTATCCAGTACTGACGAAATAGTGACTCAAGTGGTTGATAAAGTGCGCCCGCATCAGCATATTTTAATTATGAGTAATGGTGGGTTTAATGGTTTACACGAGCTATTGATTAGCCATTTAACTGATAAGTTTAATTAAATTTAAAGAGAGAGCCACAGTGCAATATAAAGAAACCATCACTCTTGCGTTTAGCGGGGCGTCAGGTGCCCCTTATGGCTTACGGTTGCTTGAAGTGCTTTTAGCACAACAATTTAGAGTGTATGTATTGATATCAAGTGCAGCACGTGTGGTGCTTGATACTGAGTCAAATATTAAGCTCTCAGCTAATGAAGACAAAGCCACCGAGCAATTATGCACACTTTTTAATGCGCAACCTGAGCAACTACAAGTATTTGGTAAAGATAACTGGTTTAGCCCGGTTGCGTCAGGCTCTGCGGCACCGAAAAAAATGATTGTTTGCCCATGTAGCGCAGGCTCGGTTTCAGCGATTGCAGTAGGTGCATCTGATAATTTACTAGAGCGTGCTGCTGATGTGGTTATTAAAGAGCGTGGACAGCTTATTTTAGTGCCACGAGAAACCCCATTTAGTGAAATTCATTTAGAGAATATGCTTAAACTTGCTCGGTTAGGGGTTACAATTATGCCAGCAGCGCCGGGTTTTTATCATCAACCGGAGTCAATAAGTGACTTAGTTGATTTTATGGTGGCACGGATTTTAGATCATTTAAACATTGAGCATACCCTCACTAAACGCTGGGGTTATGGGGAAGGTAAAAAGTGAGCAAACAGACAATAGCGTTAAACATTAAAGGCCTGAATAAGGTTTATAAAAATGGTGTAGAAGCAGTAAAAAACATTGATTTAGAAGTACAAAAAGGCGATTTTTTTGCACTGCTTGGTCCCAATGGCGCTGGTAAATCAACAACAATAGGGGTTATTTCTTCATTAGTAAATAAAACCGCAGGTGAAGTTGAAGTATTTGGTCATAATATTGATACCCATTTAGAAGCGGCTAAATCAGAGCTAGGTTTAGTGCCACAAGAGTTTAATTTTAGCCAATTTGAAACTCTGACTCAAATATTGGTAAATCAAGCAGGTTATTACGGTGTTCCTCGTAAATTAGCCCATGAGCGAGCCGATAAATACCTGACGCAGCTGGGCTTACTTGATAAAAAAGATAAACAAGCGCGCACATTATCGGGTGGAATGAAACGTCGCTTAATGATTGCTCGCGCACTAATGCACGAACCTAAGTTACTTATTTTAGATGAACCAACGGCTGGTGTTGATATTGAGCTTCGCCGCTCCATGTGGGATTTTTTAAGGCAAATTAACGAGCAAGGGGTGACGATTATACTGACTACTCATTACCTTGAAGAAGCTGAATTATTGTGTAAAAACATCGCAATTATTGACTCGGGAATCATCGTTGAAAATACTACAATTAAAGCTTTGTTAGCCAAACTGGATAAAGAAACCTTTATTCTGGACTTAAAGCAGCCTGTGCAGGCGGTGACCCTAGATGGCTATCAGTTCTCTATGGTTGATGATCATACAATTGAAGTTGAAGTTGCGAAAGCACAAGGCTTAAATGCCGTATTTTCAGCACTTACTGAGCAAGGTAATACAGTATTAAGTATGCGAAATAAGGCAAATAGGTTAGAAGAATTGTTTGTTGGTTTACTAGAGCAAGGGCGGGAGAAGTAGATGTTTAAATACGGCGTAGCCTTAAAGAGTTTATGGATAAAAGAATGTATCCGCTTTTTGCGTATTTGGGTTCAAACACTCGTACCACCTGCTATTACAATGAGTTTGTATTTTGTTATTTTTGGTAACTTAATCGGCTCTCGTATTGGTGATATGGGTGGGTTTAGTTATATGGAGTTCATTGTACCTGGCCTTATTATGATGTCGGTGATCACTAATTCATATTCTAATGTGGCATCCAGCTTTTACTCTACAAAATTTCAAAAAAGTATTGAAGAGCTACTCGTTGCACCTGTACCTAATTATATTATTGTACTTGGTTATATGGGTGGCGGGATGACGCGAGGCATGTTGGTAGGCTTAATTGTTACTTGTGTATCCTTGTTGTTTGTTGATATTCAAATTCATAACATTTTTGTTATTATCGCGACTGTGACTTTAACCTCGGCAGTGTTTGCATTAGGTGGATTAATAAATGCAATTTATGCAAATAGCTTTGATGATATAAGCATTATTCCTACGTTTATTTTAACGCCACTGACCTACTTGGGAGGGGTGTTTTATTCAATTACTTTGTTGCCTGATTTTTGGCAAGGTGTATCGCAGGTTAATCCAATAATTTACATGGTTAATGCCTTTAGGTATGGTTTTTTAGGTGTGTCAGATGTTGATTTATCAGTTGCATTTGGTGTGTTATTTTTATTTATTACAGCCTTATTTACATTAGCATTGACGTTAATTAAAAAAGGTGTGGGGCTTAGACACTGATGAGTGATGCAAATTCACGTAGTATTGTATCAAACCAAGATGGCTTACATGATAAGCTGGATGAAATAGTCAATAAGCATTTAACAGCGCAGTTTAAAAAACCTATTGCAGCACATACACAAACAGCATTTGATCAAGTAAATGAAGAGGTACAGGCTTTTACAGGCCCGCTTATTTTAGATTCTTGTTGTGGGGTGGGTGAGAGCACAGCTAACTTAGCTAAGCGTCACCCTGATGCGTTAGTTATCGGTATAGACAAATCATCACACCGTTTGGATAAACATGAAGTTGAATACAAGCAGACTGACTCAGGCCACTATATTTTAGTGCAGGCTGACTTAAACGATTTTTGGCGTTTAGCTGTGGCAGCTAATTGGCAGCCAACACATCACTATTTACTTTATCCAAACCCTTGGCCTAAAGCGAAACATATTCAGCGTCGTTGGCATGGCGCTGCAATATTTCCATTTATTGTTAAATTAGGTGGCCGATTAGAAGTGCGCAGTAATTGGGATATATATGTCAAAGAATTCGCTCATGCTCTTTATTTGGCAGGGCAAGAGACACAGGTTGAACTGTATGAAAGCGAAGAAGCAATCACTCCGTTTGAGCGTAAATATTGGGCGAGTGGTCAACAGAGTCACCGGCTAGTAATCGATTTGGATTAACGATCTGCGTGTGGGGAGATATCTGCGGAGCCGCACAGGCAAAGTAGTGTCCTTGCATTAAGTTTACCTTTGCTTTTATTAGTGCGTTGACTATCGGCTTACTTTCAACGCACTCTGCAATAACATGTAAATTTAGTTGTTTTGCGAAACTAGCAATATGTTCAATATAAAGGTAAATATCTTGGTCGTTAATAATTTGTCGTATTAAAGAACCATCTAACTTTATACCGTCTACGTCGAGCTTTAAAACATTGGAGATATTAGAGTAACCAGTACCAAAATCATCAATGATCACTTTTACACCACGCTGTTTAACCATACTTATAAATGTTTTCACTTCGGAGAAGTTCGCGATTGCTTCGGTTTCTAATAATTCGAGAGTAATATTGCTTGGCTGTGGGTAGCGTTTAAGCTCGTCTGCTAAGAACTCTGTTAAGCTTGGATCTAGCATGTCTTGTGCTGTGATATTTATACTCCAGCAGATACTTGTTTTTCTAAATCGCTCAAAGCATTGATTAAGCATGGTTCTGGTTAACATACCATCCATACGAGAGCGGTTTACTACATTTAAAAATGCATCGGGCAGTAATATCTCGCCATGACAAGTGATCATACGTGCTAGGCATTCGTATTGTATAATTGAGTTGTTTTCATAGTCATAAACAGGTTGAAAATAAGGCACTATGCGATTATTTTCAAACGCTTCTCGCACATCCTTTGCCATTTCTACATTATATTGGTATTGATTTTTAACATCATGTAATGCGATTGAGTAGTTCACAACATTGAATCGGCCTTGCTTAGCTTGTAGCGCAGCAATGTGCGCATTCTCAAGAAGCATGGCTTTATTACCACTGGCTATACCTGCACATAATGTAATGTAAATAAAGGGGTCGGTTAGTAATGGAGTGCTACAATTATAATTTTGAATAAGATCGCTAAACCCCGTGTGTTCTTCATCAAAAGGGGCAATCAAGACTATTTTATTCGTTGCTAAGCGAAAGATTTTACTGCTAGCTGGGCGACGTAATGCAAAGTGTTCTAGGAGGCATTTCATTACTTTGTCACCCACTTCTGTACCATAAAAACTATTAATGTCTTCTATTTCATTTACCCAAATAACTGCAACTTGCATGTGAGAGGTCGATGATTGTTTTATATAGTAATCAAGTGCTATGTGATTTGCGTAACCGCTGCTGCTATCAGTAGATAAAGCACGTTTAAGTAAATAGATATAAATGCCTGCTACCAGCAACGCAATAAAAAAGAAGAAGCTAGCAAGGGCTGCCGCTTTAGAAACACTCTCGCTCAGTTGCTCGTTTAAATCGTAGATTGTGATATCAGCACCGGTTAAATAGGTATGACCGTTTTTATCAACGTACGGCACGAATATACTTTTGAAATGACCCCATTGATCTTTGGATGTTTCAAACACCGGTTCGGTGGAATAAAAAGCGCTTATATTAGCTTTGGTGGCTTCTGGGTATAAATCAAGGAACTGTGTTACTTTGCCGCTGTTTTGGTCTTCTTGTGTATAGCTAGACGCGCTGAAGTGTACATTGGAATCTTTTAATACCATTGAATACACATAGGCAACATCCAGTGCGTTGGCAAACTCAGACAACTGGCGACTTTTTAGTTGATACATTGAATGAGGGATTAAAACCCCTGCGTTTATTTGGTCGTGGTACTCATTTCCTAATATGTGCTTTACGCTGACTGCAGCATTGAGTAAACGGGCATCAACTTGGCGCATGATATCTGCACGCGTAGTATGATAAGTATAATAAACATAGCTAAGCAAACTAATTAGAAAAACCAAAAAGCCCGCAATTATCCAGTTTGTCCTCAAACTTGCACTTATCATGTTAGTCCCTTATATATTGACGTGGACATTATACAAAAAAATTTGACGGCGACTATATATAATTAGTCTTTAGCGAGGTAAATAATTAATCAATTTATCATTAATCTGTCATGCAATTGTTGGCTTTTATGGCTTAATACGAGACATTTATACTATATTGCAGTAAAGTTAGCGCATTTCGTAGCAACACTGCAGTTTGCCTTACTTATCGAATGTTAGTCTATTTGGGTATTAAGATTGTGAAAAACTGCATTTACTGGGTATCAAGATGGATCAAAAGCGTAGTGCCGTCGCCTCTAAAGAAACGCTGATGCGTATATTTACTGTACCAGAAGCCCCTGACTCAACATTGAGTAAAATCGAGCTTGAGATTTCGAGTAACTTGGCTGGCTTTTTGAATGAAAATATAGCGGCAATAGAAAAGCCATTGCATGAAATTGAAAAAGATTTTCAATCGGCAGTGATCCCTGAAGATCCCACGTTTGTTTCTGCTTATGCGCAGGACATTATGGATCAACTTGTTGCTCATTCGGTGCATACTGCTGCGCCTAGCTTTATCGGGCATATGACGTCTGCTTTACCACACTTTGTATTACCGCTATCAAAGCTCATGGTTGGCCTTAACCAAAACCTAGTAAAAATAGAAACGTCAAAAGCATTCACCCCATTAGAGCGCCAAGTACTTGGCATGATGCATCATCTTGCGTATGGCCAAAATGATGCTTTTTATAGTAAGTGGATGCACAGTGCTAAAACGTCATTGGGCGCGTTTTGCTCTGGTGGTACGGTTGCGAATATTACTGCTTTATGGATTGCTCGAAATCGACTGTTGAAGGCCGACGGTGAGTTTAAAGGTATTGGTGCACAAGGCTTAATAAGTGCCATGCTACATTATGGCTATAAAGGACTTGCTGTACTGGTTTCTGAACGTGGCCATTATTCGTTAGGGAAATCAGCTGATTTACTGGGGATAGGTCGTGACAACTTTATCGCTATTAAAACAGCCAGTAATAATAAAGTTGATATCGGGGCAATGCGCGACAAAGCAAATGAGCTTGAAGCACAAGGTATTAAAGTGATGGCGATTGTCGGCGTAGCAGGCACAACTGAAACTGGCAGCATTGATCCGCTCGATGATATGGCTGATTTAAGTCAAGAACTTGGTTGCCACTTTCATGTTGATGCTGCGTGGGGCGGAGCCACTTTATTATCTGATACGTACCGTCCTTTACTAAAAGGGATTGAACGGGCAGATTCAATCACCATCGATGCCCATAAACAAATGTATGTGCCAATGGGCGCCGGACTGGTTTTATTTAAAGATCCAGCGGCAACCGATGCAATTGAGCATCATGCAGAATACATCTTACGTAAAGGCTCAAAAGACTTAGGCAGTCACACACTCGAAGGTAGCCGGCCAGGTATGGCGATGTTAGTACATGCCTGCTTACGTGTTATTGGCCGTAAAGGCTACGAGATATTGATAGATAAAGGGATTGAAAAAGCACGTTACTTTGCTGATCTAGTAAATGCTGATGAAGATTTTGAGTTAATATCAGCGCCTGAACTGTGTTTGCTGACATACCGTTACGTACCTAAGCAAATTCAGCAAAAGATCGCACAAGCTGATGAACAGACTCGCTTAGAAATTTATGCCTCGTTAAATCGATTTACTGCGAGTATGCAAAAACGTCAACGTGAAGCTGGACGCTCTTTTGTATCACGTACTCGCCTTACTCCTGCAAAGTACGACCACCAACCAACTGTGGTATTTCGTGTAGTGCTGGCAAACCCATTGACCTCAGAAGCCATTTTAAAAGAGATTTTAGCTGAGCAAAAAGAGCTCGCTAAAACAGACCCCGTATTTAAAAAGTTCTTAGCTAAATATATGGATTAGTAGTTTAGTGGTGTTACTTTACTAAAAAGAAACACCACAGCTTTTTACTGTTCAGCTAAAACAACTCGCTTTAATCATCTCACTGATAATATGTTGTGATGGCTTAATTTTTTCCATCGCTAAAAACTCATCTGGTTGGTGGGCTTGATTAATTGAGCCTGGTCCCATCACGATCGTTTCACAACCAAGTTGTTGAATAAACGGCGCTTCGGTACAGTAATTTACAGCTACAGCTTGTTCGCCTGAGATTTTTTCGGCTAATTTGACAAGGGCTGAATCAGTACTACCTGTAAACGCTGGAATAGGTTCATGCATATCAACCACACTGACTGCATTAGGGTATTGGTTATTTATATCTGCCGCGATTGTTAGCAGCATAGCTTGTAATTCTTGTACACTTAAACCCGGTAATGGTCGCATATCAATATGCATTTCACAGCAACCACAAATGCGATTAGCATTGTCACCACCATGGATATGGCCAAGGTTAAGAGTAGGGTAAGGGATAACAAAATGCTCTACTGAATATTTATTCTTTAATTCTTGCTTTAATACTAACAGCCTTGAAGTGACTTGATGCATGACTTCAATGGCATTTAAACCACGCTCAGGATCTGAGCTATGACCTGAGCGGCCTATTACTCTAATTGTTGTGCTCATGTGCCCCTTGTGAGTAAATACGGGAGTCATATCTGTTGGTTCACCAATAATACAGCGTGCTGGTTTTAAATTGGGGTGTTTGCATATTTGTTGCGCCCCAGCCATTGTGGTTTCTTCATCTGCGGTCGCTAAAATTAATATAGGTTGGCTCTGCTGACTTTCATCTAGCTCGCTAATTGCTTGCAATACGAATGCGAAAAAACCTTTCATATCAATGCTACCTAAACCATAAAGTTTGTTGTCATGTTCGCTTAACTTAAATGGATCATAATTCCAGCGGCTGTCGTCAAAAGGAACGGTGTCGGTGTGACCTGCGAGCATTAAACCACCATCGCCTTCGCCACGCTTTGCTAATAAGTTAAAGCGACCCTTAGGCCCAGAAAGTTCAGTTATTTCACAGTCAAAGCCTAACTCTTTGCACCAGTTTGCGAGTAAGTCGATAACGCCTTTATTACTCATAGACAAAGACTCGTCCATAGCACTAATTGAAGGCGCAGCAATCAATTGCTGATACATAGATAAAAACGACGGTAAAGGCATAAAAAAATCCAAAATAATTATTCAATCTAATTGCATAACAATATAAAAGTATTTATGATGAATATCAATTCACTTTTTAAGCATAAATATATTTAAGTAGAGCTATGTTCATTATACGACGATAACGAAATTTCATTCCTAATTAATAGTGCATTGTTCTGCACTGAACACCTATATGAATAACAGTATTAACGATTAAAAGAGTAACGAATGAAAGTAGTCATTATTGGCGCAAGTGGTTATAGCGGTGCTGAGTTAGCCAGCTTAATAGTTAAGCATCCTCAATTAACCTTAACAGGTTGTTATGTATCTGAGCAAAGCTTAGATAAAGGCAAGTTGTTGAGTGATTTATATCCAGAGCATTTAGGTTTACTGGACACACCTTTATTACCGCTAAGCGAAATTGCTTTCGACGAGATAGAGACGAGCGCTGACTTTGTCTGTTTATGTACAGATCACAAAGTGAGTGTTGAGTTAGCGCCTCGTTTTTTAGCTATGGGTAAAAAGGTGTTTGATTTATCCGGTGGTTACCGTTTAAGTAGCAATGACGACTACCAAACTTATTATGGCTTTGAACACCAGCACACAGACTTATTAGCCCAAGCGGCTTATGGCTTAGCTGAGTGGAATGGCGAAACAATTAAAGCGGCGCAACTTGTTGCGGTTGCGGGTTGCTACCCAACGGCGGCATTGAATGCATTAAAGCCATTACAACAAGCGGGTTTATTAGCTGATCAGCCTGTGATTATAAATGCGGTATCGGGTGTTACCGGCGCTGGGCGTAAAGCAAGTGTTGGTACCCACTTTTGTGAAGTGTCACTTGCACCTTATGGTTTATTTAATCACAGGCACAGCCCTGAGATAGAATTACACTTGGGCCATGAGGTTTTATTTACACCGCATTTAGGTAATTTTCCTCGCGGTATTTTAGAAACTATCTACGTCCAATTAAAGACAGACGTAACGCCAGAGCAAGTAACAGATGCTTATCAGGTCTTAGCCGACGAGCCGCTAATTCGTTTGCTTGGTAGTAAGATCCCGTCCATCAAAGGGGTTGCAAAACAGCCTTATGTCGACATTGCGTGGCAACAGCAAGGTGAGCAACTGATTGTTATGGCTGCTATTGATAACTTATTAAAAGGTGCTGCTGGTCAAGCGCTACAATGTATTAATTTAGTTATGGGATTACCTCATAGCACAGGTTTAAAAGGGTAGTTAAGTAATGCAAACATGGGTAATTAAGTTAGGTGGGGCAGTACTTAATACTGAAGATGCCGCAAAAGCATTGTTTGCTGCGCTTGCCTCACAAACCCAAGCGCAATATGTGATTGTGCATGGTGGTGGGGCTTTAGTGGATAGCTGGTTAAAAGAGGCTGGTTTTGCCAGTGCTAAGCACCAAGGATTACGCATTAGCCCAAAAGAGCAAATGCCTTACATTGTCGGCGCGCTAGCAGGTTGTGCAAATAAGCAGCTAATGAGCCAAGCTATTGTTGCAGGTCATATGCCTGTAGGGCTTAGCTTGTATGAAGCCGGTATTATTGCTACGCAAAAACTAAAAGCATTAGGTCAGGTTGGTCAATGTCAAAGCGGTGTTCAAAGTGTCTTGCCTGCGCTTTTAAAACAGGGTCGTTTACCGCTCGTCAGTTCAATAGGATTTGGTGAGGACGGTCTTTGGTATAACGTAAATGCAGATGAAGCAGCCGCAGCGATAGCTAAAGAGCTCGATGCTGAAATTATTTTTATGACCGATGTAGAAGCGGTACTTGATGCAAATAAACAGCCGTTACATCAACTTGACACAAATCAGATCAATACTTTAATTGAAGAAGGAGTAATTGTGGGCGGGATGGAGGTCAAAGTTAAGACCAGTCTTCACGCTGCCCAACATTTACGACGAGGTGTGTATATTTCGAGCTGGCAAAAGCCAGATAACTTAATTGCTTTACTTAACGGTGAGCACGTCGGAACAAAAATTACACCATAGGTTTTTACATGTTTAATCATTTTTTATCTGGTCTTGAATTAGACCAAAAAGGCGCACTTAAATTACTTAATCTTGCGCAAAAAATAAAAGCAAATCCCGCTGATTTTAGCCAAGCGCTCGCGGGTAAATCAGTTGTCACGTTATTTGAAAAGCCAAGTTTGCGCACTCGCTTATCGTTTGATATTGGTATTAACAAATTAGGCGGCCATGCGGTTTATTTGGATTCGCAAAATGGCGCTATGGGCGCCCGTGAGTCAGTAAAAGATTTTGCATTAAATATAGCTAGCTGGGCCGACGGAATTGTCGCACGTGTTAATCAGCATAAAACACTGACCACACTGGCTGAGTTTTCCAGTGTGCCAGTGGTAAATAGCTTGTGTGATTTATATCACCCATGCCAAGCCTTGGCTGACTTTTTAACGCTGCAAGAAGTGTATGGTGATGTAAGCCAGCTCAAACTTGCTTATTTAGGTGAAGGCAACAATGTAACGCATTCACTGATGTTATTGGCGGCAACATTGGGTACTGATTTTGTTGCGGTTTGTCCGAAGGGAAGTTCACCGGATTCGCAAATTTTAAAGCAAGCAGAGCAAATAGCCGCAATGAATGGTGCATCCGTAATGGTGAGCGACCGTGTTGAAGCTGCGGTAGGTGCTAATGTTGTTTATGCCGATACCTGGGTATCAATGGGTGATGACACACCGCTTGAACAAGTTAAAGAAAAGTACATGCCGTATCAATTAAATGCAGCATTACTTGAGCAAACAGGGGCTGATACTGTACTACATTGCCAGCCAGCACACCGTGAATTTGAAATTACCTCTGAGGTAATGGATGGTCCGGCGTCAAAAATTATACAGCAAGCAGAAAACCGTATGCACGCGCAAAACGCACTGCTTGTTACATTATTAAATCCAAATTTTGTTTAAGGTATACCAATGAGTTCAATTAAAAAAGTCGTATTAGCCTATTCTGGTGGTTTAGATACATCGGCTATCGTGCCATGGTTAAAAGAAAACTACGGTTGTGAAGTTATCGCGTTTGTGGCTGATGTAGGTCAAGGCGCTGAAGAACTTGAAGGCGTAGAAGAAAAAGCTATCGCATCAGGCGCATCAGAATGTTATGTAGTTGATTTAAAAGATGAGATGGTAAGTGATTACATTTACCCAACGTTAAAAACTGGCTCAATCTACGAAGGTACTTATTTATTAGGTACTTCGATGGCACGCCCAATCATTGCTAAAGCACAAGTTGAAATTGCGCGTAAAGTAGGTGCAGATGCGCTTTCTCATGGTTGTACAGGTAAAGGTAATGACCAGGTTCGTTTTGAATCGTGCTTTGCAGCTTTAGCGCCGGACTTAAAAGTGATTGCTCCATGGCGTGAGTGGGACTTATCAAGCCGTGAGTCGCTATTAGATTACTTAGCCGAGCGTGATATTCCTTGTTCAGCGTCTGCAACCAAAATTTATAGCCGCGATGCTAACGCTTGGCATATTTCTCACGAAGGTGGCGAGCTTGAAGATCCGTGGTGCCAACCAAGTGACCAAGTATGGACATGGACGAACTCTCCCGAACAAGCGCCTAATGAGCCAGAATTAGTTACTTTAAATATTGTTGAAGGTGAAGTGGTAGCCGTAAATGGTGAGCAATTAAAACCGTATGACTGTTTAGTGAAGCTTAATGATATTGCATCGCCTCATGGTGTTGGTCGTGTTGATATTGTGGAAAATCGTTTAGTCGGGATGAAATCACGTGGTTGTTATGAAACACCAGGCGGTACGGTGATCATGGCAGCATTACAAGCAATTGACGAGCTTGTACTTGATAAATCAAGCCGTAAATGGAAAGAAGTATTGGGCGGTGAGTTTTCACACCTAGTGTATGACGGTCGCTGGTTTACACCTTTGAAAGATTCAATCTTAGCGGGTGCAGAAGCATTATCAACACTGGCAACGGGTGAAGTAGTATTAAAACTTTACAAAGGCCAAGTAACAGCTGTGCAGAAAAAATCACCAAACAGCTTATATAGCGAAGATTTTGCAACCTTTGGTGAAGATGATGTATACGACCAATCGCATGCTGAAGGGTTTATTCGTTTATTCTCGCTTTCAAGCAGAATTTCGGCATTAGCGAAGAAGTAATTTAATACGCCCCGTTAAACGGGGCAGTTTCAGGGTTTGGAGATATTTCATGGCATTATGGGGCGGACGTTTTTCTACGGGTCCAGATGAAGCGTTTAAACAATTTAACGATTCACTTCCCTTCGATTATCAATTAGCAGAGCAAGACATTATTGGCTCTGTGGCGTGGGCGGGTGCCCTAAAGCAAGTTGATGTACTAACGAGTAGCGAGCATGAATCGCTGGTGGCGGCACTGTATGAATTACTCGATGAAGTTAAAGTGAACCCACAAGCTGTGGCGACGTCGGGCGCTGAAGATATTCATTCACATGTTGAAGCTGCACTGATTGAAAAAGTAGGTGACTTGGCGAAAAAGCTACATACAGGACGTAGCCGTAATGACCAAGTAGCGACAGATTTTAGATTATGGTGTCGTGATACTGCCGATCACTTACTTGAAGCATTAGGGCAATTAAAAGGTGAGTTTATTGCTTTAGCAGAGCGTGAACTAGGTACTATTTTACCTGGCTACACGCACTTACAACGTGCGCAGCCACTGTTATTTAGTCACTGGTGTATGGCATATGTTGAAATGCTTGAGCGTGATGAAAGTCGTTTAAGTGATGCCAAAGCGCGGATGAACTTTTGCCCATTAGGCAGCGGTGCACTTGCGGGGACGGCGTACCCAATAGATAGGCAAACACTTGCCACGGGGCTAGGTTTTACCGCTGCGACTAAAAATAGCTTAGACTCGGTATCGGATCGTGATTTTGTGGTAGAGCTATTAAGTTGCGCGTCTATTTCAATGATTCACTTATCGCGGATGGCAGAAGACTTGATCTTTTATAACTCAGGTGAAGCAGGGTTTATTGAGTTGGCTGATAACGTGACATCTGGCTCATCTTTAATGCCGCAAAAGAAAAACCCAGATGCACTTGAGCTTATTCGTGGTAAAACTGGTCGTGTGTTTGGCTCATTCAGTGCGATGATGATGACCCTTAAAGCCTTGCCACTTGCTTATAATAAAGATATGCAAGAAGACAAAGAAGGCTTGTTTGATGCAATGCCTACTTGGCTTGCCTGCATTCATATGGCACAAGCGTGTATTAAAGGTGTAAAAGTAAATGGCGAACGTACCCTCGCTGCAGCAAAGGGTGGACACTCAAATGCGACCGAACTTGCTGATTATTTAGTTGCCAAAGGGATCCCATTTAGAGAAGGTCACCACATTGTAGGTGTGCTGGTACAAATGGCTATTGCACAAGGTAATAACTTAGAAGATTTAAGTTTAGAACAATTTAAGTCAGTACATAGTATTTTTGAACAAGATGTATATCCTGTATTAGAAATAGACGCTTGTATTAAAGCGCGTCAAGCACTCGGTGGCACATCATTAGAGCAAGTAACCAATGCTGTGAAAGATGCCAAAAAAAAACAGCAAATAACGGTACGTGATGCAAACCTAGATGATGTTGAGTCTATTGCTAAGCTTATTCAGCACTGGGCAACAGTAGGTGAAAACTTACCGCGAGCTAAAAGCGATATGGTGCATTCAATCAATGAGTTTGCAGTCACTGAGGTGAACTCAACGGTTGCAGGCTGTGCCTCTTTGTATATTTATGATACTGGACTTGCCGAAATACGCTCACTAGGAATAGACCCTGAAACTGGCGTAACAGGGCAAGGGCGGCAACTTGTTGAGCATTTACTTGGCAAAGCCAAAAAATTGGCACTCAATCGCATCATTGTATTGACGCGAGTACCAGATTTTTTTGAAAAGCAAGGTTTTACATTCTGTACTAAAGAAAGCTTACCTGAAAAGGTAATGAAAGACTGTGAACTTTGTTTACGCAAAGACAATTGTGACGAAGTCGCAATGGAATTTATTTTGAAGCCAAGTCGAAACACGGAGATCCCGTGTAAAAACGTAGCTTAAAATCCCTGGATGTAAAAGACGTACGGTTACCCCTGTGCGTTTTTTTATGTCCCAGCACATCTGGTATGACCTCATTCGTCTTTTTCTTCCTCGGAATATTACTAAAAATAGTAAAAAGATCATAAATAGATCAGAATTGATTAAAAGTTGGATCGCTATTTGCTTTGTATTAATTAGATGTTTCTGTAAGGGTACATCTTTGCAATACGCCAAAAAAATATCATAGCGTTTTGCAATAACAACTTAAATTGCTTAAGCAATCAATTCAACAATTAATGAAAGGAACACTCTCATGCAAGTTACAGGTAACAGCCAATTGCAAATGCAAGCATACAACTCTATGCAACAATCAAAGCCAGCTTTAGAACAAAGCGCTAGCAATAAAACCCTACAATCTGATACAGTGTCTATATCACAAGAAGCACTAGCGGCAGCTGGCGGTGCAGAAATTCAACGCGGTGGCGGGATTATCATTGATCCAGATAAGCGACCTCAATAGCTATTGGAATATGAATGTACTTGACTGAACATTTTGGTTTATCCTTAGGAGCCCTAGTTATATGGGGCTTCATGATGGCCTTTTTCTTTAATATATTTCTTTACTTTGCGACACCTAAAAAAAATTTAACTTTATTACTTAGTTCATTTATTCTTTTTTTATCTTATTTTAGTAGTGACTATTTTTTTTCTTGGTTTTCGACTACTGAAACTTATCTTCACTGGGCTGTATGGGATCTAGTGACAGTCGCAATTTTAATGGGAATTTGGAAATTTTCAAACACAGCTACGCCTTCTTCGTTTTTATACCTCTGTACTGGTTTAATAATCAATTGTTCATTATTTCTGTTAATTTATTATGATATCTACATATTGTATAATAAAGAGCCATGGATTCTCTGGGATATATATTCTTTCGGTGTGAATATTATCGACTTCACAATGATCGTTGCGCTGATTGTTGATAGAGATATTTTAGGGTTAATTAAGCTTAAAAACGGAATTAAAGCATTATTTAAAACACGTAATCTTAGCCACTCACTGTAGTAGTTATGTACATAAATGATGTAATAGGCCCTTATATCGGTGTGCTTATCGAGTGGGGCTTTTTGATGGCTTTCCTTTTTAAATTAGTTTCACAGCTAAATAACCCTGATAAATCAATAGTCCAACTATGTTTTTGCATGGCTTTTTCGTACATACTTAGTGATATTGTTCGTTTGTCATCAAGTAATTATATGAACTGGTTTATCTACGATTTAATAACTATCGTAGTTTTGCTGGTATGGTTTCTTATTATAAAAAAACATCAATTCCTCTTACTTTATTATATTCTAATAGGTCTAGGTTTGAATGCTCTACTGATGCTAGTAACACATTATGATATTTATGTTCGTCATAATAATGAGTATTGGTTCTTGTGGACAGTCTATTCTTACGGTGTAAACATAATAGACTTTTTAATGATAATGGCACTGACTACAGAAAAAGATTTTTTCTTTTTTAGAAAAGCCGTGAACACACAGAGGTCAGGGTATTCGCACAATATAGATAAGCAGCCTTTGGATAACTGATGAGCTCAATAGAGTATTATTTTGAGCTTTATGTAGCTTCATTCATTATGTGGAGCTTTCTTATGGTTTTTCTATTCAACTTGGTGAAAAAGTCTGCATTTCCCAAGGGGGATACAGCTCTAATGGCGGTATCGTTGACTATTTTTTTATTTTATTTGTTCTCAGATCCTCTCATTATTACTGTACTTGGCTTCGACATATTACACAGTAGTGTTACCTACCTATTTTGGTTTTCGTCTAACTTAGTTTGCCTATTGATAATCTTACGGCTTACCAGTGGTACATATCTTGGCAAACTACCCGCTAAGCTCTACATCATTATTGGTTTAACGGTGAGCATGCTGCTGTTTTTGGCAATGCATATCGATATTAATGTATTAATGAACTACGAGCCTTGGTGGTTTTGGACTTTTTACTCGATTACCGTCAATGTTATGGATGTGATGATGATTATTGCACTGTTAACTAACAAAGACTTTTTAGGGCTATTAGGGTGTTATAGATGGGTGTTTGAGACCAAGCAAAGTGCTTGATCTCAATGTATTTAGCGGTCGCTTTAAAAGCTTTTAAAAACGGTATTCCCAACTGGTTTTAACCGCGGTGTTTGTGTCTGAATCATTATTCAGCTCATCTTTGAATACGGAGCCAGTTACTTGCCAAAGGCCGCTAAATAGTGCTTGTTGATAACCAAGCTCTAATTGTACTCGTTTAAATGAGCCAATCTCTTGTGCAGGGGCTGTTATGAGTGACTCCCCGCTTAACCAGCGTAGCTTAGCAAAACCAGCATAACCATTCATTGTGTGATATTGGGCGCCTATGACTGCAGATTTGCTGTTATAAGGTGTTGAGCTGCCCATTAAGCGGTCTTTATGAATATAGCCTGCGCTGATATTAGTTAAGGTATCATTGCCATAAGTGCAATCCATTGCCGACACACACTCTTGTTGGGTATTGGTATACTCAAGGTAAGTTTTTAGTAGTTGCTTTTGATCGCCAAAAAAACTTTCAATGCCAACAGTATAAAATGGATCACTCGGGGCAAACCCACTGTCATTACGGCCCATTATCTCAGCGTAAAATCCAAGCGGTTGACCTGCTATTTGCGTAGAATATTTTGCATCTAGGCTGGTAAGCTGCTGCTTTTTATTGTCAGCTTCTAATGTTGTGGTATCAATATAAGAGCTAGTTAAGAAATCTGACCCTGATGTGCTGAACGCAATTTCAAGCCCAGGCAGCGGTGTACTGGCAAAACGCATTGCCCAATAATCACCTTCATCATTATTAGTAAGAGTCGGTTTTTGTTTAGCGTAAATACCGGTAAGTTGCCAGTTACCAATAAATGAAAAAAAGCTCGGTCCATCGTATTGCGTATTGGCGCGGTTAACTCTAACGCCTTTCATTGGCGCAGCGTTATTTGATAGGAGTAGGGCATTATCATTACTTGGCCCCCACCAGTGGCTTATTTGTTCTGCGCTAATAGACCAATCGGCAATCAGTACCGCTAAATAACTTCCCTGATAATTTGTGTACTTATCATCTAGCGCTTCATCTGCATAATTAACACTGACCTTGGCACTGACTCTATTTCCTGTAATAGAGCCGTAACTGTTTACTCCGCTTTTTTGTTGATCACGGCTGCCAAAACTCTGTTGCAAGTTTGCATCACTATTGTAGTTTGCTCTAATACCTGAGCTAGTGCTGTGCTTAGCATTTGCTAGGGCATGTTTTACATGTTGTAAGGCAAATTGACTTTGCACTGATAGCTTATCGCGATCAATATTATTTAGGTCTCGAGCAATACCTTGCCACATCAACGGGTAGCTATTAATTGGTTGCTTTATCACACCTTGATTAAAGAGCATTTCAATTGAAGCGCGTAAGAGTGGATCATCACTTTCAATCCAAGGTCCTGCTATGCTGGGCGCAGAAAGCGAGAGTAATGCGGCAAAGCTCGCAAGCTTAGTTAACTTCATCCGTGTAATTTATCCTCTAAAGCCTTAACGACAATTGGGCTCACAAACTCGCTGACATCACCTTTGTGGCGGGCTACTTCCTTAACTAATGTTGACGAAATAAATGAGTTTTTTTCAGCGGGCGTTAAAAAGACACTTTCTAAATCGGGGTTTAAACGCCTATTCATATTAGCTAGTTGGAATTCATAATCAAAATCAGAAACAGCGCGAATGCCTCTTATGAGTACATTGGCTTGGTGGTCACGAGCTAGATCAGCAAGTAAGCCAGAGAAGCCAATGACACAGACATTATCAATATGATTCAGTAGGCTATTAGCAATTTCTACACGCTCATCTAAGCTAAAGCAGGGTTTTTTGCTTGGATTATGTGCAATAGCAACAATAACAGTATCAAACATTTTAGCTGCACGTTGAATCAAGTCTGTGTGACCGTTCGTGAGCGGATCAAAGGTACCAGGGTAAATAGCTGTAACTTTCATATGATTTAGCTTAGTGTTGTTTTTGTGGTTATATTATCAGTGTTTTTACTGCAAATCAGCCTTGTTAAGGTAATCACTTGTTATTACTTAACGTTAGTATTATTCAAGGTGATTATTGTATCAGTTATATTTAAGATAGAAATTTTCAAGGTGGTGTTTTATTCGATTGGATTTGTATATACTGCGCGGCTAATATTATTTGCATAAACTTTGAGCATTTACTTTACTAACAACCTAGAGTAGCTGAATATATGAGTACCAAGGATAAAATAATTAAGACCAGCATAGAGCTGTTTAACCAGCACGGGGAACGTGCGATTACAACTAACCATATTGCTTCTCATATGGGGATTAGCCCTGGCAATCTTTATTATCACTTTAAAAATAAAGAAGACATTCTTCGTCATATTTTTGCGCTTTACAGTGAACATTTGCATACCCAATTTACGCCAGTAAGCAATGATAGTGATGGCTTTGTACAGCTCAGTGGCTATTTAGATGCGTTGTTTGAATTAATGTGGCGTTTTCATTTTTTCTACGACAATTTAGGCGATATCCTGTCTCGCGATGAAGTACTAAAAAAAGACTACATAGAATTTCAGTCAGCCTTACTCATGCAAGTGCGTGGTATCATAATAAGCTTACGTGATAACGGCTTAATGGAGCTTGACGATGAAGATGCTACAGAGCTGGCGCACATGTTAAAACTGACCGTAAGCTTTTGGACGCCGTATATTAAGGCACGTCGACTCAGTGGTGAGTTACTACAACAAGATATCTATAAAGGTATTTTAAAAGTGTTAGCGCTGTTTAAAGCTTATGCTGCAGAGCAAAGCTTGCCTAAGTTGAATCAATTAAAAGAAAAATACACCGAACTTGCACAGCAAACTCTACCGACTTAATCCAAACTAAGTTAAGCGGTACTTGTTTATTTCCTAGACGTTAGATTTTTTGCTATAATCGCGCGCCCAGCACTTGGGTGCGTGAATTCTTAAATTGCCAAACGAGTAAACTATGCTTAAATTTATCGTCAAACTTCATCCTGAAATAGCCATTAAAAGCCGTTCAGTACGTAAACGTTTTACTAAAGTGTTAGAAAATAACATTAAAATCGTGCTGCGTAAGCTAGACGAGAAAGTACAAGTTAAAAACAACTGGGATAATATTTCAGTTGTCACGCTCAGTGACGACGCACAGATGCGTCTTGATTTTATTGATTCTCTACAGCGTATACCTGGCATAGTGCAATTTATTGAGGTAACTGAAACAACCTACGAAAACCTTCACGACATCTATGAGATTGCCTTAGATCTTATCGGCCATACCATTGCAGGCAAAACCTTTTGTGTGCGCTGTAAACGACAAGGTAAGCACGACTTTACCTCTACAGATGTAGAGCGTTATGTAGGGGGAGGCCTTAACCAACATGTTGAAGGTGCGCGTGTACAGCTTAGTCGCCCTGAAGTGACAATTCGTATCGAAATAAAAGATGATAAAGCCTATATAGTTACGCAAACTCATTTTGGTATGGCCGGCTTCCCACTACCCACACAAGAAGATGTGCTATCACTTATGTCAGGTGGATTTGACTCTGGTGTTGCTAGCTATCAAATGATCCGTAAAGGTGCACGTACTCATTTTTTATTCTTTAACCTCGGTGGGGCGGCTCATGAGGTTGGTGTAAAGCAAGCCAGCTACTATATTTGGAAACAGTTTAGCTCTACACATAAAGTTAAATTTATAAGTGTGGATTTCGAACCTGTTGTTGCTGAAATTCTTGAAAACGTTGAAAACAGCCAAATGGGTGTGGTGCTTAAACGTATGATGATGCGTGCTGGTAGCCAAATAGCCGAGAAAATGGGAGTTCAAGCTTTAGTTACTGGTGAAAGTATTGGGCAAGTTTCAAGCCAAACATTGGCTAATTTAAGCGTGATTGATCGTGTAACTGAAACCCTTATTTTGCGTCCACTTATTCAACATGACAAGCAAGAAATTATAAACATCGCCCGTAAAATTGGCACCGCAGAAATGGCTGAAACTATGCCTGAGTACTGCGGCGTAATTTCGAAAAAGCCGACTGTTAAAGCAAAAATCCAGGTTATTGAAGCCGAAGAGCAAAAGTTTGACTTTGATGTACTCGATACGGTTGTTGCTAATGCTCGTATGATGGACGTGCGTGATATTGACGTAGAAGCAAAACAAGAGCTTAAAGAGGCTGAATCGGTTTCTGATTTACCCGTCGGTGCAGTGGTTGTTGATATTCGTTCACCTGAAGAAGAAGATGCTAACCCGTTAGAAATTAATGGTACTGAGGTTGTACATTTACCGTTCTTCCGTTTAGCGACTAAGTTTGGGGATTTACCACAAGATAAAGACTACTATTTATATTGCGCGAAAGGGGTGATGAGTCAATTACAGGCGCTGATATTACATGAAAATGGGTTTGCCAATGTGAAGGTATATCGCCCATAATAGTTTAGTTAATAGGTAGAAAGCGCGATTAATTCGCGCTTTTTTTATGCCTTATCATATCGAGAAAATACTGATTGTAAGGCGTTTTAACGCCAACTTTTGCTCCCTGTTGGCAAATGTAGCCACACATAGCATCGATTTCAGTTGGGCGGTTATGGGTAATATCCTGCTGCATTGATGAGTAGTTAAATGCAGTATCTGTCATCACTTGGTATGCTGTTGCTAGTGTATCCGCTAGATTGATATTGATACCTGACTTATTGGCAATAAAACACGACTCACTGAGTAAATTAAATACTTCAGTACTGAACCTAGGTGCTGTGAGCTCACCATTTTTAACATTGTAGTATGCACTTAACGGGTTAATTGCAATATTTATAAGTAACTTCTGCCAACGGATTAAAGCAATGTGTTTGCTATGACGGATATCAGGAATGGCTGATAGCTGTTTAACTATATCTGGTAGACCTTGGGTTGCGATATCATTACAACTGCCTAAAATACTCTCACCATCGCCGGTATGTACCACAGTATTAGAGTCAGCTTTGTAGCCTGCTAAGCGGGTGGTTAAAAAATAGAGAGCGTGTTGGCTTTTTAATTTAGTTAAAATAGCCTGTAGATCACTCATGCCATTATGTGATAAAACCAGCTGACATGATGGACTTAAGTAGGGGAGTAACTGAGCTAAAGCTTCATTTACTTGATATGCTTTAACCGCAAATATAACCGTGTCTATAGGTTTCAATTGTTCTAAATTTTTATTGCTTAAAACATTAACATTGATGATTTTGCTTTTATCAGAATCTTGATAATAATATTGATTGATTACTTTAGCTTTGCGAGAAATTAAGCTGATATGATTGTTAGCGCTTAAAAAGTGACTGTAAAGTAAACCTATTGCTCCATCGCCTACAATAACAATATTATCCATGATTGGGTTTTTTACCAATATGAAAAGCAAATTTGACTATGAAGTAACTGGCAGCACCAGCAAAGTCAGCAATAAAGTCAGCCACAGATGCTTGGCGGTAGGGTAGCATATCTTGCATTACCTCAATGGCGGCACCGTAGCCTGCTAGCGTTAAGATTTGCACCCATAATGGAATTTTAAATGCTTTGTCCATTACAACGGCAAGGACAAAAAAAATGCCAAAGTGGGCAACTTTATCAACATGTGGGAACAGATTGGCAGCGCCTTTGATTTCCTTGGCAAATAAAAAGGTAAAGGCCACTATACTGACTAAAAAAACAGCTTGGTAAACACGCCTAGTCACGATATATCCTAAATCGTTTAAAAATAGAGCCATAGTATATCAAACAAATTTAGTATCGCACCTGAACGAAACACAGAAATATGTAAAGATTTATAAAATAGGCGGTATAATATATAAATTAAAAAATCTTGTTAGGAGAGACTAATGCCTTCTTTTGATATTGTATCTGAAGTAGAAATGAATGAAGCACAAAACGCTGTTGATAATGCAAAACGTGAACTAGACACTCGTTTTGATTTTAGAGGTGTTGATGCATCAATTGAGCTAAACGATAAAACCATAAAACTTAAAGCAGAAGCTGACGCTCAAGTGCTGCAATTATTTGATATTTTAGCAAACAAAATATCAAAACGTGGTATGGATGTATCAAGCCTAGAGTTGCAAGATATCTCTCGTGCAGGAAAAAATGTTTTTCGTAACGTCGCTCTTAAGCAAGGTATTGAAAAAGACGTTGCTAAAAAAGTGGTTAAAGCAATTAAAGATTCAAAAGTGAAAGTGCAAGCTGCGATTCAGGGCGAAGAAATACGAGTGACAGGTAAAAAGCGCGATGACTTACAAGAAGCAATGCAAGTCGTTCGTAGTGCTGAATTGGGGCAGCCATTTCAGTTTAAAAACTTTAGAGATTAATCTAAGTACTGCGACAAGTTTAGGCGCTTTAAAACCTAACGATAGGTAAAGAAAAAGCCCCGTTGAGCAATCAGCGGGGCTTTTTAATACTGTTTTATGACTTTAAACTTTAAACTCATCGACTGACAAACGTAATTCCTCAGCGAGCTTTGCAACTTCAGAGCTTGAAATATTAGTTTGGTTCGCCCCTTCAGCTGTTTGCTCGGCAATCGCTACGATTGACTCAAGACGTTCGCTAATTTCTTGAGACACTTGCTGTTGCTCTTGTGCTGCGGTTGATATCTCTTCACTCACGTCATGAGCTTGCGCGACAGCAGTAGTGATAGAATCAAGAGCAGTATTGGCTAAATCTGATTGCTCAACACACGATTCAGCTTGTTGTTTGCCTTTGGACATAGCTGATACTGCTGCTTCAGCACCACTTTGCAGTGACTCGATCATTGCTTGAATTTCTTGTGTTGATTCTTGTGTTTTGCTGGCAAGAGAACGCACTTCATCAGCAACTACGGCAAAACCTCGACCTTGTTCACCTGCACGGGCAGCTTCAATTGCGGCATTAAGTGCGAGTAAGTTAGTTTGATCTGCGATACCACGAATAACATCAAGTATACTGCCAATAGAGGCGCTATCCTGATGTAATTTATTGATCACTTGTGATGCGTCGTCAACTTCGCGGGCGAGTTGTTCAATAGTTGCTTTGTTTTGGCTTGAAATACCTTTAACCCGATCCGCTTCTTTATCGGCATTTTTAATTTCTTTCAGTGCTTGTTGCGCACTGTTGCTAACCGTTTGTGAAGTACTGCTCATTTCGGTGGTTGCAGTTGCAGCTTGCTCCACTTGAGCTTGTTGGTTGCGAATTGCTTGGCTTGACTCACCGGTGATTGCCGATGTTTGCTCTGATGCAGCAGCAAGTTGTGTCGAGCGCGAAATAATTCCTTGGATCAAGCTTCTTAAACTGTCTATTAGGGTATTACAACTACGTGATAATTCACCAAACTCATCTTTAGCTGAATCATCTAAGCGCTGTGTCATATCCCCGCTGGCAACGATATCTAAAATGCGATTAACTTCAGCTAATGGTGTTGTTATCCGATTTACGGTGATAAAGGCAACCACAATAGCTAGTAAAGTTGCAGTAATCATACCAATCCATGTCCATAAATTGGCAGAATTAACATCGTTACTTACACCTTTTTGCAGCTCAAATGCCACGTTACTAGCTTGTTCTACAAGTTCATTGAGTTGTTTTAGCGCGGTGGTGGTGGCTTCATCAGCTTGTGCAAGCTCTGACTTTGTCATCGCGATTACGTCTATTAAGCGCTTTTTGTTAGCCGATAGGCTGTTGGTGCCTTGTATGTTTTCGCGGATAATCACTAAGTAATTATTTAAATCAGCAAATAAGTCAGGGTTATCGGCCTCTACAGCAGGTTTTAATAAACTAATACTACGCTCGACCTCTTCTAAATAATAGAGTTGTTCGTTTTTAACGATATCTAATGTATTTTGAGTTTGAACTGTTAGCATATCTGTACTGTTGGTCACTAGAGATAAAAAGTTATTCTCTAGCATATTAGCGGCTTGATAGGCGCGAGCATCATTTTCTTCAAGGCCATCTATATCAATAATATCTAGCACCACTGAATTTGCATCTTCTGCGGCCAACTCTATTGTTTCAAGCTGAGTTCGGAGTGTTTTGTTAATTTCAAGCTCATCAGCTTTGTCGTTCAATAAGCCATCAACAGCTTTGATAAAGCTGTTGTATGTTTTTTGCACATCTTGGCTGTTGCGGTTTAATTGCGGGTGATCACCCACAATGCTTTGTAACTGTGCCTTCGATTTAGCAAAGCGTTGTTTACGTTCTGTAATCGCGGTTTTGATAGGCGCTAGCTCTGCTGTTGAAGTAGTATAAAAGCTGGCTTGTGCAGCTTTACTCATTAATATAAATTCAACTTGAAGGTCTGAGCTTTCTTCTAATGCGGGTAATGATAACTGGTTTACCTGTTGTGAAGAATTGTTAATATTTGCAATTCTGAACAGTGAGTTACCCCCAATCAAAAGAAGCAATAGAGTGATGCAGATAAACCCACCCCAAATACGCTGGCTAACAGTTAAGTTCATATGAATTTCCATAAAAGAGTAGTAATTAGACTTTATCGGCTTAATTGCAGATAAGTTAAGTAATTAAATTTAATTACTTTTAACAATTATTATACTAAATCTAACAGAAGAACGCCTTTTTTTCAGTTAAATTTAATTAGATTTGGCAGAAATAACACTAAAGCATTGTTTATTTTTTAGCTCCATCAAAGTCATAGAGCCTCCCCACACACAGCCAGTATCAAGTGCATGAATATTTTTAAGGCCTGTTTTTCCCTCTAAAGATGCCCAGTGGCCAAATACAATATGATTTTTAAATGTGCTAAAACGAGAGTGGGAAAACCAAGGTATTATTGTGTTTGAGTCAGCAGTCGCCCCCTTACATTTAAGGTCTAACTGACCATCGACAGTTAGGTATCGCATTCGGGTAAAGTAATTCACAATAAATCGAAATTGCTCATATTGGGTTAGCTGCTCGCTCCATGAAGGAGGATGTTGGTCATACATGCGCTGAAAAAAGATTTGAGCCTCACTGCTTTGGTAGCACTTTTGGGCAAACTGAGCATGATTTAGCGCCTGCTTAATTGACCAGTCTGGGTTAAGGCCTGCATGAGATATAAATACGTTTTCTTGTTCTAGCCATAGCGCTAACGGCTGCTTTAATAGTAACTCAATATAGGCAGGGAGTTTTGGGGAGTCAAAAACAGTGTCTAATTTATCTTTAGGGTTTATCGGTTTACCAAGTAGATAACAAGCAATGAGGTGTAGGTCATGATTACCCAGTGTTACTGTGATGCTATTTTGGTTTTGATATAGATATTCTAAACATGCAAGCGAGTTTGGACCTCGCGCCACAATATCGCCTACCAAGTATAGGTGATCTTTACTCGGATTAAAGTCAACCTGTTGTAACAGGGCTTGAAACTCATCAAAACAGCCCTGTAAATCACCTATCGCATAGTTAGCCATAGTAAATTAATGCAAAATGTTTGGCTGAGCTAATCTAAACACATTAATAGGGGCATCAAACTCAGTGCCAAACTCATTTTTTAACGTGTAGTAACCTTGCATGGTACCCACGGGGGTATCCAGCACAGCACCACTGGTGTATTTATAACTTTCACCAGGCCCTATAGTGGGTTTTTCGCCAACAACACCTTCACCTTGAACTTCCACTTCTTTACCATTGGCGTCGGTTATCAACCAGTAGCGACTAACTAGCTTTGCACTACATAAACTGTGGTTTTTTATGGTAATAGAATACGCAAAAACGTATTTATCAAGTTCAGGTTGTGATTGACCTTCTACGTAAAAAGTTTCTACGGATACTTTAATGGGCGAGCCCAAATTACTGCTTGTTGTCATAAATCCAATTAGCTATATCTATAAATTGTTGTAACGAAAGGCTTTCAGCACGAAGAGTAATATCAATGCCAATGCTTGTGAGTTCATCTGCAGTCAGTAAATTAGCTAAGCTGTTACGCAAAGTTTTACGGCGCTGGTTAAAGGCTTCTAGGCAAACCGTGTTTAAGATTTTAACGTTTTTCGCGGTACGTTGATCTGGTTTTTTCGGTATCAAGCGAATAACCGCAGAGTCAACTTTTGGTGCTGGCTTGAAGCATTCAGGCGGCACTTCAACTACAGGCATCGCATTGCAATAATACTGCGTCATAACACTTAAGCGACCAAATGTTTTACTACCAGGGCCTGCCACCATACGTTTTACGACTTCTTTTTGTAGCATAAAATGCATGTGTTCAACATTATCTGCAAATTCAAACAGGTGAAAAAGTAGCGGTGTTGAAATGTTATATGGCAAGTTACCAAATACTTTTAGCTTTTTGTCATCACGTACTAAGCTTGAAAAATCAAACTTCATTGCATCGCCTTGATGCACGGTTAGTTTTGGCCCTAAAAATGGGTGCTCAGTTAATCGCTGAGCAAGGTCTTTATCTAGTTCAACAACGGTTAGATGACCACTTAATTCACTTACAGGCTCAGTGATGGCACCAAGACCAGGACCAATTTCTACAAGATTATCTTCAGGTTTTGGATCGATAGCGGTGACTATTTTATCAATAATCGATTCATCGAATAAAAAGTTCTGGCCAAAACGTTTACGGGCACGGTGCCCTAAATGTACTTTATCTGTCATTGATTCTGTGCTTTTTCATGGGCGAGCTTAATTGCTTCGCGGATCGCTAATTCAAAACTACCCACTTCAGCATGACCAGTACCAGCTAAATCTAGGGCTGTCCCATGGTCAACTGAGGTGCGAATAAAAGGTAAACCTAAAGTGATATTCACTGACTTACCAAATCCTTTGTATTTTAGCACAGGTAAGCCCTGATCGTGATACATTGCAAGTACAGCATCTGCTTGAGATAGGTATTTATCTTGAAATAATGTATCAGCGGGCAACGGGCCAATTAAATTCATTCCCTGATTGTTTAATAACTCAAGGGTAGGCGTGATAGTTTCAATTTCTTCACGGCCTAAGTGGCCATCTTCACCAGCGTGCGGGTTTAAGCCACACACGAGAATACGTGGTTTTTCAATACCAAACTTAGTTTGTAAGTCATGATTTAAAATGCCGGCTACTTTTGATAAGCGTTCAACTGTTATAGCACGTGATACATAGGCCAAAGGAATATGTGTCGTCACTAGAGCCACACGTAAACCTTCAGTTGCTAACATCATTACTACGTCGGCGGTATTTGATTGCTGAGCAAAGTATTCAGTGTGGCCACTGAATGAAATGCCCGCTTTATTAATAATGCCTTTATGTACAGGCCCGGTAACCACAGCATCAAATGTGCCGTCCATGTTTTTCTCTGACGCTATGCGCAGTGTATCAAGGACATATTGGCCATTTGCATCATCTAATACGCCTAGCTCGACCTGTGCACCTAAATCAACTTGATGTAAATATACAGTCCCAGCAGGGCTGGTGGTGGCAGGTGCTGATTCATCAAATTCAATTAAGTTAATTGTTAAACCAAGCTGTTCAGCTCGTTGCTTTAATAATTGGCCGTCTGCAATTACAACAAGTTGAGCAGGCCAATCATGTTGGGCTAACTTTAGCAGTAAATCTGGGCCAATCCCGGCAGGTTCACCGGGAGTAATCGCTATACGTAACGTCATTTGTTACTCATCAATTGGGAAAATTTCAACGTGGGCTTGTTCACGCATTTCTTGCTGCCAGTTAAAACTTTCTTCTTTAAATTTACGGTTAAATAACATGCCGTGCGCACGGTTTCTCTTAGCTAGCTCAGTTTTGTCTGCAACACGCTTATCAAGCAGTTGCACAATATGCCAACCAAATGTAGTTCTAAATGGGTCACTAATTTCATTTTGATCAAGCGATAGCAAAGTATCTCTAAACGCAGGTACGTAGGTTGTTGGATCTGTCCAATCGTACTCACCACCTTTAAGTGCTGAACCTGGGTCTTCTGAATACTCTTTAGCTAATTCACCAAAGTCAGCTGTGCCAGCTCGTAGCTCCTTGGCAAAGCCATTTAGCATGGTGCGTGCTTTTTCTTCACTTAAGATAATAGATGGCTTAATCAAAATATGACGAGAACGAACTTCAGTTGTTTCGACCACTTGGCGACCACGAATATCTTGTACTTTTACAATGTGGAAACCTGCACCAGAGCGAAGTGGACCAATTATCGCCTCTTTTTTCGCCCCTTTTACAGCTTCTGCAAATAATGACGGCATTTCGTTAATGCTCATCCAACCTAACTGGCCGCCTTCAAGTGCCTTAGAACCACTCGAGGAAGAGATTGCAATACGTTTAAACTCTTTACCGTCTTGTAAAAACTCGATGACTTTATCAGCACGAGTCTTAGCACTAGCAATTTCATCTGCGGAGGCGTTATTAGGGATATCTATTAAGATATGACCAATATCATATTCTTCCGTATTTTGGCCTTGGCTTTCCATAATCTTTAATAAGTTATCAACTTCTTGTGGGCTGATATAAATACGGCGATCGACGTTAGCACGCATAACTTGTTGCGTGGTGATCTCTTTACGAATCTCTTCACGGTATGATTGAAAGCTTTCACCTGAGGCCTCAATTGTACGACGTAAGTCAGCAATTGTACCGCCTTGCTCTTTCGCCATGCCGACTAGGGTTTGATCAAGTTGACTGTCTGAGATCTCAAGGCCCATACGTTCGGCCAATTGCATCATTAGGGTTTGATTAACCAGACGCTCCATTGCTTGAATACGCAATGTTTCATCAGAAGGAAGTTCTTGGCCTTGTTCCTTCGCTTGTGCTTTAACACGGTTAACTATAGTGTCTACTTCACTTTGTAAAATAACACCCTGATTAACAATACCTACTACCTTGTCTATTTCAACAGGGGCTGCGATAACACTTTGACATAACCCAAAGCTTAAAAATGCTGATGCTAATAATTTTTTTAAATTCATACTTTTTCTAATACTCTTGCTAATAGTACGGTAATACTAGTTATTAAGAAAATACGGTCTACGATAGCCAAAAATACCTTGTTGTAATAATTTTTGTGCATCATAACGGCTTTTACTACCTAATCCTTTCAAGACAATGTTAAACCCAATGCTTGAATCAAATGTAGCTTGTTCTTGGCCTATAGCCTGGTTTAAATCGGTTTCAATTTGGCGACTAGCTGTTAATTGGAATGCCCAACAGCACGATTCGTATTGCAATCCAGTAAATATTTCAATACTACGCCCCGTCTCTAAGTCACGGTGATAACTGTTTACAAACTGCCATTGTTCACTAATTGGAAAGCTAGTAAAAAAGCCAACTTGTTCGATTGTATTGCCTGAGACATCATTTGCATAGCGATGGTTCAATTGTACCAGCTGATTATTATCACCTTTGTAATCTAAAGTAACGTTAGACTGGATTACTTGCTTGCCATCGGTGTCATATTGAATACCACCTGATAAATACCAGCGACGGTGCCAATGTATCATGCTTTGCGCTGCAAACAATGCATTATAATTAGTGTCGGAATTCAGTCCTTGCTCTGTCGGCTTGGCTGAATCTTCTAAATAAAAAATTTGTCCGGCACTGAAATTAAACAGCTCTTCGCTCTTATCGTTAAATAATCGGGTTGTAGCACCTAAAGTAAATTGGTTGGCTGCGGCAATACGGTCAATGCTCGAAAAACGACTGTCGCGAAATAAACCAAAAAAATCATCTTGTAGTTTTGTTGTATCGTATAAACCAATATCAGATTGATCCTCATCAGGTGTATATAAATATTGCACCTGAGGTTCAAGAGTTTGAATGCCGTTACTAACTAACGTTGTATCACGCTCAAAGTTTAGCTGGCTATACAAACGCACTTTAGGCAAGGTTCTGGATACTGACTCAGAATACCCGCTTCCGGCTAAATCACCTTCTTGTTTGTAGTTAGTGTGTAAAACACTAAACTCAGATAAAAATGACCATGCATACTCTTGATAGCCATAACTCGCTTTTGGTTCAATATGCACACGTGTTGCTTTATCGATGATTGCAGAGCTATTGGTAAAGTGGCTTAACTCACCATCCAGAGTTAGCTCAATATCACTGAAGCTAAATGGCGCTGTTTGAGAGAAACTAATTTGTGGCCAAGCCGCATATGACTCAACGTGATTACCCAACACTTCAAAGTTTTGCACTTTTATATCAGTACGCCAGCGTTCGCCTAAGTACGATAATGAACCGGTACGGTACAACTGAGTATCTGTGCGGGTGGCATAATCTGAACCCAAATCAGTTAGGTAGTTATCATCACTAACATTCGTAATATCTATGTTGGCTCGCCATTTTTCACCAAAGTAGCTTTGTTGCTGCCAATGAAAAAGGTAACGATCGTCCAGCTCAGGTTCTGAATCATCTTTATTCAAGTATTCTAAGCCTAATAAACCTTCACTAGTCTCACTAAGGTAGCGAAATTCGGTGATTAATTGCAGTCCTTTTTTAGACATATACCTAGGTGTTATAGTGGCATCGTAATTGGGCGCAATGTTCCAGTAATAAGGAGTAACAGACTCGATGCCATAACGGTCGGAAGTTGAAAAATTAGGTGTTAGTAGGCCTGACTTTCTACGTTCATCAATTGGGAATGTAAAATAGGGTAAGTACAGCACTGGCGTATCCAATATACGCAATACCATGTCATGGGTTTCACCCCAACCTTCTTCACGAGATAAGTCGATTTCATCCGCTTCTATTGCCCAAAGAGGAACCGCCTCAGGGCAGGTAGTAAAGCTTGCGTTCAGCAGGTTTAAGCCAGACTCGTTGACTGTGAGCTTTTCGGCTCCACCGTGACCTTGTTGCTGCGTTAGTTTGTAATCTGCGCCAAGCAAACTGATTTGTGAATTATTTAAATCTGCATTTAATCCAGCACTATTTACTTCGCTCACAGTGTCGCGGTAAGTAATTGGGCCTGTGGCATTAAGTAACCCACGCTGTTTGTCAATAAGTGCACTTTGTGCGGACAAACTCATAGTAAGGGTGTTAATATCAACGTTACCGGTAAATTCTGCGCTTTGGGTACCAAGCAGTTCTATATCATCTGAACGGATATCGACCATGCCCAAGTCAAGGCCAGCAAGCGGTTGCCAAGCTCTGGTTTGCATTGAATTGCCACAAAAGTTGTGTGTCAGCTCAGTTTCGGCAAGCGATGGTGCGCTAATTACGCTTAGCATCATTATGCCCCAGGTTTTGCTCATTTATTAACCTTAATATGCTGTCATTGAATATAGGTCTGACATAATAAAGGAAAACAATGGCAAATACAGTATTTGACTTAGTGAAAAATAGATATCGAGTGTAATGAATCGTTTTAAAAGTTTACAACAGTTTTTAACCCCGCACTTTAATGATGAAGAATATCAGTTAGCTGCGATCACGGGAGATGCCAGTTTTCGTCGCTATTTTCGCTTAAATCGCGGTCAAGATAGCTTTATCGTGATGGACTCCGATCCGCAAGTTCTCGATAACACACCTTACATAGAACTTAATAAAGTGTTTTCAGAGCACGGTTTTACTCTACCTAAAATTCTACACGCGGATGAAAAACAAGGTTTTTTCTTATTAAGTGACCTTGGTAACACACACCTTGCAGATTTGCTCGATGATGAAGAACGTACAAATCATTACAAACACCTTATAGATCTCAGTGCGCAATGGGCAAAAATGCCCGCTGTTGAGCATATGAAGGATTTTGATCGCAACTTTTTAGAGTTTGAACTAAGCATATTCTTAGAATGGCTTGTTGAGGGATTTTTAGCGCTAGAGTTAAATAATTCAACAAAAGCCATTTGGAAAAATAGCTGTGAAGTATTAATTGAAAATATTTTAGCGCAACCTACGGTAACTGTTCATCGAGACTTTCATAGCCGTAATATTATGCGCAGTAATCAGCAATGGGCCATTATTGATTATCAAGACGCCGTACAAGGCCCCGTGTGTTATGACTTGGTGTCGTTACTGCGTGATTGTTATTTCAAGTTACCTCACGATGAGCTTGAATTTTTACTTAAGCATGCATATAAAGAGTTTGAACAACAAGATTTAATTAGCGATGTTAGCTTTTCGCAGTTTACCCAATGGTTTGATTTAACTGGCGTGCAACGCCACTTAAAAGCGGCGGGAATTTTCTGTCGACTCAATTTACGTGATGGCAAACTTGGTTATATGAACAATGTATTACCAACACTACGTTATATAGTGGATGTTTCAAAAGAACATACTACGCTGGCTGAACTGGGTTGTTGGATAGAACAAGAGATTATTCCGGCCACACTTATTGCAGTAAAAGAGCAAATGGGTAGTTAGTATGAAGGCGATGATTTTAGCCGCAGGACGTGGTCAGCGGATGATGCCGCTTACTGCATCTGTGCCCAAACCTATGTTAACAATAATGGGTAAACCATTAATTGAATATCATATTGAACGCTTAAAAGCGGCAGGTATTACAGAAATAGTTATTAACCTTGCGTGGCACGCAAATAAGATAACCGAGTACTTTGCAGATGGCCAAGCATTTGGCGTTAATATTCATTATAGCCAAGAGCCCGAGCAAGGCCTTGAAACTGCCGGTGGGATAATTCGTGCGTTACCACTTTTAGGTGATGACTTTATTGTTATTAATGGTGATGTATTTACCGATTATGATGTGAATGCATTAAAAACGCTGCATTTAGATGAAGGTGAAAGTCATATCGTGCTTGTTGAAAACCCACCTCATAACCCAAATGGTGACTTCACATTGCGCCACTTAGGGCCACAAAGCCAAAAGTATACGTTTTCTGGCATTAGCCGGTTTAAAGCATCGTTTTTCCAAGGTATACCAGATGGTGTATTACCGTTGGGACCTCTACTACGCGAGGGTTTAGCTTTGGCTGATATATCAACTGAACTTTACATCGGTATGTGGAATGATATTGGCACACCTGAGCGTTTAACACAGTTAAATGAGCAGTTAACCGAAACACTAAAAGGAGTACCTCATGTGGGGTAAGATTTTAGGGGCCTGTTTTGGCTTTATGTTTGGCCGAATTATAGGTTTATTTATCGGCCTTTATCTAGGTCATATGTTTGATAAAAGCCTCAAGCAAAATTTTGATAAAGCCGGTGGTTTTTCAAGTTTATTTAATGGTGATGATGATATTGATCAACGCCAGGCGCTATTTTTTACCAGCTGCTTTGCTGTTATGGGGCATATTGCGAAATCAAATGGCCGAGTGAGTGAAACACATATTCGCGCAGCTAGTTTATTTATGGACGAAATGGGCTTGTCGGGTGAAAACCGAACAGAAGCACAAGATGCATTCAAGGCGGGCAAAGAAGCTGACTTCTCATTAAAAGAAACGGTGTATGATTTTAAAGAGCGATTTGCACGTCGCCATGATTTACTGCAGTTATTTTTAGAAATTCAAATTCAAATGGCTTTTTCTGACGGCGTATTAGCAGCTCAAGAAAAAGAGCTATTGCAAGAAGTGAGTAAGCAGTTAGGGATTTCTAAAACCCACTTTGCATTTGTATTAAAACGTTATCAGGCAGAGTTTAACTTTCGCCAGCAACAACAACGTTACCAGCAGCAACAGCAGCGCCAACAAGGACAAAGTAGTAGCTATCGAGAAGGTTCAGGACATCATGTTCCACCAAATAACAATGGTATGAATCGCACTCAAGCATTGGCATTGTTAGGGCTCAATAATGAAGCCAGCGCACGAGATATAAAAGTAGCGTACCGTAAGCTTATGGCTCAGCATCATCCTGATAAGCTCGTTTCTCAAGGGTTACCAAAGCATATGATGGAGTTGGCTGTTAAAAAGAGCCAAGATATCCAATCAGCCTACGAGTTTTTAAAAAAGGCGGCGTAAAAAGCCGTCTATCTCCTTACTTAAGCGCTCATGTTGCTGAGGCTCTGAGCGTAGACCAAATAATTCGCGCTGGCGGTAATCATATTTACTGTGGCGCTTAACCCAACGTTTTCTATCTGCCACACTAAGTAACAAATCAGGATTATCATTACTGTAAAAAACATCTAATAGCGGCGGACTAATGGTCGAGACTAGAGTGTTTAGTTGCTGATTTCTTTCATAGTTGGGTAAATAGCTACTCAAACTAATGAATGCATCAATGTTGTTATTTGGAAAGCTTGCATAATGCTCCAGTAGTACGCCTGCACTCGCTCCTTGAGCTATAAGTACTATTTTACCACCTTCATCAAGCGCGCTTTGGTATAGGGCTTCAAAACGAGCCACTAAGTTTTCTTTATAATCATCTATTACATCGTCATTGATATATGCAAGTGCATCAACGTGTTTCGGTGTAACCTCGTTTTCGCTCGTATCAGTTTGGGTCTCTGCGGCTTCTTTTTCTGCTTCAGAATTTGATTCGGGGGCTACCTCTTTTTGCTCATCCGTAGCCTCTTCAGTGTTATTACCATCTTCAGCTGTTCTTTGTTCTGTACTTGCTTGCCAGTTGATATCAGGCACTGTCATAGCGATAGTTGTGTAACCAAAATCAGTTAAATGAGTGCGTAAAAAGTTAATCCCAGCGTTATTTGTTGGTAAATTTTGCCAATCTGGAATAATTAGAACTACGCCACGCTGCTCGGCGCTCATATACTCGCGGTATAGGCTAATAAACTCATCTTCACCGACTTGCAGCGGTTTTATTTCTCCATGGGGGGTTAGACGAGATATGTCGCTACTTGTAATTGTTGACCAAGGAGTCGGTGCTATATGCTCAGCCGCACGCGCTTGCTGGCTAATGAGTAAAGCACCCAATACGCTGATAGATAAAGCTAAGCGTGTTCGTTGCTTAATTAAAGCAGCTAAAACCATAAACAATAACACCGATAAAAACTAATAATTAGCTATCGGCTATACGGGCTAAAAGTTTAATGTATTTTGCAGAGCCTAAAAATCTGGCTCTGCTTCAAAGGTCATTGATTGCTCGCTGCTAGGGTGTGACAGCTTTAGCATTTGTGCATGCAGTTGTAAGCGCGGTGCGCCAGCTAGTGCATCAGGGTGAGCATAAAGTCTATCGCCTAGAATAGGGTGGCCTAATGACAGCATATGAACTCTTAATTGATGCGAGCGGCCAGTAATAGGTGTTAGCTCTACACGAGTGGCATTTTTTTCATATTCAAGCACTTTAAAGTGCGTTAGGGAAGGTTTGCCGTTTTCGTGATCAACCATTTGTTTTGGACGATTAGGCCAGTCACAAATAAGCGGTAAATCAACAGAGCCCGTTGCTTGTTCTAACTTACCATAAACGCGGGCAATGTAGCGTTTTGCAGTTTGGCGTTCTTGAAATTGCATACTCAGGTGGCGATGCGCGGCTTTATTCATAGCTAAACAAATAATCCCCGACGTTGCCATATCTAAACGGTGAACAATTTTAGCTGTTGGAAAAACACGATTCACACGTGATATTAAACAATCTGCATGTTTCGGATCTTTACCGGGAACGGTTAATAATTCACTGGGTTTATTTACAATCAATAAATCGTCATCTTGATACAAAATGGTTAAATACGGAGCGAGCGGGGGATTGTAATTAATTAACACGGCAGACCTCAGTGATTTTTAAGTGCGCTATTTTAGTGGAGTGAGTCATTAGGCTCAAGGGAAAAGGTAAAAGTTTAATTGCATGCTTTTTGATCTGGTGTAAAATTACACCAGATTAAAGTTGCAGGAGCTTATTATGGCAAGACAAAGTATTTCACTTACAGAAAAAAATGATTTATGGCTACGTAATCATGTAGAAAATATCGGCGACTACGCAAATAAAAGTGAACTGGTGAATGATTTAATACGCCGTGCAAGAAGGGCTGAGGCGATAAATAGTAAGCTTGCTAAGTCAGAACAAAGTGGCTTTAGCGCTCAATCGGCCGACGAAATGTTAGCAGAATTCAAATCAAATACTAAGTAATGCGAACATTTAAGCTCTCAAATGATGCGAAAGAAGACTTACGTCGCATTTATCAATATGGTTGCCAAGAGTTTTCACAGCAACAAGCGGATACTTACTTTTACAGTTTCTTCGCTATGTTTGAAAAACTAGCTGCAAATCCTTATTCCTACCAATCAGTTGACCATATACGTACAGGCTATCGGCGCGCTGTTTGCGGCTCAGACAGTATTTATTACAGGATTACAGAAACTGATGTTGAAATAATGGCTATATTAGGTGGCCAAGATACTGATGAATGGTTGTAATTCTTTTATTTAGGGGACATAGATGAAGTTAAGCCATGAGCGAAAAATAGCATCAAAAAAAGGAATAGTTTGTCGGTCAAAAAGAGGTCAACAAATTAGTCCAAGATTTAGTATTGATCCTATTACGACGACAATTGTTATTGGTGTTGCTGCTGCAGGGGTTACCATTTATAAAGATGCTTTTAAGCCAACGTATAAAAAAATTTCGAGAAGACTTGCTAACAAACCATATTCCGAATACGCAGAATCTAAATATATAAAATGTCTATGTAAACAGTCTAAGTTCTCAGGAAAGCTATGTGGAGCAGAGGCTATGCTATATGAAACTACGTTGAATGATAAGCCAGTTATTTTGATTAGGTGTAGTAAAGTAAAACATCACGTAATGGACTATAGAACAGGTAAGTTAATTAAGCATAACAAGCTTGCGATGTGAGCCAAACTGAAGAATTAAATATAAAAGCGCGGTGTTTATACCGCGCTTTTTGAAATGGTTTAATAATATCTAACTAACGGCTACACCCCTAGTGTGATACCACAATTAAGCGAATCGCATCGAGTTTTAACTGGGCTTTTTCAATATGCGTGGTTAATTCACTGCGCTGCTTATCGTAAAAAGTCAGTTCTTCTTCACGAATATTAGGGTTAATTTGCTTCAGGGCAGCTAAGCGGGCTTGTTCTTGTGCTAACGACTGTTGCATTTGCTCAAGGGCTTCGGTGCGAATAACTTCTAATTTAGCCTGTGCCATCTCTTGAGCTGATTTAATCATTGGGTGAATCGCGCTTTGCAGTGCACCTGCAAGTTTACTTGCCGTTTGACGACCCACTGCTGAAAGTTGCTGATTAAAGCCATCAAAACCGACATTATCACCTAGGTTGTTACTCGCTTTATCAAGCAAGATGCGGATCGGAGTAGGAGGTAAGAAACGACCAATCTGTAAAGATTTAGGCGCCATAGCTCCACCAACAAAAATAAGCTCAACAAAGAAAGTACCAGCAGGCAGTTTTTTGTTTTTCAACAGCGCAACAGAGGCAGTACCAAAATCATCATCGCAAATCATATCGAGCGTGCCTTGGACCATTGGGTGATCCCAACTGATAAAGTGTACGTCTTCTTGTGAAAGTGCGGTGTCACGGTCAAAAGTAACGGTGATGCCATCATCTTTTAAGCTTGGGAACGATGGGTTTAGCATGTGCTCCGTTGGCTTTAAAATTATGGTATTTTCGCCTTTATCTTCTTGGCTTACGCCGAATGTATCGAATACGTTGATCATGTAACTTGGTAATTCAAACTGATTATCGAGTTTTTCAATATCAGTGACTAATGAATCAGCAGCACCTTGACCTGATGAATGCAGCTCGAGTAAACGGTCACGGCCGCTTTCCATTTGCTTACGCAACTTCGTATTCTGGCTAGCAACTTGCTCAAGCAGTGGGTCCAACTCGTCTTCATCGCAGTTATGCGCGGCAATAAACTCAAGCAAGTCTTCACTGAACTCTTTATATAGCAATTGCCCAGTGGTCGAGGTTGTTTCAAATGCGTCTAGGCCTTCATTGTACCAACGCAGCAGTACTTCTTGTGCTGTGTTTTCAAAGTATGGCACATGAATGTTCACATCTTGCGTTTGGCCAATTCGGTCTAAGCGACCGATACGTTGCTCTAATAAATCAGGGTTAAGTGGTAAATCAAATAACACTAAGTGATGAGCAAACTGGAAGTTACGCCCTTCTGAGCCAATTTCAGAACAAAGTAGAATTTGCGCATTATCGTACTCATCAGCAAAGAACGCGGCTGCGCGGTCTCGTTCTATAATCGACATACCTTCGTGGAATACTGAAGCTTTAATTGCTTCACGTTCACGCAGGATTTGTTCAAGACTAATTGCAGTTTCTGCTTTTGCACAAATCAGTAATACTTTTTCGTGCTTGAGAGTTTTAAGTGTGTCAATTAGCCAATCTACACGCGGATCAAACGCGCCCCAGCTGGCACTTTCGCCTTCGAACTCTTGGAATATTTTTTCAGGGAATAAAGCACGTTGTGCGCTTAATTCAGCACTTTGAATCCCGCTCATATTACCCAGTACTGAGATAGCCGTTTTATACTGCTTAGGCATTGTCATTGAATAGGCGTGTAGTTTACGGCTAGGGTAACCATCAATACCGCTGCGGCTATTTCTAAATAAAATACGCCCTGTACCATGACGGTCAAGCAGCATAGATAGAATTTCTTTGCGAGCTGCGTCATCACCATTTTGTGCTTGTTCTAACACCGTGGTGATATCGGTTTCTTTTAGCAATTCAATAAGGGTTGCTTTGGCATCGTCGTCAAGTGCTTGATTTTGCAATAACTGGTTAGCAGCCTCTGCAACATTTTTATAATTACTTTCTTCTTCAACAAATGCATCGTAATCATAAAAACGATCAGGGTCGAGTAATTGTAAGCGAGCGAAGTGGCTACGATGACCCAGTTGATCTGGTGTTGCGGTTAATAAAATAAGCCCAGGAATATCTTGGCTTAATTCGGCCATGCGTTGATATTCTGTACTTGGCTTACCATTATTAAGACTTAAATGATGAGCTTCATCAACAATTAATAGATCCCAATCGGCAAGTGTTGCTTGTTCAAACCAGCGTTTTTTCTTGGTGATAAACTCAAGGCTAGTAAGTACTAACTGCTCTGTTTCAAATACATTTGGCGAGTCGGCAAAGGCTTCATCACAACGTTCTTCATCGAAAATAGAAAAATGTAAATTAAAACGGCGTAGCATTTCAACTAGCCATTGATGCTGCAGGTTTTCAGGCACCACAATAAGAACACGACTAGCACGGCCACTGATAATTTGCTGGTGTAATATCATGCCTGCTTCAATGGTTTTACCTAGGCCTACTTCATCAGAAAGTAATACGCGAGGGGCAAAACGTTTACCCACTTCTTGGGCAATGTATAACTGATGAGGAATAAGGCTTGCACGTTGACCAATTAAGCCTTTAATAGGAGATTGCTGGCGTTCAAATTGATGTTGCCACGTTTGATAACGTAATGTGTAACGATCAAAACGGTCTACTTGACCAGCAAAAAGGCGGTCTTGTGGCTTATTAAACTTGATAAAGTGATCAAGAAAGGTTTCTTTTAATTGTGCTTGTTCACCGTTATCAACACGAGTGCCGTGATAACACAGTAGTTCACCTTGAACTTCAATAGATTCGACTTCAAGTTCCCATTCTTCAACGCTTTTGATCACATCGCCAGGATTAAATGCCACGCGAGTCACCGGCGCTTCTGTCATCGAATAAACGCGGTTTTCGCCACTGGCGGGAAATAATATGCTGACCTGACGGCCTTCAAGGGCAACGACTGTGCCTAATCCTAAATCTGACTCTGTATCACTGATCCAACGCTGACCTAAGGAAAAATTCATGTATGTCTCGTCTATGAAGAAAAAGGCGGCTATGTTACCTGTTACCTAACACCACTGCAAGGCGCTAACTAGCTCACTTTTAATTAATTTTATAACTGTGAATTATTCTTATTTCAGCGATTGCTGTGAAGACTAATTCAAAACAAAAAAAGGTTTGTCATAAAACAGACTTTTATGACATCTAAGCTAAACTTAGAATATACCTTAGCAATCAAATTTTACAGGGCGAGAGATCATCCCGTTTTATTTGATTAGTTTGGTATAGCATAAAAATCATAAAACGTAAGGAAAGTGCTATGGAAAAAGCTTCGAACCTTGATAGTAAAATGTATGTGCTAGATACCAATGTATTACTCCACGAGCCCCTCGCTTATTTATCTTTTCAAGAACATGATGTTGTTATCCCCATGACAGTATTAGAGGAATTAGATCACATTAAAGACCGCAAGCACGACGTTAGCCGTGATGCGCGTGTAGCAATACGAGGTTTAGATGAGGTACTAAAAGACGCAACACCAGAGCAAATGTTACAAGGGGTGGCATTACCGAGTAATAAAAAAGCTAAGGCATCTTCCACGGGTACTTTAATTATTGTAAACGATCATTTATTTGCGGATTCTATCTCAGGCTTGCCAGGTAATGAAAACGATCATCGCATAATTAATTGTGCCGTTCATCTACAAAAACAGCACAGTGATGCCAAAGTTGTACTCGTGACCAAAGACATAAATATGCGGTTAAAGGCTAAAGGCGCGGGGCTTAAGTTTGTTGAAGATTACCGAACTGATCAGCTAATTGATGATATTGCCTTGCTCAGTAGCGGTTATAAAAAGATCGAAGGGGATTTTTGGCAACATGTAGGTGAATGTGAAACACAGCAGCAAGGCCGAGATACTTTTCATAAAGTGGCAAAAAGTTTAATACCTGACGTGTTTTGTAATGAATACTTATTGGATGGCAGCGGTCATTTTGCTGCACGTGTTAAATCCTATGACGATGATAACATCATGCTCAAAGACATGGGGGTTGAGCGTTTAATGCATCAATCAGCGTGGGGGGTTAAGCCTAAAAATATTTACCAAGGCATGGCGCTTGACGCGTTACTCGACCCAAGCATTGAGTTGGTCATTTTAACCGGTCCTGCTGGGTGTGGTAAAACCTTACTCGCGCTTGCCAGCGCTCTTGAAATGATCATTGAAAAAGGTATTTACGATAAAGTCATCGTGACTCGTAATACCCCTGAAATAGCCGAATCTATAGGCTTTTTACCAGGCACAGAAGAAGAGAAAATGGCGCCGTGGCTTGCTGCAATAACAGATACTCTAGAGGTGTTACATAAAGGGGATGAAAACCCAGTATCAAGCCGTAACTATATTATGGAAAAGGCAAATGTGCAGTTTAAGTCAGTCAACTTTATGCGGGGACGGAGCATTCAAAATGCTGTGGTTATTCTCGATGAAAGCCAAAACTTAACAGCATCACAGCTTAAAACCATCATTACCCGCTGCGGTGAAGGTACCAAACTTATTTGCTCAGGTAACCTTGCGCAAATAGACAGTAACTACTTAACCCCTGTAACGTCGGGTTTAACCTATATTGTGGAGCGTTTCAAAGACTTTGAAGGCAGCGCCACAGTTAACTTAAATGGGGTCGTGCGCAGCCGATTAGCTTCTTTTGCAGAAGAAAATTTATAGCTTGCGTCAATTTCCGTGGCTCGATAGTCTAAGAAAATATTATTGGGCCATACAACGGAACATAGGTTGGACTTTTTACCTTTAAAGCATTATTACCGCTCTTTAGCTGTTGCGCTGATAGTTCCCTTATTGGTCGCTTTTGTGCTTTGCTTGCACCTGTATAATATTAAACTAGAGCGCACAATTACCAAGCATCATGCTGATTTTGATAATCTAGCCGCACAACTGAGCTTTCGAATGGAGGCTGCTGAAAGCTTAGTAAAAACGCTGTTAGCACAGTACGAACAACCTTTGTATTATCACTTTGACCAACAATGGTTGAAGGATGTTAATCAGTTTAATGACTATTACTATCGTAAAATTCCTCAACAAGGGGGAGAGATAGTTGGCCAAGGGCGATTTTCTTCCACTCCACAAGCTATTGCTCAATGGCAGCAAGTCATTGCATTAGGACCTGCTTTTAATACTGCGCTTTCGTTAATTAAATCGCTATCAGCAGTCGCTTACGTAAATGAACAAGGTTTTGCTTACGTTAAACGCCGCAATGAAAACACCAGTTTGTTCATTACGCAAATACTAGATAACCAATTTAAGCCCAATTTTCGTGGTGATATGCTCTCTTCAAGTGCTGTGGTTGCTCTAGAAGGGAAAGACTACTTTGCTGTAGGACAACGTCGCTCAGCAACAAGCCGAGATTATGTGATTTTAATTTATGACTTACAGTTAGTGTCAGCCTGGCTTGCAAAAATATCATCAGACAGCGGCGAATATATTTTTATAACTGAGTCCCAGCAAGTTATAGCAAGCTCGACTAAGGCTGTTAAAACCTACAGTCAGTTGAATCAATATTGGCCTATATTAAATATTGATAAAACGCTAGAGAAGCGGTTTAACGATAATAGCTTGGTACTATTTCAGCCGCCGCAGCGTCAACCTGTGTATGCCGGTTTTTATGAGTCTCAGCAGCAGTTAGTATCTCCTATTCGCTATGAAGCTTTTATTGAATTTATATTTTTGAGCGTATTTTTAATTATGATGTTTAGCGGCATTTTTTGGCTAAGTCGCCGCATTTTTGTCAAACCTATCACTCACTTAATGGCGTATCTTGAACAGAGCGAAGAGTATTATTCTGACTCTTTAGATTATCAAGTTCCTGTTAATTGGCAGCCTTGGTTTGGCCGAATAAAAGCAGTCCTTAATAAGAATAAGCAACTAGTTAATTCATTGCAACAGTCTAACTTAGCACTTGATAACCAAATTAAAATTAAAACCAAAGAATTAGCTCGAAGTTACGAAGCAAAAGAGCGACATTTAGCCCTGTTAAATACTATGCTAAACAGTGTTCCTGATTTGATTTATTTTAAAAATATTGATGGCTCTTTTTTAGGCTGTAATCGTGCTTACGAGCAATATATTGGTGTTGAGCAAGGGCAGTTAGTTGGATTGCAGTTGTGTGATATTAGTGATGATAGTAGTCATCTTATAGAGCTGGAACGCCAAGTTTTAAAAAGCCGCTCAAAAGCGGAGTTGCGTATAGAAAGTGGTGAAAAACTATTTCGCCTGTCAATAGCCCCTTTTTATAATGAACAAAACCACTTACTTGGTACCATGGGAGTAGGCCGCGATATTACCGTACAGCAGGAGGCTTTAACGGCATTAAAAGCGTCAGAGTCAAAGTTTCGTAGCGCCATCGAGTATGCTGCCAATGCTGTTGTATTGTTGTCTTTAGAACATACTATTTTACAATTAAATAAAGCTGCAAGGCATTTATTTAAAATAGATAAACATCAACACTCACAATTATTTAGTTCTTTTTTTTCGCCAGCACAATGGCAAGAGATAGAGTCTCTACTTGGATTACTATTGACAGAAAAAAAGAAGGTGTATCACCTTACGCTTGCTCAGCAGCAATCAAATTGCTGGTGGCAATTGAGTGTGTCCTTAGTGTGGGATGAACAACGAGCTCCTTATTATTACGTTTTTCATATTCAAGATGTGAGTGCCTTAACGCAAGCTAAACAGAATGCTGAACGAGCAACACAAGCGAAAAGCCGCTTTATTGCTAATTTAAGCCACGAAATACGCACACCACTTAATGCAGTAACGGGCTTGATTGATATGATCGCCCAACAAGGTCTATCGCCACAGCAGGGGCTTCATGCATCTCAAGCAAAGCAATCTGCCCAAAATTTATTGACAATGCTTAATCGAATGCTGGATTTTGCTCGTATAGAAAGTAATCAAGTTCAGCTTGAGTTAGTCGATTTTAGTTTAGTGGATCTGGTTGATAGCTGTGAGAGTCTGTTATTGAGTTTATGCCCACATAAAGGCTTGTGGTTTAATATTGAAGTCGATCCCACTATTCCAGTCTACCTAGCTGGAGATTTCATACGCTTACAGCAAGTGATTGGTAATTTACTGACAAACGCAGTGAAGTTTACAGAGTGCGGTGGTGTCACCCTAAAAATTGAAAAATCGCAACATGCAGAAAACGATTCTGAGGCTATTACTTTTTGTATTATTGATACCGGAATAGGTATTGAAAAAAATGATCAAAAACGTTTGTTTGATGCCTTTACTCAAGGTGATGAATCGTTAACACGTAAGCATCAGGGGGTCGGGCTTGGCCTAGCAATCGTCAAGTATGAGCTTGATTTAATGGGATCCGAGATAGAGCTGATAAGTAGAAAAAATAAGGGGAGCGAGTTTTACTTTACTATCTCATTTAGCGAAGTAAGCGATAAAAAAGAACATAATTTTGATTGGCGAAACACTATTGTTATTGCATCAGAAGCTGATCAAAAGCAACTTGAGCCAACTATGCGTGTGGTTATGACAAAGCCTAGATTCAGAACCCTTGCGCAAATAATCCCATGGTTCAATGAAGCACCCCATAATAACTTTATTGTAAATGACAGTGATTTGGATCTATTACTGTCAGAGAAAACTACAAAAGACATTTTAAATAAGCGCCAAACAAAAATATTTGTTATCAAAACTAACAGTGCTGCTTTGAATAAGCACATTAATAATTTGAATATTAGCTACGTTAGCAGGTCCGCATTAGCGCAGCGTTTATTAGTTGAAGCCAGTAATACACAACAACAAAATCAAGTTATTACGCAAGCAAAGACTGATTTAAGTGGCTTATTGGTACTGGTAATAGATGATAATCAGCTTAATCTGGATATTATGTGCAACGTGCTGGCTCAAGCCGGTATTAATGCGTTAGTAGCGAACAGTGCATTGAAGGGCATTAATTTAATTGAAAAAATTATGCCTGATTTAATTTTAATGGATATACAAATGCCTGAAGTCGATGGCCTACAAGCCGCTAAGATATTGAGAAAGAAATATAGCTCACAACAATTACCTATTTTTGCGCTTACTGCTCATTGTGAAAAAGAAGATGAAGAACGCTCGTTTGCTGCAGGGATGAATAAACATCTGACAAAACCAATCGTTGCACACACTTTATTACAAGCAATTAGTGAGGTTGAGATACTTCCCTCAGCTTTCTTTGATCGAACCTTTGCATTATCTCAGTTTGCAGGTGATAATGATTTGCTATTAGTAATGGTTGATAAATTAGCTGAATTATGTAAAACACAGCTTGATAAGTTAAAAGTCGAACAGCAGCCTGAAACTGTGGAACGTTTAGTGCATAGCATAAAAGGCGTATCAGGAAACTTAGGTTTTATTAGACTATCCTTAATTGCACAACAGCTTGAGGTTGCAATACGCAGCTCGAAAAATATAGCACCGCAACTTTTTAACCAACTTATAATTGAATTAGAGCAAGTTATTGCTTTTATTCAAATACAAGGAACAGCAGATGTTGAAGAAAGCGAAAGTACTGATCGTAGATGATGATCCATTAAACCGATTAGTACTTGAAAAAACGTTAGCCGATGAACATGAAGTTTTCCTCGTTGAGAGCGGTGAAAAAGCGCTAACATTTTTAAAAACGACAACAGTTGATCTAATTATCCTTGATATAGTTATGCCAGGCATTAATGGTTATGAAGTTTTAGTACAGCTCAAAGAAAACCCTGTTACACAAACCATTCCGGTTATTTTTATTTCTGCAAACACTAGCCATGATGATGAAGCCAAAGGCTTTGAATTAGGTGCAATGGACTACATAGCGAAACCTTTTAGTACGGTAATTGTACGAGCAAGGGTTCGTAATCAATTATTAATTAAGCAGAAAAATGACTTACTTGAGATGCTTGCTTCGATAGATGGCTTAACTGAGATCCCAAATAGACGTTATCTTGACGAAAATTTATCAAGAGAGTGGCGTCGAAGCCGTCGAAGCTCAACACCATTGTCGGTTATTCTTATGGATATTGACCACTTCAAGCGCTACAACGATTGCTACGGGCATAGAGCGGGAGATGACTGTTTAAAGCGCGTTGCTCATGCATTAGTAGGGGAATGTCAGCGTGGGTGTGATTTTGTAGCCCGTTATGGCGGAGAAGAATTTGCTGCGGTATTACCGGGTATGGGCAAGCAAGAAGCATTGGCGTTTGCCAATAAGTTACGTGATGCGGTAAATTCGCTAAATATTCCTCATAAAGCATCGCTGAATGCGGAGCATGTAACGATAAGCTTAGGTATTGCAACGACTGAGACAGGGCAAGTTTACGCTGAGCAAGTGTTACTTGAAGAGGCTGATTTGGGGCTATATCAAGCGAAAGATTCAGGGCGAGATCAAATCGTCGCCCGTACAGTGTCTGCGTCAAGATAATGGGCTTTACTGACCTCTGAGTGATAGATAGATGGTATCACCGATACCAATTAGCTTATCATTTTCAAATACTAAGGGTGTACATTCATCTTTAGTCATTTTTCCATCAGAGTGAATACTGTGAGTCGCGTAAAATATGACTTGGTATACATTACCATCTTTTTTTAGTAACTCAGTAAAGTTAGGCGTCTGCAAGCGATTTAACACAACTTGATAATGGGTATCTAACGCTAAATTAGCAATCGTTTCGCGATTGTTTTTGTGTTGTTTTTGCCAACTCGTTGATGAGTCACCAGCCCAATGGGTTTGTGCTTCACCATCTGATACAGCTATGACACAACCAGTAAGGAGGGGCGCGCTAAGTGCTGCAATCAACATCAAATTTTTCATTTTATTATTCCTAAGTTCTAATGAATTGTGAAATTATTAGCTTAGTAATAGCAAATAGTTGGCCAGCTTTTTAAGTTTTTATAATCAATGGGTTATATTTTTTTAGGTTTTTTGGGTTATTAATTTCACTCTGGTTTTAGTGTTAATAACCAAAAAGTTGCAAATTAAACCAACCTGTTTCGACTCTCACCTTGAGCAAACGCAGTGATATTTAAACTCACTTGACTGACTAAGCGCTTAATCGACTCTTCACTCGCCCAGGCTATATGGGGAGTTAAAATTAAGTTAGCACCGGTATAATTCACAAGCGGGTTATCTTCAGCTGCCGGTTCTTTTGTTAAAACATCAAACCCAGCTCCAGCAATCTGATTTTTGCTCAACGCGTGAGCTAATTGGGCTTCGTTAACAATCCCGCCACGGGCTGTGTTTATTAACACTGCATTTGGTTTCATCATCAAAAGCTCTGGGGCACTAATTAGATCGCGGCTTTCATCGGTAAGTGGGCAATGAATACTGATGATGTCAGCTTGTCTGATTGCATCAGTAAATTCAGTTCTACCTTTTCGTGGAACTTGGCCTTTGCGTTCACATAGGATCACATTAGCGCCAAATGCTTTTGCTACATTTGCAACCGCTTTACCTAGAGAGCCATAGCCAATGATGACAAATTTTTTATCAGCAATTTCGTTAATGGTGTAATCAAGCCTGCAAAACATAGCACTTTTTTGCCACATGCCTTGTTGAGTGTCGTTAATATAACGATGAGTGTTGCCAAGTAAGTTTGTTATTAATGTAAAAGTATGTTGAACAACTGAAGCCGTGGAATAGTCAGCCACATTGGTCACAGCGATTCCGAGTTCTTTTGCGGCATTAAGGTCAATATTATTGGTGCCAGTAGCCGCTACACAGATAAGCTTTAATTGAGGTAGTTGTGATAGTGTATTGCGATTAAGTATGACTTTATTGGTAATTAATACTTGAGCATCTTTGCTATGGGAAAGTACTTGGTCTGCATTAGTCAAAGTGTAGTGTTTAAAGTTACCAAGTTGTTCAAAAGGCGCTAATGAAGTGTTTGCCAAAGTGGCTGAATCGAGCAGGGTAATGTTCATGTATTTCCTTAATTAAATTTAAATGCTTGACCTTAGTGTGTACTCTAAGGTTTATACTGGGCATCAGTTAACAAACACTCATTGGAGAGCATAATGAAAATAGGTGAAGTTGCAGCTCAACTTAGTGTATCTACAGATACCTTACGTTACTATGAAAAGCATGGTTTGTTAATGCCTTCGAGACGAACAGAGGCAGGGTATAGAGATTATAGTCTGTCAGATTTAAAACAAATGCGGTTTATCTTACGTGCTAAAGATGTCGGTTTTAGCTTGACCGAAATTAAAGAGCTACTGGCTATTAAACTTTATAAGCATCAGCATTCATGTCACGAAGTTAAAAGCTTAACTATACAAAAACGTGATTTGGTGGCTCAGAGAGTCGCTGAACTTACTCGCTTTCATCAATCATTGTCAGTATTAGCTGAAAAATGTTGTGGTGGTGAAGAGCTCGCTGATAACTGTTCTATTTTAACGACCCTGGAGGATATAGATGGACTTACTCAATAATTTTTGGCAGCTATTTTTACTTTCTGCTCCTTGGTTGATGCTTGGTTTATTAATCGCTGGGTTATTAAATGTGTATTTGCCCGCTAACTTTTTAAATAAGCATTTAGGTAAAGAAGGATTTTGGACCACAGTAAAAGCAGCCTTAATAGGCGCTCCCATGCCTTTGTGCTCGTGTGGAGTAATACCTGCTGCCATAGGTTTACGCCGAGCTGGTGCTTCAAAAAGTGCAACCACTGCATTTTTAGTATCAACACCTGAAACGGGTGTTGATTCTGTATCTGTGTCATACGTACTTCTAGGTCCATTTATGGCTATCATCCGGCCTATTGCTGCAATTTCTAGTGCCATTGTAGCTGGGGTTTTAGTTGGCCGTGATGCCCTGAAAAGTGACACTAAACATGAGCATGAAAATTCACAGCAAGCGACGAGTTGTTGCCCTGCTGATGAGGTAGAAATTGCTGCAACATCATGCTGCGTTAGTGAAAATCCAACCGTAGCAAGTGAAAAAAGTTGTTGTTCAAGTGAAAAACAACAACCGAATAAGACCGCGTGCTGTTCTGATGTTAAACCTGAAACCACTAAATCGACTAGCTGCTGCGCAAGTGAACACCGTGAAAAGCCTACCCAATGGCAAAAAGTAGAGCAAGCGATTACGTTTAGCTGTAATAAATTACTCTCAGATACCATGGTGTGGCTGATGATTGGTTTATTCTTTGCCGCCTTAGTACAAACTTATGTACCAGAGTCGTTCTTAACGCAATGGGGCAGTGGCATTTTAGCAATGACAGTGGTCATCTTAATTAGCATCCCTATGTATATTTGTGCCACAGCATCAACCCCAATAGCGGCAGGTCTGCTGCTCAGTGGCGTGGCTCCAGGTGCTGTACTAGTGTTTATGCTCGCTGGGCCTGCTACGAATGTTGCAACGTTAGGGGTTGTAGCCAAAGAGCTTGGTAAACGGGCGGTATTTGCCTATTTAACCTCAGTGATTGGTGTGGCAATAGCGTTCGGGTTTTTAACTGATTTTCTAGTCGCTGAGTTTGGTTTTGTTGTTAGTCCTTTAATGGGTGAAGAGCATGAGATACTGCCATATTGGTTTAGTATGATTTGTGGGCTAATTTTAATGGCATTAATGCTACGCTTGGTTATTATCGCAGTGCGGGGCAGAACTGTAGTAACTGGTAAGAGCATTGCGTAATGTAATGTTATGATTGTGTTTTTTTAATGGTGTGTGCATTAAGTAACGCTTTCACTTCATCTACTTAGTTCGCATTTTTGCTTGCCTGAGTTATAATCGGCGATAGAATATAAACGGTACGTACTTTACGTGCCGTTTTTTTAACTTTATAGATACAGTAATGAGTGAATTAGTGGATAAGTACGCCGATATAAGACCTTATAATGACGATGAAGTAGCCGCTTCGGTTGCACGCTTGATTAATGACAATGCATTTATAGATGTGTTAGCTAAATATAACTTACCGCGATTTATATCCGCCATTCCATTTTTTTCGCGCTTTTTAGTAAGGCATCAATTACAAAAAAAGTGGGGGAATATCAGCTCAGTTGAACAAGTTCAGCAAGAAGTTGCTAAATACCTTAGCTTGTTAGTTAAGCGTACTACATCAGAAGTTACGTTTTCAGGGCTTGATCAACTAGATCCTAATCAAGCTTATTTATTTATTTCTAATCACCGAGATATTGTGCTTGATCCTGCATTAGTGAATTGGGGTCTCTTTAGCCATAAAATGAAAACGGTACGTATTGCTATTGGTGATAACTTATTGCAAATTCCATACATTACAGAGCTAATGCGTTTGAATAAAAGCTTTATTGTTAAGCGATCAGCCAAAGCTCCAAAAGAAATGTTCAAAGCACTTTCACAGTTATCTGCTTACATTTATGACTCATTAATTGAAGGGAACTCAATCTGGATTGCGCAAAAAGAAGGGCGTGCTAAAGATGGTTTCGATCAAACAGATCCGGCTTTATTAAAAATGTTACAGCTGCAAGGCCGTAAGCAAAAGAAAGAGTTTGCTGACTATGTTAGGGAATTAAAAATTGTACCTGTGTCGATTTCTTATCAATATGAGCCTTGTGCTTTAGCAAAAGCGAAAGAGCTGTATCATAAGCAGCAGCATGGTAAGTATGTGAAGTCAGCAGGTGAAGATATTGCCAGTATTGTTGAAGGTTTTAGTGCCGCTAAAGGGCATGTGCATTTAGCTTTTGGCCAACCAGTTGAATCTGGATGTGATTCACCGGAGCAATTAGCAAAGACAATAGATCAGCAAATTGTTGACTCATTCTTTTTGCATCCAGGAAATTATATTGCTGGTGGCTGTAAGCAAGCGGTGATTGATAAAAAAGACGCTAAAGCATTTGAACAGCGCATGGCTAATGTTCCACCGGAGCTTAAGCCTTTAGTCACTGCTATGTATGCAAAACCATTTCATCGTAAAGCTGAAATAAATAGTGATGAAAGTTGAGATAAAAGTGTTTTAAAGAAAGTCGCATTGATTGCGGCTTTTTTTTTGTCGAAAAAACGGGCTATACTCAAAGAAGTGTTGAGTAAACAGCGTAGCATTAATGCAACAAATTGAAATATTTGAAATTCCTAGCCCCTGCAAAAGTATATGCGAAGTAAATAATCGGGGATATTGCAAAGGTTGCTATCGCAGCCGTGAAGAGCGCTTTGCATGGAACTCATTTTCAAACGCAGAAAAAAAGAAGGTCATAAGTCTTTGCCAACAGCGTTATAAACGTTATTTACAAAAACAGCACAGTGTAGCTGATAAACCTCAGCACCCGGAGCAAGGTGGGTTTGATTTTTAATCTAAACTGTATTTTGCTCTCAAAAGCTGCACAGTACCATTTTTGTGTAACCGTATGAGCTCAGCTTCTAGTTTAGGTATTAAGGCACTGTGGCGTTTATGTAAAAAATGAAAGCTTTGGATGGGCACTAAAACTTCTGTTTGAAATGCTGATGTGTCAAAATTAGGGTGCTTAGTGTGCAGTATAAAATCTAGCAACACTAAACCACTTACCTTTTTTTGCGTTAGCAAATTTAGCTGTGCTGTAACGCTCTTTACCCGGACAACGTTGCCAATAAAAGGGTTGTTATCTAAATATTCTTGTGCCGCAGGGTAACCTGCTTGTATTGCGATGCTATCTAGCTGTTCAAAACTGCATTGGAGGCAGTTTTTTAATAAAACTAAGTTAAACTCAAATAATGGGAAATTAACTATTTTCAGATTCTTATATTGTTTTGCTATTGAGCTAATACGACCTAATTGGCCATCCAAAGTACCATCATTTGCAGCAGTTAATGCACTTTGATGATTAAAATCGATGATATGCATCTTGTAGCCAAGTTGATTGTAAGCCTTTGACATTAAATCGATAACATATTTTGCTTGCGGAGTATCAGCAGGACGGTTAAACAGTAGATGTTGATTGCTTGCCTTGCTCGTTACAGGTAGGAGTAAGCTTGTTAGAAAAAGAATAAGAAGCAGTTTATTCAATAGTTTGTTTCCAATATGGGACTGGGATTACCTCTAATTTACTTATAAATCATACATAGTGCAAGGGTAGTCGGGACTACTTTACTTACAAAAACAAAATGTTTGATATACTTAAGACTAATGTATTGTTCTGGAAATAGTTGGAAGTTATGTCATACAACTTATGCTCACTGCCTCGTGAGCAAAAATATCAAATTCAACTCGATTATGAAGCCTCATTTTGGGCATACCAAATCAAGCGTGGTAAAAATACGCGTGAGAACGTGTACAGCACTATAAATAGTCGCCCTGTTGCAGAGCAAGCATTTTTGAAACAACAATTTGAACAGTATCTTGCATTAATGCAGAGCTAATTTGTGATTCGAATAGTGTGTTTAGAGCCTATTAAAACGCCTTTAGTAAATAAGTTTTACAATAAGTATGGGGCGAGAGGGCGTGCAACTAAACAAGATATTATATGGGTGGTTTATGCTGAGTTAGAAATAATTGCTGCGTGCCGCATTCAACGCCGTGATGGCTATTTATTTTTATCTACATTATTGGTTGCCCCTCGCTGGCGAAAGCAAGGAATTGCTAAAAAGTTACTCCTATCGCTCCTATTACAACAGCAAGAGGCTGTTTTTACTTTTGCATACCAAAGTTTAATTGATTTTTATCGCTCAATTGGGTTTAACTATGTGTTAACATTACCGCTACCTATATCGACACTTTTTAGAGTCTATGAGCGGCGGAATATCGTTGCTTTACAGTGTCTGCCTGAATACACAAAATAATAATTGGGATATTACATGGGTAACTGGTTAAGAATTTTTATTTTTGCGGTGTTAGCCAGCTGCACTGTAATAACTGCTCAGATAAATGCCAAAGTAAAGCGCTTATCACCAAGTGAAGGTTTATCGCAAAGTTACGTCAGTAAGATGTTAATTGATAATAATGGTTACCTTTGGTTGGCTACAGAAGGTGGCTTAAATCGGTATGACGGCTATCAAGTACTACACATTTCCGGGCCTAATGGTGAGCTTAATGAAGTCATAATAGATCGCATTTACCAAGACCCCGAAGGCAATATATGGATAGCCTCGTTATTAGCGGGTTTATTTCGTTATGATCCTGTTACTGATAGCTACCAGCAATTTTTATCAAAACCAATCAGTGAAGAACAGATTCTGAGTCAATCAGTGTTCAGCATGGTGGCCTCGGATGATAAATCACTTTGGATAGGGCGAGGCTGGGATTTTGCTCGGTTAGATATCGAAAGTGGTGTCATCGAAACCATTTTTGAGTTGCCAGAGCGTACTCGAAGCACCGTCATTAGAGATTTGTTTTATCATCAAGGGTATATTTTTATTGCTACAAGTAGTGGTGCCTATGTTTATCATGTGAGTACTGGGCAATATAGACCGCTTGAACACCTTAGCACTGAACCTGAACATATATATCAAAACTATATTAAGTCATTTGCCCTCGGTGAGAATAATAAACTGCTTGTTGGTGCGGTACGTGGTTTGTATGAAGTTGATATAAGTAATTTACCAAGTATGTTCGAACGACCTGATACCCCCTTTAAAAATACCACTTTATTACCGAATTTAAATATTTGGAAAATCATTAATGAACAAGGTGTTTATGATATAGGTACGGATAAAGGGCTGTTTAAGTACGATGCAACTAAAGGGGAATTAGTTAAAAATACCCGTATCCAAGAAAGTGAATATGCACTCTCAGATACCAGTATTATCGATATAGTAAAAGATAAAAATGGAGCTATGTGGGTTGCGACCAAAAGCGATGGTGCATTTTATTTGCCACTCGATAATTATCACTTTGAAAACCTGGATGCGAGTAAAATAACTGGTGATGGTTTGTCGCACCCATCTATTTGGGGGATAACCGAGTATGAAGAACGTGTTTGGTTGGCAACACATAACGGCCTCACTGCCGTTGATTTAACAACACTTGAAAGTGAGGTGTTTTTAAAAGATTATCAAGTAGATTTATTTACCACTGAATTTAGTATTTATAAAATAACACCGTATAAAAATAAGCTTTGGTTACATACTAATCGCGGGGTGTTTAGCTTTGACCCACATAGTTATGAGATATTACCCGCCAAAGTTCGAGACCCAGGTCAGCAACATCTAATTGATGGTTGGGTACATGGCTCGGTGTTGATGCCAAATGGACAGCTGTTTTATGTCCATCCAGAATATGGCATGTTCATTTACAACATCGATACGCAAATGATTACCCCTTTAGTGGGTGAATTTGAGCAATTCGAGCCATTTTTAGCGTACGGCTTTTTACCCCCTTTATCGACCATGCCCGATTCACCATTATTTTATAATTCAGGTGTACTTTATCATGTTAACCCTGATACTTATGCTTTAACTAAAATTTATACTCTGCCAGAGCAACATGAAAATGTAGCGGTTAACGTAATGTCGTATGTTGTTGATAAAAATAATGTATTATGGATTTCATTATCTAACTTTGGACTGATAGGTCTTGATGCAACTAGCTATAAACTTCTACATACTATTGATTTAGATAAAAATAAATTAGGGACATTGCTTTACGACATGGTACTTGATGAATCTGGTATGATTTGGATGAGTAGCCATAAAGGAATTTGGCGTTTAAACCCTGAAAATAAGCATTTTCAGCAATTTACTACCTCCGAAGGTGTTGTATCAACTGAGTTCAATAGTGGCGCGTTTACCCGTTTAAAAACTGGCCAAATTGTCTATGGCACATTAAAAGGGTTTACTTATTTTTATCCTAAAGATAATAGCCCTAAGCATGGACTCATCAAGCATGTAAATGTAACCAGTATCGATATTATGTCTCGTGAATTAGCGGTTGATTTAAAACAGCCAATTGAGAGAGTGATTTTAGAGCACGATGATATAGGACTTGAAGTTGCTTTTTCAGCTATGGCATTTAATTATCAAGAACGGATTATTTATGAATATCAGCTATCAGGTGGGCAAAAATCATACACCCGCAATAATAATCGTGTACTCTTTCCTAAGTTGAATCCAGGAGAATACCAGTTAAAAATTTGGGCAAAAGATCCGTTAACAGGTGACGTTACTCACCCCGCAACGCTAGATATAGAAGTAAAATACCCGCTTTGGCGCTCTCCAATATTTATGGTGCTTTACGTATTGCTATTTTTAGCTATTGTGACTGTGTGGGTGATGCGTCGAAATCGAATACAGCAAATATTGCTGGCAGCTCATAGAGAAAGCCAAGAAAGTGAAGCTAGATTAAAGCTTGCGTTAGAAGGAAGTCATTCAGGGGTATGGGATTGGCAGTCATCAAGTCCAATCATTTATCAGCCACGATTAAAAAATGAGTTGGACTATGATATTGATACGGTTAATTTAGATGATTACCTTGCAAAAATACACCCTCAGGACAAGCAAAAATTCCGCCTAGAGTGGCTTGAGTTTTTATCAACAGAGAAAGGTTACTTCAATTGTACCTACCGTTTACGGCATAAAGCCGGGAATTGGCGCTGGTATAAAGACTTTGGCAAAGTTGTTGCTTGGCAAGGAGGAACGCCAGAGAAAGTCGCGGGCACATACACCAATATGACCCGAGAACTCGTTTTTGAAGAGCATGCGCGTTTATTTGGTGCGGCTTTTGAACAAACTCGTGACTGGGTGTTTATACTCGATAAAAACTTACGTATTTTAGCTACAAATCAATCTTTGCAAACGGCCTTTAATTTTGCCGCGGATTTTCATTCGAGTCGCTCACTAAAGCTCGGAATGAGCCGTACAGCGCGTATGAACTATCTGCGTATTATGAGAAATCAACAAGTCGGTGAACACTATAGTGCACAGGACACGGTGCGATTAGCAAATGGTGAATTACGTCATGTATTGATAAAAATAAGCGCGGTAGCAGGAAATGATAACCGACTCGAAAGTTACGTGGTTATTCTAACGGATATTCATGCACAAAAAATGGCTGAGAGTGAGTTGTTTTTATTGGCTAATTACGATGGCCTTACTGGGTTACCTAATAGAACCCTATTTAATGACCGTGTTGTACATGCATTAGAGCAAGCAGAGTCTCATAGCAGCAAAGTTGCATTATTAAATATTAATATTAAGCGTTTTAAATACTTTAATGACTCACTTGGACATGAAGCTGCAGATACTATTATTAAAATGGTCGCAAAACGAATTAAGTCACGGTTACGTATAAATGACAGCATTGCTCGGTTCAATGGTGATGAGTTTATGTTGTTAGTCGAGGATGTAGGGCAGATTGAAGAAGTTGTATTACTGTGTGCTAAAATAATGAACAGCGTTAACGAAGGGATTATTCTGACTCAGCAAACTGTTAATGTCAGCCTAAGCATCGGTGTGGCGCTTTACCCGGATGATGCATCGACAAGCACAAACCTGGTTAAAGCAGCTGATGTTGCTTTATACCATGCTAAAAAGAGTGCAGAGGGCAGTTATCAGTTTTATAAACAAGAAATGAATCAACATGTACAACGAGCTCTACACTTAGAATCTCAAATAAATAAGGCTTATAAAGAGCATGAGTTTTGCAACCATTATCAGCCCATAGTGAATGCAAAAGAGCAAAAAGTAGAGGGATTCGAAGTGTTATTGCGTTGGCCGGATAACACGGTAAACAACCCTCAAGAATTTGCATTAGTTGCTGAAAGCATAGGTTTAATCACAAAAATTATGCTACAAACATTGTCACGAGCATTAATAGAGTTGAAGCAGTGGCAGCTAATTACGCCTGATTTATATGTATCAATCAACCTCTCAGCATTAGATTTTGAATATCAAGGACTAGTTGAAGAGGTTAATACTGCTTTGCGCACTGCGGGAGTACGCCCTGACACTGTGGTGTTTGAGATCACTGAGTCGGTACTAATGGATGACTCCGCGTACGCATTAAAGAGTATGACGAGATTAAAGCAGCTTGGTTGTCGGCTCTATATGGATGACTTTGGCACTGGTTATGCGTCTTTTACTTATTTAAAACGTTTCCCTATTGATGTATTGAAAATAGATCGAAGTTTTGTCACTGATATCGGGGTTGATAATGGCGATGAAGCGATTATCGAATCCACTTTGACATTGGCAAAGAGTTTAGGGAAGGAGTGTGTTGCAGAAGGCGTCGAGACTAAACAACAGCTTACTTTTTTGCGTGCACTTGGGTGTAATATGTTCCAAGGGTATCTATTTAGTAAGCCTATCCCTGGTGATGACGTAACAGCATTATTGGCGAAGGATTGGAGCTCTGTTTTAGAAAGTGACTAGACGCTATAGTAAATTATCATAGCGTTATGGCCCTTACTTATTAAATCTAGCTAGCCCCTAATCTTGCCTAGCACCACAATGACGACAATATAAGTGCTGGCTGCGAGCGTTTAGTTGCTTTTTTATTATTTTATTCGCTTCTTGCTTATTTAAGCCTAATTTAATTCGCAGAGTTTCTAAGTGCTCGAGCTGATCGTCATCTAATTGCCCATCATGAAGGCTTTCGTGAACCGCATCGTTAAAATGTAAACGGCGTTTGCGTAACTGTTCAGAGAAGCTAGAGGCGAGTAAACCAGTAGGAATAGCCACCATGCCCATACTTAGTAACGTGATCACTCCACCAAAGAAACGCCCGAGGGATGTTACGGGTACAACATCGCCATAACCTACCGTGGTGAGTGTAGCCATCGCCCACCACATGGCCGCAGGAATGGAGCCAAACTTATCTGGTTGAATATCATGTTCGATGAGGTAAATGCCACAGGAAGCTAAAATAAGTACTACAGCCATTATAAAAAAAGCAGCCATCAGGGAGCTACTTTCGTCCCGAAACGATTTTAGTAATAATTGCATTGCGCGGGAGTAACGAGTTAATTTGAATACGCGTAGCAATCTGAATACTCTTAAGAAGCGTAAATCAAAAGCAATAAAGAACATTAATAGGGTCGGCAAGATAGCAAGTAAATCGATTAGCGCTAAAGGAGAAAATATATATTTAAGACGGCGTTTTAAGTTCCCCGTTTTTATGCTTTTGTACTCAGCGCGATCAACACAAGACCATAAGCGCAGGATATATTCAATAGCAAAAATACTGACTGATGCGATTTCCAACATTAAAAATTCGTAAGTATAAGTTTGCGCAAGGCTCGCGATGGATTCCAGCACAATAGCAACTACGTTTACCATAATTAATGTGATTAAAAATATATCTATAATGTGTCCGGCTTTGGTGTATTCTCCATGTCCTTCAAGTAATAGAGCTGTACGTTTTCTTAAAGTGTTCAAAGTCGTATCCGTATTAAGTCTATTTGGTTAATTTAAGTAGCATGTTTATGCTACCTTCTTCAAAATCCCGGCTAATTTTAAAACCTAATTTACGAGCAAGCTCTATCATTCCGGTATTTTCAGGTAAGGTGATCCCTTCAATAAATTGTACTCCTTGGCTTTGGCAATACTCGATAGCAGCACGCATTAACATACCGCCTAGCCCGAGGCCTTGGCAATTAGAGCGAACAACAATGGCAAATTCTGCACGAATTTTATCTGGATCCATCAACACTCTAGAAACCCCTAAGGTAAGTTGTTGACCTTGTTGTTCCTGGGTCACAATAAAGGCCATTTCACGGTCATAATCAATTTGCGTCATCTTAGCCAGTTGATCATGGTTAAACTGAGGTAGCTCACCAAAAAATCGTTTGTAGCGGTCTTCTTTTGTGAGTGATTGATCAAATGCTTTGTGTGCTTGCTCATCCTCAGGCTTAATTGGTCTTAAAATAGCGAGACTTTTATTTTTTAGTGTTACGCTTTTCACAAGCTCGATAGGATAAGGGCGAATTGATAAACGTTTGCGGTTACTTTGAATTTGATAACGGCTTAGGGTCATCGTGGCATCAAGTACCAAAAATTGCCCGTTACTCGCCAGTATTGGGTTTAATTCAACAGATGTAATATCCGGTTGATCAATAACTAACTGTGAGATCCGAGTTAATAAAGCGCATAGACGGTATTTATCAACTTTTTCTGGCAAAACACGGTCTTTTAATACGCCTTTATCATGCGCTGCAGCAACTAGGTATTTAGCTAAGTTCATATTTAGTGGCGGTAGGGCGACAGCTGATTGAGCAAATTCAAGCCCTGTTCCAGCTTCACCGAGCAAGATAACAGGACCAAAATTTGGTTCGGTTTTAATGGCGATACGTAGCTCATTAGCTCCTGCGCGCGGTGCCATTTTTTGCAGCGAAAACCCTTCAATTATCGCATCTGGGTAGGTATTTTTAATTCGTAGCAACATAGCAAATGCTGTTTGCTCAACTTCTTGTGCATCATTGAGGTTTAATACAACGCCACCAACCTCTGATTTAGAAGGAATGCTTGGGCTAATCAATTTAAGCGCAACCGGAAACCCTAACTCGATTGCTTGCTCTTTTGCTTCTGTCGGGGTGTATGCTACTTCGGTTTGAATACACTCAATACCGTAATGAGTCAGTATTTGGCTCGCTTGATGAGTTGAAAGATAGCTTTGTTGCTCGGCTAAAAACTCATTAACAAGTTCTTTAGCGCCAAGTTTATTAATTTTTGCATCATCAGTATTTGACTCTGGCGTTTGTGTTAGATGCTTTTGATTTCTACGGTAACTCACTAAATGCATAAATGCTCTGACAGCGCCTTCGGGAGTGCGATAAGTAGGAATGGCAAAGTTACTGCAGAGCTTTCTAGCCGCATAAGCTGCATCTTCACCCATAAAATTGGTAATCACATATGGGCGCGCCATCTTAGGGAGTTTACTGAGTGTTTGCGCTATAATGTGTGCATATTCTTCACTCGGTGCAATCGCAGAGGGAGTGTGAATGATTAGTAAGTTTTTAACTTCTTTAGCGTGCAGTAATATTTCGAGTGCTTGCTTATAGCGCGCCGGCGATGAATCTCCAAAAATATCAACCGGATTTGAAGTCATATCTGATTGCGGAATAACTTTATTAAGGGCAGCGCGCGTTTCGTCACTAAGTTGTGCTAATTTACCAGAGCTTTGCAATAAGCTGTCTACAGCCATAACTCCTGGGCCGCCACCATTAGTTAAGATAGTCAGTTGTTCTACTTGTAGCAGTTTAGGGTGCATTGCTAGCGTTTGAGTTGCAGCAAATAACTCCGTTAAATCACTTACCCTCAGCATACCCGCACGCTGAAATAAGGCGTCGTAAACAGCGTCGGAGCTTTGCTTACCACCAGTGTGTATTTCTGCAGCGAGTGCGCCAGCGGCAGTTTTTCCTGTCTTTATTGCAATGACTGGTTTGCTAAATGCAGCGGCACGCGCGGCTGATATAAAATTGCGAATATTCTCGATATTATCTATATACAATAAAATCGCTTTGGTTTTAGCATCGCGTCCTAAAAAGTCCAGTAGTTCAGCAAAACCGATATCTAAACAGTCACCCACTGAGACAAAATAAGAAAAGCCAATTTCTTTGTTTTTCGCCCAGTCTAGTATAGTTGAACACACAGCAGCTGACTGAGATACAAAGGCTATTTTTCCAGGTGTTGTTACCGTATGAGAAAAGCTTGCGTTCAAGCCGATATGAGGGATTAACAAACCTAGGCAATTTGGTCCAAGTAATGACACGTTTGCTTCTTTAGCTGCGTGTTGCAGTGCGTTTTTTTGATCTACATTGAGTCCTGCCGCGATGACTACAGCATTTTTGCAACCAAATTCGCCCAGTTCCGTAATTATTGATGTAACTGTATGTTTATTGGTGCAAATTACAGCTAAATCAGGCACTTTAGGTAAAGCAGCAATAGAGGAATAAGCTAATACGCCATGCACCGCTTTATGTGTCGGACTGACGGGCATGATAGGGCCGTTAAAACCACCTTGGAGCAAGTTTCGCATTACAATAAAGCCTGCGCGAGATGGATTATTTGATGCACCTATAACGGCAACTGAAGTAGGGTTAAAAAATTGACTAATGCGCTTTACACTCATGGCTTTTCCTTCGCTGTAAAGTGGCGGTTAAGGTGAAACACTTAAACTCTACCATTTAAATTTCAATCTAACACTTATTAGTACTAGTTTTCGAGTACTTAAGTAGATCTATATCAAGGAATAAACATGATCAACACAAAAGCTTCCCATATCGTAATCGCTGCGATAGCCATATCGATTGGCCTACTCGGGTTAGGTTTGATCCTTAAAAGTGCTGCGCTTGATGTGAAAAGCATGGAGCGGACAGTTGAAGTGAAGGGGCTTGCTGAAATGGAAGTGCCTGCAGATACTGTCATTTGGCCGCTGCAATTTAGTGATGCAGACAATAACCTTGAAAAGTTGGTTGAGCGTATTGAGCGAAAAAATAATGCTGTTACTGCATTTCTAAAGTTACATGGTTTTGATGATGAAGAAATCAGTCGCGGTGCACAATCGATTGTTGATAAACAAGCTCGTGAATACTCCAGTGATAATCAGCAGTTTCGTTATATTGCCCGTGCTAATATAACCGTATACTCATCACAGCCTAGTAAAGTACAAAATGCGCTTGCACATGTCGGGCAATTAGCTAAACAAGGCATCGCGATAGTTCAAGATAGCTACGAGACTCGTATTGAATACTTATTTACTGGGCTCAATGATGTTAAGCCTGTAATGGTGCAAGAAGCCACTGAAAAGGCACGGGAAGTAGCAATTAAGTTTGCAAAAGATTCACAATCTAAATTAGGCAAAATTAAATCAGCTCGACAAGGTCAGTTTAGTATTTCAAATAGAGATTCAAACACACCACAACTAAAAAAAGTACGTGTGGTAACCACCATTGAATACTATTTATCGGACTAAATAGCTTTCAAGCTGATGTGTTTTACAACGTAAATAAGCACTTGCCAGTAAAATAGTGTATTCATTGAGAGTGTTATGAAGTGTGTTTTTTAGCGCGACTAAGGCTTTTAAAAAAGCAGTGGTGTTGACCTCTTTATTTTGTGTTAACTCTACTTCCATTAAAGCGAGCAGCGCTGAAAACTCATGTTTAGGCAAACTAGTTTGGCTAAGGTTACAGGTTATATAACTAGCCACCGGTGTTAGTGCTTGATTATTATACTGCGTTAATGCCAATAATAGAGTCTCGTTACTTTCAAATAACATGAGCGAGCGCACATAATTAAATGGCAGTTTTTCACCATCGCAGCGGCTAAATAAACTGTGTATGACATTATTTTTTGTATCATTTTGTAGGGCAAAACCCTTATTGAATTTAAGCCCTGGAGTAAAAAAGCTTAGTTGATCTGTCTCTTTGAATTGATTTATCAAAAGTTTGGGGAGAGGGTGATGAGTTAAAATACGGGTCGCAACATTTTGTAAGTAGCTGTATTTTACATCCATCCTTTGTGCACTTTGATATAAGTGAAGTAACTGCATGCTTTGCTGCTGCGCAGATAATTTAGGAAAGTCATCAACAATGGACTGTAATTGATGTTGCTGTAATTGCTGAGTGAGTTGATTTATACATGCATCCATTGTGATTCCCTCATAACCTTTTTAATCTATCCTAACTTAAATCACTTACGGGTCAAGCCAAGCCTGTTAATAGTGATTAAATTATTCAGAAGCAAGATTTTGCGCTCAAATTAGTATAAAATCTCGCCCCACAGCTTTTCAGGTGGTTAACTTAGTCTTGCTTAGACTACACTTGATTGAACTACTTACACTGGGGTTTCTATTATGTCTGATAAGACTTACATCACGGCGCAACAATTACTTGAAGATTCTTTTCGCGTTGCAGCACAAGTTTACCAAGACGGTTTCCGTCCTGACTTTATAATTGGTATTTGGCGTGGTGGTGCTCCAATTGGTATTGCAGTGCAAGAATACTATGACTACAAAGGTATAGAAACGGATCATATTGCAGTGCGTACTTCTTCGTATTACGGTATTAATCAACAGTCAAAAGAAATCAAAGTTCATGGCTTACATTACATTATTGAAAAAGCTAATGCGGGTGATTCTTTACTGATTGTTGATGATGTTTTTGATTCAGGCCGTAGTATTTTCGCTCTGAAAGAAAAGCTTTCTGAGCTTATGCGTTTAAACTTACCTAAAGATATTCGTGTTGCATGCCCATACTATAAGCCTAAGAATACCAAGGTTGATATGAAACCTGATTACTACATTCATGAATCAGATGAGTGGTTAGTATTCCCACATGAGCTTTCAGGGCTAACGCCTGATGAGATCATCGAAGGTAAGACTGATCTTGCAAAGATCCATGACATATTGCTCGATAAGTAATTCTAATACTTGTATAGATAAAGCTAGTTTTTATTGTGGACTAAATTAAACAGATTTATCTTCGAGTTAGTAATAAAAAAGGCCTGTTAAGTAATGCCGATCAGTTAAGGAAGAAAAAGCT
>NZ_MXQF01000019.1 GCF_002165575.1 Pseudoalteromonas sp. A601
AAGCCAATCGGCGCTAAAGCGCTCTCCTACAAAATAAAGGCGCTAGATTCTAGGATTATCACGTAGCTCGTCGCTCGTAGCTCAAAACCCGTAGCTTTTGTCTTCTCATTTACTCTCATTCACTTCTCTTTGTGCAAATAGATCTTTTAGTGATTTATTCACCACAGAGGTTATGAGGCGCTTCGCTAAAGAGGAAAAATATGAAAACTAGGTTCTAGGGAAGTGACTAGGAGCTAGACGTGTTCGAAGCTAGCAGCCCGTCGCCCGAAGCAATGGTTTCCATTCTCAGTGAAGCGCGGCGCCTCGGTGAGCTCGGTGGTGAAATTGATTTTAAAACAATCACAGCTAAAGCTTGTTCCTACGGTAGTAAAAGGTACTAGGAGCTAGATGTGTTCGTAGCCCGTAGCTCGCCGCGCGAACCCCGCTGCATTTTATAATGTCAGTTGGCTAACTCAGTTATCGCTTTTAAGCTAAACGCATGCATAGTTACATAATGTTGTTTTTTGATAATCGTTTTTACTATTTCTTGATCTATATTCAAATAATCATGCACAAGGGCGTTGCGTAAACCAATTATTTTACGCCATGACAGCAACTCTGCATCGGTTAAAATTCCAAGCTGTGTTAATTCACTAAATGTTTGGTAGGCGTTACTGCTGGTACTGCTTTTATGTTTTTTAAGCCAATGTTTTGCCAAACCAATGCAGACTTCTGTCATCAACTGTAACAAACGCTCTGCGGCACGGTAATCTCGACTATTAAGCTGTTCGACTTGGCTTAATTCGTTCAGCTCTTGCATATATTCGTCGATATGCCGTGTTACTTCACTAATATAAAGTGATATTCCTGTATCAGTCATGCTTACTCGCTATCGTCTCAAACTCAAATTGGCTATAAATACGCTGCTGCTCTTTCATAGCTCTCAAGCTATTTTTGCCTAAAATGGCCTGCCCGTATTCTACTACATTGAATGCAAGGTAACTTGGGATTAAGTTTATATCAACAATTGAAATTAGCTGTTCGTTCAAGCTAAGTGCATTGCTGATTTCAAGCTCGAGCTCTTTTGGTCTAAGTCGTTTATCGAATGAGCTTAACTCAAAGTTTTTAAAAGCGATGGCAAGATCTATATCGCTATGGGGTTGCGCCGTGCCTTTGGCGTGGGAGCCGTATAACCAAACAACCTCAACATCGCTATTTTGTTGCAAGTATTTAATTATTTTTTGAAAAATATTATTTCCCACAATACAAAACCATTAATAAAACACAGGGATAATCATAACCTATCAGTTTTACAGTGAACACAAAAACTGATAATACACTTTTATTTGTGCAAAATGATTTTTAAGTGATTTATTCACAAAGAGGTTATGAGGCGCTGCGCTTTAGAGGGAACACAAAGGCCCTAGGTTTTAGGAAAGTGACTAGGAGCTAGGTATGCTCGCAGCCCGTCGCCCAAAATCATGGTTTCCATTCTCAGTGTAGCGAAGCGCCTCGGTGGTAAAAAGGTTTTTAAGGAATCACAGATCGAAAAAGCTGCTAGGCTCTAAGGAAGTGACAGGCACTAGGTTCTAAGAAAGTGACTAGCGGCTAGGCTGTATTCGTTACTCGTCGCTCGAAGCCCGATGTTCGCAGCCCGTTGCCCTCGGTCTTTTGTCTGCTCATTTACTCTCATTGTCTTCTCTTTGTGCAAAAAAATGGCTAGGCTCTAGCAAAGGAGCTAGGTATGCGCGCAGCTCGTTGCTCATTGCCCGAAGTCGGTTTATAGGGTGATATAAGTACGAGGGCTAGATGAAAATACAAGTCAAACTAGAGTTAATCTAAATTCTAGTTTGCTTCAATTAAGTTCGAGGTCTACAATTAATAACATTCCAAGTGTGAAATTGTAGACCTAATGAATAAAACAGAAAGATTATTAGCAACACTAGCTAGCTCTGTTAAAGCAGGTGGCGGTATTCATACCAGTGCTGAATTGGCTTTTATGATGTCTGAAAAACCCACGCCTGCGTTCACTAAGTTTCTGACTGATAATGTTAATAAAGGGCTATTAAGAAGGGTCTGCAATGGTATTTTTGAAAGCACGCTCACGCCACCTGATCCAACCACCGCTATTTATAAAATAGTTAAAAAGCTACGTGGCGATGTTTTAAATTACATAAGCCTAGAAAGCCAGCTCAGTTACACGGGCGATATTTCGCAAATATTAATGGATAGGCTAACAGTAATAACGAAAGGCCGTAGTGGTACATTTTCAACTCCGTATGGTGTTATTGAGCTGACCCATACAAAAAAACCAATTGATAAATTTGCGAAAAACCTATATTTCGATAAAAGCATCAAGATGTACCGAGCAAATACGCTGCAAGCGATTGCAGATCTAAAAGCCTGTAATCGCAACGTACACATGCTGGAGAACTAAATGTTAACAGAATATATACGCCAAATTATAGCTGCAAATCCAGAGTACGCTGGCGTCACGCCTGTGATTGAAAAAGAAATTCTTCATCACGACATTATGGCTGCAATGGTAAAACAAGGTGTTATGCCTTCGCTTACTTTTATTGGTGGCACCTCACTTCGTTTGTGCCATAACAGTTCTAGATTATCTGAGGATTTAGATTTTAATGGTGGGCATGACTTCAAGCCGAGCGACTTCAATGGCTTAGAAGTTGAAATCCAAAAATACATACAAAATAAATATGAAGTACAGGTATGGGTAAATAAACCAGCTGAAGATAATCAAGCTAATACTTCATCTTGGAAAATAAGTATCGAAAAAGAAAGTAATCGTCCTGATCTTCCCCGCCAAAAAATGCATATAGATGTTTGCGCTATCCCGTCATTTGATATCGAAAAAAGACCATTAATAAATCACTATAATATTGTCGCGCCAACAGAAGGTTTGCTGATCCCTGTACAATCATTAACGGAAACGCTTGCAGACAAGTTTATTACATTAGCCTACCGTGCTAGGCGCATTAAACCGCGCGATGTATGGGATATAGTATGGATAAAACAAAGAGGTGTTGCGGTATCTAAGCAACTGATCAATAAAAAGCTTGCGGCTAGGGGTAAAACCAACGAAGACTTTATTGAGGCACTGACTATTCAATTAGACAAGCTACAGCATGACGATGAAGTTCGTAAAGACTTCAATATTGAAATGAGCCGTTTCATTCCAAATCAAATCAAAGAAAGAACAATCGATAACCCTGATTATTGGCCATATGTACAGTCAGAAATCAAAAATATGTCATTCCCTTTGCTTAACAATGATATTAAAAAAAATGAGTTTGATATGGGGAGCTAACTTCAAGTTTACAAAAAAGCACTTAATGGGTAATTTTTTGTAGACCAGTATCCACAACCTGTCGCTCGTAGCTTTTTGCCTTCTCATTGCTCTTTTTTTCGTAACCAAAACAAACTACCCGGCACGGAGATCCAAGCTTGTTTGCCAAGTGAATTTAGGTATATACCCACTTCTTCTTTACTGCCTGGACTGTAAAAATGAAACTCCTCAGATTTTAGTTTTTCTTGTCCGGTGAGTATTTTTATAAAATGCTTATTAAGCTGTTTAAGTTGCTTTTTGTATTGCTTAGCTTTGCTAGAGTCACCATGTTTATGAAACTCACTCAAGGCGCGGCTTGCTGTGGCATGGATCTCTTCGCTGTCGAAGTCGGCTAAAAACGCATCCAGCTTTGGCCACTGGCCTTTAATAATGTAGCAATTCATTAGCCAGTGGCGATTAGCTTGATTATCCATGGGGTTTAGTTGCCAAAGCGCTTCAAATTCGTCAATAGCGTATTGTATGTTACCTTGTAATGCGTTAATTTGTGCACGATGCGCTCGTAACATCATATAAGGGCGTGTTTCGTGGATCAGCCAAAAGTGGCCTTGGTTCTGTGCTATGTATTGCTCTGTAATAATACCTTCAAACAGTTCCAGTAACGCTGCTATAGGTTCAAATGCGCTTGGAGTAAAATCGCTAAGGATTGCTTCCATTAATTGATCAATTACTTCGTCGTCGAGCACTTTACCAGCAAAGTCATCGTTGTGGTGTTCACCTGCAAACTCTTCCGCAAATTGTTCGTTAAACGCGGCTTCGTCTTCATCTGTCCAGCTGGGATCTTCAATAAAACGAACACTATAAAGCACATCGGCTACAAAATAGCTGTAGTTCTTTTTATAGGCTTGCGCTAGGCCTTGGTTGTCAGCAAATTTTTTAACTGCAGCTTGTTCAGAGCTAAATGCACTCAGTACTTCGTTTAAACTCATTAGCAGGTCTTTTTGGTGTTTATTTAGGCTGCGTTTATCGATAAATTTAAGTGCCTGTAATGCCCCTTTACAGTAATTAGGCAGTGGCATATTAGCTTTGAGTGAATCGCGGTAGTCGGTTTTCGATAAGCTGCATTTAGTGGGCATTTTAAGGTCTTCGGTCATCACTTTATGCATGCTGTTATTGTAATTTTCCATCAGGCTTTCGAGGTACTTTAACTCAGCGTCTGTTGTAAAATTAATGTCACCTAATAGGTCTGACTGCCATTGGCTGGGCATTATTAAGTCGGGCAGTAAGCCTAACCCTAAAAAATAACCTTGAATAAAATAGTAATCAGGCTTTTTCTCACTTAATGCACTTAATTTAATAACATCATTACGAATTTTGGCGGGCGACATAATTTGACTTATTTTTTTGTAAATTGGCTCTAGTGTACCTATTGGCTTAAAGGTTACAAGGTTAGAACTCGAAATTTTTAATCAAAACCCAGAGTACTTACTCTGGGTTTTATCGTTTAAATTTAAGCGTGATCACTCTTGAACTTCGCATTCAGTCCATTCATTAAGTAGACTCGATTTATTTGCTGTGCGCCATGTTTCATAAACAAAGGTGATTTCAGGTATTTCTTTAATATTGAAAGAAAAATGAAAGCCTTCAGACGCTTCTTCGTTACGAATACAAGGTACAGCCGGCAGTATTGTTTTAAATTCAACAGATCCGCCTTGTGCTATCACTTGCTTATCTTTTAAGTTTTCAAAACGCGGTGTTAAGCTATCTAAATCGCCATTGATATGACGTACCTGTAAGTTTTCAATGGTGTAATCTGCATCGACTGCTGTGATTGACCATCTAACAAAGCCTTCTTCAAGGAAAGGCTTACCACTGGCATAAAAGTCATTCGCAAATGGCGGAATATTTTCATATGGTAATGGCTGCCATAAACTTTCGTTGTCATCATTTAAGCTGCGTAAACGAACGCCTGTAGCTTCAGCAATCGGATCTACTTTTACTACAAAATCATACTGTGGCGCATCGTCAATTAAATCGGTTGCTGAATATCGGAATGTGTATGTTCCTGGTTTAGTAAATACTTGACCTCGGGTATTTTCACAGGCGCCATCGCTTGGGTAGCTAGTAAACTCACCACCTTGTGGGGTGCTTATTAGCTCTTCATGGGTGAATACCCGTTGCATTTTTTATTCAGTAATAAGCGTTAACGACAGCCGTTATTTATTAAATACTCAAAGTAGGTTATGGGGCACTGCACTGATAAGGCTGATTGCTGTCATAGATGACGTTCTATAGATACGATCAAGGCATTTGATTTTAGGGAGGTGACCAGGCGCTAAGGCTAATTCCCGGCCCTGCGCTTGCATCTATTTTGTACTATTCAGCGTTATAAACAGGCTTAATATCAAGGATTTAGTTTAAAACAATAACACTCCCTTTGTTGTACTTTATACTCGTAGCCACTGCTTTACTTGATCTTTTTCTTGAGCTGTTAAAACTAATTTTTTAGCTCTGTATTGGTTTTTACAGTGTGACGCTATAATCTTTGTAAAAACATCTGGTGTATCATTATTTGAAAAGTAGTGTCCTAAATTTTGTAGTAAATTAACCACATGCTTTACTTGCGCCATGGTGAAATTTGCCCCTTTCATTTTTAATCGTTGTTTTACAAAATTACTTAATGCATTAATACACACTATAAAGCGTTGAACCCCCTCAGCTAAAAAATTAAACATATGTATGTAAACTCGTTTGGGGTAGCTTGGTAGCGCTGTTAACTTCGAAAGTGCGCCGGGCAATAAATCTACTCGAGGTAAGCATTTATTTTCATTAACATAAAATCTCTCGGGGCAGTAAATAAAGCCACTGTTAACCGTGTATCCTGAAGGTAGTAGCCTTTGCCAAAGTAGCTTTGCAAATGGGTCCTCTAACCACCTTAAACTTCTTAAAAAGATTGGTGCGTTTGCTTTACTTAACAAATTAGTTATTTTTACAGCTCGCTCTGGAGCAACTTTAGTTAGTAGCCAAGCTTTGAGGTGTTTATAGTGGGTGGGGTGAGTGCTCTCAAGCTTATTTAGATAGTCTATACAATCTGGTTGCGTATGTTTTATCAACCTTGGGCTGTAGGCTTTCATTGTTACAACCTTAGAAATGATTTGATACACAGAAGGGTCGTAGATAATTCCTTTATATAAAACATAAGGTGCTATGTTGAGTGATGCTATTAGTTCTTTTGGACTTATGTCTTCTAGTAAATGCTCGGGAATTATTTTGCACATCAAAAAATCGGTGATCAGTAATGGAAGTCCTTTTGCCATATAAGCTTGAATAATGATTTCAAGTTCTTGATTTGTTTGTGCTGGTACATTTTTGTGTATTTTTGATTTGAGGGCTTTAGGTGGCATAGTAGTAAGCTTGTTACCTTCTAAAACCTGCTCAATGCTTATAACTTCATCTGCGTATTCTAAGTACCTTTTTGTTGCGTGGCTAAAGTTAACAATGGTTACTTTTTTACCTTTCGATTTAGCGAGTCTGAGCGCAGGTATAAAATCGGCATCATCGCTCATGATCATTATTTCGTTGAGGTTAGGATTTGTAAATATTGCCGTTGTCATATCAACCGTTATTTCAGTATCAGCCACGGTTTTACCCTGCAGTGTTATTGGCCGGCATGATGTAATTGAAAATCCAGCGCAAATAAGGGGCTCTATATAGTCTGAAAATGCATTATCATTAATATATGCTCTTTTTGAGCTGTATTCTCTGGTACCTTGAAATCGACACAAAAAGTGACTGAGCTGCTTTATAAAGCGATCGGCGAGGTCTTTGCTATATTGTTTTTTTATACATAAATATGCATTGTCGAAATCTAAATAAACCGCAGTATTACTTTGCATTTGCCACCTCAAAAACATAAACCTTTGTGTCAACATACGCTAGTTACTTGGTTTTTTTTAGTTTTAACTGATCCGATCAGATTGTTTTTCTTCTCTTGTAATTTTATTTCTATTTATATAGCTGAAAGCCTCTGATTCGCTACCCAAAACGTTATCTCATCGGTATAATTCGCAACTTTTTTACATTTTACGTGGTTAGCGCGTGTTGACCGTTGTGGATTGAAATTTTTTCAATCTAGGGGCGATTTAATCACGAAAGGTCAACACGCCCTAGTCATGGAACAAAAGGTAGATGTTTGTAAGCCGAGTTAGGTTAGTCAAAACTATCTGGCTCCTTTTTAACAAACACTTTTTATAACACTTTAAATATTAAGACATTGTTCAGTTAAACTTAGGTATTGTGCACACTTACTCCTGTTGATACCCCTGACGACATTTTTGTTGTTTAAGCAGTTTTACCAGCTCTCCCCCGAGCTGGTTTTTTTTGCCTTTTATTTGCCTAGTTACTCGCCTGTAGTCATGTTAAAGTTCCACTACTAGTTGAATACAACTTTGTATTTAATGTTGAATAAAATCTAATTACTAGGCAGCACTATGCGTCAAAATTTTTTACTGGTTACACTCTTTTTTGTTCTGTTAGGCTCAATGCATGCGAGTGCTCAAGAGTCGCGCCCAACCCCTACTGAGCAACAACAAGAGCAAGCGTTAGCGCAAGTGCAGGAGCCCATGTTTAAACCGCTTATGGAGCGTTATATACTCGATGAGCTAAAAGCCGTTCGTCAAGATCAGCAAAAACTCCGTGAAGATGTCACAAAGCAAGTGACCCATGCCCAATTAGATACCGCAGATAGAGCATTAACCTACACTACAGACACAATAAATAATGTGTTTTTTATCATCACAGCCACAGCATCGATTTTAGTATTAGTTGGTTGGAACTCATTGCGTGATGTAAAAAATAAGGTTGAAGACATTGTTAATACCCGTGTCAGCGTGATCACCAACGAATATGAAGCGCGTTTAAACACTTTTGAAGAGAAACTGCGGGAACGATCTGAGGAGATCCTAAAAAACCAAGAGAAGATCTCTGTCACTAATGAAGTTCATTCATTATGGATGCGGGCAAATTTAGAAAGTGATGTATCAAATAAAATTGAGATTTTTGATGAAATATTAAACCGCAAACCAGAAGATGTAGAGGCAATTGCTTATAAAGCCGACGCTTTACTTGAGTTGAATGAAACAGAACAAGCAATTGAGCTGTGTAACCAAGCTTTAGATATCGATAGTGACTATGGCTATGCTTATTGGCAGCGTGCTTGTGCATATGCATTAACACATGAACATGCTGATGCGCTTGCTGATATTAAAATGGCGCTCGAATACTCACCAAACCTGCGCAATGAACTGTTACACGAAAGTGCATTTGCCAGCTTACACGACAACACCAGCTTTAATATTATCTTAGCTGGTGAAAGTTAACATTGTAAAAAGCTGTCAATGGCTTGGGTGAGCTGTTCGTCGAGCAGCTCTTCGAAATCATCTTTATTCGTATTGAAGTGAGCAAGATAAGCATGTGCATGTTGCTCTGACAGTAATTTTGAATTAACACTGTACTGGCGCTCAGCTTTTGACTTATCAAATCGTGGTGTGAAGTGATATTGTGCGAAGCTCGGTGCGCTAAGCTGTTGATTAGCATATTCACAGAATGCTTCTATCATCTGCGCACCTGTAGGGCCAAGGCAGCCGGGCTCTACACGATAAAGTAAATAAAGTTTTTTATCGTCACTTAGCTGCATTGCTTCACCTCATAATCTTATCTAAAAAACAGTACTTTGGTTATTTTGCCATTTTCGATTTCATAGCTCGATACAAACTCAGCACGTTTATCAACCACCTTTGCATCCGTTGAACAAGTTTCTGATAGCTCATGATCAATCACAATATTGCCATATACGATGCGTTTAATTGGCGATGATTTAATACATTTTAGCTTTTTAAACATAATGCCGTAGCGAGCAATTAGTTTTTCTTTTCCTTTAAATAATAACTCGTTAGGAAAAGCATAAAACTCAACGTTTTCATCGTACATTTTCACGAATGCTTCAATATTACGGGCATTATACGCTTTAATTAATTGCTCGATTACTGCCAGTGACTCGCGAGATTGTTTAGCTTTAGCTTGCTGTTTTAACGTTAATGCTTGTTTGGCTTGCGCTACCGCTTGATCAGCTTGTGCTATAGCTTGCGCTTTCTCTTGCTGTGTTTTTGGTAACTCTGCTGGTTTTGCTGCTTCGTTACCTAATACCTTGCTGGTATCAACCACTTCAATCAAATTATCTTTATTAGGATCAACAACAATAGGCTGTGTAGGCTCGATATCAGTGGGCTCTGATTGCTCAGCTTTTTCAGGCGTTAAGGTGATCACCGCCACACTGTCTTGTGACGCAGGCGATGTCGTTTGCGTTTGCTTGCTTTGCTGTTTTTTATCAGCTTCTTTTTTCTGCTCTGCCTCGGCCGAGACTAGCTGCCAAGATAAAAGTAAACTAACTGCAAAAAGTAACGATTTCATACTGTTTCCGAGTGATTTAAGAACCGCTAAAATAGCAAAAATTATGCCTAGGGGATAGTTTTATCCTCCGATTTACGTATTTACCAATATTGTTCTACCGTTATTTGTCCAGGATCTCTACGCCGGTTACGGCTGTAACCTTTATCAATTAAAATAGCGCTGGTGTCTTTGACCATTTCAGGGTTACCACAAATCATAAATTGCGCTGTGTCTGGTGTTGGCACTAACTGGCAATGGTTAAATAAGGTTTCATTAGCAATATGCTCTGTTATTCGTCCGTGCAACCCTTGTATAGGCTGCTCACGGCTCACAACACTTACATACTGTAATTGTGGGTACTGTTGTTGTAATCGCGTAATTTTTGTTTGGTAACTGAGGTCCGCATTTAACCGTACGCCATGTACTAATACGACCTTTTCAAACTGCTGCCATACATCGCCTTGCTCAAGTATGGATAAATAGGGGCCAATTGCAGTCCCCGTGCTCAGCATCCACAGTTGCTTACTGGCAGGTATTTCATCAAGTGTAAAAAAGCCACTGGCACGACACTCTATCATCACCGTATCGCCAGATTTAAGCTTGGCTAATTGTTGTGATAATAAACCATCTGCCACGTTAATAAGATAAAACTCTAAATCGAGAGAGCTTGGTGCGTTTACATACGAGTAAGCACGGGCAATACGCTTGTCATCCATCATCACCGACAACTTAGTAAACTGCCCAGCTTTAAATGGCTCCACATCAGCATTTACAATTAAACTAAATAGGCTATCTGTCCACCAAACACTATCTTTAACCTTTGCTTCAACCCAGTTCGACACAACCATTCTCCTTTAGTTATTGCTTTATATAACAGTGGCAAAGGTAATGAGAGGTGTCAATGTTTGCGGTCAGCGGTCAGCGGTCAGCGGTCAGCGGTCAGCGGTCAGCGGTCAGCGGTCAGCGGTCAGATCACAATAAAAGCTCATTAATTACTGTCAATAGATTAATGAGCTAGAATCTGCAAATGGTTTAATGATCGTTTAAAAACTGATGGCTGAAAGCTGATAGCTTACGGCTTGTTTTCATAAAAAAAGCCGCCTAGAGTTACTAGGCGGCTTTGGGAGGTTAGTCTCACTGTATTTGGGCGTGTCTCCAAACAAAGCGAATACGTTACCAAGGAACTTTTTACATTGTTTTATTACACAGACTCTAGTGCAATTTTAACCATTTCATTGAATGTGCTTTGACGCTCTTCACTTGGCGTGGCTTCGCCAGTGATCACGTGGTCACTTACGGTAAATAAGGCCATTGCTTTTGCGCCATACTCAGCAGCAACACCATATAAGCCAGCAGTTTCCATATCAACGGCTAACATACCTAATTTATCAAGCTCTTGATAAAAGGTGTTGTCGGCTTGATAGAAGGTGTCGGTGGTAAAAACGTTACCTACTTTTGCTTTAATACCGAGCTCTTTAGCCGCATTAACGCCATTTAATAGTAGGTCAAAATCAGCAATAGCAGAGAAGTCATAACCACGTACGCGAGCACGGTTTACGTTAGAATCAGTGCTGGCACCTTGTGCGAATATAACGTCACGAATTTTTATGTCGCTGCCAATACCGCCACAGGTGCCGATACGAATAAGATTTTTAACGCCGTAGCTCACTATCAATTCACGGGCATAAATTGACATAGATGGAATACCCATCCCAGAACCCATAATGCTGACAGGCTTACCTTTGTAGGTTCCAGTAAAGCCATACATATTACGAACGCCAGTTACTTTTACTGCGTCATCAAGAAAGTTTTCTGCAATATATTGCGCACGTAGTGGATCACCTGGCATCAATACCGTTTGGGCAAAATCACCGTTGTTCGCTTCGATATGCGGAGTACTCATTATTCGTTTCCTTTTACAATTGGTGCTTTTAGCTTTGTTATAAAGCCTTCACCATAGTCAAGTGCAGGTAAGTTAAACCACTGGGCAAGGGTTTGACCTATGTCTGCAAAGCTAGCACGTTCACCAAGCGGGGTATTTTCAAGCCCAGCTCGATAAGCAAGTACAGGTACATATTCGCGGGTGTGCTCACTGCCCGGGAATGTGGGATCACAACCGTGATCCGCTGTAATAATTAGTACGTCGTCTGGCTTAAGCTGCTTAAGTATTGTTGGTAAATAATCATCAAACTCTTTAAGTGCTTTTGCATACCCTACAGGGTTGCGACGATGGCCAAACTTTTCATCAAAATCAACAAGGTTTGTAAATATCAAACTATGATCTGGCGCTGACGCCATCACCTGTGATGTTTTTTCTAGTAAGTTTTGTAATCCTGGGGCTTTGTGCTTTTGCGTAATACCTTGGTGTGCATAAATATCTGCAATTTTACCAATGCTTATTACTTCGCCGCCATCTTCTGCTAGCTTATCTAGCAAGGTTGGCGCTGGCGGTAACACTGAATAATCACGACGATTACCTGTTCTGGCAAAGTCTTGATTAGTCGAACCCAAAAATGGCCGCGCAATCACTCGTCCTATGTTCATTTCATCAAGCAGCGCCCGTGTGATTTCGCAGACCTGATAAAGCTTTTCTAGACCGAAAGTTTGTTCATGCGCGGCTATTTGAAACACGCTATCAGCTGAGGTGTAACAGATTGGTTTACCTGTTTTTACATGCTCTTCACCTAGCTGTTCTAAAATGGTGGTTCCTGATGCATGGCAGTTGCCTAAAATGCCAGGAATTCCCGTACGAGCAATTAGCTCGTCAATAAATTCTTGCGGAAAACAAGGTTGTGTATTTGGGAAATAACCCCAGTCGAATAACACTGGCACACCAGCCATTTCCCAATGACCTGATGGTGTATCTTTGCCACTTGAAAGCTCTTTAGCGTAGCCCCAAGCCGCAATCGGTGTTTGACGGTCGCTAACTAGGCAAGGTTCATTACCTGCCGCTTCACATGCATCCACTAAACCTAGTAACGATAAGTTAGGCAGAGAAAGTTTTTCGCCAGTTTTTTCTGAGTAAGCTTTTAGCAGATGGGCAAATGTATTCGCTCCGGTATCGCCAAACTTATCAGCGTCGGGGGCTGCGCCTATGCCTAAGCTGTCTGCCATCAATATAATTGCTCTTGCCATACTCACCTCGTTTATCCAATAGAGCTACTTTATCTGTTGTTGCTTTTTACCGTACAGGACATAAGTCCTGTTTCATAAAACCTAAACATTATAAATTTCACATCTTAAAGCGAAGCAAGAGAGATTATTCGTGTCTTTTTTGCTATTGTGATCTACCAACAATATATACCTTCTGTGTGGATGAGAACTTTAGTGACACGAACAATAATAGCCATTGCTGGCGCATCTGCGTCGGGCAAATCTCTTTTTAGCCAAACTATTTATAATGAATTGGTTAATGAGCTTGAACCAGGCGCTATCGCCGTGATCGAAGAAGATGCGTATTACAAAGACCAATCGCATCTACCGTTTGCCCATCGTACGCAAACAAACTACGACCACCCAGATGCGTTTGAACATGAATTGATGTGTGAGCATCTAACAAAATTACGCAATGGAGAAGCAGTCGAAGTTCCAACATATGATTATGCGCAGCATACACGCAGTGATAAAACACGGCCTGTTATGCCAGCTGAAATAATTATTGTAGAAGGTATTTTACTGCTCAGCGACAAAGCGCTAAATAAAGAATTTGATATCAAAGTGTTTATAGATACACCGCTTGATATTTGCCTAATGCGCCGTATGCAACGTGATATGGAGCAACGAGGCAGAACATTACAGTCCGTTGTTGAACAGTATCAAGCGACAGTGAGACCAATGTTTTATCAGTTTATTGAGCCCTCAAAGCACAATGCTGATTTAGTGGTCACACGTGGCGGCATGAATCGTGTTGCGATTGATATAATTAAAAGTAAAATAAAATATTTACTGCAAAAATAACAACGGGAAATAACCAAACATGACAACATTTATGAGCTTAGTCGGCATGTGTGTGCTGCTAGGCATTGCTTTTGCGGCCTCAACCAACCGCAAAGCAATTAGTTTAAGAACGGTTGGTATTGCGTTTGCCATGCAATTTATTATTGGCGGGTTTGTACTGTTTTTTGAAGCAGGAAAAAACGCCTTAGTGAGCATGTCAAAAGCCGTATCATCGGTAATTGGTTTTGCAAATGACGGAATATCGTTTTTATTCGGTCCCCTTGCGAGCCAAGATACCTTAGGGTTTATTTTTGCGGTACAAGTTTTGCCGGTTATTGTGTTTTTCTCTGCCCTTGTTGCAGTGCTTTACCACATTGGCATTATGGATTGGATTATAAAAATCCTCGGCGGTGGTTTACAAAAACTGTTAAAAACATCGCGTACAGAATCGCTTTCAGCGACCGCCAATATCTTTGTTGGTCAAACTGAAGCACCGTTGATAGTAAAACCATTTATCGCAACCATGACCAAGTCTGAGTTGTTTGCAGTTATGGTTGGTGGCCTAGCTACTGTGGCAGGCTCAGTAATGGCCGGTTACGTTATTATTGGTGTAGAACTTAAGTATTTAATTGCTGCCAGCTTTATGGCTGCACCGGGTGGTTTCTTAATGGCGAAGATGATCGTGCCAGAGACCGAAACCCCAAAAGACACATTGGCTGATCTTGAAGATAATGAAGATAAGCCTGTAAATGTGATTGATGCAGCAGCATCAGGCGCTGCCAACGGCATGCATTTGGCACTCAATGTGGGTGCGATGTTACTAGCATTCGTTGCTTTAATCGCGCTGTTGAACGGTTTATTAGGTGGTATTGGTGGTTGGTTCGATTACCCGGCACTAACACTACAAGAAATTTTGGGTTATATATTTGCCCCGGTAGCCTGGTTGCTTGGCGTACCGTGGAGTGAAGCAATTATAGCCGGCAGTTTTATTGGTCAAAAGTTAGTAGTAAATGAATTTGTTGCTTACTTAGACTTTATAAATTATCGCGATACGTTAAGTGCGCACACACAAGCGATTGTCACATTCGCGTTATGTGGGTTTGCTAACTTATCATCGATAGCCATTTTACTAGGTGGATTAGGCGGTATGGCGCCTAGTCGGCGAAAGGATATCGCACGCTTAGGGCTCAGAGCAGTGTTAGCAGGATCTATGGCTAACCTGATGAGCGCCGCAATTGCAGGTTTTTTCCTCTCGCTAGCTTAGAAACTTTGAGATGAGCCTTAGTTGCAAAACAATAGGATAGCCCTTTAAGGGGTTAAAGAGCTATCTGACTTGAACGATACTTCACCAAGGGCCGCAAGGCCCTTTTATCGTTTTAGGCCCTTCACTTTTCATTACTCTCACTTTATTACTATACTCAAAATACAACCTAATTTTGAGGAGACTTCATGCGGTCTTTAGTGTATTTACTGCTATTATTATTTATACCAGTTAGTCTCGCTCAACCCTCTGTTAAGGTTGTTACTGAGTTATCCCCACCTAATCAAACTCGCATAAACGATAGCGTTACCGGCTACAGTACTGATATAGTTAAACTCATTTTAAATAAGGCAAGTATTAATGCTGCCATTGAGATTTACCCATGGGCACGCGCCTATAAAATGGCCCGCACTCATCCAAATACACTTATCTACAGCCTTGCACGAACAGTAAATCGTGAGCCTCTATTTCATTGGATTGGCCCCGTAGCGAAATTTAAATTAGGCTTTGTTAAGCTCACAAAGCGCCATGATATTGTCATCAATAACTTATCACAGGCAAGGCAGTACAACGTTGCTGTACAGCGCAATGACTTAGCGTATAACGTGCTAACTAAATATGGCTTCTCAGTCGTACTAACTAGTGATATTCAAAAGTCGTATCACTTGTTATTGGCCAAAAAGGTAGATTTAATTATTGATGATGAAAATTACCTGAGTGTAATGAGTGAACAACTTGCTATTGATACAGATAAAATTAGTTTTGTTTACGCAATTGATGAGCTAGCAGTGGCGGGATACCTAGCGGCTAATATTAATATGGATTCCGCCATGGTCAATAAATTAAAAAGCGCCTTTGAAGAAGTAAAAATAACAGCTCAATATCATGCATTACTTAGTAGTAAATAGTTTTTTCGCTTTAATTATGTATATAAAGGCTTTTAAACGACTCCACTTTTCCTTCTTTTTTCATCGCTTTTAATTGTAGATTAAATTGCTCTACGATTTCCTTGGGGACCGCTTTATTAAAAGCCAAGTAATTTCCACCAAGCTTTTCAACTGGCAGCTCAACTAGTTTGACTACTTCTTTGCCGCCGTGACCAAATTGCTGCAGTTGATAATCTAAAACTAATTCAGAGCCTAAAATCAAATCTATTTTATTTTTAAAAAACAGATTAATATATTCGTAATGATGAGCAAATTGTAATAGGTTTTTATCTGTTTCAAATCCCACTTCATAGACCAGCTGCTCATAAATATTGCCGCTTACTAAGCCTAGCGAATACGCACTAACTTGGTTTAAGTCTGTTGGATTAATATGTTTATTCGTCGCTAAACGGTAAAAAAATGTACGTGATGATACAAGTGGTCCAACCCATTGAAATAGGTCTTCACGTTGCTCTGTACGGGCTGTAGACACAACCCCTGCAGTTGGGTTACTTTGTGCTAAATTATATGCACGCGTCCAAGGCAATAGCTCAAATTTGCATTCTACCTTCACTCGCTGGCAAAGTGCCTGAGTTATATCGAGGTTTATTCCCTGTAATTGCCCCTTATTAGAGAAGTTATAAGGAGGAAATTGCTCGGTATAGATTGTGAGTACTGGCTTAGCGTATGCAATGTGGCTGCACATTAATAATAAGCACGCAAAACTATGTCGAATAAATATAGCGCCATTCCCATCTCAGAATTAAAGATACTTAATCATAAGACACCTCGTCAAATAACTCTATAAAAACGGCACTCTTTATTTGATAGACGTCTATCGCAAGCTACTTGCAAAACAGATTAGATATAATATAACATTACTTAAAATACCTTTTACAATTTATATTTAATGAAAAAAATTAACATTTTACTTTTAGCTTCAAGCTTAGGTTTATTCGGTTGCAGCGCAGGCGTCCCGTATTCATCAAGTAAGCTAACTGTCGCAACCTGGAATTTAGAGCACCTCGCAAGCGACGGTAACTTGGGTTGTAAGGTCCGCACAGAAAGTGACTATAAGCAATTAAGCCAGTACGTAAAGACTATCGATGCGGATGTGTTTGCACTACAAGAAGTAGCTTCAGAGGCTGCTGTTGCACGCATATTTAAGCCTGAACAATGGCAAATAATTATGTCATCGCGTGCTGACTCACCTAGTTACACCTGCCGTGGTAATGGCAACCTATCAACACAACAGAAAGTCGCGTTTGCAGTAAAAAAATCAATTCAGGTAACCAACTCACAACACTTAATATCACTTTCAGCGGTTAAGTTAGGGGTTAGAGAGGGCCTACAGCTCTCGCTTAAATATAATAATCAAACGGTTAATCTATTAAATTTACATCTTAAAAGCGGCTGCTTTACCCAAGATTATAGCCAAAGCGATAGTACAAGCTGCCAGGTATTCGCAAAACAAGCCGATATTCTTAAGCAACATGTTGTTAGTCAGCTAGGTAATGATGATAAATGGCTGATACTGGGCGACTTTAATCATCACTTAGCAGATAAAAACAATAAATTTCGCAACGTTTTGCTTGACGCTGTAACGGCATCTACAAACAATACTCTAACAGTACTCAGCGATGGCCAGATAAGTTGTCACCCTAAATACCCTGCTCCTATCGACCATATCATTTCATCATCAGCAATGACTGATATGCTTTCTATATCCCCTGTCATGTTTCACAAATACGCACAACCGTCCAAGACTATGTTGAGCGATCACTGTGCATTAAGTGCAACTTTTAACATTCACTAACAAGAGAAAAAAATGAAAAAAATTTTAGCAACAGCCATTAGCTCGGCATTATTTTTAACAGCCTGCTCAGAGCCCGAAAATATCAAAAGTACGCCCGCTGCAGAGCAAGTAACAACAGCAGAAAATGCCAACCCTCTGATGGAACAAAGTCCTTTGCAATATGATGCACCTGACTTTTCAGTAATAAAAGATGAGCATTTCTCACCGGCATTCAGCCAAGGAATGTCACAACAAATAGCAGAAGTAACACGTATTATTGACGATACAACACCGACTAATTTTAATAACACTATTGTTGCATTAGAAAAAAGTGGACAGTTATTAGGGCGAGTTAGCAGTATTTTTTTTAATCTGTCTGGCACAGACTCAAACCCTGCTAGGCGAGCCCTTCAACAAGAGCTGGCTCCTAAACTTGCCGCTCACCGTGATGACATATTTCTAAATAAAGCATTGTTTGCAAAGGTTGAAACGCTTCATCAACAATCAGCAAACCTTGACTTGACTGCTGAACAAGCTCGGTTGCTCGACGTTTACTATAAACGTTTTATTCGCGCGGGCGCTAAGCTTGATGAACAACAGCAACAAAAAATTCGCGACATTAATAGCGCTTTATCGAGCTTAACAACTCAGTTTGGGCAAAACTTATTAGCACTTTCAAAAAGCAATGTAGTCATCGTTGATAGTAAAAGTGATTTAGCCGGTTTGACTGAGAACCAAATTCAGCAATATGCCAATGCAGCAACTGAAGCTGGGCATAAAGGTAAATACTTAATTAAAATAACCAATACCACACGCCAACCCATTCTTGCATCATTAGAAAACAGGCCATTACGTGAAAAAATTTGGCGAGCTTCTAGCAAGCGAGCTTTATCAGGAGAGCATAACAACAGCGAGATAGTCCCTAAGCTGGCAAAGTTAAGAGCACAAAAAGCAGCCTTATTAGGTTATAACAGTTATGCTGAATATGGCTTAGATGCGCAAATGGCAAAGCAACCTTCAGCTGTTTTCGATATGTTCGCAACCATGGTTCCACAACTACTGCAGAACGTACATGCTGAAGCAAGCGCAATTGAAGAACAAATAAAAGCATCTGAAAATGATTTTACGTTACAGCCATGGGATTGGTTTTACTACGCAGAGCAAGTACGTAAAGAAAAATACAACTTAGATGAATCAGTAGTAAAAGAATATTTCGAGTTTAACCGAGTACTGGAAGACGGTGTATTCTATACCATGAACCGTTTTTATGGCGTCACGTTTAAACCGCGCACTGATTTACCTGTTTATCACCCTGATGTAAAAACATATGAGCTATTTGATCATGACGGTAAAAGCCTTGCCATTTTTTATGCTGATTATTTTGCTCGAGAAGGCAAACGTGGCGGAGCATGGATGAGTTCATTCGTAAAACAATCAGGATTGTTAGAGCAAAAACCGGTTGTTGTTAATGTTATGAATATTCAAAAAGCGGCCGAAGGCGAACCAACACTGATTAGCTATGACGAAGCAACAACGATTTTTCATGAGCTAGGTCATGGGTTACATGGCATGTTGTCTAATGTTACCTACCCTAGTTTATCTGGTACCTCTGTATCGCGCGACTTTGTAGAGTTTCCATCTACCTTTGAAGAAGACTGGGCAATGCACCCGGAAGTTATTGCCAACTATGCAAAACACTACAAAACAGGTGAACCCATACCTGCAAACTTACTTAAAAACGTAATACAATCGCGTAGCTGCAATCAAGGCTTCGACACACTAGAGTATGTAGCAGCTGCACTCTTAGATATGCAATGGCACTCACTGCCAGCTGATGCACCACTACAAGATGTGGTAGATTTTGAGCAAGATGCCCTAACCAAACATAATGTGAATGTACCATACGTACCGCCACGCTATAAATCAGCTTACTTTTCACACTCTATGGGTGGCGGCTACTCTGCAGGTTATTACGCTTACATGTGGAGTGAGATTCTAGCCGCAGATGCCTACGCTTTCGTACAAGATGAAGGTGGTTTAAAACGTGAAATTGGTGACAAATACCGTAAAGAAATTTTAGAAGTAGGTAATTCTCGTGATCTTATGGAGTCGTATAAAGCATTCAGAGGTCAAGAGCCTAATACAAGTGCGTTATTAAAACGTAGAGGACTCACAACAGTCGTAAACTAGCTATATAAGAATGAGCAAGTTTAAATACTTGCTTACTCTTTACTAAATTTCAGACACAAAAAAAGCGCTATAAAAGCGCTTTTTGTTTTTACTAATTAAAGTAAAAATTATAACGGAGTAATGTTATCCGCTTGTGGACCTTTTTGACCTTGTGAAAGAGTGAACTCTACACGTTGGCCTTCAGCTAAAGTTTTGAAACCTTCGCTTTTGATTGCTGAGAAATGTGCGAAAACGTCTGGACCGTTTTCTTGCTCGATGAAACCAAAACCTTTAGACTCGTTGAACCACTTAACTGTACCTGATACGATGTTAGACATTGTAATATCCTGATATAAAATAAAAAATAGTGCCCATATGGGCGGGTGTAGCAAAAAATGAGATGGTACTTAAAAACTTCAGGACGGTACTACAAGTATTACTTATACAACAACGAAATGGAGATTTATAAATTACATGCTTTCTTTCTAGCTGAGGCCTACTATATAGAGTTACTGTGTTATGTCAATAACTTTATTACTCTTTATATAATAACTTTCAGCGATGTCACTGCACTACAAAATCAAAATAGGTATCTGGGTACGCTTGTGGCTTATAGGTAAAATGCCACCACTCCATTGAATATGGAGCAAACCCTGCGGCCATCATAATATTTTTTAGTAAATAACGATTGGCTTTTTCACTGTCGCTAATACGTTCATCGTCGGTATTTGAAATGGTATCGAACATATCAAATAAGGAGCCCATATTTAGCTCTTTTCCTTGCGCATTTGTAAGTGTTAAATCAATTGTCGAGCCACGGCTGTGGCCAGACTTGGCAGCTATATACCCTCCCAATAACTTATCTTTGCCTAAATTTGGGTAATACTCAGGTTTGGTTTTGGTATCGCTTTCGTCATTAACCCAGCGTACAAAATGGTCAACCGCGCGCTGTGGTCGATAACAATCAAAAATTTTTAAATTATACCCAGCTTGCTGCGCTTGTTTATGTGCCTGCTGCAACCCTTTTGCCGCTGTTTTATGTAATAAACATTTAGGTGCTTTATAACCATCAACAGGTTGACCAACAAAGTTGTTAGCACTGTAATAACGAATATCAAATATAGCTGTTGGTATTACCGTCGCTATATCTACAAATTCGTCACGCTTGGTTTTAGTGCCAACTTCGTCAGCATTTACGGCTGGGCTTATAAAGTAAATAGCTGTGAATAATGAAATTGATTTAAAACAGAGATTTAAAAGCATGGTGCAACTTTATAGGTTGTTATATTAAAACCATAATATTGCACATTTTTACATTTATGCAAATAATTTATTACCTGACATTAAGAATTACAGACGCTAAGCTGCTCGCTGCAAATGGCGTAAGTGCTGACATAACTGAATTCTCTTTGCTAATAATACTTTTCTGCGGTTCTTCAAATAAAGTTATCTTCTCTGCTTCATGTTGGCTAAGACTCTGCTTAGCATCCCAAGCAGAGCTTTAGCTCCAAATCACCTCAAAGCAATTTCCACCTTGAGGTGTATTAAGATTAAAATTTAAAGCTAACTTGGGTTTTAATGTTACGCCCTACGCCATAATCACCAATTGCACCACCCGTACCGGCCATTACTTGGTATTCTTTATCGAGCAAGTTATCTACCGCGACACGTACACTCCAATAATCATTAACATCCCAGTTAGCATTCAAACCGACTAGGGTATAACTGGCTTGTTGTGTTTCTTTATATGATCGGGTTACCCCGTCATAGGCTAGAACAGTTCGTGCAGCAACATCCTGAACGCTGATACCTGTTCGTAGCGCTTCGTCGAAGAAAAATAAACCAGCCGTGAGTGCCAGTTTATCTGCGGGTAAATACCATAGTGGCGCACCGTCTTGGTCTTCACCTGATATTTTGCTATAAGCAAGGTTTAAATAGCCTATTGAGTGAGCGTAGTTCACTTCAAGCTCAAAGCCATCACGGTCATTATTACCGCTGTTGTTGTAGCGAGGTGCTGGAGCTGGGTTGGTTGCAGAGCTGGTATTTGACTGTATTTCATCATCAACTTGGGTGTCAAAATAAACAACGCGCCCAGTTAATGAGTCTCGATAAGAGAACACATTATCCGTTTGATAGCTCATGCCTACTTCTTGGTTTTGGCTATTTTCAGTATTTAGCTCTAAATTAGGGTTACGGCCATCATATAAATCATATAATTCATCAATTAATGGTGCTCTAAAGCCTTCTTGGTAGCTGGCAAACAAAGCAAACTCATCAGTGAACTGATAATTTACTGTGACAGCAGGAACCACCTTTGAATGCTCGACTTTGGTGTCTAGCTTTGCGAAGTTGTTAGCTAACAATGCGGTTGGTTTGGTGCGGTATTCTTCATATCTTACGCCAGCCGTTAATGTAAGTGCCTGCCAGGTAAATTCATCTTGAATATACACGCCAATGCGTTTTTGTTCGCCACCTGGTTGCGAGGTCATTAGACTATAAGTTAATTCTGGGCTGTAGTTGATGCAGGCGAATGTTTGCATATTGTACTCTAAGCATGGATAACTTTGCTTATCACCTACACGTTCTTTGTCTGAATACTGTACACCGTAAGTAAGTGCATGCATACCCATTACACTGGTGTTCATAATATCGAGCGTATTGATGTTGTATTCATAATGAGACTCTACGCCAATATAATCTTCCAACATGCCTTGACCATCACTTTCAGTTACATGACTTTGGCTGTTACCAAAGCGTACAGCTAAATCAAGGTACTTGTTATTAGCCGGGTTTAACTCATAACTAAGATTAGTAACGGATTGCTTTACTTTACGATAAATTGTGCCCCAAGCACCCGGATCTGTGGTATTAAATTCTGTTCTTTGACTGTCTTCACTTTGGCTATATGAAAGTCCAATTAATGAGTCATCCGTTAAGTAATACTCACCTTTAAGCAATAAAGACTCGGCTTCGATTGCAGAGTTGTCGAGTGCTTCGCCATTAGACAATTCAAAATCATCACTTTGTCGTCGAATATACGCGGCTAAAATATCCAGAGAATCGGTGGGCCGAGCATACGCATAAACGCTACCATTGTTTTCGTTATTATTGCTGTGATGCCCTAGTTTAATTTTTGCGCCCGCAGTTTGATTGGGTTCTAAAAAGTCACTGGCATCTTTGAGCTCCATTTCGACCACACCACCGAGCGCACCACCACCATGTAATACGGTACTTGGACCACGTTTAATACTGACAGTGCGGTATAAGTCTGCATCACCAAAAAAACTGCCCATTCGGTACTTTTCAAAAGTTTGAATGGCGCCGTCAACACTTACAAGCACATCTTCAGCATCGTTAAAGCCACGCACACTAAACTTTTGCCCTCCGGCTCTCGGCCCCCCGGTGGCCGTTACATTGGGTACAGCAATCAAGCTATCAAATACGGTTGTTGCGAGCACATCTTCAATATTTTCTGCGCTGATAACATTCACAGCTTGCGAAGAGCTCAACGCGGTCTTTTCTGTTCGGGTTGCAGTAACCGTAACAGCATCAAGCGTTGTTGTGAGTTTTGGTTGTTCTGATAGGTTTGTTTGTGCAATCACTGGTAGTGAAACACTGGCAATACATAAAGCCAGTTTTGAAAGGCGCATGTTGTCGCTCCATAAAGTTTGTAGTTATTAGGCAATGAGCTTGATTAGCCCCCTAATCACCAAACTCATACTGGTTTAAAACATAAGTATTATACTAGAACACCACCTCAATGAGAATTGTTTTCATTCTCTTTTAATAAGTATATTGGCAATTTTATGATCCTCTTTCGACAGTGCAGCTAAAAGCTTAACTAACTCACCGCTGGGCACTTGCTGATCAATTGCAAGATAAACGCCTCGTTGTTGTTCGTTATGCTGTTGTAAAGCCTCAATAACGTCACCCAAAGACTGATAAGGCTGCTTAGCCAAAGCATATATAAGCTTTCTATCAACGTAATTTACACTTAATACAATCGCTTTTTGTTGCTCAAGTGGCGCTTGATTATCACTACCAACCTCAGGCAAGGTGACATCAAGCATGTCGAGTTTTACTGCGGCGGTGAGTAATAAAAACACGAGTAAAATAAAGAGCACATCAATCAATGCAGTTAAATCAGGCATTAGATTGCTACTATTCGGTTTTTCTGGAAGCTCAAGCATGGGGCAATTCATCAAAACTGAGTTGATAATTTAAGTGGTTAATAATACGGGTCAAATCTGTTTGTAAGCGCTCTAATAATGCATTAAAAACACCACTCAATAACAAACAAGGTATGGCAATAATAAGTCCGGCCATAGTTGAATACATCGCCTCCCATAAGCCATCAGCAAGTAACGCGGGAGTCACGGCTTGATGTGTTTGCGCTATTTTTTTAAACATCAATACTAACCCCCATACGGTACCCAGCAGCCCCATTAATGGGGTTAACGTGCCGCATAGCGATAATATATTTAATCGTTGACGCCAACTGCTCACACAATCCTGCAAATATAATTGGCACCATTGTTGACGTTGCTCTGTCTGAGGCTTTTGTTTTAATAGCTGTATAAACTCACTATTTGGCTGTTTAATTTTTTGCATTTTCAGCCAACTTTGTGCAAACGCTAAACTACGCTCTAATACAATAGCTAAGGCAATAATTGAAACCATAAATAATGGCCAAGCCATAATACCGACCGCAGAAAATACATCTTGCATAATTATTTCTCTTTATTAAGGACACTATGAACGTAGGGAAAACTCTATTGGCACACTAAACCGAGCTTTTACTTTATGTTGATCACGCATCACAGGATGAAGCTGCCATTGCGACACGTTATTTAATGCCGCTTTATCAAGCTCACTAAAACCACTGCTTTTTAATACAGAAAGCTGTGCAATGGTGCCATCTTCGGCTAACTCTATTTGCAAAATCGCTACCCCCTGATAGCCACGGCGCTTAGCTTTTAGTGGGTAATTTAAAGTGGGTCTAGGCGCTTTAAAAATAGGGAGTGTGTTTAGGTCGATAACTTGATTTTTTAACGAGTGCTGTCTTGCTATGACAGGCGCGCTTGAAGCAGGTGCAGCTTGACTTGGTTTTGACTGCTTTTTAACAGGTTCAGTAACGGGGTTCACCTTTGCAATTGAAGTGGCGGGCTCAACGATAGTTTTTTTTATAACTGGTTTTATTTTATTTGATACAGCTGTTTTTGCGCTTTGTTTTACGGTTGCGTGTTTTGCTAGGCGCTTAACCTTTGAATGAAATAGCGTGCTTGGCGCTTGTTCAGTAACAACTTTTGGTTTTTCCACTCGTTCTTTTTTTGCCTTAACAGGCTTTGATACGATGATTTTAATCGCAACTTTATCAGCAGGTTGGGCATCACTAAATTGCACCAAATTTAGTTGAGCTGGCTGAGAATACAGCCAGCCTAAATGGCACCCTAAAGAAATAATTAGAAAAATAATAAACTTCATAACTTTTAAATGCAAATGCAAACTGTTACCATTTGCAATAAACACTATCAACAATGGAATCGTTATGAAACCCCTACTCTCGTATTTAATTTTTATAACCCTTGCTGTAACAAGCCAATGTGTTTTTGCAAAGCAGTCAACAACTCCACACAGGGTGGTGGTGTCAGGTGGCTCAATTACAGAAATTATATACGCGCTTGATGAACAACAACGGATCATTGGGGTTGATAGCACGAGTATTTTTCCTGCTCAGGCGAAAGAAAAGCCACAAATAGGCTATGTTAGAAGGATCAGTGCAGAAGGTATTTTATCGTTAAATCCTGATTTAGTGATTGGTGAAGCAGACACTGGGCCAAAAAAAGTAGTCGAGCAATTAAAACAAACCGGTATTAACTTAGTCATTCTTGATGAAAATGATAATTTAGGCGGGATTGAAAACAAAATAAAAAAAATTGCTAACTTGCTAAATGTCGACCAAAAAGGCGATGCTTTAGCCCAATCTCTGCAAATTGACCGCGATGCACTTAGTTATATTTTACAGCAAACGACGATTAAACCTCGGGTGCTATTTGTTCTCAGTGTACGCAATAGTCAACCTATTGTAGCCGGCGCTGGCACTTCTGCTGATGAGCTGATCAACGCGGCTGGAGGCGTTAATGTTGCAGCAAGTTCAATTAATAATTGGAAGCCACTTTCAACCGAAGCCGCACTCGCCATAAACCCAGATGTGATCATCACAATGGGCCGCCATGGCGATGATCCACTCGTTAAGTTAGAAAAGCTAGCCCACTTTAAGTTTTCAAATGCAGTTAAAAGTGGCCAAGTTCATAGCTTTGATGGCAGTTATTTACTCGGTATGGGCCCGCGTACACCACAAGCTGTGGTTGAGCTTGCCCATACCTTTCACCCAAGCGCTCAATTACCACAAGGTTACCAATATCGTTTTGCACCGAGTGCCAACAATGTGACCGCCCAATTAAGTGAGTACTGATCATGCTGGCTCTGGGTAGTACAATAATTTCACAAAATCAGCACCGCCGTATGGCGATCCCCGCTTTGTTTATAGCATGCGTGATTGTTTTTTTTATCGCCCTTAGTAAAGGCGGTGTTGCCATTAGCATTAGTGAAATTATTTCGATTATAAATCAAACTGCCGATGATGAGCTTAAGCATGCCATTATTTGGCAAATACGCTTACCTCGCTTAGTACTGGCGATGATTGTCGGTGCGGGATTAGCAGCATGCGGCGCCGCAATGCAGGCTATATTTAGAAACCCATTAGCCGACCCTGGTTTAATTGGTGTATCAAGCGGTGCGGCTTTGGGCGCCGTTGCAACGATAGTGTTAGGCACCAGTTTATTTGCTAATTTTAGCGATAGTTTAGGTATTTATGCTGTGCCTGTTGGCGCATTTTTAGGTTGCATTGGGGTATGTGTATTTATTTACCGACTCAGCGCCCATAGTGGACAATTTACCATTATTAGTTTGCTATTAGCGGGAATTGCAGTAAATGCGATTGTTGGCTCACTCATTGGGGTATTAACTTTGATCAGTAACGATCAACAGTTACGGGATTTAACCTTTTGGAGTATGGGCTCACTGGCGGGTAATCATTTTGCTATGATGTTGCCAACAATTTCACTGATTATTTTTAGCTGCGTAGCGTTACTTCGCTTAGGCAAACCACTTAATTTATATTTATTAGGTGAAGCACAAGCAAAACATTTGGGCATTAATGTTACTAAGCTTAAAAAACAGGTATTTATATACACGGCTTTATGTACCGGTGCTGCAGTTGCAATCACTGGGATCATTGGTTTTGTCGGGTTTATCGTGCCGCATATTGTACGTTTAGTCCTGGGCCCTGATCATCGTTATTTAATGCCCACAAGTATGTTAGGTGGTGCATTATTGCTGAGCCTGGCCGATTTATTCGCCCGTACAGTGATGCTACCAGCTGAACTTCCTATTGGACTTATTACCAGTGCAATTGGCGGCCCATTCTTTTTAATCATGTTATTAAAAACTTATCAACGACGAGGGTAAAATGCTTTTAGGTACTAACTTAACCGCTAAGATTGGCAGTAAAGCTCTCTTAGATAACGTTGATTTTATGGTAAAGCCCCATGAAGTCGTTGTGATCATTGGTCCGAATGGTGCAGGTAAATCGTCTTTACTCAAGGCACTTTGTGGTGATATTGCTTTAACTGATGGTGCTGTGAGTATTAATCAACAAAATTTAAACGATTATAGCATTACTGAACTGGCACAACTAAGAGCGGTACTCACGCAAAATTATGAACTGGACTTTCCGTTTACTGTTAACGAAGTAGTTGATATGGCGCATGTTGTACATCAAGAGCAGTTCAGTAATGGAGCACTTAAACGATTTTCGAAAAGTGCGATGCAGGCATTAGGTGTCACCCACCTTGCACAGCAGTGCTTTACCCAGTTATCTGGTGGGGAAAAGCAACGTGCGCAGCTTGCCCGCGTACTTTGCCAGCTACAACCAAGTCTGGCAAAAAAACGTACCTGCTATTTATTAATTGATGAACCGACATCAAGCCTAGACCTTTACCACCAATATGAAGTAATGACTCAAGCACAAGACATTGCCAAGCAAGGTGCTGGTGTGGTCGCTGTGGTACATGACTTATCATTAGCGGCAAGCTTTGCTGATCGTCTCTATATGATGGACAAAGGTTCGGTTGTTGCCAGTGGCTCTCCTAAAGAAGTATTAACCCAAGCGAGGCTGAGTGAGGTCTATAAAATTAATGCTAAATTGCAGGTTGGTTTAAGCGATGTACTACCGCATATTCTGATCAGTAAAGAAGCGTGTTAAACACAGAAACAATGTAGCACAGCCTACATTGTTTCTGTTTTCAATATTAAAGTAACTTAGTCAGGTTTCTTTATTTCAGCATCCTGATATTGAGAATCAAGAATGGACCTATTACGCCCAGTGCGCTTTGCTTTATACAGCGCTTGATCGGCAAGCTTAAAGATATCGTCAATCGACAACTGTTTTAGCGGCCAACCCGCAATACCGACCGATACATTAATATAGCCGACCGGGTCAATGTAAGTTTCAGATACCTGTATGCGTAAGCGTTCAGCTAACACATAGGCACTGCTAGCTGTCGCATTAGGTGATATCACATTAAACTCTTCACCGCCTGTACGTGTAACAAAGTCAGTTGAACGGGTAACATCTAAAATAATCTTCGCTAACGACTGTAAAACAAGATCGCCAATATCATGCCCGTATTCGTCGTTTACACGTTTAAAGAAATCGATATCGATAGCCAATACAGCAAAAGAGGTTTCTGTGGTAGTTAGCTGCTCTAAAAAACCATCTAAACTGCGTCTATTGTGTAAACCTGTAAGTGGATCTGTTTGTGCTTCTTGGCGCAGTACACCTATTTGATTTTGAAATACCCCCACTCCTTTGAGCATAGCTTTACGTAACTCGGAACTTTCAAAATACCATGATTTTATGATTTTTAGTCGTTGCGAAGCATTTGGGTTATCTAGTGCATTTGCTGTTTGCGCTAAATCTCGTAACGGGTGTGCAATCAGTCTAGCGAGCAGCCAAATAAAGAGTAATGTAGTCAAGCCAATGGGAAGCGTTCGGTACAGTACATTGATCATCAGGCCATCTAAGGGCTCAAGCGTAGCCTCTAATGTTCGCTGTGTAATAATTCCCCAAGGAGCCGCTTTAAGTGATGCGTAGCCTGCAAGCATAATCACGTCATGGCTGTTTATGAGTTGCTTTGTACCACTTTTATCTTTTAATACCGCTTCAATTACAGCATTATTATAAACTTGCTCACCAATTCGGGATGTATCAGGGTGATACAGTAACCGCCGGCTTTTGTCTACAACATATAAATACGAGCCATCTTTATGAAAATGCACTTGCAGCAAATCATGTAAGATATTGGCATGTTTTAAATAAATAGAACCGCCCACGTAGCCTAAGTATTGTCCATCAGTAGCAAACAACGGGTGTGAAATAAAAATAATTAAATTGTTTGCGGCAGAAATATAAGGCTCACTGATCATCGGCTCTTTAGACGACAACGCTTGTAAAGCACCATCACTTTGCAGTTTTTTGCCTGCTAATTGTAAGCTTTTTGGTGAAATTCCTTTAACCACTCCATTAGCTAATACAACCACTGTGGAGTTAAAGCTATCGCTTTGACGTTTCAATCGCTCTGCTTCTTGGTTAAAAATAGCCTTATTATCAAAATTCTTAGCGATAATTTTTGCCGAATAGGCCAGTTGTTGTTGCGCTGATTGTAAAAAGAGATCAGTTGCAGAGGCTAACTTGGCCGCGTAAGCGCTCTGGCTTTTGAGAGTTTCAGCTTGCAGTTGTTGCTTTTGCACTTGATAGCTAGAATAGAAGCTATTTAAAAATGTGACAATACTGGCTGATAAAGCCAAGAAAAGGACTAATTTTTTTAAATCTAATTTGATATTTAAAGTTTTTTTTAAACGGTGCAAAATAGTACTCAACTTTGAAGTAAAGCGCCTTTAACTCCATGGCTATATTTCGTCCGAATGATAACAATATTTAACCAAAATAGGAAAAGGTTCTTGCTGTTGTCTTATTTAATTCTAACTTTAGATTTTGCCCATATATTAACACTGCGCTGAGAAATCAATTCATGTTGCCAATGAGTGAGTCGTTCTTGGCAACATGAACTTGGAATATATTATTTCAAACCTGAAATACTAAAATACAGTTATAAGCCTCTTACTTTCACACAAAAATCTGGCCCAAGCTTTATATTAAGGCTTAAACAAGAAAGATAAGACTTAATTGAATCCTTTGCAGTTAGTTATAAAAACAGTTAGTGTTACAAAAAAATGCTGTATTTCAATCAAAAACAGCATTAACATGAAGAATAAAATATTCAAACAACAAATAAGCGTTCAGCTTTGGAGCCTACTGTGTTAAATAAGTTTGCCATATCATCAATTATTTTTGGATTAGGGTGTTTTTTACCAATGAAATCGACCTTCGCAGCAACGAAATTAACCCTTGAACAGCAAATAGGTCAAAAGCTGATGCTTGATTTTCGTTACTACTGCGACCAAGACAGCGAGAACAAATGCCGTACTGCAATGACTGAGCTACCTGCAGACTTAGCCAAAATAATCACTAAACATGATATTGGTGGAGTTATTTTATTCGCTGAAAATATTCAGAATATAAATCAAACTGTAAAACTCAATAATCAAATGCAACAAGCGGCGGCTCAATCAAGCTTAGGTGCCCCGTTATTTATTTCTATTGATCAAGAAGGCGGCCGGGTTGCTCGTATTCCTCGCGATGTTGCAACGTCGTTTACTGGTAATATGTCAATAGGTGCAACCTATGCGCAGCACGGCACTCAGTTTGCGACTCAATCTGCACAAGTCATCGCCGATGAGCTTAAAGCCATAGGTGTGAACGTCAACTACGCTCCTACTGTTGATGTCAATATGAACCCTGACAACCCTGTAATTAATGTACGTTCGTACGGTGAAGATCCGAGCTTGGTTGGCAAACTAGGGGGCGCTCAAGTTGCAGGGTTTGAAGGGAATGGCGTAATCACCTCACTAAAACACTTCCCAGGCCATGGTGATACAAACGTAGACAGCCATACTGGCTTACCTAAAGTTATGCATGATAAAGAAACTATTTGGCAGCAAGATTTACCTCCTTTTAAAGATATTATAAAAAAGCAAAACCCAGGCATGATCATGACCGCGCATATCCAATACCCCGCGCTTGATGACACCACCTTTGTTAGTAAAGATGGTAAAACCATGATTAAACCCGCCACTATGTCACGTAAAATTATTACCGACCTGCTACGTGGTGAATTGAATTATCAAGGCGTGGTGATCACCGATGCCCTTGATATGGCCGGTATCAGCCACTTTTTTGAGCCAATTGAAGCCGTAATAAATACTTTTGCCGCCGGCGTTGATATTGCGCTCATGCCAATCGAAATTCGTAGCCCTAAAGATCTACTGGTACTTGATCAACTTATTGCACGCTTAGTAAAAGAGGTTAAAAATGGTCAACTCAATGGCGAAGAAATAGCGCAATCTGCACAACGTATACTAAAGCTTAAAAGTAAGTTTAAACTCACTACAGCCCTTGATGAATCGCTTGCTATACAAAAAGCACAACTTATACTTGGTGATTCAAGTCACCGAAAAGTCGAGGCTGAGCTTGCCCTTGCAGCTATCACTTTAGTCAAAAATGTACAAAGTACCCTACCGTTAAAATTATCTAATAACGCTAAAGTTCATATTATTATGCCTGATACTCGTAAATGCATGGCGCTTGAACAAGCAATAAAAGAATACGCTGATAATGACTACCAATATAGCTGCACAAGTTTGCAAGGCTTTGAACCGAGTGTGGCTCTAAAAGCATTAAACGATGCTGATATTATTATTGCGGGTAACGCATCGCCGAATCAAAGTGCCGTTGAAATTGGCGGGATGGATGATTTAGCCGATGACCCACAATTTGCTATCGCTAAATCTGAGCAAGGCGCAGCTCTTGAAAACTTATTACAACAGGCACAACGTGCTAATAAAAAAACCGTGTTTGTTAGCTTACGTGCCCCTTATGATATTGCAAAATTTGGCCAATATGGTGATGCAATTTTAGCAACTTATGCGTATAACATAGATATAGATAATAATGTTAAAGTAGCAGGGCCTGCTTTTACAGCTCTTGCTAAAGTATTAGTTGGTAAAGCCGCGGCAACGGGTACGTTACCCGTTACCGTTAATGGCATTAATAATAATTAAAGAGGATTTTATGCAACATAACGCTTCGCTTACGACACCCTATGCAATTCGAAATATGATCCGCAATGAAGATTACACGGGGCATACATCGGGTTTTGTACCGGGGTTTGTACAAGCTAATTTAGTGATTTTACCCGAGCGTTATGCATTTGATTTTTTACAATTTTGCCAAGCAAATAAAAAAGCATGCCCAATTGTAGCCAGCAGCCGCACTCCCGGCGCAATTGATATACCTAATGTGGCTCATGACCTTGATATACGTACAGACTTACCACGTTATCGCATTTTTAAAAAAGGTCAGCTAATTGAAGAGGTCACCAATATCAAAGAGCATTGGCGAGACGATCTCGTCACCTTTTTAATTGGCTGCTCTTTTTCGTTTGAAGAATCACTACAAGCCGCGGGAATTGAAATTCGTAATATTACAGAACATAAAAATGTCCCTATGTATATGACCAATATTGCTTGTGAGAGCGCAGGGATTTTTCATTCTAACATGGTGGTCAGTATGCGCCCGATGAAGCCTGCAGATGCCATCCGTGCAATCCAAATTTGTAGCCGCTTTCCGGATGTGCACGGAGCGCCTGTTCATTTTGGTGATCCAGCTGCGATTGGCATTAGTAATATTAATCGTCCTAATTTTGGTGAATCTGTGAGTATTAAAGAAGGCGAAGTACCGGTATTTTGGGCCTGTGGTGTCACCCCTCAAATCGCGATTGCAAACGCGGCTCCTGATTTTTGTATTACTCATAGCCCAGGTCATATGCTGATAACCGATATTCAAAATACGCACATTTCTGCGTTTTAACTGTTGGAAATTAAATGAAGCTGAATTGTGATTTAGGTGAGAGTTTTGGTGCTTGGCAAATGGGCCTCGACGACCAAGTTATGCCTCATATTGATATGGCAAATATCGCGTGTGGTTTTCACGCAGGTGATGCGGATGTTATGGCGCAAACTTTAGCTTTAGCTGCGCGCCATAAAGTGACGATAGGTGCGCATCCTAGCTACCCTGATAAGCAAGGTTTTGGGCGTCGCTCAATGGCACTTTCTGCCGATGAACTCAATAACTGTTTGCATTATCAAATTGCAGCAATTGACGGCATGGCTAAAGTACACGGTTTGTCACTGAGTTATGTAAAGCCCCATGGTGCACTTTATAACGATATGATGGCCGATGAGCGCATTTTGGAGTCTGTTATAACAGCAATAGCTAGCTACTCTAAAAATTTGAAATTAATGATTCTCGCGACTGCGAATGCAGATAAACATCAAGAGCTGGCTAAAAAATACGAGGTAACTCTGATTTTAGAAGCCTTTGCTGACAGACAATACACAGATCAAGGTCATCTTGTATCGCGTAAAATACCAGGCAGTGTGCATGAAAAAACAGCCCTTATAGCACAGGTAAAACAGTTACTAAATGATGGCAGCGTGACAACGCAAAGTGGTAACAAACTAACATTAAACGCTGATAGCTTATGCGTACATGGCGATAACGCTGACGGTATAGCCCTTATTAGTGAGATAAAAGCACTATGCCAAAAAAGCTAAATGATCAGCAATTAAGTCACGCTATCGAAGCGATGATGATTGAGCAAAACCTGCGAGGAATGCAAAGTTTATACGCTCATCAGCAAACCGGTACTTATTTACGCGCGGCAGATGCGCTGTACAAAGCAAAAAACACGGTGTTAATTGGCACTGGCTTTGCAGTAAATCAAACCTTCGAAACCGATGGCCCCGTTGGCGCAATTGCCTTATACAATGCACTTAAAGCGATTGGTAAACAGCCTATTTTAGTTTGTGGAAACCCCCTTTACAGCGCACTTAAAAATGATTTTAATTGCTTTGAATTACCATTAGATAACCTTACAGAGGCGATGGAATTTAGCAAACAAGCATTAGCAGAGTTAAAGCCCAATTGTGTGTTATCTATTGAACGACCTGGTTTATGCCATGGTAATAAATATTATAATATGCGCGGAATTGATATATCGGCTGATTGTGGCTGCTTTGACTTTTTTATCTCACAAGCGACTTGCCCAACTATTGCTATCGGCGATGGTGGTAACGAAATAGGTATGGGTAATGTTGCTCAATACATGACTGAGTTGAGTATTAGGCCAAGCTTAACGTGCTGTGATGAGCTATTACTTGCTGATGTGTCTAACTGGGCTGCATATGGCATTATCGCTTTTTTAAGCCGCTGGTATAACCAAGACTTACTTGCCAATATCAATACCTTAGCAATTTTACAATATTTAAGTGACCGTGGTAGCGTTGATGGCGTTACCCACAAGAACGAGCTAACCGAAGATGGCTTACACGCTATGCACGGCCAGCAATTAATAACACGACTGCGCCAACTTGGCGGCTTTATAGAGAATGAGGATTATCCATGAGCACAGTTTACCTAAATGGTGATTACCTAGCAGCAGCAGACGCGAAAATTTCACCAATGGATCGCGGTTTTTTATTTGGTGATGGTATTTATGAAGTCATCCCTGCTTACCAAGGTAAAATGCTGGGCTTTAATGCGCATATCGAGCGGATGAATAACGGTCTTAATGAAATTGAAATTAAGCTCGATTACAGCACTGATAAATGGCGTGAGATTTGCCAACAGTTATGTGAAAAAAATCACGGTGATAGTTTAGGTATTTACTTGCACGTCAGCCGAGGTGCCGATACTAAACGCGCTCATGCTTACCCTACAGATATAAAACCAACAGTGTTTGCGTATGTATTTGAAATTCCTCCTCAACCCGTCAGCGATATTGAACACGCCACAACTTATACCGTTTCGTTAGAACAAGATAAGCGTTGGCAGCGTTGCCACATCAAATCAACTGCGCTACTTGGCAATGTCATTCATTATCAACAAGGTGCAGCCGCAGGCAATAAAGAGACTATTTTGTATAACCGGTTAGATGAAATAACCGAAGCAAGCTCAAGTAATGTATTTATAGTTAAAGAGGGGGTTATTAGTACCCCACCACTAGATAACCAAATTTTACCGGGTATAACACGTTGGTTAATTTTAAATATTCTGCATAGTCATAGTGATTTTAGAGTACAACAACGTGTTATTAGTAAAACAGAACTGCTTGACGCAGATGAAGTATGGATCACGAGCGCAACCAAAGAAGTCGGCGCAGTGGTAAAAGTAAATGGTAAACTTGTCGGTGACGGGAAACCGGGCAAGGTATGGCAACAAGTGCAAAGTTTATTTACCAAACATAAATTTGATTACTAGTCACATTTAGCTCTAATAATGAAGGCCGTGTTTGTTAAGTCAACACGGCCTACTTACACTACTTGGGTGGTTCATAAGGCCAAAATTCAAGCACGCCATCACTGGTTTCAGTCATAATACTTTTGCTATTTTTATCATAGGCTACCGCCAAGACAGAGCTGCGTAAACGTAACTTTGCAGCCTTATACTCTGCTAGCTGCTGGCCATCGGCAACACGCCATAAATACAAAGTACTTTTTGGTAACCCAGCTAAAAACCATTTATCATCATTAATAAATAGCGAATCATTAAACTCTATAAAATTGGCCATGATGTCTAATTCAGCTTGCTCTTCGCCTGTTTTTAAATCTATAAATTGCCGATCATCAACAGAATCGATGGAAAAACCAATGCTCGCAGTGCTATTCATCGCAACGTGATTAATGCGTGTAGTGGATTTAAAACGCTGTGTAATTTTACCGTCGTTAGTTGTCCAAACGTAAGCAAATTTATCACTTGAACCCGTTAAGGCTGTTGTTCCATCATCAGACAGAGCCACAGAGTTAATATCTAAGCGGTGAATTTTTAGTTACGGTTTTATATTAGCCTACTACTTAGCCGCAAGTTGAGCCAGCTTATTTAACCAGCAAGTGCGCTTTGCCATTTCACTAATATGGGTGGGTTGTAGAATAATGTAGGTGGCAGAATGTGAAAAGCTAAAATCACGTGCCAAAAATGCGAAGCTTTATACAACATTAAAATTGATTATCTCACAAAACTATAAATTCATTTCAGCTAAAAAGTGAGTTTATTACGTCCTGTTTGCTTAGAAACATAGAGCTTTTCATCAGCTTTTTTTATAATTTCATCTTGCCCACTTAGGCTGCGAAAAGTAGCAACTCCAGCACTTACCGTTAATACATCAAATGCTGAATGATCATGTTCAATATTTAGCGCAGCAACACTTTGTACAATTTTTTGTGCAACCAGTACAGCACCTGATAAATCAGTAAATGGTAAAATCACCGCAAATTCTTCACCACCATAACGTGATACAAAATCACACGGCCTTTTAAGAGTATCTTTAATACAATTAGCTACGTTTTGTAGGGCTTTATCGCCGACTACATGACCATAAATATCATTAAATTGTTTAAAATGATCAATATCGATAAAAATAAGGGCGTAGTCACTCCCTTCACGTATTGCACTTAACTGTGTTTGTATAAGGTGGGAATCAAAATACCGGCGATTATAGACCTGCGTTAAGCTGTCTAAAAAAACCATTTCAAGCAATTTATCGCGTTGTAATTTAAGTGTAAGGTGAACTTTAACACGATTAAAAACAGTTTTAGCATTAATAGGCTTACTAATAAAATCAACACCACCTACTTGCCAACAAATATCTTCATGCTCAACGTACGAAGTAATAAAAATAACCGGCACGTCTTTTAAATCAGAATTGGATTTAAGCCGTTTACACGTTTCAATGCCATTTATTCCCTCCATTGCAATATCGAGTAGAATTAAATCTGGAGTATCGGTTTCACAATGCTTAATTGCTTGTTCACCACTGCTAACGGCTGTGGTGTTGTAATAAGAGGAAAGTATTTTCTCTAAGAGTGAAATATTTAACTGCTGATCATCAACAATCAGTATTTTCGACTTTGTAAGCCCTTGAGCTATTTCACTTTCTACATTTGTCATTTACTGCACTCTTACTGCTTTAGCTCGCCTAATTAACACAAGCCTACTCAGGTAAAGTAACCTAAGTCGTGATATTTTTGATTATACTTTGCTCTAGCATACACTATCGGCAAGATTACTAAAGTATTCATTTTTCACACTCACAGCAAGTTGAGATATTCCTAATGAGTAAAGCAAAACACATTGAGTTTATTGCCGTCTAAATCGCGGAAATAACCGATATATGGACCAATCCCCTCTTAGTCTGTAGCGCCAAGTTAATTGCTTTTGCATAAAAAGCATCTACTTAGGCCGGGCTTGAAGCAGCTATAGCAATCATTGTGTAAAGTAAGTGATTAAATTTAGCCAGAGTATGCTGGTCAGTCTGTTAATTAAAAATTATATTCCCCATTGCACAATTATAGTACTATCAATACTTTAATAAGCTGAACATCACTAATTATTTTATGACTATTAACCAATGCACACAGCTAACACCTTTACTTACTCATAAATCATATTGCTGTAAATTTGAGACTGAGAACTTTTTAGATGATGACTATAATCGCTATCAAATCCCCTTTCCTAAACAATTAGAAACAGCCGTTGCTAAACGTAAAGCCGAATATTTAGCTGGTAGAGTGTGCGCTAAACGCGTACTGGCGGCCCTTAATATCTATAATTTTGAACTAATAAGCGCAGCAGATCGTGCTCCCATCTGGCCTAATAAAATAGTGGGCAGCATTACTCATAGCCAAAATACAGCAATGGCAATGGCATCTCACAGTAGTGGTATTGCGGGGATCGGTATCGATATAGAGCAGTTAATGAGTGCCCAGCAAGAGCAAGAATTACAACAACAAATTTTGCGCCCTGATGAACTTGTTCAGTTTCAACGGTTAGCCAAACAGTTATCACACCCATTAACTGTGATTTTTTCTGCCAAAGAAAGTATTTTTAAAGCGTTATACTCTAGTGTTAAACAATTTTTTGGTTTTGAAGCCGCCCAGCTTATTGCTTTTAATAAACAACAACTGCAATTTAAAATAACCCAAACACTCTCAGAGCAAGTGCCACAAGACACTTGTGTAACCGTGTTTTATCAATGTAACAACGAGCAAGTCCTCACTGAATGCGAATTTAAAACGCCCTTGTGAACTCAGCCATCCTGCTCTTTTTTCTACCTCAACAATTAAATATTAAGTTTTCCTACAAGTAATTCGTCATCTGAATAGTTAGTCAATAAGTCTATGACAATATAGGCTGTTAACTCTAGATACCAAATATCTAATCTAAAATAGCTTTACGCGCTGCAAACAAGCGCTATAGTACAAACAAAGGTTTCGAACATTAGCGGTTTCAGGCTAAATGGAGCATCCGTTGTTGGGACATTTTCATTGTTAACTAGATTACTCATCCTCTGCCCTTATGATTGAGGTTACTCCACATTTTTGTGCTGCCCCGCCTTCAGGGCATATCGCTTTAAGGTGGTTATTGTCTATCCTTTCTATGAGGTGCTTTGCGTGAGACCTCAAGGAGCTTTTACTTTTTACCCACAAATTCATGCTAAATTCTTGATAAAAGGTTGTATAACCTGCTCCTATTAAAAAGATAAACCTCCGCTCATCGCAATCTGGTGTATTTTTAATCTTTGTTACTTTATAACAGTATTAATACTGTTTAATACAAGGAATAAAAATGAAATTACTCTCCCCTCTTGCACTGTTGGCTACGATGAGTTTTTGTGGCGTCGCGGCTCAAGCTGACAATACCTTAAAATTAGAAAATGTATTTGACCTTGAATATGCCAATCAAATTGAAATGACTAATGACGGTAAAACCGTGTATTTTGTTCGTAACCGTATGGATATTAAAAGCGACCGTAAAGTAAGTAATATTTGGTCGGTAAATAGCAGTTCAAAACAACTGCAACCGCTTACCTCTGGTGTGCACATGGATTACTCGCCAGTGCTTTCACCCGATGAAACTCGCTTAGCGTTTATATCTACTCGCGACGGTAGCAGCCAAATTTATGTAAAATGGTTGAATACCGGCGCTGTTGCTAAGATAAGTAATTTAACCCAAAGCCCTGGTAATTTAACTTGGTCACCGAATAGTAAAAAACTTGTATTTAGTCAGTTTGTCCCTGCTGCCAGCGCAAGCCCAGTGTCTTTACCTGGCAAGCCAAAAGGTGCTAATTGGGCTGAGCCTGCTAAGTATATTGATGATGTTTATTACCGCGCTGATGGTGGTGGTTATACACAAAAGGGCTTTCGCCACCTATTTGAAATTAGTGCCACTGGCGGCAATGCAAATCAGCTGAGCTCTGGCGACTTTGATCATGGTGGCCCTGTAAGTTTTAGTAAAAACGGTGACAGTTTATACTTTTCTGCCAATCGCCATGCAGATTACTTATTTAAGCCAACCAACTCTGAAATCTACAAGCTAGATTTACAATCTACTGAGATCACTCAAGTAACCGATAGGCTAGGCCCAGATGGCCAACCTATGGTGTCACCCAACGGTCGTTATTTGGCGTATACCGGGTATGATGATAAAAAAACCAACTACGAAAATACACAATTATATGTTCGTGATTTAAAAACAGATAAAACACAAAGCCTTACAGCCGACTTAGACCGTAGTGTTTCACAAATCAAATGGGCTGATGATTCTAAAGGGCTTTACTTTGCTTTTGATAGTGAGGGGCAAGCCACGCTTGCCTATCAACCACGAAACGGTAAACGTAAAATTCTAACGCAAAACATAGGAAGTGTTGCCTTTGGTCGGCCATATTCGGGTGGTGATTTTGATGTTAGCGAAGATGGCGAAGTTGCATTTACCTTAGCAAATACTCAGCGTCCTGCCGATGTTGCATTTTTAAAGCGCGGTAAAACTCAGTCATTAACTCAATTAAATGAAGATGCACTAGCTAACAAAAGCCTAGCCAAGGTTGAAGAAATTTGGGTTAAATCAAGTCATGATGGTTTAGCTGTACAAGGTTGGGTTGCCTATCCACCAGGTTTTGATAAGTCCAAAAAATACCCACTAGTGCTTGAAATCCATGGTGGACCGGTGGCCAATTACGGTCCTCATTTTAGCCCTGAAATCCAATTGTTTGCTGCCAAGGGCAATGTAGTGCTTTATATGAACCCTCGCGGGAGTGACTCATATGGAAAGGAGTTTGCACAAACAATTCATCACAATTACCCAAGCAATGACTTTGATGATTTAATGACTGGTGTAGATGCATTAATAGCAAAAGGCTTTATTGACGAGTCTAAGTTATTTGTTACCGGTGGCTCTGGCGGTGGCACATTAACAGCTTGGGTTGTAGGTCATACTGACCGCTTTGCTGCTGCGGTTGTGGCAAAACCAGTTATCAATTGGATCAGTTTTGTACTAACTGCTGATTACTACCCATTTTTTGCTGATTACTGGTTCCCTGGCAAACCATGGGATCACATTGAGCATTATATGAAACGTTCTCCAATAAGCTATGTGGGTAACGTAAAAACCCCGACCATGCTATTAACAGGTGAAGCCGATTACCGTACGCCAATTTCAGAGACTGAACAATACTATCAAGCTTTGAAACTACAAGGTGTCGATACTGCAATGGTTCGTATCCCTGGTGCATCACATGGCATAACCAAACGCCCTTCAAACTTAATGACTAAAGTTGCTTATATTCAGTGGTGGTTTGATAAGCATAGTAAATAACGCTTAAGCTACGAGTTTCGGGCTACAGGCACTCTGCTGATACTCGTAGCTCGTAGCTCGTAGCTCGTAGCTCGTAGCCAATATACTGTAAACCCCCTTTACAAAAGTGAGTGCTTATTCACATTGAGCAATATTTATATCGGACTTAGTAGGTAAGCTGAGTTAGTAAAATTTCGGTTTATAGCAATTTCAGCTAGTTGAGTTAGTAAAAAATCGGTTTGAGTCAGTGTTTATGGCGTTTCAGTTAGTAAAAAAATGGTTTGTAACAACTTTGAGTTAGTAAAAAATCGGTTTATATTTTTGTCTCAATGCTTAAAAGCGCTACTAAATATCACTTTTCGTACCTATAACATCAAATAACAACCCTATTTTACGTGTAAATAGGCTTTCTGCCTTTAGTTGATAAAACTCTGATCTATAATAATGCTAAAAAGTAGCGGCTAGTTAAATACTGATCTGCACTTAACCTGAACTCTGGTTAAGAGATGTACTAATGTATTGATATTAAATCACAAATATACTTATTAGTCTCCAGCCGGAGACCTTTAGCGATAACAAGGCGAATTTACGCGTCAATAGCTAGCCTATTGCAAGTAAATTCAACGCAGTTAGCGTTGAAAGTAGCCGCTGGAGATAGATTTATTATCCAGAGTTCAGGTTACTTAGTTAAATACTGATCCGGACATATTAAAAAAGGGCCTTACGGCCCTGGTAACATTGTTGATAGGAATCTAATCGCTGCTACATCATATTAAAATTGATTCATGGTGTTTGCTTCACCACCGGCTTTAAGAGCGTTCTCACCAGAGAAGTATTCTTTGTGCGTATCACCAATATTTGACCCTGCTAGATCTTGGTGCTTAACCGAGGCCTGCTCGCGACGAATTTCTTGACGTTGAACGTCTCGTACATAAGCCAGCATGCCTAAATCACCAAAGTAACCCTCAGATAAGATATCCGTGCTTAATGCAGCTGTATGGTACGTTGGTAATGTAATTAAGTGATGGAAAATACCCGCTTCTCTTGCGCCATCTCGTTGGAAATTCTGCACCAGAAGATCAGCTGCTTTAGCAAGTTCAGTACCATCCATTTCAGGTGCCATTAGAGCTTTATTATCGTCAAGGCTCGGGTACGCTGATAGGTCACGTCCTGCTTCTTGCCATTCTTGATACACTTGCTCACGGAACTTCAGTGTCCAGTTAAATGAAGGTGAGTTGTTATAAACCAACTTAGCGTCTGGTACTTGCTCTTTAACACGATTTACCAGCTCTGCAATTTGTTTAACATGTGGTTTTTCAGTTTCTATCCATAGCAAGTCAGCGCCCGACTGCAAGCTGGTAATACAATCGAGTACTACACGGTCTTTCTCAGTGCCTTCACGGAATTGGTAAAGACCATTTTCTAAACGAGTTGGTTTACATAATTGGCCGTTCAGCTTCATAGCTGTGTCGCCTTCATTTAAGTCCTCTACACCATTGATAGGCGTAGTTTCTAAAAATGCATTGTACTGACTTGCCAAATCACCAGGCGTTTGTGATACAGGCACTTTTTGTGTCAAGCTCGCGCCTAGGGAGTCTGTACGCGCTACAATAATCCCGTTATCAATGCCCAACTCTAAAAACGCGTAACGCACCGCATTTATTTTTGCTAAGAAATCTTCATGCGGCACAGTCACCTTACCTGCTTGGTGACCACACTGCTTAGCATCAGATACCTGGTTTTCGATTTGAATAGCACAAGCACCCGCTTCAATCATCTTTTTAGCCAGTAAATATGTTGCTTCTTCATTACCAAAACCAGCATCTATATCTGCGATGATCGGCACCACATGACTTTCAAAATTATCTATTTTATCAAGTACCGCTTGTACATCACCGCCAGTTGCTTTAGCTGCATCTAAGTCTTTAAATAAATGGTCAAGTTCACGGGCATCGGCTTGTTTTAAGAAAGTATAAATTTCTTCAATTAAGGCTGGTACTGAGGTTTTTTCGTGCATACTTTGGTCAGGTAATGGGCCGAACTCAGAGCGAAGTGCTGCCACCATCCAACCACTTAAATAAACATAACTGCGCTTTGTAGTTTTTTGATGACGCTTAATAGCCATCATCATTTGTTGTGCAGTAAAACCATGCCAACAACCAAGTGATTGAGTGTATTGGCTCGTATCTGCATCATAAGCGGCCATGTCTTCACGCATTGTGTCGGCAGTAAACTGGGCAATATCTAACCCTGTACGAAAGCGATTTTGCAAACGCATACGGCTTGCATATTCAGGATTAATTGCTTGCCACGTTTTACCTTGAGTTTGGCAAAGTGTTGCTAATGTGTCTGTGTGATGTTGATAAGTACTCATAATAAAAAATCCTTTGAACGGTTAAAGCAAATATTTATTTTGTTGTGAGAGAGACTATGGGGCTTATGCTCCGTAGCGCTTAATTCAACATTAGGCGGATTTTTATGATTTAGTAAATTTATAGTTGTTATGCTGGGTATATATTTTATGAATGAGTAAAAGGCATCCATCTTTGTTTTTTTACGTTATGGTTAACACATAAGAATTTTATGCACCGTGACCGTTTAAAGGATAGCAACTATGACAACTTCTTCTCACAGCTTATTTGGCTTAACTGTCGATGCGCAGTTAGCCAACTTTATTAATCAACAGCTTCTACCTGACACAGGTGTTAGTGAACAGCAATTCTGGCAAGGCTTTGCAAAAATCGTTGAGGATTTAACGCCAACTAACCAAGCGCTGTTGGCCAAACGTGATGTATTACAGCAAAAAATTGATGATTATCATCAAACTCAAACGCAGTGGAATGCTCAGCAATATCAGGAATTTCTCATAGATATTGGTTACTTAGTGTCGCCGCCAGATGATTTTACAATTGAAACCCAAAACGTTGAGCCCGAAATTGCCCAATCTGCAGGCCCGCAACTCGTTGTGCCTGTAAGTAATGCACGCTTTGCTCTTAATGCAGCAAACGCACGCTGGGGCTCGCTTTATGATGCCTTGTATGGCACCGATGTATTATCACAAGAAGATGGCGCAGAGAAAGGAGCAGTGTACAACCCTGTTCGTGGCTTTAAAGTAATGGCTTTCGCAAGGCAGTTTTTAGATAAATCGCTGCCGCTTGTAAGTGGCTCGCATATCGAAAGCACCAATTACTCAATAGTTAATGGTCAATTACTTATAACGCTAAGAGACAGCTCACAAACCTGCCTAAAACAGCCTGAGCAACTTGTTGGTTTTACTGGAGAAGCACAAAATCCTACCGCTATTTTACTAAAAAATAATGGATTACATATCGAACTGCAAATAGATCATCAACACCCTATTGGTAAGGCTGATAAAGCGGGATTAAAAGACGTCGTACTTGAAGCCGCATTGACCACCATTATGGACTGCGAAGATTCCGTTGCTGCTGTAGACGCTGAAGATAAAGTGCTGGTTTACCAAAATTGGTTAGGCCTGATGAAAGGCAATCTAGTAGAGTCTTTTGAGAAAGACGGCAAGCTTGTTGAGCGTGCGCTTAACCCTGATAGGTGCTTTACAACTGTCAGTGGAGAGCAGCTAACCTTAAAAGGCCGTAGTATGATGTTTGTGCGTAACGTGGGTCATTTGATGACAAACCCAGCAATGCAAGATAGCAATGGCCAGGACGTTTATGAAGGTATAATGGATGCGATGATCACCGCAACGGCAGCATTACATGATTTAAATGGTAAAAGTGCAATCAAAAATTCATCTGCGGCGAGTATCAATATCGTTAAACCCAAAATGCATGGTCCTGAAGAAGTTACTTTTACAAATACATTATTTACACGTGTTGAAGAAGTATTAAATCTACCTAAAAACACCATAAAAATGGGGATTATGGATGAAGAGCGCCGTACCTCAGTAAACTTAAAAGCATGTATTGAAGCAGCTAAAGAGCGCGTAGTATTTATTAATACAGGCTTTTTAGACCGTACTGGTGATGAAATACATACATCAATGCAAGCTGGCGTTGTACTGCCTAAAGCTGCAATCAAACAACAGCCTTGGATCAGTGCCTATGAAGATAGAAACGTAGATATTGGGTTACAAACGGGGTTAAGTGGCCGCGCACAAATAGGTAAAGGTATGTGGCCGATGCCAGACAAAATGGCATTAATGATGGAACAAAAAATCGCACATCCACAATCAGGTGCAAATACTGCTTGGGTGCCCTCCCCTACCGCTGCAACCTTACATGCTATGCATTATCATGATATTGATGTGTTTGCCTGCCAAAAGGCTATTGCAGAAAGAATGCAGGCAAGTTTAAGTGATTTACTTACACCGCCATTAATGGCAAATCCTAGCACACTAACTAAAGAAGACATTCAAGCAGAGCTTGATAATAATGCACAAGGGATTCTAGGCTACGTTGTTCGCTGGATAGACCAAGGTATTGGGTGTTCAAAAGTGCCTGATATTAACCACATAGGTCTGATGGAAGACCGGGCAACACTACGGATATCGAGCCAACATATGGCCAACTGGTTACATCACGGAGTATGTACACAAGCCCAAATTGAAAATACAATGGCAAAAATGGCCAAGGTGGTTGATGGTCAAAATGCCCACGATCCGGCTTATAAAAACATGGCCGATTCCCCGCAGAGCTTAGCAAATAGTGTTGCATATCAAGCAGCATTGGCACTCGTATTAGAAGGGACTACACAACCAAGTGGCTACACAGAGCCACTACTTCACGCGTTTCGTATTAAATATAAAAGCGAGTTAGCGAGTTAGCGAGTTAGCGAGTTAGCGATAATAAAGATTGTTTGTGTCATAGCCAGCCTTAGGGCTGGCTTTTTTATTACCTATTCATAACTACAATGAATGGTTAACATTCAGCAACCAAAAAAGTGCATTAAAAATAATGCGCTTTCAGTGATGTATTCACCACCGAGAATACAGAGTTCATAGAGAAGAAATTAATGACTTTTTACTTAAGCTTTCTCTGTGTAGCGCGCAGCGCCTCCTGCCCTCGGTGGTAAAATAGACTTGTTGGATAAATAGCTACAGCTCATTGTCGCGAGGTAAACTCGCTGCTACCCTACACTAACAACCGTTGCGTTGTGATAAACGTTTTGTACATCATCGCAGTCTTCTAGCATATTGATAAACTTATCAAAATTAGCGATATCATCTTCATCAGTTATATCTACATGTACTTGCGGTACAAAGGTAATTTCATCAACTTCAAAATTAATGCCTTCAAAAGCTTCTTCTAGTGCCGTTTTAGCTTTGTAATACTCTGTATGCGGTGCAAAAACAGATACTTTTCCATCTTCAACCTCTACATCGGTTACATCCACGTCAGCCATCATCAGCGCTTCAAGTACCACTTCGTCATCATCACCACTAAAACCAAGAACAGCTAGGTGATCAAACATATGAGCTACACAACCTGGAGTACCAATTTTTGAATCAGTTTTAGTAAACGGTAAGCGGACATCTTTGATAGTACGATTTGGGTTATCTGTTAAACAGTCAACAATAACCATACAGTTACCAGGGCCATAACCTTCATAACGAGCCGGTGAATAGTCTTCCCCTGCGCCACCGGCGGCTTTTTTAATCGCGTTGTCAATAACGTGGGCTGGAACTTGATCGCGTTTAGCGCGCTCAATAATGCGCTTTAGAGCTTGGTTAACCTCTGGGTCGGGTTCACCATTTTTAGCAACAACGTAAATTTCTTTACCGTATTTAGAATTAACTTTTGTTTTCGCATTGGCAGTTTTTGCCATAGAACTTTTGCGGACTTCAAATGCTCTGCCCATCTTGTGCCTCTATTGTAAAATCGGTATAGGTGATATTTTACCAATTCCAACACAGTTGAGCTAGTAGCTAGCTTAGAATAATAAAACGACTGTAAATAAGATAAGGATTAGTGGAAAACAAAAAAACAACCAATTTAACATAATATAATTATATCTAATTATGTATCACTGTATTCTGGTCGACAAGTTCGTCAACGAGTAATGCAAGTTCATTAAAATGATGCAAAATATAGTCAGCTTGCTCTGCATATTCAGGAACTTTATCCGGCGCATATAAACAAGAACGCATGTTAGCATTTTGGGCCGCTTGAATATCATAAAGATAATCACCTACATACAGCAAATTGCTCTGCTCTAACTGCCATAAAGTGGCAATTGCATTTAAAGCACTTGGATCGGGTTTTGGTGGTGCATCGCTGCGAGTTAAAACGGTTTGAATGGGTAACGGATTATTTTTAAGCTTAAGTGCAGCTGCACGGTCATAATTTCGGGTCACTATTGCCATTGGAATGCCTATCTTTTTTAAATGGGCAACGGTGTTAGCTACACCAGGTAGTAAGCTTGCATGTTGAGCATCTATTAGCTCATGCTGATGCACTATATTCATTGCTTCCTCGCGCATGTACGGCGAGGGTAATCCTGCAATATGGCTCAGTAAATCCTGCTCGTCAGGACAACCTAACTGGGCTTTAATCAAGGTAAAGTCTAATTCAGACGAAACTAAAGTACCGTCTAAATCAAAGATCACACCTTTTATGCTATCATGATGACTGTTCATACCATTCCTTGTATATGATTGTTTTTTCATAGCTACACCCGCTTTACTTTAAGATAGTTTACGTGCCTAAATATGCAAAGGATCAGCGAATGTTTTTTTTGTAAAAAAACGCGCACAAAATTACAGTACGCGTTGGTTGGGAACAGAAATACTTACTGAGCGCCCTGCCCTTGTTTTGGTTCGAAGCGTGCTTCTAGCCAGGTGTCATCTTGAGTAAAGTGCAAAGTTTTAACTTTGCCTTTACCTTCAACGTTCACCATATTGACTTGTGCAGGCCAAAGATCACGAAGTGCACCATGACTCATTCTTATTCCTTGTATACCTTTAGGAATAGGGGCTTCTTGGTAAACCCAAAAAAACTTACCATCAACCTGCGCGCCAACCTCACTTAGCGTAAGCGGCTCGCCAGTTAAGGTTTGCAATGCCACATGTGATTCTATGTAATTCGCAAACCGTTGTTGGTCTTGTTTATTACTAATAATATCTGCGCCACCAGGAAATAAATGCTCAACCGCATGCTCTGTGTCGTGCAAATAAAACCTATGCATTAGCTCAATATTATTTGTGCGCTTATTAAATAAAACCGTTGTAACCGATGCTTTTAATTGATGCGCCATAGTAGGCGCAGCAATTATTAGAGCTAAAAAAATGAGCAAAAAGCGCATTAATTTTGCTCCTTAGCGTCTTTATCATCGTCTGTTTTAAGCTCAGTTTTAATATCTTGCATGATATCGCGACTTACTTTCGCTTTACTCTTCTCACGCTTGTAAACTTCAATACGTGAAGGAATAATACGACGAGGGTAGTTGTTATTTTCAACGTCTACGTCTGCTGTTTCCCAACGAGGATCCACAGATACAGACACAACAGGCTTATTTTTATCGGTAATAATCAGCTTTTGCACATGCTTATGATTACGACGCCAAATTTCAGCAGGAATATATTGCTCTTCTTTGCTGCCATCTTCGTAAGTCAGTTCAAGTAAAATAGGCATTACTAAGCCGCCCACGTTTGAAAACTCAAGCACGTAGTAATTTTTATCTTCTTCTAAAGCACGATCCAACACTTTTCGTTCCCATGGCTCTAAGCCTTTTAAGAACTTATTATAGGAGTTACGCTCTTTGTTCGTTACTGTAAAGCGATCATTCGCATCATAAAAGTCTGTGACGTCAGGGTTTTCTTCAACCCATAACTTTTTACCTTCAGCTCTGTTGCGCTCAACAAATAGTGGCATTGGTTTATCCGCTTCAATGTCACGTAAACGGTTAAAGTCGATATCAGGGTTTTTAGTATCTAGCTGTAATTGATAAACTTTATCTAATGAGATATCTACATGGTCTGTCGTGTAGAACCACCCGCGCCAAAACCAGTCTAAATCAACACCTGATGCTTCTTCCATAGTACGGAAAAAGTCTGCTGGAGTAGGGCGTTTATACTTCCAACGCTGGGCATACTCTTTAAATGCAAAATCAAATAAATCACGCCCTAAAATCACTTCACGTAGAATATTAAGTGCAGCTGCAGGCTTAGTGTAGGCATTAGGACCTAAGCGTAATACGCTGTCTGATTGGGTCATTACTGGCACTTGGTTTTCTGATTTCATATAAGCGACAATGTCACGTGGCTCAACGCCCCATGGGATTGTGTGATCCCATTCGCGTCCTGCAACACCATCTAAAAAGCTATTTAAACCTTCATCCATCCACGTCCATTGACGTTCATCAGAGTTAACAATCATAGGGAAGTAGATATGCCCTACTTCATGGATTACTACACCGATCAAAAAGCGCTTTTCAGCTTGCGAGTAAGTGCGAGTTCCGTCATCTTGTAGCTCAGTACGTGGGCCGTTAAACGTGATCATCGGGTACTCCATGCCACCGACAGGGCCATTAACTGATTGCGCTACCGGATATGGGTAATCAAATGAAAAACGTGAATACACTTCCATGGTATGAACCACAGATTCAGTTGAATATTTTTTCCATAAGTCGCCACCTTCTTTAGGGAAGAATGACATAGCCATTACTAATGGCTGCTCATCACCACCTTGGTTATAACCTTTTGCATCCCACATAAACTTACGCGATGATGCCCATGCAAAATCACGCACATTTTCTGCTTTAAAGTGCCATGTTTTGGTTTTATCCGTGCCTTCTTTTTCGTTCTCGAGCGCTTCTTCTTCAGTCACAATGAAAACTGGGCGCTTAGCATTTTCAGCGTCCTTTAAACGACTGCGCTGAGTGCTAGTTAGAACAGAGCGTGGGTTATCAAGCTTGCCGGTCGCCGATACGATATGATCGGCAGGCACTGTTAATTCAACATCGTAATCACCAAATTCGAGTGTAAACTCACCACTGCCTAAAAAGGCTTTATTTGTCCATGCTTCATAATCAGTATACGCCGCTAAACGAGGAAACCACTGTGCAAGCAAAAAGATATCGTTTCCATCTTCTTCAAAATGCTCATAACCAGAGCGAGCGCCTACAGCATCTTCTTCAACAATATTAAAGGCAAAGTCCATACTGAACTCAACGTCTTGACCAGGTTTAAGAGGGTCATTTAAGTCGATACGCATTAAGGTATCTACAATTGTAACTTTGAGTTCATCGCCACTGTCGTCTTTGACATTAGCAATAGTGAAACCTAGTTCGTTATCACTCATAAATTGTTGGCGGCGCAATTGTCCTAAACTAAGCTTGGTTGGCTTAGCATCAGGGCGACCTTGTAATTTACCAGCATTAAATGTTGCTGTACGCTCAGCTATTGAATCACTTTTAAAAATATTTTGATCCAGTTGTAACCATAAATACTTCAACGTGTGAGGTGAATTATTTTTATATTCAATTATTTGACTAGCGCTAAGACGACGGTTTTTTTCATCGAGTTTGGCATCAATTTCATAATTTACTTGCTGCTGCCAATATTTTTCACCGGGCTCACCAGCCGCGCTTCGATACACATTTGGTGTTGGTAAGGCTTCATCAAGTTGGCGAAACTTATCGACGAATGACCCTTTTGTTTGCTCTACCGAAGAAGCAAGTACCGCGCTCGACATTGCCAAAGGCACTAATAAAGCACCTAAAGTAACAACTGCCTTTTTCATAATTAATCCTGTTAGATTTACGTGATAATACTTTGGCAAAACAGATGACTAAATTCAATAAAATAGCGACCAAGCACCGATTTTATAAGGTAAAGAATATGTTATTCGTCAGCTCTTAATGTAAAGGGGGTTTACAACCTAGTTCAGGCTTAATTCATCAACATATTCTAAAGTAAAGTTAGCTTTATAAAAGGAGTCGAGCATGAAGTTTTACATCGTAAAAAAAGATCAATGCATTGCTGCGATCCCAGCAAAAGAATCACTCCTGAATGAGTATAAAAATAAAGGTTTCAAATTTGTCGAAGTGATTGCTGCGCGAGACGAAAATGACGCATTAAATCGTCACCCAACAAAGCAGAAAAACAGCAAAAAGTGGCGTGCTTTATGCACAAGTTTACTACTTTTAGCGATAATTTTAAGTATTTACTCTTTAATTGATAAATAGTGAATTTTTTAGTTGATCTTTACTGTCATTTGTATTTAAAATCGCCCACTTTTTTGATTTGAGAGACAGCAAACGCGCTGCATTTCTCTCAAAAGTGTTCTAAATCGAAGCAAAAAAACACGGTGGGCGTATGGATTTTTATATCCTAAAAAAACAACAAGAACTAATTGCTATACCAGCGAACGAACAAAGTTGTAAGCAGTACCTAGATTCAGGCTACTTTTATATTGATAAGGTAGCTGCGTGTAATGAAACTAACGCATTAAAAGCACTTCATGCAAAACAAACTCGTGCTTTAAAAGTGCCTTTAACGATGGCTTTGCTTGCTCTGCCAATTGTTATTTTTGCTTGGTACAGTTTAAGCTCATAAAGATTTAAGCCCAGCTCTTGCATCTTGTTTTAGCTTGGGTATATTGGCGCTCTTAACCTTTTTTAAGAGCGTGACATGAAAGTCTTACATACTTCAGATTGGCACCTTGGCCAACAATTCTACGAACATTCTAGGTTCAGCGAACATCAAGCATTTTTTGCTTGGCTGATTGACACGCTCGTTACTGAAAAAATCGATTTATTGCTCGTTGCTGGTGATATTTATCATACCGCCACACCCGCAGCAAGCGCTGAGAACCAACTTTATCAGTTCATCAAAGATGTAAAAAAACGCTGCCCAACATTACAAGTCGTGCTGATTGCGGGCAATCATGACTCAGCTAATCGTATTTTAGCGGCGCAGCCACTGCTGGCACAATTTGATACCCATGTAGTAGGGCGCTTCGATGCGCAGCAACCTGAAAATGTGGTGATTAAGATTAACCATCAAGATACCTGCGCCCATATTGTCGCTATGCCATTTTTACGCACCAGTGACGTTAGCACGCTAAGTGGCACAAATGATGGCGCTAGTTACGCTCAAGGCGTCGCACAGGCATATAAACTTAGCACTGAGCTTGCCTTAATTGATAAACCTGATACCACGCCTCTGATTGTAATGGGGCACTTGCATGCCAAGGGCGGCGATATTTCAAGTGACTCTGAACGCAACTTAGTGATAGGTGATGAAGAAGCCATTACAGCAAAGGTATTTAGCGAACAGGCTGATTACGTGGCACTTGGTCATTTGCACAAAGCACAAATAGTCGCTAAATCTGATGCAATACGCTACAGTGGTACGCCAATGCCAATGTCTTTCTCAGAGCGTAATTACACTCACCAAGTAAATATCATTGAATTTGCGCATACACAAAAGCAACCTATCTCAACGACTGTAAAGCCCCTTTACATTCCACGTTCTGCTGAGGTCATCGTTTTGCCAAAAGGAGAATGCGTACCATTAGCTCAACTATGTGAGCAAATTAAAGATTTAGACACCACAACTCATACCGTTGCTCCTTATTTAAGGGTAAAGCTTAAATCAAGTGACACTGATACCACCTTTAGAGAACAAATTGAACAAGCACTAGAAGGTAAAAATATACGCTTTTGCGGCATTGAGCGGGTGCGTGAGAACAGTCCTACTCACTCAAATGAGAGAGTCTTTGACGATTTAAATCAAGTAGAAATGCTCAACCCTATTAATTTATTAGAGCAAGCATTTGCAAACGATAAAGACATGGCGGGTCAAAACGTACCTGAAGAGCTAAAAAGTTTATTAAACGAAGTAATAAGCGAGCTGACGGAGCAAGAACAACTATGAAAATAACCGCAGTACGCATAAATAACTTAGCCTCAATTGTTGATGCTGAAATAGACTTTACAAAAGCACCTTTAAAAGACGCAGGCTTGTTTGCCATAACGGGCGACACAGGCGCCGGCAAGAGTACAATTTTAGATGCAATTTGTTTAGCGCTTTACACTAAAACAGCTAGGTTGAGAGGCGACAAAGGAAATTTAATCGATTTTAATGGCGACAGTATAAAACTAAATGACCCACGTAATTTATTGCGCAGAGGTAAATGGCAAGGTTTTGCTGAAGTTGACTTTATTGGCCAAGATAAACAGGCTTATCGCGCACGATATGCCATTCAGCGAGCACATAAAAAAATAACAGGTAAATTAAAAACCGCTGAACACAGTTTATACACTTTACCGGATGAAGCTTTAATTGCAGATAAAAGCCAAGCAATAAAAGAAGTAGAAAGAAAAATAGGGCTGAGCTTTGAGCAGTTCTCGCGTGCCGTATTATTAGCTCAACATGAGTTTGCCGCCTTTTTAAAAGCCACCGGCGATGAACGTGCCCAGCTACTAGAGTGCTTGACAGGGACTGATAAATTTAGCCTTATCGGTAAGCGTATATTTGAGCGCCATAAAGAACAAAAAGATAAACTAGAGTTATTAAAAGCCAGCCTTGCCAGCTATACATTGCTCAGTGACGAAGCGTTGGCGGATAAAACCACGCAATTGGCAGAGATACATCAACAAATAGAGCAAAATAAAAAAGACCTTACTTTAGTTGAGCAAGGCGTTAATTGGTTTAAACAGGCGAATACCTTAGCGCAAAACTTACAGCAAGCAGTGCAACAACAAAAACAGGCCAGAGATGCAGTTAGCGCCATTGCACAGCAGAGCGAACAAGCAAAACAAGCGCAAAGCGCGTTAGAGATCAAAGACAACCGCACCCGAGTTGCTAATATAACCAGCCAAAATGATGACTTGGAAAATAAAATTCGTGATTTAAACAGTACCGATCACACTGCGATTATAATTGACCTAAACCAGGCGCTACAAAAACATAGTGACGCTCTACACAACGCTAAGCAAAACAAGCAAACAGCTGAGCCAGTCATTGCTAAAGCCCGCGAGCTCGATAATCAAATAGCTATGTTTAGCCAAAGTAAAACGAGTACCAGCCAACAAATAACCAAAGAACAAAGCCAATTAACTGATACACAGCAGCAGCTAAAACAGAGCCAAACCAGTTATAATGATGCTGAAAAGCTTAAAAAAGAACTGCAGAGCTGGTTAACTCAGCATCACCAGCTAAAACCACTAGCCAGTGACTGGACATATTACCAACACAATTTTAAACAGTTTATAAGCATTACCCAGCAATTAAATACTGGCAAAGAGCAACAGAGAAAAATAGCTGCAGAACTGGCAAATTATACTGAGCAACTCGCAGTACAAACGGCCAAAGTAGCAGATAGCCAGCAGTTACTGCAAAATGAGCACTCCACATTAACTCAACTCAATACGCAGCAAGACCAATTGAATGAGGCACACTGTGACGCGCAAATTAAAAATATTGATTATTTAAGAGAACAACGTGGGCACTACAAGCAATTTAATATTGAAATCAAACACAGTGCTCAGCAGCAAAGCGATACCGCAATAAAGCTCAAAGAAAGCGAGCAGAGCGAAGCGGCTCTAAAGCAGCAATTGCTCAATTCACAGCAAACATTAAAACACACTGAAGATGCCCTTAATAAAGCACGACTTCGCGCAAGTGAAAGTGTAGAGCACTTACGTAGCCAACTTGCACCCAACGAGCCCTGTCTTGTTTGTGGCGCCACAGAGCACCCTTTTGCTGCTGATCAAAATCCTCAGTTCACTAGTTTAATAGCCGACTTTGAAAGCGATTATACAAATGCAAAACAACATTATGAATTAATACAAACACAACTTCATGAACAGCAAACCCAGCACGCTGTTTTAGCCTCTAAGCACGCGCAGCTGGGGCAAGCTATAGACAATGCCAAAGCTAAACAGCAAGAAATAAAAAACACCATGCAAGGTATGCGCAGTGAGCTTAATGACTTAACGAGTGAGCAATTAGACACTCGTTACCAGCAATTAAGTGAGCAAAAAGCCCAAAGTTTTGAGCTGCAAAAACAACAGCGCACTATGCAAGAAAAGCTAAAGCAGTTGCAAAATATACTTCAAACAGAGCAAGAAACCGAACAACAGATACGCAGCAAACATGCTGATTTAACCTATCAACATGGTCAGCTTGGTCACAAACACAGTGAGCTAAGTGAACAATTAACTGAGCTGACAGCAAGCTTAAACACGCAATTTGCTGACACTGAATTTTGGCAACAACTGCAAAACCAATCCCTCGATCTCACTGATTTAAATCAGCAGGTTGAGCATTACCAACAAACCCAACAGCAGCTTGAGCAAAATCAGAAACACCTTGAGAGCACAGAACAAAAAATACAACACCTTACGCCGCTTATTAGTCATTCTCAAAGCACGTTAGCAGCCTTAAATGATGAGTTAACTAAACTAGAACAACAACACAATAGCGTGCAATCAGAGCGCCTTGAACTATTTAATAATCAACAAATAAGCGCAGATCAATACCAAGCAAACCTGACCGCGCAACTCGAACAATGCCAAGCACACCTTACCCAAAGCCAGCAAGCTCATGATAACGCCGTTAAGCAACGTGATGAACAAGCAATAACAGTTAAAAATTACCAGCAACGCCTACTTGAGAATAACCAAGAGCAAACGAAACTAGATGAGCGGTATAAGCTGTGGTTTGCTGATTTTAAACGTCAATATAATGAGGCAACTGAAGAACAGATCACATTTTTACTAACTATAAGTAACGATGAAATCAAAGCTCAGTTAAAACAACATGAACAATTAACCCAAGCCTTAGTAGATGCAAATGCTGTGCTAAAACAGCAACAAAATACCAACACACAACATCAAAATAGCAATAAACCAGCACAAACAGAGCAGGCACTATTAACGCAATTAACTGACCTCACACAAGCACAAACTGCACTGCATAAAACCCAGCTTGAAACAAATACCGTGCTTGAGCAACACCATCAAAACGCTAAAGCATTGCACACTAAACAAAACGAGCTTAATACGTTACAAAAACAACTCGAACAATGGCATCTATTGAATAAGGTAATCGGAGATAAAGAAGGTAAAAAAATGCGCAACTTAGCGCAAATACAAACCTTAAAAATACTGCTGCATTACGCTAATAGCCACTTAACCACGCTCAATAAACGCTACGAACTAATATCGATATCTCAGACACTTGATATTGCAATTATCGACCGTGATATGGCCGATGAACAACGCTCTGTTAATACGCTCTCTGGAGGAGAGTCATTTTTAGTATCGCTTGCTTTAGCATTAGGCCTAGCATCATTGTCATCAAACAAAGTTAGTATTAACTCTTTGTTTATTGATGAAGGGTTTGGTACGTTAGACAGTGAAACACTCAGTATTGCGATGGATGCACTAGATTCATTACAAGCACAAGGGCGAAAAGTGGGCGTAATATCCCATGTATCGCAAATGACTGAACGCGTTGCAAACCAGGTTCATGTAGCAAAAAAACCTGGCGGGTATTCAACTATTTCTATAATTTAAAGGAACTAGACTATGCCAACATTTACACAAGAAGAAGCCAGTGAATACGATTCTCGTATCACTCGGTTAATTCCTGGTTATGATTTACTGCACAGCACAACAGCCGCGCAGTTAAGTGCAACTTTGGGCGATAACGCACATATTTTAGTGGTAGGTTCAGGCACAGGTAAAGAGATTGCTGAGCTTGCTAAAATCAATTCAACATGGCGTTTTACTGCGCAAGATATTTCAACCGATATGCTGAATATTGGTCAACAGCGGTTTTCTGATTTAGGTATTAGTGAAAGAGTAAATGTACACGCTGGGGATATTACTGAGTTAAATGAGGCTGTGGATGCTGCATTGTGCCTGTTTGTAATGCATTTCTTACCAGATAATGGCGATAAAAAAGACATGTTCAAGGCGATAGCTAAACAATTAAAGCCGCAAAGTAGCCTATATTTAGCTGACTTAATGCGCCCAGAAACCAGTTTTGAGCGTGATGCACAATTTAGCTTATGTCAACAACTGGGCTTAACAGACATCGGGGTAGAGCGTATCAAGCATAACTTTGAACACGAGTTTTATCCGCTTGATAGAATCCGCTTGGCTGATTTGCTCGATGAAACTCGCTTTAGTGTTGGGAAGCTGTATTTTAAAGCACTTGGGTTTAGTGGTTATGTAACACATAAGCGTTAATCAATATAGAAAGTCGCTTATTGCATTATCAATTACTCTTATTAAGTCTGCATTAAAGCATTTTTAAAACCATTTACCCAACTAGAGGGCGATGGTTTTAACATCCCTCACAAACATTAAAGATTTTAGTTTTTCATTCCATTTGTCCTTCGTTTGTCCACTACCTGCAGCCTTCGCTGATACCTTTACCAGCTTAATCCACTGGCTTGAAAACTACACCGGCTACTTGCAACAGGTGCCGATAAACAAATATCCGTGATAACGACTTCGACAATTAAGGTCTTTTCATCGGGTGGTGTCACTAATTGATAATTATGTTTAAAATGTTAAGGCAAAGCCTAACCCACCGTTCCTTCATTGTTTACAGCTCACTAAACAACCCAACAGCAATCTTCTGTCTTTGAGATCACTATACAACTGGTACTAAATGGAGCAATGTTACGAGCTCAAACAAATCCATTACTTAGTAAAAGAGCCATTATAATAATAGCTGTAGGGGGCATTATTGATTGCCTTATTGCAAGTGTACTTTTGCTGGCAACAAACCAAGTTTACACAAATGAAATATATTGAGAATTGAGGTTAAAACGATGAAGCCTTGCTGGTTCAGCCAAACTAACAGCCTAACCAGCGTATCTACTTTGATTACTGATCATCCGTTTTTAATTGTTTAGCCCGCTCTTCTGCGGCTATTAACTGTGCTGATTTTGGTGCTTTCTTTTTGGGTTCTATCTTTGGTTTTTCTGTCGAATTAGGATCCCAAGTTGGATCTAAAGATAAATTAGAAAATGGGTTTTTAGATGCCCCTTGCTGTTGAGTGGAACTTGTATTATGTAACTCATCAGCTGCCTCTGAAATTTCTTTGTTATCCGTATTTTTCTCGGCTTCTAATTCATTATTAAGTGCAGATAGCGCTTTGACAATTTCATTTTCATCATCGGCTAGTTTTTCTGCTGACTCGGCAGGCTGGGTTTCATTAGGCTCAGATTGTGATACTGAGAGCTCGTCTGCTTGAGTCGTTGACGGCTCACTGCTGCGGTTTAGTGACGATTTATCTGATTCACTTTCAGCTTCTAACTGAACTTTAATATCAATCTCTAACTTTGTGCTGTCTACTTCACTTGGCCCAGTCGGATTTTGTATTAAACAAAGCTCATCCGCATCCGTAGGCTCTTTATGTGTTACATAGGCCTCAACCTGTGGTTTTTGACCAGGTAAAGGCGCGTTGGGGTCGAAAGTACGTACTTCAGGCTCTTTAAAGTTATGCTCACTTTTGAAAGTAGGTTTAGCAAAGTCATTATTTATACTTTCCTGTGTTGCTTTAACAGTGTCAGTATCAGCAACATCCGTTCTTTTAGCTGCAACAGCAACCTCATCATTTTGTAGATTTTGCTCAGGCACAGACGTTGGTTTTATAAGCGGTTTATCAACCTTTTTGTTAGGCTTTATTTCAGGTGGCGTAGCCTTTACCTCAGCACTACTTAGCTCATTCGTTTGCTTTCTCATACGCAACTTGTATAGCACCAAGCCCGCTATTAACAATACCAGAACAATAATTAAAAGAGGGGTCATTAAAGATGTTGACTCTTCTACAGGCACAACGGGTGGCGCCACAAACTTTTTCGCCGGTGCAGTGATTTTTTCCTCAGCTGCGACTGGCTCAATGCTGCCTTGTTGTAGCTGAGTATTAGCAGCAACTTGCGGCTGAGCAACCTCCTGATCAGGCAATTGAGCCGGCTCAGCAACTTCCTGTGTTATATCTAGTTTTTCAAGCTCTACAGGTTTATCAGTTTGTTTGCGTTTTAGCTCTTCATCTTGAGCGACAGTGTCAAGGGGGTTTACAGTGTTTGTTAGTGACTCAATATTGAGTGCCGATTCTGTTTGAATATTTTCAGACTCGTTACTGAGAGTTTTTTCAGGCTGATTTAATAGCTGCTGTGTGTTTTTTCCCACAGGTGGATTACTGCAATTTTTGTCAAAATCACGTTTCGCATTACGATAACTACGACTACTTTTGTCGTCACTGTATTGCTGCATTTGTTGTTTATACAAAATACACATAGCTTCACTGTATTTTGCAGCGCTACTAAAACTACAAATACAAAGAGCGAATAAAAAAAGTCGAGTAACTAAAGCCATTATTAATTTACATCACAGATATAACACAGTGACTTTAGTGTAATATCACTATGAAAATTAATCTACTCAATCACCATTAACGAGCGGTATTCGTCATAAGCAAATTGATCTGTCATGCCGCTAATGTAATCTTGAATTAATCGGCAACGAAAATAAAACTCATAGGCTGAATAATGATCTGGCTCGCCAGTTAAATTATCAATGGCTTTTTGGTAACTGTTTAAATGTTTTTTAGATAGTTTTTTAATTAACCTTGATTCAATTAAAAACTGCGGATCACCTTTTATCACTCGTTTAAATGCATCACTATTGAGCGCTAATAATGGTTTGTAACAATCAAGCAATCCTGTAATTATACGATAGCCTTGCAGCTCTAGTTTCCCTACTTCTTGATGACAAAATACATGCTCTAAGGCGACCTGCTTTAAAGTTTTAGTTACTGCGTGCAGATAGCTGTTATCTTCTAGTAACGCCTGATTAAAATCACCATGATAAATTGTATCAATATGTTCAATAAAGCGTTTAGCCGCATGATTCACAAGAGGATGCATTAGCGAAACTCTTAAATAAATAAAAAATTCACTATTAAAGTTATAAGGCTGCTCACTTGCTTTGCTATAAGCATAATCAATGGCTTTTTCTGCAAAGTTTAAGTGTTCAGTATCATCAATTGTTAAATTTATTAGCGTGCGTTTGTATTGCTGTTTTAATTTTTCGCATAACGATTCCACACTTATAATATCTTTTTCAACAGCGTCTTCTATATCAGCTAAACAATAGGAAATGTCATCAGCAGCCTCCATGATATAACTGGCTGGATGACGGCAATATTGATTGATCTCAAGTTCATTTTGTAAGGCTTCAATAAATGGTTTTTCACTAAAGTAATACCCAACCTTTTTCATTAAATAGTGTTTATCTTTTGGGGTATCACACATTGCCATACTTGCAGGGCGCGTATATTTTAAAATTCCAGCCGTTTGGCTATAGGTTAAATTAAGTGACAATAATGAATGAACGATTCTGATCCCTTGGGCATTCCCTTCAAAGTTTTGAATATCATCGCGTAAATGCTTAAAAATAACGCTAATTCCAGTATTGGGAGTTTTGCAACGTTCTGGAGTAATACTATCAAGGTGAGTTTGAAACCATTGGTTAATTGCTGCTTCACCAAAGTGCCCGAACGGTGGGTTGCCTATATCGTGCATCAAACAGGCCATTTCAACCAGGCTTTCAAGTGGCCGTTCTAAATCGATTAGCCCAAACTCTCGTTGCTGTTGCTGCGTTAAATAATGAAATATACGCTGTACAATAAACCGACCAACTTGTTGCACTTCAAGAGAGTGAGTGAGTCTTGAACGCACAGCTGCATTGCGTTCTAACGGAAATACTTGGGTTTTTTGTTGTAATCGACGGATTGCCGCGCTATTAATTATTCGGCCTCGATCGCTTTCCAGCGCCGTGTGTAAATTAGCAGTCGAGCGCAGCTCACGTGCAGGCGTTATTTTTTTTCGAAAGTCGATCATAGCAGTTCCTTTTTTTACATAGTTTTAATCTAACAGCTTGTATCATAAATTAAAATATTTGAATTTATTTGAGTTATTACTTTAATCTTACCCACTCGTTAATATATTATTCATTTTGATTACTTTTCTATTCATATAAGGACAGCCTTTTTACGGCTTTATACATGCATGACGCAAAAAACTCTCTTTAGGCAGTGCCTTTTAATACACACACTCATTAGTTGTGTGCTTTTGACGGCTTGTCAGAGCACGCCCTCAGAGCAAGCTCAGCCCCTCACAACAACTGAAGTTAAAGCATTAGAAGCCCGTGCTAAAGTATTGGCTGCTAGAGGGTTTTATGAAACCAGTATTGGCAACATAAATTACACAGGGCAACGCCAGTGCAATAACTTTCAATTACAAAGCCATCGTGGTTCTATCAGGTATCCAGAAAACTCGATTAACGCTGTGCTTGATGCAATAGACAATAATTTTGACGTGATTGAAATAGATGTTCGTGTAACGCGTGATAAAGTATGGGTAGTTCATCATGATGCACGCACCGGGCGAGAGACAGGCACTACAGACAATAAACAACGCAAAATAGAGTCTATTCGTTATGAAAAAGAGTGGGGGTATTTACGAGAGCGTGACCAAGAAACAGGAATGCTTACCGGCAACGTACCGCCATCATTTAATGCTTTAGCCTCTGCCTTTTCACATGCACGTAAGCCCGGACAAAGCATAAATATTGAAATAAAGTCTCGTGCTGGTATCGATAACTTAAAAATGCTCGATTACTTAGCCCACAAATATATTGGCACTGGCAATTATTTTTTTAGTAGCTTAGAGATGCGTAATCTAATTCGAATGCGAGATATAAATCCAGATATTTACTTAGCGTATATTCAATCGCCCGCAAAAGCCTCACTACAAAAACTAGCTGCGGACTTAAAAAGAGGGGCAGGAAGCGATCCTATTTATGAGCGTAATAAAGAACAGCTTGAAAGTATACAGGCATTTGGTAGCCGTCGGCATCGTGTTACTCGCTATGACAATCCCTTAAAGTTAGATAAACTTAAAAAGCAGCTCAAACGCAATTTTGGTTATGTACTGGATATACGCCACTACAAACAATCAGCCACAGTGTTAAAACGTACTGCTCAACGCCAAGGGATCCCTCTAGCCACCTACTCCATCAATGGCCATGATTACCACGAAAAGAGTTTATTAGCGCAACCTAAACAGCTTCGTCCAGATTCAGTCATTATTGATGACACTGTTTACGGGTTTTGTTCTGTATTTGAGTTGCCGCCTGTAAAGCCCATTTACACCGATGATATTGACGCTAAATTAATTGCCAGCATGCCAATTGACCTAGATTTAGAGCGTTTAGATAATTTAGCAAGTTATGCTCGCAATCAGCTCTATCCTGCGGTTGGTAATAAACTTAAGTCAACATCAACCCTGTCTTATACACCGAAGACAAAACAAGCAACACCTGCGCCAAATTTTGACATTGGTAATCGAGAAACAGACGAAGATTTTAGTTTAGAAACAGACCCTGTGATTGAACTAGAGCTTCGTAAAAAACAATAAGCTTAAATAATGAAAACAAACATAAAACCATTTTGGTGGCGCTATTTATTACTCATACTTGCTACCTTATACCTTATTCCTGAGGCAATATTTAATTCCCAATTAGTGTCGCTAGTTGGTTTAGGAACACCAGATGCCAAAGACTTAGAACACCTAGAAATTTATGGTCGGGCAGTGTCGGGAATCGGTGTATCGCTATTATTGGCTGATTTTTTACCAAAACCATGGGTTGCTAAATTTGGCCGAGGGATGATTTCATTAGCCGCGCTGTTATGTTTAGTTTGGCCTGTTGTATTCTACGGCCAAAAATATGTAATAGAAAAAACGCTAATTGAGCCTTCGACAGCAGAGCAACGGCAATTTGCTACTTACAGTGCAGCGCTTAGAGATGCCTTAGCGATGAATACAATAAAGGTGAATGGGTTAGATTATGACTCTGCTGATTTAAAAAGCTCAGAAAACTTAACCTTTCTCGCTCTCTTCGGTGGCTTGCTCTACAGTGATGCAGCGCTTTCAGACAATATTGAACAAGACAAACGCAAAATTATTGCGGCCTTTGTACAAAAAAAAGCATACCAAGACTTTGATAAACATTACCACGATTACAGCCAGCTCTATGATGAGCTCGTAGAAAAATATAAATCATATGCCAAGGGCAGTAAAAAATATAACCATACATTAGCCTCTATCGATGAGCGTGAGCAAGGGTATTGGCAACAAGTAGAGCAAGAAATCAATAATGGTTGGGGGCAATACCAAAAAGCTCAAAAAGCCCATATTGCCAAGGCGTCGGCACGCGCACAAAAATACGGCCCTAAAATATATGATTACCACGAGCGTATCAATAAATGCTCAGACCGTTATGATAAAAGCAGTGAGAAAGATCGTCGTAACCGTTGCTATGAACGTGCCAATGCAGATTATCGAAGCGATATTTTAAAAGCGGGATTGGGTTATATTGAGCCTGACTATTGGCTTATTGTTGAAGAGATATCAGCGGCTGAAAATGCCGCAGGAAGCATATTGATGGGAGTGTTAACTGGCGGTGTTTATACAGCACTACAAGCGGCCAGTTTAGCCACTGGAGGTGATGGCGGGTTAAAAGACAAACGTTATAAATACACCGACGATCCGGATCATTATCAAGTGCGTTTTTTACAGCACCCTAATTTTCATAATATGTTTGAGAAAGAGACGGGCTACCCTTTTACAATAGACGATTTAATAGTGTTTAGAAGCCATGGAACGACAGCTAAAAAGCTACGCTCTCACTTTAAAAGTAAAGGGCTCCAATTACCTGATAATTGGAGTATTGCGCAACGTTCTACATTTGCAGCCGCCGTACATACTAAAGTAACAGCGCAAGCTAACGCCTCATGGCGACAAGAAATGGCTCAGCGTAAGTTATCACTTGAGCCCAACTTAAGCTGGGTTCAATTTCAATTAGATCCACAAATTCAGGCTAGAATCGCAGATCGAATGGGCGACTTATATGTTAAAGGTATTCGCGCAGATTGGAATAAAAAGAACTTTAAGGAGCATGTTCTTGACCCAAATGTCGCTAAACGAGCAGACAAATACATGGCGATGCTAACTGGTTCACAAGGTAAATTCGCGGATGGTGGTGAATATGCGCAATATGGCAAACAAGCATTACGCTCTGTCATTATTCCGCCTATTTCAATGTCGTTATCACTGTTTTTAATTTGCTTAACATTTAGCAAGTTACCGCTCAAATTATGGCAGCTCATTATACCAGCCCAAACTAAACAAGGGTTTTCGGTGATAGCGCTGTTAAACAAGCTATTAATGCCAGCAATTATCTTAATTGTGCCGGTTATGTTTGTCTCAAATAGCTTTACTAAAGATACACAAAGCCCCGTTAATTACTTTTTAGAAAAAGTCGATGAGTCGAGCAACCCCGTATTTAGCTATGCCATTCGTTGGACTTTACATGCCCAACCTATATTGCATCCATTGGGATTAAAATTTGAAGAACATTTTCATTTGTATCAGAAGTTTAGTCCACTAAGTCATGCGCTGGCTAAAGTAGATACTTTGCGTTATGACGAAATAAATTTAAACGCTAAACAGCAGCAAAAACGCAACTATGTGGTTGCACAAAAAACAAAACTAACAGTGCAAAGTAATGCCACAAACTTTACTGTACGCATTATGAATATTGGCCCTAAATATAAACAGGGAATGATTCTTAAATCTGGTAGTTATGATATTCAAGTGTCTGCGCCGGGCTACAAGACATATCGCAGATGGCATCAACTAGATGCCGGTGAACAAAACTTAAATATCGCTCTAACTCGTCAGTAAATTCACATGGAATTAAAATACAGCATTGTCAGCAAATTGAAAAAAACGATTGCTAAATTCCGTAAAGAATATGACACCATAACCAATCGTATAAATAAATTTAACTAGGAATACTAATGCGTTTATTAAGCTTAATTTTTGTTTTTATCGCTATAACCAGCCTCGATTTAAACGCCAGTGATGAGCAAACTGTTGTACTCATTTCCCTTGATGGCTTTCGTTGGGATTACATCGAAAAACATAATGCTAAAAACATTGCTAAAATAGCGGAGCAGGGGGTGCGAGGCCGTAAAATGCGCCCAGTGTATCCAACTAAAACCTTCCCAAATCATTTATCAATAATTACTGGGCTGCTGCCTATCAACCATGGTGTTGTAGATAACCGTTTTTGCGACAGCGAACGAAATGAATGCTATAGCATGGGTAAAGGCAAAGACGACAGCACTTGGTTTAACGGCATTCCACTGTGGAATCTGGCCTCAATGCAGGGCTTAAAGTCAGCCACCTATTTTTGGCCAGAATCAGATGCGCGCTTTAATGGTATGCTACCCGATTATTACTACCATTATTCAAAACATAGCGATTATCAAAACCGCGTTGATCAAATAGTACAGTGGTTAACATTGCCTAAAGCGCAACGGCCTCGTTTAGTGGTTAGCTACTTTTCATTGGTGGATAGCATGGGCCACAAATATGGGCCAGATGCTGAGCAAACAAAACAAGCGGTTCATGAAGTAGATGCACTGATGGGCCAACTACAACAGCGCCTTGATGAGCTGGAACAAGGCGTAAACTTAGTTATTGTCTCTGATCATGGCATGAGCGCCGTTGCACCAGAGCAGAGCATTGCCATCAGTAGCTTACCCAGCGATGATAAATTTATGGTTAAAAACACCGGTCCGCGGGTGCTAATTTATGCCAATGAGAACACCACAGCAGCAGATATAAGCACGTACAAAGAGCGCTTAAACAAAGCCGCAAAAGGTCGCTACACAGTGTTAACTGATAGCCAGCGAGCGCAGTATCATTATCAAAATAATGGTCGTACTGGCGACATTATTTTACAAACAACTGCACCTAAGGTGTTTTCAAATCAAGGGAAAGTGGATTATTTGGGCACACATGGATTTGCATACACAGATGATATGGCTGCGACTTTTATTGCCATGGGGCCAGCGTTTAAAGAAGGTATAACATTAAACGAAGTCAATAACCTTGATATTTACCCTATGATTACAAAAATATTAGGGATTCAGCTTCTTAGCAAGATTGATGGCGATGGTAGTACATTGTGGCCAGCGCTTAAGTAGGTGTGTTTTAATCAGAGTTGTCCGTGATGGTGGCGCAAAAGCCACCACTATTGCTGGTTAAATCGAGCAATAGATTGTGCCTATCACAAATAGCTTTAACGGTCGCAAGCCCTAAACCAAATCCTTCATACTGACGCGCAGGGTCGCCACGATAAAAGCGTTTCGTGAGTTGACTTAGTTGCGCTTTTTCAACCCCTGAGCCATCATCGCTAATGCTCAAAGAGCTTGCATCAATGGTAATTGAAATGCAGGCATCAATACCTGCATATTTAATTGCGTTATCAAGTAAATTAAAAAGTGCCTGAAATAATAAATTTTTGTCGCCTTGTAAAATCAAAGGGGCTGTAGAATAAAGTTTAATTTGTTGTTTATTACAATCAGCACTTGGCTGTAACATATCAATAAGGTCTTCGGCCAATAACTGACAATCAATGCGCTGTAAATTAAGCGGAAACTTGCCATGTTCTAAACGAGTTAGTTTAAGCATTGCATCAAACGTATTGATAATAGTATCAAGTTGCTCTATTTCTAAACCTATTTCTGGGAAGTGGGCAGCTTGCTGCTCTAAGTTTAATCTTAAGCGAGTCAGCGGAGTTTTTAAATCATGAGCAATGTTATCGGTAATCCCTTGTACTAAAGCAAAGTTGTCTTCGACGGCATCGAGCATCGTATTGATATGCGCACCAAGTTTGTCAAATTCATCACCTTTTTGTTTGTGACTGATGCGAGCAGATAAATCACCATTTTGTACTTTTTCTGCCGTGCTATTAAAATAATGCACTCTGCGTAAGTGTCTTCTAGCAAATATATAACCAAATAGACCCGTTAATAATAAACTAATTAGGCACGCCCAAAATGCAACGGTTTTAAATTCAATAATAAGTTGCTGTAAATTCTCAGTCGCGGTCGCTAAAACAATATCACCATGAGAAGTATGGACAATCCCAGTCGTTAATAAACGAATTTGTCCACGTTGCGTATCTAATACAGGAAAAACAATGGTTTTAGGTAAAGCCGGAATATCTTCAGGTAAAAAGCTTAACTGCTGGCTTTGTTCGCCGTCACTATGCCAAAAAAGTAGCAATTCACTTTCATTACGGAACACGTCTAATTGAGAATAAAAGCTACTTGAAGAGAATTCATTCGCTAAGCCTTCTATACGTAATTTTTCTGCAGTAAGGCGCCGTTCAACTTGACGGTTTTGTTCGCCTAATAATAATTGATAAATTAAGACTACGGTCAGCACTAGCATGACCGACATTATCACTGCAAACCCTAAGGTTAACCGCCACACAGAGCTACTACGTGGGTCAATTTGACGCCAAGCTGAGTCTTTAATTGGCATTTATCTGCTCTTTGGTAAGGCGGTAACCAACACCACGAATAGTTTCGATACAAACTAATGCATTCAATTCCTGTAGTTTTTTACGAAGCCTAGCTATATGCACATCAATGACATTTGTACCCGGATCAAAATGGTACTCCCAAACCGATTCAAATAATAATGTACGGGTAACTAACTTGTCAGGATGTTCAAGTAAAAAGCGCAATAATTTAAACTCTTTTGGTTGTAAGCTTAGCGTCTGATTGTCAACATCGGCTTTATGGTTTGCATAGTCTAAGTGTAAATTCGCTAGGCTTAACTGTGTGCTAAGAGGCTGCTGCGCCGTGTGCCGTTTAATAAGGTTCTCGACCCTGATTGCTAACTCAGAAAACGCAAAAGGTTTAATTAAATAATCATCACCGCCTGCTTTTAAACCGGTTACACGGTCGTCTACTTTATCTAGGGCTGATAAAATCAAAACAGGGGTCGTTTTACCCGTCGCTCTTAATGCGGCTAACACTTGTATTCCATTTAGCTTGGGTAACATTCGGTCTAATACAATTATATCGTGATCTTCGCACGTTGCTAACAGTAATCCTTGTTGACCATCAGCTGCAGTATCAACAGTATAACCTTGTTCACTAAACGCTTTATATAAAAAGTCACGGTTTTGCTTATCGTCTTCAACCAATAATAACTTCATTAATTTCCCCACCTTAGTAAAGGTAAATCTTTACCTGTGGTTAAATCAATTGCTTTTTTATGACGTCCACGCTCATTAACAAATGTGGCCACCATATAAGTAATCCCCATATCTTGCTCTAACTGGGCTTCAATTAAGTAGTGTTCGTTTGAGTCATTCAGTTTTGCCACTAATAACTGCATGGTATAGCCTTTTTTTTGCATAATATCTGCGGCGGCAATCTCTTCTTGCTCATCAAGTTCTGGCGCTTCATACTCTAACTCAATTAAGTCGCCATCTTTATCTAACAATAATTCAATAAAGCGATTTCGGTTAGCCTGATATAACGTGACTTCGTAGGTCGTTTTACCTTTTTCAAACTCAAGTTCAAACTCTACAATGACCGCTTCGCTCTTATACTTATCTTCTACTTTTTCTAAAATAGCCGTTGGTTTGGCTGATTTAGCATGGTGCAATTTTTCATATATCGCAGAGCTTTTAGCACTACTTATCGATGAGACAAATAACAAACTGAATAATAGTACTTTTTTCATCATAAACCTCAAAAATAGCAGCGCAAGATACGCTGCTATTTTAATTTTTTACAGTTAATCGTCGAGACGACAAGCTCGTACTTGATTGCCACTAACTAATTCACATTCTACCTCTGCATATTGGTCGGCATAAGCGTTAAGTGAATTGTCTTCGCTAACATAACCCCAAAGTCTAGATTGTTCGCTTTGTGTAATTACATACCCAGTTAAGCTAAGTGAATCATTGGCATCCATTAACTCAACTTCACTAACAATATTAATATCATCGGTGATAATTCCTTCTAATTCAAGAAACTGACCATTAATAGTTGCTTGAGTTAAGCCATCGTCAAATACTGTTTGGTTACTGAGTGTAAATTGATAATTATTAATTGTTACGATACCTTCATTGAAACTTGCAACTCCAGCAACAGAAAACTCCTTATTTATCGTTGTTGAATCACTCGAACCTGATTCAAAGTCGACTTCTTGAGCCATAAATAAATCACTTTGTTGTTGATATAAAGCTTCAATTTCTACAAGTGCACCAACAACTAAATCATTAACAGTGCCATCTTCATAACGTGTTTGTTCAGTTAAGCTTACTTGCCATTGTCCATTTATAGTCATCAGCGTTGAGTTATTATTAATGAATGTAATTTTACCATTTAGTTCTGTGTCGATATTATCATCAAAACCATTTTGGCGTTCAGCGTCAACTTCACTCGCTATTAACTGCTGCGCTTGCATAATGCCTTCAACTTCTACAAATTGACCATTACTAATAAGACCATCAACTTCAGCTTGTTGGTAATTAATAGTGATATTACCTAACTGAAAAGTGCGTAGTTGAGTATCTAATTGCGTAATGACACCTTCAACTTCAAGCTCTGTTAAGCTGTTAGTAATAGCTTGTTGATAAGTTACCGTTAAGGTATTAAATGCACTATTAAAGCCGCTTACTTCAACGAGGTCACCATTATTGACTAAAGTACTATCAAACCCTTCAAGTATCACACCGGCAATACTAGCCATACCATTTTCGATAAGTACAGGACCTTTAAAATTAGGATCATAGTCAATCTCCGTTACTTGAGCGCCGTTAGTCTCTGCTTCAACAATCATACCGACTTGTAGTTGGCTTAAATTTCCATTCACGCCATCAATTTCTATTTCTGCACTCGCAGCAGGTAGTTCACGTTGGTTAACCGTAATAGAGGAACTTGATATAGCTGATACTGCGCCGATTAACACACTCGGTAATTTGGCCGTTTCTGGCGTTGTTGTTTCAGGCATTATTGATGAATTTTCTGAACTGTTGCTGCCACATGCCGATAATGCAAGTGTTATTGCGCTTAATGAAAGCACCTTAATAAGATGACGTGTGTGCTGGTTTTTCATATCTAGCTCCAAACATAATTAATTGTTCTACCTTGTGTATGAGCATTACTTTACTTGATAGTGCACACCCGCAAGGTGGAGAGAACATTAATTTTTGTTAATGTTTACATTGATCTGGTCGCTGTGAACACTAACAATTTCATTGATGCTAGTAATTGTGAAAGAAATATGTATAACTAGATGTATAACCAATTGAATAGAAAGGTTTTCATGCAACTCCCTGATCAATTAATAAATCGTATAACCGCTGGTTTAGTAGCCAGTTTACCGCAGGCGCTCATTTTAGCACTGGCAGGTATTGCACTATTCACTACGATTGCTTCAAGTTTACAACAAGCATTATCTGACAGTTATTATACAGAAGCCGCCATGATCACTTTTTTAGTTACAGCGTCTGATCTTAGCTTATTTTCTGTTGGCTCTGCATTTTGGGGAATTTTAGCCGGCGCTTTAACCTTGTGGCTAATACCCCGTAAATAAATGCAAAATCTAACCAACAAACGCTTATGTAAGCCGCCCACTTTGTTAATTGATTGTTAAGTTTATATGTGCCTATAATGGAAATTCATTATGAAGTATCGTAACCCCTCATTTTAGGATCACTGATGAATTTTAATAAATCGATTATCTTCAGCGCTATGACAGCGCTGTCTACCATACCCTGGCAAAGCCATGCTGCTGACGTTTGGCAAGTTGATAAATCATATACTGGCGGAAGTGAAGTTTGCTACGCAAACACTTTATATCAAGCAAAGTGGTGGGCAAACCCAGGTGAAGAGCCTGGCGCTTCTCAGTGGGGAGCATGGGCTGCGCAACTTGATTCAACCCCCTGTGATACGAGTGTTGAGCCACCCACAGAGCCCCCCGTTGAACCGCCAACAGAGCCGCCTGTAGAACCACCTGTCACTCCACCGTCTGGCGACCCGTATGAAACAGGCGTCACTATTAACCCAAACGGCGGCTATTTTATTGATGCTGCAATTATAGCTGACACTGAACAACACAAAACATCATCACCACTGTTTAACAAAGTGAAAAACACCATTCGCAAGCTTGATAACACCAGCGTCGAAGCTGTCGCGCCACTTCGTGCTGCAAACCCTGCCAATGTAAAGCGTTTAGAGTCGATAATTGACCAAGCAAGCTTTGAGTTTTTATTTCCAGATCGCGCGCCGGAATATACTTACCGTAAATTTTTACAAGCCGTGGCTAAATTCCCCGCATTCTGTGATGACTATGAAACAGAGCAAAAAGCAGAGGCGGTATGCCGTAAAGCACTCGCCACTATGTTTGCCCACTTTACTCAAGAAACTGGCGGCCACGACCCGCATTCTGCCATCCCGCAATGGCGTCAAGGCCTGTACTTTATTCGTGAAGCAGGTTGCAGTGAAACCAGTGCAGGGTGTGGTTACAATAACTCATGCGCACCTTCAACATGGCAAGGGCAAACGTGGCCTTGTGGCACCGATGAACAAGGCTTATACCTAAAGTACTTTGGCCGAGGAGCTAAGCAGCTGTCGTACAACTACAACTATGGGCCATTTTCAGACGCTATGTTCGGTGATGTTAGTATATTACTTAACAACCCTGAACTCGTGGCTGATACCTGGTTAAATTTAGCTTCTGCGGTATTCTTTTTTGTTTATCCGCAACCACCAAAACCAGACATGATGTCGGTCATAGATGGTTCATGGGTGCCTAATGAAATAGACACAGCGCGTGGTATTAGCCCTGGCTTTGGTGCAACAATTAATATTATTAATGGCGGTATAGAATGCGGCCACGGCTACGATAAGCCTCAAGCTCTTAATCGTATTGCCTATTATGAGCAGTTTGCTGCGTATTTAAACGTACCTATCGAAGCAAACGAAGTACTTAATTGTAGCAACCAAGACAGCTTTACTAACGACGGCTCTGGGGCGCTAAACATTCACTGGGATGAAGACTGGACTTGGCAGCAATACCGCCCTGATGGTAAGAGTTTTGAATGTAAACTTGTGCCATATCAAACACCTTACTTTGCACTTAGCAAAGGCGCATACAGTCGATGTGTTGAAGATAAGTTTGACGCAACGGTCCAGTAAGTAGCTTTACTATCAAAATTTAATAACAGCCTTAGCGCATAAAGAGTTGGTTAAGGCCGTTATTACTTATAAAGGAGTTAATCAAACGTATGGTGGCGAGTTACCTTAAAACGATTAAGAATATGGTGCATAATATACACCGCACATAAGCTTATTAAAATAGCCACCGACACTGATGAAAAGCGATATAAAGCGCTGTAAACCAAGTCTTGTCCGGGGCCGAGTGATTGACCAAATAAAATCCCAAAGGTGGTAATAATGCCAAAACCAACACCTGGGATCCCCCCGCCAACAATATGATAACGACTAAATATAAGAGTTAAAGTCCATAGTATTAACGCAGGAAACAATAAAATATCCGTGTAATTGTATAAAAAAAACTGCGACACCAACGCCAAATTACAGCCAATTAACGTGCCGATTGCTCGTTGCCAGCCAGCCATACCCGCAGCTTTCCAACATAGCGGAAACAAAATTAAAATCGAGGCTGCTTGCGCTGAAATTGAATCTTGTAAATCAAATATTTGAAAAGTCACAAACGATAAGGTCACAACACTTGAACACAGCAATACTTCATGACGCACACTCTCTATCGCTTTACTTGGCCGCTCCTGGGCCTGACGTGGAGCGACATCTGGAAACACAAAATGCATTAATACCGCGGTCAAAACTGTTACTAACACGGCTAAACCGTTACTTATAATAAGCGGATAAATACTCGTGCCATTACCCACATAACTTGAGAAGTGAAGCTGAATAGATAAACCAACCACGCCCAGCGCACCAAACAAAAAGTTAACACCACGACTCATTTGATAAAACAAAAAAGCAAAAGCGAAAAAACTTAGTAGAGTCATCACCACAGGTAAGTGTGAAAACAACCCTTGCACCACTAATACAAAAAATGCGCTAAACGCCGCACTAGCAAAAAACTGGCGGATAATATGGCCGTTTAAAATTGGCACCAAACCAAGTAATAGCATCGGATACACGGTAAAAAAAATGCCATTAGGCCAGTTCATTAGTTTACATAAACTAAATCCAAGCGCGCTGCCGCCAGCAATTCGTAGCGCTTGCCTCAAGCCATTTTTATCCAGAGTAGGTGCTGTCATACTGCCTTGCCTAATAAATAAAGTGAAGTAGACTAATTAACCGAATTTGCGCACTGGCGCACCACTGACCAATGGTTGACTCAGGTACAAGCTGAACTGTCGCCCGAGCACCACTGGGTAATTGGCTAAGCAGTTGCGGCTGTTGTAACTCGATATGAATACGCTGGCGCTGGGCATCTCTCACCCAGCGATTACTACTTTCAGTACTGCTTAATAAGCCATTTGCGTTGATCTGACCATCGCTCACCCCAGCTTCAAATGAACTAATAACACCATCGAACACTTGACCTGGTAAAGCGTCAAACGTTACTTTTGCAGCGCTTTTTAGGCTGAATTGGCTTAATGATTTTTCTCTAAAGTCAGCAACTAAATCCGCTTTATTCGCCACAATGGCGAGCATGGGCTGGCCTTTATTGGCATAGGTACCGTTACTAACTTGTAAATTAGCTACTTTACCATCCACATCAGCACTTACTTGACTATAAGACAAGTTTAGCTTGGCTTGAGCGAGTAAGTTTTGCGCATGACGTAATGCAAGATTTTCATTCCCAACTTGGCCACGAGCAAGCTTTGCCTCCGTTAGCTGCGCCTCAACTGCGGCAACATTTGCTCTGCTTGATTGAAAATTAGCACTAATAGTTTCATATTCTTGTTCAGATATAGAGCGCTTTTTAAGTAATGATTCACTGCGGTCTAACAACAACTTCTGCTCATGCAGCTGCGCATTCGCAGCTGCTAGTTGAGCTTCAATGGCTTTTACATTACTGTCGAAGCGTTGATTTTGCAGTTGAGCATCCGCATAGGTGAGCTCTGCTTGCTCAACCGCTAATTTAAAAGGGGCCGGCTCAATTAAAAACAGTACCTCGCCACGGTTTACCAATTGATTATTATTAACTAATACTTTATTAACTCGCCCGCTGACTTGAGGTGTTACTTGTACAACAGGATGAAAAACACGTGCTTGGGGAGTCACGGGTAAATACATATCTGCAATCACAAAATAAGCGAAAAGTAGAATAAATCCAACTAAGGATATTTTGACATAACGGGCAAATTTTTGATCAGGCGTCATCACTTACCCCTTTTCATTTAAACGTGTAAAGCAACGGCGTGCGTTTTCTTCCATTTGTAAGAGTCCATGAGCCATTGTGTCTAATTGCTCTGTGCTAAGCCCTGCGTATAACTGTTGCTTAACATCAGTGATGAGTACTTTAAGTGTAGTGAGTAAGTGTTGGCCTTGCTCAGTGAAGTAAATTTTGCGACTTCGTTTATCGTCAATATCAACACGTCGAGTGATCAGCTGTTGTTGCTCAAGCTGCTTTACTGTTCGCGTAAGTGAGGGCATTTCAATCCCTAAGCTGTGGGCTAACTGCTGTTGAGTTGCACCATCAGGTAGATGGTTTAGATGGATCATCGCAGTCCAACGAGACTGCGTTAATCCCAAAGGCTCGACAGCTGCTGTTACAGCTTCACGGCATAAGCGATGCACGCGGCCCATATTGCCGCATAAAGATAAATCTAAAGTCTCATGAAAGGGAAGGGGTAAGGTCATACAGGTCTCACTTAGTTAGCATGCTAACTAGTTTAACATTACTTAGCATGCTAAGTAAATGTCACAGTGTTTTGTGTATTATTTGAGGGGCGTTAGTCAAATGACTACTAAATATTTAAAGTAAATAGTAGTCACGTAATAAACTGCAAGTTCATCAGATACGAAAAGGCTTATTCAACCTATGAAATAAGCCGACTTTCATCGGCTTTAAATCTTATAATCTTTCGAGGTTAAATCATTAAAAATTAAGTAAATTAGCAGGGGAGTATTGATCGGTTAATACTTTGGTGTCGCTAGGCCAGTCTTGATTGTTATAAGTAGACTTCATACCTTGACTGATGGCTTTAATGTCAATGTTATACGGAGATAATAACGGGCTTAGCTGCTCAGCCCGCTTAGTTATTGCTTGCTGTGAAGGGGCGCTCTTAAACCCAGCTAAAATGATACGGTTACTGTTTTTTTCAGTTGTAACATTGATAAAGTCACCAAAAACGGCATGGTAAGTTGCTGATTCGTGCTGATATAGTTTGCTAGATGAAAAGGTATTTGCAGCCACAATCCCACCCGGCGCAAGTACACTTTTTATCTCTTGGAAAAACTCTTTCGTTAACAGGTGCTCGGGGATGTAATCACCATTAAACGCGTCAAGAATAATCCAATCATATTGTGCTTTTTTAAGTGCCGCCCGTTTTATAAAAATACGTCCGTCTTGCACTTTTGCTGTGACATTATCGGTTTCAATAAAATCAAAATAATCTCTGGCAACTTTGATTACCGCAGGGTCTATTTCAATATTTTCAATAGCGGCCTCAGGGTACAGCTCATGTATTACGTTTGATAGAGTACCGCCCCCAAGGCCAATAATGAGCACGTTTTGCGGATTATCAATCATCAGTAAGCTAGCAAAAGTCAGCTTAGTATAATTAAAAACCAGCTCTTTCGGTTTACTGATGTACATGCAACTTTGACTGCTTTTACGGGTTTTTTCGTCAAATTTTAAACACCGTAAGTCACCAGTTTCTTCAACTAAAATATTGCGATAAAGTGAACGTTCCTTATGAATAATATCAGCCATTGTCGGCGCACTTGCGAATAAAACTAAAACCGTAATTAGGTGAAAGTAATTACGCATAAACGGGCTCCTTCTTAGCGATTGAATCAATCACAATTGCGAGTAGACCTAAGCAACCAATAAAGCTGGCAAAGCCTATAATGATCGTATTTACATCAAACGCCAATACCATATAAAAAGAGGTGATTATAGTGCCTAGAGCACTGCCCAAGGTGCTTACAAAATATAAACCGCCAGCCACTTGGCCGCTGCGTTCGCTGTCGGTTACTAATAAACGCACAGAGTAGGGCGAGATCATACCTAAAATAATGGTGGGAACAAAAAACAGTGCAGTAGAGGCAAGTAATGAACCATAGCGGCTATCTTCAACATGAGCAAAAATGAACTCCATTATGGGCTCTGCAAACAGCGCTATGGGCAGTACCATAATACTAGCGATTAAAAATATCAGGCCGTATTTAGTTAATGAGGGCTGTTTTATTGAAAGTTTGCCTCCGAGTAAATAACCAAACGATAAGCTCAGCATAAACACAGTAATAATACTGCCCCAGATATGAACACTACTACCAAAGTAAGGCGCTAATATACGCCCACCTAAAAGCTCAATCCCCATTATTGAAAAGCCACTGCTAAAGGCTAATAAGTATATTAATGCATTGGTTTTATTTAACATTCATTCTAGTTCTTATTGTTTTAAATTTAACCCATCTTAACGTGATGTGCCGTACTAGGCTAGAGTAAATGATTGACTTTTGTACTGTAAATGGGGTTTACAATTTAGCGTTTTTTTCGATTATAAAATAAAAATCCCGACTAGCATGATACGTAATCGGGATTGGATAGATCTTGCTAAATGATATTTAACAAGGATCAGGCGCATTCTTACGTGAATAGCACCACCAAGTTATCACTGAACAAATCGCATAAAAAACAATAAAAGCGATTAGCGCTGCCGATACACTGCCTGTTAAACTGATTGACGAGCCGTAAGCTTTAGGAATAAAAAATCCACCGTAAGCTGCAATAGCTGAAATAAAGCCAATCACTGCGGCTGATTCTTTATTACCTTGTTTGATTGCTTCATCGATATCACCTAGGTCACGTTTACGTTGATTTAAGAAAATCACTGGCACCATTCTGAAAGTTGAACCATTACCGATACCTGTTGCAATAAACAATAATATAAATGCCCCAAAGAACCCCCAGAAACTCCCCTCTGTGCCAGCCTCTGGTAAGAAGTACATAACACCAGCAACACCAATGATCATTAGTAAGAAGTTCCAAAAGGTAACTTTTGCACCACCAAATTTATCCGCAATAACACCACCAACAGGACGTGCTAATGCGCCAACTAACGGCCCAAGAAAGGCATAGGCGGTTGGGTCAATTTGCGGAAATAACATGCCCGATAACAAAGGGAAACCTGCCGCAAAGCCAATAAAACTACCAAAAGTGCCTAAATAGAGAATACACATTATCCAGTTATGAGAACGTTTGAAAATAATGGCTTGGTCGCTAAATGACGCTTTGGCTGATGAAATATCATTCATTCCAAACCACGCAGCGACAGAGGCGATGATAATGAATGGGATCCAAAGGAAAGCTGCATTTTGCAACCACACCTGTTGACCGGCATTCGCGCCCTCTTGAATAATCAGAGGATCACCACCCATACCTCCAAACACACTCGCAGCGATTACTAATGGCGCCAACAGCTGCATACCAGAAACACCAAGATTACCAAGGCCTGCATTCATGCCTAGTGCACTGCCTTTTTCTTTTTGCGGATAAAAGAAACTTATATTAGACATGCTGGATGAGAAGTTACCACCACCAAAACCACATAATAATGCAAGGATCAACATCACCATATACGATGTATTCGTATCCTGCACTGCATAGCCAATCCAGATACAGGGCAACAATAAAGAGGCGGTTGAAATAGCAGTCCAACGTCTACCACCAAAAATAGGCACCATAAAACTGTAAAATATTCTAAAGGTCGCACCTGATAACGCTGGCAGTGCCGCTAACCAAAATAATTCATTTGAGCTATAAGGGAAACCGAGGCTGGGCATTTTGACCACCAAAATACTCCAGATAGTCCACACTGCAAATGCTAAGAATAAACACGGAATTGAAATCCATAAATTACGCGTTGCAATGCGCTTACCTGTTTCATCCCAAAAGCTCTTATCTTCAGGACGCCAATCATCTAATACCATTGAGTTCGGGGTCGAAAGCTCAGGTAAATCGCGCTCTTGTCTATCTTCTCGGTATTCAACTCGCTCAGCTTTTACAATTGCAAAATGCATCCAGGCGAGTGCAGCCGCAGAAATTACAAATAACAACATAAAGCTACTTTGCCACACACCGATTACATCATTAAGCATACCGAAGGTTAAAGGTAGTAAAAATCCACCAATACCCCCGATCATACCAACAACACCACCCACAGCGCCGACATTTTTAGGGTAATAAACAGGGATATGTTTAAACACAGCTGCTTTACCTAAAGACATGAAAAAACCTAACGCAAAAGTTAGAAACACAAAGCCGACTAAGGTAATTTCAAAATGGAAATTGTAAGTTTGATGTACCCCTTTCACTGCATATTCAGTACTAGGATAACTGAGTAAGAAAGTACAAATAACCGATGCGATAAAGGTCCAATACATGACTTTACGAGCACCGTATTTATCTGACATCCAACCACCTAAAATACGAAACAACGAGGCGGGTATCGTATATAAAGCAGCAATCATACCTGCGGTTTTTATATCAAGGCCGTACACGCCAATCAGGTAATGTGGTAGCCATAAAGCAAGAGCAACAAATGCACCAAATACAAAAAAGTAATAAAGTGAAAAACGCCAAACGCGAATATCACCCAGTGGAGATAGCTGCTCCCAGAAACCTTGCTGTTGCAGTTCTTGGCGATTTTCTTTTAATGGATCTTCTTTTGCGAAGAGCAAAAACACTACTCCAGCCACAGCCAATACAGCCGCATAAATTTGAGCAGTGCCTTGCCAACCTAAAGCAATAAGTAAAAATGGCGCACAAAAGTTAGTTATTGCAGAACCAACATTACCGGCACCAAAAATGCCTAATGCTGTGCCCTGTTTTTCTTTTGCGCTATTAAACCAAGCTGCTGTATAAGTGACGCCAACAATAAATGAACCACCGGCTAAGCCAACCCCTAACGCGGCAATCAATAACATAATGTAGCTATTAGCAAAGGTCAGTAAATAAACACATACTGCGGTTAACAGCATTAAGATACCTAGCACTTTGCGACCGCCATAACGATCAGTCCAAATACCTAAAAACAATCGGCTGATAGAACCCGTTAAAATCGGGGTTGCCATCAATAAACCTAATTGAGTATCCGTTAAGTTAAAATCAACCTTTATTTGAATACCAATAATTGAAAATATGGTCCAAACGGCAAAACAAAGCGTAAATGCTAACGTCGAAATTGCTAACGCTCTGTTACGTTGACCAGTGGTGACGGACGGGGGGTGGTTCATATAAGACCTCCTGTAAGATCCATTAACTTTGATAGCTAAACTTTACTATCAAGTGAAATTAAATACTTTATAATCAATTGGCTAAAATCATATGACAGCACTAGCTATACTCCTTGTGAGGTAGTTTTCTATCACCCAGCAACGCTTATTAAATAAGACTTTCTACCCCTTTTTAGATACCTCCTTACAACTGAATAAAAGTGGCATTAACTAAAAGGTATATTCACCTCTTATTAGGGTTTATTAGTTAAAGATGCTATATCAAGGAGTAGCTTTGCTTTTTGACTTTCATTACTGTTGTTATCAATCATCGGATACAAAATATTTTCTTCCTTGTGATTATGCCCTGCCAGTAATTCTTCTAGTTCAAGCTCAAATGCAGCACTGGATTCTTGTTGTTCAAGGCACGCAAGAATTGCATCATTAAGACGATAAACTTGTTGATGTTCCATCGTCATAACGCGAGTTGGCCCATGCAACATGCCTGTTTGTTGCTCAAAGAAAGGAAATAACACACTTTCTTCCCAAACAATGTGTTTTTCGATCCCTTCTTTGTAAGCAATAAAATAAGCTTTTGCTTGTTTAATATTGCCCTCTTTAAAGCTGTGTTTAAAAGCTAAATACAGGCTATCAAGACGTTTGTGATCAGCCTCAAAATAAACTGTAATTAAGTTACTCATTGCTATACTCCATACTTTTGTAGTAAACGACTATGCTGCTGGCTAACAAAGTTAATGGCAGCGGGTAGGTGCTCAATTTCAAGGTTTTCTAAACTGGACTTAATTAATAAACCTAATTCGGTTTCGCCACTGATATGTAAACGACGATTGAAAAACAACATATCAGGATCTGCCTCACCTGCAGCTAATAGGCTAAAATCATTAAATTTCCCACTAAAAGTGACATTCTCAGTGGCGTTATCGCAAACTAAAAACTGCTTATTTTTAATACTTAAAAACCAACTCCTACCAAGATCAATAACCTCTACCTTCAGCCATTTACCTTCAAGGTAATCGAGCTCTTCAGCGTTAAGCTGCTCACTAAAAATGCGATTCAATAACTGCGTCAAAACTAAGTTTGTGAATGTATTTGGCAACACTTGTAAAAAGTGTTGTGTACATGCTGGTAATTTTTCTAAGCAAAAAGTAAGCATATTTTTTACACCTTGATTAGCGCATGGCAGCATCACAACACCTTTATTGAAAATAGAATAATTGAACAAGTGCCTATTAACTTAGCTTGCTTATGACTATAAAAAGTTATTCTAAATCAATTTTTATTAGCCTAATCAATGAACTACCCACAAGGTTTTGTAACTATCCATTTAGGGTTACATAGCGAATGGCAATAAAAATATATTAGGTAGTTCAGTGGCGTGCATTATTAAAAATTAATCTAGATCAAAGTCTCAAAAAATTAGCTAACTATGCTGATGGCTCTTTTTTAAGGAGCTATCAATGGAACTCTTATGCCCTGCGGGGAGTTTAAAATCACTTAAAGCAGCCATAGATAATGGTGCTGATGCAGTGTATATAGGATTTAGTGACCAAACTAATGCACGTAATTTTGCAGGCCTAAATTTTTCAGATCAGCAATTACACGCAGCCGTTGAATATGTGCACAGTCATCATAAGCGTTTGCATATAGCGATTAATACATTTGCTCATCCAGAGCAATCGAAACGCTGGCAATGTGCTGTTGATAAAGCCGTGCAACTGGGGGCAGATGTATTGATTGTTGCCGATTTATCCGTATTAGCCTACTGCGCAAAACACTACCCAGATATGGAGCTACATGCCTCTGTGCAAGTATCGGCCACCAATGCAGGCGCTATCGCGTTTTTAAAAAGCCAGTTTAATGTTACCCGTGTAGTTTTACCTCGAGTGTTATCTATTCATCAGATCAGGCAACTAGCACGCAGTTGTGATGTGGAGCTTGAAGTATTTGCTTATGGCAGTTTATGTATTATGGCTGAAGGGCGTTGTTATTTATCATCCTACTTAACAGGAGAATCTCCAAATACCGCGGGGGTTTGTTCTGGAGCAAAATTTGTTGATTATCAAACTCAGCAACACCAACAACAAACAGTGTTAGAGAGTCGTTTAAATGGGGTGTTAATAGACCGCTTTGCTGAAGACGAAAATGCGGGTTATCCCACTTTATGTAAGGGTCGTTTCAGTGTTGATAATGATCTTTATCACGTACTCGAAGAACCAACCAGTTTAAATAGCATGGAATTATTGCCCGAACTTTACAGTTTAGGGATTAAAGCAATCAAAATTGAAGGTCGCCAACGTAGCCCCTCTTATGTGCGCGATATTAGCAAAACCTGGCGTATGGCAATTGATAACTGTATTAGCCAACCGAATGAATTTGTAGTCAATGACACCATGCAGCAATGCTTAACATCATACAGTGAAGGTTCGCAGACCACTCTGGGTGCCTATCATAAAAAGTGGAAATAGGAGCAAAAATATGAAATACGCATTAGGGCCTATTCTCTATTACTGGCCAAAAGCAAAAGTAGAGGCATTTTACGAACAAGCCGCCGATAGCAGCGCCGATATTATTTATTTAGGTGAAACGGTGTGCGCAAAACGCCGAGAGTTAAAGTTAAAAGATTGGTTACATATAGCTCATCAATTAAAAAAAGCAGGTAAAGAAGTGTGTTTGTCTACTATGGCATTACTGGAAAACCACTCTGACTTATTTATGCTTAGGCGTTATTGCGACAATTTAGGGTTCACTGTTGAAGCGAATGATCTTGCTGCTGTTGAACATTTATCAAAACACCAAGTCCCATTTGTGACCGGTGCAGCCATTAATTGCTACAACGCAGAAACAGTGGCATTTTTGCATAACTTAGGAATGAAACGCTGGGTTATGCCAGTTGAGTTGTCCAAAGATTGGTTAAAAGCAATTCGCAGCAGTGAATTAGTTAAAAGCTTACCACTAGAAATTGAAGTGTTTAGCTATGGTCATTTACCTCTGGCTTACTCATCGCGATGCTTTACAGCTCGTTCCCTTAATCGCTCAAAAGATGATTGTCAGCTATGCTGCATCGATTACCCTACAGGCCGCCAAGTGACGACTCAAGATCAACAACAAATATTTGTCGTCAATGGAGTTCAAACACAATCAGGGCAAAAATATAACTTAATTAATGAGCAATCCACAATGCAAGGCTTAGTTGATGTAGTCAGACTCAGCCCTGAATCAGAGCAAACCTTGATTATGATTGACCGTTTTCGCGCTAATGAAGATGGCCATTATCCAATGACCCTAGATAACACTAAAGAGTGTAATGGCTACTGGCATCAAATTGCTGGTATGCAAAGTAAATAATTCTTTAATCAGCCGCACACAGGGCAATGTTTATCATGATGATAATGAAAACGTTGCTGCTGTGATGTTAATCCATCAATTACTAATAATGAGCCAAACAATGGTTCACCCGCTTTCGTTATAATTTTTAAAGTTTCAAGAGCTTGTAAAGAACCCACGATACCGACTAAAGGCGCAAAAATTCCTGATTCAACACAACTTAACTGTTGTTCACCAAACCCTCGAGCATAACAGCTGTAACATGGAGTATTTGGCGCATAATTAAAACTGGTAACTTGGCCTTCAAAACGAATAGCGGCACCAGACACTAAAGGGGTTTTATGGTTAAAACAGCTTTGATTAAGTTGCTGGCGAATAGTTAAGTTGTCAGTGCAATCGAGCACTACATCATGGTTTTTAACTAACTCTTCACGCTCATCATCCGTGAGTTTACGAGCAATCGCATTAACTTGGCACTGACTATTTAACCCTGCAATAAATGTTTTGGCTGCTAACGCTTTATTTTGTTGTAATTGTGATTCTTGATAAATAACTTGGCGTTGCAAATTGGTTACTTCAACGCTATCAAAATCCACCAGAGTGAGCTGGCCAACTCCCGAGCTTGCTAAAAATGGCACACAACTACTGCCTAACCCCCCTAAACCAATTACTAACACTTTAGCGTTGAGTATTGCCTCTTGTCCTGCAAAATCAATTTGTGGTAACAAAACATGGCGGCAATAACGCAATGTTTGCGCATCATTAAGTTGTTGCAGTGGTGCTTTGTGGGTATCGCTCATGTTGTACTCGCTGTTGCGTTCATTCTTAATAATTGATTTGGGTTATACGACGGTTTACATACAAATTCAACCGTGCCTGTGTATCAGTACCAATTATATTGATTTCGATCATCCTTTGCTCGCAATCTTGTTATGAGCAAAAATTAAAAACAACTTAAATATCATAGCTTTAAATTGATATATACCCCCTAATGAGTAGCTGCAACTGCGGTAACTACTCAACCAGTTGTATAGTCTAAATCAGTAAATATTCTTAATATTTTAATCAGAAATACAACTCCGAGCTGTCTCACCTTCGTCAAAGACATGGTGAGTAAGCCGTGGCTGAGCCACCGGGTTTAAAAAGAAATTTTTAAGCCTCCCACTATTTGGAAAGGTGTTGATTATGTTACTCGACCCACAAGGGCGTAGTTTTAGTTACTTGCGCCTTTCGATCACAGATTTATGCAATTACCGTTGCAATTATTGTTTACCTGATGGTTTTAAGTGTGACCATAAAGCGCATTATTTATCTTTAGATGAAATTGCCGCAATTGTTAAAGCATTTGCGCGACACGGTGTAAATAAAGTTCGCATAACTGGCGGAGAGCCTGCGTTACGTCGTGATCTAAGTGAAATCATTGCGCTGGTAAAAAATACCCCAGGTATTGATAAAGTCGCCCTTACTACTAATGGTTATCAGTTATCACGACATATAAAAAGTTGGCGTTCAGCAGGGCTTGATGCCATCAATGTTAGCTGTGATAGTTTAGACCCCCGTATGATGCAAGCTATTATTGGTCGCAATAATCTCGATGCCATTTTACAAGGAATTGATGATGCAATCAGCGCTGGTATCAAGCAGGTAAAAGTGAATACCGTTTTACTAAAACAGCATAACTATCAGCAACTTGAACAATTAATTAATTGGGCGAAAAGTAAACCTCTGACTTTACGTTTTATTGAGCTAATGCAAACAGCCGATAACGGCGATTATTTTAATGCTAACCATGTCAGCGCTGAAGAGGTTGGTAAAGGTTTATTATCTGATGGCTGGGTTGAAACTTTACGAGCAAAAAATGCCGGTCCCGCACGTGAATTTAGTCACAGTGAAGCCATCGGTAAAATTGGTTTTATAGCCCCTTATAGTAAAGATTTTTGTGCCACCTGCAATCGGCTACGGGTTTCCTCACAAGGGAAATTACATTTATGCTTATTTGGTGACACAGGCTATGAGTTACGGCCTTTTATAAATTCAGATGATCCCACAATACTTGATAATGCCATTAGCCAGTTTTTAACCTATAAAGCAGACTCGCACTTTTTACATCAAGGCTATTCTGGGGCAACCACTGACTTGGCAATGCTAGGGGGTTAATATGCAACATATTGGGATGATATTAGCTGGCGGAAAATCTTCAAGAATGGGGCAAGATAAAGCGAATTTACCTTGGTATCAACATACATTATTACAGCACATGCAGCAGCGTTTACATGCCAGTTTATGTAAACACGTATTGATCAGTCGTAACCATAGCCAGGGGATCCATGACCGATTTTTTAATAAAGGTCCGCTTGGAGGTATTGATGCTGTATTACAACAGCTCCCTGAGCATTGTTTATTAACAGTTACCCCCGTTGATATGCCATTACTCGATAGCGCATCACTAATACGATTACAAACTTATAGCGCCAACACTTTGCACAGTGTGAGTTATTCACACTCATTTTTACCTTGTGTGATTGTGGTTACCGAGTCACTTAAACAATACGTTGAGGAGCAGTTAACTCACGGCGCAGACTACTCTATAAAAAGCATGTTGGCCTTTGCTAATGCAGAATCTATTTCTCACCCTGAACCGCACAAGTTGTGTAACACCAACACGCCACAACAATGGCATGATGTTATTAATGCACAATCGCAACATGTTACGCATAGAGCACGTTAACCTATTTTAGACTAACCATTTTGGATAAATTATGTCTCATTTAAACGAAAAAACATTTACCCCTTTAAATATTGCGGTTTTAACCGTTTCTGATACTCGTACAGAGGAAAATGATACCTCAGGTCATGCGTTAGTCGCAGGACTTACTCAAAGTGGTCATCACTTGGCTGATAAAGCCATTGTAATTGATGATGTTTATAAAATTCGCGCCATTGTCTCAAAGTGGATTGCCAGCGATGATATACAAGCTATTTTAGTGACTGGCGGCACCGGTTTTACTCAGCGCGATTCGACTCCAGAGGCGCTTGCACCATTGTTTGATAAAGAAGTTGCAGGATTTGGTGAGTTATTTAGAGCCATTTCTTATGAGCAAATAGGCACCTCCACTATTCAATCAAGGGCATTGGCAGGACTTGCCAATCAAGTGATTATTTTTGCAATGCCAGGCTCAACTAATGCGTGTAAAACAGCGTGGGATGGCATTTTAAAAGAGCAATTAAATAGTCTCCACGGGCCATGTAATTTTGTACCCCATGTAAAAAAATCACTTACTGATGAATGCACAACAAGGAGTGCCTAATGCTGACTCATGTTGATCAACATGGCAAAGCAAGCATGGTTGATGTTAGTGATAAACCCGCTAGTAGCCGTCAAGCCAGTGCTGGTGCGAGCATTCGTATGTCAGCTGAGGCATTTGAGTTATTAAAAAATAACGAACATAAAAAGGGCGATGTTCTACAAGTGGCGCGAATTGCGGGTATTCAGGCGGCTAAAAAATGTGCCGATTTAATCCCACTTTGTCATCCTTTAATGCTGTCAAAAGTTGCCATAGACTTTAGTTTGAACGAGCAAGCACACCGCGTTGATATAACTGCTTTGGCAAAACTGACTGGTCAAACAGGGGTTGAAATGGAGGCATTAACAGCCGCATCTGTCGCCGCGTTGACTATTTTTGATATGTGCAAAGCGGTTGACCCTTTCATGCAGATAAACGATATTCAAGTTATTGAAAAGCAAGGCGGTAAATCGGGTCATTTGATAAATAAAGAAAATACATAATGTTTATACTAACAAGTAGTGCTTAGGGTCTGTTTATCTTTGCGGATTAAAATTTGTTCAAACTAGGGGCGGTTTAATCGCGGCGCGAGGTTTGTAACCTAGTGGGCTAAGTCAAAACCGAGCAACAAAGAGTAAATCGCCCCTAGGCAGAACCCTAAGGGCAGCGCCTGTTTGGCATTGATGCTGCGTTATCGCCTATTTATGGGGAATAACCACACCACATAGGCGCTGCCTTGCCTAAATACCAAACAGGCTGCTGCAAATTTAACCTTGAAAGGTAAACAGACCCTAGTCTTTTTTAGGTTGTTTTATTAGCTGTATTAAGCACGCTTGCCGTTATTTTGGAGTACCTATGATCACCTTATTATTTTTTGGCCGGTTAAGAGAACTGCTTGATTGTCAACGTTTACCGCTTGAGATTACCTCGGCTGTAGATGTTGCAAGTTTACGACAACAACTTGCCGATAAAGGCCCTCATTGGCAGGAGTTTTTATCACTGCAACATGCATTAGTTGCCGTAAATCAAACTATGGCGCAAGAACAAACAATGATTAATGATGGCGATGAAGTTGCATTTTTCCCTCCTGTAACTGGAGGATAAAATGATCAAAGTATGCACCGAAGACTTTGATTTAGGTTTGCTTACCAATGAGCTAAGACAAAAAAGTCCACAAAGCGGGGCGATTGTTAACTTTGTTGGCCTAGTGCGCGACATTAATCACGGGCAAAGTGTCAGTAAATTATTTTTAGAGCACTACCCCGCGATGACCGAAAAAGTCTTAACGGATATTTGTAGCCGTGCCAAGGCACGATTTTCGGTGGATCACATTGATGTAATTCACCGTGTTGGCGAACTCGATCTTAATAGTCAAATTGTTTATGTAGGGGTCAGTGCAATGCACCGAGGTGATGCCTTTAATTGCTGCGAATATGTCATGGATTATTTAAAAAGTGAGGCGCCATTTTGGAAAAAAGAAAGCCAACATGGGCAACAGGTTTGGCTTGATGCTAATCCAACTGATGTTGCCGCCAAAGCGCGTTGGGAACAATAATGAACAAAGCAGTGATGTGGCTGTACTGCGTACTGCTTTGTTTTTTAAGCACAAGTGTTTATAGTCACAATCAACTTCTACGCTTGGCTGTCGCCAGTAATTTTAAGAATACTTTAACAACCCTTGTTGACGATTTTAAACGCCAGCATCCATACACTGTTACATTATCGAGTGCATCAACAGGCGTGCTTTATCAACAGATTATTAAAGGCGCACCATTTGATTTATTTTTTGCTGCCGACCAATTGCGCCCACAACAGTTGGTAGAGCAGGGCCTTGCGGATAAAAGTATTTTATATGCCTATGGAAAAATGGCTATTTATAGTGCTAAAACGCAAGCCAATTACGCTCATCAGCTCGCCACTTTACCCACTCAATGCCGTATCGCGATTGCCAACCCTGCTTATGCCCCATACGGTATAGCTGCGCAAAAGGTGATTGCTGATCAACCTGAGTTACGTCACTGTATGCAAATTAAAGGCAGCAATATCGCGCAAGCTTTTCAATTTACTCAGTTACAAACTGTTGATTTAGGCATTGTTGCGTATAGTCATATACTTGAACAACATATTCCAGCAGCGCAATTTCAATTACTAGATAAGCGCTACCATGTTGCTCAGGCTGTTGCACTACTAAAGCGTCAGCAACAGAGCGACGCTGCACACGAATTTATCCGCTATTTAACAAGCCCCAATGCACAACAGATCATTAACCAAGCGGGTTATCTAGGGACCCTCAAAGGGGTTCGTAAAGGAGTGAGTCAATGAGTTTTGCAAGTACTGAGTTGATGGCTTTTTGGATCACCTTTAAACTGGCGCTGCTCACCAGCACGATACTTATGGTGATCTGTATCCCGCTTGCATGGTGGCTCAACAACAGCTGCTCTTTAGCATCACGGTTGATTGAGTCTTTAGTTACTTTACCTATCGTATTGCCGCCCACCGTATTAGGCTTTTACTTATTAATGGCTTTTGCGCCAACCACAATTATTGGCCATCAATTTGAGATTTTAACTGGGCAGCAGCTGGCGTTTTCATTTTCAGGAATATTATTAGGCTCACTATTTTATTCATTACCGTTTGCTATGCAGCCGCTGCAAACCGCATTTGCACAGTTTGATAATAAAGTACTCGATGCCGCGCATTCTTTAGGAGCAAGCCCCGTACAGGCATTTTTTCAGGTCACATTACCTTTATGTAAGCACGGTATTATTAGTGCAGCGCTCTTATGCTTTGCTCATACGGTGGGAGAATTTGGGGTGATTTTAATGATAGGTGGTAATATTCCAGGCGAAACCCAGGTGCTGTCTGTGGCTATTTTTGACGCAGTAGAGACCATGGATTATAGCAAAGCCTATAACCTTTCTGCTGCGCTACTACTATTTGCGGTAATCACTTTGGTGATAATCAATATTCTCAAACGTAAAGAGCAAGACTATGCTAAATGTTGATTGCCAACTCAGTTTACCAGGACAAACCTTACATTATCAGCTCAAAACGCCTGATGGGATCACCTGTTTAGGAGTTAAGGGCGATTCAGGTTGTGGTAAAACCACCTTATTGCGGATCATCGCAGGACTTGAACAACATGCCTATGGCAATGTTGAATTTGCCCAGCAACAGTGGCAACACAGTCAACAAAAAAAGTTTGTCCACGCCAGCGAGCGCAATATTGGTTTTGTATTTCAAGATGCACGATTATTTGCCCATTTAAACGTTGCGCAAAACATTCAATTTAAAGGTAAAAAACGCTCTGTATCGGGGTTTGAATTTGAACGAGTGATTGAAACCTTAGACGTTGCTCATTTACTTGATCGCCGTCCAGCTAATTTATCAGGCGGAGAAAAACAACGAGTGGCGATTGCGCGAGCACTTTGTAGCCGACCTCGCTATCTGATGTTTGATGAGCCACTGACCGGCATAGGTCACAATCATAAAGTCGCTATTTTAAATTATTTAACAGTGCTTAAACATGAGTATGCGATACCGATGATTTATGTGTCGCACCTTGATGATGAGCTCGAAAAAATTAGCGATGGTATTATAAATTTAAACCATAAAAGCAAACCATTTACCATGTTAATAAACTCACACCAAGCACATGCATAAACACATGTGCTGGCAATTGATTATAAGTATTTATAATGAATAATTTCAACTTGTTGCGTAGCTAAAACCCCTTCACTTTCAGCCGCTAAAATCACATGGCAATTTGCACGGCTCAACGCTGATAAAATTCCTGAGCCTTGTTTTCCTGCAGTGTCTACTTGCCATTGTCCATCCGCTGTTTGCGTGGCGATACCACGCTGAAACTCAGTACGCCCAACACGCTTTTTAAAATCCACTAAAGCAGTGGCTTTGACTGCTATTTCTTGATTGAGTGGATGCCCTTGGCACTGCTTAATAAAAGGGATCCCTAATTGGTCAAAAGTAATAGCCGCAGAGACAGGATTGCCCGGTAAACCTAAAAATGCACACTGACCAACTTGACCAAAAGCAAACGGTTTACCTGGTTTTATAGCAAGTTTCCAAAAATTGATATCACCTAATTCACTTAAAATTTCTTTAACGTAGTCGGCATCACCCACCGATACACCGCCTGAAGTGATCAACACATCGGCCCACTCAGTTGCTTGAGTAATCGCTATGGTGATTGCTTCACGCTGATCAGCGATAATGCCAAAATCACGTATTGCTACCCCCAATGGCGCTAGCATCGCCATTACTAGTTGACGGTTTGAATCAAAAATTTGCCCTTCATTAAGCGCATTACCAGGTTCAACAAGTTCGTCACCTGTAGAGATAAGTGCAACTTTCAGTTGGCGCAGAACATTCACTTGAGCCACACCTATAGCGCATAACAAGCCAATATCTCGAGCTTGAACCACATGCCCTTTTGGTAAAACAACATTACCAGCAGCGATATCTTCGCCTTGCTTGCGTACATTTGCCCCTGCTTTTACTTGAGCTTGTAAACTAATGTACTCACCATCTCGATTTATTTGCTCTTGCATTATGACCGTGTCAGCCCCTTGAGGCATCATTGCCCCTGTCATAATACGAGCACATTGCCCAGCGCTCAATGCTTGTTCACTCGGATGCCCAGCTAATGAGGTCGTGACGACTTCTAGCTGGTTAAAATCACTTAGGTCTTGATAATTGAATGCGTAGCCGTCCATTGCTGAATTTGCATAAGGAGGAATATTGAAATTTGATACCACATTAGCAGCTAATACGCGACCTAATGCATCTTGCACTTTTATGGTTTGTTGTTCAGTTACAGCCGTTGCTGTTGCTAATAATTTTGCTAATGCGTCATCAAATGCTAAAAGCGGGGTTTTTAGTGCGTCACAACCACAATCCATAATTACCTCTAATGTTGTTGATCAACCATCCACACGGCAGCCTCTACCCGTGAACGGAAATTGAGTTTTTTCAATAAATGCTTCACATGTACTTTTACTGTGCCATCAGAAATATCCAGCTCCCGGGCTATTAGTTTATTACTTAACCCTTTAGCAATTAGTTTTAAAATTTCCAGTTCTCTACTGGTTAGCCCTGATAAGGGGTTTTCGGGTTTGCGATTTGGTTTTCTAAGCGCGGTAGCAAGTGTATGCGTTAAACGTTCACAAATAGCCATTCGCCCAGTAGCAGCTTGCTTAATATGCTCAACGATATCTTCTGGTTCCATATCTTTAAGCAAATAGCCATCGGCACCATTAGTAATTGCTGTGATCACATCTTCATCGTTATCTGACACACTGAGCATAATAATGCGAGAACTGATGCCTTGATTACGTAACTCTTTTACTGTTTCAAGTCCATCCATGCCTTGCATATTTAAGTCTAGGATAATAATGTCGGGGTCAAACTTTAGAGCAGCAGTGATGGCATCTTTACCATTGCTGTGCTCGCTAATTACTTGCAACTCCTCTTCAAGTTCTATTAATTGATTCAACCCTTTACGAAATAATGGGTGGTCATCCACTAGCATCACTGAAGTTGTATTTACTGGTGCGACTGGAGTTTGCATACTTGCTCCCTTAGTAACTCTACTAAATATTTTTAATATGATGACGGCTAAGTCACTCGTCTTATTTGATATATATCATAAAATGGTAGTTTAACATTTATCCTAAGTTTACAAACAAAGACAGCAGCTACCTACATATAGGTAGTGCATCCGCAAAGCAAACCATTTCAAATTATTGATTAACAATGGATTAACTGACAATATCAACTGCAAACAGTCACTCCCCCTATATTTGTAGGTAGTACTAACTACCGCATTAAGTCTATTGTCTACGCCCCTCCTTAAGATGATATTTTGCTTCCACTTGCTCTAATTTAAATAGACTCTATCATGCGCGATATAGATAAATGGGACCCTGAAAATGACGATTTTTGGCGCCCAAACGGAGAAAAAATTGCAAACCGAAATTTATGGATATCTATCGGGGGGTTATTTTGTGGCTCTGCTGTATGGATGTATTGGAGCATTATTACAGTTCAGATGCTGAATTTAGGCTTTAATTTCAGTTACGAGCAACTATTTAGTTTAGTAGCTATTGCAGGTTTAAGCGGCGCGACATTAAGAATCCCTAATAGTTTTTTTATCGAACTATGCGGTGGCCGCCACACTCTTTTTTTTACTACTGCACTATTAATAATACCAGCTATCGGTACTGGGCTTGCATTACAAGACAAAAATACATCGCTGTGGGTGTTTCAATTAATGGCGCTACTCTCTGGGATCGGCGGGGGGAATTTCGCTTCATCAATATCCAATATCAGCTTTTTTTTTCCTAAAAAACAACAAGGCTTAGCACTGGGGTTAAATGCAGGGTTAAGTAATTTCGGCGTCATGGCAATGCAGCTAGTAGTACCGCTGGTTATGACCTGTGCAATATTTGATGGTGTACCGCAGCAGCTAATTAGCGCCTCAGGTACATTAATTAGCAATACACCTGCCGGTAGTAATACCTATATTCAGAACGCGAGTTATATTTGGTTACTTTTTTTAGTCCCCATAATATTTTTATGCTGGTTTGGCATGACCAACATAAATACCAAAGATGTATCGCCTAATGTAAGTAGTCCATCCGACGCATTTGGTCTAATCACTTTAATGCTCGTGATCAGCTTTTTTTGGGCTGCTTTAGGCTTATGGCTCATACTGCCAACTCAGGCCAACGGAGTTAATCTAAGTATTCCTGAAGAACTGGTGTTGATATTTGTGATTCTAGCGACTTTATTTTGCTTAAAATCACTCCCCGGTACAGTAAGCCATAGTCTAAATAAGCAATTCAAGATTTTTAACAATAAGCACACTTGGATAATGGGTATTATATATGCCATGACATTTGGCTCATTTATTGGCTTTGCAGCTGTATTTCCATTAGCGATTAAAATAATTTTTGGCTATCAACACCTCATGGTTGATGGCGTAATGACGCATAATACTATTAACGTAAACGGACCAAGTGCTTTGATGTATGCATGGATGGGGGCTTTTATCGGTGCACTTATTCGCCCATTAGGCGGTTGGTTAGGCGATCAGTTCGGTGGAGCTTTTGTTACCCAAGCTTGCTGTATTATTATGGTGCTAAGCACGTTAGGTGTCTCTCATTATATGCAACTAGCGTTTCACAGCGCTCAGCCTGAAAAGTATTTTTTAGAGTTTTTTACTCTATTTCTAATTTTATTTGCAGCAACGGGAGTAGGTAATGGCTCAACATTTAAAACGATTACAGTTATTTTCCCTAAAGAGCAGACAGGCATTGTATTAGGTTGGACTTCTGCAATAGCGGCTTACGGCGCATTTTACATTCCAAACGCTTTCGGTGAGCAAATAGCTGCAACCACACCTAAAGTTGCGTTTATTAGTTTTACCCTTTTTTATACACTATGTTTATTTATAAATTGGTGGTTTTACTTACGTAAAGAAAATGAACTTTATAACCCCTAAAGCTAAGTTATACCAAACACATTTAATTGATGATCTAT
>NZ_MXQF01000002.1 GCF_002165575.1 Pseudoalteromonas sp. A601
GTTTCAATTGAGACTCTAAATTTTTTGCCTTGCTTAGCTATCTAAAAGAAAGTTAAGCTCGGCTGTTAGAACTCAATCTGTACGAGTGCCCACACAGATGATTGCTTTATATTGTTAAAGAACGTTGCGATTAAAGCGCTTTGCTTTACGTCGCTAGGGCTGCGCATGTTACGCCTTCCTATTTTTTTGTCAACACTTAATTTTAAACTTTTTTTTAAAAATCTAAACTCAAGTTTTACTCGACTTACTAAGTGACTTGCTTGCCTCGCTAAGCGTTGCCTGCTCTGCCGTCTCAGTGGGGTCGCATTATAGGGAGAACAGATTTTTACGCAAGCGTTTTTAGTCAGAAACTTAAAAAAAGAATCTATTCGTTTGAAAAACAAACTAAAACACCTAAAAGGTGTCATTAACTGATTAAAATATCAGCAAAGATTTCTAGAGAGGAATTTAAGTATTATCTAATTTTTGTATTTATCAAGTTTTAGATATAAAAAAGCGCCATTAATTAACAGCGCTTGAGTTTATGATGCTTAAAATTGATTAATACAGGATACTGTAGAGCTTTCTTCTATATTTAGCTGCTAAGCTATCACCATCAGGTAATGATGCTATAACTGCAAGATAGGTTGCTTTGGCATCTGCAAAGTTTAAGTCTTTCTTTAAAATACTAAACAATGTTTCTAATGCTTCTTCTTTGCGCCCTGCTGTGTCAAGTGCAGTAGCTAGCTCAACTTTAATTTCTAAATCATTCGGATGCTGCTCTGCTTTTAATTGCAATGCTTTTATCTCTGGCGAATCGGTCGCTTCAAGCGCTTGTTCGTACTTAGCACGAATATTTGTGTAATACGCATCACGCTCACTTTCACCAACTGTATCAAGTAAAGCTTGAGCATCATCTAGTTTATGAATTTGAATACAAATATCTGCTAGCACTAATTTAATACGTGCATTAGTCGTATCTAGTTCGTAAGCCTGCTTTGCAAAATTAAATGCACTATTTAAATCTTGCGCAACGAGAGCTTGCTTTGCTTGTTCCAATAATAACTCATGTTGTGCCGGTAAGTGCTTTGATAAAACGTCTCTAACTTGTTGCTCTGTTTGCGCACCAGGCAACATATCTACCGGAGCGGAGTCTTTTAAAAACACAAGTGTTGGTAGTGTTTGCAAGCCTATTTGCTGAGCTAATTGAGCTGCTAACTGTTGCTCTACATCGCAATCAAGTGTCGCAACAAGTAAATGCTCGCCATATTCACTAGCTATTTTATCTAAAATAGCAGCTTGCGACTGACACTCAGGGCTTTGTGCCGAATAGAAACTAAGCAGAACAAGCTTTTCTTGAGAAGTTTCACCTAATACTTGCTGAAGGTTTTGTGGATTAACATTTACCATATTATTCATTGCGATTGATTGCCATATCAGACTATTTAGGGTTTTATATGGTGTCGATAACAATAATTACAAGCCACCAGCCAAAAGGTCTTTTATGAAATTTCACAAAGTATATGCAGCCTTACTTTTTATTAGCCCGTTAACGGGTGCCACAACGTTAGATCTGAACCTAGATAAAACCATGCCCGCTCTCGAAAAGTTTTATTTAGATTTACACCAATCTCCTGAACTTTCATACCACGAGAAACAAACTGGTCTAAAAATTTCTCACCAACTAAAACAACTTGGTTTTAAGGTTACTGATAATGTAGGTGGTTTTGGTGTTGTCGGAGTTTATAAAAATGGTAATGGCCCAACAGTGATGATCCGCACTGACACTGATGGCTTGCCGATTATTGAACAAACAGGAAAATCCTATGCATCTAACGTCACGGTTACTAATGATGAAGGTGCAACAGTTGGTGTTATGCATGGCTGCGGCCATGATATTCATATGAGTTCATTTATTGGCACGGCACAACAGCTCGTTCAGCATAAAGATTCCTGGCAGGGAACATTAATGATGGTCGCGCAACCTGCTGAAGAAGTCGGTGGTGGTGCAAAAGCGATGCTAAAAGAAGGCTTATTCTCTAAGTTCCCTACACCTGATCACGTGATTGCCTTACATGTAAGCGCTAGTGTTCCGGCTGGTAAAGTGAGTATGAAAAACGAATACACTATGGCCAGTGTTGACTCTGTTGATATAACAGTAAAAGGGAAAGGCGGTCACGGCGCTTACCCACACACGACTATTGATCCTGTCGTTATAGCATCACGTATTGTATTAGCACTACAAACTGTGACTAGCCGAGAACTTTCTCCGCTAGAACCTTCTGTTATAACCGTTGGCTCTATTCATGGGGGTTCTAAGCACAATGTGATCTCTGACGAAGTAAAACTACAACTTACATTACGCAGCTATAACCCAGAAGTACGTTTACAGCAAATTGCCGCGATTAAACGAATCTCACAAGGAATTGCTTTAAGCGCAGGCTTAGACAAATCGCTCATGCCAGAAGTATATGTACATGAAGATGAGTCAATTCCATCAACATATAATAACCCTAAGCAAACTAATATTGTACGTAATGCGATTAGCTCAGCCATTGGCAAAGATAACGTGCTAGAAACGCAAGCGGTTATGGCTGGCGAAGATTTTGGTTTATATGGCCGAACCGAACAAAATATTCCTATCACGTTATTTTGGCTCGGTGGCGTAGAGCAATCTCAATATACTGCAGCACAAAAATCCGGGCAGACTCTACCGTCATTGCATTCGAGTAAGTTCGCCCCAGATTATAAGGTCGCTCTTCCTACTGGTATTAAAGCGATGAGTAATGCAGCCGTTGCGCTGTTTAATAACTAAATCGAGTTTGTAATTAGGCCGATTTTGTTTTTGGTTTAGCTTTTCTCTTAAAACGTCGCTTTTGCGGCGTTTTTGGTAATTGCGCAAAGGCTTGGCTATTACATTGGCCTGCTTGTCCAATAAAATGTGATAAATCATTTAATAACGGAGTTAAAAACTGTTGGTAGCTCATACGCTGTTCTGCAATGTCACCTAATGAGGCTTCCCATTTTGCCGTTAAATCTGGGCTTGCTAAACCTTCAGGTAATACTCCTATAAGAGCTTTTCCTGTTTCAGTGGCTAAAATAGTTTTACCTTGGCGTTGTAAAAACTGGCGCTTGAATAAAAGCTCCAAAATACCTGCACGGGTTGCTTCAGTCCCTAAGCCATCGGTGTCTTTAAGAATTCTTTTGATATCTGGATTTTTCACATAACGACTTATTCCCGTCATGGCACTTAACAAAGTTGCATCTGTAAAATGAGCTGGCGGGGTCGTCATTTTATCAACCACTTCGCCATGGCTACAGTTAAGCATTTGCCCTTTAACTAACGGCGGTAAAGTTTGCTGATCTTTTAGCTCTGATTTACCCATGAGTACTTTAAAACCTAAGCTGACCTCTTGCTTAGCATTTGCTTTAAATAAACCACCAGCAATAGTTACCTCAACCTTTGTTTCATTAAATATATAGTCAGGGTAGAACTGAATGAGGTAATGCCGACACACTAGGCTATATACCTTTGCTTCGTCTGAGTTTAAGCTTACCGACTTTAATTGTTTAGCGGTAGGAATGATGGCGTGATGCGCAGCTACCTTTGCATCATTAAAACATTTACTACGCTTACTGGTATCGGCCTGGTTACAATGAATTTCACTTTGACCACCATTACTGGCAATCGCTTTAACAATACTTGCAGCTTCTCGGTGGTGATCTTTTGGAAGATAACGGTTATCTGAGCGAGGATAGGTGATGAGCTTATGGCGTTCATATAACGTTTGGCAAATATCTAACACTTTTTGTGCAGGCATCGTAAACGCTTTCGCTGCATCTATTTGCAGGGCTGATAAATTATAAGGTAAAGGGGCTTGTTGTTTTTTCTGTTTTTGCTCAAGTGCCGTAACCTCGCCTTTTTGTCCTGCTATTCTTGATACTACATTCTCTGCAAGGCCTCGATGCAGTACTCGTCCTTCTTCATCTTGATAAGGTTCACACGCTTTGCTTGGTTGCCACTTAGCTGTAAATTTTTGTTGCTCCTGAGTATTTAAATGAGCAAACACTTCATAAAATGGCTTTGCTACAAAATTAGCAATTTCATTATCACGATTGACTACTAACCCTAAAATAGGTGTTTGTACGCGCCCAACAGAAAGCACATTACCAAATCCCGCTTTTTGCCCAGCTAAGGTATATGCACGGGTTAAATTCATACCAAATAACCAATCGGCACGGGAGCGGGCCAGTGCAGAGACACTTAGTGGAATAAAATCACGATTGATACGCATATTTGCCAAAGCTTTTTTTACCGCACTAATATTTAAATCGCTGATTAATAAACGTTGAATTTGTTGTTTTTTGGCTTGGCTAAGCTTAACTTGCTCAATCACCTCATCAACAAGTAATTGCCCTTCTCTATCGGGATCACCAGCATGCACTAGTTGATCTGCTTGTTTAATTAACTTTTTAAGTACCGTAAGCTGCTTACGAGTTTTTGTTTTAGCTTTTAATTGCCATTGCTCAGGGATGATAGGTAAATCATCAAAGCGCCACTTTTTATATTGCTCGCTATAGTCATCAGGTTCAGCTTGTTCTAGCAAATGGCCAATGCACCAAGAAACACAATCACCATTAGCAACTTCAATATAGCCATCATGCTTTTTATGTGGCTTGGGTAAAGCATCGGCAATAGCACGACCAAGGGAAGGTTTTTCAGCAATGTATAATTTCACACCTGGACCATAACAACTGTTTATATAAACAGTAGTTTAGCACAAAAAAATTTACTGGGAAATATTAACCTGAGGTTTGCGCAGTAATACATAAATCAGTGGTAAATAGCAGATGACTACTGTAGCAATGTTAATGATTGGTAGAAGGGTTTTGTACATCATAGTACTGTAAGAGAGATCCCAAAGATGACGATCTACTAAGCGAAATAGCTGTAATAAAGGTGCAGCTATAACTACAAGTTGGCCGAGCACACTTTGCCAAAGATAAACCTTATCTTTAATGCCTAAATAAGCAATCAAGGCCATCCACGCTAAATCGTTAAATGCCCAGACAACATAGCGCCAAATATATGGGTCATCAAACTCTCTTAAGCTTGAATAAATCACTGCGCCATACAAAAAGAACACTGCTGTAATCAAAGCGAAGCGAAATGCCAACCAATCCTTACGTAGATAGAATATAAAAATAGCTGGGAGCAAAAACAGCACCCAGCTATGTTCAAGTACAAAAATTAAATTGTTCACCCAATTAAGCATTCGCGTTACTTAACATTCTTTTCTTCATCATCGCCACCTGAACCATTACCGGGCATATAGCTATATTTATCAATCTTTTTCATAAGTCACTCCGTTACACTTGCTAAGGAGCATTTACTTTATGCTAAAATCGGTACTTTGCCAAGCATCATCACCTAACTTCGATTGGGTCGGACTCTTTCGCTTTACCCTGCATTATGGAAATTTCAACGCGGCGATTACGTCGTCTGTCGGCATCTGACTCATTTGGTACCAGAGGTCGCGTTTCAGCATGCCCTACAACGACCATTCTGCTCTTATCAAAACCCTGAGCTTTTTGCATTTCAGATGCAACCGCGACCGCTCGTTTTGAAGACAAATCCCAATTATTGGTGTATAGCTCATTAGATACTTGGAAATCATCGGTATGGCCTGAAACCGTAATTTCACCGGGTACATCTTTTAATAAAGTCGCTATGTCTTGAATAATAGGCTTAAATCGGGGCTGTAAAAAAGCACTCCCTGATGGAAATGAGCCATTTTCACGAATACGGATAATGATTTGCTGACCTAGCGATTCAAGTTCAATTGCGCCATCCATGATTTGTTGTTCTAATTGCTGAGCTATCTTTTTAACCAGTTCGTTGACTTGCTCTTGATCTGCAGAAGCTGAGGCTTGATCTAATGCTTGCTGTTGAGCGGTACTTTGTGACTCACCACCACGTTTATTACCACGCTGCTCTTGACGACCACCCGCTGAACTTTCATCCCCAGCTTGAAACTCAAGCATTTGCTGTGTCATTTCAACAGTTTGCTGTTGAATGGTCTCAATTGGTGTAGGCTCTGGTTTACCTGGGGTAAATTCCATTGCTATCACGGAGGTTCCTTTAGGAATATCTTTAACTTCTATTTTGTTTTGCACACCAAAAGCAAACTTCATCGAGCCAGCTATTTGTTTGAACTTAAGCACATCCATTTCTGAAAATGCGAGCAAGAGTACAAAGAAACACATTAATAATGACATCAAATCAGCAAATGTGCCCATCCAAGCAGGTAAACCTGGAGGTGGACATTTACACTCTTGCTCAGACATGCTTACTCCTCGGTATCCACATTGCGTTTAGACTCAGCAAGGTAGTTTTTCAAAATACCTTCTATTACTTTTGGATTTTGACCATCTTGAATTCCCAGTACGGCATCTAGAATAAGTCGCTGATTCATTGCTTCTTCTTCTTTACGCAGCTCTAATTTAACTTGGATAGGAATGGCGATAACATTAGCTAAAAAGGCGCCGTATAAAGTCGTTAATAATGCAACAGCCATTGCAGGACCTATCGCTTTAGGATCATCCATGTTTGAAAGCATAGCCACCAAACCGATTAATGTACCAATCATACCCATTGCGGGAGCAATATCTGCCAGTGCTTTAAATAAGCCCGCGCCGGATTCATGACGTGTGGTAGTAAGCGAAATATCTTTTTGTAAAGTCGCACGTACTACATCGGCATCATGTCCATCAACTAGCATATCAACCCCTTTGCGCATAAATGCATTGGGTATTTCAGCTTCTTCTAGGGCTAAAAAACCGCCTTTGCGCGCTGAATCTGCCAGCTCTACCGCTTTTTCAATCAACTCTTCTGGAGATTCAATTTTAAACATGAACGCTTTAGCGCACACTTTACCAATACCTAAAAATTGACCCATAGTGTAGTTTGACAATACGATAAAAATCGAGCCACCAAATACAATGACAACTGATGGCGTATTATAAAACATAGCAACTTCACCGTTACTACTTTGCACCATCGACATCACGATTAAGCCAATTGCTCCGAGAATACCTATAATGGTTGCTAAATCCACTTACCCCTCCAGAGGAATTGCTATTTTGCTACTTAAGGTAACAAACTTTTATTATTAACTGCTTATCGGCAAAACATTGAATTACTTAAATCATTTAGTTAAATAAATGATTTAAGTTTACTGCCTATTATAGTGTCATTCTAATCAAACTGCCCCAACCCGCAAGGGTTAACCCTAGGTTCAGCTAATTAAAATGTCGCCATAAAACGAAAATACATAAAAAAAATGCATCAGTCTTTGACCTAGTTTAGCATTCCCCCTAAAATTGGCCTCACATTTATCTCATCTAAGTAAAATCCACTATGGCGACTAAAAAACCTGAAAACTTGAGCTTCGAGCAAGCACTTGAAGAATTAACCGTAATCGTCACAGGCATGGAGCAAGGTGATTTATCGCTTGAACAATCATTAAAACAGTTTGAACGCGGAATAGCTTTAGCAAATGCATCGTCTAATAAGCTCCAACAAGCAGAACAAAAAGTGGCTATTTTAATGGGTAATGATCCCCAGGCAGCGTTAAGCAATTTTAATAATAATGTGGAATAGTCGGTGCTAATAAAACAACAGATAAAATCTGCTCGACAAGATGTTGAAGCAACACTAAATCGATATTTTTCGCAGCCTCTTGATACAGAAGATAGCATTAAAGAAGCCACTCATTATGGCATTTTAAATGGCGGTAAACGTATCCGTCCTTTTCTTGTTTATGCCACAGGAAAAATGCTTGGTGCAAACAAACAAGATTTAGACATCCTTGCGGCTGCAATTGAGTGCATTCATAGTTACTCATTGGTTCACGATGACTTACCCGCAATGGATGATGATGAACTTCGCCGAGGTAGACCTACTTGCCATATAGTTTATGGTGAAGCACACGCTATTTTAGCTGGTGATGCCTTACAAACACTAGCGTTTGATTTAATCGCGAACCATGAATTCAAAATACCTGCGAACCAACAAGTAAAAATGATTGCCGCATTAAGTAAAGCTTCAGGTATTGAAGGTATGGTAGGCGGACAAGCGTTGGATATAGCTGCCACTGATCAAGTAATTAATTTAGCTGCTCTTGAGAGAATCCATAAACTTAAAACAGGTGCATTATTAAACTGTGCAATAACGTTTGGAGCATTAAGCGCACCGAGTGTTAATGAGCAAACTCTGAAACAATTGACAATATTTGGCAATGCTATTGGCTTGGCTTTTCAGGTACAGGACGATATTCTTGATGTCGAAGGTGACACCTTCACTCTAGGAAAACCACAAGGTTCGGACATTGCAGCAAATAAAGCAACCTACCCGGCATTGCTAGGCCTTGCTGGGGCTAAACAAAAAGCACAACAACTATTAAATCAAGCACTCGAAGCTTTAGCAAAAATAGATGCAGATACTGAGCAACTAGAAAATTTAGCCAAATATATTGTTGAACGCGATTATTAAGCATAGCTCAATACCAAACAGCTAAAGACGTACAAAATAACTAATAAACCAGAGTAACATTGGGTTATAATAACTTCTGGTTAGCGAAGGATGTATTAAAAATCATGACACTTGATAGTAGCAAGTATCCATTATTAGGCTTGGTTGACGAACCAGCCCAGCTGCGTGATTTAGCGCAAGACAAACTACCTGCATTTAGCGATGAGCTACGTGATTATTTACTTAATTCAGTGTCGCAAAGTAGTGGTCATTTAGCATCAGGCCTAGGAACTGTCGAACTCACTGTAGCTTTACATTATGTCTATAATACACCTGAAGATCGATTAGTTTGGGATGTAGGCCATCAAGCCTACCCACATAAAATTCTTACCGGTCGTCGTGACCAAATGCACACAATTCGCCAAAAGGATGGCTTGCACCCTTTTCCATATCGTGATGAGAGTGCATACGACACCTTCAGTGTCGGTCATTCAAGCACTTCTATATCTGCAGCCCTTGGTATGTCTATTGCTGCGCAAAAAGAAGGCAAAGGACGCAAAACAGTAGCAGTGATTGGTGATGGCGCCATCACAGCTGGTATGGCGTTTGAAGCTATGAATCACTTAGGTGATGTCAAATCAGATATGCTGATCATTTTAAACGACAATGAAATGTCGATTTCTGAAAACGTGGGTGCTTTAACCAACCACTTTGCTCGCATTTTATCTGGCAGCTTTTATACCAATATCCGTGAAGGCGGTAAAAAGTTACTTTCAGGGGTCCCGCCAGTAAAAGAATTGGCCAGTCGCATGGAAGAGCATTTAAAAGGCATGGTGATCCCGGGTACTTTCTTTGAAGAGCTTGGGTTAAATTATATTGGCCCAATTGATGGCCACGACGTCACTATGTTGGTTGATACATTACGTAATATGCGTAATTTAAAAGGGCCACAGTTACTGCATATTAAAACGCAAAAAGGTAAAGGTTATAAGCCTGCTGAAGCTGACCCTATTGGTTACCATGGCGTACCAAAGTTTGATCCTGCCATTTCAAGCTTACCAAAATCAAAACCAGGAGCTGCAACTTTTTCAAAAGTGTTTGGTGACTGGCTTTGTGATATGGCAAGCCAAGATAGCAAGCTAATGGCAATTACCCCTGCCATGCGTGAAGGCTCCGGTATGGTGCGCTTTTCAAAAGAGCACCCTGAGCAGTACTTTGATGTCGCTATTGCAGAGCAACACGCAGTTACTTTAGCAGCTGGTTTTGCTTGTGAAGGCTTAAAACCTGTCGTTGCAATATATTCAAGCTTTTTACAACGCGCGTATGATCAGCTCATTCATGATGTGGCGCTGCAAAACTTACCGGTATTGTTTGCCATTGACCGTGCAGGAATAGTCGGCGCTGATGGCGAAACACACCAAGGTGCTTATGACTTAAGCTTTATGCGGTGTATTCCCAATATGATCATTATGGCACCTAGCGATACCAATGAGTGTCGTCAAATGCTGTATACTGGCTATCAATGCAATCAGCCCGTTGCTGTACGCTACCCTCGTGGCAGTGCCGGTAGTAGCGAAATCACTGAGCAAATGACCTCTCTTGAAATCGGTAAAGGCCGAGTGATTAAACAAGGTAGTAAAGTTGCAATCTTATCTTTTGGTACATTACTAGAAAATGCGCACATGGCAACTGAAAAGCTCACGGCAAGCCTTGTCGATATGCGTTTTGTTAAGCCTTTAGATACCGATTTGATTGATTCACTACTTAGCGACCACGATACCATTGTAACCCTTGAAGATAACGCCATTGTTGGTGGCGCTGGTTCTGCAGTTAATGAGTATTTAGCTGCAGTGAAAGCAAAGGTAAGCATTTTAAACCTAGGTATTCCGGATGAATTCATTAAGCATGGCACGCAAGAGCAAATGCATGACGAAATGGGGTTAAGTCCACAAGGTATACTCAACAGTATAAAAAGCTTTATTGCTTAAACAATCAAAAAGGAGCTTATTAAGCTCCTTTTTACTATCGCATCCACACTTTTATATCTGCCAAGCCATTAGCTTGTAATACACTAAGTTGCTGTTCAACATTATTGGTTTGCTCAAATTCAAACGCATCTAATTGGTCATCAAAGATAATATTGGCAACACCATCACCACCGCGCTTTTTAACTTGGTGCAGAGCCATATCCGCTAAATTAACAGATGTTTCCCAGCCAATCACTTGCCCACCAAGTAAAGGCAATGGGTAGAACGAAAAGCCAATCGAGGCTGTTAAGTTAATGCTTTCGCCATTAGGCAGCTTAAATGCATGTTCAGCAATGGCCTTGCAGAGCTCTGAAACATAGCTGCCTATCGCGCTTCGTTTAAAGTCACGTAGTAACAGTAAAAACTCATCACCACTCCAACGCGCTACATAATCAGACCCTTGCGTACGTGAATTTAATAATGCGGCCATTTGTTGTAAGCAGCTATCACCACCTATTGGTCCGTATGCATCATTAATTCGGCTAAAATTATCAAAGTTAATTATCAGTAGAACCAGTGATTTACCCTGAGCCTGAAGAGACTGAGAGTTACGTTGAAAATGTTCAATATCTTTTGGCAGTTGGTCAAACAAAAAGCGTCGGCTTCTAAGCCCTGTAAGCTCATCAGAGTGACTGACAAGCTTAAGCTGTGAATTCACCTGATTTAACTTATCATTTGCCTGACGTAGTTCACCTGTGCGTTCTGTGACTAAGCTCTCAAGTACCGCCTGTTTGCGCCGTTCTTGTTTTTTGAACACCCAAAACACTAAATAAAATAACAAGACAAAGGAACTTGTTATCAATAGTCTAAAATAAACGGTCTCATCAAAGCGTCGAGGTACCATAAAAGAATACTCTGTTCGCTGGGCATTTTGCCACCCTTCCCCTTGGCGTTTTGCTTCAAGCTGAAATAAAAATGCGCCCGGGGGTAAATTAGTATAAATAGCTTCTCTGCGAGTATTTGCATAACGCCAATCACTGTCCAAACCACTAAGGCGATAGCGGAATTCAATACTTGTTGGAGCATAATAATCTATAGCGGTGTACTTTAATGTTACATCGCGTTCATCAGTGTCTAATGCAGGACTACGCCCTAACGCTGCTGTGGCTAACTGACGTAAATTAGTTGTCAAACTTTCGACTTTAGGTTTTAACGGCTTAACGCCAAACAACTCAATATCTTTTGGAATTTCAACCACCCCTTGAAGGCTGGGGTACCATATTGAATTTCCCTGCTCAGCTACAGCATCATGACCCAAACCAGTACAACATTGACTTGCTTTACCATCTAACTGACGATCAAATGATGAAATCACTTGCTCTACTTTTAAGCTTTCAATATCAGCACTGAACTGCTCAACAGGCATTCGGTAAACGCCTTTCATGGTGCTTACCCAAATGCGTTTGAACTTTTCGTCGTAACGTAAACTAAAAATAGAGCCATAAGGTAAGCCATCGGTAGCATCAAGTTGGCGCCAATGCCCTGCAGTACTTCGATAAAATAAGCCATCGTTTAAAGACCCTATCAAAATACCCACACCATCAATATGCAAAATACTAGTAACATAGGCACTATCTAATGATGTTTGGTCGCCTATTTTTTCAATCCCTCGATCAGTAAAGTAATAAGCGCCTTTACTCGTTCCGATTAAACCAAAATTTGCTTTATCAAGAACATAAGTAATAAATTTACTACCTAAAAAAGCATTATAGGCGAATGGCGTTATGCCACCATAACTTAACCGATACATGCCTCGACCCGTACCGATCCACAATCCTCCTTTGCTTGAATTGCTAATAGCAAACACCGGGTTATCTCTTAAAGCGCGACCAGGAACTGCAAATAAACTGTTGTTTTCATAAAAGAACACCCCTCTCCCAGTGGCTATATATAAGCGCCCACCATCAAAATGTAAATCATGAACGGCAGCTCTACCATATTGATTACTTGGGATTTTATTGATGAAGTTTTTATCTAAATCGAAGTAACCTACACCACTGCGGTTAGCAACCCAAAGTCGTCCGTCTGGTGCTTGAGTAATAGCCATAACCGCTTCGGTCATTTGCGATATAGCAGAATGACGCTCTATTCGTCCTTCATGAGCAAGCCAAAGTCCTTCGCTAAAACTTGCAAGCCAAATATTGTTGTCATTATCTCTATATAAATCTGCAAACCAGATACTTTGATCTAACTGGCTCGGCTCAACCCACTGCCACTCACCTGAATTATCCCTAAATAATAGTCTGCCATAAGTCGAAATCCACAGTGCGCCATCTGAGTCACTCATGAATTTGTATACAGCAGTGCTGTTAGCATTCGGTAAAGGAAACGGTCTTAGCTCATCATCTAAATCAAGGAAGTAAGCGCCAAGCTCTGACGCCAAATAAAGATTACCCTCAAGCCAAGCTAGATCATGGATAATGGTTTGCGCTACACGCTCAGGTAATGACACTTTTGCGGTGAGCTCTAAACGCAGTTTTGCAAAGTCAGATGAAGAGTTAGTTAAACGAAGCAGTTGGCGCTCATTAACGAGCCAGATGCCTTCGGGTGATAAGGCTAATTGGCTGACAGAGCCCGCTATTTGTTTAACCGCAATCGCATTAACACTAGCTTTAAGTTGATTGTTATTGCTGCTTAGGTTGATTTGATTACGGGGAACAAAGTACAAACCATTTGCCGCAATCCAAATCCCACCGCGTGAGTCTTCTAGCACATCACGAACGGGGCCTTTAACAGTAAACTCTTGTGCAGCCATTGTTTGCGGATCTAATACTACAACGCCATTTTTAGTACCGACCCATAAATTACCATCACTATCAATAAGTAGCTTATTGATTCCATTACTAGGTAAGAAAGGACTGTTTAACGTATTGTAATTAGTAAAGGTATTTCCATCAAATCGACTCAAGCCGAACTGCGTACCTAGCCACATATAGCCTTGCTCATCTTGAACAACACTCTTTAAAGACTGCGAGGGTAAGCCGTTTTGAATATTCCATTGTTTTACTACATAGTCGGTAATTGACGCACTGCTTGGCATACTGCAAAACAGTAATACAACAACCAAAAAAAATCGCATCATAACGTCAATACCTCGTTGCAAAAACTAGGGTTAAAGGGGTAGGTAGCCTATTTTTAAAAGTGCTTGCACGCAAATTAACGAAAATATACCCGCTAAAACATCATCGGCCATTATACCAACACCACCATGCATTTTTTTATCTAGAATACGAATAGGACCTGGCTTGGCGATATCAAAAAAGCGGAACAATAAAAAACCAACAAGTAGAGATTGCCAGCTTAGTGCTGCCCCTATCATAGTAATATAAAACCCGGCGACTTCATCCCAAACAATAGCTGGATGATCATGAACGCCTAAATCGTCAGCCGTTTTGCCACAAGCCCAAATACCGAACACACTGATCACTATAGCAAAAACTACCTGTAACCAAAGTGGATAGTGCATGGTCATAAAAATAAACGGCAGGGCTGCAAAGGTGCCAAATGTACCAGGAGCTTTAGGTGCTAGTCCTAAACCAAAGCCCAAACCAAAAAATTGATGTGGGCGCTTTAAATTAAATTTTGCAGGGTTACTCAAACCGGCTCCTTGGAGAAGTGTTCAAAGCCTGTTTCTTGATATTCAAGCTTTTCACCATCAAGCATCAGCTCGATGTGCCCTTCACCACTTTTAATTTGGCCAATACAGCTTGCTTCAATTCCATATTGGCGCAGTTTTAATTCCAACATACTTTTATTGTTATCAGGAACGGTGAACAAGAGTTCATAGTCGTCACCATAATTTAAGATAAAAGGTAGTTGCTGTGTTTTATTTAGCGTATCACGCATTGCGTCTGAGGTCGGCACTTTATCCACGTTGATATGTGCGCTTACTTGAGACATTGCTAAGATATGACCTAAATCAGCCATAAGGCCATCTGAGATATCAATAGCAGCTGAAGCAGCTCCTCTTAAGACTTGCCCTGCTGCAACTCGTGGAGTCGGGTAGTCAAAGCGTTGATTGATATAGCGAAGGTGCTCTGGAGCAACATCAATGCCTTGCTTACGCGCTTCAATGGCTAGCCCCGCGTCTCCCAAGGGACCGGTAACATAAATCCAATCACCGACCTTTGCGCCGCCGCGTCTTAATGCGGTACCTTGTGGTATGGTGCCCTTTGCACAAATAGTGATTGATAGTGGACCTTGAGTGGTATCACCACCAATTATTTGTACATTAAAATATTCGGCAATTTCATGCATGCCTTCGGTGAACTCTTCGAGCCATTCAACATCAATATTAGGTAATGTTAGTGCAACAGATACCCAAGTAGGCTCAGCGCCCATTGCAGCTAAATCACTTAAGTTGACCGCTAAAACGCGATGCCCTAAAGCTCGGGGAGAAATATCATCAAAAAAGTGTACGCCACTCACTAAGGTATCAGTGGTTACTGCCAACTGGCAGTTCTCAGGGACAGTTACTAAAGCGCAGTCATCGCCAATTCCAAGGTTTACATCACGACGTGTAATGCCACGACCTTTAAAGTAGCGGTTAATTAATTCAAATTCCTTCATACACAAAAAAGCCGGCCTATGCCGGCTCTCCTTTTTGCAGTAAGATTACTTACGTAATTGCTTAACTGCTTTATCTAATACACCATTGACAAACTTATGGCTGTCTTCTGCGCCAAAAATTTTAGCAAGCTCAATACCTTCATTGATTGCTACTTTGTATGGTACATCTTCGCGGAATTTTAGCTCATAAGCGCTCAGACGTAAGATCGCCTTTTCAACCATATCTAACTCATCAAATGGACGGGTAAGGTGTGGAGAAACAGCTTCGTCAAGTTGCGTTTTATTTACAGCAACGCCACGAGCGAGGTCTTTAAAATATTCAACGTCGATTTTAGTCACGTCGTTTTCGATCAACATTTGTTGCTCGATATCGGCAATTGCATTGCCACTTAGTTGCCAAGAATAAACGGCTTGAAGTGCTAAGATACGTGCTTTACGTCTTGCTGCTGGTTTCACAAAAATTCCTTAAACTTAAATTTTATCTAACACATTAACCATTTCAAGCGCACCTAAAGCAGCTTCGCCACCTTTGTTGCCCATTTTGGTGCCAGCGCGTTCAATCGCTTGCTCAATGCTCTCTGTGGTTAATACGCCAAATGCAACCGGGATATCATACTCAAGCGACACTTGTGCCAAGCCTTTATTTGATTCGCCAGCAACGAGGTCAAAGTGTGGTGTACCACCTCTGATCACAACGCCTAAGGCGATGATTGCATCATACTCTTTTTTTGCTGCAACGCGTTTCGCTGCTAAAGGTAACTCAACCGCACCAGGTACATATACCACAGTGATATCGTCTTCTGATACACCACCAGTGCGCTTTAATTCATCAACAGCGCCTGCTAATAGGCTGCTACCAATAAAGTCATTGAAGCGTGAAATGACAATGGCAAATTTCTTGCCCGGAGCGTATTTATTACCTTCGATAATTTTCATTCGATAACCCTAAAAATAAGTTCAAGCGATTGCGCAAAAATTGCAGCGCATCATAGCATAAAAATAAAAAAATAGCCTAGCTTATTGCGGCTCTACATAGTCAACCACTTCAAGGTGGAAGCCAGAAAGTGCATGGTACTTTTTCGGTCGGCTCATCAAGCGCATTTGTTTAATACCTAAGTCAGCCAATATTTGTGATCCCACGCCAACAGTCCGCGATGTACCTTGGAATTTACGATGACTAACACTCTCACCCACATCTTCTGCAGCAAATGCTTTTACCGTCGCTTCTAACTCTTCTGTGCACTCTTGTTTACCAAGAATAACTAACGCACCTTGGTGCTTTGCAATATAAGCCATGGCTTCTGATAAACCCCAGCTTCGGTCGGCACTACGATCTGATAATAAAACATCATTAAAGGTGCTTTGTAAGTGAACACGTACTAGCGTTGGCTCATCGGCTTTAATTTCACCATTTAATAAAGCGTAATGGAGTTGACCATCAATTGTGTCTTTATACGTTACTAAGTCAAACTCACCATGTTGAGTCGGTAGCTTACATTTAGCAACTTGCTCAATTGTGGTTTCATTGATGTTACGGTATTCAATTAAATCAGCGATAGTACCAATTTTAATGTTGTGCTCTTTTGCGAATATTTCTAAATCTGGACGACGCGCCATAGTGCCATCTGCATTGAGAATTTCAACAATCACCGACGATGCCTCAAGACCTGCTAAACGCGCTAAATCACAACCAGCTTCTGTATGACCAGCACGCGTTAGGACGCCGCCAGGCTGAGCCATTATTGGGAAAATATGCCCAGGTTGTACGATATCTGATGGAACTGCACCTTTTGCAATGGCAGCTTGTACTGTACGCGCACGATCAGCGGCAGAAATACCTGTCGTCACGCCTTTCGATGCTTCAATCGACATAGTGAAATTAGTAGAAAATGCAGCACCATTATTTTTAACCATTAATGGTAAATCAAGCTGCTCACAGCGTTCTTGTGTCATCGTTAAACAGATAAGGCCTCGACCATGAGTCGCCATAAAGTTAATTGCTTCAGCACTAATATGCTCAGCAGCAATAATTAAATCGCCTTCATTCTCTCTGTCTTCGTCATCCATTAAAATAACCATTTTACCGGCTTTAATGTCATCAATAATTTCTTGTGCGCTGTGTAAATTCATAATCTACTCATAATTAAGTTGTGGAGTCTATTTAGCCAAACCAATTCGTATCTCGAGTTGGTTTGGTTATTACTTCATAAAACCGGCTTGAGCTAATAAGCTCATTGAAATATCTGAACCTGCAGGTAGTTCTGCACCTTTGATCAAGCGCTCTAAATAACGGGCTATTTGATCAACTTCTAAGTTTACTTGAGTGCCTACTTTAAAGTCAGCAATCGTTGTTTGTTCTGCTGTATGAGGAACGATAGTGAGCTTAAATTTATTCCCCTCAACAGCGTTAACCGTTAAGCTAATACCGTCAACACACACCGAGCCCTTATAAGGTATATACTTCATTAGCTCAGCATCTGTTGTAAGCCAATACTCTGTTGCACGTGCATTTGCTGTGATGCTGGTAATTGTAGCAATACCGTCAACATGCCCAGAAACTAGATGGCCGCCCAAACGAGATACTGGCTGCATGGCTTTTTCAAGATTAACTTTTTGCCCTTGTTGATAATGTGCAAACCCCGTTAGGCTGATTGTTTCATTAGATAAATCAGCATTAAAGCCATCTTGGTGTTTTTCAACTACGGTTAAACACACGCCATTGGTGGCAATGCTATCGCCGAGTTTAACATCCGACATATCTAAGTCATTGCTTTGAATTCGTATAGCTAAATCGCCTTGGGTTTTTCGCAAATTGCTAATGACCCCAGTTGCTTCAATAATACCAGTAAACATAGTGGTTACTCTCAATAATAAGTTAAGACGATTTCGTTGTCGCAATGTCGGCGATAATACGGATATCTTCGCCCACACATGCACATTCTTTGATAGCGAGGTTAATAGTATCTTGCATACTAGTCAGCGTTGCAAAGTTTAGTAAACTTTTCGCGTCATTTCCTAATAATTTAGGCGCAAGATAAACTACAAACTCATCAATTAAATTTTGTTCAGTCATCGCACCAGCAAGGGTTGCACCTGCTTCTAACCAAATAGAGTTTATTTGTTGTTGTGCTAATAATTTTAGTGCCACTAATAAATCTACTTTTTTTTCTTTTTCAGGCACTACAATATGCTTAACGTAATGTGGCCATTGTTTAGATTTATCAAGCTTTGTGGTGAGGATTAATATTTCACCTTCAATGCTAAAAAGCGCTAAGTCAGGGGTTAACCTGTTCTGTGAATCAACAATAACGCGAATAGGTTGACGCAGTGGAAGCGTTGTTGGTCGCTTTTGCGGTAATTCATTTTGACGTACGTTTAATTTCGCATCATCAATTATCACGGTGTCAGCGCCAGTTAAAATCGCGCAACTTTGTGCACGGAATAACTGCACATCTTGGCGCGCTTTAGTAGAGGTTATCCATTTACTTCGGCCATTTTGCAATGCCGTTTTACCATCAAGACTGGCTGCCATTTTGCACGTTACAAATGGCAGCCCCCGCTCCATACGTTTTAGAAAGCCACGATTTAATAACCGGGCTTGTGGTTCAAGTAAACCCGATGCGACCTCAATGCCTGCATCCGCTAAAATGGCTAATCCCTTCCCCGCTACTTGCGGGTTAGGATCGACCATTGCGGCGATCACTTTACGTACTCCAGCGTTTTTTAAACCTTCGGCACACGGTGGTGTTCGGCCAAAATGGCTACATGGTTCAAGCGTAACGTAGGCGATAGCCCCTTTTGCCTGCTCCCCTGCCATTGCTAAAGCATTTACTTCAGCATGGCCTTGCCCTGCTAATTGATGAAAACCTTCACCCACAATCTCCCCATTTTTAACTAATACACAACCAACGTTAGGATTGGGGGTTGTCGTAAAACGGCCACGCTTTGCCAGCTCAATAGCGCGGCTCATATAAAAGTGGTCTTGCTCTGTGAATTGCATACTAATCGCCTAAACGCGCTATTTCTTCGCCAAACTCACGTATATCTTCAAACGAGCGATACACAGATGCAAAGCGAACATAAGCTACTTTATCGAGTTTTTTTAATGACTCCATAATGCATTCACCAATTAAGTGACTCGAAATTTCACGTTCTCCGGTGGCACGTAGCTGGGATTTAATAATATTGACCACTTCATCTACTTGCTCAGTGCTAACAGGGCGTTTTTCTAGCGCTCGGTGTAAGCCATTGAGCAGTTTGTCTTCGTTGAATGGTTCGCGGCTGCCATCTTGCTTTATTACTCTTGGCATCACCAATTCAGCCCCTTCAAAAGTGGTAAAGCGCTCATGGCATTCATTGCATTCACGGCGACGGCGAACTTGGTGACCACCACCAACTAAACGTGAATCTATCACTTTGGTATCTTTTGCGGTGCAAAATGGACAATGCATAGGTGTCTGCTTCCGATTCAAAAAACTAAAAAGGCCGCTTATGGGCGGCCTTTATAATAACAAAAAACATCGCTCTTGTTATCTAAATTACTGTTTATATACTTAAACTAATTAGATTAAGCGTAAACAGGTAATTTTTTACAGATAGCTTGAACTTTCTCTTTTACTTGCGCTTGTACAGACTCATCATTGATGTTGTCTAGTACGTCACAAATCCAACCAGCAAGCTCTTTTGATTCAGCTTCTTTAAAGCCACGACGAGTGATTGCAGGTGAACCAATACGTAGGCCTGAAGTAACAAACGGTGAACGCGGATCGTTTGGTACCGAGTTTTTATTTACGGTGATATTAGCATTACCAAGCGCTGCGTCAGCATCTTTACCAGTGATGTCTTTATCGATTAAATCAAGTAAGAACAAGTGGTTCTCTGTTTTATCAGATACGATTTTATAGCCGCGCTCTTGCATTACTGCAACCATAGCTTGGGCATTTTTAACAACTTGTGTTTGGTATTCTTTAAATTCAGGTTGAAGTGCTTCTTTAAATGCCACTGCTTTTGCAGCAATGATATGGCATAAAGGACCACCTTGGCCACCAGGGAATACTGCGCTGTTAAGCTTTTTGTAGATAGCTTCATCGCCACATGCAGAAATGATCAAACCACCACGTGGGCCTGCTAATGTTTTGTGCGTCGTTGTTGTTACAACGTGAGCATGAGGAACTGGGCTTGGGTAAACACCTGCAGCGATTAAACCTGCAACGTGAGCCATATCTACAAATAAGTAGGCACCGACTTTATCAGCTATCTCACGGAATTTAGCCCAATCAACGATACCAGAGTATGCTGAGAAGCCACCGATAATCATTTTTGGTTTGTGTTCAAGTGCTAACGCTTCAACTTGAGCGTAATCGATTTCGCCAGTCGCTTCATCTAGTCCGTATTGGATTGCATTGTAAAGTTTACCTGAGAAACTTACATGTGAACCATGCGTTAAGTGACCACCATGAGCTAAGCTCATACCTAGCACTGTATCGCCAGCTTCTAAAAGCGCTAAAAAAACAGCTGCATTCGCTTGTGAACCCGCATGTGGTTGTACGTTTGCGTAATCAGAACCAAATAATTCGTTTGCACGGTCAATAGCCAATTGCTCAACCACGTCAACGTGCTCACAACCACCGTAGTAACGCTTGCCCGGGTAGCCTTCTGCATATTTATTTGTAAGCTGTGATCCCTGCGCTTCAAGTACGCGTGGGCTACAGTAGTTTTCAGAGGCAATTAACTCAATGTGCTCTTCTTGACGTGCAGTTTCTTTATTGATTGCTGCAAATAACTCTGGATCAAAATCCGAAATATTCATGCTACGTTCTAACATGGGGGCTCCTAGGGCAACGTGTATGGTATTTTTGAAAGGCTGAATTATACGCTGAAAACGTCAATTTGCCTATGCTCTTATCTTGAACATATTTAAACAGGGATTGAAATTAATTCACAGTGTTTTTGTAATGATATTTTTTTATAGAAACATAAAAATTACTAATAAACAAAACGATCAGACATTTATAATTTAAATATGTTAATAAATTGCTTTGGCTTCTACTTAAGGTACAATCAATAATTAAGTTACAGTCAAGGATGATGGTACGAAGTATTATGATCGCTAAACCTATATATGAATCAATTCCCTATTTAACCTTTCTCTTTGGTGCAGGTTGTTTACTTATCGGTAATTCTTTTATTAGCACTTTATTGGGCATTATGATGTTTTTTTATGGTGCGAATATCTGGCGTTTACGCTCAAACGCGCGCCGTGTTGATCATAAAGTAAATCGAATCAGAGTTAAAAAACACTATTACTACTATGAATTCAAACCTTTTATATTACTCACATTTGGTTTATTGATAATACGTTGGGTGCCACATCAATTAGCAACTATTGCTGGGGTAATCATTTGCTTAATTGCGCTATTAATTTTAGCTCTTCGAGTATTAAACAGGCGTTCCCGCTCTATGGTTTAATATGCTAGCTTTATAGACCAAGAAAAAGCGCGGAATAAACCGCGCTCTTGGGAGCTTACAAACTTTCTTAGCTAACTTTACTCTCGCTAAAACTTTACTCTCGCTAACCTTGCTGTCACCAGTTCCTCTCTATTTCCAACTTCTCATTTTATGACCCTTCAAAGCATAGAATAAGATGAATATATAACTTGGAATCATCACAACATAAGCACCTTGCGGGCCAAGACCAACGACATTTCCTAGACCAATCAATAATGGGCCTAACGCGCCACCAGCAATACCCATAATCAATAAGCCAGAAGCAGTGCCCGTTAAGCGCCCAAGCCCTGTCAGCGCTAAAGGCCAAATAGCAGGCCACACCATGGCATTCGCAAAGCCAAGTAATGCGATACATAAAAGTGGGTCTGGTAATTCAGGTCCGCCAAACGGTACTAATAATAAGTTAGCAATAATAAATGATTCATTACTACCTAGCACAACAGCAAGCACAGTGACAATACCTGCAACTCCAGACATAACAAGTGCATTTTGCTGCGACATAAAACGTGGAATAAGGGCTATACCAATGGCGTAACCAATTAACATACACGCCATAGTGTATGAGGTCATTACAGAGTAGTCGGCTACACCTATTTGTAACGCATAAGAACCAATGGTATCCGCGGCAATCACTTCCACAGCCACGTACAGTGCGATACCTATTACACCAAATACTAGGTGAGGATGTTGTAAGGCTTCTTTTACTTCTCCTTTGCCACTGCCTTCAGACTCTTCGAAGACTAAATCAGGTAATGGTGCAAATTTAGCAAAGAGTGCAAACAATAGAATAAAGCCAGCAATAGCTAGGTAAGGCAAGATTAAACTGTTCGCCATCGCATCTTTTTGTACTTGCGATAATTGCTCTCCGTCAGCGACAACACCACTTACTACCACGGCAGCAAAAATCACAGGTACAATTACACCTGCAAATTTATTTAATAAGCCCATAATACAAACACGTACGGCAGCTGATTTCTCAGAACCCATTTTTACCACATAAGGGTTAATCGCTGTTTGCAGGATTGTTTGTCCCACGCCAATCGTTAATTGAGCAAATAAGAATATTTCAATCATTTGCAGCTTTGCTGCAGGGATATACATTAATGCAGAAGCCGCCATAACGGCACAACCTATCGCCATCCCATTTTTATAGCCAACACGCTTAATAAGCATTGCAGATGGGATACCGGCAACCGTTACGGCAATATAAAATGAAGAGATAATAAACGAAGCTTGTAACGGAGATAACACCAACATTTGTTGTAAAAATGGAGTAATTGCACCATTAAGCCAGGTTATACACCCTAAAATAAAGAACATTGATCCTGCCAATGTCATTGGCAGCCAAATACTATGCTTCGTATTTGCTTCACACTCGACGGTTGCTTCCATAGTTTTATCTCACCAGTTTTTTAATTAATTATTTTAGCTTTGAACTCATTATATTTATCTAAAATCCAGCCACTGCAAACTAAAATCATTTTTTTCACAATAAATTAATCATACACCAACAAAAATGACAGCGCTATCATTTTACATTAAAGTTACTCATAAACGACTTCCACTGCAGCTTAAAACAGAAAATAAACAATTATTTACAATAATTCAGATGAATTCTGGAATTATATTTTTGAAAAGTTTATATCGTGCACAAAAGAATTTGCTCAAAGAATATGTTGATTAGCTCATCCTGAGCGTCGTTAGAGTCGTTATTTTTTTGCTGCAGCTTTACGCGCTTGGCATGTTGCAAGTATTTTTTTCTGTCGGCTGATTGAAGCGCTATGCCATTCAAGTATTTCCTCAAGGCTGCGAAAACAGCCAATACAAATATCTCTACTATCTAAGCAGCAACACCTAACGCAGGGATTTTTCGGATAAAATTCATTATCATCACGCAAACTAACCCCCCACTATTCACAATTAAGTTTACCTAACTTTAGTTTGAATTAAGTCATGTGTCAGTTAAATCGTCTGCATCAATGCGTGTAAATTAGTATTAAGGTTAAGTAAAAAGTACATTATACAAAGCGCATGCAGGCATACGCTTTGTATCTATTAAGCGAGTTTAATCTTGGCTATCCTGTTTGTGACTAATCATGGCATCGAGTTTTTCACCCCCTTTTATACCAAAATCAAGCGTGCGAATTGGGAATGGAATACTGATATCAGCTTCTGCTAATGCTTGTTTAACGGCAACAACCGCTTTGTGCCTTACGGTCATAAAATCAGCTTCGCCGGGGTATTTTATCCAAAACCATACTAATAAATTAACGCTGCTATCGCCAAATCCTTCAGCGTATACAGCCGTTTCGTCTTGCTTAATCACAAAATCGAACTCATTGATTTTTTTAACTATCGCTTCAGCAGCTTGCTCTGGGTCGTCGCCATACGAAATGCCTACCGGTACTTCGATTCGGCGAACACCTAAGGTGCTGTAATTACGTAACACATTGCGAAAAAGGATCTTGTTAGGCACTAGAATTAATTGGCCATAAAAATTTTCAATCAGGGTATTACGTAAGTTAATTGATTTAACCGTACCAAAAGCATTATCGGTTTTAATGACATCGCCCGTTTTAAAGGGTTTTCGAATACCCATGGCGATGCCAGCAATGAGATTTTCGGTCATATCCTGAAACGCAAAACCAATCGCTAAACCAACAATACCGGCACCTGCAAGCAATGAAGTAACCGTGCCTTTTAACCCCATAAAATCTAGAGCAATAAATACCCCAACACATAAGACGACCATCTTGAAGATGGAAGCCATTAAATCGGCTATTTGCTTGGAGTCTAACGATCTGCGTAAAACCTTACGCACCATGGAACCTAAAAAGCGCGCAAGAATTGAAAATACAATGGCAATCAGTACTGCGACGATAAAGTTAGGAATATGACTTATAACAATATCAAACCAGCCTCCGAGCTTTTCTTCGATAAGCTTTTCGGCTTCACTAATTGAAGGGATATTTAGCATGATTGATCCTGAAAACTATTATTTAATAATCAGGTCATTGCAAAATAAACGCCAAAAATAAAAAACCACGCATTTGCGTGGTTTATTTAAAGCTTAAATGTCGCTTAATTTTGCTCGTCGCGTAAAAATACAGGCTCAAGTTCTTTAGTTGTGGCTTCTTCACTAAAATAGTAACCATCCACTGTAAACTGTTTCAGTTGGCTCAATTGAGTTACTTTATTTTCGATAATATAACGAGCCATTAAGCCGCGCGCTTTTTTGGCGTAAAAGCTGATAATTTTGTATTGACCATTTTTACAGTCTTTGAAATGTGGTGTGATGATTTGCGCAGATAAGGTTTTTTTATCAACCGCTTTAAAATACTCATTAGATGCAAGGTTGACTAAGTATTGACTATCTTGCTGAGCTAAAACTGTATTTAACTTCTTGGCAATAATACTGCCCCAAAATTCATATAAGTTTTTACCACGGCTATTATCAAGCTTAGTACCCATTTCAAGACGATATGCTTGCATTAAATCTAGCGGCTTTAACAGCCCATAAAGGCCCGACAAAATACGTAAATGGTTTTGTGCGTAGTCAAGTTGCTCAGCAGTTAGTGTATCTGCCGCTAAACCGCCGTATACATCACCGTTAAAAGCGAGTACCGCTTGTTTAGCATTTTGTTCAGTAAACGGCTGCGCCCATTCACTAAAACGGGCAGCATTGAGCCCTGCTAGCTTATCGCTGATTTTCATTAAGCTACTAATTTGTGCAGGTGTAAGCTCACGGCACACGCTCATCAGCTCTTCACTGTGCTCTAGCAGCTCAGGATAACTGAATTTCTCTGTAGTAGGTTGGCTTTCAAAATCTAAATTTTTTGCAGGTGAAATAACAGTGATCATAGTTAGCTATTGACTTGTAAATTATTTAATGTCAATTTCAACATTAAATGAAACGAAATGCACGTTTTGTTTAGTCCTACCTTACTTTTGCGCGACAAAATTTGCGTTGCGCCTTCGTTCTTTACTGATACGGACATATGACCTATCAAGCGCTGTCACAGTGTTGCAGTATAAGGTAGTTACAGTAGATTTTCTTTTAACTTGCTTGGAATGAGGAAAAGCAAATGACTTCAGCTCTACAAAGGCTCAAACAACATTCTTCTATCGTAGCCGACACCGGCGATATTGAAGCGATAAAAAAACACCAACCAGAAGATGCGACTACAAACCCATCTTTACTTCTTAAAGCCAGCGAGATCGAAGCGTATAAGCCTTATTTAGATAAAGCATTTAGCTATGCTAAAGAAACCGAGCAAGATGCCGCCAAACAACTTGAACTCGCTTGCGATTACTTTGCCGTATTATTGGGTAAAGAAATCAGCGAAATTGTACCGGGTTACATCTCTACCGAAGTTGACGCGCGTTTATCATTTGATACCCAAGCAACTATCGATAAAGCCCATACTTTACTTAGCCTGTATGAAAAAGAAGGCGTGAGCAAAGATAAAATTTTAATTAAAGTAGCTTCAACATGGGAAGGTATTAAAGCCGCTGAGCAACTAGAAAAAGAAGGCACTAAATGTAACCTTACTTTATTGTTTAGCGATGCCCAAGCACGCGCCTGTGCCGATGCAAACGTATTTTTAATCTCGCCGTTTGTGGGCCGTATTTTAGATTGGCATGTTGCTAACGGCATGGAAAAACCTACTGATCCGCTACAAGATCCAGGTGTTCAATCTGTACGTAGCATTTTTGAATTTTACAAACGCCATGATTATAAAACCGTGGTTATGGGCGCAAGCTTCCGTAACACTGGCGAAATTATCGCGCTAACGGGTTGTGATAAGCTAACTATTAGCCCTAACCTGTTAGAAGACTTAGGCAACCTTGAAGGCGCGCAAGAATATTTACTAGAAAGTGATATTCCTAAAGAGCCAAAACCTGAGCCACTTACAGAATCGCAATTCCGCTGGTTGCATAACCAAGATGCCATGGCGACTGAAAAACTGGCTGAAGGTATTCGCTCATTTGCTGATGCGCAAGAGCAATTAGAGGCACGTTTTAAAGCGATGTAACTCTTTAAAGATAAGTAAATAAACACTTACTGTATAAAACGCCACTCATGTGGCGTTTTTTATTTTCCCCGCGTATAGAATTTAATCTAGCCATCACATTTATGTAACATTACCGTCACTTTTTTATTCTATTTTAGTTTGGCCTGTGATATAGGTATTTCCGAGGTTCAAAATTCAATAGGAGAAGTTCATGGATAGCCTAGACGATATTTTAGAAATATTAGAAGGTCCTAGTACAACAAAAAAGACCTCTCAGAAGAATAAAAAGAGAAAGTGGCGCGAAATCGAAGCTTTAAAAGATAAGCAACGTTTACGCAAAGAACTACAGGAGTTAGACTATTTTGCAGACAACATTGCAATTGATGAGCTAGATTTTTAACTTAAAAAAATAGGCCGCATGCTTCACAGCTAACGGCCTTTTTTAATTCTTACACTTGCCAATTTATAGCGGCTTTGCCTTGCTGCTGGAGTATCTCATTGGCTTTAGAAAAGTGCTGACAGCCAAAAAAGCCTCGATGCGCTGAAAGCGGTGATGGGTGAGGGCCGTTTAACACAAAGTGCTTGGTAGCATCTATGCCTTTGCCTTTCTTTTGCGCATGCGCACCCCACAAAATAAACACCACGCCAGTTGTGTGCTCATTAATATGATTAATCACGTTATCAGTAAATTGCTCCCAACCTAAATGCTTATGTGAGTGCGCTTGTCCTTGCTCCACGGTCAGTACGGTATTTAGTAAAAATACGCCCTGCTCAGCCCAGTTTTGCAAGTGACCATGTTGCGGTACCGCAAACCCTGCAATATCAGTGGCGAGCTCTTTATAAATATTTTTCAGTGATGGCGGCAATTTAGTAACTTCTGGCAGTACTGAAAAACACAAACCATGAGCTTGTCCCTCACCGTGGTAAGGATCTTGCCCTAAAATAACCACTTTAATATCGTCAAGCTCCGTTGCTTCAAAGGCACTAAAAACCTGCGACTCTGGTGGGTAAACTGCAACCCCTTCACTGCGCCTTTGAGCAACATAAGCAAGCGTGTCTTGCATATAAGGTTTGGCGCATTCGGTTTGTAAAAATGTTTGCCACTGACTCATTGTACATCCTTTAAAACAGCTCTTGATTGATCGATTTTATTACACATATCATCTAGCCCATCAAGCATCCGGGTGGTGAACCTGTGTAGTAAGTCGGCATTAATTTGAATAAACTGATTGTGTTTCACTGCAGGAACTTCGGGCCATTGTTGCCAATCGATAACTGGCTGTTTGTTTTTTGATTTCTCTTCTGGAAGAATAATCACCTCTGGTTTTGCAACGATCACGTTTTCAATACTTACAAGCGGATAGTCGGTGCGGCTATTGGCAAACACGTTGCTGCCATGGCAAATCTCAATAAGTTGATTAATCCAAGTATTTTTACTCACCGTCATCATCGGTTCTGGCCATAATTGATAAAACACAGCAACACTGGCTTTGCCCTGCTGTTTGGCTTTAATAGTGTCTAATTTTTGCTGAAATTCAGTCGCAGCATGCTTTGCCGCGTCCTCGCGGCCAGTTAATTTTCCTAGTCGTAGCAACTCATTAGGCACTTTTTCAACTTCATTGGCTTCACTGTATAAAACACTGATTCCCATACGCTCTATTTGTGCTAACTCATCAGCATGACTACTGCTATTCCATGCAAGTACCAAGTCAGGTTGAAGTGCTAACAGCTTTTCAGTTTGAATACCTTGGTGACCCCCTAAACGTGGGATTTTATTCGCCGCCTTTGGAAAATCAGCGTACTCAACTGTTCCCACAATTTGCTCGCCAGCGCCAATGGTATAAAGGTTTTCAACAATATGCGGAGCAAGCGCTACAATTCTCAGTTGTTGTTTATTAGTGCTAGCCTGTAGATTAGCACTGCCCAAGGCGAAACAAACAAATAATGCGAATCTTAACACCACCATTAGTAATCAAACCCTATTTGCGCTTTTACACCCGCATCAAATGCGTGTTTTACATTACGTACTTCGCTTACTGTGTCTGCAAGGTCTGTTAACTTACGGTGCGCACCACGCCCTGTAACAATCACTGACTGCATCGGCGGACGATTAGCAATCACCTCTAGCGCTTCTTCTAAATCAATGTAGCCATAAGTGATCATGTAAGTTATTTCATCAAGTAATACTAGGTTGATTGATTCGTCATTTAACATACGCTTTGCCTCTTGCCATGTAGCTTGCGCGGCGGCGGTATCTGATTCTTTATTTTGTGTTTCCCACGTGAAACCGGTGTTCATAATGGCAAACTCAACGCCCGCACCTTGTAATAAGTTACGCTCACCACACGGCCATGTGCCTTTTATAAATTGGCACACAGCGGCCTTCATACCATGGCCGACACAGCGAGTTACTGTGCCAAACCCTGATGTAGATTTACCTTTACCGTTGCCAGTGATCACTTGGAAAATGCCCTTTTCTGTTTGTGCCGCAGCAATGCGCTCATCCACTTTGTCTTTTACTTTTTGTTGCCGTTGTTGGTGTTTGTCGTTATTTGTGTCGCTCATCTGCTTGCTCCTTACCAGTTTTGGTAAATTTTAGTAATTTGTGGAATATCTAAATGCTGTTTACACATCTGGGCTAAACGCGTGAGTTGCTGTTCGCGATGTGTGTTTATATCTATATGCTGTTCAATACAGCTATTTGGTAACACCCAATCAAGTATCAGTTGGCTTGCTGCACTGCTATCAAACAAGCCATGTAAGTAAGTGCCTGCTATGCAGTTATCATCAGATATAAAACCATCATGAGTCACATTTTGTGGATGTGTGGTAAATTTTAGCAATGGTTGTTCAAGTGTAGGACCGTGACTTTGGCCTGCGTGAATTTCATACCCCACCATCTGAGCTTCACCGCCATTTAAATGCAAAATAGCCGATGCTTGCGTCAGTACTTTTTCAACCCCTAATTGAGTTGTAAAATCACCAAGTCCTAATCCTTTACAATGCTGAGCGCTTGACTCAACCCCCGCAGGGTCGTAAATATCGGTGCCTAACATTTGTAAGCCGCCGCAAATGCCGAGCACTTTACCGCCATAGCGAAGGTGGCGCTTAATTTGCTCCTCCCAGCCTTCATTTTTTAAAAAGGTTAAATCACTGATCACATTTTTACTGCCTGGGATAATAATTAGATCAACATTGGGAATAGACTGTGTGTGACGCACGTAGTTTATATCTATTTGTGGGTTTAACCGCAGCGCATCAAAGTCGGTATGATTACTAATGTGTGGTAAGAGTAAAACAGCTATTTTTATTTTCGCTTGGTTTACCTTATTATCAATAGCAACGGCGTCTTCTGCATCTAAGGTGAGATCATGCAGGTAAGGTAATACACCAAGTACAGGTTTGCCCGTGTACTCTTCGAGCCAATCAAGGCCACCTTGTAACAGTGCAATATCGCCACGAAAACGATTGATCACAAAACCTTTTACTCGCGCTTGCTCTGACTCGCTTAGCAATGCCAAGGTGCCCACTAAATGCGCAAATACCCCGCCTTTATCAATATCGGCAATAATAATGACAGGGCAATCCACCGCTTCAGCGTAACCCATATTGGCAATATCGCCGGCACGCAGGTTAATTTCTGCGGGGCTACCGGCCCCTTCTACAACCAATAGCTCAAATTCTTTACTTAATCTTTCTTGTGAGGTGAGCACAGCATCCATCGCGACTTTTTTATAGTCGTGGTAAGCACCCGCTTCCATATTGCTAATCGCTTTGCCATGAATGATCACTTGAGCGCCAGTATCACTATTAGGTTTGAGTAATACGGGATTAAAATCTATTCTTGGGGCAACCTTTGCTGCAATTGCTTGTAACGCCTGAGCACGGCCTATTTCACCGCCATCTTGTGTTACTGCGCTATTAAGTGCCATATTTTGTGGCTTAAAGGGAGCGACTTTAATACCTTGCTCTGCAAACACTCGGCACAAAGCTGCAACCAATGTACTTTTACCGGCATCTGATGTGGTGCCTTGGATCATTATTGTTTTCATCATTCACTACTTTTTAAAGTGAGCGGCAAGCCTGCCATTATAAATTCAACCCGAGCAACCTCTGCGGCAATTGCTTGATGTAGCCAGCCTGACTCATCAACAAAGTCACGGCTTAATTGCCCAAGCGGCACAATCCCGTGTCCGACTTCGTTACTGACAAAAATAACCTGTCCAGGGAGCTTACTCAGCGCTTCAAGCAATGCCTGTTTTTGCTGCGCCCAGCAGTTATTATCTTGGCATAAACAATTACTAAGCCACAGCGTAAGGCAATCAACTAAAATGCAGTTACCAGCTTTGCTATGGGCAAGTAAGGTATTTGCAAGCGTTATTGGCTCTTCAATTAGCTGCCAATGTGCTGGGCGCTGCTGTTGATGACGATAAATACGTGCTTGCATTTCATCATCATGGCCTTGTGCGGTAGCGATGTATATTACGGGTTTTTCAGTGCTTGTTGCTAATTGCTCTGCAAAGCGGCTTTTACCACTACGGGCACCACCGAGAATTAAAGTATGTTGAGGTTTCATTGTGCGCTACTCGTCATTATAACGATGAGAGTTATATAAATACTCACCTCACTAAGTTGCTGCGCTGCCCCTAAACAATCACCGGTATAACCGCCTAATTGGCGTTTAAACCAATGCATAACCATCAAACGTACGAATACTAAAGTCAGGGTTATTATTACTAATGCTTGCCAAGTAACAAGCTGGAAAATCAACGTAGCGGCAAATAAAAAAGCAGCTGTTAATAATAAAGTGACTAATCCGGTTTTAGATAAGTGCATAGCCAGTGGCTTTACTTTTGCGCTGGCACCTTCGCTCACATAATCCATACTAAAAATGATACTAGTCGCAACAACGCGGCTTAAGCATTGCCCAGCAATGATAGCAAATAACAACACACCGTTATCTTCACTTAATATCACCAAACTTTGATACTTCAGCATTAATATAATGATAAGTGCTGCAGCGCCGTATGTGCCTAAACGGCTATCTTTCATAATATTGAGCTTTTGTGATACCTGCCAGCCACCACCAAAGCCATCCCAGACATCGGCCCAGCCATCTTCATGAAAAGCACCAGTCATTAGTAGGCTCAGCGCCATCACTAACAGCACACATATTGAAACAGGTAATATAAATTGCAGGCAGTAAAACACCAAAGCATGGGCTAAACCAAGTCCTAATCCTACTAACGCAAAGTAGCGACTGGCTTGATTTAAGTGTTCGCCCGTCACCTCAAAACGAAGCTTTACCGGAATGCGGGTTAAAAAACTAACCGCTAATTGTAGCAACTGCCATTGCGTGATGCTTGCTTGCGCTTGTGTCATCACTTACACCACATTATCAACTGCAGCGTCGGCAAAGCTTGCCATTTGATTATAAAAACCGAGCGCACTTTGTAGCAAAGGCAAACTTAATGCAGCGCCAGTCCCCTCCCCTAAGCGCAAATCTAATTGCAGTAATGGTTTAACCTCTAAGTGGGCGAGCATTTTACTATGGCCTTGCTCATTTGAACTATGGGCAAAAATAAAATACGCTTTTACATTGGGGTTAATTGCAATCGCGACTAAAGCTGCAGCGGTACAAATAAAGCCATCAACCAGTACTACCATTTGTTGCTCAGCAGCGCTGAGCATGGCACCCACAATATGCACAATTTCGAAGCCACCAAGTGCTGCAAGCAAGGAGATAGGATCATCTAGTTGAGTTTTATGTAAGATCAGTGCTTGCTCTACAACTTTTACTTTACGCGCAACCACCCCATCACTTACGCCAGTACCTTTGCCCACACATTCACTGGCAGGGAGTTTAAGCATTGCCGCCATAATAGCGGCTGCACTGGTGGTATTACCTATGCCCATTTCACCCAAGGCTAGAGTATTACAGCCACTACTTTTAAGCGCTAATACAAGTTGTTTAGCATTATTAAACCCTTGTTGTACCTGCTCGGTACTCATAGCCGTGTGTTGATTAAGCGGCTCGGTGATATCCCCTAAACGACAATCACGAATGTCCGTGCTGGGTACTTTCGTTAAAATACCGCAATCGGCTATTTCAAGCTGCCAGCCTAGCTGATTGCAAAACACATTAATTGCCGCGCCGCCAGCAGCAAAATTAGCAACCATTTGCGCGGTAACGTCGCTGGGGGCAATTGATACTCCTTGCGCTGCAACACCATGATCGCCAGCAAACACGATTAATGTAGGCTGTTTTATAGCTGGCTGAAAATCTAAAAATGCACTCTGTATATCAATATCTTGACTAAAAATACTCACCAATTGCTGTGCCAGTGGTTCAAGTAGCCCCAGTGCTCCAAGCGGTTTAGTTTTGTGATTAATTTTATCACTGATCAGCGTATCAAATTGCCTGTTAAGGGGTTTAATAGAATACATCATTGATACACCTTTTTACGAAAACACAGCAAAGATAAAAAGAATACACTACCAATGGCCGAGGTGATCACCCCGATTGGTAGCTCTTGGTTACTCATCACAATACGCGAGAGCACATCCACCCATACCATAAATGTACCACCAACGAGTGCTGTCATCGCAAGCCCTGTTAAGGTTCCTTGGGATACGAAAAAACGCACTATATGAGGTATCATCAGGCCCACAAAGCCAATCCCCCCACATAACGCCACCAAGAGCGCCGTTATTAACGAACTTAACACTAACATTAGCAAGCGAAAGCGTTGCACAGGAATACCTAAGGTCGTGGCACTTTCATCACCCAATAACATGGCATTGAGTTGACGCCTAAAACTCATTAATAAAATAATACAACTGAAGATAACTAAAGCGGGTAGCCAAAGTGCTTGCCACTGCGCTCTTGCAAAGCTGCCTAAGGTCCAAAATAAAATCGCGGTGATTGCTTGAGGGTCGCTAAAATAAAGTAGTAAGCTGGTAAATGCGCTGAATAAAAACGACAATGCAACCCCTGCTAATAGCATTGTTTCAACCTGAGCAGACGATCTACGCCCTGCAATAAATACCAATAAGCACATGGTCAGCATACTACCCACAAAGGCGGCCAGCGACATTGAAAACCCAGCACTGATACCGGTAAAAGTAATAAAACACACCACACCAAATGAAGCCCCAGATGAAATACCAAATAAATAAGGGTCAGCTAATGGATTACGGGTCACGGTTTGTAAAATCAGCCCTGCAATGGCTAACCCTGAGCCTGCTAAGAACGCCAACAATGTACGTGGCAAACGTAGTTGCCAAATTATTCGCTCAATAAACGAATCACTACCTTGGCCAAACCACTGTCCAATTACACTGTAGTAAACATCAACAAACTTACTGGGGGCAGCACCAAAGCTCAATGCTGCAAAAATGCTCAGCACACTTAATACCATGGTTAGCGGCAGTAATAGGTTATTTTTCAGTTGCATGAAGCGCTCCTGATTGATAACCATAAAAATACGTTATATGTGGAATGGATTGCGCTTTACTTTGCGGGTGGCTAGATACTTGAGCGCACACGCCAAATACATCGCTTAGCATTTTCTCTGTTATAACCTGCTGCGGCGTGCCCGATGCAACAATTTCACCGTGATCGATTACCAATAGCTCATCACATAGGCTGGCTGCTAAATTTAAATCATGAAACGATGCCAACACAGTTACCCCGAGTGATTTGGCTAATTCCATTAATTGAATTTGATATTTTACGTCAAGGTGGCTGGTAGGTTCATCCATAAACAAAAGCTGTGGCTTTTGCACTATGGCACGGGCAATTAAAGCACGCTGCTTTTCGCCACCTGAGAGCGAATCAAACGCTTGGTTTGTGTGCTCAATTAAGCCTACTTGTTTTATCGCTTGGTGAATTAGCTGCTTATCACTTTGTGTGGTGCCACTAAAAAGACGTTTATGCGGGGTAAGCCCTAGGCTCACCACATCATACAAAGATAGATTAAATTGCGAAGGCGTTTCTTGCAAAACCACAGCAACTTGCTTGGCAAAATCATCAGCACTTAGTTGCCAAATATCATCTGAGCCAAGGAGCACTTGACCACATGTTGGTTTATTAAACCGATATAGACAACGCAATAAACTCGACTTACCCGCACCATTAGGCCCAAGCAAGCCAATAAACTGGCCTTGCTCAATGCTGATGTTTATTTTTTTTAGAATAGATGTATTAGCAACAGTCCACGATAAATCGTCGACGGTAAGAAGCGCTGTTGGTGTCTGCAATGTTTATCTCTGCTAGCACGCGAAAACCCAATGCAGTAAACACAAGCAAATGCTTATGAAAAAGATGAGTTTACCCGCTCAGTTATTTAAGTTGATTGTAACGTATTTAGTATCTGGCTTATCACTAATGTGGCTTACAGTTGCGGGAACAGCTGAGGACTTGCACCTCATTCCTAAATACCCCTCTATTATGAGCAGGTGAGTTTATATTTCAATTAATATCTTTCTAGATGGCTAAAAACAGCTTAGAAAACAATTTTAGGCCAAGCTTCACCTTGTTCATCAATGTAAACATCAACACAAATAAGAGCAGCATAAGAGATTGAAAACACATTTTGGCTAATGAGCGACTCACGAGGGAGCTGACATACTATCGCTAACAGCTGTTTGATAACGCCAGCGTGGGTTATGACCAAGTGGGGTCCTGTGTTCTGTGCGCTGATCATCATTAAAAATTGCTGCCACCACGTTTCAACTCGGCTATAAAACGCGTTCATGGATTCGCCATTAGGGGGAGTGATTTGCCAAGGCTTTTGCCAAAAGTCTCCGATTGTCGGTGAGCTGCCTTGTTGCCAAAGTACTTCATAGCTTTGCCCATCCCAATCGCCAAAATCATACTCAGCGATTGCACTGTCTATATTGAGCGGGAGTTGTCGAGTATTGGCAAGCTGTTGAGCAAATAATTTACAACGTTTTAAAGGAGAACTGTTTATTGTAGTGATATCGTTCAGCCCTGCAACTGCATCTTCTAACTGCTGAACACCCTTTTTGCTCAACTCAAAGTCGCTACGCCCAGCTAATACATTTTGCTGCTCAAGCTCACCGTGACGTAAAAAATACACTTTAGTTGTAAATGGTTTCATTAATTACCACTTTAAAGCCACAAAAAAAGCGCCAATTTTAAACAAGGCGCTTTTTAATCTAGTTTATCGAGATTATAAAATTTGGTTTTCTTTCCAAACTTGCTCTTTTTCCATGCGCTTTTTACGTTTGTCACATGGGTCATCACAATCACAAGCTTTATCAATACCTACTGAGCCTAGACCACCACAGCTACTCGCCATAGATTTTTTCTGCATAATCATGCCAATGGCCATTGCTGCGACAATTAAAATAAGTAAACCAAAAGTAAGAAGAAAAAGTGACATTGCTTAGCCCCTATTGTTCAGCAATTAAAAGGTGCTTGGCTAACGTAGCCAAGCTGAGTGTATTATAAACCGCTTTGTGCTCTGCTACAAATAGGGTTTAAATGCTGGGCTCGAATAAGTCACTAAACCATCCTTCGATTTAGCTATTAGATAGACCGCTAAGTCATTTTTTTCTGCATAGGCTTGAGCTTTATCCATGCCCATAATAGTCAATGCAGTAGCAAGACCATCGGCTGTCATTGCTGATGGATGTAATACGGTTACTGACACGAGATCATGACGACTTGGCATACCGGTAACTGGATCAATCAAATGACTGTAAGTCACACCATCCATTTCATAAAATATACGGTAATCCCCCGATGTTGCCATGCCATTATTACCTGGCGCTAAAATATGGTGTACTTTGCGTGTGCCTGGCTCTGCATCAGGTTGCTCAATCGCTATGCGCCAATCCTGATCGTTAGGCTTTTTACCTGCAATGCGCAGCTCACCACCAATTTCGACCATATAATTAGTTAGACCGTGACTTTCTAGCAGCTCAGCTACTTTATCAATGCCATAGCCTTTTGCTGTTGATGAAAACGAAAGTTCTAAGCCGTCAACCGTTTTTGCTAAACCCTGCTCAGTCAGTTTTAATTTATCAACCCCAATTTTAGCAATCATGTTAGCTAATGCTTCGTCTGTTGGGCGCTTAGTTGGTTTTTTATCTGGACCAAAGCCCCATAAATCAATCAAGGGTCCCATTGTCACATCGAGGGTTTTAGTTGACTCCCCTAGGCGAATTGATTCGCTCACCACCGCTCTAAAGTCACTACTAATTGGCATGACTTCATCGACAGCTAAGCGGTTAAATTGATTAATCTCAGACTCTTTAATATAAGTCGACATTGATAAGTTAATGCCTTTTAACAGCTCAGTGATTTCTGGCAATAAATTAAGTGTGTCGAGCTTTTCTTGCTTAGCAAATACTTTAATGTGATAAGTAGTGCCCATGGTTTTACCTTCAAGGTAAAGCTCTTTAGGTTCATCACTTTGGCCACAGCCCGTTATGAGTAAAGTGAAGGTAAGAAAAAATAAGGCAATTAATGCCTGCGGGTGAAAAACTTTATTCATGGCAGCCTACTTTAAATTTTGAAATAAAAAAGCCTCGTAACAAGCATTGCTACGAGGCTGATATTCTAACCAAAACTAAACTGTTTTGGTATCAGTGTTAGCCACCGAAATCATCTAGTAAGATATTTTCGTCTTCAACACCTAAGTCTTTCAACATTGTGATAACAGCTGCGTTCATCATTGGAGGACCACACATGTAGAACTCACAATCTTCCGGCGCTTCGTGGTCTTTAAGATAGTTCTCAAATAACACGTTATGGATAAAGCCAGTGTAGCCTTCCCAGTTATCTTCAGGTTGTGGATCTGAAAGTGCTGTATGCCATACGAAGTTATCATTTTCAGCCGCTAGGCCGTCAAAATCTTCAACGTAGAACATTTCACGTTTAGAACGTGCACCATACCAGAAGCTCATCTTACGCTTAGAGTTTAAGCGTTTAAGTTGGTCAAAGATATGTGAACGCATTGGCGCCATACCAGCACCACCACCTACGAATACCATTTCAGCGTCAGTTTCTTTCGCGAAGAACTCACCAAATGGACCAGAGATAGTTACTTTATCACCTTCTTTAAGTGACCAAATGTACGATGACATTTTACCACAAGGCAAGCTTAAATCTCTTGGCGGCGGCGTAGCAATACGCACGTTAAGCATGATGATGCCTTCTTCTTCTGGGTAGTTAGCCATTGAGTAAGCACGAATTGTTTCTTCGTCTACTTTTGACTCCAGTTTGAAGAAACCAAAATGGTTCCAGTCGCCACGGTATTCCTCTGGTACATCGAAATCAGCGTATTTAACGTGGTGCGCAGGGGCTTCAATTTGAATATAACCACCGGCACGGAACGGTACTGACTCGCCATCAGGAATTTGTAGCTTAAGCTCTTTGATGAAGGTTGCTTTGTTATCGTTAGAAATAACTTCACAATCCCACTTTTTAACACCGAAAATTGACTCTTCAAGTTCAATTTCCATGTCGTTTTTAACATTTACCTGACACGCTAAACGACAGCCTTCACGGGCTTCACCTTTAGAGATGTGATCAAGTTCTGTTGGTAAGATATCGCCGCCACCTTCTTTGATGTGTACACGACACTGACCACAAGAGCCACCGCCACCACATGCAGATGATACGAAAATACCTGACTCAGATAGCGCACCTAATAGTTTACTACCTGCTGATGTTTTAATGGCTTTATCTGGATCGCCATTTACGCCGATGATGATGTCACCGCTTGCAACTAACTGAGATTTAGCACCAATGATGACTAAAACTAGTAGTACAACGATAGCGATGAAAACACCAACGCCTAAGAAAATCTCATAACTCATGATTTATCCTCGCTACCTATTAAAGTGAAATACCAGAGAATGACATAAAGCCAAGACCCATCAAACCAACTGTGATGAAGGTAATACCTAAACCACGTAGGCCGTCTGGCACGTCTGAATATTTCATTTTTTCACGAATACCAGCAAGTAATGTAATTGCTAGCGCCCAACCTACACCAGAACCGATACCATAAACCACAGACTCGCCGAAGTTATAGTTACGCTCTACCATGAAAGATACCGCACCAAAGATTGCACAGTTAACTGTGATCAATGGTAGGAAGATACCTAACGCGTTATATAGTGCAGGGAAGAACTTATCTAATGCCATTTCAAGAATTTGTACCAGTGCTGCAATAACACCGATGAAAGTCAAGAAACGTAAGAAGCTAAGGTCTGCTTCAGGGTAGCCAAGCCACTCAAGTGCACCAGGTGCAAGAACCGCATGATAAACCAAGTTGTTAACTGGTACTGAGATACCCAATACCACGATAACTGCAACACCTAGGCCGATAGACGTAGTTACTTTCTTTGATACTGCAAGGAAAGTACACATACCTAGGAAGAAAGCTAGCGCTAAGTTTTCAATGAAAACCGCTTTTACGAATAAACTAATATAATGTTCCATTGTCTGCCCCTTACCCTTTCGCTTCTACTTGGTCTTTCTTATAAGTACGAAGTACCCAAATGAATAAACCAATGATGAAGAAAGCACTAGGTGGTAAAATCAATAGACCCATAGGTTGATACCAGCCACCATCTTGCACAAGCGGGATGATTTCAGCACCAAATAATGAGCCTTTACCAAATAGCTCACGAATAAAGCCAACAGTTAGTAACACTACTGAATAACCTAAACCATTACCGATACCGTCAAGGAATGACATAAGCGGTGGCGACTTCATCGCATACGCTTCTGCACGACCCATTACGATACAGTTTGTAATGATCAGACCAACAAATACTGACAACTCTTTCGCCGTAGCATAAGAGAAGGCTTGTAATACTTGGTCAACAACGATTACCAATGACGCAATGATGGTCATTTGCACGATAATACGTACAGATGACGGGATCTGGTTACGAATAATTGAGATAAAGAAGCTTGAAAAAGCAGTAACCAACGTCAATGCGATTGACATGATTAACGCATTTTTTAAGCTAGACGTTACCGCAAGCGCTGAACAAATACCAAGTACTTGTAGTGCGATTGGGTTATTTGCCAGTACCGGACCAAATAGGACCGACTTCATTTCTTTAGTATCAGCCATTATTTCAACGCTCCTTCACGTACTCTCGCAAGGAAAGGACCAAAGCCGTTTTCGCCAGTCCAAAAGTCAACTGCGTGATCAACACCATTAGACGTTAAAGTTGCACCTGATAAGCCATCAATTTGATGCTCATTCTTAGCGCCACTTTTTACAATATTGATTGGTAACTCTTTACCATTCCAACTTGCAGTCCACTGTGGGTTTTGGATTTCTCCACCCAAGCCAGGTGTTTCGTTGTGCTTATAAAAGTTAATATCTTTAACAGTTTCGCCATCGCTTTCAAGTGCTAAGAAACCATACATCACACCCCAAAGGCCATAACCTTGGATTGGTAAAATAATAGCGTCTGTAGAACCATCTGCTTTTTTAGAGATGTAAACCGGTGACTCTTTAGTCATACGCTGAATACCGGCGATATCTTTGATATCGTTTTCTTTCAGTGCAATACTAATTTTTTGGTCAAATTTACTTTTCTCAAAGTCAAAACTGTTAGGGTCAGTTTCAACAAACTCACCTGTACTCATATCTACTACACGTGCTTCGATTTTAGAGTTGAACGTATCAGAGATATTTTCAACTGCATCGATACCCGCTGCTGCTAAGATATTTTTCTGAATATCTTGCGTTTTGTTAGCTTGCTGTAATGGGCGAAGCTGAACTGAAGCAAACGATACGATGATTGCACACACTAAACATAGTGCAACAACAACGGTTAGCGTTTTGCCGATTGATTCGTTATTACTAGACATTACGTGCCAACCTCCGCTTGATATTAGCCTGCACTACAAAGTGATCGAATAATGGTGCAAATAAGTTAGCAAATAAGATTGCTAGCATCATACCCTCAGGGAATGCAGGATTGATTACACGGATCATTACTACCATCACACCAATTAGTGCGCCGTATGCGAATTTTGCTTTATCGGTAAATGCAGCAGACACTGGGTCTGTCGCCATAAAGAACATACCAAAAGCAAAACCACCTAATACTAAGTGCCAATGCCAAGGCATTGCAAATACTGGGTTAGTATCAGAACCAATTGCATTTAATAAGAATGCAGTTGCAACCATACCCAAAAACACACCTAGCACGATACGCCAAGAAGCGATACGAACATAGATAAGGAATAAACCACCCACTAACAATGCAAGTGTAGATGTTTCACCTACAGAACCTTGAATGAAACCATAAAACGCATTCCACCATAGCTCCATGTTGCTAAAGTCTAGTGAACCAACAAACGCTTGACCTAGCATAGTTGCACCAGAGAATGAATCTACTGCGGTCCATACTGTGTCACCTGAAATTTGTGCAGGGTATGCAAAGAATAAAAATGCACGGCCCGCTAATGCAGGGTTTAAGAAGTTACGGCCAGTACCACCAAAGATTTCTTTAGCGATTACTACACCAAACGTGATACCTAACGCTACTTGCCATAAAGGAATCGTTGCTGGAAGGATCAAAGCGAATAACACTGACGTTACGAAGAAACCTTCGTTAACTTCATGCTTACGCACTGAAGCAAATAATACTTCCCAAAAACCACCCACAGCAAAGGTTACTGCGTAGATTGGTAAGAAGAAGCATGCCCCGTAAAACATTTTAGCGCCCCAGCCTGAGCTAGCGGTTAATTCACCACCAAATAACTGGAACAAACCAACTTGCCAAGAGTTTGCTAGTTCAAAACCTTGTGCTAATGCACCGGCGGCCTGATGACCAATATTGAACATACCAAAAAACATGGCAGGGAACGTCGCCATCCACACTAAAATCATCATACGTTTTAGGTCGATGTTGTCACGAACGTGTGTCGCGCCTTTATTTACATAGCCTGGTGTATAAAAAATAGTTGCTGCTGCTTCATACAGGGCATACCACTTTTCATGTTTACCACCGGCTTCAAAATGCGGCTCGATATCTTCTAGAAATTTCTTTAAACCCATCTCTCTAGCCTTCCTTCTCGATCGTAGTCAAGCAATCGCGTAGGATTGAACCATACTCGTATTTACCTGGACAAACGAAGGTACATAACGCTAAATCTTCTTCATCAAGTTCAAGTGCGCCTAATGAGATAGCACCATCTAAATCACGTGAGATTAAGTCACGTAATAAAAGCGTTGGTAAAATATCTAACGGCATAACACGCTCATAATTACCAATTGGCACCATGGCACGTTTTGAACCACCTGTTGACGTTGTCATTTTAAATAAACGACTTGGCGCAAGGTGAGATAAGAAAGTACGTGTCACTGAGAATTTATCGCTACCTGGACGGATCCAACCAAACAATTCTTTTTCGCGACCTTCAAGTAATACTGATACTTGAACATGGTAACGACCTAAGAATGCTTGAGGACCTGCAGAAATAGCACCTGCTAAAACAGAACCAGAAATTACACGGTTATCACCGTCTTCTAATTCGCCCGCAACTAAATCATCCAGTGCAGCACCTAGTTGAGTTTTCACTAAACGAGGGTTTTTAACACGTGGACCGGCAAGAGAAATAACACGATCAGTGCTGATTTCACCAGTAAGGAATAAGTGACCAAACGCAATAACGTCTTGGTAACCAATATGCCAAACTTGCTTACTTGCAGATACTGGGTCTAAGTGATGGATATGTGTGCCAACAAGGCCAGCCGGATGTACGCCACCAAACTCATGTACTTCTACTTGAGGGATTGATGAGCTAGGTACTTGGCTACCTGCTTGTTTACAAACAAATACTTTACCGTCAGTTAAACGAGATACCACAGCTAAACCTGCTTCGAATGCTTGCGCATTTTCGGCAATAATAACCGCAGGATCTGCAGCTAATGGATTAGTGTCGATAGCCGTCACAAAAATAGAGCTAGGATTTGCATCCACTGCCGCTACCTTGCTGAATGGGCGAACACGAAGTGCTGTCCATTGACCTGACTGAATTAGTACTTCTTTGGCTTTTTCACGGTCTAAGCTTGAAAGCTCATCGGCCTTGAAAGAGTCAAAGGTGATTTGCTCACTGCCATTTACTTCAATAACGACAGATTGCAGCACACGTTTTGCACCACGATTAATTTCTTTTACTGTACCAGCAGCTGGGGCAGTAAATAATACACCTGGGTTCTTTTTGTCTTCAAAAAGTACCTGGCCTTTTTTAACTTGGTCATCCACACGAACATGCATGGTTGGACGCATACCAATAAACTCTTCACCTAGCACTGCTACACGTTTGACGGCTGAGCCATCATGAATAACTTGCTGAGGTGCGCCCTCTATGGGTAAATCCAGACCTTTTTTTATGTTGATCATACGCACTTGCACTACATTAACGGAAAGAAACTGAAAAATCGTACCAACCACGTCGCTTTTTGACTATTCAAGCAAATTCAAGATATCAAAGAACTGCCTGTTTAAGATACAAAGCAAGCAACGCAGTAAAACTCCTCACATATATTGCCCGAATTTTAACACCAATCAGGGTCACTATGCGAGTGTAAATATGAAATTTATACGACAGGAGCAGTAATTTAGCTCAATAGCTACATTTGAATAAAATTCAATATAGACCAAAGTGTAATTGCCCGCGAGTAAGGATGAAAGTTAAACAGAAAATATCCGTAAATAACTCAAACAATATATTGCAGGCAATAAAAAAGTCGCCGTAGCGACTTTTTCAATTAACGAACAGAATTAGTCAATCATGTTTGCAATGTGTGCAACAGGTTCTACATCTTGTTCGTAATCAACGCTGTCGATACCAAAACCAAACAAGCGCAAAAACTCATTGTGATAACCCACATAATCAGTTAGTTCATCAATTGTTTCTGTGGTTACGCTGTCCCACACAGTTTGAATACGCGCTTGAACATCATCTTCCAATTCTTTGTAGTTTTGGAATAAATGGCCACCGTCATCAAAGCGTGGAGAATCACCATATAAATTCTCGGTAAATAAACTATGAATTTGCTCAATCGTGCCTTCATAGGTGCCATCCGCTTTCATCACTTTAAATAGTGCAGAAATGTAAAGTGGCATAATTGGAATAGCAGAACTTGCTTGCGTAACTACCGCATTAAGTGAAGATACATACGCTTCACCGTTAAGTGCTTTAGTAGATTCTTTAATTGCTACAGTTGCACGGTCTAAGTCTTCTTTTGCTTTACCAATTGTGGCATGACCGTAAATTGGCCACGTTAGCTCTTTACCAATATAGGTGTAAGCACTGGTTTTAAAGTTATCAGCCAATACGTCGGCTTCTTTAAGTGCATCAATCCACATTTCCCAATCTTCACCGCCCATCACTTTAATGGTGTTGTCGATATCGTCTTGGCTTGCTGCTTCTACTGTTATTTCATCAATTTCACGCTTTGACGTATTAAGATTTTTAGTCGTCACAGCATCGCCAATCGGCTTAAGTGTAGAAGAGTAAGTTTCACCAGTATTTGGATCAGTACGACGAGGAGATGCAAGGCTATAGATAACTAAATCAACTTTACCTAAGTCAGCTTTAATTGTATCAATCGCTTTTTGCTTGATTTCGTTAGAAAACGCATCGCCATTGATATTTTTAGACCAGAGGCCTGCTTCATCAGCTGCATTTTGAAATGCCGCCGTGTTATACCAACCTGCAGAACCCGTTTTACGCTCAGTGCCTTCTTTTTCAAAGAAAATACCTAAAGTCTTAGCACCGCCACCAAATGCGGCAGTAATACGCGATGCAAGGCCATAGCCTGTAGACGCACCAATAACTAGTACATTTTTAGGCGCATCTTTTAGCTCGCCTTGTTGTTTTACATAGTTAATTTGTTCTTGTACGTGCTCTGCACAGCCAACTGGATGGGCGTTAGTACAGATGAATCCGCGAATTTTAGGCTTAATGACCATTGATCATCCTATATCTATTTCAATAAAAATTAGCGCTAGTTTAAAGGCTAATTGTAAAAATACAGGTCTGATCAGTATTCAATACTCTCAGACCTGGCCGTTAATCTAATTTAGAGCCACCCAAACACATTGGCGAATCAGCAACATTGCCTTCTTGCTCGCTAAACTCATCGGGGGTAAAGGTATGAATAGCCAACGCATGAATATGATTAGCTAATTCATCTTTTAAAACTTCGTTAATTTGACGGTGACGTTGTAATAAACGTTTGCCGCTAAACTCTTCACTGACGACAATAACTTTAAAGTGAGAATCTTCACCACGGCTGTGCATATGGCTTTCGTTAACTACATTAAGGTGTTTACAAGCAATTGCATCGGCAATTTTACTTTGTATTTGTTGCTGCATAGACATAAAACGATCACTTTAAAACAGATTTATTGCTCTACTATAACAACTAAGCTTGTAAATTGGCTAGTTGGGTTTTGGTAAAATATACCTAAACGTCAAACTGATACGCGGATGAGCCAAGGTAGTTTGCTTTGCTATAGCATGCTGAAAATCACGTTGACTATGGCCATGCATCACTAAACAACTACCGCTGTGTAGTTTTACCTCACTCACTTTATGGCTGGTTTTATGCTTTAACTTTAATGCGCGCTCTGCGCCAAGTGATATACACACTATAGTGGGCTCAGAGCCAAGCTCTATTTCATCATCGCTGTGCCAGCCCATGGTGTCATTACCATCGCGGTAATAATTAACCAATAGAGAGTTAAAAGGTTGCTGTAAATGCTGCTCTAGCCGTTTTCGCATAGCCAATAATACAGCAGGCCAAGGTTCGACAATTAATTTACTCTGCGAATAACCATATTCAATGTCATTATCACTGATAAAACATTGCAGCCGCGGAATAGCCCCTGTTCGGCCATACACTGTAGTGATGGGTTGTTGCCAAGGCAAGTTTTGCTGTAAATGATAAAACAAATCGAGGCTTTTTTGCGCACTAAGGGCGGTTCTTTGGTAAGAAAAGCCATTTGGTAACTGTTGGGGGTTGGCGTTTGGCCGTTGCATGTTAGAATTTACCTATCATTTGATTACTGATCACTAAACTATTATGACCACGCAAGCACAGCTCGGCGATACATCCTTTACTCTTGAACGTTTTCCGCTAGATCAAAAAAACCGTAGCCTACAAGCATGGGACTCTGCTGATCAGTACCTTGTTGACTATGTTACTGAACATTATCCTGATTGTCGCTCATTGCTAATTTTTAATGACAGCTTCGGGGCTTTATCTTGCTATTTTAGTAAACAAGGATTAACAGTTTGTTCAGTCAATGATTCTTATATTAGCCATCAAGCTGCTGCGTATAACTTAGCTGAAAACAAAATTGCCACAGCAAATTTCAGTCAACTGGACAGTTTATCTGCACTACCTGAAAACGTAGATTTAGTGCTTATGAAGGTGCCACGTACTCTCGGGTTTATGCAATATCAGTTATCAGAGCTCAGCGAAGTGCTTGCACCGGGCACTCCCGTCATTGGCGCAGGTAAAACAAAAGATATTCACAATTCGACCATTAAAGCGTTTGAACACTATATTGGTGAAACTAAAACAAGTTTAGCAGTTAAAAAATCACGCTTAATTATAAGTCAAGCTACAGGGGGCTATAAAGCGGCTGACTTTCCAGTAAACTGGCCACTTGAAGGCACTGACTTTAGTATTAGCAACCACGCGAATGTGTTTTCACGTGACTCGCTAGACATTGGTGCACGGTTCTTTTTTAATTACTTACCGCAATCGAGCAAAGCAAAGCGAATTATTGATTTAGGCTGTGGTAATGGTGTAGTAGGATTAATGACATTATCACGCTGCCCTAATGCTGAAATCACCTTTGTTGATGAATCTTATATGGCAGTCGAATCTTCACGACTAAACGTTGAACTCAATATGGAAGATAAGTTTGAACAGTGTTCATTTATCGAAAACGATTGTTTAACTGGGTTTGAACGTGAAAGTGCTGATATTGTTTTATGTAATCCGCCTTTTCATCAGGCACAAGCTGTGACCGACCATATTGCATGGCAAATGTTTAAACAAGCAAAAGACACCTTAAAAAATGGCGGCGAATTACGTATTATTGGCAATCGTCATCTTGATTATCATGACAAGTTAAAGCGCATGTTTGGTAATTGCCAATTACTTGGCTCAAATAAGAAGTTCGTCGTTTTAAGCGCAACTAAAAATAATGGAATGCTATAGCAATGAAAAACTACATTTTACCTTGTTGTATTTTATTAGCCCTAGGTGGCTGCAGTAGTAGCCAACCCAATCAATTGATCTTAAATCCGGTTTACCAAAGTGGTAAAGTTAGTTCAATTAACCAAAGCCTTAGTACCAGTGTTATTGATTTACGTGGCGATCCTGCAACACTTAAATTAATCAAATCAGATAAAACACAAACCATTGCCAGCCAGGGCATAACTGAATCAATTAAAAGTATTTTAGATAGCGCTTTAAGTCGTAATGGTGCCAGTATTTCTAATCTAGCTACCACACGTTTTGAGGTAGACATACATACGTTGCAAGCCGTTGTTACCGAACAAATGGTGACTCATATCAGTAATGCTAAAATAGAGCTAGGGGTGCGAGTCATCCGAAGCTCAAGCAACTTTAGTAAAATTTACCGCGGTAATGCGAATCTTGAAGGCCCGCTTGGTCACGACAGAGCAAAAATAGAAGGTCAGCTGAATAAGTTGACTGAACAATTAATTACCCGCATGGTATCAGATCCTGAATTACTAGCATTTTTAGAAGGTTAAACATGAAACGTCTTTTTATATTCTGCGCATTTTTATTAATTAGCCAAAACTTAATGGCCGCCACAGAAGGCCGCTTTGTACAAAAGAACAATATGTTCCCACGCGTTGAAATTACAACGACGATGGGGAAAATCGTCATTGAAATGGACCGCTCTAAAGCCCCTATCACTGTTAATAACTTTTTGACCTATGTGATGGATGGCAGCTATAAAGGCACTGTATTTCATCGTGTAGAACGTGATATGGAAAACGATCGTGACTTTGTCATTCAAGGTGGTGGCTACGATAAAGACTATGAGGGTGTTTACGAAGGTGACCCTATCTTTAACGAGAGCGGTAACGGCTCTAAAAACGATATGTATAGTATCGCAATGGCTTACCAAGATAGACAACCTCACTCAGGCACGCGCCAATTCTTTTTTAATATGGATGATAACGACCACTTAAACCCTGGCCGTGAATGGGGCTTTGCAGTCTTTGGTACTGTGATGGACGGCTATGAAACACTAGATAAAATCATGCAAGTAGAAACCGGTTTCAACGATAAAATTGGTTATGACTTTGTACCCAAAACCCCAGTGGTGATTTTAAATATGGCTGTATTAGAGCCAACCCCTTTATAAAATTAATGGGGCTGACAAATTAAAGCCCCTTGTATCCCTCTTAGCCAATGAAGGCGCTATGAAAAACAACTTATCTATTACTGAATATTTTTCTTACTTTAAAGACAAGCGATTAATTAACGTTTTCATATTTGGTATGAGTAGCGGTTTTCCATGGGTATTAATTGGCTCTGTAATGTCTGCATGGCTAAAAGATGAAGGTTTGAGTCGCAGCATGATAGGCTTATTCGGTATCGTCTTTGGCGCTTATAGTATTAACTTTTTATGGTCACCCTTGATTGATCGCATCAAACTCCCTCTATTATATAATTGGCTCGGTCAGCGCCGTAGCTGGATCCTCTTTTGCCAAAGCTTTATTTTAATTGGTGTACTGTTATTAGCAGGGCTTAATATAACAGACCACTTAGCCATCGCTGCTGCATTATGCTTATTAATTGCTATCGCATCAGCCACGCAAGATATTGCCATCGATGCGTTCCGAATTGATACACTCGAGGAAAACGAAAGTCATAAAGCCACAGCTGCTGCGGCAATGGCAACTTCAGGTTGGTGGAGCGGTTATGCATTACTCGGCGCAATCCCCTTTTATATGGCGGATATTCCGAGCATTGATTGGCCACAAGTTTATTACTTTTTAGCTGCTTTAATGCTCTTACTGATGAGCTGTGTATTTTGGGCAAAAGAGCCTAAATCAAACCGTGAAGCAGTCCATGCTGAACTTGAGCGCATTTACCAAGCAAAGCTTGCAAGTAACAATCAATATTCGCAATCAGCCAAGATAGTGGCATGGTTAGCCGTGACGGTGATAGACCCTTTTAGAACCTTTTTTTCCCGTAACGGAGTTAAAACAGCTTTAGCACTGCTTGCCTTTATATTCTTATTTAAAATTGGCGAAGCTTTTTTAGCCCGTATGTCTATTGTGTTTTATAAAGAGGTCGGTTTTTCAAACACCCAAATTGCCAATTATTCAAAACTGGGCACTGGGCTAATCACCATTGTGTTTGCCTTTTTAGGCAGTATTTTTAACCATAAATACGGCATAGTTAAAGGCCTATTTATAAGTGGTGTAGCAATGGCTGCATCAAATTTAATGTTTTCATGGATTGCAGTTGCAGGCCCCCAAGAGCATTTATATGCTATGGCTATTGTTGTTGATGGTTTCACTCAAGCATGGTCTCTAGTGGCTATGGTGGCATTTATATCAATGCTCTGCGACCGTGCTTTTAGTGCGACGCACTATGCACTGTTAGCATCTTTAGGTAATTTAGGTAGAACTTTGCTTTCGAGTTACAGTGGCGTGGTAATTGATGATTGGCTAGGCGGGAACTGGTCGTTATTCTTTATTTTAACAGCATTAATGGTGTTGCCGTCGTTAGTGTTTTTATATCTTATTAGGCATAAATTGTATGAGCTTGAAAATAGCTATCACAACAATAATAAATAAAGTGTGAAAGCGCTTCCTTGCACTCACCGAAAAATTAATAAAAGAGACTAATAATTAATCTTCTTTTAGTAATCCTAACCCTTCATATGGGTCAACTTCTAACGCGTCACAATAGCGTAAAAATTCAATCACATCTAAACGACGCTCTTGGTTTTCAATTTTACCGATAAAAGAGTGCGGCGTACCAAGAACTTGTGCAAGGCTGCGCATTGTGTGACCCTTTTCATGGCGCTTAACTTTAAGCCATTTGGTCAACTTTGAGTTTTCTTCTGAAGAAACTGTTTTACCCATCATAAAAAACATCTCCTACTTAGATGATTTAAAATTAAATTAAGAATGAAATTTGCCCGTCTCACTCTTGGATACATTATATACTATAACTACTACTGCTAAATAAAAAATTACGAGCCGACTCCATTTCAAGCTTCGTATTTTTATCCCCATTCAATTATTGTAAAACAAACAATAAAGTAAATACTCGATTATTCGTTCCTCTTTAATGTATCAAATAATTTATGTAAATGAACCTATTTTACGACAAATTATTTTTACTTTTAAAATTAGTGGTTTATGATGTAAATATGTAAAAATAAAGCGAAGAGAAAGAAATATGTTCCGGTTACTTTTTTTATTACCCATTATACTTTGCTTAGTTTGGTACTTTTTTCTTAAGAAAAATGGAGTCCCAATTAAACAAGGTAAAAAAGGCTTTATATACATTTTAAGCTTTTCAGCCTTAGTTTTAGGTTTTTTTGTTCTAATGATCCAAGTCACTCATCAATAGTGAGTGACTTAATTTGAGCTAATTAGTACTTTTTCGCTCACGTAGCATTAATAGACATGGGGTTAAAACAAGCGTCAGTACCGTTGCAAATGAGAGTCCTCCTGCAACAGCTGTAGCAAGTTGTACCCACCACTGAGTCGATGGCGCACCAAAATCGATAGTCCGATTAAATAAATCGATATTGATTTGTAACACCATCGGCATTAATCCTAAAATCGTCGTAACAGTCGTCAGTAACACGGGTCTTAAACGTTGTGCTCCAGTTCTTAAAATTGCATCTTCTATTGCCAGCCCCTGCTTACGTAAAACATTATAAGTATCTATTAATACAATATTATTATTAACAACAATACCTGCTAATGAAATCACCCCAATGCCTGACATTACAATACCAAATGGCTGCTGCAATACAAATAAGCCAAGAAAGACCCCAACTGTTGAAAATAACACAGCACTGAGAATTAAAAATGCTTGATAAAAGCTATTAAATTGAGTGACCAGGATGATCCCCATAACAAACAACGCAACTAAAAATGCATTTTTTAAGAAAGCTTCAGACTCATCTTGATCTTCAGTTTCGCCGCGTACCTTTATTTTAACCCTAGGATCTAATCCCTGCTCTTTTAACTGTATTTGTAATCTTGGTAATGCCTTTGCTAACTGTTCACCAACCTTCATATCAGCGTTAATAGTGACTACGCGATGGGCATCTACCCGACGAATAGTATCTACTTTTGGTGCAGCCTTGCGCTCAACAAAATGAGTTATGGGTACTTGCCCATGAATTGTTTTAACACGTAATGTTTCTAAACGCCCTAAATCACGTTTATCATGAGGAAAACGCACTCGAATATCAATTTCATCATCTACATCATCTGGGCGGTACTCACCAAGTTTTAAACCATTTGTGATCAATTGTACATTTGCCCCGAGCATCGCCGCATCGGCACCAAAGCGTGCAGCATCAGCACGATTAAGCTTTAGTTGCCACTCAATGCCTGGCTTTGATGCGGTGTCGTCAACATTTCTAAAAGCCCCATCATTTTCAATTACTTGACGGATAACTTTAGCTTGTTGATTTAACACTTCAGGAAATTTCGAACTTAACTCAATACTCAGCGCCTTACCACCACCGGGGCCATTTTCATCTTTGCGCAGTTCAATCTCAACGCCAGCAAAGCTTGCGGTGATCTCATTTACCTGACTAATAATGTCTTCGGCAGGAGCACGCTCATCCCAATCTTTTAGGCTCATTCTGAATGTACCAATCTGATCTTTACCACCTGTACGGGCATAGAGCGTTTTAATACCTTGCACATCCAAAATACGCGTTTCGATCTCTTTCATAATCACGTCTTTTTCATAAATAGACAGATCACTGTAAGAGCGTACTTTTATGTTCACGCCGTTTGGTTCAACATCAGGGAAAAACTCAACACCTAACTTAGAAGCACCAAAAGCAAAAAACACTGCGATAGAGAACACAATAGCCGCCAACAATGTCCACCAAGGGCTATTTATCGCTCGATTAAGTAATCGGACATAGCGCCCAGAAAACCCTGACAATTGAGTTAAGTCGCCTGATTCAGCTAATGCTAAATCCCTTTTTTGCTGCGCCGTTAATGGTCGTGTTTTACCTATTAAGCCACCAATTGTAGGCACAAACACTAAAGCCATTAATAATGAGGCAGTTAATGTCGCGATTAATGTAATTGGCAAGTACTTCATAAACTCCCCCATCATGCCAGGCCAGAATATCAGCGGTGCAAAGGCAGCTAAGGTGGTTGCCGTTGAAGCGATAATAGGCCATGCCATACGCTCTGCGGCTATTTTATAAGCTTGCTTGCGGGACTTTCCTTCACTCATAGCTCGATCAGCGAATTCAGTAACAACGATGGCACCATCAACCAACATACCAACCGCCATAATAAGTGCGAATAACACCACAATGTTCACAGTTAGACCAAATAGAGATATGACTAAAATGCCCGTTAAAAAAGAGCCAGGTATCGCAATTCCAACTAAGAATGCAGTACGCGCCCCCAGTACAGCCACAATCACAATAACCACCAACAGAACTGCTGATAACACATTATTTTGTAAGTCAGAAAGCATCATTTCAACATCTTTTGACATATCACCGGTGTAATCAACACGAATATGATCTGGCCATATTTTTTGAGCTTGAGTAACGACCTGTTTGACTTGTGCGACTGTGTCGATGATGTTTTCACCAGCACGCTTTTTCACTTCTAACGACACAGCTTGGCGCCCATTGATGCGTGCTATGGAGCTAGGATCTTTATATGCGCGACGAATTTTCGCGACATCCATAAAGCGAACAACTCTATCGCCAACGACTTTAACTGGTTGCTCCATTACATCTTGAATAGTCTCAAATACTGAGGGTATTTTTACTGCAAAACGCCCTTTACCTGTATCCAATGTGCCCGCAGCAACCAAACGATTATTATTAGATAACAACTGAATAATATCGTTTGGTTCTAGTCCATAGGAGATCATCGCAAGTGGATCAACTTCAATTTCGACCATATCTTCACGATCGCCTCCCACATCAACCTCTAATACACTCGAGATACTTTCAAGTTCATCTTTTAAGTTTCGCGCAAGCGTCAATAAACCTCGTTCTGGTGAATCGCCAGAGAGTGTTAGAGTAATTGTAGGTTGCTCATCTTCCATGAGAATTTCGTGAACTTCTGGCTCTTCTGATTCCGAAGGCAATTTAGCTTTGGCTAAGCTTACTTTATCACGCACATCGGCAAGCGCCTCTTTGGGGTCCATACCGGCTATAAATTCTAATGTTACCGACGCATGACCTTCGCTGGCCACCGCAGTCATTTCTTTTACGCCCTCAATAGAACGTAATTCAATCTCCATTGGCCGAACCAATAAACGTTCCGCGTCTTCTGGAGAAATACCATCATGAATAATAGACACATAGATAAACGGGATGGTTACATCAGGGTTCGCTTCTTTAGGAATATTTTGATACGTCACCCAGCCTGAAATTAATAACAGTATGAATATAGATAGTACTGTACGAGTATGGTTGAGCGACGCTTCTATTAAGTTCTTCATCGGTTACTCGCCAGCTTTATCGTCTACGTTCATATATACAGGCTCAACAATATCGCCCTCTCGAACAAAGCCTTGACCAAGGGTTATCACATTTGCTGTTTCACCTAACCCCCAAAGCCAAACCCCTTCTGCTGTCGATTTGGCGAGTTCAACACTTTTAAATACCACTTTATTTTTATCATCAATGATTTTTACGCCAATGTTTCCCTCATCATCGAGCGCCATATACGCAGGACTAAGTAACATGGCCGGTGCTGATTGCAATTCAATATCAAGCTGAGTTGAAAAGCCGGCTTTAAAGGTCATATTTGGGTTTGAAAATGCAGCTTCAACTCTAAACGTATTAGTACTTTCGTCGGCGACTGAGGCGATATAGCGAATTTTACCAGGGTAAGTTTTATCATTTAACACATGGGCATGCACGCCTTGACCAACTTCTAAACCGAGTATTTCTTTTTGTGTTGCATTTGCTCTTACCACTAATGGGTCAAGATCCGCTAATTCTAAAATTGGGTCACCAATGCCAACATAGTCACCTATTTGCACAACGCGTTTATTAATTATGCCACTAAATGGGGCACGAACTTCTGTCCGCTGAAGTTGTAATTTGAGCCCAGCTAACCGCGCCTTTCCTTGTGCAAGTATCGCTTCGCTGCGCATAGTTTGCACGCGATCTTGCAGCCCTTGATCACGTAGTGACAGCGCCCCTTCGTACTCTGCGGTATATTGCTTTAAAAGTGCTGTTGCAGAGCCTATTTGCGCTGCCAAATCTGATTTATCCAATTCTAAGATTAGCTGACCTTGCTCGACAAACTGACCTTCTTCAACATAGATTTTCTCAACTTCACCTGCTTGGCGGGCGCTCACTTTGGCTAATTTATCCGGTTGTGATTTACCATAAAACGACAATGTTTTTTTAATATCCTGCGCAACAAGTTTAACAACTTGTACTTTGGCAACCTTTTCCACAGCTTTAATTGTTTCTTCGTCATTTGCCTGAGAGCTTCCTGAGCTCATCCAGATAACAATAAAAACGATAATAGATAAAGCTAAAATGTAGGGTTTTTGTTCGAGTTGCTTGGCGAGCTTTTTCAACGCAGTGTTTCCTTATTAGAAATTAATTTATCGATGCGCAAACTGGTTTAATAATAGGTAAGGGGGAGTCTTAGAGCAATATAAAATAATGCAGACACAAAAAAGCCGCTCTACAGCGGCTTTCTTATGATTTGTTAAACGCTAAAACTAGCGCCACACCCGCAGGTAGTGGTTGCGTTAGGGTTTGAGACAAAGAACCGAGCACCTTCTAAGCCTTCAGTGTAGTCAACAACACCATCGACTAAATATTGAATACTCATAGGATCAACTACGAGAGTTACGCCATTTTTTACGATTTCTAAATCGCCCGGGTTAGCTTTTTCGTCAAAAGTAAAACCATATTGGAAACCAGAACACCCACCACCGGTAACATATACACGTAGTTTAAGTTCTGGATTTTCTTCTTCATCAATTAATTGTTTAACACGAACAGCCGCAGCATCGCTAAATTTAATCGGTAATTCTTCTGACATACCCAACCCCTCAATTCCTCTAATGGCGCGATTATCTAATACCCTAGTGTTTTAATCAAGTATAGTAAACAACTGCTGATTACTTTTATAAATAGATTATCATCAGTAGAATCCCTCACCTTAGCGAGGATTTGTTAAAAGTCAGTTTTTGCAGCGACAATTTCGCCACGCATATAGTAATAGTTTTTATCACCCGCGTCTGAATGTGTTGTTTCATCATAATCTGTGACTACAAAACTTGTGACATCAGCTTCACTGATACGTTGTACACCATCACTATAGCTATGGTAATAGACCGCGCTTTTATCTTTAATGTAACTGCGTTTCAATTCTTTGAAAGTGTTAGGATCTAGCCCTTCAACAGCGTGGGTTTCACTGCCAGATAAATAGTAAATATTATTTATATCACGTGCGAATTCATAGTGTGTGGTGAGTATTTCGAACGTTTTTAAGTCAGCCTCAGGGGCAATAATATCCGCACCATAATAAAGGTGACTTTTATCTTTAGCGTATGCCCTAAAAAGCACTTTGAAAGAATCAAACTCAGCAGGTTTTAATCTTTCATCACCATAATAAATGATATATTCACCATCAGTTTCTGAGTAACTCCAGTTTTCATCAATACTTGCAAAGGTGTGCGGATTTGCCGCTTCAATTATTTGATTTCTTAAAATCACTTGCGTGTCATTAAACCAATACAACGTATGACCAATTAATCGCCCTGTTATATTGCGAGAATCAACATTTCCTACCCGCTTACCAAAATAATAAAAGCTATGTTTATCGCTGGCATACAGTGATGCTGAGTGTTCATTTTCATAATCTTGTCGGTCATAAGTAGTAAAACTATCAGGGTCTGCTTCTGTGAGCTCGTTACCACTAAAATACACAGTGTCATTCACAACTGCATAGCCACTATTAGGCACCCCTTTGACCATATTAATAAACAAACTGGAATAGCCAAAAACCACAAAAATAACACACACAACGACCGCGCTAATTTTTGCTAACAAAAAGCCATTAAAGCCTAAATAGTTAACTTCAAACAAACCCAGTAAAATAAAGATAGCGACGGGGTAGAGCAAAAATAACATAGCACTTAACACAGCCGTTTTACTATCTTGTGCACCAGGAGCTGCTAGCATCATTGGCGACATCATTACTATTAGTGGCCAAGCCATTAGCGCGAATGTAGTTATAATACTCATTACGGTGTGCATAGAGTCTTTCCAAATTTGAATATCCATTTCGGTGATTTTGCAAACTACCTTAAGCTATACCCAAAATCAATTTGCATTAAGTGAAAAACCAGTAAAAATCTCAAGGACTTCACCTTACTATTTTGATAAACTCTCGTTAAATAAATGGCGAGGAAGAATGCATGTGGCTTGAAACGCTTAGGCGTCGCTTGGCAAAGCCAAAAACATCGGTGCAACTGTGCTTACTCGGCGTATGCGCAGGATTAATTGCAGCGTTTTTAATCATTCTATTTCGTTTAACTATTTTATTTTTTCAGGGGTTATTTCTCGAAACACCTGATGATTTTAGCACTCTGCCCCCCCTAGAACGTTTATTAATGCCGGTTGGCGCCGCTTTTTTGATAGCCTTGTTTGCCGCATTTACAGGTTTTAAACACTATCGCCTTGGTATTCCTTTTGTAATTCACAGAATCAAACATTACTACGGCCAAATGCCGCTTTATAATACGGTAAACCAATTTGTGGGTGGGGCACTGGCTTTAATAAGCGGCTTTTCAGTGGGGCGTGAAGGCCCATCAGTGCATATGGGAGCAACAGGCGCGAGTTTGCTAGCAGATAAACTCCACCTCCCGCATAATGCCATGCGTACTCTAAGTGGGTGTGGTGTTGCAGCAGGTATTGCAGCATCTTTTAACACCCCTTTGGCCGCCGTTATTTTTGTTATGGAAGTGGTATTACGTGAATATAAAGTTCACATCTTCGTACCTATAATGCTTGCAGCTACAACTGGCGCCTTGGCGACTCAATTCGTTTTTGGTGACGCCTCTGAGCTTGAACTAATAACCGTCACGGCATTGAGTGGCTGGCACTATCCGTTCTTAATTTTATTCGGTATGACACTAGGCGCAGTCGCATTTGCATTTAATCAAAATCTAATGTTAATTATTCGAACATTTAAACCGCTAAGCATGTTTCCACGCCTACTTTTAGCGGGGTTAATCGCGGGTCTAATTGCCTATATGGTTCCCCATTCTATGGGTTCAGGGATGAGCGCAATCGCCATAGCCGTTGAATCTCCGGATGATGTACAATTGCTCACCACTATTTTAATAGCTAAGTTGTTTGCAACGCTGTTTGCAATTGGATTAGGTATTCCTGGTGGGATCATCGGCCCGGTTATTGGGTTAGGTGTATTGATGGGCACATTAATGGCATTTTTCGCCCAGTTTATTAGCCCTGGGATAGATATATCAGGCACTTACAGTGTACTGGGCATGGCAGGATTACTTGCTGCAACACTACACGCACCACTTGCAGCCCTTACAACCGTTATGGAGTTGACCTCTAGTCCAGAAATAATAGTGCCCGCAATGTTAGTGATCTCAACTGCTTATGTCACCGCGCTGCAGTTTTTTGGTAATCGTTCTATTTTCTTACAGCAGCTAGATTTTCAAGGACTGAACTACCATGTATCCCCTGCCACTGAAGCCTTGCAAAAAGTAGGGGTGATGGATGAAATGGATGAGAACTTTAAGTTACTCTACTCTGATGACAAAGAACAAATTAAATCAAGCCTTGATGCAGTTAACAGTCAAACCCCGTTAATTGTTTATGATGAAGAAAATGGTTATCGTTTAGCTGAATATGACTTGAGTTTAATGTCAGATCAAAATATCTCGATAAATTATATCAATTTACAAGGTGTAAGCAGCCAAGCCACACTCGCTGATGCATTTGATATATTAAAAGATAAGCGCACAGGCGCCGTGTATATATATAATTTACTCGACAACCAACAGATTATGGGAATTATGCGTTGGGATCAGATCCGCCATATCCTCACCATACGTAATAGCTTACTGTAACAAACTAAAGAGAACATTATGAGCGCCTTACTCGTTTACAAAGCCTTGCATGTATTTTTTATGATAGCCTGGTTTGCTGGCATTTTTTACTTACCTCGGCTTTTTGTCTATCACGCAATGAACGAAGAAAAATCATGTAGCTCGATGCTGAAGATAATGGAGCGCCGTTTATTACTATTTGTTACTCCCTTTGCCGTATTAACAGCCGTTTTTGGTGTATTGATGATTGTTGAATACGGCCGTGAGTGGTTTAAATACAGCATGTGGTTACATTACAAGTTAGTTTTGGTCATTATTTTGTACCTTTATCATGCATATTGCTTTAAGTTATTGGCTGACTTTAAACACGACCGTAATAAGCGCAGTGATCGTTTTTATCGTATTTTCAATGAACTCCCTGTTTTAGTGCTGCTTGCTATCGTATTTTTAGCCATCACTAAACCAAGCTTGTAAAATTTGATATAATATCGCGCGATTGCGTGTCCATCATTAATGGTTGATCGCGCCCCTTTTCAATGTAATAGGATAACCCCAATGTTAAGTTTCGAAGGTGAAAATATTCTTTCTGTTAATCAGCTCAACCGAGACTGTATTGAACGTATTTTTTCAGTAGCCAAAAAAATGGAACCATACGCTAAAAAGCAAAAGCGTACCAATGTGTTAGAAGGCGCAATCTTAGCAAACCTATTCTTTGAACCAAGTACCCGTACCCGCGTAAGCTTCGGTACTGCCTTTAATTTATTAGGCGGCCTAGTACGTGAAACCACTGGAATGCAAAGCTCTGCTTTGGCAAAAGGTGAATCACTTTACGATACCGCCCGTGTGATTTCAGCTTATGCTGACGCCGTAGCTATGCGTCATCCTGATGCCGGCTCTGTGGCTGAGTTTGCAACCGGTTGCTCAGTTCCGGTTATTAACGGCGGTGATGGTCCAAATGAACACCCAACTCAAGCCCTCCTTGACCTACTAACCATCGAACGTGAGCTTAATCGCTTTCAGCAGGGTATTGATGGCATGCATATAGCTTTAGTGGGTGACTTAAAATATGGCCGTACCGTTCATTCATTATCTAAATTGCTGTGTCATTATAAGGACGTAAAATTTTCAATGGTCGCACCTGATGGCTTGCAAATGCCGAGCTATATTTTAGACGCTGTTGATAATGCCGGTCATAAAATCGAAATTGTCGATAAAATGGAAGGCAATTTAGCTGCCGATATTGTTTACCAAACTCGCATTCAAGAAGAGCGCTTCCCATCACAAGAAGAAGCCAATAAATACCGCGGAGGTTTCCGCATTAGTCAGTCAATTTATAACGCTCACTGCAAGCCTAACTCAGTGCTTATGCACCCATTACCTCGTGATAGCCGCTTAGAAGCCAATGAGCTAGATAACGATTTAAACAGTAATGACAACCTAGCAATTTTCCGCCAAGTACAAAACGGAGTATTGATCCGCATGGCATTATTTGCATTAACGTTAGATGTTGCTGACAAAGTAGAAAACTATGAAGTTGAAGTACCTTGGTTTAGCCGTAAACGTAACGACTAAACAAGAAATGTATTTTAATGTAACCATGAAAACTCAATAGGAATATTCATGACAATTAGCCAAGATTTATTTGCCCGCGCCCAAGCCTCAATCCCTGGTGGCGTAAATTCACCGGTACGTGCTTTTAACGGTGTAGGTGGTACGCCACTGTTTATTACCAAAGCCCAAGGGCCATTTACTTTTGATGCCGATGGCAATCGCTATATCGATTATGTAGGTTCATGGGGACCTATGATCATGGGTCACAACCACCCTGCAATCAAACAGGCTGTACTTGAAGCCGTTGAAAATGGCTTAAGCTATGGCGCGCCTACCGAAACCGAAATTTTCATGGCGGAGAAAGTAAAACAGCTGGTGCCATCAATTGAAAAAGTACGCATGGTAAGCTCTGGTACAGAAGCGACCATGAGCGCCATTCGCTTAGCACGTGGTTACACTGGCCGTGATAAAATTCTTAAGTTCGAAGGTTGCTACCATGGTCACGCCGACTCTTTATTAGTTAAAGCGGGATCTGGCGCACTGACTATGGGTGTACCTAACTCCCCAGGTATCCCTGAAGACTTTGCCAAACATACATTAACGGTTTCGTTTAATAACTTGGATGAAGTAAAAGCTATTTTTGCAAAATACGCCGATGAAATCGCGTGTATCATCGTAGAACCAGTTGCTGGTAACATGAACTGTATTCCACCAGTACCAGGCTTTTTAGAAGGCCTGCGTGCAATCTGTGATCAATATAAATCAGTGCTTATTTTTGATGAAGTTATGACTGGATTTCGTGTCGCACTTGGTGGCGCACAGGCGTATTACAACATCAAGCCAGACTTAACCTGTTTAGGCAAAGTCATTGGCGGCGGCATGCCTGTAGGCGCGTTTGGTGGTAAGAATGAAATCATGGATTACATCGCCCCTGTAGGCCCTGTGTATCAAGCTGGCACACTTTCTGGTAACCCTATTGCTATGGCTGCTGGCTTAAAAGCGCTTGAGCTACTTGAGGTTGCCGGTCTTCATGATGAGCTTGAAGCAAAAAGCAAAGCGATTTGTGAAGGCTTTGAAGCGGCAGCGAAAAAAGCGGGTATCCCACTGACCACTAACTACGCCGGTGGTATGTATGGATTTTTCTTCACAGAGCAAGAAAAAGTAACCACTTACCAACAAGCGACACAATGTGACTTAGAACGCTTTAAAAAGTTCTTCCACTTAATGCTAGAAGAAGGTGTCTACTTAGCACCATCAGCATTTGAAGCAGGCTTTGTTTGCTCTGAACACTCAGAGCAAGAAATAGCCGATACCATTGCAGCCGCTGATCGAGTATTCGCCAAGCTTTAACACATTGTTTAACGCTCTTTATAAAAAAGCCCGTAAGGGCTTTTTTTTGTTTTTAGGCTAATATTAGTGAATGAAAGTAGTAAGCTCTTCGGTCTTATATTACTTACCCAGCCCATTTGCCCATAACAAGAGAGCATTATGCCAGGATTACGACACTTTACGGCCCCTGCCATCAACTTGATGGAACACTTAAAATATAAAACTAAAATCGGTTTAGTGTTTGGTATTTTACTCGCTCCGCTGGCATTAAGTTTATTTTTCTTGCTCAGCTTACTAACTGAAAGCATACATATTTCCACAATGAAGCGTCAAGGCCTACAAACCTATGAAACTTTACTTAATAACCAAATGGCTGGAAAAGTTAATAAAAGCGCTGTAATTGCTCGCGAATATGGTTTTAATGTAAGGGATGAGCAATATACTGATGCGCTAGAGTTAATCTCCATTCAATCTCAACTCGCTGTTGATGAACACTTATCAAGTGCTTACTTAAACCGCGTATTGGTTACTAGAATCCCCGCGCTCATCAAGCAAATAAATTTAGCTAATGATAGTGCTAATACTGTTCTAAATAACCAAGCGTTTACTCCGACGACCTTTATAGCGTTATCAAATTTAACGAAGTCATTACCTCAGTACCAAGCACAAGTGCAAAAAACACTTACTATAGCGACAGATGCAAACCCCTTGGTTGATGAAAAGCTATCCCCTTTACTATCAAAACTGCAAAAAAGTGTTACTCAATTTAAAAACATTATCGATAATAAAATGCTGGAGCCAGACAATTTATCGATATCTAAAATTGAATTTTCCCGTTACTACAGCACCGTCCAAAATGACTTACAACAACTTATAAACCAAAGCATCCCAACCCTTACAAAGCTAATAACTGATAAACTGCAGCAGCAGCGCATGATAAGAAATATCGTGTTAATTGCTTCATTCATATGCTTACTTAGCGCAGCTTACCTATTGATTGGCTTTTATTTGGCTGTTGTTGGTGGAATCACTCGCTTCGCTAATGCGGCTGAACAAGCTGCTGATGGTGATTTAAGTGCGACCTTAGCATCCCTCGGTAATGATGAAATGAGTATAATTACAGCTCGTTACAATGCACTACTTAAAGCATTTACTCAATTATTAGCGGACGTAAAAACCACAACTGTCGATTTAAGTGAAGCTACACACTCTTTAGAACAAACAAGCTATAAAACAAGTGAAGATGTGACTGAACAACAAAGTCGCGTGAGTGCGATACACAGTGCCCTTAGTGATATGTCAAACAGTGCTCACGCTGTCGAGGAGTCGGCAGTTCAAGCAATGCATATTGCACAAGGCGCTGCCGGACATGTTAAAGAAAGTTCAACTAATACCATGGAACTTGCTAGGTACATGGAAGACTTACAAATTGAATTTAAAGAAAATCAAAAAGCATTAGACCGATTAGCAACGGATAGCCAAAACATCGGTAATGTAAGTAAGGGAATTAGTGAAATAGCCGATCAAACCAACTTACTCGCTCTCAACGCTGCCATTGAAGCTGCTCGAGCTGGCGAGCAAGGTCGTGGATTTGCTGTGGTCGCTGATGAAGTACGTACTTTGGCATCACGCACCCAACTACAAACTCAAGAAATCCATCAGATTATCAGCTCATTACAAAAAGCTTCCGATGATACTCAACAAAAAATGCAAACTAGCGTAACTAAAATGGCTGAATGCGTTAACTCAGCTAACAGTACCAATTCTGTACTACAAAATGCGCAAACCAGTATGTTAGAAATAGAGCAACAAGGTGAGCTTATTGCCCAAAGAGTTCAGGAGCAATCAAAGGCAACAGCTCAAGCACTCAATGACGCAGAGCAAATAAGTACTCTTGCGATACAGACACAAGCATCTGCTCAATCAGGCCTTGGTGATGCTCAGAAGTTAAGCCTGTTATCAGAGCGGCTATCAAATGCAATGAGTAAGTTTAAAGCTTAACAGCTTTAAACTTACTCCTTAGCGCTGACAACTTGGCCTAGGTTCAAACTCTGCAGCGCGCAGTGGTAATTGGATTACCTTGCCACACCCTGGTGGGGCTTGCATTCCTGTTTGTTCATTAACAAATGCCCAACGAATTGTTGGAGGCCGAGTATCAGCAATCGATTCCGGGTTCAATGGTTTTAAATAGCGAATATACGTTTCTAGTGCGCCAACACTGCCCGTTAGCCCAGTACTTTTATTATCGTCTCGGCCAATCCAAGCTACTGTAACTGTGCTTTGATCAAACCCGGCAAACCAACTATCACGTAAATCATTACTGGTGCCTGTTTTACCTGCTAATTGAACTGAAGGAAAATGCGCATTTAATCGCTTGGCGGTACCATCTTTGGTCACCCGTTTCATAGCATATTTAGTCATATAAGCAGCCGCTTGATCAAACCGTGGTTCTGAGCGAACATGGTGCTGATACAGAACCTTCCCCACTGAATCAGTCAATGCTGAAATAGAGGTTAACTCTCGGTATTCTCCATCAGCGGCAAGCGTTGTATAAAGTTGAGCGACCTCTAAGCTCGACATCTCAATCGCCCCTAATAGCAATGATGGGTATTGCTCAATATCCTGTTTAGCGCCAAGTTTAGATAATGTAGTTGCCACTTTATCAACTCCCACATCTAACCCCAAATTAACCGCTGGAATATTAATACTTTTACTGAATGCTTTATAAAGTGGCATCATGCCGCGATATTGGTGATCAAAATTTTCAGGCTGCCAAACTTTACCTTGCTGATTTGTTACTTGAACAGGAGAGTCATCTAATAATGTAGCTAAGTTATAATTAGCTGACTCAAGTGCTGTTAAATAAACTGCAGGCTTAACTAACGAGCCAATATTTCGCTTTGTATCCAGTACCCGGTTAAAACCTAGAAAGCGTGGATCTCGACCAGCTACTAACGCTGATACACCACCTTTTTCAACATTAACAGACACCATAGCGGCTTCTAGTTGTTCTGTTGTAGCTCGCCTTTCAAGATACGGTAGACTTTCTGTGATGGCTTCTTCCATCGCCGCTTGCTTTTGTAAATCAAAATATGTAAATACTCTGACCCCCGCATCAAGTACCTCTTGATCTGGGAGTAATCGTTTAAGCTCACGGTCCACTAACTCTAAATAACCTGGGTATGATTTAGGAAGGCTATCTTTCATTGGAGCGATATCAATTGGCCGCTGCAATGCAGCTCGGTATTCGCGAGTATCAATAAGTTTATTATCAACCATGAGTCGTAATACGAGATCACGGCGCTCCATCGTGCGCTCGCTGTATCTTCGCGGGTTGTAGTACGATGGTCCTTTCACCATTGCAACAAGCAGGGCTATTTGGTCAAACTCCAGCTCATCTACTGGTTTAGAAAAATAAAACTCAGATGCTAAACCCATGCCATGTACACCCTGGTTATATGATTGACCAAGATACACTTCATTTAAATAAGCCTCTAAGATTTGGTCTTTAGAATAGCGATAATCCAAGATCAATGCGATAAGTGCTTCGTTGAATTTACGAATAAGGGTACGATCACGGGTTAAATAGATATTTTTAGCTAATTGCTGAGTTAACGTGCTGCCCCCTTGAACGGTGCGGCCAGCTTTAATATTACTATATAAAGCGCGCATAATAGATAATACAGACACCCCATGGTGCTCATAAAACTTTTGATCTTCTACCACTAACAAGGTGTCTTTAAGCATTGCTGGAAATTTATCAAGAGGCACAAACTCACGATCCTGTTTTGAATCATTCCCAATTCGGGCTATTTGCACTGGCTCTAAACGTGCGCTGTTTAGTCGTCTGCCAAATTTATCTTTGATCGTTGCTAATTTTTTCCCTGTAAAGCGCAGCTCAATGACTTGTGCACTCTCTAAGCCATCAAAAAACTCAAACTCACGGCGAAAAATTTTAATGCTATCGCCACTTTTTATATACTGACCAGTACGACTTAGCTTATTAACTGACGAGTAATTTAACCGATCAAGCTCCCAAAGCACTTCTTGGCTTGATAAAAACTGCCCTGGATAAAAGCTCATTGCACGAGCATATACCTGTGCTGGCAGTTGCCACTTATTACCTTCAAACTGACGAGTTATTTTGGCATCAAGATAGATTAAATAAAGAGCCATAGCGACAACTCCTGCAAGACTCAATTTCCAAAAAATAGAGAATAGTTTACGGCCAAAGCTTCGCGTACTAGTGTTTTTTACCGTTTTTTTCTTGGAGGCTTTTTTTGCAGTTTTAGCCGTATTGCTAGCCGCCTTTTTTACAGGGCGCTTTGTTGAGGTTTTCGATGAGCGAGGTTCTTTTTTATCAGCCATTGATGTTGTTATTAATTTCCAGAGGTTAATTTACAGGTGCGAGCTTAGCATATAGCTATACACGCTAACACCTGTAAAGTTAACAGTAACTGAAACTTAATCGAAGCTACTGAATTTATTTCCAGCGATGCCTTAACGTGTACACAGCCAAAGGGCATGAATTACCGCGGGTATAAAAAAGATAAAACACAGAACAATATTAATGATCAAATCTTTACCTACTCCAGCCTTTAAAAAAACCGCAACTGGAGGTAAAAACAACGACAAAATAATGAGTAGTAATTTATTATCCATGATAGTCCTTGTAATTGATATTTAACTCTTTTAAAGCATAGTCTGTAATGAAAAATTAGCTACATGTATTTGTTTTAATAGTTTTTGACTGGCTTAAAAAAAGCCAGAAACTCACAGAGACTCTGGCTTTTTGATTCAATTACTTAAATTATTTAATTTGCGGATCTAATTCGCCAGTTAAATATTTAAGGTGCATTTCATCAAGTGAGATTGGCTTAATCTTGCTTGCTTGGCCTGCTGTACCAAATGACTCATAACGCGCAACACATATTTCTGTCATTGCTTTAGTTGCTTCAGCTAGGTATTTACGTGGGTCAAAGTTTGCAGGGTTTTGTGCTAAATGACGACGAATAGCCCCTGTTGATGCTAAACGTAAATCAGTATCAATATTGACTTTACGCACACCAAACTTGATACCTTCAACGATCTGCTCAACTGGCACGCCATAAGTTTCAGGGATTTCACCACCGTATTGGTTGATGATTTCAAGCCACTCTTGTGGTACTGACGAAGAACCATGCATAACTAAGTGCGTATTAGGAATACGCGCATGAATCGCTTTAATACGATCAATTGCTAAAATATCGTCTGTTGGTGGGCGAGTAAATTTATAAGCGCCATGTGAAGTACCACACGCAATTGCTAGTGCATCAACATGTGTTTTACTTACAAAGTCAGCAGCTTCTTCAGGATCTGTTAGCATTTGATCTGTAGTTAATTTACCTTCAGCACCAACGCCATCTTCTTCGCCAGCTTCACCCGTTTCAAGTGAACCTAATACACCTAACTCGCCTTCTACTGATACACCACATGAGTGTGCAAGTTCAACGGTTTTACGTGTAACATCAACGTTATAATCATAACTTGAAGGTGTTTTACCATCGGTCATTAATGAGCCATCCATCATGACTGATGAAAAGCCTAATTGAATAGAACGTTGGCAAACGCCAGGTGATGTGCCGTGATCTTGGTGCATTACCACAGGAATATGTGGCCATTCTTCAATGGCTGCTAAAATCATATGACGAATAAATGGGGCACCAGCGTAGGCACGAGCACCTGCTGAGCCTTGCACAATTACAGGGCTGTTTGTTTTATCAGCCGCCATCATAATAGCGCGGATTTGCTCTTGGTTATTAACGTTAAATGCTGGTACGCCGTAACCATTTTCAGCTGCATGATCAAGAAGTTGTCGCATACTGATTAAAGCCATTGGGTATTCTCCAAATTGTCGATAGCTGCGCGCACGCACAAACTACCTAGTTCGAACGGAATAGTTTAATTCGATGCAATCACTACATCACGATAGAATCGACACTCGCCAAACCTACCGGTAAACCAAAACCAACAATTAAATAAGGGTGAGAGGTATTTAATTAATGGTCTTTGCTGGTGCAAGTAATACTACTCACACCAGCGAGCAACTAATTTTACTTAGCGCGCTCTTCTAGCATAGCAACAGCTGGCAGTTTTTTCCCTTCTAAAAATTCAAGGAAAGCACCACCGCCTGTTGAAATATATGAAACTTTATCTGCAATACCATATTTATCAATGGCTGCTAGCGTGTCACCGCCTCCTGCTATCGAAAACGCATTTGAGTCTGCAATCGCTTGTGCAATAGCACGTGTACCATTACCAAATTGATCAAATTCAAACACACCAACCGGACCATTCCAAACCACAGTACCTGCATTAGCAATGATTTTTGCCAGTTGGTTTGCCGTATCTGGGCCGATATCAAAAATCATGTCTTCGCTGGTTACTTCGCTCACATCTTTCAATGTTGCAACCGCTGACTCTGAAAACTCATTTCCTACAACCACATCAGTTGGGACAGGAATTTCACCATTATTGCTTTTAGCAGCAGCACTTAATTTATTTGCTTCATCAATTAAATCAGCTTCATAAAGTGACTTACCTACAGGGTAGCCAGCAGCTGCAATAAAGGTATTCGCGATACCGCCACCTGTTACTAATTGATCAACAATGGTAGAAAGTGAATCAAGTACAGTTAACTTAGTAGACACTTTAGAACCACCTACAATAGCTACTAAAGGACGTGCAGGGTTATCAAGTGCTTTACCTAATGCGTCAAGTTCAGCAGCCAGTAATGGGCCTGCACAAGCAACATCAGCATATACGCCAACACCATGAGTAGAAGCTTGTGCGCGGTGAGCCGTACCAAATGCATCCATTACATACACGTCACATAATGCAGCCAGTTTCTTAGCTAGTGTTTCATCATTCTTCTTTTCACCAACATTAAAGCGCACGTTTTCAAAAACAACCACTTCATTATCAGCAACTTCAACGCCATCTAAATAATCTTTTTCAAGACGCACTGTCTGCTCTAGTGCTTCATTTAGATAATCAACAACAGGAGCAAGTGAAAACTCTTCGTTGTATTCCCCTTCCGTAGGGCGGCCAAGGTGTGACATCACCATTACTTTTGCGCCTTTTTCAAGGGCTAATTTAATACTAGGTAATGCTGCACGAATACGTGCATCAGAGGTCACTTTACCTGCTTTTACGGGTACATTTAAATCTTCACGAATTAACACGCGTTTGCCGTTTAAATCTAAATCTGCCATATTTATGACCGACATGGACTTCTCCTTAGTTAACGATACTGACTTGAGTAAAAACTTTTAATTATAATATTTAGCTATTTAATTTAGCTTTTTAATTTAGCTCTTTAATTTAGTTACTTGCAACCATCATGCACTTTGCTGTGTCGAGCATTCGGTTGGCAAATCCCCATTCATTGTCACACCAGACTAATAACTTTATCAGTCGTTTATGACTAACACGTGTCTGTGTGCCATCAATAATACAAGAGTGTGCATCATGGTTAAAATCGACAGACACTAATGGTTCTTCGGTGTAACTTAAAATCCCTTCGAGACGATCTTTCGCTGCGGCCTTTAATACTTTATTAACCGCAAGTAAATCCACATCGGTATTCACTGTTACGCTTAAATCCATCGCAGTTACATTGATAGTCGGTACGCGTACAGCAATCGCTTCAAAACGGCCATGGAATTTAGGCAAAATACGCTCAATACCACGGGCTAGTTTGGTATCAACTGGAATAATAGATTGACTCGCAGCACGGGTGCGACGTAAGTCATGATGATACGCATCAATCACTTGTTGATCGTTCATTGACGCATGAATTGTGGTAATCGCCCCTGACTCAATCGCAAAGGCATCATCAAGTACTTTTATAACTGGCACTATGCAGTTAGTCGTGCATGAACCATTTGAAACAATTGTTTGCGCTGCGGTTAATTCATCATCATTAATACCATACACGATTGTGGCATCAACATCAGCATCTGCAGGTTGAGAAAATAGCACTTTCTTCGCACCAGCATTTAGATGTAACTGAGCATGTTCGCGAGAGTGAAACACACCGGTACACTCTAAAACAACATCCACATCTAATATTTGCCAAGGCAGTTCAGCGGGATTTTCCTCGCAGAATAAGGCGATAGAATCATTAGCAACGGTAATACTATCTTCGCCAAGTGTTACGGGAAACTTAAAGCGTCCATGCGAAGTATCGTATTTAAGGAGATGCGCGATCCCTTGAGGATCCGCCAGTTCATTTATTGCAACAATTTTGATCTCATCGTTTAAGCCTGACTCATACAGGGCACGAACAATATTCCGACCAATTCGACCAAAACCATTGATTGCAAGTTTGATTGCCATTCGTTAGAAAATCCACTCTATTTGCTTGCAGATAAAGGCCACCTGCCTTTTTGATGCGCGTATTGTAATCGACCTTGCTGTTGAATATAAGAGGTAACGTTAAATAAATGTGTAGCACAAGTTTTATATCGCCCCAAACTTCCTAAGGCTTAGGCTCTACAGTTAGAAAAGGTAAATTGTTTAACGCTTAAGTAGCTTGCGTATTAAACTTCCGGATACTAATGAAACTGTCATAATCACAATACAATAAATGGCTAATACGCCTGATGACGTTGCCAGTTCTATTACTTGACCGTTTTCACCCATGCATAAGTTAGTTTTATGATTAATCGCGCCACCACTATCTAAACAACGATCCACTAATAAAAACCCATGTAACCACCATACTGTAATTAAACTGACTATCACACCGACTAAAGATGGCAGTAAATTATTTTTCATTAAAAGAACCTATAAATAAACTAAATCAACTAACTTTAAATCTTTACCTTGGCCTATTTGATAACACTGCGCAAGTAATAACTCAGCCGTTGCAGTCGCATCGGTTAAAGCGTGATGGTTATGATAGTCAGGTAACTGATAACGTGCTCTACAAGCGGCTAATGTTAAATCATCGAGGCCAATTTCTTGCCCTTGCTGATGTAAGCGCTTTTTTTCTATTAAAAAAGTATCAAGAATCAATCTGGGTTTAGCCACCATTCCCTGCGCTTTAAACGCATGTTTTAAAAATCCCCAATCTAAGCTGGCATTATGGAACACTAAAATAGCATCATCAAAGTAATCACTTAGCTTAGTGAGAATAATGTCTAAACTTTGCCCTGTAATAATATCTTTTTGTGCGATACCATGAAAAACTGGGCTTTGCTCTAATTGTTGTACGTCTTTATTAATATAATGTGCTGCTTGGCTGAGCTTAATACACTGTTGCTCAATCAAAACCCATGCAACAGAGACTATCTCATGCTGTTTTACATCAAGTCCTGTTAGCTCTAAATCGATAACAATATAACGCTGGCTCGCAGCACTTGTAGCTAACAATTTCTTTTTTGATAAATAACGATCTAACCAACGCTTAACCACTTTGAGTCCTTAACGCTTTGTGCATTACAAACTCCCTCTTGCAAATTTAAATGCAGCCGCTTGCTGTGCTTGTTTTATTAGGTAAAACGCTTCTTTGAGCTGATGACGCTCCAAAGAATTTAACTTATCAGGATTAATACAATTACTCGGCAAGCCCTCTTCGTTAATTTGAGTGCGTAAACGCAATTGGGTTAAGAAACGCCAGCAATCTTTTAGGTTATATAAATCCTGATTATTTAACAGTGGATACTTTAATAGTGCATCAAGACGCTCTTGGGTATTTGCTCGCCTTACTCCTGCTTTTAACGCATATAACCGCACTATGTCGTTAATGATCACCACTCCGCGTTTCTTTAAATCAATAAACTTGTGCTGCTTAGCATCTTTCTCTAACTTAAATTGATTAAACAAACCAATGGGTACTGCATTACTTTTTATATCATTGGCCATCGCAGCATAAAATAAGTCGTTGCGAGATATACGGGTTAACTGCTCACAAAAACTGGTATAAAGCGAGTTTGAGCCTTCAATAAACCGTAAATCAAAAAATATTTTACAGTTTAGCATCGCCTCAGGTGTCGGACTTTTTATCCACTTGAAAAAACGCTCACACCAATCTGAAATACCCATTCTACACAATTCACTGCTGGCCATGATGTTACCGGGGCAACGCCTAATTCCGCATTCTACAAGTTGCTCACACACAAACTCTCCCATTCGGCGAAAGTAATTTTGATGCTGATCACTTAAATCATCTGGTAATAACAAACCATTATCTTGATCTGAGTGCAGAGTTTGCTCTTCTCGTGCTTGTGAGCCAAAACATATAAAGCTAAAACTGGTCGGTGCCGCACCATTGTCTTCTTGAAATAAGTGAATAAGCCGTGACGTTAATGCATCGGTTAGCCCACTAAGTAATTTACCAATCAAAGAAATATCATCAATATTATGCGAAAAGCCACGAAGTAACTCAGGTATTTCATCAGCATAACGCTTTAAATCACTAATATTATGCGCTTTATAAATACGACCAATTAATTGTACTGGGTCACTTTTTTGTTGGCGTAACAAGTCCGTACTGGTGATCATACCCAGTGCTTTATGATGTTCATCTAATACTGGTAAGTGATGAATATTATGTTTAAGCATTAAATGCAGAGCTGAAAAAACCCGATTATTCTCAAATATATATTTGGGCTTTTTACTCATTATTGTGCTCACAGCTTCTTTTGGCTCAACCTCATCTGCAAGCACGCGATTACGTAAATCACGATCAGTCACAACCCCAACCAGCTGTTCAAACTCTGTGATCATTATTGACGAAACACCGTGCATTTTCATTTTTTTAGCTGTTTGACGAATGCTCGCATCAGGAGGCAATGTAACCGCTTTACGTGACATCAACTCTGATATTTTTTTCTCAGACCAACTTTCGTTTTGACTTTTATAATGGGAGGAAAGTAGCCTATTAGCATGGGCACGAACAAAATATTGTTCAAACGACTTATATTCTCGACGCAAGAAATCAAAACTCTCTTGATTGAGCATATACACTATGCCCTCTTTTTGCGTTTCTAAACGGTTTTGTATTGCCTCACCTGTTAACAAAGATGGAAAGCCAAAATAATCGCCTTGTGCTAAACGCGTGATCACATCGCCTTTGGCATCGACTAAGTCATATAATCCAGAGCGAATTAAAAACAACCTCGGCGAGTCAGACTGCAGCCATTGCGATTGATTTTCTCGGGTCAAATAAATGCTATCTATATGGGTTACAAAATAATTGGTTGCGCTACTATAAATTTGACTAAATGGTGTTTGTGTTTTGACAAACTGGGCGACTTCCTGCTGCTCGTTATTCATAACTGTACTCGCAAATAATAAGGCCAGAGTGACTACATTACTCATATTCATAAAAAATAAAAAGCCCGACAAAAGTCGGGCTTTGGCTTAAATAACAATCAAGTCATTGCTAGTGAGCATGCGCCTCACTAGAGCCTTTAGGATTACGAATACCTTCAACCATTTCTTGGATTTCAACTGGGGTTTCAGCAGTTAGCTTTAATACTATAGCTGCAACAGCAAAGTTAATAACCATACCAACTAAGCCAATACCTTCTGGTGAAATACCTAGGAACCAATGTTCAGGGCTGTTAAGTTCAGGACTAACAAATTTGAAGAAGATAATATATGCCGCAGTAAAGGTAATACCTGTCACCATACCTGCAATCGCACCTTCTTTATTCATCGTCTTAGAGAAAATACCCATAATAATCGCCGGGAAGAAACTTGCAGCAGCTAAGCCAAATGCAAATGCCACCACCGACGCCACAAATCCAGGCGGGTTAATACCAAAGTAAGCGGAAATAACAATGGCAATCATCGCTGCTAACCTCGCTGCGAGTAATTCTTGTTTATCGCTAATATCAGGCTTGAGAGTTCGCTTAAGTAAATCATGCGAGACCGACGTTGAAATAACCAATAATAAACCAGCCGTTGTTGATAGCGCTGCTGCAATACCACCGGCAGCCACTAATGCAATAACCCATGCAGGTAAGTTAGCAATTTCAGGATTTGCTAATACCATGATATCACGGTCAACGTTTACCTCATTTGCACTGTTAGGATCGTCAATCTTACCGGCTGTGTAGAACATTTTGCCATCACCGTTTTTATCATTAAAAGTAATAAGACCTGTTCTTTCCCAGTTTTTAACCCAGGTTGGCGCTTGTGCATACTCAGTACCACTGCCATCTTTACCGTTAATCGTATCAATCATGTTAACACGTGCAAACGATGCAACTGCTGGCGCAGTGGTGTAAACAATCGCGATAAATACTAACGTCCACGCTGCAGAAATACGCGTATCTTTAACACGAGGTACAGTGAAGAAACGTACAATAACGTGTGGTAAACCTGCAGTACCCACCATCAATGCACCTGTGATTGCAAATACGTCAATTATGCTCTTAGAGCCTTCGGTGTATTGAGCAAATCCCAGTTCAGCGCTTAAGCCATCAAGCTTATCCAGTACATACATGCCAGAGCCATCACTTAGTGTGGCACCAAAGCCTGTTTGCGGGAAGAAGTGCCCTGTCATCATCATTGAGATAAATATTGCAGGCACTAAGTATGCGAATACTAATACGCAATACTGTGCTACTTGAGTGTAAGTAATCCCTTTCATACCGCCAAGCACTGCGTAGAAGAATACAATCACCATACCAATGTAAACACCGGTCTCGATCTCAACTTCTAAAAAGCGTGAAAACACCACACCTACACCGCGCATTTGCCCTGCAATATAAGTAAAGCAGATAAAAATAGCACATAAAATTGCCACTAAACGAGCGGTGCGTGAATAGTAACGATCGCCGATAAAGTCAGGCACTGTGAACTTACCAAATTTACGTAAGTAAGGCGCTAAACACATAGCTAATAAAACATAGCCACCTGTCCACCCCATTAAGTAAACACCGCCATCATAACCTGCAAAAGAGATGATACCCGCCATTGAAATAAATGACGCCGCACTCATCCAATCAGCGGCGGTTGCCATACCATTAGCTAATGGCGGAACACCACCTCCCGCTACATAAAATTCTTTTGTTGACCCTGCACGGGCCCATATTGCTATGCCGATATACAGCGCGAAGCTTAAACCAACAATTAAAAACGTGAGTGTTTGAACATCCATTACTTAAGCTCCTATTCGTCTACGCCGTATTTTTTATCTAACGTATTCATTTTGAAAACGTAAACAAAAATCAAAGCCACAAAGGTGTAAATCGCGCCTTGCTGGGAAAACCAGAAACCAAGTTTAAACCCAAAAAAGCGTACTTCATTAAGTACATCTACCAGTAAAATACCAAAACCGAAGGATACGACAAACCAAACTGCTAATAATTTAAACAGCAGTGAAATGTTTTCCGCCCAATAAGCTTTTGCTTGTTCTTCATCTTTAAAAGCCATTTTATATTCCTCATTAACACCGAAAAATGATGTGTGTGTTTTATGTTCGTATATAAAGTTAGCAATGCCTGAGCAAGATTGAATTGAGACCATGGTCGTAACAAAAGATTAACGTTTACGTAAACTGCAAATTGAGGCTTGTTAAATAAAAGTAAAAAACATTAAATATCATCACGTTAAACATTTTCACCAAGTGATAATCACTATTCAGCAAGGCTATATTGTCGATCTGCGACATTAGTCGAATACATTTACAAAAATCAAAAACACCATCTATATCAATCACTTGAAAATTTAGGTGAATAAGCATAATAATTGACAGCTCAAATTATTTTCAATTTCTGGTATGGTATTAACTATCATAATAAAAACTGAATTATTATATGACTGCTGCTCTAATTTTTGTTGCATTAGCCTATATTGGCGTGCTGTTCTGGCTTGCAAACTGGGGAGATAAAACCACTCCATTAGCAAAGCGCATTAGCCATCACCCATTTGTTTATTCATTCTCTTTAGGGATTTATTGCACCTCGTGGACTTACTATGGCTCAGTGGGCACAGCTGCCACCAGCAGTTGGAGTTACCTACCTATTTTACTTGGCCCTGCGCTGTTGTTTTTTTTCGGCCAAGGCTTTTTACGTAAGCTTGTACTGGTAAGTAAGAAACAAAATATCACCACCATTGCTGACTTTATTTCAGCTCGGTACGGCAAACGTCAAACAACGGCGATTATGGTTACTGTTATCGCTTTACTTGCCACTATTCCTTACATCGCTCTGCAGTTAAAAGCCCTTAGTAGCAGTTTTTTACTGTTACAAAGCGATAATAAAATATCTGGCTCTATGGTTGCGTTATCAGCCACATTGATTATGACCATGTTTGCTATTTTCTTTGGCACACGCAAAGTCGATGTAACTGAATACCGCTCGGGTTTAATGCTAGCGGTAGCATTTGAATCTTTAATTAAGCTACTTGCACTGGTCGCTGTAGCGGGCTTAGCGGTTTATACCCTATTTAACTTACCCACAGAGCGCGAAGTGTTAAGCACTGAATCTTTATGGCAGCATTGGAGTAGTTTCAACTTTTTTAGTTTTAACTTTATTGGTCAATCATTAATGGCAGCCGCAGCGATTATTTGTTTACCACGACAGTTTCATGTCACCGTAGTAGATAACCAAGACAAACGCCATTTATTTACCGCACGTTGGGCTTTCCCACTGTATTTATTACTCACAGCCGCGATGATTTTGCCTATCGCCACAGCTGCTATTCATCCAAATATTGGCAGTGACTTTTCACCAGATAGCTTTGTACTGGCACTCCCTTTAATGCACGACAATGTTTTACTTACCACTTTTGTATTTATTGGTGGAATTTCGGCAGCGACTGCCATGATAGTGGTCGCTACACTCACGCTCAGCACCATGATATCTAACGACGTTGTATTACCATTAATGCTACGCCGTAAGTTTAAACGCAACCTGATCACTACCAGCTATAGGTCGCGTATTTTATTAGTAAGGCGCTTTACCATCGCGGGCATATTAATTTTGTCGTATTTTTATCAGCAATGGTTTGGCCATGGTAAAGCACTTGCGAGTATGGGCTTAGTTGCATTCTCACTGGTCACCCAATTATTACCCGCTATTATTGGCGGATTATACTGGCGTAAAGGCCATGCTTATGGAGTTTACGCAGGCCTTTTGGCTGGTTTTATTTGCTGGATTTTATTTTTAATGTTGCCAATTTTAGACGCCGGTAACAGCCTTGATACCGAGCTACAGCAAACCTTAATAACCCGAGGTACACTTATTGCCCTATTTGCTAATATTGGTTGCTATATCAGTTTTTCACTCGGAGCCGATGAACGGTTAATAGATAAAATTCAAGCTGCTGCTTTTGTTAACCCTAAAGAGCAAGCTGTGCTGGCAAGGCGTTTAAATAAAAACGTAAAAGCCACTGTGTATGACTTTAAAATTTTGCTACAAACGTTTTTAGGCGTTCAGCGTAGTCAGCAAGTATTAGCACATTTCTCGCTCAGCCATCAATTGGGTGATAATAACAACCATCCTGATCCTGAATTTATTGCCTATTGTGAACGCGCATTAACGGGGGTTTTAGGTGCCTCTTCTGCGCAAGCTCTTATTCATACTGTGGCTTCGGGTAAGCGCATGGCCTTTGAAGAAGTGGTTAACTTTTTTGATGAAACCACTCAAGCGCTGCAGTTTAACCAAAACCTTTTGTTCACGTCACTTGAGAACTTAAGCCATGGTATTTCAGTAGTCGATAAAGACCTCAAACTAGTTGCATGGAATAAGCGCTACGCTGAAATGTTTAACTACCCAGCCGACTTTTTAGAAGTAGGCCAACCCATCGAAGAGATTATTCGCTACAACGCAGAGCGCGGAGAATGTGGCCCAGGCGAAATAGAGCGACAAGTTGAAAAACGTGTACAGCATTTAAAAAACGGCACATCTCACCACTTTATTCGACACCGCAGAAATGGGCAAGTATATGAAATGATTGGTAATCCACTGCCTGATGGCGGCTTTGTTACCAGCTTTTCAGACATTACCACGCATATTGCCACACAAAATGCGTTGGAAGAAGTGAACATGGATCTTGAAAACCGCATTGAAGCTCGTACTCAAGAAATACGTACTATTAATAAAGATCTCGAAGCTCAAATAGAAAGTCGCGTACAAACAGAGCAAGCACTCACTTTAGCCAAACGTGAGGCAGAACAGGCAAATGACAGTAAAACACGATTTTTAGCCTTGGCAAGCCATGATATTTTACAACCACTAAATGCGGCGCGTTTGTACTTAGCAGCCATTGATGAGACTTCGTTGGCAGACAACAATATCAACAACTTTGAAAAGCTAGGTGCAAGTCTCGATTCAACTGTACATTTAATGTCAGCCTTACTTGAAATTGCAAAACTTGAACAAGGCGCTATGACCCCTTCTCCACGTCATTTCAGTATTGATGATATTTTAGCGCCGCTACGTAACGAATACGCTATTTTATCGAGCGAAAAAGGCTTGCAGCTGCATGTCCGCTCTGGGCAACAAATAGTCCATAGTGACATCACTTACTTACGCAGGATTATCCAAAACTTAGTGTCTAACGCGGTTAAATACACTGAAAAAGGCCGTGTGTTAGTCGCATGTCGTAAACGAAAACACCACCTTCGCATTGAAGTTTGGGATACCGGGCCTGGCATTAGCGAAGTAGAACAAGCAAAGATATTTAATGATTTTTACCGTATAGAAGCCGGCGACAATAAAGGTGTAGGTCTTGGTTTAGGTGTGGTTAAACGTATGGTTGATTTACTCAGCCTACGGTTAGAAGTACATTCAACCATCCACAAAGGCAGTCGTTTTAGCATTGAAGTTCCTTACGGCGACAGCCAATTTGTACAGCAAAAAACTGCCACTAACAGCTTATTTGAAAACCGCGCGGCAATGAATGTAATAGCTGTGGATGATGACCCTGAAAATTTAAATGCCATGGCGAGCTTATTACAGAAGTGGCAAGCCGATTATCAACTGTTTGACCAAGTTGAGACTGTTTTAGAATATGCAAAAGCAAATAAAGCGCCAGATGTTATTTTAATGGATTACCAACTCGGCCATAACTGCGACGGTATAACACTTATTAAAACATTACGCGAAATTTGGCAAAGTCCTGTGCCCGCTATTTTAATTACCGCAGTACGTGATGATGAACTAAAACAAACAACTAAAGCCGCTAATATTCATTATTTATCCAAACCGATAAAGCCTGGCAAATTAAAAGCACTGCTTAATCACAGTACGTGACGTGCTAGGCGCTAGGTGCTAGGTGCTAGGTGCTAGGTGCTAGGTGCTAGGTGCTAGGCAAAAAATAAAACAGATCCGTGCTAAACAACATAGCTAAGTACATCTAGCAATTTTGCTAGGTGTACTGCTTTAGTTTAATCACCCCGATAGTGCTTTACTTCTGAGCTTTTGAAACAGCCAACTCAAACCGACAAGCGAAAGTCCCAGTCCAATAAATGATATCGCCTTAAGTAAACCAGTCAGGTTTGCCATATCAATTAAGAACACTTTAACTATTACTGCGCCAAGAATACCTAACCCGACTTTTTGTAACAGCAGTTGTTGTTCTAAATGCCCCCAAATGACCACCGGCGCGCCGAGAAAAAGCCAAATAATCGAATAACTATAAAGCTCTGCGTCACTGGTTGTTTTATCTAGGTAGATATACGCCCCTTGCCAATACTGGCGTATAAGTACAGTTATTGCTAATACAGCTAAAACGCCGGCTACTGCCAATATTATTTTACTAAGTTGAGCATTAACAGGTTTAACTAATTTAGTTAACCACAGCGCTAAAGCACTTGGCACCAACCACATTAATAGCACCCAGTTAAATATTGGAGTTTCCCCTACATACAAGGATGTTAGTAATGGATTGTCATTCAGTGCAGTGCTTAACAACAGCAACCCTGCTAAAGCTGATAATATTAAACCCGCTACTTGGTATAATTTAGCCAACTGCGCTGCACTTTGCGCGCGATATAAATAAACACAACCTAACGCGAGCCAATTACAGCTAAGTAATACTTGCTCATAAAAACTTAAAGAGCCAAGTTGTGGATAATGCCCAACTAATTGATAACTCGTTTCAGTAGTTATAAATAATGCCAAACAATGTAGCGCAGCGCCTTTAAGCCATAGCTTCATATCGGTTTGTTGCCATTGCTTGGCCGCAAACCAAAACAATCCAACAGCAATGGGGTAAACCACTATGCTCCAATGCATTGAAAGAAGCGTTAGATCTGCATAACTCTCAATCCACGGTGCAAACGTCAAACGTGCAAGTACTGCTGCCACGAGCGCTTTAATAGGCCAGTGCGGCATAGGCACTTTATGGCGTTTAACAAGAAAACTTATAACCAACACTTGAATTGCAAGCGCAAGCGTGAGGCCGCTATCAGCTAATAACATCGTTAAGCAAAGTGTGATATTGGCATTAGCACCAATCCAATAACTAAACTGCTGCCATTGCGTATAGGCATTTTGCGCACGTTTGATCAATACGCCACTGCCAAGTAGTAATAGTACTGTCCATAATGAATACGCTACCGCTAACTCTTGCTCTGAGGTGAGAGTATAAAGCGTTGCTATAAGTACAAACAGACTAAAGGCAGCCACTAAGTGAAAACTTAAACGTTTATAGTAATATGTGCCAAAATACAGCCCGTACAAACAAAAGCCTATACCAAGCAATAAACCAAACCCATACATATCTTTAAATATAAATAAGTGGTCGTTACTATCAATATTATAATTATGCTGAGTTACAACCAATAACACAGCAATTAGCAACGCTAAACCTTGCCATAGATCCCAACGGCTATTTTTCAGCACCAAAAATAGCAGCATGACAATTAAACACACCATCATAATTTGCCATTGCATACTCGCCATAGAAATTGCTATCGCTATCAATAATGGCGCCACAATCGCTAACAATAATGGATTATCAGGCTGTAATTTTAGTAGTCGCTGTAAACTATGTGGGCGACATTCTAATAACCGCAATGTTAAACCTAAACGCATCATCGCGATTAAACCTATGATAGATAAAAGGGAAAAACCACCCACAAGCCAATATTCAGTTGACTTAACAACACTTAAGGCCACCCAATACCAGCCAATATGCCCTGCCCAAAGTAAATACCATAGCCAATTACGGTTTACCCTTTTCGCCACAAGCACAGCTGATAAAGTAACAAATCCAATATAGGTTAGCAGCGCTGCCAAATTGCCACTTCCCGTATTAACCCATATAGGCACGCTATACGCGCCAACGATACCTAATAGAGCTAACAATGGCCCTAAGCGCAGTGCCATAGAGCTAGCTGCTAGTGCAATAACAGCTAGCATCACAAAAGCAGTGGTTGCGCTTAACATTTCATAACTTGAATAGGCAAGCAGCGTTAATGCAAAGCAACTAATAAACCCGCCTCCCGCTAAAGCTGCTGGAATATAATTATTAAATCCTTCAAAAACAATACCTTTACGGTGCAAAAAATCAGCAACTGTAATTAGCGCTATACCAAATAACCCGCCTAAGGTGAGGCGTAAACTAGGTGATAATAGACCTGCATCTAAACTGTACTTTGCTAAAAATATGCCACCGAAGGCCAGTGCGACACCACCAATCCAAGTCATCCAATTTTGTTGCAGTTGATTTTTTAATTGAGCCAAAAAAGTGCTAACTGCAGAGTGAGAACGCTTATTCGTTTCTCGGGAACTAATAACTGTATGCGTTGATATAGTTTGATTTAATGTAACAGATTGCTGATTAGTAGCATGAGACTGTAGTTCAGATTCAATTGGGGGCGTATGTGATTGCTCAGATGCAAACCTTGCCACAGCAGTTGCTGGCTGACTCGAGGTTTTAGAAATCACTGAGTGCAGTTGTTTTTTTAAAAGCGTAACTTCTTGTTGTAGCGCACTGACCTTTGTTAAAGCGATTAAACCGGCGATAGATCCGATTACAACCACTAACGATAGAATAACAATTAAACCAAGCACGTCGTCCATTTTTTAATCCCTGACTACTTTTATTCCTCCCTTATAACGTAAACTGTAGTGAAAATATAGCCAAAAAAATCCCAGCATCATATAACGAAGCTGAGATTTAATAAATTTACTACTCTACTGAGATTACTCTACAGAATCAGTCACAGTGCGCTCTAAGGTCATTTTAAAACCTGTGCTACTCGTTTCATCATGCTCTAGGATTAAAATGTAATTACCTTCTTGAGTAAAATCCATATCCCCTTGCTGCATTAAGACTATTTGCTGCCCATTGTCTTCATACAACACATAAGTGGTATAGACTTCATTATCAACCACTTCATCTTCTTGGTCGTACTTATCCAGGCTATCAATATAGTTACTGGCATCATCGACTGTCTCACCGTCTAAAGTAAATGCAATATCAACATCCGTAATGTCTTGTCCGGCATAGGTATCAAGTAAGTTGACCACTGTTACATTATGGTTATAACTGCTAGGCGTCAGTGATTCAACAACGGTAAGCATATGCGGGCCGTAGTCTTTATCATTGTAAAAAATCCCCACGTTACTTTGCTCTCGCTCCAATGTCAGTAGGTAATTATCAACAATTGACGTACCCTCATTATCCATCATCGCAATGCTGAAGCTATTTGGGTTAAGCTCAATATAATCAGAAAAAGTATCATTTTGCGTTAGTTCTGTTACATGACTTTCGTCACCACGGGTTACTGTAAAACTGGCTTGTGGGTAGTCATCTATCGTATTAATAAAGCGCAACTGCCCCTGCGCAGATTGATGCTTAAGTGATGTCACTGAGTTACTCGAAGTAACAATATCCAATGTTATCCCTTCCTCTTCAGTTGCATAACTTGGACGGATCATCACTACATAGCTTGATTCATCATTAAAATATACAGTGGCTGATTCAAAAATAACATCTGTGCTACCACTTTGAGTAATGTAAATAGTGTAATAACCTTCTTCGAAAGCTTGTAGCGATAGCTCGTTCAAATAAGTGGGTGATGCAATGAGTTCTGCGGTATCGAATAAACCATCCTCAGTCGCAATATAGACATCATAATTACTACCCTCACCTGAAATATTAAACCAGCCTAAGTTAAACTCATCTTCGTCACTGCTGGTCGGTACAGCTAATTCAGTAAAATTAGGTTCTGAAAAATCTCCGCTCATAACCCATAACTGTGTTTGATCATCTTTTATAGAAACTGATTCTTCTTGAATTGTAATATAGCTATCGTTAGCATCTACATATTCAAAAGAAACATCGTAGCTTGTAGAGCTATAATTGTGGCGCGTTGTAACATCACCAAAGTAAGTACCAGAGCGTTCAGTTTCATCTACAAACAAACGTGTATACGGACTATTGTAAGAACCGTTATAAAGTTGAATGTAGCCACTACTGCTACTTGATGAGTCATCCCCAGAACAAGCAGCTAATGTTGCTGCCAAGGTAGTTACTAAAACAGTTTTAAGTAAAGAGCTGTGCATGGAATCATTCCTTATTGTTAATAGTGCTAATGAGACTATAAAAACAACTAAAAATTCCAACCTTTACAAAGCATTACCCACACTTACAGTTCCTTACATATTCGTAATAAAGTGTACGAATGTGCAAATAAAACGCACATTTTATTACATATAACCTCACTTACATATTCTAAACAACTAAATTTAAAATATAGTTGTAAAAAACCAGAACAAAAACACAAGGTTAACAGTTGTAATCAAAAGCGTACAACTGTACCTTTATAGCCTATGATCTTGAGGACTTTGAAATGCAAACACCATTAGAAAAGTTAATACATGGATGGCAGAGCGGCTGTACAAAAAGCGCTGACGAATTAAAATCACGTATTTATTACCACTTAAAACAAATTTGCCATGTACATCTACAAAGCTACCGCGATGATATTGACTCTACTTATGTAATACAGCATTTACCCCATACAGGATCCTTGTTACATCAATCATTGATTGAGCTGATCCCACCGCAAAAAACACTCGCGCACGAAACTCAATTTAATGCTTACCTTAGTGTATTTATTCGCAATGTTTTACGTGATGAAATTCGTAAATTTCAATCAAAAAAACGAATACCAAATGATGTTGACGCAGCTCAAGAGGATAGCCAATTAAAGCATCAGGAAAATTTTTTAGCTCTGGATAGCGCATTAAATCACCTCGAAAAAAACCACCCGCAAAAAGCACAAATTTTTTCGATGCACTACTTTTTAGGCATTGACAGTAAAGCTCTCGCTGAACAGTTTAAAGTATCTCTTGCCACTATTTACCGCGAGTTAGACGCCGCTAAAGCGTTTTTAAGAGTGCATATAGAACAATAATTAAAAAAGAAGAAAACATGAAATTTAATGATTCACTCAGTGTATTTGAATACTTACTTAAAGAGCACCCTAACAACCTTATTGCTGGGTTAGAAAGCCTCGAAAATATAAACAGCACTCTCTTTAGCGAAGTGGAACAGCTAATTCTTGCTCATAATCAAAATCAACAACAAACACAGTTCCATCAATCTATTAGCCATTCAACCGAGCTATTAAATGACAATAGCAAAATAGAGGACTTGATAGGTAAGAATATCAGCCATTTCACATTACAGAGACTATTAGGCTCTGGGGGGATGGGCGTTGTTTATTTAGCGCACAGAAATGATGGTAAATTTGAGCAAACCGTTGCTATAAAAATTATATACCCAACTATTACTGCATTACATGGCCCGCAAAATCTAACCCGCGAAGCACAATATTTAGCATTATTGAACCACCCAAATATAGCAGGAGTACTAGACGCAGGTGAATGTGAATTTGGCATGTACATGGTGATGGAATACATCGAAGGCACAACGCTTGTAAGTTACTGTAATGAACAAAAGTTAAACACCAAACAGCGCTTAACTTTATTTTGTAAAGTCTGTGATGCCGTTAGCTATGCTCACCAGAACAGAGTGATCCATGCAGATTTAAAACCATCGAACATCCTTGTTAACAAGCAAGGTGAACCTAAGCTCGTTGATTTTGGCGTTGCTCGTACAATAAATAATGAACAAACCGATTTTGTTGTTAACGAGTATATTAAGGCTCTAAGCCAAGAGTACGCCAGCCCTGAGCAGCTTGCAGGCCAAACGCTTACGACTCAAAGTGACGTGTATAGTTTAGGGAAGATACTAGAGACATTAAGTCGTCACACAAACAATGATCTCAAAACAATTATAGATGAATCGCTTTTAGAAATAGAGAAAAGGTACCCAAGTGCCTTTCACCTCAAGAGCGATATAATAAACTTTCTAGCAAACAGACCTATTAGCAGTAATAAAAGACCAATAAACAGGGCTTTAAAACTACTTAAGAGAAACCCTATATCGAGCGCACTAAGTATAGGACTCATTACCTCTATTTGCATTTTTTCATATTCACTTTGGAATAAAAATCTCGAGTTACAAATTGAAAAACAAACCTCAGATAATATCGCAAATTTTATGGTCAACGTTTTTGATATTTCTAATCCATATAATGGTGAAAATTTCAATATACCTATTAAAGATGTATTACTAAGTGCTAAAAATAAACTAGATGCTCTTCCAACTGATAACAATGGCATCAAAGAGTCTGTAAGTATTTCTTTAGCTAAAGCTTATATAGGTGCTGGGGTATTTATACCTGCAAAAGAAATGCTCGAACAGCTATCGAATAACCAGTATGTAAATAAGCAAGAACTTAACTATTTGCAAAGTAAAATCGATGTAAAAACAGGTAAATATAAACTAGCAATTAATAAGTTAGAGCTATATCAAAATATTAAACTCACGAAAAGCGAATTAGTAGACAATAGTAAGCTACTGTCAGAAGCCTATCGCGAGATTGGCGATTATAGCAAGTCAACTAATCTACTCCTTGAAACGCTTACCAAGAAGCTTACACCGACCCAACAGATAAATATCTATCTAGAACTAGCTACAACCTCTTTCACAATCTCAAACTTTGCACAGATGCTAGAATATGCAGAAAAGGCAATGAGCTTATATAACAATAGTCAAATAAACCGAAAACCACTGCTATCTGAAGTTCTCTCAGTTTACGCCGGTGCCTTAGAAGAATTTGATAGAATGGAAGAAGCAGAAAAACTCTATAAACAGAAACTCGCTCTTGATTTAGAAGTATTTGGCGAAAATCACCCGCATACCGCTATTATTTATAATTTACTATCTTACTTTCATGACACAAAAGGTGAGTTTCAAACAGCCCTAAACTTTGCAGAAAAAGCAATTACGCTCCACAAAAAACATACACCAGACGGAAGTAATTTATATATTGCAACGTTATTTAACAAAGCATCTTCTTTGGGGCAATTAAGAAAAGATAAAGAAACAATGGAAGTTTTGTTAGAAGCAGAAAAATTATGTAATAATTTTTTACCAACAAACCACTTTAACTATGTAGTGATCTATAACGGATTAGGGGCTTTATATAGAAAGCAAGGAGATTTAGAGAAAAGTAAAGAGTACTTATATAAAGCACTAGATACGCTTCTTCTATCAAATGAAAATCACAACCAAATGCTCTCCTATATTTATGGCAACCTCGCAAGTTTAGCTATAGAAAACGAAGACTACACTGAGGCGAGAACATTATACGAAAAAAACCTAACAATTAACAAAACGGAATTTGGAGGAAAAGGCAAACGTGTCGCTCAAAATATGAAACACCTTGGTAGAGTAATGCGGATGCAAGCAAACTATGATGAAGCAATACCTATGTTAATACATGCATTAGATACAGCTCTAGAAGCTTACAAGCCCCAACACGCTAGACTTGCAGAGTTTCACACCCAACTTGCACTCGCATACAAAGACACAGAACAATTAAAGCAAGCTTTAAATCATCAAATAACTGCTGTCAGCATTGCAGAAAAGGGTTATGGTTTTGATAATTATATAACCCAATCGATGCAGCTAATTTTAGCAGAAATCTACCTTGCACAAAGTAATTTTAAAAGTGCACTGCCTATTGCGCAACAAACTTACAATTATTTATTGGAAAATAAAGGTAGCACCCACTCACAAACAATAGAAGCAAAACATATTTTGGACAATATACAGTCACAGATGCTGTAAGTTGTTACATCACTTAAATTTCATGTATTGAATAATAAAAAACACTTTACCTAAAACACAAAAATATTTACGGCAACAACCACGATTGGGCTAATTTTCAGGCCCAATCGAAGCTTAATACAACTCTGTTATGTACATAGTGAGTTACTTAACCATACCACTATTTTGATTATCTCGGTGTATTTTAGACCAAGTATTAGACATTAAACCCGTGCTATCAGTTTGAATAGCTACAAGTTTACCGGTGGCATTTGCATCATTACGGTCTCCCTCTGAAAGAGTACCAATATACAAGATGCCTTGACTATCAATTGCAGGGGATGACCAAGTAGCACTGGCTTTTAGATCATACTGCCATACAAGCTCACCATTAGGTGAATACACATGCATTAAATCATTTTCTGTCGCGAAATAAATATTACCATTGTCACCGATTGCTGGTGATACCTTCACGTTACCAGTAATTTGGGTTTGCCATTTTATTGCTTTTGAATTGAGTTCAAGCGCATAAATTTCACTATCGTCATTATTACTTGTGCCAAAGTAAATATTCCCGCGTGATTCATCTATCGCAACTGATGAACGAATATGTGGCGTTTCAAATACCTGCGGATTTGGTAATTCAAACTTCCAGCGCAGATCCAAATTATCATCAAAGCTGTATAAAATCCCGGCTTCAGAACCAAAATAAATATTATTGTTAGAATCAATAGCCGGGGTGGAGTAAACCAAGTCACCTGCAAAGGTGTCTATATCTTTGAACTCACCCACTAACTCATAGCTATTTAAATCAAGCTTAAGTACGCGACCTTCATCATAAAAAACAAGCTCACCGTTATAATTTACCGCCCCATTTACAAATCGGTCTTGTCGTTCTTCACAATTACAAAAACGCTCAAACAAGCTCTCACCCGTTTGCGCATTAAAAGCACGGATATCTAAACCAGTATAAATAACTTGCTCTTTATAAGCCGCAACCTTAGTTAATCCAGAACTTGTTTGCAAAGCATAATCTGATACACGTTGGCGCCATATTTGCTCGCCGCTACTATTAAGAGCCACTAAATCGCGATATGCTTTATCAAACTCACCAGTGCGCTTATCGACTGTAAAATAAATATTGTCATTGTGTACAACAGGGCTTGAGCGTACCTCTTCACCATTAGGTAAGGTGTAACGCCACTTTTCACTGCCATCGAGGTTATAGGCCACCATTACATCACTGCCAGCAGGATCATTACGGACATTCTTGGCCGTGCCTATATAAATTGTTTGCTCATCAGCACTGAGTGCCGGTGACGAGTAATAAGCAAAGCTTGTAGTTGGTAATAATTTTTCCCACACTAAGCGCGACTCTTCAACCTTATCAGGTTGTTTGTCAGCATCGGACTTCGTAGTTTGTGGATCATCGCTGCCGCCTCCCCCTCCACATGCCGATAAAAAAAGACTTAACGCGAATATAATTGGTGCTTTCGTTTTATGGGATTCAAACTGTAAACTCATGTAATTCCTGATAGTTATTATTTATTGTTAAATAAATTTTACGAATAAAATTACAATAATGACAGACACGAAAAATGTTTTTATTTTTCTCATATATTTAAAATATTTTTATCTGTCTAAATGTTGCAGCGACTCATGAGTAATTATCAATTATCTAATAAAGGGCTTGCAATAGTGGCTAATTAACAAATAATGGATGCTTGGGTTCACGGGATTTGAATGAGGAAAAATGAACACGATACTAACTACGCAATGTGCGGATGATGTGGGCTTAATAGCTAAGATCACCGGGCTTTGCCATGAACATAATTTAAATATTACCCGCAATAATGAATTTGTAGATAAAGACGCAAAACGTTTTTTTATGCGTACCGAGTTGAGCGACCAACCAAATGGTGAATTTTTAACCCAACTTGAAGGCCTGCTGCCTACTGGCGCGAAGGTTACTTTACATAGTAACGAAAAAACCAAAGTTGTACTGCTTGCCACCAAAGAAGCCCATTGTTTAGGCGGTGTGTTACTCAAACAGTTTGAGCAAGCCCTTAACATTGAAGTGCTTGCTGTAATTGCTAATTACCCAGATTTAGCGCCTTTAGCAAAAGGCTTTAATGTGCCTTTTCACGTTGTTAGCCATGAAGGACTAAGCCGTTTAGAGCATGATCAACAAGTGGGTGATTTAATTGCTAGTTATAAGCCTGATATTATTGGCCTTGCTAAATATATGCGTATTTTGAGCCCAGAGTTTGTCGCCCGCTTTGATGGTAAAATTATTAATATTCACCACTCATTTTTACCGGCGTTTATTGGGGCAAAGCCATATCACCAAGCATTTGAACGAGGTGTAAAAATCATTGGTGCAACGGCACATTTTGTTAATAATGAGCTCGATGAAGGGCCAATTATCATGCAGGACGTGACCCATGTTAATCATGCCAATACCGCAGAAATGATGGCTAAAATGGGGAAAGATGTTGAAAAAACAGTGTTTTGTAAAGCACTGCAATTAGCGTCTGAACATAAGTTATTTATCAACGGTAATAAAACTGTCGTGTTTAGCTAGGTGATAGATTTGATCTAGAAATGAAGAGGCTATTTGCCTCTTTATTTTTGAAGGTTAAGACGCTGACTCAATCGGTTCTAGTTGTAATTTTGCTGCAATGAGTACAGCTTGAGTACGATTATATACGCCTAGTTTTCTAAATATTGCTGTAATGTGTGCTTTTACTGTTGCCTCAGAAATATGTAACTCGTAAGCTATTTGCTTATTGAGTAAGCCTTCATGTAAGTATTGTAATACTTTATATTGTTGTGGCGTCAAAGATGCCACTTGTGCGGCGATTTCTTTATCTTCGCCTTTTATGGTCTCGACTTTGTCTTTAAGCTCAACAGGGAGCCATACATCGCCATCAAGTATTTGATTTATTGCCAGGGCAATGTCTTCTGACGACGATGACTTAGGAATAAATCCCATCGCACCATAGCTCATTACTTTGGAAACAATATTGATATCTTCACTACCTGAAACCACCGCAATAGGTAAACTTGGGTAGTCTTCACGGATACGAATAAGGCCGTATAAATCGCCACTGCCTGGCATGTGTAGGTCTAGTAGTAAGATGTCTAGATCTTCTTGTTCGTTGAGCACTTTTAGTGTGGTATCAAAATCTTCTGATTCAAAAACTTCTAAATCAGCAAATTTGCTACTTAACGCCCCTTTTAGTGCTTCACGAAATAACGGGTGGTCATCCGCTATTAAAAACTGACTCATGGTTCACTCCTAATAAATTCGGCTGTCACCTATCGAATAGCTGACAGCCGATATACTACGTTTAGAATCAACTTCTAATCAAGTTTTTAACGCATATTTAACGATTTAATCGGTTCTCGATTAACTCATCAACCACGCTAGGATCTGCAAGCGTTGAGGTGTCACCTAGTTGTTGGTGCTCATTTGCTGCGATTTTACGTAAAATGCGACGCATAATCTTACCAGAACGAGTTTTTGGTAAACCTGGTGACCATTGAATCATATCTGGTGAAGCTATTGGGCTTAGCTCTTTACGAACCCAGTTACGTACCTCTTTAGTGAGCTCGTCACTGACTGTTATCCCTTCATTTGGCGTAATGTAAACATAAATACCTTGACCTTTAATGTCATGAGGGAAGCCAACAACAGCGGCTTCTGCTACAGCCTCATGAGCAACAAGGGCACTTTCTATTTCAGCGGTACCTAAACGATGCCCTGATACATTGAGTACATCATCGACACGCCCGGTTATCCAATAGTAGCCGTCTTCATCACGACGACAACCATCGCCTGTAAAATAAACACCTGGGTATGCTGAGAAATAAGTTTGTTCAAAACGTTCATGATCACCATAAACAGTACGCGCTTGTGATGGCCAGCTGTCTAAAATGACTAAGTTACCATCTACAGCACCCTCTAATGTATTACCTTCAGCATCAAATAGTGCTGGAGCAATACCAAAAAACGGGCGAGTCGCTGAGCCTGGTTTCATATCAGTAGCACCTGGTAGTGGCGTGATCATTATACCGCCAGTTTCTGTTTGCCACCAAGTGTCCACAATCGGACAGTTACTCTTACCTATATTTTCGTAATACCACGACCATGCTTCTGGATTTATTGGTTCACCCACCGAGCCTAAAATACGAAGGCTATCACGGTTAGATGTAGACGTTGGTTCGTCGCCTTTGGCCATAAGTGCACGAATAGCCGTAGGTGCAGTATAAAGAATAGTTACACCATGCTTATCAACTACTTCACCCATACGTCCTGCTGTAGGATACGTTGGAACACCTTCAAATAACACTTGTGTACAACCATTTACTAATGGCCCATAAGCAATATAACTATGACCTGTGATCCAACCAACATCAGCACTACACCAAAAAACATCATCTTCTTTCAGGTCAAATACGTATTCATGGGTCATTGATGCGTAAACAAGGTAACCACCAGTTGTGTGTACAACACCTTTAGGTTGACCTGTTGAGCCAGATGTATACAGAATAAATAGTGGGTCTTCTGCATTCATTGGCTCTGGGTCACACTGTGCTGGCACATCAGCAACTAAATCGTGCCACCAAACATCGTGCTCATTCCAATCGACTTCTCCGCCTGTAAGCTGATGAACAACAACATGTTCAATAGTCGTTACAGACTCTTGTGCAACCGCTTCATCAACGTTGGCTTTTAATGGTACTGTGTTACCTGCGCGTCGCCCTTCATCAGAGGTAATAACAACTTTAGCGCCAGAGTCCTTAATACGATCAGCAATCGCTGATGGCGAAAAGCCACCAAATACCACTGAGTGAATTGCACCTAAACGTGCGCATGCTTGCATGGCATAAACGGCTTGTGGCGACATAGGCATATAAATCGCAATACGATCACCTTTTTCTACACCTAATTTTTTAAGACCATTTGCAAATTTAGCCACTTCATCATGCAATTTCTGATAGCTAATATGTTCACTTTGTTCTGGGTTATCACCTTCCCAAATCAATGCTGTTTTATCTGCTTTGGTTGCAAGGTGACGGTCAATACAGTTATAAGAAGCGTTCAGTTCGCCATCTTCATACCACTTAATATTGATATGCCCTTTATCAAATGAGGTGTTTTTTACCTTAGTATAAGGAGTAGACCAATCAAGGCGTTTACCATGCTCTGACCAAAAACTTTCTGGATCATCAATAGATTGCTTGTACAGTGTATTATAATTATCGTTATCAACTAAGGCTGCATTCTTGATATGTGCAGGAACTGGATAGATACTTTGTGACATAGTCGTCTCCATTTGTAATTACTTGCCAAAGGCCTATCTCAAGGATCACTCAGCATGGCTGATGAAAGTATTAGACCTTAGTTGTAATGCTATTTTTATTGGCCCTAAATTAGAGCAAAATTAGCGTTTACTGCTTTAAACTTTTTAATAACATAAGGTTAACAACCTTGTTTTTACAAGTCTACTGTTGTCAAACATTAGTCTAATAGACCAATAGGTAATTGAGTAAAAAGCGTACATCATCAAAAGTGGCATTAGTAGAAGTATAACAACTGCACCGAATAGGAAACCAATCATGACAACACAAACAACACTAATAAGATCCCTCACCGCAACCGCTGTTTTATGCGCACTGAGCACGACAACACAAGCTGCCACAATTGGTGACACAGATGTTAATTATGGCGGTTACGTAAAAATTGATGCAATGTGGAGTGATTATTCAGCTGGTGCTCCTGCTGGAACAAATGTAGGGCGTGACTTTTATGTACCAAGTACATTAACAGTTGGCACCGACGACGACTCTGATGCTGTATTTGATATGCACGCACGCCAGTCTCGTTTTAATTTTGGCACATCAACACTCTTAGACAACGGCAAAACCATAAACAGTAAAATCGAAATAGATTTTTTAGCGTCTGCTGCTGGTGGTAATGAACGAGTTTCTAACTCATACGCGCCACGTATTCGCCACGCTTTTATTTCTTATGATGGATGGTTATTTGGTCAAACATGGTCAAACTTCCAAAATGTGGGTGCACTGCCTGAAACACTTGATTTTGTAGGTCCAGCTGAAGGCACGGTGTTTGTTCGCCAAGCACAAGTTAAATACACCACCGGTGCATGGTCTTTCTCACTAGAAAACCCTGAAAGTACAATTACAACTTCAAATGGTATGGCTGTAACCGATGATGCATCATTACCGGATTTTACAGCACGTTATACGCATAAAGCAGATTGGGGTAACTTAGTGGTTGCAGCGCTTGCTCGGCAACTTACGTATAAAGTGGGTGGTCTTGACGCTGATGAAACCTCAATTGGTCTTAGTGCATCAGGTATGGTTAAAGTTGGTCAAGATAACCTTAAATTTATGCTTACCCAAGGCAAAGGCTTAGGTCGTTACGTCGGTTTAAATGTTGCCCATGGAGCCGTATTAAATGGCGATGAACTCGATGCCATTGACTCAACCTCAGGTTTTGTTGCTTATCAGCATAATTGGAATAACCAATGGCGCTCAACATTCCTCTACTCATTCTTCTCAGCTGACAATAACATTGATTTACTTACAATTACAGGTGACCCAACTGAATCTAGCCAAAGCTACAGCGCTAATATTCTCTACTCACCCGTTAAAAAACTAACCTTTGGTGCTGAATTTAAACACGCTGAACGTGAACTCGAAAGTGGCAATGATGGTGATATGGATCGCTTGCAGTTCTCTGTTAAGTATGCATTTTAGCCCTAACTTGCTAACTTGCTAACTTGCTAACTTGCTAACTTGCTAACTTGCTAATAAAGTATAAATACAAAAAAGCCGCTAAATTTAATTATTTAGCGGCTTTTTTAATTGTTAAGTGCGGGTCAAATCGCGCTTACTCTTTAATTTTTATAACTCATCTTCTGCAATTAAGCCCGAGTCTTCACCGTCTTCCGGTTTAATTTCAGCTTTAAGCAAAAGCATATCGCGCAATTTACCTTCAATTTCGTCTGAAATCTCTGGGTTCTCTTTTAAGAACTTAATTGAGTTAGATTTACCTTGCCCTACTTTGCTGCCATTGTAGCTGTACCATGCACCGGCTTTTTCAACAATTTTGTGCTTAACACCCAAATCAATAAGTTCGCCATGCTTAGAAATACCTTCACCATACATAATGATGAATTCAGCTTGTTTAAATGGTGGTGCAACTTTGTTTTTAACCACTTTTACGCGAGTTTCGTTACCAACAACTTCATCGCCTTCTTTCACAGAACCAATACGACGAATATCTAAACGAACTGAAGCGTAAAACTTAAGTGCATTACCACCGGTTGTTGTTTCAGGGTTACCAAACATAACACCAATTTTCATACGTATTTGGTTGATGAAAATACATAATGTGTTTGAGCGTTTAATGTTACCCGTTAGCTTACGTAATGCTTGTGACATTAAGCGAGCTTGTAAGCCCATGTGTGAATCACCCATGTCGCCTTCAATTTCAGCTTTTGGTGTTAGGGCTGCTACTGAATCGACAATCACAACATCAACAGCACTTGAGCGTACTAACATGTCACAAATCTCTAGCGCTTGCTCACCCGTATCTGGTTGAGACACTAGTAAATCATCAATATTTACGCCTAACTTTTGCGCGTAAACTGGATCAAGTGCGTGCTCAGCATCTACGAATGCACAGGTTTTGCCTTCTTTTTGTGCTTGAGCGATAACTTGTAGCGTTAAAGTTGTTTTACCTGATGATTCAGGGCCATACACTTCAACAATACGACCCATAGGTAAGCCACCTATGCCTAAAGCAATATCGATACCTAGTGAACCTGTCGATACAGCCTCAATGTCTAGTGCTTTATTGTCACCCAATTTCATGATTGAGCCTTTACCAAATTGACGCTCAATTTGAGATAAAGCTGCATCTAATGCTTTTTGTTTGTTATCGTTCATTTTGTTCTCCAAATCCGGCTAATGCAGACAAGTATACTGTATGAAATTACAGTATCAAGCTTATTTTATAAATTTATCTTCTCTATGACTTCTTTTAAAGCATAAACAATAGCTTGGGATCGAACACAGGCTCTATGACCAAAAAACAATTGCTGACTTGGGTACTGTTTATTACCTATTTGAATGCAAAACCAGACAAGCCCAACTGGCTTTTCTTTTGTGCCGCCACCAGGCCCAGCAACGCCAGAAACTGCAATACTAATATCTGCATTGGTGGCTTTACATGCGCCCGCTGCCATCTCTAGCACTGTTTGCTCACTCACAGCGCCATATTCTGCAAGCGTTGCAGCCGTTACTTTAAGTAAATCTTGTTTTGCTTGATTGCTATAAGTAACGAACGCACGGTCAATATAAGCAGAGCTTCCGGGTGTGTCGGTAAGCGCATAACTCACCCCGCCACCAGTACATGACTCAGCGGTAGTGATCCATAAGCGTTTATCCGTTAAAATAGCGCCTAATTGCGCAGCAAGTGTTTTAATCTCTTGATGTAACTCCATATTCAGCCTTTGGGTAAATACATGTCGTTTGATCTTTATGCACCACAGACAATAAGTCAACAAACTCCGATGATGCAGCAGTATCTAAAAATAAAATCTGAGCATCGTGATATTTTATTGTTCTATCGAATGGGTGATTTCTACGAACTCTTTTTTGATGATGCAAAACGTGCCGCGCAGCTTTTAGATATCTCACAAACTCATCGTGGTAAAGCCGGTGGTGATCCTATCCCTATGGCTGGGGTACCTTATCATGCAGTTGAAAACTATTTGGCGCGATTAGTACAAATGGGTGAATCTGTAGCGATTTGTGAACAAGTTGGCGACCCTGCAACCAGCAAAGGACCTGTAGAGCGCAAAGTGGTACGTATTGTTACGCCAGGAACTATTTCTGATGAAGCCCTGCTACAAGAGCGTCAAGATAATTTACTTACCAGTGTATGGCAAAGTAAAAAAGGTTTATACGGAATTGCCTATTTAGATATCAATTCTGGGCGTTTTAATATTGTTGAAGTAAATACCGATGAAGCTTTTAGCTCAACACTGCAACGTTTAGCACCAGCAGAATTACTCTATAGTGAAGATTTTTCTAACGTACATTTAATAGAGCATATTAAAGGCATTCGCCGCCGCCCTGAATGGGAATTTGACCTAGACACTGCACAGCATCTTTTATGCGATCAATTTGGCACTAAAGATTTAGTCGGCTTTGGGGTTGATAAAGCCAAAGCGGCGTTAATTGCCGCCGGATGCTTAATGCAATACGTTAAAGACACGCAACGAATTGCCTTGCCTCATATTCGTGCGATCACCCTTGAACATAACGAACATGCGGTAATTTTAGATGCTGCCACCCGAAAAAATTTAGAGCTCACACTCAACCTATCTGGCGGGTACGAAAATACCCTTGCTCAAGTACTTGATAAAACCGCAACAGCGATGGGGTCACGGTTACTAAAGCGTCGCATTCACACTCCTATTCGTTCAAAACCCGAACTTAATGCTCGCCTGAATGCTATTAGTGCCATAATCGATGCGCAATTATGTGGTGAATTACACGAGTCACTTAAGCAAATAGGCGATATAGAACGTGTTATAGCGCGCTTAGCATTATGGACCGCAAGACCTCGCGATCTAACTCGCCTACGCGGTGCATTACAAGCGTTAAGCCCGCTGCATGCATTATTAAATGACGCTAGTGACCCTCGCATTGCACAAATTATTGCTGACTCTGCAGCTTTACCTGAACTGCAAGATTTATTAGAACGTGCTGTTATTGATAACCCACCTGTGCTTATTCGTGACGGAGGCGTAATTGCCCCAGGCTATAACAGTGAGCTCGACGAATGGCGTGCACTCAGCCAAGGTGCCACTGATGTGCTTGATCAATTAGAATTACGTGAGCGCGAACGTACAGGCATTAGTACCCTTAAAATTGGCTACAACAAAGTGCATGGCTTTTTTATAGAAGTAAGCCGTGCTAACTCACATTTAGTGCCAGCAGATTATATTCGACGCCAAACGCTTAAAAATAACGAGCGCTATATTATTCCAGAGCTAAAAGAGCATGAAGACAAAGTGCTTGGCAGCCAATCAAAGGCACTCGCACTGGAGAAGCAACTCTATGAGCAATTGTTCGAGTTTATCGCCCCACACATAGAGCAGCTGCAAACAATGGCTGCAGCCCTTGCTGATTTAGACGTACTTAATAATTTAGCTGAGCGTGCAATAGCTCTTAATTATGCAAAGCCACAGCTTTGCGATAACGACGATATTAGCATTAAGCAAGGCCGTCACCCTGTGGTTGAACAAGTAATGAAAGACCCATTCATTGCCAACCCTGTTGAACTTAACAATCAACGTAAAATGTTGATTATTACTGGGCCAAATATGGGTGGTAAATCAACCTATATGCGTCAAACAGCCTTGATTGTATTAATGGCTCATATTGGCAGTTTTGTGCCTGCAGATAGCGCGAAAATTGGTAATATTGACCGAATATTCACTCGCATCGGTGCCAGCGATGATTTAGCCTCTGGCCGCTCAACTTTTATGGTTGAGATGACCGAAACCGCAACAATTCTAAACAATGCAACCACGCAATCACTGGTATTAATGGATGAAATAGGCCGTGGTACAAGTACTTATGATGGTCTGTCACTCGCCTATGCAACCGCTGATCACTTAGCATCAAAAATTGCAGCAAAAACACTGTTTGCCACCCATTACTTTGAACTGACCGAACTAGCCGAGCAACAAACGGGGCTGGTAAATGTGCATTTAGATGCGATTGAGCACAATGACACTATCGCGTTTATGCACACTGTACTTGATGGCGCGGCGAGTAAAAGCTTTGGTTTACAAGTTGCGGCATTAGCTGGTGTGCCAAAAGCAGTTATAAAACAGGCTAAGCAAAAGCTAAAGATGCTCGAAAACCATCAACCTGTTACCGCAGATATAAACACGCAACAAGTATCATTATTTGAAAGCGAACCGAGTGAAGTAGAAACTCAGCTGGCTGAAATCGATTTAGATAATTTAAGCCCGCGCCAAGCGCAAGATTTACTGTATAAATTAAAAGCACTGTTGTAATAATTGCAGACATTAAAAAGCCGAAGCGATAATCGCTTCGGTTTTTTAATTTATGTATTAATATTTATATAGTTACGAAAACTGTTCAAATAAACTATCTGTACTTAACCCTTCATGTTGCAAAATGTCTTTAAGTCGGCGTAATGCTTCAACTTGAATTTGGCGAACTCGCTCACGCGTTAAGCCAATTTCACGGCCTACATCTTCCAGCGTTGATGGCTCATAACCAAGCAAACCAAAGCGACGAGCTAATACTTCACGTTGTTTAGGATTAAGTTCACCTAACCAATCTACAATATGCTTATTAATATCATTGTTTTGTACTTCGCCTTCAGGGCTAAAACCTTTTTCATCTGCGATAATATCAAGTAATGCTTTATCGTTTTCGCCACCAATTGGTGTATCGACTGAGGTAATTTTTTCATTTAAGCGCAGCATTTTTGTGACGTCTTCAACCGGTCTATCTAAACACTCTGCAATTTCTTCTGCGGTTGGCTCATGATCAAGTTTTTGTGTCAATTCTCTCGCTGTACGTAGGTATACATTTAACTCTTTCACTACATGGATAGGTAATCGAATGGTACGCGTTTGATTCATAATCGCACGCTCAATAGTTTGACGGATCCACCAAGTAGCATAGGTTGAGAATCTAAAGCCACGTTCGGGATCAAACTTTTCAACAGCACGAATAAGTCCTAAATTACCTTCTTCAATTAAATCAAGTAATGCAAGACCACGGTTATTATAGCGACGGGCAATTTTTACAACTAAACGTAGGTTACTTTCAATCATGCGTTTGCGGGATGCTTCACAGCCTTTTAACGCTTTGCGGGCAAAAAACACTTCTTCTTCAGCACTCAATAAAGGAGAGAATCCAATTTCACCTAAATACAATTGAGTGGCGTCTAAATTTTTGGTTACCTCCTCTTTAGCGAATATATCATCTTCTTTATCGACTTCCTCTAATAATGCTGTAGCTTCTTCAACTACTACATCATCAAATTTTTCATCAGCCGCGGACTTCGTTTTTTCTACTTTTGCTGTGTTACCCATTAGCGTACCCTCAAGCAAATAAGTGATTATTCAATCACTGGTGTCAATACCCGATAGCTAAGGCAAGTATTTTTGGGGATTAACAGCTTTTCCTCTATAACGGATCTCAAAACGCAATGCCGTAACATCAGAATCTGAACTGCCAATCTCTGCTATTTTTTGCCCTGCTTTCACATTCTGTTTCTCTTTAACTAACAGCTTCGAATTGTGTGCATAGGCACTAAGGTAATCATCATTGTGTTTCAAAATGATTAAATTACCATATCCTCGAAGTGCGTTACCCGCATATACCACGGTCCCTTGTGCTGCTGCTAAAACAGACGACCCTTTTTTGTTAGTAATTTGTAGCCCTTTATACCCATTTTCCCTAGTCGAAAAACGTTGTGTTACTTTACCTTTAGCGGGCCAAGACCAACGTACCTTTCTTGGGTTTAACTGGCTAGTATTACTAACTTTTTTACTGGCTTGCTTTTGAACATACTCTCGTTGTTTTGGCTGATCAAGCTCTTTTTTTAATTTTTTGTTATTTTTTAGTTTTAATTTTGTAGACTTTCTGCTCGAATTCGTATATTTTTCCTGCTTTTTATTTTTTTCTGTAACACGAATAAAAGAGATCACTTGACCAGGATGAATAATGTAAGGGGCTGGTATAGCATTATTTTTTGCTAATGTTCGAAAATCTTGGCGGGCACTAAATGCTATAGAGTAAAGCGTATCTCCCTTTTTAACGGTGTACTTGTCCCCATTTATATTTATTCTGCTGGTGTATGGTTTAACACTTGTATCCAAGCTACTAACAGGTGCAGGGGCTTGGCGGGAAGAGCAAGCGCTGAGCAAAACACTCATAAATAAAGTAACATAGAGCACATATTGTTTATTCATGGTGCTTTACCCTTAATTTCAAAAGTTGTAACTTTTAGCGGTTAACGTAATAAAAAGTAAGCAATGACGATTAAAATGACTAAGCCCCAGCCAAGTGCTTCAACGTATTGACGTAATTTTTGCTCCATTTTCACACCGCCCCACTTCATTAGCGCTGCGACCAAAAAGAACCTCGCGCCTCTGCCAACCGCTGAAGCGAGTAAAAAAGGTAAAAAGGCCATATGTAAAAGCCCTGCACCTATAGTGAATACTTTATAAGGAATGGGTGAGAAACCAGCTAAAAAAACCACCCAAACGCCGTAGCTTTTAAACCACTCAAGAGCGATATTAAATTTGTCTTGCCAACCCATTTGGCTAATAAGCGGTTCAACCACAGGTTCAAATAACCAAAACCCCAACAAATAACCTAAAACACCACCAATCACAGATGCAATCGTAGTAAAACTGGCAAAACGCCAAGCTTTGCTAGGTTGCGCAAGTGCCATAGGTGCTAACATTACATCAGGCGGAACCGGGAAAAAAACAGATTCAGCAAAACTCATTCCGGCTAAATAACGCTCTGCATGGCGATGTTTTGCCCACACTAACGCCATATCGTATAACTTAGTAAACAATTTCAAAGTGACTTCCTATTCAATATCACCAGGGACAAGTGGAACAAATCTCACTGGTGCAATTACATGTTGGGTAAATTTATTATCTTTTCTAACAACCATTACCAGTTGTTGTTCTTCGTTGCCAATTGGTGCAATCATTACTCCCCCATCGGCGAGTTGGTCAAGTAATGCTTGGGGAACTTGCGATGCTGCAGCTGTAACAATAATCCCTTGAAACGGGGCTTGTGATTGCCAGCCTTGCCAGCCATCTCCGTGTTTCATTGCTACGTTGTACAAATCAAGGTTATGTAATCGCCGTTTGGCTTGCCATTGCAGCGCCTTTATACGTTCAACTGAACATACTTTGGTAAAGGTTTTTGCCAGTACTGCAGTTTGATAACCCGACCCAGTACCAATTTCAAGAACTTTATCACGAACCCCAGCCAAGCGCAGTAATTCTGTCATGCGGGCAACTATATAAGGCTGTGAAATAGTCTGTCCTTGCCCTATTGGTAATGCTGTATTTTGATAAGCTTTGTGCTTTAGTACATCGTCGATGAATATATGTCTAGGAATAGCAGCAATCGCATCGAGAACCTGCCTATCCTCAACGCCTTCTCGCGCTAATAAATCAGCCAGAGCCTGCGCACTGCGAGTATAATTAGACAGCACCATTGATCTCCATTGTTTTAAGCCAATCGCCAACCGCTTGTATGCTTTCTTTCGCGGTCATATCAACACTTAAAGGTGTAACTGATGCATACCCATTATTAATGGCATAAAAATCTGTGCCATTGCTGGCATCACTTTCTGCACCTAAGGTGCCATACCAGAATATATCGCGGCCCCATGGGTCTTGTTGCTTGGTCATGGTTTCAGCTTTGTGGCGAGCACCTAAGCGGGTTACCTGAACACCTTTTAGTTCACTCAATGGAATATCTGGTACATTAATATTTATAATTTGATCTTTTGGTAATGGATGCGAAGTGAGCTCTTTGATAATACTAACAGCCACCGCAGCCGCGGTTTCAAAGTAGTTACCTTCTTTTGAGCATAAGGATACAGCCACAGCAGGCAAGCCTAAATGACGACCTTCGGTGGCAGCAGCAACAGTGCCAGAATAAAGCGTGTCATCACCTAAATTAGCGCCATGGTTAATACCCGCAACAACTAAGTCTGGCTTTTCATCTAGCAACTCATTAACACCTAAATGCACACAATCTGTTGGTGTGCCGTTTACTGATATAAAACCATTTTCAAGCTTGGTCGCACGCAAAGGGTTCATCAGCGTTAAAGAATTACTTGCGCCACTGCAATTACGATCAGGTGCCACCAAAGTGACATCAGCAATTTGTGTCAAAGCTTGATAAAGTACGGCAATTCCTTTCGCGTTTACACCATCATCATTACTCAATAAAATTTTCATTTACGCGTCCTTTTCTTTGTGTAATTTGGGGCTCGCATCGGTGTAATCCACCAACTCACGAAGTAGTGCTGTAGCAAAGGTGCCTTTAGGCAAACCAAAGCTTAATTTTATCGTGGTTTCATCAATTGTTTCTACCGCTAAATCTTGTGGTATTAAGCGTAACATTCTGCGTTCGTTTTTAAGGCCCAGCTCACCAAGCCCTTCACACCATTCTTGGTATGGTTCTAGCCATTCTTTCTCTTGCTCTGTTAAGCCTTTTTCGCTTTTACCTACCATAGGTGCCGACATCATAATGTCGCCAGAGGCAAGCCGAGCAATATTTTCATCGCTAATGGCGTCTTCAAAAAAGGCATTACTACCGCTGAGCATAAATACTTCACGGTGCATGGTTTTAGCCAAACCGTGCTCGGCAACACGTAAGTTAACAATTTGATTAAACACATAGGAGCGTGCCGCTGAAATAACCAAGCCACGTAATTTTTTATCACGAATACGCTCGCCAGCGAACATTCGCTTTGCCATATCAAGGTTATGCCCGCCATGACCAAAGCGCTGCTCACCAAAATAGTTAGGTACGCCGGCACGAACGGCATTAATTCTACAAAGAATATCTAACGGCTGTGTGACATTGCGCAGCGTAATTGTAAATTTATTACCCCTATGGCATCCCGTACGCAGTTTACGATTGTGTCGTTGCTGAGAAACTATAAATACCGAGTCACTATTAAGCTCAGTAAAATCAATCTCTTTTTTTATTGGCACTGGCACGCTAAACCATTGGCTACATACGCCGTGGCGATCTTTCATACCCGCATAACTGACATCCCGTGGTGAAATCCCCGCTTTTTGCGCCAGTAACTTAGCAACATATTGGGTGTTTTCGCCTTTTTTTACGACTTGCAAACACACATGTTCACCACTGCCAGTAAATTCAATGCCAAGGTCTTCATCAACCATGAAGTCTTCAGCCGAGGTTTTAAAGTCCGCTTGAGATAAAGGCTTACCATACAAATAGTTTAATTCACTCATACTGAGAGCTTACTCATGATCACTACTGCATGGCTTGAAATACCTTCTTTACGTCCTTCAAAACCCAGCTTTTCCGTAGTAGTTGCTTTTACATTCACTTGGCTCAGCTCGGCCTTTAAATCGGCGGCTAAGTTTTCACGCATAGCCTGTATATGAGGCAACATTTTTGGTGCTTGAGCCACAATAGTGACATCTGCATTACCGAGTACGTAGCCTTGCTGCTTAGCTAAATCAACTACATGGCGTAATAAAATACGGCTGTCGATATTTTCATATTCGCTGGCAGTATCAGGAAAGTGTTTACCAATATCCCCCATCGCAAGCGAACCTAAAATCGCATCACACAATGCATGAATTGCCACATCACCATCGGAATGGGCTAAAAAACCTTGTGGGTAAGCTATTTTTTCACCACAAATAGTTAACGGGCCTTCGCCGCCAAATTTATGAACATCAAAGCCATGGCCAATTCTAATCATGATGCGTTCTCGCTGTGTTGTTTTTGGAGTAAAAAGTGGGCTAAATCTAAATCTTCTGGTGTGGTTATTTTTATATTATCGCTGCGCCCAGGCACTAACTTGACTGGTTTTTTCGTCCACTCAATAGCTGATGCTTCATCGGTGATTGCTACTTGCTGTGCCAATGCACCTTGTAGTGCGTTCGTTAAATCTGTGTATTTAAAAAATTGTGGCGTCAATGCCTGCCATAAGTCATCTCGTGGCACCGTTTGTTCACTGTGGGTATCACCACGCTTTATTGTGTCTTTGACCTTAGTCGCTAAAATGCCACCTTCATCAGCGCTTAGGCATTGCAGTATTAAGTGTTCGATATCAGTTGTATTAACTAACGGTCTAGCAGCATCATGCACTAACACCCAATCAGGTGGATCAGCATGCAAGGTTAATAACCCATTTAGTACTGAATCAGCACGCTCTTTACCACCACAGGCTCGAACGATTCGCTTGTCCATCTGGGGTATCTGTTCGTAAAAGGGGTCATCATCACTGACCACCACAATTATTTTATCGAGCTGTGAAAGCTTAGCCAACTTAGCTAATGTATGCTCTAAAATAGTTTTCCCGGCCAGAGTTATGTATTGTTTTGGCGCGCTATGTTTCATCCGACTACCTACACCAGCGGCAGGGACAATAGCAGCGATTGTATGTTTATTTTTCATTGAGTTGTTGTCCAGGTAACACACGTATAAATGTCTCACCTGGCTTGATCATTCCTAATTCGTTACGAGCGCGCTCTTCAACGCCTTCTTGACCTAACTTTAAGTCTTCAATATCAGCTTTAAGTACTTTATTACGCTTTATTAAGTTGGCATTAGTGTCTTGGTGGGAAGTAACCGCTGATTTTAATCGACTATAATCTTGCACACCATTGTGACCAAACCACAATCGGTATTGTACAAACAACGCTAAACAAAGTAGCGCAAATTGAAACAGCCGCATTAAACACTCCTTGGTTGTTGCTTTATCAGTTTAAGTTAAAAATACACATTAGAAGACAACTGATGTTAAGTTTTACTGAACATGAGTGCGCTTTAAATTACGCCAGTTAATATTACTAGCTAGCAGCATTTCTCTCAACGACAACACACGCGGAGCGCATCGCTTATTAAAACGCCACTGGTGGCCACAACAAGCAGCGCTCATCGTTGCTTTTGTTGGTTTTAATAGTAACGCAGTTTGCCCTTCAAGCGACCTACCTTGGCAATCAAACCAACCATGTTCATTACAATGAAGTTTATTGTCGCTTACTTGGTCGATACTGTCTATTGCTACCCGAGTTTGATTGGCGTTATCGAGTAATAACGGCACAATTAAGCCTAATTTTTTATAGCGGGAATAAAAATCGGCAAGATCATCTTGGCTAGGTGGTTTAGCCTTTTGTTTATCTAACCAACTACCATTTTGTGGATCAAGCACAAAAGGGACCTGGCCATTCACCACACGAGTGGCTGCACGTTCAATATAGTAAGGTAAACTTTTTAATATCGCGCGTAGGCGCTGTTCACTAGGTTCGCTAACTAATCGAGTTATTTCACGAGCATAAAACGCATTGCATAGTTGAGCATACAACACACGTTGTGCATCAGATTGCCAAATATCAACTTGTTGATCAGGGTTACTCGCAGTCAACGCTTCTACTCAATACACCTAGGTGTTTATTTTATAGCATAGTATTGACCGCTTTTTAAGCGTCTAAGCAGGCTTATTACCCAGCTTTGCATCACCGTTTTCTAAAAACTGCACAACAGCATCACGTTTTTTACCAAGTAATAAACTGCCGTCTGCTAAAAACATAAAGTTCTGCCAGTTACGTTTAAATACCGCAAAACTGGTTTCAATAATGTTATCTCGCGCCATACAAAAATACACAGTTGTATTTGCCTGCCAATCTAAGTGCGCCAAAATTTCTTCAGGTGGTAGCTCAGCCCCCTCTTCCCAGGCTGCTTCCCAGTGCACAGTTTGTGTAAAGCTTTCGTCTTTACCACACCAATCTGTTTTATCAAAAAAGTCTGGGTGGTCGTGCTCTCGGCTCACCATAGTGCTCCAAAGTACAGCGGCACGTTCATGGCTCATGGGTTTAATTAAATCAAGATCTTGCTCTGAGACAGGCGCATCTTGGTGGCGAAAAACCCACGCTTTTTTGTAATCATCTAACGGTATATAGTTCATAATAGTGGCAAATTAGTTAGCATTAAAAGTGCAAGCGCAAATTATACAAGAGATCAAAACATGACTACAGCAATAAAACCACTTTCCCTCAAATCAGGCTTATACCAACACTACAAAGGTCCGCAATATAAAGTGCTCCATGTTGCCACCCACAGCGAGACGCAAGAACAACTGGTTATTTACCAAGCCCTCTATGGCGAATTTGGCATTTGGGCGCGTCCATTGAGTATGTTTTTAGAAACCGTTGAAAAAAACGGCCAAACTATCCCCCGCTTTGCTTACCTTGGCGATGCCGAATAGTTATGGCATCATGATTAAAATCATTACTGCTCAGACCAGATAAGGTATTACCGTGCAATTTAATTCTACAGATAACTACATCGCAAGTAATTCGTTAAAACAAGCGGTTAATGCGGCAATTTTGCTTGAAAAGCCATTGCTAATAAAAGGCGAACCTGGCACAGGTAAAACCATGTTGGCCGAAGAGCTGGCGAAAAGTTTAGACACCACACTGATACAGTGGCATATCAAATCGACCACCAAAGCACAGCAAGGCTTATACGAGTACGATGCGGTGTCACGTCTACGTGATAGCCAACTCGGTGATGAGCGTGTGCACGACATCGGCAATTACATTGTTAAAGGTAAGCTTTGGCAAGCCTTTACCTACGGCGAAGAGAATAATAAACGCCCGGTATTGTTGATTGATGAAATCGACAAAGCCGACATCGAATTCCCGAACGACCTATTGCTTGAGCTGGATAAAATGGAGTTTCATGTTTATGAAACCGGCGAGCGCGTAGTTGCTAAACAGCGCCCTATTGTGATCATCACATCAAACAACGAAAAAGAACTGCCAGATGCATTTTTACGCCGCTGCTTTTTCCATTACATTGACTTTCCATCAAGTGACGAAATGCAGCAAATTGTCGACGTACATCACCCTCACGTTAAGCAAGATTTAGTACGCCAAGCGCTTGAAGTATTTTTTGGCCTACGCGAAGTTAACGGCATTAAGAAAAAACCTTCCACCAGCGAACTACTCGATTGGCTTAAATTATTAATGGCTGAAGACATCGACGCAAAAACGCTGCACGATAAAACTCAAAAAGGCGGCCTAATGCCTATGTTTGGTGCGCTTTTAAAGAACGAGCAAGACATCAGCCTAATCGAAAAACTTGCCTTTATGAGCCGCCGTTAAGATGTTGATTGCGTTTTTCTTCAAATTACGTGAATACCGCTTACCTGTGAGCATGCGCGAGCTGCTTGATTTAATCAACGCACTAAAAAAAGGCGCGGTATTTGCCGATGTTGACGGCTTTTATTATTTAGCCCGTACCATTATGGTTAAAGACGAAACCCACTTCGACCGTTTTGATAAAGCCTTTGCTGATTACTTTAGCGGCATTGCCGATCTCGACTTACTTGAGAGCTTAAAACAGCAACATGACTTACCCAATGAGTGGCTACGCAAAGAGTTTGAAAAACACCTAAGCGATGAAGAAAAAGCCCAGCTTAAAGCCATGGGCGGCCTTGATGAACTAATGAAAACCCTGAAAGAGCGCCTAGAAGAACAACAAAAACGCCATGCTGGCGGCAATAAATGGGTTGGCACCGGTGGTACATCACCTTTTGGCGCGTATGGTTATAACCCTGAGGGCGTGCGCATCGGTCAAGACGGTAACCGTAACCGCCGCGCGGTAAAAGTATGGGATAAGCGTGAATACCGTAACTTAGATTCAGATCGTGAAATAGGCTCACGTACCATAAAACTCGCCCTTAAAAAGCTACGTAAGTTTGCCCGCACTGGCGCAAGTGACACGTTAGATTTAAACGAGACCATTCGCGCGACCGCCAAACAAGGCGGTATGCTGGATGTAAAAATGGCACCAGAGCGCCATAACGCGGTAAAAGTACTCATGTTGTTTGATATTGGTGGCTCAATGGATGATTACATTCACACCTGCGAAGAATTATTTAGCGCCGCCCATAGCGAATTTAAACACTTAGAGTTTTACTACTTTCATAACTGTTTATACGAGCATGTTTGGCAAGATAACCAACGCCGCCACTCAAACGTCATCGACACCATGACGCTGATCAATAAGTTCACCAGCGACTATAAAGTAATATTTGTTGGCGACGCCACTATGGGCCCCTATGAAATCGCCTACCCCGGCGGCTCTGTAGAGCACTACAACGAAGAGCCCGGCAGTGCTTGGTTAAACCGTATCACCAACCACTTTGATAAAGTCGCGTGGCTCAACCCACAACCCGTTGAACACTGGCGTTACTATCAATCAATTGATTTTATAAAGCAGCTAATGAATAACCGCATGTACCCATTGAGCTTGGATGGCATTAGTAATGCGATTAGGGGGTTGAGTTAAAAAGTCAGCAGTCAAAATTGAAGGCGCGATTTTATATCGCGCAACTAACTTTAATGCTAATCAACTTTAGATACTTACAGACCTTCAAACTTTTTTATTAACCTATTAAGCTCAGCTATAGTTTCAACACAATTATTGTAGTGTAAAGTTTTCTGAATAGACTTCACTTCTAAATTATGCTTATAAAGTTTCATTTGCGCAATAACCTTTTCTTTATAGCCCATTAATACTTCTAACTTTTTCTTACAATATATAAGGATAGTTATACTGGAAAAAACACTAGAGAAACTATCTAGCTGCCAAAGAAACCTATCATTTTCTGCACCTAATATATGATTTTGGGAAATACTTTGGAATGCGGAGTTACCTGCCTCATTTATGAAATCAAACTCTTTAAGTGCTAAATTAAAAGCTTGATTCTGATCATCATACATCTGAGTATCTTTCAGTCTAGCTGATTTCATATTTTCAACCTGTAAGCTTAATTCTAAACTATCTTTCCTCGATTTATCAGATATTTTGTTACTTCTAGATTGTTCAGAAAGTGTGAAGCCAACTCCTATTAGTGAAAAATATGCCAATAGAGGTCCAAGTACACCACCAAAGAAACTTCCAAAGCTTCCCCATGATGATGGGTTTTCTACAATAGAAATACCTGGTCCAATGTCGTACAAAGTTATGAGAATTACAACTGGAGCAAGTGGTAATGCTAGTAAAAAAATCATCCTTTTTTTCATGTAACACCCTTTAATAAGAAAAGTATTAGATTCTCTCAAACCAACCTACATTATTTTCCAAACCAAAAACACCAGCGCAAAGCCTACTAGATAAAAGAAGCCAATCCAACTTAAAGTACGTACTAGTTTAGAGTTCTGAATACTGGGCTCTGAGCGCACTAGGCTGAAGTTTAGCCATGCAAATACCGGGGTGGTGACAAATGCAAGTGTCATGGCAAAGGTGAGCATAGGGCCGAGGGCTGATTTAAAAAACAAAATCACCGCAATGCCAGCGAGTGATTGCAGTATTAGCCAGATGTTTAAACTGTGTTTAGATTGCTTAAAGCCAAGCAGTTTGTGCGATTCGTTAAGCGTACGCGCATAACCGTCTAGCACAGTTAAAGTAGTACCAAACATACATAAAAAGGCGATAATCGATACTAGTGGCCTTGCCCACTCGCCGATTGTGAAGGCGTACATATCAATCAGCTGTTTTGCAAACGCCACGCCGCCTAGCTCTATAGTTGCGCTTTGTCCGTATTGCACTAACACACCGAGTGAAAAGAATACTAATGCCAGCCCTGCGGTTAACCAATAACCTAAATTAAAATCAAACAAACCTTGCGCTCGTGTTACCGTTTGTTGGCTTTGTTTTTCTTTTAGCCATAGCGAGCTTAAAGCTGAAATTTCAATGGGAGCAGGCATCCAGCCCATAAGTGCGACCATAAAACCCAGCATAGCAAGCTCATACGGTGAGGGGCCAACATAGCCTACAGGTGCCATTGGCCCATTACTAAATGCAATTATAAGGGCAATAACAGTAGCAAGGGTGAGTAAGCCCATAATAGCCTTTGCGACATTATCGAGCGCTTTAAAATGGCCAAGTAATAAAATAACTAAACACACGGTTAGTATTAACCAACATAATAGCGTCACAGAAATACTCACTGGCAAAGCATAATGCAGTAAGCTTGCTGTTAACAATAAAACCCCCGCGGTATTCACCACCGCAGCAATTATATTCAAACCAATAAAACTGTTAAAAAACCACGGACCTTTGCTTTGATAGCCTTCAACTAAACTTTTTTCAGTGGCTAGCGTGTACTCTATGCCAAAACGAAAAAACGGATATTTAAGAATATTTACCACCACAATTAGCCAAAAAAGCTGCCAACCAAAGATTGCACCTGCTTGGGTTGATGCCACTAAATGAGAGCCGCCAATTGCCGCTGTAGCCATTAAAATGCCAGGGCCTAGTGCGTTTAAACGGGTTTGCCAAGTTGATACTGCTGATTGCATGTGTGTGCTTACTATATTGTTTTTATTAATAAGCAAGTTACAGCGTTTTACTGAGGATTGAAAGTGAGAAAATTAGTGGAAGATTAAACAGTTCGCTAGATTCTAGTTACCTAGAACCTAGCGCCTTTATTTTTAACGCAAGTCCATTTCTTGAACTTTTTCGTGGGCAATTTCAGGTGTGGTGCTCACTGGTTTTTCGTGTAGGTTCGCTTTAATTTGTCCTTTACGATGTTTTAGTGCCGCATCGAGTTTTTTAGCCGCGTTTTTAATTGCAGGATAAAGAACTTCATCTTCACCTTTTACTGATAAACGCGCGCCTTCATAAATGGTGCTAATTTCGGCTTGGAGCTTATGATGCTCTTTTGAAAGAATAATATCGAGTGCGATCAGAGATGGAAAATGGCTCGCAATTTTTGAAAACTTTTCGTTGATGTGTTCTCTAATAGAGTCAGTAACGTCAACATGGTGACCAGAAAGATTAATTTTCATAGGGTATCCTTTTTTTTGTTACCTCAACCCTAGTATTGGGGGCTATTTGAATTAACACAAGCAGAAAACTCAGAAATATGACATTTATTTGTTATTAAAGGTGATTAAGATCAATCCGAGGGCATTAAATATGCAAAACCCCGCATGATGCGGGGCTTTCAGCGCGATTGTTGATTTTGTATATTAAGTGTACGAACAACAGTAATCGGCAAAATCAGCCACTTTTACTTGGAAAGTAACGTTCGCATCAACGTTAAATGACTCACCTGCTGACATTGTTTTCCATTCACTCTCGCCTGGTAGTAAAACTTGCCACTGACCGCCATTGAGTTCCATTAATTCTTTTTTGCTAGTGGCGAATTCAAACTCACCCGCTTGCATAAAGCCTAATGTTTTGGTGCTGCCATCTGCAAAAATTACCGTACGGCTTGAAACTTTACCGTCAAAGTACACGTTTGCTGTTTTAACAACACTTACATTATCAAACTGAGACATCCTCACTCCTGTTTATTTAAGTTTATAATTTTAATTAATGACACAGTGCCTGATACGTCTAAGGCTTGCAAGTGCAGTGATGTGAAAAAAGTTCATTTGATTTCGGGCTTCGGGCTTCGGGCTTCGGGCTAACAGTGCAGGTCGTGCTCTAGCGCGTCGAGATTTAAAGGTTAAATAAGTGATTAAATCCCCAGTTATCTTTTAATAAACAGATTCAATCATAACTGCCTTGTCTCACATTAGCAGTAATTCCACTACCCAGAACGATTATAATGAAACCTAAAAAGACTAAAAAAGGCACTAAAAATCGAGGCTAAAGCACCCTCCTACGATTTTTCCTTGGCACTGTCCTCAAATTAAAAACTGACGGCTTATGACTGACAGCTGTGGTTCTGGCCTGGGCTCTGGCTGTTGGGTTTCGCTACGCTCTACCCAACCTACCAATAAAAAAGCCCGCACTGCGTTTAGTACAGTGCGGGCTTTTAAATTTTAATCGTTAAAGCTTAAAACAAGTCGTTTGCTTTGTTTACGATGTTTTCTACTGTAAAGCCAAAGTGTTCAAACAGCTCGTTAGCAGGTGCAGACTCACCAAAGGTGGTCATACCTACTACAGCGCCGTTTAGGCCTACGTATTTGTACCAGTAATCAGCAATACCTGCTTCGACTGCTACGCGGCGTGTAACGCTTGCTGGTAATACGCTTTCTTTGTATGCAGCGTCTTGTGCATCAAACACATCGGTTGATGGCATTGATACAACGCGTACTTTTTTACCTTGCTTACGTAGCTCAGCCGCTGAGTCTTGCGCTAATTGCACCTCTGAGCCTGTGGCAATTAAGATAAGCTCTGGCTCGCCATCACAGCTCAGTACATAACCACCTTTTTTCACGTCGCTTAATTGCTGCGCTGAACGAGTTTGTTGAGCAAGACCTTGACGCGTAAAGATAAGTGAAGTTGGGCCGTCTTTACGTTCAATGGCTTGTTGCCAAGCAATCGCAGATTCAACTTGGTCACACGGGCGCCAGTTAACTAGGTTTGGCGTTAAACGCATGCTAGCAATTTGCTCTACTGGTTGGTGAGTTGGACCATCTTCACCTAAACCAATTGAATCGTGCGTGTATACAAAAATGCTTGGCACTTTCATTAATGCAGCCATACGTACAGCGTTACGTGCGTATTCCATAAACATTAAGAAAGTCGCACCGTAAGGAATAAAACCTTTATGCAGTGCAATACCATTCATAATCGCAGACATACCAAATTCACGTACACCGTAATAGATGTAGTTACCGCTAGCGTCATTTGCCTCAAGGCCTTTAGAGCCTTTCCAAATTGTTAGGTTTGAACCTGCTAAATCAGCAGAGCCGCCCATAAATTCAGGTAATAAAGGACCAAATGCATTGAGCGCATCTTGTGATGCTTTACGCGATGCTGGATTTGCTGGGTTTGCGTCAAGTTGCTCAATATACGCTTGTGATTTTTCAGCCCAATCAGCTGGTAGCTCACCACTTGTACGGCGTTTGAACTCTGCTGCTAGTTCTGGGTGTGCAGCTGCGTATGCGGCAAATTTTTCATCCCAATTAGCTTCTAGTTGCTTACCTTTTTCTTTGCCATCCCATTGTGCATAAATATCAGCTGGGATTTCAAATGCTTCACCGGTCCAACCAAGGAACTCACGTGCAGCTTTAATTTCGTCTTCACCTAGTGGTGCGCCGTGACAATCATGGCTACCCGATTTATTTGGTGAACCGTAACCAATCACAGTTTTACAACAAATTAGTGTTGGTTTGTCGGTGATGCTGCGTGCTTCTTCGATTGCGGTGCGAATTGCGTCTGAATCATGACCATCTACACCACTAATTACATGCCAGCCGTAGGCTTTAAAACGTGCTGGTGTATCATCGCTAAACCAACCTTCAACTTCACCATCGATTGAAATACCGTTGTCATCCCAAAATGCAACTAACTTACCAAGGCCTAATGTACCTGCAAGTGAACACGCTTCGTGAGAAATACCTTCCATTAGGCAACCATCGCCCAAGAACGTATAAGTATAGTGATCAACGATATCGTGACCTTCACGGTTAAATTGTGCCGCTAATGCTTTTTCAGCAATCGCCATACCTACCGCATTTGTGATCCCTTGACCTAATGGGCCCGTAGTAGTCTCAATACCGGGTGCATAACCATACTCCGGGTGTCCTGGTGTTTTTGAATGCATTTGACGGAAGTTTTTAATTTCCTCAATAGGCAAATCATAACCACTTAAATGCAAAAGAGAATAAATAAGCATTGAACCGTGGCCGTTTGAGAGTATAAATCGATCTCTGTCTACCCACTCTGGATTCGTTGGATTGTGATTTAGATAATCGCGCCATAGTACTTCTGCGATATCAGCCATGCCCATAGGGGCTCCAGGGTGGCCAGATTTGGCCTGTTGTACTGCGTCCATTGATAAGACGCGAATAGCATTTGCAAGTTCTTTGCGAGACGGCATGAATTCTCCTACCTTTAACTGTATTTGCGCTGGTTATTGTGTGTTTAACAAGAACACCCATTCTTACTTATTGTGGGGGCTGTGTGCAATTAAAAACCTGATTAAATTAGGCATTATGAATTTTTTTTAAGAACAAAATGTTATTAGTAATTTTATTTAGACGTCTAGGCGTAAAAAAACTATGCAAGTAACCTTGTTTTAGATAAAATACGTCCCTTAATTTTTTAGCGCTAATACCGACGTTTGTGAAGCGCAATATTTGTGAGCAGAAATACAATGGCAAAACATTTATTTACTTCTGAATCTGTTTCTGAAGGTCATCCGGATAAAATCGCCGATCAAATCTCTGATGCGGTACTTGATGCTATCCTAGAGCAAGACTCTCATGCCCGTGTTGCGTGCGAAACTTACGTAAAAACCGGTATGGTGATGGTTGGTGGTGAAATCACTACTAGCGCATGGGTTGATATTGAAGAGATCACCCGTAAAACAGTGCGTGAAATTGGCTACACGCATTCAGACATGGGTTTTGATGCAGACTCATGTGCAATTTTAAACACTATCGGTAAGCAATCACCTGACATTAACCAAGGTGTTGACCGTACTAGCCCAGAAGAGCAAGGCGCTGGCGACCAAGGCCTAATGTTTGGTTACGCATGTAACGAAACTGAAGTGCTAATGCCTGCACCAATCACTTATTCTCACCGTTTAGTACAGCGCCAAGCACAAGTACGTAAAAGCGGCGAGCTAAACTGGTTACGTCCAGATGCAAAATCACAGGTTACGTTTGCATACGAAAACGGCAAGCCAGTAGGCATTGATGCTGTGGTACTCTCTACTCAGCACAGTGAAGACATTTCACAAAAAGATTTAGTAGAAGCGGTGATGGAAACTATTATCAAGCCGGTACTACCTGCTGAGTTAATTACTAGCGCAACTAAGTTCTTTATCAACCCGACTGGCCGTTTTGTAATTGGTGGACCTATGGGTGACTGTGGTTTAACTGGCCGTAAAATCATCGTTGATACTTATGGCGGCATGGCACGCCATGGTGGTGGTGCATTCTCTGGTAAAGATCCATCAAAAGTTGACCGTTCAGCTGCATACGCTGCACGTTACGTTGCTAAGAACGTAGTAGCGGCTGGTCTTGCTGATAAGTGTGAGCTACAAGTGTCTTACGCTATTGGTGTTGCAGAGCCTACGTCAATCAGTGTTGAAACGTTTGGTACAAGTAAGCTTGAAGAATCACGTTTAATCGAACTTATTCGTGAACATTTTGACTTACGCCCTTACGGCTTAATTCAAATGCTTGATCTTGAGCGTCCTATTTATCAACCAACGGCGGCTTATGGTCACTTTGGTCGCGATGAATTCCCATGGGAACGCACAGATAAAGCTGACGCACTTCGCGCCGCTGCTGGCCTTTAATTCCAGTCTTTGTTCGAATTAAAAAAAGCGCCGTTTGGCGCTTTTTTTATGCTTATAAATCGTGTTGTTGTGTCGCGAGTTTACCCCGTGCAATTAAATTAAAAAGTAATTTATTCACAAAGAGCTTAAGAGGCGCTGCGCTTTAGAGAAGTAATTATAAAAATAATAGCTAGAACTGACTCGGTGCTAAGATCTATTCGAAGCTCGCCTCACGAAGCCCGTAGCCGTTTTACCTAACTTCCTAACCTATCAATGTAAGTATTTTCTCATACCCTGCTACCCCCCAAACTACCATTAATATCAACAAGGCTAAACTAACAGCCGCAGAGGCAATATCTTTCGCGCGGCCAGATAAAACATGGTACTCAACCCCAACTCTATCGGTTAACGCTTCAATGGCTGAGTTAAGTAGCTCAACAACTAATAAAAATAAAAAGCTAACAACCAATATCGCCCAGTGTTGTGGTGATTGCGCGAACCAAAATGATAATGGCAATAACACAATCCCTAACGCCAATTCGGTTCGAAAAGCTGACTCTTCTTTAAACGCTGCTTTAAAGCCTTTAATAGAGCATTTAGTTGCTTTAATAATACGCCCAAGACCAATGCCGTTGGGCTTATTAATTAAGTTTATTTCTGGTTTATTCATTTTTTTATATCTTAAATTTGCGTAATCTAAACTTAACTTTCAAAAGTTGTTCAGAATCGAATAACAGCGATAAAGATCGATTTTACCGGTTTATTAATCATCAACAATAAAAAGCTTATTATTAATTCAATATAACCCGAACTCAATGCAAAATACCTTAAGCACAATCACCTGCTTGGCTTATCTGTAACGCAGGAGTGTATGCTTTCATATTGAGCTGTCGGCGTAACTCAAGTAACGTTTTTAGGGCGCTTTTTAACCCAACTTTATTACTTATCCAATGCGGGATTGCACCACCGGGATCGGCATAAACGTCATGCGTTAGAGTTAAACTGCGACCTTGCTCGGTGTTTTCCTCATTTAACAACCAACGGGCTTGTAAATCCTTTATTCTAATTACTGAGTCAAGCTCTGCCTTATAATCGGGATAAGCTTTAATTATTAACTCGGTTTGAGAGGGGCTCAATCGTCGATAGCAAGAATAACTCACCATATCTCGATCTGTAACCGGCCACGGCGAATCAAGTTGCGTATATACTATTGTTTCTGAACTACTGAGCCGAGACAGCACTTCAACAAAGGTGACATTTTCTATCCATAACGGAGCTTGCTGCGTGTCACTCAATAGCGCCATAAAATCATCAGCACTACTGCCATGTACTGTGATGCTTCCACGCACTTCTAATATGCCGTTTTCATGCTTTTTATAGGAAATGCTAGCGCCATCTTGCTGCTTCCATAGCTGCCATTGTTTTTCCTGAGCTGGCGCAGTTAAACAATAAAAAGCAGTAATAAATAACAGTAATTTAGTTAGCATTCACATTCCTTTGCGTTGCTTATTACAAACGCTTATTGCCAATAAGGCTGAATTTTAAAGGACGCTTGACGGCTTTGCTCCATCGCTGCGACTAAAAACTCTGACTTTTTCTCAAGCCAGCGCTGAATTTTTGCAAGCTCTTCGTCGTCTTGTCCCGCACATAACTGCTTTAAGTATTCCAGCGTACTTAACTCATAAATCCCATGAGAAATGTCTAACCAAGGAATACGAAATTCACTACGCTCTTCTTTATCGTACAACGCACCTAAACAATTACCGCTCAGTAGGCTATTTTCTAAACGAGCCCTAAGATTTAAGTACTCTTTAGAGCTAATAGCTTGTTGTTCTGGTAGCAATTGATGTAAGTCTTGCCAATCCTTATTGAATAATCGGCTTGCAATGTCAGCCACCGGCTGCTCCGCAGCTTGATATTCTGCTTGACTCCAGCTTTTGCGCCATTGCTTATCAACAAGCCAAGTGGTTAAGGCTAATAATAGTCGGTTATAGCGTGCGGTATGAAATAGTTTATTAATATCGTCAATACTCGGCTGTAGCTCTTTTAAGTCATTTATAACTTGCGTGAGCTCAGGCGCACTGTTTATTTTTTTATAGTAAGCGTGGCGTTTTGAAGTATACGTTTTTAACTGAATAGCATTTTCTACCCAAGCAAGCTCACTTAACAGCCACTTTAGCTCCACACGCAAAGATTCTGTGGTGCTTTTATCAACGATGTCATCAAACAACCAAAATGTATGACGAATTAAGCTAATGCCATCCGTTACACGCTTAAGTGTTTTTAAGCTTGGTTTATTGAAATAACATTGCTCATGCTTTTGCACAAATCGAATGCCAAAGCCAATTGCAGCTATTAATGCTTGTTCTTGCGTTGGCTTTTTAGGCAATGATACAAAGCCTATAGATTTACTCGGCTTTAGCGGTTTTTCATCCGCTAAACGGTAGCCCCTTGCTGCCTTTGAATATAAACCTAAGCGAATATTATTTTGTGCTACTAATTTATCGGCTAAGGCAAAAAGTTCATCGCGGCTACCTTCCATCAACTCAATTTCAAGTTCACAGATTGGTTCCATTTGCCCTGATGCTGAAATTTCGCCTTTGTCTAAAACCACTTCAATTTTTGCACCGCTGTCGGTTTCGATTAACCAAGTACGGCGAATAAAGTTAGTACTGAAAATAGGATATAAGTTTGCTGCAATTGCACTCACTTGCATACCATGAGGCCAGATACTGCTATCAAAAGCGCTAATGTCTGGACGATTGCTCTCAAGTGGTAAGTTATATTCAGGGCGTTGATGTAATCCCCCCATCACTTCACCTGCAAGCTTAATTGTTTGCTCACATTGGCTATCAGAACAACGCGTTCTAAAACCAATATCAAGCGCTCTAAGCTCACGACTTGGCGTATCGTAGTATGCATTTTGCAAACTTCGAGAAGGCTTATTTGTAACGGTTTTTGCAAATTGAGTAATTAACGCGGGGATCAGTGGAACAACGGCATCTGACACCAAAAACTTCAGTTCTATCTCAGTATCCATTAGGCTTGAGGATTACCTTTAAAATAAATAAGAGCTCAAAATAAACAAAGCACAGCTGTAATGCAAATTTTTTAGTGAGATTTACCCACCTCCAATGTAAAGCGATTACAATATCAGCCTTGCTATTAGAGTGCTAAATCCATACTATCTCTATACTTATACGAATAAATTGCCGTAACAATCACGGTTACATTAACAGGGTAGATTGATGTTAAAACATTATTTATTAGCTTTATTACTAAGTGCGGTTGCTTTTATAAGCCACGCTGAAGAAGCCAATGCAGCAAGCGATGACAATACGGCTTATATTGTTGATAACCTATATACGTTTATGCATTCGGGTTCGAGTAAAAACTACCGAATTATTGGCTCAGTTGATGCGGGTACAAAGTTAACGCAGTTATCAGGGGAAGAAAATGGCTTTGTTAAAGTTATTGACGATAAAGAGCGTGAAGGCTGGGTTGAAGCTAAGTTTGTGTCAAAAGCAGCCGGCATACATCAGCAGTACCGTACTTTGAGCGAAGACATGGCATCAATGCAAGAACAACTTCGCCAAGCACAAATTGAATTGCCACAGCTACAAGAACAAAACCAAACGCTGACTGATCAAAACACATTGTTATCAGAGCAAATCAGTAAACTTAAAAGCACCTTAAATGCTGAGCGTACGCAAAAGCAACAAGCAGGTGCCAAAGAGAAGCGCCAATTACTTACCTATGGTGGCGCAATTGCATTTATTGGCTTGTTCTTGGGTATTATTTTAACTATCGTATTATCGCGTCGTAAACGTTACGACGGCTGGGCATAAGCGATAGCTACATATATTTGATACTAAAAAAGCACCCTCGGGTGCTTTTTTATTTATAAACTCATTACAAAAGGTTAATCCAACCTCAAGCCTTTATCTTGTTTTATCTTTTCAATCACCATATAGGTATGGTGGGTCCCTACTCCAGGAATATCGACTAAATCACCCAATACCTGACGGTATTCATCCATATCAGATACCCGTATTTTCAGAAGATAATCATAGCCACCAGCAACCATATCGCACTCAACAACCTGATCTATTTTTAAAATATGTTCACGAAACACTTTAAAAACCGCAGTGTTCGATGTTACTAATGACACTTGCACATGCGCTAATAAGCTCTGATTAAGCTTTGCTTCGCTAAGCTTAGCAAAGTAGCCTTCTATATAACCTTCTTGCTCAAGTCGTTTTACGCGGTCAAGGCAAGGGCTAGGGCTTAAGTTAACCTGCTTTGCGAGGTTAACATTAGAAATTCTGCCGTTTTTTTGCAGAACGTCTAAAATTGCTAAATCGATACGATCAAGCAGGCGTAATCTATTGGGACTTGTCATAACAGAATTTTATGCGGATAAGTTTAAGGTATGCCCTGTAAATTATCGTAAAACGCCAAATTTAACCAGCATATTCTGCTGGAATTTAATTAGAATGCACGCATTAAACAACATGATAATCGAGCAGCAAATTTTTTTCGCTGCAAGACTCCACACTTTTGAGGTTACTTATGTTATTCAACGGCGATTTGACTACAACGTGTCCAATTCGACAAAAAATCCGTGATTTTTACCGCATCGATGAAAATGCAGTAATTGATCATATTTTACCCCTTGCCGAAGTAGGTGTTAAAGCCCGTAGTCGTGCATGGGAACGTGCGCGTCAAATAGTTCACAATATTCGTAAAGATCAAGATGGTCAAAGCGGTGTTGATGCACTTTTAAATGAATTCTCACTTTCGAGTGAAGAAGGTGTGGTGCTAATGTGTTTGGCAGAAGCCTTGCTTCGCGTACCCGATAAAGAAACTCAAGAAACCCTTATCCGTGACAAATTAGCTAAAGGCGACTGGAGCTCACATTTAGGCAGCAGCGACTCTTTATTTGTTAATGCATCGTCTTGGGGTCTACTGGTTACCGGTAAAATGGTTAACTACACAGACAAAACCAAAGAACAGCAATTTGGTGTATTGAAAAAAACCATTGGTCGTTTAGGTGAGCCAGTAATTCGTAAATCTGTGAACTTTGCTATGAAGATCATGGGTAAGCAATTCGTTATGGGCCGCACCATTGACGAAGCGATTGAACGTGCAGCAGAAACCGAGCGTAAAGGCTATGTATATTCATACGATATGCTAGGTGAAGGCGCACGCACTATGAAAGATGCTGAGCGTTATTATCAAAGTTATTTAAATGCGATTCACTCGATTGGTAAAGCTGCAAATGGCCGTGGTCCAATTAAGAGCCCGGGTATTTCTGTAAAACTCTCAGCTATTCACCCACGCTATGAGTTCACTCATAAAGAACGCGTTATGGAAGAGATAGTTCCAAAACTTAAAGAGCTAGCGCTTGTTGCTAAAAGCTATGATATCGGCTTTACCGTTGATGCTGAAGAAGCTGATCGTTTAGATATTTCTCTCGATGTTATTGAAGCTGTATTTAGCGATGAAGATCTAGCAGGTTGGAATGGCTTTGGCTTAGCTGTACAGGCTTATCAAAAGCGTGCGATTTTTGTTATTGAATGGCTAACTGATCTTGCTACCCGTGTTGGTCGCAAATTAATGGTACGTTTAGTAAAAGGCGCATACTGGGATACAGAAATCAAAACCACTCAACAAGACGGTTTGGATCACTACCCTGTATTTACCCGTAAAGCAACGACTGACGTTTCCTATAAAGCGTGTGCAATTAAAATGCTTGAAGCCCGTGACGTGCTTTACCCACAATTTGCCACACATAACGCCTATACAGCAGCGACTATTTTAGAAGTTGCTAAAGGCGATCACGATGGATTTGAATTCCAACGTTTACACGGTATGGGCGAATCTTTATTTGACCAAATCGTAACGCAAGAAAAAATTCAATGCCGTGTTTATGCTCCTGTTGGTCAACACGAAGACTTACTTGCCTATTTAGTACGTCGTTTACTTGAAAATGGCGCTAACTCGTCATTTGTAAACGCCATTGTTGATACAACTCAGCCAGTAGAAGCATTACTGCCAGATCCTGTTGAAACACTGCAAGGCTTACGTAATAAATACAATACTCAAATCAAAATGCCAATTGATCTATATGGCGCAGAACGTGCTAATTCAAAAGGCATGGATTTAACAGACATTAACGTTATTACGCCATTTAAAGAAAACTTAGATTCGTGGTTTGAAGAACACCGTATTAGCGAAAGTGATGTTCCTGAAGGTGCTCTTGCGGTTAAAAATCCAGCCAATCACAAAGAAGTCATTGGTCATGTAAAACTGCAAAACAGCGATGAAATGCTCACTTTACTTGAAAACGCCGAAACTGCGTTTGAGTCTTGGTCGCAAACACCGGTTAAAGAGCGTGCTAATTTATTACGCCGTATTGCGGATATTTTAGAACGTCACCACGATGAGCTAGTGGCTATTTGTATTAAAGAAGCAGGTAAAATTGCTCAAGACGGTATTGACGAAGTGCGTGAAGCCGTTGATTTTTGCCGTTACTACGCAGCGCGTGCAGAAGAGCTTAGCGAAGATGAACGCTTTGAAGCGCGTGGTGTGATCTTATGTATCAGCCCTTGGAACTTCCCGCTTGCTATTTTCTTAGGTCAAGTCGCAGCTGCCATCGTGACCGGTAACACAGTCATCGCAAAACCTGCTGAACAAACAAGCTATATTGCGCTTCGCACCATTGAACTAATGCTCTCTGTTGGCCTTCCTGAGTATGTTGTGCAACCAGTTATTGCCCGCGGTAGTGAAGTCGGTAAAACAATCGTACCTGATGAGCGTATCCAAGCTGTTATGTTCACAGGTTCGACAGAAACAGGCACCATCATTTCACAAACATTAGCTGCACGTAACGATATTCAAGTACCGCTAATCGCAGAAACCGGTGGCCAAAACTGTATGATCGTTGATTCAACTGCACTTCCAGAGCAAGTGGTTGATGATGTAATTAGTTCAGGCTTCCAAAGTGCCGGTCAACGTTGTTCAGCACTTCGAGTATTATTTTTACAAGAAGACATTGCTGATGGCGTAATTGAGATGATCAAAGGTGCACTTAAAGAGTTGCACGTAGGCGATCCATCTTTGCTTTCGACTGATATTGGTCCGGTAATCGACGAAAAAGCGCTGAAAAGCTTAAACGACCATGTTGAGTACTTAAAAGGTAACGCGACACTGCATTATCAATGTGACATTCCTGATAACAGTGAAAATGGTGCTTATTTCTTTGCTCCTCGTTTATACGAAATCAAAGATTTATCAGTACTTAAACGTGAAGTATTTGGCCCATGTGTGCATATTATTCGCTTTAAAGGGACTGAGCTTGACAGTGTTATTGATCAAATCAATGGGACTGGCTTTGGCTTAACCATGGGCATTCACTCTCGTATCGAAGAGCGTTGTGAGTACCTAGCTAAGATGTCGCGTGCAGGTAACGTATACGTTAACCGTAACATGATTGGTGCAATCGTTGGTGTGCAACCTTTCGGTGGTCGTGGGTTATCAGGTACTGGTCCAAAAGCCGGTGGTCCTAACTACTTACAACGTTTAGTGAAAGAAAAAGCATCACCAGATAACGTGCAAATGACAAACCTAACTCCTGACGAGCTTGATTTACACCACTACTCGGGTGCAAACGAACAAGTTGATAAGTTAATGGCAAACTCACTACGCGATGAAAAAATCTGGCGCGCAACACCATTAAACGACCGTGTTTCGGCTGTACGTCAGTTACTCGCAAAAGTTGCTACCGTTGATATTATCGACGAGCTTGCCGACGATTTAGCATTAACACTTGCCGATGCGCGTGCTCAACTTAATCGCCTAGAAAAGCACATGCGTAAATTTACGACGTTGCCAGGACCTACGGGTGAATCAAACACTTTACACCTTGAAGCACGTGGCTGTGTAGTATGTTATGCAGATAAGAGTACATCATTTAACTTTTGGGCTATCTCAATCATCACAGCACTTGCTGCAGGTAATACTGTGATCACTGTAGCGTCTGAATTGTTTTATGATGAAGCCGTGGCGTTTAAAGATAAGTTTATTTCTACAGGTGTTGCAGAAGGTGTATTCCAAGTAGCTAAACCGAACCAGTTACAAGCTCTTTTAGCGCACCCTCATTTAGCAGGCGCTTTAGTTGCTGCGCGTTCGTCGCGTCTAGGTTACTTTAGCCAACAGCTAGCACAGCGCAAAGGCGCAATCTTGCCTGTAATAAGCTCTGAGTACTACGATACGCTTATCAAGCGCTTAGTAACTGAGAAAACTATCAGTATTGATACTACGGCCTCTGGTGGTAATACATCACTAATGACCTTGGTTGAAGATGACGAGTAAAGTTAACGACTAACTATTTAAGGGCGCTTTTAAGCGCCCTTTTTTTATTTTAACTAATTATTCCTAAAACGCTCCCTTCGTTCGTTTATAAATTTACAAAGCCATTAATCCGTCAGCTTTGGATAAAACAACAACGAAGGGAATACGATGAACAACAACAAATCTTACAACAAACATCTTATTGCACTGGCAGTGAGCAGCGCATTATTCAGTTTCAATGCAATAGCAGCCGAGCAAAGTACAGAGCAAAGTGCTCAATCCAACACCCAGCAAAAAAAACTACTCGACCTTGAACGCATCGTAGTGACAGGTAGCGGTGGGCGCGGGCAAACTAAGCTTGAATCTTCGGTATCTATCACCACCCTAGACAGTGAGCAACTCGCCCGTGAAGCGCCACTTGGCACAGGAGACTTACTTGAATCAGTGCCTGGTTTTTGGGTTGAAGACTCAGGCGGTGAAACCAATAATAACGTCGCGCCAAGAGGCCTGCGTGGCGGTGAAGGGTTTCGTTATATTGGGGTTGAAGAAGATGGTCTCCCCGTCGTTTATGATGGCGTGTGGGTCGATTTCTATCAGCGTCAAGATATAACTATCGAACACATGGAAGCCGTGCGCGGTGGCACATCTGGCCTACTCACCACCAACGGCCCTGCTGCTTTAGTTAACTTTATTACTCGTAAACCCGATGATGTGGAAGAAGCCACGATTCGCCTGACCACTGCCGATTATGGTATATATCGCAGCGAATTTTTCTACGGTACACCAATCAGTGATGACTGGAAAATGTCATTAGGTGGCTTTTATCGCCGTTCTGATGGCGTAAGAGACACCGAATTCACCGCCGATCATGGGGGCCAATTACGACTCAGCCTAGTGCGCGAATTTGATAAAGGACAACTGACTCTCTCCGCTAAGCACCTTAATGATCACACTACCTTTTTTGTGCCTATTCCATTGCAAGATCAAGACAACCCAAAAGGAATACCCGGCGTTGATCCCCAACATGGCACCCTAATTGGTAATGGTCAGCGTTTGCTAAAATATCTACAAGAAGACGGCAGTTACCATACTCGTGACCTAAAAGACGGCCAACACACTAAGTTTAGTACCTTAGGTTACAACTTAGATTGGGAGCTTAACGATCGCTGGTTATTAAATACAGCTGGTCACTACTCGAACTTCGAAAACGATATGTACATTTTGCTTAACTTTGATAACTCAACTTTAGTCAATGCCAACGATCGATTGGGCCAACAAGACGTACTGTCTATGCTTGATCAATTTGCGGATGACGGCGCAGTGGCTGCTCAGTATCGTTATGTTGATAACGGTGAAATGCTCAGCGATCTAAATAACTTAAACGGCAATGGTTTAGTCACCACCAGTTACCCACTGTATTCACGCTATGACGCAGAACAGTTTGTAAATAAGCTTAATTTTACTTACGAAGGCGATAAACACACCCTTACCATGGGTTGGTTATTTGCTTATGTTGATGCCGATTCATTACCAGTGGATAAGTGGGAGTCGCAATTTTTAACCGAAGTTAAAGATAACGCCCGCTTGCTTGATATTGTTGCCGTAGATAACAACCAACAAGTCGTTGGCCAGCTTACCGACAACGGCTCAACAGGTTATGCGCCAGGCTGGGGACAAGCAACAGCGTTTGGTACTAGCACCTCTAACTCATTATTTATCAATGAACAGTTCCAAGCTACTGACAACCTTCGTATTGATGGTGGTATTCGGGTTGAATGGCTAGAACTTGAAAGCACTGCCTCGGGCACTGAGTTTGCAAAGCCCGTCGATGGCGCATTTGATGCCGATGGCAATGACATTGATAATAACCTAGCGAATAACTACGTTGATACGACCTCAACAAAATACTTATCTAAAAAACGCAGTGAAACCGAAACCGCTTGGACTGTTGGTTTTAATTATACTTTTTCAGACGATGTTTCAATGTTTGGCCGCTACGCTGATGCCTTTGAAATGCCACGCTTAATGAGCTATGGACAAAATATTCATGCCGGCATTGATGCCGACTTTAATGACAGCGTAAACCTAACCTTTAGTGAGTTGGGGGCCCGCTATTCTGGCGATACATTAGGCTCATCAGTAACATTATTTAGAACGAAATTTAATGACTTGGTTGAGCGAAACTTTACTGGCAGTAATGGAGAAGTGGCTAATCAAACAATAGATACAGTAACAGATGGGATTGAATTTGAAGCCGTTTGGCAGGCCCTTGAGGATCTGCAATTTGAACTGACAGGAGTTTTACAAGATCCAAAAATGGAAGGCTTCACCGGCGCATTTTCGCACTGGGAAGGTAAACAAGTTAAACGTACCCCTAAAGTACAATTTCGATTAACGCCTACTTACTATTTTGATGACGGTGATATCTACCTAACTGTGCACCATTTAGGTGAACGTTACTCTGATGGCGAGAACAAATTTGAGCTACCCGCCTATACCACATTCGATATGGGTGTAAATTATCGCTTTAATGACAGCGTTGCCTTGCATGTTAAGGCCACAAATATCAGCGATGAACTTGGCCTAACCGAAGGTAATCCACGAGCAATTAACGACGTGCAAGCTGGTTATGATTATTACTATGCTCGGCCTATTTTAGGGCGCACGATAAGTGCCTCTTTAACCCTTAATTTTTAACGTCCCCTTGCTAATTTGCGCTATGCCCAGTGCTAATTAGTTTACTCAAGCCCGCATTTGCGGGCTTTTCTTAGGATTTTACAATGAATAGACACGCTTTATGTAAATACCTGCGCAGCTGCTTTTTTGTATTTACTGTTTTACTTGCACCATTTTATGCTGCTGCAAATATCATCCCAAAGCCAACAAATATGGCACTCGGAGAAGGCCACTTTAGCCTAACGCATCACAGTCAAATTAGTTATAACCATAATACGGCTAAGCCTGTGGCAGAACAGTTAGCTCGCTTTTTACGCGCTCCTACAGGGTATCAATTACCGGTTACGCAAGCTAATAACACGATTAAACAAACTATTGCCTTCAAAATAGTGGATTTACCGCTAAACAAAGAAAGCTATCAATTAATCGTAAAACAAGACTTTATCGAAGTAAAAGCACGCACTGCAACGGGATTATTTTGGGCGATGCAGTCACTACGGCAATTACTACCCAACGAAATAGAGTCTCGTATGCCAATCAATCGCCAGAGCTGGCTTATCCCTAGTGTAGAGATAGAAGATCAGCCTCGTTTTTCTTATCGCGGTATGCATTTGGATGTCAGCCGTCACTTTTTTGATGTCGCTTTTGTTAAACGCTACATCGACTGGCTAGCCATGCATAAATTAAATACTTTTCAATGGCACTTAACAGACGATCAAGGATGGCGTATTGCAATAGACGCCTACCCCAAATTAACTAAAATCGGTGGCACTCGCCCACACACAGTTGTAGGCCATACATACGATTATAAACCGCTGTTTGATAACCAACCGGTATCAGGCTTTTACACTAAAGCACAAATTAAAGAAGTGATTGAATATGCCAGAGCACGCCATATTGAAGTGATCCCTGAGATTGATATTCCAGGCCACAGCAGTGCAATTTTTGCTGCTTACCCTGAACTTTCATGTCATCAACAACCCGTTTCTGTACAACCGCAGTTTGGTATTTTTGAAGATGTACTTTGCCCGCGAGAAGATGTATTTGAGTTTCTTGCACAAGTGTATAAAGAAGTGGCCGAGTTATTTCCTAGCCAATACATTCATATTGGCGGCGATGAGGTGATCAAAAAACAATGGCTTGCAAGTCCAATTGTGAAGCAGCTAATGCAACAACATAATCTATCAACCCCTGAACAAGTGCAAAGCTACTTTATCAAACGGGTGGCTAAAATTGTCCAAGGGCTAGATAAAAAAGTAATCGGCTGGGATGAAATTCTTGAAGGTGGTGTCGCTGATGATGCTTTGATCATGTCATGGCGCGGCACCGAAGGTGGAATAGAAGCCGCTAAGATGGGCCATCAAGTAATTATGAGCCCCTATCAATATATTTATTTTGATGCTTATCAATCGCGAAATCTCGACGAACCCAAAGCGATTCATGGCTTAACCAGGTTAAAAGATGTCTATCAATACGACCCTCAACCTAGTCACTTAACTGATCAGCAACAGAGGTATATTATTGGCGCACAAGGCGCTTTATGGACCGAGTACATTAAAACCCCACGCCACGCCGAATATATGCTGTTTCCGCGCTTAAGTGCTTTAGCTGAAACCTTATGGTCAAATAAGGCGAATAAATCGTGGTCTGATTATAGTCAGCATCGCTTGCCTAATTTACTAAAGCGCTATCAGCAAATGCAGATAAATACTGCCAATAGTAGCTATAAACCGATTATCAGCAGTGAAGTTAAAGATAATGAGTTAGTAGCAAAAATCACCACAGATATTGCGGGTCCGACGATTTACTACACCTTGGATGGTAGTGAGCCAACATTAAAGTCAGCACAATATCAGCAACCCATTGTTATTACTAAGCACAGTCAATTACGCGCTCGCAGCTATATCGATTCACAAGCTCAGCTTGTCGGTGATGCCCGTCTTACGTTATCGCCACATTTAGCTATTGGCAAAAAAATAACATTAAAAAACCCCGCCGCTGGTGACTCAGCTGTAACATTACAAGACGGAAAATTCGCCTATGACCAATTTTATAGCGCTGATGATTATGCCATTTTTTACCACAGCGACCTTGATGCAGTAATTGATTTTGACACCCCAACGTTAATCAAACAAGTAAGCTTAGGCTATAACAGTGGTCGTCATCGTCAATTGCACCCGCCAACAAAAATACAAGTATTAGGTTCAGATGATCAGCAAAATTGGCAAAACCTAGCAACCATTACACAACCACAAGGCCCTATGTCTGTGCTGTCATTAGCCCCGACTAAAGTGCGATACTTAAAAGTAATAGCCATTAACGCTAAGCAATCAGACGATATCCAAATCCCCAAACTGCCCCTGTATATTGATGAACTTGCCGTAAACTAAAACCGCCTAAAGCCCTAATACTAAATACGTATTTAGGGCTTTTTTTCATTTTTCTTTCCCAAATAGCTTGCTGATTACGTTTATAGCATTGGAGTCAACTTGCAGTAATAGCTCTACCGACAACAACAATACTCAGGAGCCACTATGTTTGTCACAAAGCAAAAATTAACTAGCGCACTTTCAGTGTTAGCCTTACTCACTGCCAGCCAATTTAGCAATGCCCAACCAAATCCAGATAACCTAGCATTAAAATGGCAGGTTCTTGATCATGGTATTGGCGAAAATATATTTAAGGGCAGTTTAACAATTACTAATAATGGCATAGAGCCGCTTGGAGAAACGGGCTGGGCTTTATATTTTAGTTCAGTGCGGCCCCCTGCAAGTGTGTTGCCAAGCTCAGATGCAAATGGTGATTTTGCTCGCCAACATATTGCGGCGCAGCATTTAAGCCTAGATAATGCCGACGTGGCAAAAAGCGGAGATTACTTTGTATTAAAACCGGTAGCAGGATTTGCACCTATACCACCAGGAGAATCTCGTGAAATAGAAATTATCGCGCAATATTGGCAAATGCTGAAAAATGACTCTCCATCTGGCTTTCATATTAGTTATGATGGCCAAGCCCCACAAGCCGTATTAGTAGAAGTAAATATGGATCCGGGCGATCCTAAACAAACGACACAAACCGCAAACGACAACATGCCAGTGCAAACCACTGCATTACGGTTTAGTGAAAACAACGCCCCACTAGCAAACTTAACATTGCAAAACCAGCTGGTGCCAAAACCACACTCAGTTGTTACCACTGAGAATGAATTTTTAACCCTGATGAGTCAGCTAACCAGTATTACGGCACCGGCAAGCTTAACCAAAGAGGCCGCTTATTTACAAACTGCGCTAAGCGATTTACTCAGTGGTAGCTTTACTATTAATAGCAATCAACAAAACGGTCCAAATCAGATCACCCTTCTTATTGATAGTAATCTAGACACCAATCAAGATGGCCAAGCAGACGCCAGCGGTTATAAGCTCGAAGTTGATGCTTATGCTGGTATAAAAATTACCGGTACTGATGCCCAAGGGGTATTTTATGGTATTCAAACTTTGCGCCAAATGATCCCAACATCGATATACAAAAATGCCCGCAATTCAGCAACCTTGGCCGACAACGCTGTGCTACCGGCGAGTGTTATTGTGGATGCTCCTCGATTTGCTTATCGCGGAATGATGCTGGATGTAGCGCGTAACTTTCAGTCTAAAGAGACCATATTTAAATTGCTCGATTTAATGGCCTTTTATAAGCTCAACAAGTTCGAAATTAACTTAGCAAATGATGAAGGGTGGCGTTTAGAGATCCCTGGCATTCCTGAACTAACCGAGTTTGGCGCTAAACGAGGTTATGACCTCAACGAAGATACAATGCTGCATACCTTTATGGGTGCCGCTAATGAATTTGATTCTGGTGATGGTATAGAAAATAAGCCAACAAATAGCACAGAGGCCAATTTAGGTATTACCCCTAACTTTCAAGGTTTTGAAATTGCGCAACAAAACTTTTTAGGCAAAGGATGGGGGTATTATACAGTTAATGACTTCAAGGAAATCTTACAATATGGCGCAGACCGACATATTGATGTGATCATCGAGTATGATTTCCCGGCCCATGCAAGAGCTGCAATAAAAGCGATGGAGTATCGTTACAACAAATACAAAGATACCGATCCGTTAGAGGCAAATAAGTTTCGCTTAATAGATCCACTTGATCAATCACAATATTACACACCGCAATTCTATAATGATAACTTTGTAAACCCAGCCTTAGAAAGTACTTTTGCCTTTTTAGACCATGTTTTAGCGCAAACTAAAGCCATTTATGATGCAGTGCCTGATGCTAAACTTACCCGTTTACATGGCGGAGGCGATGAACTTCCTCACTTAGGTCCTAATGAATGGTGGGCACAATCTCCTGCGGTACAACTAAACCCTGCAACTGCAGGAAAAACCGATGCTGAGCTATTCGATTACTTTTTCTTACGTTGGAAACAAATCGTCAATCAACACGGGTTTGATATGGCCACTTGGGGTGATGTACTTTCGCACAATGGCACCGGTGAAGTTAACTATGGCGAAATATACCCAATTTTTTGGAACAATGTATGGGGTTGGGGCAACGAGCATCAAGCCTATAAATTTGCTAACCAAGGCTATCAAGTGGTGCTCTCCCATGCCACTAATATGTACTTAGATTTAGCTTATAACAAACACCCTGACGAAATTGGCTACCACTGGGCGGGCTATACAGATACTAAGAAAACATTCGAATACCGTCCTTTCAATATTTACGCTAATGCTGAAACCGATAAACTAGGTAACCCAGTTTCTTGGAATCCTAATTGGGTTCTACTCAATGAAACTGGAAAACAAAATATCCAAGGCATACAAGCGCAGCTATTTGGTGAGAACCAGAAATCACCAGAAATACTAGATTATATGACTTTTCCAAAATTACTTGGTGCGGCCGAACGTGCTTGGGTGCAAGAGATGCCAGCTGAAGGCCTTGCCACAGAGCAAGCTTGGCATACTTTTACCAATACCTTAGGGCAATACGCTCTACCACTATTGGACTATTACCAAGTGGTCGATACTCATGCTCAAATGCCACAGCAGGTTGGAGTAAATTATCGAGTTCCATTACCTGGGGGAAAAATTGAAGGCGGACAATTAATCGTTAATACTCGATTTGTTGGCATGGGTACTGAGTACTCAACGGATCAAGGTGTTACATGGCATTGTTATCTAGGTCCTGTGACTTTGGCTACAACGACAAGTGTACAACTGAGAACCGTAACTGATTCAGGCAAAGTCAGTCGTATCGCAAAAATTAACTAGCTTAGGAGGTAGCGTGAGCTGTCTATTTAGTCACTCACGCTACATTATAAATGGAAGAATAGGATGCGTAGCTATGCCACCTTTATTATCATTTAAACGAAAAAGAGCAGCAAACGAAGAGCCAACTGTATTGCAGGCTGATGTTATTCGCCGTCAACAAGTGGAACAATTGTTTTTGCAACAACAACAAAAATTAGTGCGCCATATTATGGCCAAAGGGCTTGATAAACGCGAAGCGGAAGATATTGCCCAAGAAGCATTTGTGAAACTGTTAGGTCTTGAGCAAACACAAGTAAGTAATTATGTTGCGGCCTATTTATATAAAATAGCGACCAATTTAACTATTGATAAATTGCGTCGCAAAGCCCGTAGCCCATTTGATGATTATGCTCATGATAGCGAGCAGGCGAGTCAGCCTAACAGCAGCGCTAACCCAGAAAAGAGTCATCATCAGCAAGAGCTATTAAAAGAAATGGAGAAGTCTCTGGCCAGTTTGCCAGATAAATGTCGACTCGCATTTTTGCTTTATAAAATACGTGGCCAAAGCTATGAAGAGATTGCTTTGACCTTACAAGTTTCACCCAGTATGGTACGAAAATATGTACTTCGTGCAGTTCGTCATTGCTATCAGCAGTTACAACATGAGCTTTGATCATGAGTTTTAAGGATATTAGCATGAACCCAACCCCTGATGATTTATCGGCTATTGAAGAGCAAGCAGCAGACTGGCTGCTATTCCTTCAAGAGCAGCAACTATCGCTGAGCAACAGTGAGAGTTATCCAGCGCAGCTCAATGAGTGGTTAGCACAAAGCAAGCTACACAGCGATACTTTTGAAAAAATGCAGCAGCTTTGGCACATTTCTACGCAATTAGACACTGACTATGTCGAGCAACAACTCGCGCAATTACCTGAGTCAGATAGCATCAACAAGCAAACCACACAGCGCTCTAAAATCGGCTATTTTGCCCTTGCTGCTGCGTTTTTTTTATTAAGCTTTACCGTTTACCTTAATGTTGAACAACCTAGTAAACAAACGGCTACGGTCGCCAAGAGTAGTAAAGTAACAAGCGACGTACAAAACCAATTTTATCGCACTCATATCAATGAACATCGTACTATCACTTTAGCCGATAACAGCCAAGTTGATTTAGGCGCTAACAGTCAATTAGCGGTGCGTTATAGTGATACCTTTCGAGAGCTGACCTTATACCAAGGCGAAGCGCTTTTTAGCGTCAGCAAAGATAAACAACGTCCATTTATTGTTCGCCATCAGCACAATCAGGTTGAAGCATTAGGTACTGTATTTAATGTACGCGCTAACCCCGCATCGATCCGTGTTGATGTACTTGAAGGCACTGTAGCTGTTGCAGCAGAGCAGCCAGTTAAGTTAACCCAAGGACAAGCTGCTGAAGTAACCAGTACAGGGATGATCAGCCGAAGCAAAGCACAAGGAGATAAACTGACTATGGCGTGGCAGCAAGGCCGTTTAGTTTATCAAAATGCACGTTTAGGCGATGTACTCAATGATGTGGCTCGTTACAGTGAATTAAAAGTAACCTTGAGCAATAAGCAACTGGCTCAGCTAACTTATAACGGGACTTTACTAACCAGTGAAATTGACTCTTGGCTCAATAGCCTAGATAAAATATACCCAATAAAAGTTAGCCAGCAGGGAGGCGTTTTCACCCTAACGGCTAACTAAACTGAATTCTGGCTAGCTAGATTAGCTAAAAGTGGCATGGCATACGCGAGCTAAAAATGGTACAAAGTTTGGACAATAATAAAAACATTGAATCAAACTATGTTATTAAGGTTATTAACCAAGCCACTGCCTTGGTTAATATTATTTAGTAGCTATGCACATGCTACGAGCTATTATCAATTTAATTTACCTGAGGCAACTTTGCAGCAGCGTTTACTTGATGTTGCAACGCAAAGTGGTTGGCAACTCAGTGCCGCAGCGTTACCTGAGCAAGCGTTATTAACCCCATTACAAGGACGCTTTAGTTTAGAGGAACTACTGAATAAAAGCTTTGAAAGTAGTCAGTATCAATTTCATTTAGACCCACAGCAACAACGAATTTTTGTAACATTCGCTATGCCTGAAAAAAAACATGATTTTGAGCGAATCATTGTAACGGGTGTCAGTGGTAAAACCCGTAATATTTTAAACTCTTCCATTTCAATTACTCAGTTGTCTACTCAACAGCTTGAGCAACACACTCCCTACTCTAGCGCCGAAATTCTAAAGGAGGTTACCGGCTTTTGGGTTGAAGATTCCGGCGGTGAAACCAATAATAATGTATCGCCACGGGGACTTAGAGGCGGTGAAGGGTTTCGTTTTATTAGTTTAATGGAAAATGGATTACCTATTACTTACGATGGTATTTGGAGTGACTTTTTTTTACGTCCTGATCTCACTCACCAAACAATTGAGGCTGTACGTGGCGGTAGTAGCGGTATTTTTACCCTTAATGGCCCAGCGGCCATGGTTAACTATATTACCCGGCGAGGTTCTGATCTCCCTTTTAATTTAGTTAAATTTAGCCACGCTCTTAATTATGATTACAGCAGATTAGACGCCCTATTTAGCGGCCCAATTAATGAAGAGCTTTTTTATAGTCTTGGTGGTTTTTATCGTACCTCCAATGGCATTCGCGAGCCCGGTTTTAATAGCGACTTGGGTGGCCAGTTTAGTGCGAAATTAAGCTGGATAAGGGATGATTTTGAGTTAGACCTAAGCTTTAAACATCTAAACGATAAAACCAGTTTTTATGCGCCCTTAGTCATGCAAAACTATAACAACATTAAGGAGCTGCCCAGTCTCCCTTATGATTACGGCACCTTACTGAGTGATGACTTGCAATATTTAGACTTTCACACCCCAGAAGGGCAAATAAAACGGGATTTAGAAGACGCGCAGCAAAGCTTAATGAACAGCTATACAGTGCAATTTAAAGGTATTTTATCAAAGCAGTGGCATATCAATAACAATGCACGATATGCAAACCTTAGTAACCAGTTTTATACCTTAATGAATTTAGGCAACGAGACTATTATTGATGCTAGTTCGCGCTTAGCCGCAGATGATGTAAATACATTCATCAATGATTTTTCCAAGTCTAATGTGCAAGCAAAATATCTGCGCAGTGCTGATAACACACTGATCCAAGACCCGTCTTTGCTCAATGGCAATGGCCTTATCACGTCGAGCTACCCTTTGTATTCTCGCTATAAGCAACAGCAATTTATTAATCATTTTAATGTCAATTATTACCAACCGCAGTGGTCACTCAGGCTAGGCCATATGTATGCGCATAATGACTTTAGTTCATTACCACTGGATCAGTGGCTTGGGCAAATACTGACCGATGTACAACATCAACCACAGCGCCTTGATATTGTACTGGTAGATGAACAGGATAATATTGTCGCAAACTTTACCGAGCAGGGCTTTTTATCTTACGCGGGACCTGTGTATTTAACTGGCCAAGGAAAGTTACGTTCGCATTCATTGTACGCAAGCCTTGATTGGCAAGTATCCGATAAGCTTAAGTTTGATTTTGCCCTCAGAAATGAACAACTCAGATTAACCAGTAGTACACAGCAAGGCAAAATTGGCCAAACAAGCACAGCCAAAGACTATTACTCACATTACTCTGCAAATAGCTCATTTACTGATTCTTTTAATCAAAACGCTGTCAGTCTTGGTGCTAACTATCAAATTAATGAACAACTGGCGGTATTTACTCGCTACGCAGATGCGTTTGAAATGCCCCGTTTAATTAGCTTTGGCAATGCCCGTGGTTGGGAAAAAGATACAGAACAACGGGATACACAAGGCTTCGGCCAACCGATAAGCTTAACCTTAACAGAGGTTGGTTTGCGCTATCATGCAATGCACTGGCAATTTAGTGGCACTTTGTTTGATACTAATTTTGATCCGCTTCCCTTTACCGTCTATCGCGGGGCTGCAAGCACTCAACAAGCGGTGTTGATCAACACGCAGACCCAAGGGCTAGAGTTTGAATACGACTATCAATTTAATCAAGCTTGGCAATTTAAGGCCATAGGTGTATGGCAAGATGCTGGCTTCTATGGCATTCCAACGCAATTACCGCAAAGCGAATTTAATGGGAATCAGATAACTCGGACACCGGAGCTGCAACTACGCCTGACGCCCAAATACCAAGCAGAGCCTATAACCGTCGCCGTTACTTGGTCTTATGTGGGTGAACGCTATTCAGATATTGCCAATCAATTTGCACTCCCTGCCTACCAAAGCTGGGATCTGTTTGCAGAGTTTATATTTACTGAGCAACTAAGCGCACAACTACAGGTAAAAAACCTAACTAATACGCTGGGTTTAACGGAAGGAAATCCAAGGGATGATCTAACTCATCAAGAGCCATTATTTTATGGCCGACCAATATTTGGCCGAACCATAAAATTAGCTTTAAGTTACCGGTTTTAGTTACTCTGGCCAGTCTTGTAGGGCTTTTAGGCTAAATTCATAACCATCAAAGCTCAATACACTTTGCTCAGGCGTAATTTCTAACACTTCAAAATCACCGAAGCGATCGCCTTCATACAACTCTCGATTGTTTAGCTTTATCCAGCGCTTTTCTACCGAAGAAGAATATATATGTGCTTGATATTTAATGCTCGGCAAAATAGCCAATAAACCATCGGGCAGAAGCTCAACAGGCTGCGCATAAGATGAGTTTTTAGTCCCTTGCGTTACTTGATGTGTTTGCGTTTGCTCTGTGTCTTTGATTGCACGAGCAAACGCATTTTTTAGCTCACTTGGCACAGAATCTAATTCATCATCACTCACAGTGGCAGGCTTTTTCACGGTGTTAGGTTCACCAATTGGCTTACCAAGCACTTTATACTTACTTAAATCCACATTACTTGAACTCGTATTAGCTGCTTGCTGAGTAAATTGTGGCGGTTGATTCGCCATCGCTTGGTACTGTGGCGCGGGTGCATTATAAACTTGTTGATAGCCATTCGGCGTTTGTATAAGCACTGGTTGATTCTGCGGGTAAGTAGGTACTGAGTTAACAGGTACTTGAACCCATTGATATTGCTGAGCAGATTGCAGGCTACCTTGAGGCATTACTTGCGCCGCAGCTTGGTTAAGCAGCGATGCCCCCCCTGCTTGAGAAGGTGTTGTACTCTCTTGTACAGGTTTTTCCACAACAGTGGCTGTTACTTGCTCTACTTTGGGTTTTGCTTCTTTTTCTTGCTGCTTAGGTTCTGCTACTTGAGCATCATTGAATTGTATAGTGTCAGTTTGTAGCCACTTTCCAATCATAAAACCAGCAACTAAAGTTAGCCCTAAAGCCAACACTACACCGAGCGATAGCGCAATAAAACGGTAGCGTTTTAGCTCTTGTTGTTGCTTAAGCTGCTGAGCACTTTGATCATAAGCAGATGCTTCATCATGATGTTCTGATTGTTTTAACGCATCTAATAAATACGACATAATTTACCACTACTAAAAAATAAACGACAAGCCAATACCCATACCAAGCACAGCAAGAAAACCTAAAGGTAGTAACCAATAAATAGAGTTTTGTTCAGTCTTTAACTCACTTTTAATGGCGCTAGGGGGTAATGCTTCCTCTGCTGAGCGCATGACTATATCGCTGTCTATCACCATGAGCTGCTTTGAAAACGCGCCCATTAAACAACGCTCACATAATAGGTTCACTAATCGAGGAATACCTTGGGTCGCAACATACACTGTTTTTATTGCATCAGGTGAAAACAACGCCCGTTCACAACCGGCTACATATAAACGGTGCTTAATATAGGCAATAGTTTGCCCCTCAGTAAGCGGTAACAAGTGGTATCGCGCAGTGATCCGCTGCGCTAATTGACGCAACTCATTGCGCTTGAGCAACGCTTGTAATTCAGGCTGACCCACCAGTACAATTTGCAGTAACTTTTTATGATCCGTTTCTATATTGGTAAGGAGCCTGAGCTGCTCAAGCACATCAGGTGATAATAACTGTGCTTCATCAATTAACAAAATAGTATGGCCACCTGCTTGATGGTTCGCTTCTAAATGTTTTTTGATGGCATCAGTTAAGGTTTTTAAGGTGGCATTTTGCTCATCATAATCAATGGCAAACTCATCACAAATGCTAGCCAATAACTCTAGCTGCGACAAAGCAGGATTATGGATCAAAGCCACTTGGGTATTTTCTGGCAGTTGCTCTTGCAAGCTACGGGTAAGGGTAGTTTTTCCTGTGCCCACTTCACCTGTTAACAACACAAAGCCACCCGCTTCACCTAAACCATAGGTTAAGTGAGCCAAAGCCTCTTTATGGCGTTCGCTTAAAAACAAATACTGTGGGTTTGGCGCGATTGAAAATGGTTTTTCCGACAAGCCAAAATAGCTTAAATACACCCTGAATTTCCTTACTGAGTAAATCAGCGCCTATAATGGCAAAAAAATGCACTAAGTGAAAACCTTGTTAGCGTTTTATTGGTTAAATAACGTAAAATAGTTTGAACAGTTAATTTTTAGGTGAGTTATGCAAGTTTATTTGGTCGGTGGTGCAGTACGAGATGAGCTTCTTGGACGCAAAATAAAAGAGCGTGATTACGTTGTTGTGGGAGCGACCCCTGAGCAACTTTTGCAACTAGGATATCAACAAGTCGGAAAAGACTTTCCAGTATTTCTGCACCCAAAAAGCAAAGAGGAATATGCCCTTGCCCGCACGGAGCGTAAACAGGGCCAAGGATATACAGGATTTATCTGTGAATTTTCTGCCGATGTAACGCTAGAAGACGATCTGCGCCGTCGTGATTTAACTGTTAATGCCATCGCTAAAGCAGATGACGGCAGCTTAGTTGACCCTTACGGTGGCAAGCAAGATTTAGATAACCGTATTTTACGCCATGTCTCCGAAGCTTTTAGTGAAGACCCGCTGCGTATCTTACGTGTTGCACGATTTGCTGCACGCTACCACTATTTAGGCTTTACCATTGCCGATGAAACTCAGTTATTATTAACTCAAATGATTAACCGTGGCGAACTAAATACGTTGACCGCTGAGCGTATTTGGCTTGAATGTGAAAAATCACTCGATGATGGTGCGTTTGCTGAGTTTTTAAATGTTCTCGCACAACTGGGAGCCCTCAACGCAATTAGCCCTGCCCTAGCAAATAACTGGAACAATAAATTATACCAACAATTAAAAAATCGATATGCATACGCACAAAGCCAAGAAATAACGGATAAGTCACTGTTGTTTGCACAAGCTACTAGCTCATTAACCGCCGATGACATTAAAGCCATAAGCGAATCGATTCGCTTACCTAATGATGTACGCGATTTGGCATTACAACTCAATGCCCATCAAGCAACTTTAACGAGCAAAATACTCAGCGCTGAGCTATTACTTACTTGTTGTAATCAACTTGATTTGTGGCGCCGCCCAGAGCGATTTACAGGATTGCTTTTAGCTTTAGAGGTTGCCAATTGTGGCGTTTTCAATAATAAGCAAAAGTTAATAAGAGCGACCGATGCAGCCAAAACGATCAACCCACAGCAATTTATTGCCCAAGGTGTGCAAGGAGCACAAATAAAAACCGCGCTAGAGAACGCGCGGCTTGAAATGTTCAACAATTATTTTAACTAACGTAAATGCTGGCTAACTATTCTTCGTAGCGGACAAAACGCAAGTAAACATTTGAGGCTTTAGCATGCAAGCTGTTAAGGCCTCTATCGAAAGTATATACCCAAGCAAAACTTGGATCCGTCACGTTTGATGTATTTGTCCAATAGTTGTCGTTTTTACTACCAATAAAAACGTCTTCATTAATACTTGGCGTTACACATTTATGCTCTAAAATACTTGCCAGCTCTTTAATATTTGGCACTTGCCAATCATCATAATTACCGGTGCGGTCATTAACTGATGCTCTAAGCGCTTCTTGCCAAGTCGTTTTAATTGCGCTGTTTGTGCAGCGAGTGGTATCTGCATCAAAGCTTTGTCCATAACTACAGGTTTGCCACATCAGTCCCGTAACATTATCACTGACTGTCCCATCAGTATTTAGCGTAAAGCGGTTACTTGGTGTGGTTTCGCTAATCGAATCATAACAGGTCTTAGCTGCTAAGATTGAAGGTGTAAATAATAGCGTTAGTACTAATAAAGCTTTCATTGCGTGCCCCCCGCTGTTCTCACTAATCGTACAAATGCAGTTTTACTTTTTGGATAAGCTAAATCGTTACCATTACTCATGTCGATAATATAAGCCTGCGACAAACTCGTACCATCAGCTGCGGTTTGCGATGTCCAATAAGGTAAGTAAGGCGCCTGAGTAAAGGTATTTTTGCTGGGTGTATTAGGGAAATAGTCATCATCTAACAGTAATGATTGCCCTTGTTTACCATAATCTAATAATGTCATTAATTCTGTATAAGTTGGCACTCGCCAATTAGTACCACCGCAATAATCAAGTCCATTTACGGCATCAACATAAGCTTGCAAACCGCAATTAGATGTACTTGGGCAAGTGCTATTAGCAGCCCCTAAGCTACTCCCTGTTTGTACGCCGTTATTATCGTTTAAATACCAAGTATAATGATTTTGACCTTCTCTTAACTGAGTATTTGGCACCGTCCCTGTATTTGGCGCTTTCACTTCCCAAATTAAGCCCGTGACATTATCGCGAACACAGCTATAGTCAGATTCAGTGTCAGGCAATTCATCAGCAAATTCATTAAGTTTAGTAAAATCGAAGGCATGTTCACCTGCCCCTACTTTATCTATATGTGTAGTAACCACACTATCACGGCCAACTGCCGCATCTTGACGTGGGAAATCAGGGCTAGTACAAGCAACTTCTTGCGTATGGTTGTAGCACTTACCCATACCCGAGTCATTAATCAACCCAAGCGGTTTAGACTCGACAGTAATATTCACAGCGTCAGTATCAGTACGTCCTTTGCTATCGGTCACAGTAACTTCAAAAGTTAACGTATTGATTGCGTCAGTATTGGGGGCAGTGAAAGAAACAATGCATTGCCGTTGATTAGCTAAGGTTGCATTACCAGTCAGTTGTTGCCAATAGCATGAGAAGGTATCAGTGACTGTTTCACTTGAGGTCGCATCAAGGGTAACCTGTTCCACTTCAATAACGGTTTGATCAGCGCCTGCATTTGCAATGACAACTTCATCCGTTTTATTAAGAATATGTGTATATTGTGTGCTGTCTTCACCACCTTCATCATCAACAACGGTGAGCTGCCAAACTAAAGTGGTGTTTACATCGAGTAAGGGGTGAGTAAAGCTAATGGTGTCATTGCTAGCGCTATCAATAACCATGGTTGGTCCAGAAAGCTGTAGCCAGCTGTAGCTATTGATTGCCCCGTTTTCATCAGGGTCTATGGATGTTTGGGCGCTCAAAGTAATGGTATCGTTATAATCTGATGGCAATTCAGTGGGAGCTGTCTGCATTACTATGGCTTCAGGGAGTTGATTATTTGACGCTATTGAAATTATAACATCATCACTAACTAAAGTGCCGTCAGTGGTCTGATAATTAACACGTAATACAAGCTCGCTGTCTGCCTTAATATCTGGAGCTATGAGTGTTTGTTCAGCGCCGTCAGCGGGTAAGCCGTCTATACTAGGGCCGCTAACTCGTTGCCAGGTAAATGTACCATCGGCTGGCGAGCCTAATGCCGTAACTGTAAATTCATTTTTTTCAATGACTTGTTGATCTACTCCAGCATTTACTGAAGTGGCAACTTCAGGGTTATCATTACCGCCCCCTGAACCACCACACGCACTTAACAAAGAAATAATCGGTAATATAACGAAAAGCACTCTCATGCACTGCTTCCTCATCTACATTAAAAAATTTTGCAGCACAAATACTTAACGCTACATTCTTAAGCTAGATAACAAGCAACAACAGTGCCAATTGTATAAGTAGTGTTAAAGGTAACTATCTTGATGAATACGTACAAAAAGTTTAGTGCCTACTTTACTGTAGTCTATTTTATATTCGCGGCCATCTAAGGCCTGGATAAACAGCAAACGTTTTTCTTCACCAAATACATCTACTGAACCTATATAAACTATTTCTAGGTATCGTTCTTTTGCCTCACGACGGTTTTTTGGCAATTCTTCTTTAAATGGCTCTAAACCATGTTGTGTTACTTTAATCTTAGGGTGAGTTTCAGAGTTTACGATCACTAAATCGAGTTTTTTTTCTTTGTGGATAATCGTATTTCTTCCACTTTTTATAAATGATCTTTCTTGACTCATCGCTTTATCCTACTAACGTCTACTTAGGCGCTTTTAGCCCTTTAATTGAGATTGAATAAACTGCTTGGGATTTTTTCGCCACCTATTAAGGTTATGACTAAAATCCCAAATACTTCGATCTAATACACTCGCAGGTAACAGCAAGTCATACCCTGTTAATTGCTGCAAATGCCGCATTCTATTTGCGAACATTGCAATTAGTCCATTAAAGTTGTGACCATTCAAAGAGGTATAAAAACTATCTTCTACCAACCATTCTGATGGGCAATTACCATTTTTGCAATGTTTTTGAACAACCTGCATAAATAAATGTCGCTGTTCTATCAATAATTTACCCGCAAGCCTTGGTGAAATATGCATTAAAAACTCATCGCGGTCATTAAGCATAATACCGACGGCATTTAACTCAAGGTACTCAACTCCGTGCTCAACTTTAGGAATGCCACTATGGTGCACATTTTCTCTATTGAGAGACCAAAAACCATACTTATGATGGTAAGTAAGTAGTTGTTCAGAAATAATTAAACTATAGAATGGTTCTTGCGTCTTTAAAAAGCCGACAAATACAGCGGCTAAACATAAACTAACTAAAAATATCTCGATAATACTAATTGCTCCAGGCCGCAGCTGGTTAAATAACATAATAAAGACAACACCAAACGCCCCTACAAGTAGAGTTTCAATGCCGTGTGAAGCACCTTGCGCTCTGAGTTTTAAAAGTAAGTTTGACTGTTCAACCATGACGATAAAATACCATATACAAAACAAACATAATTATAGCCCATATTATTAATTTGCGAATTTTCATGCAATACGGACAGCCAGTTTTAAATTTCATAGCATACATTTCTCTTTACAAAACAGGGACAAGTAACAAATTAACCTATATTTACGCCAAACTGACATATTTATGAGATACGCGACAACTTTTTCACGAGGTTATTTTGTACACTATAGCTAATTAATCTTCCGGTATAACTCAGATGTATTCAAAGCAATCAGGCAAGGCGCTATTTCCGTTTATTATTACCCTACTCTTAGGGTTATGTGTTTATCTTTATTTACCTAATAGCCAAGGCGAGCAATTAGGCTACACTCCTACTGCTACACAGGTAACAGCACATACTGTTGCAAGTGAAGAAAATGCTGTTTTGATTGAGGCTATCGGGAGTGCTCGAGCTAATCAAGCTATATATATCAAAAGCGCGCAAAGTGACTATGTGACTGACATTTTCTTTAATGATGGCGACTTAGTGAGTAAGGGTCAAAAGCTAGTACAACTACAATCTCAACAAGAACAACTAACCGTTGAAGAGCTGGCAATTAATTTACGTGAAGAAAAACGTCAACTAGAACGTTTAACTGAGTTATCACGCTCTCAAGCAACCGCAAAATCATTATTAGAAGAACAACTTTCTCGTGTTGATGCAACACAAGCGCAGCTAGAAAATGCTAAAACCAAATTAGCTGAAATGACTATCAAAGCACCTTTTTCAGGTATTTTAGGTAAACGTCAAATATCCATCGGTGCTTATGTTAGTAATAGCACAATCATTACCAGTTTAGATGATATAAGTATTATCAAAGTTGACTTTAAAGTCCCTGAGAAATACCTAGCGCAGTTAAATGTAGGTATGAAGGTCATGACACAAAACGATGCCTACCCAGAGAAGACATTTACCGGCAAAGTAACTCATGTTAGCGCACGAATAGATGCGGTTACTCGCAGTGTTGAGGTAACGGCTAGCTTTTCTAACAAATCAGGACTTTTACGCCCAGGTATGTTATTAAACACCGCGCTACAACTTAGCTCTAATCAAGCGATGATGGTGCCTGAAAAAGCAGTTATTCCGCAACAAGATAAACACTATGTTTTCCAAATTGAAGATGGTGTAGCAACAAAGGTTGAAGTGCATGTTGCAGGTCGTCATAACGGCTGGGTGGCAATAGATCAAGGGATCAGCAATGGTCAACAAGTTGTGACTGAAGGAATTATTAAAATTCGTTCAGGCAGTAAAGTAACAGTGAAGGGGTAACCTGTGAAAATTACTGATACTAGTGTTAAACGTCCCGTTTTTGCAATTGTAATAAACTTACTGCTACTAACGTTTGGTTTAGTGGCTTTTTCGATGTTACCACTGCGCGAATACCCTGATATTGAATCCCCTATAGTGAGTGTAAGCACTGACTACACAGGTGCTTCAGCTGAGATCATAGAAACCAAAATCACCCAAGTATTAGAAAATCGAATTTCGGGGATTGAAGGCATAAAGAGTATAAACTCATCAAGTAGGAATGGCCGCTCTAATATTACCATTGAGTTTAATATTAGCCGTGATATTGATGCTGCCTCAAACGATGTACGTGAACGTGTTGCCCGTGCACTGGATAGCTTGCCCGAACAAGTTCGACCACCGGAAGTATCTAAATCAAACAGCGATGAAAGCCCAATAGCCTGGTTTTTACTCAACAGCGATACCATGGACTCACTGCAACTATCTGATTACGCACAACGTTTCATTGTCGACCGCTTAGCGGTAGTTGATGGTGTCTCCAATGTGCGGGTAGGTGGTGAACGTAAATATGCAATGAAAATTTGGCTTAACCGCCAAGCTATGGCTGCGCGTGGTATTACCTCAAGCGATATTGAAAACACTCTGCGTACAGAAAATGTTGAGCTACCAGCTGGTGAAATTGAATCTATTGACCGTGACTTTACGGTACGTACTGCTCGTAGTTATAAAGAACAACGTGATTTTCAAAATCTGGTAATCAAACGCGGCGACGATGGCTATTTAGTTCGCCTTGGGGAAGTCGCTGATGTCCGTCTTGAAGCAGCTGACGATGAAAGTCTATTCCGTGGCAACGGTCGTAACATGGTAGGGCTTGGTATTGTAAAACAAGCAAAAGCGAATACGCTGACGGTTGTTGATAATGCTCGTGCAGAGCTTGAAAAAATCAAACGTAACTTGCCTGAAGGCACCACTATTCAAGATAGTTATGACTCATCGATATTTATTAAAGAATCAATAAACGAAGTTTACAGTACCTTAGCTATTTCAATGGCCTTAGTGGTATTAATTATCTTTTTATTCTTAGGAAATATTCGTGCTACCTTGATCCCGGCAGTAACAGTACCGGTCGCGTTAGTGGGTAGCTTTATGTTCTTACTCGCAATGGGTTATTCAATTAACTTATTAACGCTGTTGGCGCTCGTGTTAGCTATTGGTTTAGTGGTCGATGATGCCATTGTAATGTTAGAAAACATTCACCGTCGTATCGAATTAGGTGAGCCAGCCTTACTTGCCGCTTATCGCGGAGCCCGTGAAGTTGGTTTTGCAATTATTGCGACCACCTTGGTATTAATTTCGGTCTTTGTACCTTTAGTCTTTATGGATGGTCGTATTGGTGCATTATTTACTGAGTTTGCGATGGCAGTTAGCGCTGCGGTATTTTTCTCAAGTATTACGGCTTTAACTCTCTCCCCAGCCTTGTGCTCAAAAGTACTAAAACACTCAGACAAACCAAGTAAGTTTAACCAAGGGATGGACCGTTTATTCAGTAAAATTGAGCAAGGCTATCAAAACTCGCTGCGCTCAAATATGACCCGTTCAGGCGGCCTGACTTTAACTTTATTACTTGCTGGTTTTGCTAGTTATTTATTGTTCCAGCAAATACCATCAGAACTAACCCCTAAAGAAGACCGTGGTACATTCTTCATAATGATGAGCCCTCCTGAAGGCGCAAGCTATGAAAATAACGCCGAAAACATGGCGAAGATTGAAGAACGCTTAATGCCCTACTCTGAATCGGGAGAGCTTAGCCGGGTTTTAATTCGCGTTCCTGGTTGGGGCGGTAGTGGCGGTGTTGCGATTGTTGGCATGGCTGATTGGGATGAGCGTAAACGTTCAACCTGGGAAGTGATGGATGAAATCAGCGGTAAAATGACCGAAGTCACCGATGTACGTGCCTTTGCTATTATGCGACGCGGTATTGGCGGTGGTGGCTCCTCTCGACCCATTGAATTTGTTCTACAAGGCAACGACTACGATCAACTTGCTGATTGGCGCGACCGTATTATTGAACGCGCTGAGAAAAATCCAGGACTAGTACGCATTGATCATGATTATAAAGAAACGTTTCCACAATTCTTAATTAGTATTGATAAGAATAAAGCTGCCGATTTAGGTGTATCTGTATCGGATGTTGGCCGTACTCTTGAAACAATGCTGGGACAACGTCGTGTTACCACCTTTATCGACCGTGGTGAAGAGTACGACGTAATATTGAAAGGGACTAAGTCTGACTTTACAGATCCAACCGATATTTCAAACATTTACCTAAAGTCACGTAGTGGCGAATTAGTCCCTTTGGATAGCTTAATTAGCCTAAAAGAAGAAGCTACCGCATCAAGGTTAAATCGTTATAACCGTATGCGTGCTATTACATTGAGTGCCAACCTTGCCGATGGTTATACACTTGAACAAGCACTTAACTTTTTAAATAAAGTCGCAGCCGAAGAAAATGATATTGATGGCGCGGTAGATTATAAAGGTGAATCACAGTTATTTTACGAAGGTGCATCAGCCATGATCTATGTGTTTATTTTAGCACTGACGGTGACCTTTTTAGTGTTAGCTGCTCAATTTGAAAGCTTTGTACATCCTTTTGTTATAATGCTTACTGTACCGCTAGGACTCATGGGTGCCATGTTTGGCTTATGGGCGGCAGGTCTCACGCTTAATATTTACAGCCAAATAGGCATTGTAATGCTCATTGGCTTAAGTGCGAAAAATGGTATTTTAATTGTTGAATTTACCAACCAACTGCGTGATAAAGGTGTCGAATTTAGTGAAGCAATTATACAAGCAGCAAGCCAGCGTCTTCGCCCTATAATTATGACTTCATTAACCACGGTAATGAGTGCAGTGCCACTAGTACTTGCATCAGGCCCAGGCGCTGAAAGCCGTATGGTAATTGGTGTGGTTGTATTTACTGGGGTAATTGTAGCCACAGTACTTACCCTATTTGTTGTTCCAGCAGCATATTATGCATTAGCTCGTAATACGCAATCACCTGAGTTTTTACAGCAAAAACTTAACCAACAAGAAGCAGAAAAACCACTCAAAGAAGAACTTTAAGCGATATTCAGCGCTGATACAATCATATATCAGCGCTTCTCTTTTGTTTTCAAGAAATAAAAACCCACCTTACTCGTCCTTCTGATAGGCTGGGCATATTCGCTATTTAACGTTTTATGGAGTAAGTAATGAGCAAAATAATTGAAACAGCGACATTTGGCGGCGGTTGTTTTTGGTGTATTGATGCTGCATTTAGGCGCGTGGAAGGTGTTACTCATGTAAGCTCAGGCTACACAGGGGGCGAAACTGGTGAACCAACCTACCAACAGATATGTACAGGCCTAACAGGGCACGCTGAAGTGGTAAATATTGAATTTGATCGCTCTCAGATAAGCTATGAGCGCTTATTAGCTATGTTTTTCACCTTGCATGACGCAACTCAATTAAACCGCCAAGGTAACGATGTTGGCACACAATATCGCAGTGTGGTGTATTACCACAATAATGAGCAGCGTATCCAAACCATAGATTACATTACTAAACTACAAAGCCAGATACGTGAAGAAATAGTCACTGAGGTAAGCCCTGCAACTACTTTCTACCCAGCTGAGCAATATCATCAAGACTACTATGAGCAAAACCCAGAACAAGGTTATTGCAGCATATTAATTGCCCCCAAGTTACAACGTTTTGAAAAAGACTATAAACAGTTTTTAAAAGACTAAATTATTAAATAAAAAAGCCCGTTATGGATTAATCCGTAACGGGCTTTTTTATTTAGGGGTTGCAATTAACCAAAGCTCAGTTCACTAAATGTACTTAGAACTGATAACTTGCACCTGCAAAGAAGCGTCGTTCGGCCGTATTGTAGTAGAACACTTCGCCTGTCGTATAATCCATACTTGAATCAACTGCGTCATACTGCTTATCAAATAGATTTTCAACTCGTAAAGAAAAAGACAATGATTGGTTAAATTGGTAGTTTGCAGTTAAGTTCCATAAAGTATAGGAGCTAAGCTTTGTTACTTTACCTTGACGATCACTACGGTATTGCATGTTAAAACCCGCGTCGAAATCACCCCACTGTTTCGCAACAGACCAGTTTACTGTACGTGGCGAAACATAAACTTGCGCTGCACCCGTTTCTGTATTTTCAGCATCTAAATAAGTAAAATTAAATTGATTATCAAAACCAAGAACTGTATTAGCAAAACTAAACTCCACCCCTTCATGGCGTGCTTCATTGATATTTGCAGGTTGCCAATCTCCCGCTGCATTTGGAGCCCATGCAATTAGATTTTCAATATCATTTCTAAAGATAGATATATCAACTTTGGCTTGTGTAAAATCAAGCTTCAAGCCTAACTCCTGATTAACTGAAGTTTCCGGAACTAAATCAGGGTTGCCCGAGTAGGGATAATATAAATCATTGAAAGTTGGTGCTTTAAAACCAGTACTTTGACTCATTCTAAAGGTAGCGTTTTCATGTAAACGATAACCTGCAGCCGCAGTATAAGTTGTTTCATTTCCAAAATACTGATCATCATCATAACGTAAGGCAAAATTAGCGAGTACTCTCTCATTATCGTAGTAGGCACCCACAAAGCCTGCAAATACTTCACGATTATCTTTACTGTAATCACCAGAAGTTTCTGATATATCATCTTCGTACCAGTTAAGACCACCTGAAACATCAAACTCATCATTAATAGCATACAAGCCATTATAATCTATTTGTTCACGTTTAGTTTCAAACGCATCTATCACCGTTGCACCGGTATAGTCTACACGAGAGTTATCAGAGCCATCATTCGCTATTGCGATATCAATTGAGTGAGTTTGTTGCCCAAAGGATTTTTTCCAGCCAAGGCCTAACTGATAATTTTCAAACTCATTATTTTCAACGGTGCTATCAACTGGCGAAAACGCGCTATCATATTGAGCATAGCCCTCACTATATTGGCCTCGTGCTGTAATATCACCAAGTAAGTCATCGCCATACTGAATGTTAAAGCCTATATTTTTATTTTCATAGCCATCGTCATCCGGTGCTACGCCTTGTAATACATCAAAGCCATCTGTTTTTTCAAAACCAGCATTGAAGGAAGCTGTAACTTTATCTACAACAGTTGTTCCTGCAACCTGATAACTTTGATACGCATCAGAACCAAATGTTGCATCTAGAGTTAAGTCCTGAGCTTGTCGGGTAATAATATTGATTACACCTGCAAGTGCATCTGAGCCATACACAGCTGCACGCGAACCTTTAACTATTTCTATTCTTTCAATTGAATTTAGAGGAATATTGCTAATTGATTTGTAGCCTAGGGTGGCAGAACCAGTACGAATACCATCAACTAATATAAGTGTATGACGCGAGCTTGAACCACGCAGAGAGACACCTGAGCTTTGGCCAAATCCGCCATTAGAGTTAATTTGAAAGCCCGCTTGTGTTTCAAGTAAGCTCGGTAAGTCGCGTACATTACTTGTTTCAATATCACTACGCTCAATAACAGCAACACTGGCAAGAACCTCGTCAATTGATTGCTCAAATTTATTTGCTGTTACTGTAATACGTTCGATTGGTTGCTCTGCAGACACAGAAAAAGACAACGCAGCAGTGACAGCTACGCCTAGAGTTGATTTTTTTAGCATGATATCCCCTGACCCGTGCCCACCGCACAAGTAATAGTAAGTTTGTTTCAAGGCCGGTCTCCGGACTCTGCACTTAAAGCACATTACCGTTGCGGGGGCAGTGTTGGGATTATGCTCATCATGAGCATGCACCAACTTCCCGATTATCCTGCTACAAATTTCAATACCTTGAAACCTATACTGATGTATTTAGCAAGCACCTTGAAAATAGGTCGTTATTGTGATTATTTTAAGGATAAATGTCAATGGACGGCTATACATCTAAAGTTAGATTAGCGAGTTGGTTATTACTTATAAAAGGTGCGAGTTGGCGAGTTGGCGAGTTGGCGAGTTGGCGAGTTGGCGAGTTGGCGAGTTGGCGAGTTGGCGAGTTGGCGAGTTGGCGAGTTGGCGAGTTGGCGAGTTGGCGAGTTGGCGAGTTGGCGAGTTGGCGAGTTGGCGAGTTGGCGAGTTGGCGAGTTGGCGAGTTGGCGAGTTGGCGAGTTGGCGAGTTGGCGAGTTGGCGAGTTGGCGAGTTGGCGAGTTGGCGAGTTGGCGAGTTGGCGAGTTGGCGAGTTGGCGAGTTGGCGAGTTGGCGAGTTGGCGAGTTGGCGAGTTGGCGAGTTGGCGAGTTGGCGAGTTGGCGAGTTGGCGAGTTGGCGAGTTGGCGAGTTGGCGAGTTGGCGAGTTGGCGAGTTGGCGAGTTGGCGAGTTGGCGAGTTGGCGAGTTGGCGAGTTGGCGAGTTGGCGAGTTGGCGAGTTGGCGAGTTGGCGAGTTGGCGAGTTGGCGAGTTGGCGAGTTGGCGAGTTGGCGAGTTGGCGAGTTGGCGAGTTGGCGAGTTGGCGAGTTGGCGAGTTGGCGAGTTGGCGAGTTGGCGAGTTGGCGAGTTGGCGAGTTGGCGAGTTGGCGAGTTGGCGAGTTGGCGAGTTGGCGAGTTGGCGAGTTGGCGAGTTGGCGAGTTGGCGAGTTGGCGAGTTGGCGAGATGGCGAGTTGGCGAGTTGGCGAGTTGGCGAAAAGTATTAGCGTAACTTTACTTCAAAGCAACTAAATTGGAGATAATTATTATCTTTTAATACTAAAAACAAAAACCGCAACAAGTGCGGTTTTTTATGATTTATTTTAGCTTTTTAACTTATAAACCAGCACGATCTTTAATTACTGGAATAAGTGCAGAACCGCCATGGCCATTTGATTCAGCCCAGGCTATATCGGCACCATCTGATAATGAGCTTTTAGATAGATTTTTAACTACATACTCACCCGCATCAACTGCATTACTAGCAATTGCATGGCGTAATAAATTGTTACCGTTACATAAAACTGCATCATAAATATTACGAATTTTTACACGAGAGCTTTTTAGCTTACTGCGAAGACGGTTTTTATCGTCTGCCGCGATATACTCACAAATTGACACAGCTAATTGATCATCAGCTTTAACCGGGGCGCTAAAAGCCACCGAACCAGAAATAACAGCAGTAACAACTAGTAATGTTGATAATTTAACCATTTGACACCCTTGAGTAATACTTTTTACCTACGCTTGTTGGTTATTATTGTACCAATCTATAAGTTTAAGCGCAATAATGTTACTCAACTTTATCCAAGGTTACGAATTTATACTGATGTAAATTCTTATCATCAGGGTTATTAATTTGCTCTTCAACCACCTGCCAATTAGCAATTTTTTCATAGTCAGGAAACTGAGTATCTCCTGTAACATCAAGATTTATAAAAGTTAAATACAGTGTGCTTGCTTGTGATAAAAACTGCTGATAGATATTTCCACCACCAATAATCATCACTTCTTCACAGTCTTTAACCAGCAATAACGCTTCTTCTGGCGATGTTACTACTTCAACCCCTTGCGCACTGTATTGAGTATTACGACTAATAATAATATTTTTTCTGCCTGGCAATGGACGACCGATCGACTCAAATGTTTTACGACCCATGATCACAGGCTTACTCATAGTCACACTTTTAAAATGTTGTAAATCAGCAGGTAAATGCCAAGGCATTTTATTATCTTGGCCAATAATACGATTGTTCGCCATGGCTGCAATCATTGAAATCTTCACAGTAATCACCTAATACTTTATAACTAAACAAGAAAAAAGGAGCATTTGCTCCTTTTTAAAACCTATACGCTACTAACGTTCGTAGACAACTTCAACATCATAGTCATCTTCGTCCCAGTCTTCCCAATCATCATCATCGCTATTTTTAGTTGCATCTTTATGGTAGGTATCCCACTTAAATTCAACTTCTTCATCTTCGATTGGTACAAACTTCTCTTTAGGCATACTATCAAGTAACGCCATAATATCGTGACAAAGTGCTTGTGTATTTTGCTTATTAACGGCTGAGATACGGTAAATATTTGTTTCTTCACCTAGCTCTTCTGCAATTTGTTCACACAATGCTTGCGCTTCGTCTTCTGGGAGTAAGTCAATCTTATTAAACACCAGCCAGCGCGGTTTCTCTGCAAGTTTAGGGCTATATTGATGTAACTCATTAATAATGGCAAACGCATTATCAACAGGACTAGAACCATCCACAGGCATTATGTCGATGATATGCAATAATACACGACAACGCTCTAGGTGTTTTAAGAACCGAATACCTAAACCAGCACCATCTGAGGCACCTTCAATTAGACCTGGAATATCAGCAATAACAAATGACTTATTCGCATCAGGACGTACTACACCTAAGTTTGGTATTAGCGTCGTAAACGGGTAATCAGCTACTTTTGGTTTTGCAGCAGATACACTGCGAATAAAGGTTGATTTACCTGCATTTGGCAAACCTAGTAAACCCACATCGGCAAGTAGCATTAGTTCAAGTTTAAGCATACGCACTTCGCCAGGCGTGCCTAATGTCTTTTGACGTGGTGCACGGTTAGTACTTGATTTAAAACGTGCGTTTCCTAAGCCATGAAAACCACCTTTAGCGACAACTAAACGTTGGCCATCTTGTGTTAAATCACCTAAAGATTCCTGAGTATCAACGTCTGTTACACGCGTTCCTACTGGTACTTTAATGTATAGGTCTTCACCTTTTTTACCGGTACAATTACGGCTTTGCCCATTAGTACCACGCTCAGCACGATGAAAGCGCTCAAACTGATAATCGATTAAGGTATTTAAGTTTTCATCTGCTTGTAGATAAACACTGCCACCATCGCCGCCATCGCCGCCATCTGGGCCACCATCTGGGACATACTTTTCACGACGGAAAGACACGATACCACTGCCACCGTCACCAGCTTCTGCGCGAATTTCTACTTCATCTACAAACTTCATGATTACTCACTTTAGGATTGGCTTGTTAATTACTCTATTATATACCCAAGTGGCCTATAGAGCACACTATGTGTAAGAACACTTGGGTATATATTCTCAAGGCTTAAAACAAAAAACCCCGCAAAGGCGGGGTTTTTTAAGAACCGGCTCTGATTACTCAGATACGATGCTTACGTATTTACGGTTTAAAGGACCTTTTTGTTCAAACTGAACTTTACCATCTGCTTTCGCGAAGATAGTGTGGTCTTTACCGATACCTACGTTTGCGCCTGCGTGAAAACGAGTTCCACGTTGACGTACAATGATGCTACCCGCTAGAACTGATTCGCCACCAAAACGCTTAACACCTAGGCGTTTGCTTTCTGAATCGCGACCGTTACGAGTACTACCAGCTGCTTTTTTATGTGCCATTTCTAAGTACCTCTAATTAAGCGCTAATGCCAGTGATTTTAACTTCTGTGAACCATTGACGATGGCCCATTTGCTTACGAGAATGCTTACGGCGTCTAAATTTTACAACCTTAATTTTCTCACCGCGACCATGTGAAACAACCTCAGCTGTTACTTTACCACCGCTTACGAACGGTACACCGATCTCGATTTTCTCACCATCAGCAACTAAAAGTACTGAATCAAATTCAACTGCTGCACCAGTTTCAACGTCTAATTTCTCAAGACGAATTGTTTGACCTTCAGTCACACGGTGCTGTTTACCACCACTTTGGAAAACCGCGTACATAATTAACTCCGTCTGTGCGCCCTCAAATCGACGCAACTAAAATATTCTTCAATAGGGCGCGAAGTTTACGCTAATGCGTAAAAACTAGCAAGCCTGTTTTTTAATTAAATGAATAAAAAATAGCTGCATTGAGAGCAATTCAATATTTTCACCTATTTTATATTAAATTACCGTTATGCCAAGCGCTTTTTAACACATGGTGACAAATAAATTACAGCTTATGCAAAGTCATCATCAGAATAAAAAATAACCATGTGAATTATCGCTATTTTTAACTTTCCCCTAGCTAAACGAGTTAAAAGTGCACTTTAAACCTATTTTTTCAGTGAATTGTCACAAAATATCGAGCGGACGCGTTTTTTGTTGTACAATCGGCTACGTATACCCATTAAAATTGGCTCGGAGATCAATGGATATAAAAGCTATCCAGGCGTTAATCGAAAACGATATGAATGACGTCAATCAACTTATTCACACACAAATGCGTTCTGATGTCGCGTTAGTTAATCAACTTGGCTTATATATAGTAAATAGTGGCGGCAAGCGCGTTCGTCCTATGTTAGCTATTTTAGCAGCAAGAGCACTTGGCTATAAAGGTTCAGATCACATTACTTTAGCGACCATCGTGGAGTTTATTCATACCGCAACCTTATTACATGATGATGTTGTTGATGAATCAAACCTGCGACGCGGTACACCCACTGCGAATGCTGAATTTGGTAATGCTGCCAGTGTGCTGGTAGGTGACTTTATTTATACTCGCTCATTTCAGCTCATGGTGGGTATAGGCAAGATGCAAGTCATGCAAATACTCGCAGATGCAACCAATGTCATCGCTGAAGGTGAGGTATTGCAATTAATGAACTGCAATGACCCAGATACCAGCGAAGACAGTTATATGCAGGTCATCTACTCTAAAACAGCAAAGTTGTTTGAAGCAGCTACAGGACTTGCTGCCGTTATAACAGAACAAGACGATACGGTTCTAAAAGCACTAAACCTTTACGGTATGCATTTAGGTACTGCATTTCAATTAGTAGACGATGTACTTGATTACAATGCTGATGCTGAACAGTTAGGCAAAAATATTGGCGATGATCTCGCTGAAGGTAAACCTACCCTGCCACTTATTTATGCAATGCAGCAAGGCAATGCAGAGCAGGTTCAGCTAATCCGTGATGCCATAGAGCACAGCAACGGAATGGATCACTTAGAGGCTATATTAACAGCGTTACGAGAAACAAACGCATTAGAATTTACTATGAACAAAGCAGATGAAGAAGCCGATAAAGCCATCGCTTGTTTATCTGTGTTAGCTGATTCGCCTTATAAAGAAGCGTTAGTTAGCCTAGCCCGTATTGCGGTTGACCGAAACCACTAAAAACACGCATTAAGATACATAACACTTCGAGCATAAAAAAAGCCTGCAAAAGCAGGCTTTTTTATTACCGCCAACTACTTGGCAGTAATAACAAGATTATGCGTTGATGAAATCAACACCTTCTTGAATGTCTTTTTTCAGTGTATCTAACATATCGTTTTTAGCTTGTTGCTCAAACGCACTTAGCTCACCATAAGAAAGAATTTCTTCTACGCCGTTTTTACCTAAACGTACAGGGTGTGCAAAGTATTCTGCATCACCATCTTCAATAGCTACGTAAGCGTAATCTACAACGTCTTCGCCTTGTAAGCCCTTAACTAGAGACATACAAAAACGAGCTGCTGCAGCACCCATTGATAATGTAGCTGAACCGCCACCCGCTTTAGCATTTACAACTTCAGTACCTGCATTTTGGATACGTGGAGTAAGTGCAGCAACTTCTTCATCAGTAAAAGTAACGCCTTCAACTTGAGAAAGTAGCGGTAGGATAGTTGTGCCTGAGTGACCACCAATAACAGGTACTTTAACTGAAGCAACATCAACACCTTTAAGCTCAGCAATAAATGCTTCTGAACGAATTACGTCAAGTGTTGTAATACCGAAAACACGGTTTGCATCATAAGTACCCGCTTTTTTGAATACTTCCGCAACGATTGGCACAGTGCCGTTTACAGGGTTAGTGATGATACCCACTAATGCTTTAGGGCAGTTAGCAACAATACCTTCAGCTAATGTTTTGATGATTCCAGCATTTACGTTGAATAAATCAGCACGATCCATACCTGGCTTACGTGGCATACCAGCAGGGATAAGTACAATATCACAACCAGTTAGCGCTTGATCTAATGCGTCAGCACCGAAACCTGCAACTTTAACATCTGTTGGGATGTGAGAAAGGTCAACAGCAACACCAGGAACAACTGGCGCAACGTCATATAGTGATAATTCAGAACCAGCTGGTAAACCTGTTTTTAATAATAAAGACAACGCTTGGCCGATACCGCCTGCAGCACCTAATACAGCAACTTTCATGGGAATTCTCCGTAATTTAAGGTAGAAAATATTTGTGGCACTAAGATAAAGAAATTAGCGCCTAAAAACAAATTTATCCTGCTTATTTTGCATATAATTTCGACCATAGTTGTAAATAAACTGTTCTATCGACAAAAGCATACCTCAAACAGCAACTTATTAGCTCTATTCACTAATAAAAACAACTACTGCATAAATATTCATTTTTGTGTAGAATTTAGGACATCAAACAACAAAACAGAAAATTGACATGCAACCACAAGATAAGCAAGAAGCGTTAGTTAAAGCCTTTAAATCACTTTTAAAAGAAGAAAACTTTGGTTCTCAAGGCGAAATTGTTGATGCCTTAAAAGAGCAAGGCTTTGATAATATAAGCCAAAGTAAAGTCTCACGCATGTTAAGTAAGTTTGGTGCAGTACGAACCCGTAACGCAAAACAAGAAATGGTTTACTGCTTGCCTGCAGAAATGGGTGTACCCACAGCAAAAAGCCCGCTACGCCAGCTGGTTATTGATATTATGCATAACGAAATGATGATCATTATTCGTACCAGCCCAGGTGCCGCACAGTTAATTGCTCGCTTGCTCGACTCTTTAGGTAAAGCCGATGGTGTGTTAGGCACCATTGCTGGCGACGATACAATATTTATTGCTCCAGCAAAAATATCTGAAATAGATGTCACACTAGAGCGTGTACGCATCTTATTCGATACCGTTTAAAGTTGTTTTAAAAAGTTAATTGATGGGGCGAAAAAAGCAGAGCCCATATCGGCTTGCGTAAAGTCGAGCCAATGGTCGTAGCAATCGCCCTGCCCTAACCTACTTTTTAATACTGTTTCAAATGCATCGCCTTGCGCTGCACAGCTAATCGATAAAATTCCTTGCTCATAAACATCACCATAAGGCATGCTTTGGCTTAACAATAACGCCTGACCGTGCTCATCTTTGAGCTCAGTACGTACCGCATGGCTCGTATCAACGCTAGGCTCTAATAAGTTATTATCTAACCGAGTACGCCCCATTATTTGTTCTTGCTCATTGAGCGATAAATGCTGCCAAACACTTAGGTCATGCTTATAGCGTTGAACATGGATATAACTGCCTTGATCTTCAAAATGCCCAGGGTTATTTACCAACGCCGTAACACGCTTTTGTCGGCCATGGGGAGTATTTTCACCTAAAATAAAGCCATTAAAATCGCGACCATCTAAAAACCGAAAATTACGCACTTGTTCAACTAATTCAACATCAGGAGCGAACAACTGCAGTATTTGTAACGCAAAAAGGTGGTTTACATCTTCCCGATCAGAACGCATTTGTACAAATAAATCAAAAGGTTGAGCTCCCACAACATGATCGTTATGAGTGATATTCGGAAAGCTTTGAAGTTGACTTGGGATAAATTCTGGCAGTATATGCGGCCAGTACTGTGCACCTACAGCAACAAAACTAGATAGCATTGATTCTGAAAATTGATCGGCAAACTCATCCTGAATAGCACTAACTCGCTTTAATTTTTTGCGTAGTGACTCATCATGACCATCAAATACATTAAAAAACAAATGCAAACCGTGTAAGTTTGCTTCAGCACAAATCCCTGATTGCGCTTGCGCCATGGAAAATCCTTAACTTAAATTGGACACAGCTTTAATTATTTATCAGTAAAAAAATTTACCGTGTGTGGTTTTATTTTTATTGTAACTAGGTCATTTATATCAAATGACTGCGCTAGTTCAGCGGCAACTTCAATCTCTTGCTCATTCACGACTACTTTATAAACATAGCTTGAACCAATAAAACGACGGCTTAGCACCTTAACTGTTTGCTCACATTGCACCGAGGCCGGCGTTAGAGTTAAATGATGCGGGCGAATATATAGCTGTCCACTATCAGTGCTATGGTGATGCGCAATAAGCGATTCGACCACTCCGTAGCATGTCGAATATTCAGTCGCCGTTAATACATCTGCATTTAAGTATATGCCCTGACCTAGAAACTCTGCAACCACCTTTGAGTTTGGAGCGCTAAAAAGCTGCTCTGGCGTGCCTTGTTGTGCAATTTTACCTCGATGCATAACAGCCAACGTATCAGAAAACGCAAATGCCTCTTCTTTTGAGTGGGTAACAAACACGGCTGAAACCTGCTGATTTTTAATAATGCGGCGAATATCAGCAATTAATTCAAAACGAACTTGAGTGTCTATATTTGAAAAAGGTTCATCAAGCAACAGTAAGCTTGGCTTATAAGCCAATGCCCTAGCAATAGCAACTCTTTGCTGCTGTCCTCCTGATAACTGATGTGGAAAACGCATGGCACAACCTTGCAACTGCACTAACTCAAGCATTTCGTCAACACGTTGCTGCTTTTGGCTTTTACTCATTTTAGCTAAGCCAAATCCAATGTTATCTGCAACTGTTAAATGCGGGAACAACGCATAATCTTGAAACATCATGCCAATATTACGATGCTCAGGTGCTAAAAAAGTATCCTCATCAGAAACCAACTTAGTATCAATGAACACCTTACCTTGGTTAGCAGTAACAATACCCGCAATCGCTTTTAAAGTGGTTGTTTTACCACAACCGCTTGGTCCAAGCAGACAAACAATTTCATCTTTTTCAACAGTTAAATTTAAATGTTCGATCACTGCAGTGTCATTATATTGATACGATAAATTTTCTAAAATTAAACTACTCATTTAACTGTGTTGCTCCATTGAGCGATTAACAAAATACAAAGGCACTAAGCCTACCACGACAATAGCAAGCGCAGAGATAGACGCCAGCTCCAATTGCTCATCACTGACATATTGGAACACATGTGTCGCCAGAGTTTCAAAATTGAATGGTCTGAGCAGTAAAGCAGCTGGTAGCTCTTTCATACATTCAATAAACACTAATAAGCCTGCGGTTAAAATTCCACGTCGTAATAAAGGAATATGTACTTTGCGTAACGTTTGCCCATAGCTTTTCCCCATAGATTGACTTGCCATATCAAGCGATGGACTAATTCGCATAAAACTCGCTTCAACAGCACCGTGCGCGATTGCGTAAAAGCGCACCACATAGGCAAAGATTATGGCAAATAACGTTCCACTAAGCAGCAACCCTGGTACAGCCCCAAAAGGCTCTAACCAAGTATTAAGGCGGTCATCAAGTAAGGTTAAAGGTAGTAGTGCAGCAATTGCTAAAACAGTGCCAGGTAATGCATAACCCGTACTGGCTAAGCGCCCTGGTACAAGTGAATATTGTTGTGTACTAATTCGCTGATAAAACACCACCAACAAGCTTAAAATAATAGTGATCACACACACAATGCCGGCAACTTTAAAACTTTGCCAGGCGTACAAGAAGAACGCGTCATTCCACGCTTGCTCGGCATACGCAAATGCATAATTGATCAACACCGCAACAGGTAGTACAAAGGCAAAAAATAACACCGCACAACAAAACAAGGTTGCCGACCAAGCTGCCTTCCCCTTTAAGCTGTAGAGGGTTTCACTGTTAACCCCAGACTGGCGCTCAAATACAGCTTGTTTTCGACGGCTAAAACGCTCTACCATCAATGCTAAAAATAGTATTAACAACATAATACCTGAAATTTTTGCCGCTGCAGTTAATGAGTAATAACCAAGCCAAGTGTCGTACACAGCTGTTGTTAGTGTACTGACTGAAAAATAGTTAACTGTGGCAAAATCTGCCATCGTTTCCATGCTTATTAAGGTAAGCCCAGCCACTATTGCACCACGAGCAAGGGGTAAGCTCACACGGTAAAAGCTTTGCAAAGGAGACAAACCCATACCTTGGCTTGCCTGAACTAATTTAAATGATTGTTCGCGTAATGCGGTTTTAAAAATTAAATAAAGGTATGGGTAAAGCACCAGTGCAATCATCATAATTGCACCAGGCAAAGTACGAATATCAAAAAACCAGTAATCATCGGGTGATTGCCAAGCAAACCAATTTCGCAGCGCTATTTGTATAGGGCCTGCGTAATCAAATAAATCAGTGTAAACATAGGCAATGATGTAGGTTGGCATAGCAAGAGGCAACATTAACGCCCATTCAAACTGCTTTCTACCTGGAAAGCTACAATAGGCTGTAAGCCAAGCTAATGGCAATGCAAGTGCACAACTCACTACGCACACCCCCACAATAAGCACTAATGTATTGCGAGTGTAATCCCATAATACGGTATTCCAAAGGTGGCTAAAAACATCTGAGTCGCCTTGCAGCGACTCGAAAAGTAAAAAGCATAATGGGGTTACTAATGTAAGGCCAATAACCCATGCAAAAAGCTGCCATCGAGACAGCGGAGATTGAAAACTCATTAAAGGTCGAACTTCACCTCATCAATTAACTTAAGCGCTAACGGACGATATTTGCTAATTTCATCAAGTGGTAAACTGTCTTCCTTAAAGCGACCCCATGATGCTACTAAGCTTGATAATTCCACACCTGGCTTAACCGGATATTCCATATTGACCGAGGCATACATATTTTGCGCTTTATTGTCAGTCATATACTCTATTAGTTTCAAGGCATTTTCAGGGTTTTTAGCATACTTGGTCAATACGACACCCGAGACATTAATATGTGAGCCTCTATTATCTTGGTTGGGGAAGTTGATACTCACTGCATCGGCCCATGGTTTTTGCGCCGGGTCTTGGATCATTTTGCCAAGATAATAGCTGTTGCCTAATGCTAAATCACACAATCCTTCTTTAACAGCCTTAACCTGAGCGCGATCATTACCTTGTGGTTTTCGTGCAAGGTTAACTTTTACTCCCTCAAGCCATTGCTTAGCTTTAGCTTCTCCATGATACGCTATCATAGATGCCACTAACCCTAAGTTATAAGGATGTTTACCTGAGCGAGTGCACAGCTTGCCTTTATATTTAGGATCAACTAACTCTTCGTAGCTTAAATGTGGCAACGCGCCAATTCGCTCTTTAGACGAGTAAACATTACGCACACGTTTAGTTAGTGCAATCCATTGTCCTTCATCATCACGAAACTTAGCTGGTACATTATTATTAACCGTGTCACTACTAATAGTTTGGGTTAAATCCAGTTCATCTAACTGGACTAGATCACTAAAATTGGACGTTAGCACTAAATCGGCCGGGCTATGCTTACCTTCACGCTTCACTCGCTCAATCAGCCCTTTTTTAGCAAATACTACATTAGTTTTAATACCTGTCTGTTTAGTAAAGTCATCCAAAATCGGCTGAATTAAAAACGATTGACGAAAAGAATATATATTAACGGCATCATCAGCCAGAACAGGAGCTGACACTGTAAACCCAAGTAAAATAGCGAGTGTTTTTCTCATAAGTATTTTCATCTAAATAGTAATTATTATCAGCAAATAATACCTTTTCCCTATAAAAAGTGCACCCACTATCTAAGTTAAAGAGATAAGAGGAAATTACTTGTGAGATATATCTTACGATACTGACAGCTAATGAGTATAAACAACAGGACAAACGTCTCAAAAACCAACTAACCCATTGTTAATAAAGAACTTATAAACATCTAATAAGAGACAGCCTAATTTTAAGTGTAATTAGATGCCTATTTTGTTTGCTTAAACGCTCTATACTTACTTCATCGGTTAAGCAAACAGGCTTTAATGAGTAAACGGACAAGGAATGATTACTCAGCAACCTCGGATTAAGGTTACGTTAGGAAAATAAGGACTCACGGACAGGCTCAGGATGGGTAACACAAAGGATAGTACACACACGGACAGCGTCAAGATGATGCGAAATGGATGAACAACAGGGCTCGAAAGAGAGTTGTTATACAGGAAGTTACAAAGCGGACGAATGGACAGGCCTTAAAGGCAACACAATGGAACTGCTTAATAAAAGGATAGCATCAGGACGGTGCGTAACGGATGGGTAATAGATTTTACCAACATGGAAGAACGGATACTACTTGGATACAGGCCCGGACAGCCTAAATTACGCAGAACGAATAAGTAAAAGCGTAATAACATGGATTAGTAAAAATTAGGAGTTGATTAAGTTCAATTGCAGGATGCAGAAAATTAGAAGATTCCGCAAGCGCGACTAGAGATAGTACGCGCTTTTCTTTTGCCTGAAGTTCAACTATCAAAAAAAACAATATTTTATTTACAAAACATTTTAATAAATATTTATATCTTATTGTAATACATGCAACGTATAACTTTACTCGCTATAGTGGCCGACCTTTATTTCGTTTACCTAATAAATATGCATCGCGAAACTTCATAAAATGCTGTTCAAGTTTATGGGATGCATCAAACTCACCCGCTAATGCTAACACCATGATTGCGACTTCAGCAGTGCCAAGTTGATGTGCATGAGGTGCAACCCGTAAACGGTAATCCGACAGTTTTTCAGCTGTAATCGATAATACCGGTAAGTTATCAAGATATGGACTCTTACGAATCATTTTTTTGGCCTCACGCCATGTGCCATCCAAAAAGATGAATAATGGTCGCTTACTCGGTTGCAGTTTAACCTCAGTTATTACTCGATCAGTATCTTCAACATCTGTGGCAGGAAAAATCACCATAGGCTGATATCGACAATCATTTAACAAGGCTAAAAGTTCACGGTCAGGGTCTGTTCTGTCCCAACGAAAGGCATAATTATCAGGCACTATTTCAGCGATTAAACGCCCCGTATTAGAAGGTTTAAAGCTTTCATTATGATACATAAGCATACAGACAGCTGCATTACACTGAGCCTGCTCAACGCCTTCACAAATACAATAATGCTTTGCAATCAAACACTGTTCACAACGGTCCATTTTACCGCCACGAGCATTAAACTCACGTCGAGATTCGCTAATTTGCTGCGCTCGCAAGGTCAAGACAGCATTGTTTGAAGTGTTAGTCACAGTGATTAGATACCTAAAAATTGCTCGGCGCAGTGTACGTAAAGTAAAGAGAAATCAGCTATCAGCTATCAGCTATCAGCTATCAGCTATAAATTTTGCGCATATTAACTGACGTGTCAAGACTAGCTTGCCTTAAACTGACGGCTGACGGCTGACGGCTGACGGCTGACGGCTACAAGCTTACAGCTTTTTATGCTTGTGTTGCGTTTCTCTGGCGCAGCACTTCAAACAAACAAATGCCCGTGGCAACGGATACATTAAGGCTTGAAACACTTCCTGCCATTGGGATTTTAACCAGTACGTCACAGTGCTCGCGAGTTAAACGACGCATGCCTTCACCCTCAGCGCCCATTACAATGGCCATTGGGCCTGTTAGGTTTGCATCAAATACATGGGTGTCAGTTTCGCCAGCCGTGCCAACTACCCACACACCTGCATCTTTAATTTCACGTAAAGTACGGGCAAGGTTTGTCACTTGAATAAGCGGAACTGTTTCGGCTGCGCCACACGCCACTTTTCTTGCTGTGCCATTAAGCTTTGCTGACTTATCTTTTGGCACAATAATCGCATGAACACCGGCTGCATCGGCGCTACGTAGGCAAGCACCTAAGTTATGCGGATCTGTAATACCGTCAAGTACTAATAAGAACGGAGTGTCTTCACGAGCAATGATCACATCAAGATCTTTTTCATTGTATGTCGGCGCCGCTTTTACATTGGCAATGATGCCTTGGTGCTGCTCATCTTTTGCTTTGTTATCAAGCGCTTTACGTTGCATAAACTGTACTGAAATACCAAATTTACGTGCTTCATTAATTATCGGAGTTAAGCGCTTATCATCACGCCCTTTGAGGGCGTAAATTTCTAAAAAACGCTCAGGCTCTTTTGCTAAAATCGCTTCAACAGAGTGAAAGCCAAAAATTAATTCATTACTCACGTATTATTTGCTCCTGGGCTGGTACGTTTACGGGCATTTTTGCCGGGTCTTTTTGGCTTTTTAACAGCCTTTTTCTTGGTTTTCTTTTTAGTTACGCCATCGGTTGTCGCTTTTACTTTAGTACTACTGGCAGGTTTCTTTTTACCTTTACTACTGCTTTGTGAGTCTGATTTACCCTTAGTACCCGCTGATGACTTACCTTTGCGAGGCTCTTTTTCATCACCTTTTTTACCAGGGATTTTACCCGCTTTTAATTGTGAACGAACACTCGCTGGGGCATGACCCCCTTTTGCAGAACCACGACGGCGTGAATAACGGTCTTGTGCAACATCACCACTTAAGGTTAAGTTGATACGGCGCTCATCCAAGCTAACAGATGCTACCTGAACAGTTACCTTATCACCAAGACGATATACCTTGTGGGTTTGCTCTCCAATCAAGCAATGTTTAGCTGCATCATGCTGAAAATATTCATTACCTAAGTTGGTTACATGAATTAAACCATCAATTTGTAAATCATCTAAACGAATAAACAAACCAAAGTTTGTTACCGATGAAATAACGCCTTCAAACTCATCTCCTACATGATCTTGCATGTATTCGCACTTAAGCCAATCAGCAACTTCACGGGTCGCATCATCTGCGCGGCGCTCAGTGGTCGAACATTGCTCGCCTAATTGATCAACTTCGTCATCACTATATACATAGTCACCGGATGTTTGCATGCCCTGTGCTTTTAAAATACCTTTAATTGCACGATGCACCACTAAATCAGGATAACGGCGAATTGGTGAGGTAAAGTGTGCGTATTCACCCAGCGCCAAACCAAAGTGACCGATGTTATCAGCTTGATACACAGCCTGCTTCATCGAGCGCAGCAACATGGTTTGAATAAGCTCAGCTTCAGGGCGATCCCCTAACCTAGCGAGTACATGGGTGATTTCTTTTGGCGTTGGCTCATCACTAAGTGTTGATTCAATACCAAGCTCAGACAAGAACTGCCTAAAATTACCAAGCTTTTCGCCATCGGGCTCATCATGCACTCGATAAAGCGCGCTGGCTTCGTGTTTTTCAAGCATTTTAGCCGCAGATACATTGGCTAAAATCATACATTCTTCAATTAACTTATGCGCATCGTTACGTACCACTGGCACGATTGATTCTATCTTACGTTGGGCATTAAATACAAAGCGGGTTTCTAATGTTTCAAACTCAATCGCACCACGCTGTTGGCGTGCGGACTTAAGTGCCATGTACATTTGCTGTAAATCAGTTAAATGCGGAACCACAGCTGCATATTCTTTACGTAGCTTTTCATCGCCTTGCAAAATGGCATTGGTTTTAGTGTAGGTTAAACGCGCATGCGAGTTCATAACCGCTTCATAGAAGCGATAACCAGACAGTTTACCTGCTTCTGATACCATCATTTCCGCAACCATACATAAGCGATCAACTTCTGGGTTTAATGAACATAACCCATTAGAGAGTACTTTTGGCAGCATCGGAATAACTTGCTCAGGAAAATACACTGAGTTACCGCGTTCAATCGCTTCTTTGTTAAGTGGCGTATTCATGCCAACATAATGCGATACGTCAGCGATGGCTACCCATAAGCGCCAGCCTCCGGACTTTTTACGCTCACAATAAACTGCATCATCAAAATCGCGGGCGTCTTCACCATCAATCGTTACTAATGGTAAATCACGTAAATCTACGCGGTTTTGTTTATCGGCTTCTTCTACAAATTCACCTAAATGGGCAACTTGTTTTTCAACCGCTTCAGGCCATATATGGGGAATATCATGGTTACGTAGCGCAACTTCAATTTCCATTCCTGGCGCTAAATGCTCACCAAGTACATCAACAACCTTACCTACCGCATTCATATTACGGCTTGGATTTTGAGTTATTTGTACTTGCACCATTTGATTATGGCGAGCACCTTTTTCTGTACCAGGTAAAATAATAATGTCTTGGGTGATACGTGGATCTTCGGCCACAACAACCGCAATACCATGCTCAACAAAATAGCGGCCAACAATCGGCGCACGTTCATTGGTCAGCACTTTGATAATTCGCGCATCACACTTGCCGCCAGAGCCACGTTTAGTGCCTTTAGCTAGTACAATGTCACCGTGCAGCACCATGTTCATTTGATGCTTGGCAATAAACCAGTCTTTACTTTCGCCTTCAACTTCTAAAAAGCCAAACCCATCTCTATGACCGATGACCTTACCTTTAGTCAGGCCGGCTTCGTCAATTAAAGCGTAACATTTAAACTTATTAAAATATAACTGACCATCGCGCTCCATAGCTCTCAAACGGCGTTTAAACGCAATTTGGCGCTCGTCGTCGTTCACCGCCATTTCATCACATAACTGCTGAAAGTTGGCTGGTTTTGCACGGTCTTTTATATGAGTAAGTATAAACTCACGGCTTGGGACAGGGTTTTCGTACTTTTCTTGTTCTCGACTGAGATTAGGATCTTGGTTTGACATTCACTATCTTGTTAATTGGTTATGTTGTTATTTTAACCCATAACCGAACAATGAGACAGGCAAAAGCTATGAAACTTTTAAGAAAGCCAATTTAGTAACGTTAAAATGGATAAAAAAGGCTATAACCAACCTTTTTGCTTGGCTATTCGTGCTGCATCGACTCGGTTACTGGCATTTAATTTGGCAATGGCTGCTGATCAATAATGACGCACAGTGCCCCCTCTTAAGAATAACCTTGCGGCAACCTCTGCGGTTTTCAACCCTTCACTGGCTAACGGCAATGCTTTTCGTTATTTTTCTGATTGTTGAAAATAAAACCCTGCGCCAAACACTATCACTTAAATCAGGCTGTAATGTTCTGAGGTTGTAAGTAACATATGAGGTTTAGCATCTGAGTATTATTCATAGCTCACCCACCTAACAGAAGTTAATCATCTCAATACGTTAACTATCTCTTTTAAAGCAGGCTTAGTGTAGTGTAAATTGTCATTAATCAAACTAACTTTTGTCATAACCAACATATAAAAAGCAACAAAACTACGCCACTAACTTTACAGTAAAATGCTAATTTTTAATGATTCAAAAGAGGTAAAATGCAGCCACAACAACAAAGCCTTATCTATTTACACATAGCAGTACTGTTGTTTGGCGGCACAGCTTTGTTTGCTAAATTAATTAACCTTAATGCATTAGATATTACTGTTTACCGCACTGCAATCGCAGCGGTTGCGCTTTTAATATTGTTAGTGTTACAAAAAAAAGCAATTAGGCTACACTCACTCAAAGATTACGCTATAGCGCTTTTTTTAGGGGTAACAGTGGGACTCCATTGGGTAACTTATTTTTCCGGAATGCAACTAGCTGGTATTGCCGTGGGTATGATTGCATTTTTCACTTACCCTGTTATCACCGTATTTATAGAGCCTTTTTTTCATGGCAATAAACCGAAACTAAAAGATTTAATAAGCGCTGCTGTTGTCATGGTAGGAATCTATTTACTAACTCCTGATGCAGACATTGGTAACGATGTGACTCTAGGTATCATAATAGGCATCATATCGGCTTTTTTCTTTGCTTTTCGAAACATCATCCATAAACGCTACTTTAGTCAATACGGTGGCCCACAGACTATGCTTTACCAAACAGTGATTGCGTGTCTTATGTTATGTGCATTCATTGAAGTACCTATTATGCAAGTAGCTCATTATGATTTGAGCTTATTAATTGTTGCAGGCGTTATTTTTACGGCAACACCACACTCGTTATTTGCAGCAAGTTTACAGTATTTATCTGCATCAACGGCAGGGCTTATATCTTGTTTACAACCATTATATGGTACATTTTTAGCCTTTTTATTATTACATGAACAACCTTCATTACTGACTTTAGTCGGTGGAACTTTAGTGATCAGCGCAGCGTTTTATGAAACCTGGTCAGTGACACGGAAACACAGATGATGAAAATATTTGCTCACCGCGGTGCAAGCGGTACTTATCCTGAAAATACGCAAAGTGCAATCAAAGCAGCCGTTGAAATAGAAGTAGATGGTATTGAAGTTGATGTACAAAGTTGCTCAGACGACTACATGATAATCCATGATACTTGGCTTGACCGAACCACCAGCGGACGCGGTAAAGTAAATAAGCTAAGCCGTGAACAAATTCAACGCTTTGATGCTGGCAATGGGGAATTTGTGCCGACTCTTAGCCAACTTATTGATTGGGTAGCCAATAAAACACTGATTAATTTAGAGCTCAAGCATACTTTTTCTCTGGATAAGTTTGTTGCACAAATTGAAGCGAGTGTAGCAAATAATAAGCTCTCTCGTGATAACCTTTTAGTGTCTTCCTTTGATCACCATCAACTCATGTGGCTTAAACAACAGTTACCATGGGTAAAAATAGGCGCTTTAACGGCCTCTATCCCAATTCATTACGCAGAGTTTGCTCAGCGACTTCATGCATACAGCATTCACATTGACAAAAACTTTATTAATCATGAGTTTGTTGTTGACGCAAAAAGCAGGGGCTTAGAAATTTATGCCTATACTGTTGATAAACAAGAAGACATTGAACAAATGCTAGAATATGGTGTCGACGGCATTTTTACTAACTATCCGTGCAATACTAAAATGATTTTAAACTCAATCTAATGAACATTTTCAATGGCTGTGATTTAACCTATATTCTTGAATTAATTTAAATTTGAGCGATACTGAGTTAAACACGATGCAACAATCAAGTGGACCATTAATGAGTGGGTATATGCGTATTTATAATTTTATCGAACAGAGTTTATTCTTCACTTTAACACGAAAAATAGTGGGCAATCTAATTTTTGTTTTTACTTTTCAATTGATTACTCTAATTTGGTTGTATCAATCTCTAAATGAGAAAAATGCGAGTACAGGCTTATTTTGGTTGCTGAGCGGTCTCATTGTCATAGGTTTTGCTTTTACTCTTTTCTACATGCGTTTTTTAATTGTGCGCCCAGTAACAGCTATGCGCGACACCCTCGCTCAAATAAATCAGCAAGATGCCAATCTCGGGGCTAAACTCCCCCAATTTACTTATGACGAATTTCGTGAAATAAGCGAACAATATAACCAGTTTACCACTCATTTAACTGAGTTACTTGCAACTACCTACCAAAGTGCACAAGCAAGTGCGCAAAGTAACAATGACGTTACTCACTCAATGCAGCAAACAGCAGCATTAAGTGAACAGCAAATTAACTTTAGCCAAACAATTACATCAGCGAGTAATCAAATAACCGACAATTTACAAGGTATTGTCACCAATACTGATAATGTTCATGAAGTGAACGCTGAACATTTACACTTTGTAACTAACTCTGCAAAAGAACTCACAGAGTTAGTTTCTCAAGTAAAATCTATTGGGCATGTCCTTGGTAAGTTTTCAGAAACGATTACAGGGTTAAAGCAAAATAGTGAAAACATTCGCAGCATTTTAAAAATGGTCGAGGAGTTTTCAGACCAAACAAACTTATTAGCTTTGAATGCTGCGATTGAAGCAGCTCGTGCGGGCGAAGCAGGAAGAGGGTTTGCGGTTGTCGCTGACGAAGTTAGAACCTTATCTGTAAAAGTAAGCGACGCGACGCGACAAATTAGCGACTTTATTAATCAAATGGACTCACTTGTTGGCCAAACAAACAAAGAGTCTGAACAATTAATGGGCTACTCTCGCAATGCTGAAGACACAATAAGTAAAACCTCTCATGGCTTTACTCAGCGACTCATTGAATTTGAACAAAACCAACAACAACTTCAACAAATAGTCAGCGCTGTACACCAGTTAGAACAAACCCAAAACCAGACGCATAAGACCGTTGAGGAAATTGTAGCACTAGGTTCACAAGCTAAATCTCAAATAGATGTAGCACTAACTGATTGCCAACAATCACAAAGACTTAGTGAACATACTCAACAACAGTTAAAGCGCTTTGTTGAGGAACAGTGATTTTGCTCAACGATTATGATAAATTGCGCCGCTATTTTTCATGATTAGTGTACCCACGTGACGAACCCAACGCCTAATTACCAACAACTTGCTTTAGATATAAAACAATGGGGTCTAGAGCTCGGCTTCAGCGAAGTCGGTATTACCGATATTGATTTAACTAAGCATGAAGCTCAACTTCAGCGTTGGCTTGATTTAGGTTATCACGGCGATATGGAATATATGGCAGCACATGGCATGAAACGCGCCCGCCCCGCAGAGCTTGTCCCTGGCACACAACGGGTTATTTCTGTCAAAATGAACTACTTGCCTCCAGATGCAAGCTTTGCTAAAAACCTTAAAAATACCGACAAAGCTTATATTAGCCGCTACGCGCTTGGTCGCGATTATCATAAATTGATGCGCAACCGTATAAAAAAGTTAGGTCAAAAAATAGAACAACATGTTGAACACCTTGGTTTTCGTCCATTTGTTGATTCAGCGCCCGTCATGGAGCGTCAACTTGCAGAAAAAGCGGGCCTTGGTTGGCGTGGCAAGCATAGTTTATTAATAAACAAAGAAGCTGGCTCGTGGTTTTTTCTTGGAGAGTTATTTGTTGATATACCGCTGCCGATAGATAAACCTAATGAATTTGAAGGCTGCGGAAAATGTGTTGCATGTATAACCCTTTGCCCTACAGGGGCGATTGTTGAACCGTATGTAGTTGATGCACGCAAATGTATTTCATACTTAACCATTGAATTGCAAGGTCCAATCCCTGAACAATACCGTGCGTTATTAGGCAATCGTGTTTATGGCTGTGACGATTGCCAATTAGTATGCCCATGGAACCGCTATGGCCAAATTACCGATGAAGCTGATTTTCATCCACGTAAACAACTAAAAGATAAGGATTTACTCGAGCTTTTCACCTGGAATGAAGCAACATTTTTAAAAAATACCGAAGGCAGCCCTATAAGGCGTATTGGCCACCAACGTTGGCTGCGCAACTTAGCCGTTGGACTAGGTAATGCAAAGTTTAATCAAACAATCATTAATGCCCTCAACAGCAGTCGAGAACATGCATCTGAATTAGTAAAAGAACATATTGATTGGGCCATCGAACAACAACTAAAAAAACAAAAGCAGCTCCGTAAAACTGCTCGTTTAATCAGAATTGTTGAAAAAGGCCTACCTCGAGACGCATAACCTAGTTATTTATTAAAAGAGTTAAGTCTTGCTCAATCTCGTTAAATGCAGCTTTAACGCCTTTTACAGACGCCTCACGAGCCACTGAGTTTTGGATCGTTTGATCTACCTTCTGATAAATAAACATTTCTTGGTCATCATCCAACCCCATACTCGGGATCCGCTCTTCGAGCTCTTCTTGCAAGCGCTTAAACACCGCTTCATTAGCGACTCTATTTTTATCGAGTAATTCAATCAAATCTTGAAACTTTTTATGTAGCATAGTAACCACATTATTAAAATTATCTTGCTGAGATTCTAATTTTTTACTAGTTAGAATTGCACGTAATTGCTGCTCAGTTACACTCACTATAAAACACACATGATCACGAATTCGGCCATGCTTATCTGGATCGTGATCTGGCATATTTAAAATCAGCATACTAATCAACTCATAGTTAACTAAAATACGATGGGAAAACTCATGTAAACGCCCTTTGTTCTTTAACATATCAAATAGCTCTATTACGATAGGTGAACAACTACCATTTAAAGCAAAATGCTGTGCAGGCTCAGGGTCTAATCTAAACTCAATATTACTTTGCAGATCAAAACTATTCAGACAATTAACCAAGGCTTGGCCTAGGTCTTTAACGTTATCTATTAATGCAATACTTTCAATGTAGTTAACTATTTGCCCCATTTCACTGCAATTGGCCATTGCATTAAAAGCCGTCGATGTTGCATCTTCTACCTGTTGCTCTAAACTTGCTTTTTCAAGTAACACGTCGTTTAAATGGACAAGTTTTGCTTTAAGTTCATCTTGGCTAAATGGCTTAACAATATAATCTTCCGCCCCTACAGCATAGCCTTCCATACGCTCCTCCACCGTACCTCTAGCAGATACAAACATGACGATCATATTTTCCGTCTTTGGGTTTGCCTTTAATTGCTTACACACTTCATAACCATTCATTTTTGGCATACTAACATCAAGCAAAATAACTTGTGGTGAGAACTCTTCGACCATACTTAAGCATTCAGGGCCGCCACTTGCTACTTTTAACTCAAAGGGAAGGTCTGCTAAAATTTCTTCAATTATTTCGAGGTTAAAAGGTTCGTCATCCACAGCTAAAATTCGAGTTAAAGGCATAAATATATGTCATCCATTCTTATATTGTCTTTTAATAGTTTAGTCTCAAAAAAAACACTTACCAGTCAGTCTAAGTAATTTATTTCTCCTGTGTACGAGATGTCATTGTTTTCAGCGGTAATTTAACCTTGATTGTTGTGCCGCCTAAATCATTATTATGCGCAGTAATATCACCTTGATGTAAAAGCACAAATTCCCTACATAAAGCTAAACCTAAGCCAGTTCCTCCGGAACCATTATTCGTTTTACTACTTTGAATAAATTTTGAGAAAACATGTTCTAATTCATCTTCAGGAATACCCACGCCACTATCAATCACCTCTATCATTGCATGCTGTTCTATTTGCATTAGTGTTAAGGTTATATAGCTATGAGGACCACTAAACTTCAGCGCATTGCCTAAGATATTGCGTAAAAGTTGATTTACTTGTTCTTCGTCACAATCAGCTACGACAGATGTTTCGGGGGGCTGGTATGCGATTTCTATTTCTTTTTCCATCGCAGTCCCCGCAACATCCTCTATCGCTGTTTTAATTATATGGCTCAAGTCATGTGCCTGTGGATTAAAGGGAAATTTACCTACATCTAGTTTAGATAAATCTAATAAATTATTTAATAATGAAAGTAAACGTTCACCGCTGGATTCAATTCTAGTTAAGTACTTGAGTATTTTATCCGCGGAGAAATCCCCTTTACGAAGCTTCTCTAACCCAAACCGAGCAAAACTTAAAATTGAGTACATGGGGGTTCTTAACTCATGAGACATATTCGCCAAAAATTCTGATTTACTATGATTAGCAGCTTCGGCTAAATCTTTTGCTTGTTCCAATTGACACGTTCTTGCACGAACTTGCTCCTCGAGCATATCTTTAGCTTCTAATAAAAGCTCCTCTTTTTGTTTCAAGTGCGTTACATTCTTAAAGATAACAGCCAGTGCTATTTCCCCATGATGGTCAATCTCATTAAATGAGCCGACTAAAGGAATTCCAGATCCCTCTTTTTGAGGCAGATATAAATCACAGCTAAACTGTCGGTTTAAATTAAGTGTGGTTATTTTTTCTTTAATCTGTGAAATCGAGGGACTATCTAATAGCTCGAACACCGAACGCCCTTGAAAATCTTTAGCGGCTAAAGAAAATAAGCGTGAACAAGCATCATTCGCTTCAATAATTTTGCCATTACGCTCAAATAACATAATCGCATCTGGGGTATGCTTATAAATAACACGCAATAAACTGTCTTTTTCAATTAGCGCATCAACAGTATCTTGAAGTCGCTCAACTAGTTCAGTGTTATGACGCTTTAATAATTCAGTTTGCCAAAGTTTATGTAGAGATTGTAGCAATACATTTTCATCAAGTGGCTTTATTAGTACATCTTCAACACCTTGGCGAATTGCTTCAATCATAGAGACTTGATCGGGTTTTGAAGTAAACAACAGGCAACGACATTGTGGCTGTAACCGCTTTAACTTGGCAAATACTTCAAGGCCTGACCCATCAGGTAAACTAAAGTCGCTAAGCAACAAGTCAAACTTTTGCTTGTTTGCATGAGCTACAGCTTCATTTAAAGTACTTGCGGATTTTGTTGGAATATGTGCGCCGAGCAAACTTCTCTCTATTTTTCTAGCCGCTGGGGAATATGGTCGACGAGCAATACGGTGGGTAGTTGTAAAATAAAATCAGAGCCAAGTTCTAAGATGCTTTCAAGTAAAGAGCTGATCTCTTTATTGACAAAAAACGGATAGATAACCACCGCATTAGGCATCAACCTGTTAAGTTCACTGAACGCATTTAGCTGCTCGCCATTTTCAGCTTTGGGGGCTAATAATAAAAAATTATCTTTACTTACTTGGGCCACTAACAATTGTGCTATATCTAATGGCGTGCCATGTGCAATAGCAATTAAGTCATAGTCGTTTAATAACTCTTCCTCATGCAACATTGAAAAATGAGTCAATTCAACCTCACAGCCTATGAGTTCAAGTAACACTTTGACTCGCATTGCTAATACACTACTGCTATCAACGATTAAAATTTTTCGCACAAGTTAACCACACTCTAAAAAATGACCTTAGCAAAGCGTAGTATAAATTTTCATAATTAGCACAAGTAAGGTATGTTTAATCTAAGTGTTTACCCAGTATAGTTAAGCTATAAAGGTTACCGTCCATAACAGCCACATTAGGAAGTTCGCCCCAGTGCGAAAAGGCAAACTTTTCAAATAACTTTATACTTGGTGTATTGTGGCTAAATATAAATGCTAGTAGCACCTTAATATCCAAACGTTTTGCTTGTTGCTCGGCAAACTTTAGTAGCTTTTTACCTAAACCTTGGCTTTGTGCAGTCGAGGTAATGTAAATGCTAATTTCAACTGTACCGTCGTATGCTGGGCGCCCATAAAAAGACTTATAACTTAGCCATGCAACAATCTTCTCATTTTGCTGATAAACATAGATCGGCCGTTTTTCTGTGTGACTATCAAACCAAGCTTGTTTATCAGCAACACTCACAGGCTGAGTATCAGCAGTGACCATACGCCCAGCAATAGTTTCGTTATAAATAGCAACAATGGCAGGTAAGTCGTTTTTATCGGCTAATCGAGTAATCATAAAGTTTTAGTAGTTGTTGATCAGTAAATTGCATAGTAACGTATCAATGAAAATGACACTACTGCAAATGGCACTAACTAGCCATACCATATAAAGGAATAGTCAGATGTTGAAAAAATTAATTCTGTGTGGCGCTATTTTAAGTAGCGGCTTTTCAGCCCATGCAGAACAGATAAATGAATCAAACAGCACAAGCGCACAAAGTTGTGATGACTTTACTAACGTTGCTATACGTAAGTTACGTTCAAAAGAGTCAATAAACCTATGTCAATTCAAAGGCAAACCTTTGCTTATCGTCAATACTGCCAGCAACTGCGGTTTCACTTCTCAGTTTGAAGGTTTAGAAGCGCTTTATCAAAAATACCAAGATCAAGGGTTAGTGATATTAGGTTTTCCCTCTGACGACTTTTTCCAAGAAGAAGACGATGAAAAAGAAACAGCAAAAGTTTGCTATGTAAATTATGGCGTGACTTTTCCCATGTTCGCAACCAGCGAGGTACGTGGCAGTGATGCAAACCCTATTTTTAAACACTTAAACGAGCAAACCAGCTCACCAAATTGGAATTTTTATAAGTATATCGTCTCAGCAGATCGCAGCACTGTACAACGCTTTAATAGTAAAACTAAGCCTAACTCTGAAAAGCTAACTAAAGCGATAGAGCAAGCAATTTCAAAGATTTAAATTTATACTGGTACTATCGGTCTTAATTAGACTAGAATAGAAATAAATTTGATTAAAAAAACACCACAATGTAAACGGGAGATTTTATGACAGTGGCAAGCGCACGACACATCTTAGTAGACAGCGAAGCTGAATGTTTAGATTTAAAAGCAAAAATAGAACAAGGAGAGGAATTTGCTGAACTCGCTAAAGCACATTCAAATTGTCCATCAGGTCAAGACGGCGGCGCACTTGGCGAGTTTGGTCCTGGTATGATGGTTCCTGAGTTTGATAAGGTTGTTTTCTCTGCGCCTATCAACCAAGTACAAGGCCCTGTGCAAACCCAGTTTGGTTACCATTTATTAGAAGTAACCAGCCGTACAGAATAACGTTAGCTTTATAGCTAAACAAAAGAAAGCCGCCTCTGCGGCTTTCTTTTTACCCTAAGGAAAGCACATGAAACTATTAGGCTCAACAACCTCGCCCTTTGTTCGTCGCATTCGTATTTGGGCACTGTTAAATCAATGCAGTCTTGAGTTTATCAACTTAGATATTTTTTCAGACACTGATCGTCAGCTAATGATACAAAATAATCCAGCCCGAAAAATTCCAGTGTTAATCACTAAGCAGCAAACGTTGGCGGATTCAAATAACATCATCCGCTTTTTACTCGAACAACACAGTCAAACTCGTCTGAATTGGCAACAAGAGCACCTATTAACAATCATTAATGCATGCAATGATTCACTGATTGAGCTATTACTTTGTCAGCGTTCAGGATTCGATACGCAGGATGATAAATTATTTTTTAATCTACAATATGAACGCATTGCTGAAACATTAAGCTATTTAAATAACCATTTTGCCGATGCAGAATTTAAAAGCTGTGAATACCTGTGCATCAGTTTATACTGCTTACTTGATTGGATTTGCTTCCGCGAGTTAACAGATCTCACAGGACATACTGAGTTAATGAAGTTTTATCATTCATTTGCTCAGCAACAAGCAGTACAACAAACCGATCCTCGAATTTAATATTAAGGGTACACACATGAGCGAAATAGAAATTGAATCGGAACTAGTTAGTTTTGTAGAAAAAGTACGTCAAAGTGAGCAAGTTTGGGCGCTTGGTGCGCAAGACGGTGGCTTTGTTGTTTGCGAATCGAACCAGTTTGAAAGCACGGATGTATTACTTCTGTGGGAAAGTGAAGCTGCTGCAAAAGCCCAGTGTAAAGAAGAGTGGGCTGATTATGCTCCTGCAGAAATAAACCTTGATGAGTTTTTAGATGAATGGATTGAAGATCTAAAAGAAGACGATGCCTTGATTGGACTAAACTGGAATGACGATCAAGTGTGTGTTGAAATCGAACCTGTAGGCCTTGCTCGCGCTTTAAGTGAGTAAATTTAAGTACATACTGAAAACGCTAGTTTATTTGCTTTGTAAAATTTGCTATAAACTAGCGTAAATCTATAGTCTCAAGGTATTACGTTGAAATCCCATCTAGGTCGACGCCCATTTTCAGCGATGGAATTACATACACTCTCCCATGGCTATATTTATGGCGATCAACGCTTACCCCGAGAACAAGCCAAACACTGGCACTTTTGGTTACCATTAATTGCATATTATTCTGGTGCTTATAGCGACGAAATTGGTCATTTAGAGCTAAATAACATTGTTACTTACAATGGTATTGCCTGCTTTGACTTTCATACTCATGGAAAAATAAAACCCCGCTTAATCCCTATTCATCAGGCATTATTTGATGCTGGCTTGAATGAATACATTGCTTTACTTAAACAGCAAAACCACACCCGTCTACTGTTTGACTTACCTTCAAAGTCAGGCCGCTACAGTGAAAAAGTACGCATTTGGTTTTCAGGCGAAGGTGAACGCGCTGGGTATTTACAAAAGTGCGATATTCCTAATGTTGATCAATTAGGAATGAAAACCGCAATCAGCAGTTTACGACTCAACTTTGAGCAACAAATCCGTATTTTTGCAATTCAAGCAAACTCTAAAGATGCCTTTAATTATTTAATGGGCTTTATTGAGTACCCTGAACAAGCATTTACAGATACCGCACTACTTAACCAAGTTATTCAACAGATACGTAATATCAACCCGCACATACATTGGCAGCGATTTACAGCTCGCCACAGCGCCTGACAAACTTTGTTACCAACCGGCTCATTACTCAGCCCTTAAAAACTGCTAGGATGTAAATTCTAACAAGAACAGTTCAGGGACTCTTATGTTTATAAAAAGCTTACTCACTCTTAGTGTGGCTATCGCTGTAAATTCAGCTCATGCCAATGAATACGTCATCGAAAAAATCGCCAAACCAAGTTCTCAGCAGGTTTCATTGACCCTAGATCCTGCCCAAGATTCCTTCAGTGGTGAAACAGAAATAGCACTAGAAGTACTTAAACCAACTAAATACATTGAACTCAATGGCGTTGATTATGCAGCGCAAATGGCACAACTTTTAGGCGCAGAGAATTGTGACTTAAGTACACAAATGCTAAAGACAGGCAAGGTGAAGTTCGTATGTGCAGAGCAAATTCAACCGGGTAAATACACCCTAAAAATTGATTTTACCGCACCATATAACCGAAACAGCGTAGGCTTATACAAAACCATAGATCAAGGCACTCCCTATTTATTTACTCAATTTGAAATGAGTGATGCACGTCGCGCATTTCCGGTATTTGATGAGCCTAGTTATAAAATTCCATTTCAGCTGACCATTACAGCACCGAGTTCACAAAAAGTGTATGCCAATACGCCTGAACTAAAAACCACTATAAATGGCGATATGACGACGCATTTTTTTGATAAAACACCGCCAATTCCATCATACCTTGTTGCTATGGCTGTAGGACCATTTGAAGAGCGTGAAGTCAAAGGCATGCCAATTCCTGGGCGCATTATTACCCCGCAAGGTAAAATTCATTTAGGCGAGTATGCCGAGCAAAATATGCCACGCGTCTTAGCTGCACTTGAAGAGTATTTTGGTAGTCCGTACGTTTATAAGAAATTGGATTCAGTTGCAGTCCCTGAATTCCCGTTTGGAGCAATGGAAAACTCAGGTCTTGTTACTTACCGTGAAGACATTTTATTAGTAGATCTCGCAACTGCAACGCGCAGTAAAAAGCAGCGCAACATATCTATTATAGCTCACGAGCTTGCGCACCAATGGTATGGTAACCTAGTGACCATGAAATGGTGGAATGACTTATGGTTAAATGAAGCATTTGCAAGTTGGATGGCGGCTAAAATCACTGCACAGTTAAACCCTGAATTTGAATCTCATCTAGATTTACCACAAAACCAAGTAATGGCCCTAGATGCCCGGTTAAGCACTAAACCAATTCGTAAACCAATCAAAACTGAAGCCGATATTATGGACGGCTTAGGCCTTGCATACAGTAAAGGCAGCTCCGTACTTGCGATGGTTGAAAACTGGATTGGCGAAAAAGCTTTTCAACAAGGCATTCAGGCTTACTTAAAAAAGTTCTCTTATAAAAATGCTGAAGCAGCCGATTTATGGCAAGCCTTAGGTGAAGCGTCTAACAAAGATGTTGCAAGTGTATTAAAGTCATTCATTGAGCAATCATCGTTTCCACTTATTAAAGTAAGTCAGCAAGGTAAAACGGTTACTATCAAGCAAAGCCGATTTACTAATGCAGGCGTTGATGCACCAGCACAATTATGGAATGTACCTGTTGCAATCAAATATGGCGCAGGTGATAAAGTAAAGACTGCCAGTGTATTGCTCAGCAAAGATACCCAAAAGATCGAACTAGACTTTACCCCTGAATGGATTTATCCAGATCAAGGTGCACTGGGTTATTACCGCTGGGTGATGGATGACAAGCAGTTTGCATCATTAATCGACAATGCGGCCGAGCAACTCACCGTGCGTGAGCGCTTAGCGCTATTATCAGCAGCTGATGCACTATTAGATGCAGGTGTGATTTCAGCAGGCCAGTTAATGCAAACGCTTGAAACATTTGTAAGTGACAAACACCCTCGGGTTGCAAGTACCGCACTGGGCTATTTAGCAGCTCAAAAACGCACTTTTGACGATGTGAGCAACCAAGATCTATGGCCTGCGTTTATTCGTAAAAGTATCACTCCTGCTGCTAAGCAATATGGGCTAACAGCGCAAATGGATGAAGACGCTGCAATTGCTCAACTACGCTCTCAAGTTGTTTCACGCCTTGGTTTTGATGGTGACGATCAAAATGTTATAAACACAGCGAAAGCACAAACACAATTATATTTAAACAATCCTGAAAAAGTAGATCCTTACTTAGCTTCAACCTATTTAAACTTGGCGGCATTTCATGGTGATAAAAACCTTTTAGATGCGTACATCAACACGTTTAAAACCACAAAAGACCCACAAGTACGAACTAAAATGCTTGCTGCGATGAGCTATTTTGGTACCCCTGAGCTGCAAACTAAAGTGCTTAATTACAGCTTAACTGACGACGTAACAGCATCAGACATGCGTACGATTATGTCGGGGCAAATGTATACAAAACCACGTGAAGCTTTATTTATTGATTGGGTTTATGCAAATTACGACGAAGTAGCAGCTAACCTGCCTCCTTTCTTTGTACCAAACCTACCTTACTTTACCACCTCAGGCTGCAGTGCAACTAGCTTAGCGAAGACCCAAGCTTTCTTTAACGATAAGATTGCGGATGTACCAGGTTATGCGCGAACATTAAGTAAGTTAGAAGAAAGCGTCACTAACTGTATTTCACTTAAAGAGCGTGAACTTGAATCAGTTAATAGCTTTTTAAAGCGTTAATTCATATAGATTTAAGTTAACTAAAACGGCAAGCCAATGGCTTGCCGTTTTTATATTGCTCTGAGTAAAAAATTATTTAATACAGATTTTAAATTAGCCATTTATAATTTTCACTAGTAGAGTAATAAACTCTTTTGCTGCTTCTTCTGTCGTTATTTTAAAACCAATACCGTAGTGAATAGGGTTTGCACTTTTATAAATACGCGTCGGAAAGCGAGTCATTTCACTGCTATGGAAAAAGCCTGAAATTCGACTAACGCCATCAAAAGCATTGAAGTCATCACTAAATACTTCAAGCGCTGGACGTAATACCAACTTTGCTTGCCCACCTTCAATATGCAAATAAATCGCTTCTTTTGATTTTGGCAGCATATATTCAGAAATATTTTTAATTTTAAAGTTACTGCGACAATCTAGTGCGACGAGTTGTTCGTTGATTTGTTCTGGTGTTGCTACCATAAGGTTACTTTGCTCTTATTAGGTTGTTAGCTGTAATTCAATTACAGTAAATAAATTTGCTATTTACGACAAACAAATGCCAATTGTTCATTGTTGTAACTTAGTCTTGTAATTTGTGCGCTGCAATAAGGTGTTAAATCAAGCCATTGAGATACATTCTCAGGTGCACTTAAACTGCGTTGGTAAATACGGTTGTTTAGTGCGTAAATAACCGTATTATCGTTTTTAAAGGTGTAATCTTGGACACCATCCGGTAAGCGAAACAAATCCGTGACCATTTGCGAATTAGGCGCATAGCTTGCCAACCAATTTTCTGCATTTTTAGTATAGGTGAACGTAAACGCAGCCAGTGAAGCATTAAAGGTTAAAGTACGGCCTATATTTTGCGCAACAACCTGTCCTTTAGCTGCTGCAACTTTAGTGTATTGTAATGTATGCGGCTCACCTAAAATAAACATCACAAGGTCATTATCAATTCCCCAAGCGTGGTAGCCTACAGGTTCAATCCATTCGAATATACGACTCGGCGGCAACTCAGTATTTAATGGGTATTGCCATAACTTTTGTTTACCATCGGCCTCAACCACAATCGCAGAAAGTGCATCGCCTTTAGGCGTTAAAGTCGCGGAGTATTCACTAACAGGGCTATTTGTGAGGTTATATGTTTGCTGATCATCAAAACTATAAAATGCTAAATCAGTCTGGCTGTGCCCTAATGTCTGTACTTCTTGGGTAAAATAAATACCTTTATTTGTTAGCTGGGGCTGATTATTATAACTATCGTCCGATGTAATGCGGCTTACTTGTAAGCCATATTCTGTATTTGGTTTCGCTAATAGTATTTCACTCTTTGGCATAGCACTGTGCGCTATAAACGGCAATAATAATGCTGTGCAGGCAATTCCATGTCGATATAAAGTCAATTTAAACAATCTCTTTAATTATTTTTATCGCTACATAATAGCGCTATTTGAAGAGGATTCACAAACTTGTTAATGATCTGCCCCTTGACCTACCCCCATGCTTGCCCTTATAACTAGTGTGCTACTTAAAACGAGAGTAACTATGTCAGCTAAACATCCAATTATTGCAATTACTGGTTCATCTGGTGCAGGTACCACCACCACGACGAACGCAGTAAAACATATTTTCCGCAGTTTAAATATTGAAGCGGCCTTTATCGAAGGCGATAGCTTTCATCGCTATACCCGCCCTGAAATGGATAAAAAAGTGCGTGAAGCGCAGCAAGAGGGTAAACATATTAGCTACTTTGGTCGTGAAGCAAATGACTTTGGCGCATTAGAAGAACTGTTTAGTACCTATGGCGAAACCGGCACAGGAAAGCTACGCCGCTATTTACATACCTTTGATGAAGCCGTGCCATATAATCAATTACCTGGCACATTCACTCCTTGGCAAGAACTAAAAAGCAGCACTGACATTCTGTTTTATGAAGGACTCCACGGTGGCGCTGTCGATCAAGATCACGATGTAGCAAAACATGTCGATTTACTGATTGGCATGGTGCCCATTATTAATCTTGAGTGGATCCAAAAGTTGATTAGAGACACCTCTGAGCGCGGCCACTCTCGCGAAGCTGTCATGGGCTCTATTGTGCGTAGTATGGATGACTATATAAATCATATTACGCCACAGTTCTCTCGTACGCATATTAACTTTCAGCGCGTGCCTACCGTTGATACCTCCAACCCATTTAGCGCTAAAGATATTCCATCATTAGATGAAAGCTTTGTGGTGATCCGCTTTAGGGGAATTGATGATGTGGACTTCCCTTATTATTTACAAATGATTGAAGGTAGCTTTATGTCGCGAATAAACACCCTTGTAGTGCCTGGTGGCAAGATGGGCTTAGCCATGGAGTTGGTATTAACACCACTTATCAAAGACATCATTTTAAAGAAACGCGCCCTTGCGGATCTATCACCTGTAGATATCCCTATTTAAAATATACTTTTAATACAAATAACGTACACTACGACTTTGCGATGTAAAGGAGTAGTGTATGAAGTCTCATACTCAGATACTAAACATTCTTGTTGGCTCAAAGAACCCTGTTAAAATCAATGCAGCGGCGTATGTTTTCACTGCGTTTTTCCCACAACACGAAATAAAGTGTGTAGGTATACATGCCCCCTCAGAAGTCCCTGATCAACCGATTGGTGAAGAACAAACCCGAGTTGGCGCAGAAAATCGCGTAACGTATGCAAAACAGCATCATCATGCAGATTTTTATGTTGCGATGGAAGGTGGAGCTGCGCAGTTTAGCTATGGGCCAGCCACTTTTGCTTATGTTGTGATAGCCAATACAGCACAACAAAGTATAGGCCGCAGCAGCAATTTGCCTTTGCCTCAAATTTTATATAATGCCGTCTTAAATGGTGAAGAACTTGGCGATGTAATGGACAATGCATTTAATACCCACAATATTAAGCAGCAAGGGGGCGCTATTGGCTTATTAACTAATAACCAAGCCACACGTCAAAGTACATATACTCAAGCACTCACACTCGCTATGGCGCCTTTTTTACATCCCGAACTTTATGCTAAGGAAGTTTAAATGAAGTATACCCATGTTCTATTTGATGCTGACGAAACATTATTTAGCTTTAATGCCTACGCTGGCCTAAAGCGCATGTTCGCCACTTACGATATAGATTTCACCCCGGCTGATTACGATCATTACCAACTAACAAATAAGTCTCTATGGCTCGCTTATCAAGATAATAAAATATCGGCGACTCACCTTCAGGTTACGCGCTTTAGTGAATGGGCCACTAAACTCAAAGTGCCAGCACAGCAGCTTAATGATGACTTTTTAACTGCAATGGCAGAAATTTGTCAGCCGCTACCCGGTGCAGTGGAGCTTTTAACTAAACTTAAGCCCAATGCAAAACTGGGCATTATCACCAATGGTTTTACGCAATTACAAGCACGTCGCTTAGAACACACTGGTTTAAAAGATATGTTTGATTGGCTGGTTATCTCTGAGCAAGTGGGTATTGCTAAGCCTGCTGTAGAAATTTTTGACCATACATTTGAGCTTATGGGCAACCCTGCGAAAGAGCAGATTTTAATGGTGGGTGATACTGCTAACAGCGATATTCTCGGTGGTATGAATGCAGGTATAGACACATGTTGGTTACAGCACCCGGGCTTTGAACTACCATCAGGAATAACGCCAACTTATAAGATTACTGAACTGGTGCAATTACAACAGCTTTTGGGGTTGTAGGAAGGTTCAAGGTTCACAATTAAAAGCTAGGGTATAATATTTAAGCAAAAAAATGACGCTAAAAGCGTCATTTTTTATAACTGTTTAGAGTAAGCAATTAAGCTGTAGCTACTTCAAGCCCTGGTGCTGGCATTGTAACTGGGGTATCAAATGTAGCCCATTCCCATGCTGACTCAGTTGCCATAATTTTACGAAGTAATTTATTGTTTAAGTCATGACCTGATTTATAGGCAGTGATTTTACCTAAAATATTGTGGCCAGTCATAAACATATCACCCACACAGTCTAGTATTTTATGCTTTACAAATTCATCGCTGTAGCGCAAGCCATTTGGATTGAGTACTTTAAATTCATCCAATACAACTGCGTTATCCATGCTACCACCAAGTGCTAGGTTATTAGCATGCATGTATTCAATGTCTTTCATAAAACCAAAAGTACGAGCACGGCTGATCTCTTCAGTGAAGCTTTGCGCCGTAATATCTAAACCAATACGCTGGCGGCTTTCATTGATTGCTGGGTGATCAAAAGCAATCTCAAAGTCGATATGAAAACCATCGTACGGTTCAATCTCGGCCCATTTATCGCCTTCTTCAATGCGTACTTTTTCTTTAATACGAATAAAGCGTTTAGCAACTTTTTGCTCTTCAATTCCGCCTTTTTGTAACAAGTATATGAATGGTAATGCACTACCATCCATAATAGGCACTTCTGAGCTATCTAATTCAACGATTAGATTATCGATGCCCATTGCCGCTACCGCCGCAATAAGGTGCTCAGTTGTAGATAAGCGAACGCCATCTTTATTGGTCAAACAGGTACATAATTGTGTGTCACCAACGGCTTCAGGTGTTGTTTCAAAATCAACAACCGGATCAAGGTCGACACGACGAAATACAATCCCAGTATTTGCGCTCGCAGGTCGGAGAGTTATTGTGACCTTCTCACCTTTATGAAGTCCAATTCCTATGGCTTTGACTACTTTTGCAATCGTACGCTGTTTAATCATAGGTTCGCTCACTTATAGTTACAGTTAGACGGAGGATTGTATCATAAATACTATCAGCTGCCAAATTTGTTTGCTTTTCACACAGAAACATTATTATTTTTGTGCTTAATCAGCCTGCTTTCTCAAAAATGCAGGGATGTCGAAATAATCGCCACCTTCTGATTTATCAGATTTACCACTGCTTTGCTCTGTTTTCGCATTGCTGCTTTGCGTGGTCATGCTTGACTCTTGCTTTTCAGTTGTAGGCGCTGCATCCGTTTCTTGACTGCTATTACCTTGACTTGCAAAGCTTGGTACATACATGCTGCTTGTTTGATTAGTAGAGCTTGTCACATCAGAGCCTGATGCTTTTTTAAAGCCATTATCTACAATACCAAACTGTGGACGACGATCGCCACCAAGACCAGTTGCAACAACCGTAACACGTAACTCGTCACTCATTTCTGGATCAATTACGGCACCAACAACAACCGTTGCGTTTTCTGATGCAAGCGCTTTAACGTGGTTACCAACAATTTCAAACTCTTCAATTGCGATATCCATACCCGCGGTGATATTAACCAAGATACCTTTGGCACCAGTTAAATCTACATCTTCTAATAATGGGCTAGAAATAGCGGCTTCAGCGGCTTCTTGTGCACGATCAGGACCTGATGCAGACGCTGTGCCCATCATCGCTGTGCCCATCGCTGACATTACAGTACGTACGTCGGCGAAATCCACGTTGATTAGACCTGAACGGGTAATCAATTCTGCAATACCTTGTACCGCACCAAACAATACATCGTTTGCTTTAGCGAAGGCATCTAGAAGTGTAGTCCCTTTTCCTAAAACTTTAAGCAATTTATTGTTAGGAATTGTAATAAGTGAATCTACAATTTCTGATAATTCATTGATACCTTGTTCAGCAGCAGCTGCACGCTTTTTGCCTTCAAAGTCAAACGGGCGCGTTACCACCGCAACGGTTAAGATACCCAAATCTTTAGCAATCTTAGCAACAACAGGGGCTGCACCAGTACCTGTACCACCGCCCATACCAGCGGCGATAAATACCATGTCAGCGCCTTCAAGGCTGTTGCGAATCGTCTCAGCGTCTTCTTCAGCTGAATTACGCCCTACTTCAGGGTTTGCACCCGCACCTAGCCCAGATGTGATCTGAGTACCTAGTTGCACGGTAATATCCGCAGATGAGTTACGTAATGCCTGAGCATCTGTATTCGCTGCGATAAAACGCACACCTTCGATTTGTTGTTTCACCATGTGCTCAACAGCGTTACCGCCGCCACCGCCCACGCCGATTACTTTTATGACAGCTTCTTCGCTGTGTTGTTCCATCATATCAAACATGTTTACTCTCCGACTTGAGTATTAAAACTCGCCTTGGAACCACTTCGTTATACGGTTCCACCAATTGTTATCACCTTCAGGTTTCGACTTTTGTGCATTCATCGATTGCATTGTACGGCCGTACTTTAATAAGCCCACCGCCGTTGCATATGAAGGATCATCTACATAATCTGTCAAACCAACCATCCCGATTGGTTTGCCTACTCTTACTGGCATTTGGAAGATATCTTCTGCTACTTCCATTGCACCGGCCATTTTAGCACTGCCGCCTGTTATGACGAGCCCTGCTGCAATTTGGTCTTCTAAACCTGAACGACGAATTTCTTCCATCGCCAGTTCAAATAATTCTCTAAAACGTGGCTCAACGACTTCTGATAAAGTATGACGCGACATTAACCGTGCCGGTCGCCCACCTACGCTTGGTACTTCAATCGTGTCTTCGCTACTGGCCATTTGGCTGCTCGCACATGCGTATTGTACCTTGAGAGATTCAGCATGTGATATCGGCGTGCGAAATATTTTTGCAATGTCACCGGTTACTTGGTTACCTGCAACGGGGATCACTGCCGAATGACGTAGCGCGCCGTTAATATAAATAGTGATATCCATTGTACCACCACCAATATCGAGCACGGCAACACCGAGTTCTTTTTCATCATCAGTTAATACTGAATAGCATGACGCTAAGGCGGTAAATATAAGTTGGTCAACTTCTAAGCCACAACGCTCAACACACTTTTCAATATTTTTTGCCATATCGTTTGAGCAAGTAATGATGTGAGCGCGGGCTTCCATTCGTACACCACTCATACCTAATGGGTTTTTAATCCCCTCTTGCATATCTATGCTGTACTCTTGTGGTAAAGCATGCAACATTTTGCGTTCAGCAGAAATCGGTACCGAGCGCGCAATGTGAATGACATTCTCAATATCTTCATCAGTGACTTCGGTATTATTAATTGCCACCACACCGTTTTCGTTTTGACATTGAATGTGCTTACCCGAAATACCCAAGTAAACTGAGCTAATACGACAATCAGCCATTAGCTCTGCTTCATCAATTGCTCGACGAATAGACTCTGATACCAAATTAAGGTCGTTCACACCACCTTTATCCATACCATGGGATACTTGGCTACCAACTCCAACAATGCTGAGTTTATTATCTGCGGTGATTTCACCAACCGTGGCCACCACTTTTGAGGTACCAACGTCCAATCCAATCACTAGGTTTCTTTCTGCTGACTTAGTCATGCCTTACTCTTATTTTGTAATTGTGCTTCTTCCAGGAGCTTCCAGCTCACCGCAAGGCCGGTATCATACCGTAAATCCACTACATCTACTTGTGCATCTGCACGTTTTTCCATTCTCGGGTACACATCTATAAACCGCTGCACCCGCTTTGCTTTTTCTTTTCGGCCCAAATTAAGCTTAATACCATTTGCAAGCCACAACTGCCATGAAAAGCGCTCCGACAACGCCAAGCTAGTGAGTTGTAAGTTGTTCAAACTAAGCATGTCATTAAACTGTTTAAATGCAGTCCAAGCCTCTATTTCACTGCCTTCAGGACCGTATAACTGAGGTAGTTCATCAACTAGCTGCTCACTACTGGCCTGAAACACCTCGCCGCTTTGGTTAAGCAATAAATCACTATTCCAAATAGCAACAGCTTGATGTTCAACAACATAAACCTGTAGTGTGTCTGGCCACTGTTTACGTACTGATGCTGTAGCTACCCAAGGTAAATCCTGCACTAAATTTTGTACATGGATGACATCTAGATCAAAAAAACTTGATAAATCAGCTTGTTTAATCGCTTTAATAATGGCTGTTTCATCAGTGTATTTTGGCTCACCTAGCACTGCTAAATGTTTTATTTGAGCATCTTTATTCTCTACTAGCCATTGTCTAACACCACTGGTGACTTGCACTAAACTAAATATCACCACCAAAAAAAAGCTAACACCAAAAATCAGCGACCAATTTAATCGCTGTTTTAACTGCTGCGCTTTTTCCAAAAGGGGATGCATATTAAAGTGTTTGCTCCAAAATGCGAACAACTAATTGCTCAAAGCTTGCACCATTTGCTTTTGCAGCCATTGGCACTAAAGATTTTTCAGTCATTCCGGGTACAGTATTAACTTCTAATAAATAGAAGTTACCATGCCCATCCTGCATAGCATCTACTCGTCCCCACCCACTGGCACCAACTAAGTCAAATGCTTGTAGTGCCATATCTTGCAGTAGTTGTGTATCTTGTGCTGGTAGATCTGCAGGGCAATGGTACTGCGTTGTGCTTGATTGATATTTAGCTTGATAGTCATAAAAACCATTCGGCGTGGTCATTTCAATCACAGGTTGTACATCATCACCAAGTACCGTGATAGTAAATTCACGGCCAGATATCCATTGCTCAACCAATACTTGGCTGTCAAATTTAAACGCTTCATTGAGCGCTGCGGTTAATTCATCAGCATTATTAGCCTGTGCCATACCAATGCTTGACCCTTCATGAGAAGGCTTAACCATTACTTTTTTCAGCTCAGTCATTATCGTTTGAGCATCAAAGCCACGTTTGTTATCAACCACAGCATAAGGTGCCGTACTCAAACCTGCCGATTTAAATAAATGCTTACAACGAATTTTATCCATTGCCAGTGCCGACCCTAGTACATTACTACCCGTATAAGGTATGCCCATAAATTCAAGCGCACCTTGAATAGTACCATCTTCACCACCGCGACCATGTAGGGCGATAAATACGCGCTCTACAGCAAGCTCTTTAAGCTGCCATAAAGGCTGCTCTTTCGGGTCAAAAGCAATGGCATCAACACCCGCATTTTGCAATGCATTAAGCACTGCTTGGCCTGATTTTAGCGATACTTCACGTTCAGCTGAATGGCCGCCTAATAATACTGCAACCTTGCCAAATTGTGTGCTTAAATGAGTCATACTTCTACCTGCTTAAGTTGTTCTATTGACAACTCGGTTGCTGCTAACTTTTTAACTAATTGACCTATATTACCAGCCCCTTGCGTTAAAACTAAGTCATTGTCTTGTAATATATTTGCCAACACCCCAGCCAATTCTGAATTACTTGCTATATGCAACGGCTCTTTGCCACGCTGACGCAGGCTACGACACAGACTTTTACTATCAGCACCTATAATTGGATCCTCGCCTGCACTGTATACATCAAGCAATAAAAGTTGATCAACATCAGCGAGAACTTTAACAAAGTCTTCATATAAATCACGGGTTCGAGTAAACCTATGCGGCTGATAAATCATAACTAAGCGCTTATCAGGCCAACCTTCTCGCACTGCTGCGATTGTAGCCGCTACTTCTGATGGGTGATGACCATAATCATCTACTAACATCACATCACCACACTCGGTGGCAAAATTACCATAATGCTGAAAACGACGGCCCACGCCTTCAAACTTTTGTAAGGCCTGTAAAATTGCTTGATCAGAAATATTCTGATCTTTGGCAACAGCAATCGCAGCCGTTGCGTTAAGTGCATTGTGTATACCTGGCATATTCAGTTGAATATTTAGCTCATTGCCTTGCTTTGTTCGTACTGTAAAGTCACACGTATTACCTTGTTGGCTAAAGTTCAGCATGCGGTAATCTGCATCTGCAGATTCACCATACGTGATCACTGGGCGACCAAAGCGTGGGATAAGTTCAGCGGCCACCTCTGAATCGATACACACCACGGCTAAGCCATAAAATGGTAAGTTATGAATGAAATCCACATAGGTGTCTTTCATTTTCTCTAAACTACCACCATAGGTTTCCATGTGATCTTCTTCGATATTAGTGATCACTGAGACCATGGGTTGTAAATGCAGAAACGACGCATCACTTTCATCCGCTTCAGCAATTAAAAAATCACTCTTCCCAACCTTTGCATTGCTGCCGGCACTATTAAGTAAACCACCAATAATAAAGGTTGGATCAAGCCCTGCTTGGGCATAAATACTAGCAATTAGGCTTGTTGTAGTGGTTTTACCATGAGTACCTGCAATCGCAATACCGTGGCGAAAACGCATTAGCTCAGCTAACATTTCAGCACGGCGAACAACGGGAATACGCGCCGCCTTTGCTGCAATAATTTCTGGGTTTGTTTCATCGATCGCACTTGAAACCACAACTACATTGGCATCTTTTACGTTACTTTGATGATGACCAATAAATACTTCTGCACCTGCTTGAATTAAACGCTCTGTCATGGCGCTATGAGCAATATCAGAACCTGTGATTCGATACCCCTCAAAGGCAAGCACTTCTGCAATACCGCCCATGCCAGCACCACCAATTCCTATAAAGTGAATGGTGTCGATTCGTCTCATCGCTGGGCGTGTTGATCTTTGTTGCTCAACATTTATTTGTTTATTTAATTCGTTCACACGGCTCTCTTTTTATCTATTACTTGCTCACAATGCTGTGCAACATGCGCTGTGGCATCCAGTATAGCGAGTGCTTTAGCACGTTTCGCCATCTGATCAATTAATTCAGGTTTTGCTAAAAATGGGCGTAACATGTCAACAATGGCGTCTTGTTGAAATTGTCCCTGTGGCATTAATAAAGCAGCGTCAGCGTTTACCAAAAATTGAGCATTAGCAGTCTGATGATCGTCAACAGCATGAGGAAACGGCACAAATAGCGCCATTTTTCCTGCCGCTGCTATTTCACTCACAGTTAACGCCCCTGCGCGGCAAATAACAATATCTGCCCAGCCATAAGCGGTGTCCATGTCATCAATAAATTCAGCCGCTCTTATTTGCTCAGTATTAAAATTTTGCTCTGTGTAAGCCTCTGTAACCGCACCTAAATGCCCTTTACCCGTTTGATGCCAAATATTTAGCTCGCATATATAAGATAATTGCTTAAAGGTTGTAGGTAGTGTGCTATTTAGTACCTGAGCTCCTAATGAACCACCTACAACTAAAATATTAATAGGGCTGGTAGCATTGCGAACAGCTACCTGCGTTACACTTTGGCGAACAGGGTTACCGACAACCTCACTCTGACCACTCGCAAATGCACTGGGAAATGCAGCCAGTACTTTATTAGCAAATTTTGCCAACCACTTATTACTCATCCCAGCGACCGCATTTTGCTCATGGATAACCAAAGGTATACCTAAGCTTTTTGCTGCAATACCAGTTGGCCCTGTGACATACCCCCCCATCGCAAGTACCACATCGGGGCGCTGTTGTTTTAATACTTTACGAGCTTGTAAAATGGCATTAATTACCATAAAAGGTGCTTTAACTAAGCGTTTTAAGCCATTACCACGCACCCCTTTGACATTAATGAAATCAATCTCAATATTATGCTTAGGTACAACCTGCGCTTCCATTCTATCAGCGGTACCAATCCAGCTTACTTGCCAACCTTGTTGTGTTAAATGTTGTGCTACAGCTATACCAGGAAAGATATGCCCGCCCGTACCACCGGCAACGACGACTAATTTTTTGCTCATCGCTTACCTCCTCGGGATGTTGCTTGTTTGGTTGCCATTTTTGTTTCAAAATCAACGCGGAATAAAATCCCTGCGGCAATGGTCATAATCAATAAACTGGAACCACCATAAGAGACAAATGGCAAGGTAAGCCCTTTGGTTGGTAAAATACCGGCACTGGCGCCTACATTAACCATCGTTTGAAAGGCAAACCAAATACCTATCGCTAATGAAAAGTACCCTTCATATTCTTTGCCACATTTAAGCGCTTGTTGCCCAATTAAAAGAGCACGAAAAACTAAAATGCAGAACACCATTAAAATACTTAATACGCCGATAAAGCCAAGCTCTTCGCCTATTACAGCAAAAATGAAATCGTTGTGTGCTTCTGGCAGGTATTGTAATTTTTGTACGCTATTGCCAAGCCCTTGACCAAACCAACCACCTTGACCATAAGCCATTAATGATTGTACCAGCTGGTAACCTTTACCAAATGGGTCATCCCATGGCTCTAAAAAGCCAACTACACGTGCCATGCGATAAGGCTCAACAATAATGAGTAATACCACTAAACCTATACCCGTTAAGATCAATGCAAAAAACTGCCAAAGTTTAGCGCCCGCTAAAAATAACAGACCAACGGTGGTCACAAACATAACCACCACAGTCCCTAAATCCGGCTGGAGTAAAATTAACAGTGCGTATACTGCAAATACTGCTATAGGTTTGGCAAAGCCTTTGATGTTCTCTTGCACTTCAGCACGCTTGCGCACCAGGTAACCGGCAATATAACTAAAGAAGAACAGCTTTGCGGCTTCTGCTACTTGAAAACCAATAGGGCCTATGGGGATCCAACGTTTAGCACCGTTCACTTCGCGGCCAACAATTAATACTATAATTAACAGCACCATTCCCAATAATAATAAATATGGGTTGGAGCGCTTCCACCAATCCATTGGCATACTGCAAGCTATCCAAAATAACGCAAAGCTCATGGCTAAAAACATACTATGGCGAATAGTGATATGGTAAGGATTATCAAATAAACGCTCAGCGGTAGGCATTGAGGCGCTGGTTACCATGACAAAACCAACACCAATAAGCATGATCACACAATAAAGCAAAGGCACATCATAAAGCTGAGCCGACTGCTTAGGTGTAAGCGCTTCTCGAATATCTGTCAGTGCTATCATTGCTCACCCGCCCTAACGCACTCGCTAAAATGATCGCCACGTTGCATGTAGTTGTTATACATGTCGATACTGGCACACGCTGGTGCTAGCAGCACATAATCACCGGTTTCAGCCAATGTTTTAGCCAGATTTACCGCCTGTGGCATGTTTTCTGTCAAACGGCCTTTATCACTCAGTGCCACAAGTGCATTCGCATCTTTACCAAAACAAATCAGTGCTTTAACTTTATCTTGCAAATAAGGTTTTAGCGCATCTAAATCCGCACCTTTGGCATCTCCGCCAGCAATAACAATAAGTTGCTTTGCTTGCTCTGAAAGACTATCTATTGCGGCAATTGTAGCCCCTACATTCGTTGCTTTTGAGTCATTAAAGTATTTAACTCCATCTTGCTCAGCAACAAACTGACAACGATGAGCAAGTCCTTTAAATGCAGAAAATGCCTTAGCAAATTGCTCAACTGGCACCTCAAAAGGTTGCAATAACGCCATAACTGATAATGCATTCAGTTGATTATGACTGCCCACAACACCTAGCTTGCTCACAGGTAAAACGGCTTTACCATAAGCTGTAAAATACGGCTCGCCATTGTATGTTGATATACAATAATCTGCGTTTGATAAACCAAAGCTCACTTGCGGATTAATATCGCAATGTGTCGCCACATCACTTTTGTTAACTACAGCTAAAGCAGCATGGCTATAAATTGTTTGTTTTGAGTCTATATAAGCTTGGTAATTAGCATAACGATCAAGGTGATCTTCGGATACATTTAAGACCGTGGCGCTAATAGGTTTTAAGCTTTTAGTGGTGTCTAATTGAAAACTCGAAAGCTCCAGCACAAACACATCAAAATCGTCTGCAAGTAAATCAAGTACCGCTGTGCCAATATTGCCACCTAAACCCACTTTGAACCCAGCCGTTTTGAGCACATCAAAGGCAAGTGTCACCACGGTTGATTTACCATTTGAGCCTGTAACCGCAATCACTGGTTTATCGTTAAGTCGGGCAAATAATTCAATATCACCTATTACTTCAACACCCGCAGCAATTGCCTCAGCCACAACGGGTGTCGATAAGCTAAGCCCTGGACTGATAATAATAATATCTTGAGTGTTGAGTTCAGCATTATTTAAATCACCAAACTGAGTACTAAGCTGTGAGGCATGCTGGTTTAACCAATCTATACCCGGTGGAGATTGGCGACTATCAGCAATGGTTGGCGTAATATTATGAGACAATAGAAAACGCACAATGCCCAGACCGGTTACACCGAGTCCGAGCACTGTTATACGTTTGTTTTGTATCTCGTTTAAATAGCTCATTTACCTGATCTTTAATGTTACTAAGCCTGCCAACACAAGTACGATTGATATAATCCAAAAACGTACAATTACTCTAGGCTCAGGCCAACCTTTTAATTCGTAATGATGGTGAATAGGTGCCATTCTAAAGATTCGCTGACCGCGAAGTTTGTATGAGCCCACTTGTAAGATTACTGACAAAGCTTCCATTACGAACACGCCGCCCATAATCACCAATACCAACTCTTGACGAACCAATACGGCAATAATACCCAGAGCGCCACCAAGTGCAAGGGAACCTACATCCCCCATAAATACTTGCGCTGGATAAGTGTTAAACCATAAAAATCCAAGCCCAGCACCAACTATCGCAGTACACACAACAACTAACTCACTGGCCAGCGGTAAATGCGGAATATGTAAATAAGCTGAGAAATTAACGTTACCGGTTAAATACGCAATAATTGCCAAGGCCGCCGCCACTAAAATGGTTGGTACAATTGCCAAGCCATCAAGACCATCGGTTAAATTCACCGCGTTCGATGTACCTACAACCACAAAGTAAGTCATTACAATATAAAACAAACCTAATTGCGGTAATACATCTTTAAAAAATGGTACTACAAGCGAGGTTTCATTAGCGTGATTGGCAGTGAAAAACAATGCACAGGCAACAACTAACGCGATAACTGATTGCCAAAAGTACTTCCATTTAGCTATCAGGCCTTTAGGGTCTTTTCGAATTACTTTTCGATAATCATCCACAAAGCCAACAATACCCAACGAACCAATTACAAATAAAGTTGCCCATACATATTTATTTGCTAAATCTGCCCACAACAATGTACTGGTAAATATTGACGCTAAAATAAGTAAGCCCCCCATCGTTGGGGTGCCTTTTTTCGATAGGTGGGATTCTGGTCCGTCATTGCGTACTACTTGGCCAATTTGCATTTTTTGCAAGCCACGTATTAGCTTAGGGCCAAAATATAACGAAATTAATAACGCCGTTAAAATACCAAATACGGCGCGAACCGTTAGGTATGAAAATACATTAAATGCACTGTAATATTGAGTTAAATATTCTGCCAGCCAAACTAACATCTAGGTACTCCATTGCTGCCAACTTGCTGGCTGTTAACTAAATCTTGTACGAGTAATTCCATTCGAGAACTGCGCGATCCTTTCACGACTATGGTGGTTTTTTGTGATTTGTCAGTTAACCCAGCTTCTAATTGCTGTAGCAATTGGTCACGACTAGAGAAATGTCTATTTGGTTTTTCAAATTCATCACTGGCATACTTACTCAGCACACCTAAGGTGTAAAGTTCATCAATGTCTTTATTTTTTGCGTATTCACCTACTTGCTGATGGTACATACGAGCTTCTTCACCAAGCTCCCCCATGTCACCAAATGCTAATATGCGCTGTCCTTCAATATCACTCAGTAAGTCAATGGCTGCTTTTACAGATTCAACATTTGCATTATAAGTGTCATCAATTACAGTCAACGTGTCGCTCACGTTGATTATATTAACGCGCCCTTGCACTGCGCTCATAGTAGCAAGTGCGACAGCTGCGTTTTCAATACTGACACCAAACTCGCTGGTTAATGCAACGGCAATTAATGCGTTCATCACATTATGACGCCCAGGTAAAGCCAGCTTAACGGGCACTCGGTGAGCTTTATTACAAATATAAAATGATGCGTGAGCATGTGCATCAAGGGAAATGTCTTCAGCCCATACATCTAGCTGCTGCGAGCTGGATATACGTTTAACATTATTTTGCGCTAGTTTATCTAACCATTGTTGGCTAAATTCACTATCACAATTAACAATAGCGACACCATTTGGCTTTAAACCATCGTATATTTCGCCTTTAGCAGTAGCGACACCTTCGAGTGAGCCAAACCCTTCTATATGTGCAGCTGCAACATTGCATACCACAGCAACATCAGGTTTTGTCATCGCTGCAGTATAAGCTATTTCACCGAGGTGGTTTGCACCTAACTCGATAACTGCATATTGGTGTTGTGGCTCTAACCTAAGTAAAGTTAATGGCACACCTATATCGTTATTAAAATTACCTTTAGTGGCAAGTACTTCACCGTGCGATGAAAGAATGGCCGCGCACATTTCTTTCACTGTGGTTTTACCGACACTACCGGTAATAGCGATGGTCTTAGGAGCAACAGTTGCCATTACTGCCGCACCTACTTCACCTAAAGCTAAACGAGTATCTGCCACTAAAAATTGAGGAATATCTACATCAACTTTACGGTGGACAATCGCCGCGATTGCGCCTTTACTTTTTGCTTGTTCGACGAATTTGTGGCCATCAAAATTAGGCCCTTGTAGCGCTAAGAACACCTCACCGCCGCACAACGTACGGGTGTCGGTGTTTATGTTTTTTATTATTTGATTGCCACGTGGGCTATCAGTTGCCAGCACACTCGCTAGCCAATCAAAATCCATAGGGATCATAACTGCGATCCTCTTATTTGTTCTTTTAAGTAGTGTTGTACAAATTTGCGGTCACAAAAATCAATTTTTTGCGACCCTATAATTTGATAATCTTCATGCCCTTTGCCAGCGATTAAAACCACTTCATTATCTTTAGCATTATCAATAGCAAATGCGATTGCTGCGCCACGATCCGATTCTAAGTGTGCTGCTTGCGGTTTATCTAAGCCTGCCGCGACGTCTGACATGATCTGTTCAGGGTCTTCACTACGTGGATTATCGCTTGTTACAATCACTTTATTCGCATACTGCTCAGCAGCCTTAGCCATCATCGGGCGCTTACCCTTATCACGGTCACCACCACAACCAAATACACAACTTACACCACCTGGCACATGTTGTTGTAATGCTTGTAATGCCAGTGCTAAGGCATCTGGGGTGTGTGCATAGTCAACAATACATGTTGGTTTATTTGCTGCACTAAAAGCCTGCATACGCCCAGCGACAGGTTGCAAACTTGCACAGCCTGCTGCCAAGTTTTGTAGTGGAAAACCAAGCCCCAATAAGGTGGCAAACGCAGCAGTTAAATTATATAAATTAAACTCACCAAACAATGGGCATTCTATAGCGATATCGCCCCAACTTGTCGTTAACTGTGCCGAAATACCTGATTTGTGATAGTTTACATCGGTAAAGTACACAAACCTAGCGCCTTTGGGCACTAAATTTTTGCGGCCATAGCATATTAAGTTATTAAAATCGTATTGCTCTAACCACTGCTGCACTTGATTATCATCTTGATTTAAGATGACTAATTCGGCCTCAAAGTCTCGCATTAGCATTAACTTAGCATCAGCATAACTTGCCATATCACCGTGATAATCTAAATGATCACGAGATAAGTTAGTAAATACAGCTGCTTTGAATTGGCTACCAGTAACACGGTGTTGCACTAGTCCATGAGATGATACTTCCATAGCCACGAGCTGTTTTTGCTCTGTCACTAATTCAGATAAAATACGTTGTAAATCAACACACGAAGGCGTGGTATTGATAAGTGGTGTTAGCTGCTCAGGTGCGCCGTACCCTAAGGTGCCAATAATCGCTGCGGGCTTTGCACAGTAATTTGCTAAATGAGCAATCATCGCTGTGGTTGTGGATTTACCATTCGTGCCGGTAACACCAATTAAATCGAGCTGTTTACTAGGCTTTTGGTAAAAATGATTAGCAAGTACAGGAAGTTTTTTATCTAAATCCGAAGATAGATATAATTGCTCAAAGTCGCTCTCAAATTCACACAATCGATCTGCAATAACTGCCACCGCGCCATTGTCAATTGCTTGCTTTATAAAATGACCGCCATCCAACTGATGACCTTTAATGGCAACAAATACATCACCGGGTTTTACCTCACGACTATCAAGTCGCAACTCATTAACCACTAGGCTGGTTGCATCAATCTCAATATGTTTTAGTATCGCTTTTAAATCACGCACCATCGTCTTCGCCCTTTACGTATGCCATTGCATCTTTATCTGGCGCTACGTTTAAAATTCTTAGTGAGTTAGAGATTATCTCGGCAAATGCAGGTCCTGCTGTTGCACCGCCATAATAAACATCTCCACCGGGCTCATTGATCAATACCACCACTGCTAAACGTGGATTACTTGCTGGCGCCAAGCCTGCAAAATAGCCAACATATTCATCGCCATAACCACCCACAGCGGCTTTTTTAGAGGTACCTGTTTTACCTGCAGCACGATAACCATCAACCTTTACGCGCCTAGCTGTACCACCTTCATCAAATACGCTTTCCATCATATGAACCACAGCTTCAACATCTTGCTGCTGAAAGATTCGTTCACCTTCAGGAATGCCATCTTGTTTTAAGATCGTGAGTGGGCGATTCACACCACCAGCACCTAACATCGCATAAAACCGCGCCATTTGAGCAGTACTTACGGCAAGATTATAGCCAAACGATAGTGCTGCAATTTCATGATCAGACCAGCGACGGTTTGGATAAAATAGCCCACTACTCTCGCCAACCATACCTGTACCACTGTCACTACCAAAGCCTACTTTTTGATATAAACCTACAAAGTAATCTTTAGGGACTGTTTGGCTTATTTTGGTCACGCCCATATTGCTTGAGTATTTTAAAATCTCACGCAGAGTCATTTCACCATGGTTACGCGTATCTTGTACTAAGCTGCCACCTAAACGCATCCAGCCTGGGTAAGTATCGACCTTGTCATCCGGTTGGATTGTGCCGTAGTCTAATCCAGCCAAAATGGCTAGAGGCTTAACGGTTGAGCCCGGTTCAAACAAATCGGTTATTGCGCGGTTGCGACGTTTATGTGGGGCAGCATCATTTAAGTTGTTCGGATTAAATGAAGGGCTATTGACCATTGCTAGTACTTCGCCAGTTTTAACATCAATCACCATGGCAGAGCCCGAAGTGGCTTTATAAGTTAACACCGCTGATTTAACAGCTTTATAAGCAATAGCTTGAATACGTTGATCTATACTTAATTGGATATTTTCAGGCTCTACACGTTCACGTTCGTCAAGCACTTCTACTTCACGGCCTCTAGCATCTTTACGAATAGTGCGCCGGCCTTCTTCGCCTGTAAGCGCATTTTCGTACAGTTTTTCGATACCTTCTATTCCTTTACCATCAATATTGGTAAAGCCAAGAACATGAGCTGTTACTTCGCCAGCTGGGTAGTAACGTTTTGACTCATCCAGTAAGTGAATACCAGGTAGACGTAAGTCCCCTATGTAATTAGCTACGGCAGGTGTAACTTGACGCTTTAAATAGACAAAGCGACGGCTGGCATCATTACGTAAACGGCTGTCGATTTTGTTCGGCTCAATCCGTAGCACATCAGCGAGTTCTCGCCAACGAAGATCGTTTTGATAGTATTGTGCCACTCGTTGTTCAAGTAAAGGGGTGTTCTGTGCTAATGCTTTATGATCTTCGCCATTTCTACGAGCTTGTTTTAATACTTTAGATACCAAAGATTTATGTAGTGCTTTTGGATCAGCATACACGCTTACAACTGGAACACTTACAGCAAGTTCTTTACCGTGACGGTCAAATATCATTCCGCGTTGAACATGTAGTTTTTCAACTCGTACTGTCCGCTTGTTACTTTCTGAGCGCGCTTTATCTGGCTCAATAACTTGTAAATAAGCTGCCCGCGCTACCAAAGTAACAAAGACAAGCAGCACAACAGAACACACCAGCATAAAGCGCCACGTGATCAAGCTATTGACTGGTCTCTTACCTTTACTTCTCATGGCAGTATTATCACCTGTTCATCTTGGCTAGTAGGCCGTTTCATCTCAAGTTGCATAGTGGCAATTTCTTCAATGCGCGCATGCTGTGAATAAAATTCTTCTTCTACGAGTAAATAACGCCATTCAAGATCAAGCTCATCCCGCTCTTGCAGCAGTTGATCTTGCTCAATTAACTTTTGGCGAGCTAAATGGGTAATTTGCACAACGCTCAAACTTGATGCGAATATCACAACCAATAAGGCCGAGGTTAGCTTATTTGCTCCTAGGCCTTTGATAATCTCTAAAAATAAATTGGGCTGACGATGATTCGCTTTTGCCTTCATCCCAGCCTCTGCGCAACCCTAAGTACTGAACTACGCGAACGTGGATTACGTTCAATTTCACCTTTGCTTGGCTTAATAGCTTTACCCACTGCTTTTAACGTTAGGTCTTTATTTATTTGTGCTTCAGTTAAAGGCAGACCTCTGGGTAATGCTGCTCCCTTACTCTGTTTTTTAATGAACTGTTTAACAATGCGATCTTCAAGCGAGTGAAATGAAATAACAACGAGTCGCCCGCCTGGTTTTAATACATTGATCGCTGCTTGCAATGCGGTTTGAATCTCTTCAAGTTCACTATTGATATAGATACGAATAGCTTGGAATGTTCGAGTCGCAGGGTGCTTAAACTTATCTTTTACTGGCACCGCTTCATCAACTAAATCAGCTAACTGCTTAGTCGTAGTGATGGGTGTATGCTCACGAACCTCTAATACCTTGTGTGCTATACGACGGCCAAACTTCTCTTCGCCGTAGGTTTTTATCACATGAGTAATATCTTCAAGCTCAGCTTCTGCGAGCCATTGCGCGGCACTTCTACCACTAGTCGGGTCCATACGCATATCGAGAGGTCCGTCTTTCATAAAACTAAAGCCTCGCTCAGCGTCATCTAGCTGTGGTGAAGACACCCCAATATCTAGCAGGATACCATCGACTTTACCTAACAGATCGTTTTGCTGTGCGACATCGTATATATTTGAAAAACGCGTATGAGCAATGGCAAAACGGTGGTCGTTCGCAAATTTTTCAGCAGCTTTAATTGCTTGGGGATCCTGATCAATTGCCTGTAAACGGCCTGTATCTCCTAAGCGCGCTAAAATTTGCCCAGAGTGTCCGCCACGACCAAACGTACCATCCATGTAAATACCGTCAGGCTTAATAGCAAGGGCATCGATGGTTTCGTCCATTAGCACGGATATGTGTTCAAATTGCGCTGTCATTAGTTAGTTTTTGCCTTTTTATTTCGCTGATCAGAGTGAGAAATTATCTAAGTCAGGGCTAGATTCAAAGTCACCAAGTCTTTCTATTTCGGTGTCTTGGCGCATTTGTTCATGCCAACGCTCTTCATCCCAAATCTCAAATTTATTCATTAAACCGACCAACATTATTTTTTTACCTAAATCTGCGTGCGCACGAAGTGACGGTGCAAGTAAGATTCGGCCATTTTTGTCTAGTTGGTATTCTGTCGCGTTACCTAACAGCATGCGTTGCATGCGTCGGGCGCGTGGGTTCATATTAGAAACTTTAGCTAAGCGCTCTTCAATATCTTGCCATTGCGCAAGTGGATACAACCACAGACAAGGCTCATTAAGAGCTATTGTGCATATCACTGTGCCGAAGTCTTCAGACAATAGAGTATCTCGGTACTTAGTCGGTACCGCAAAACGTCCTTTGTCATCCATACTAAGTGAACTCGCACCGCGAAACATAAAAGCCTATTTTAAATTAGTTGTTAATCCATTTAGATTAAGTTTGATCCAATTTGATCCACTAAAAACCACTTTTTACCACAGTGCTCCAGTTTAGGGCTTGACAAGCTATTTTGTCAAGTCGGCAAAATCTTATAATCCCCTGTTCAAGCCAGAAAATATAAGGGCTCACGCAAAGCTACTGAATTACGTGGGAAAAAGGGGGGAAACATAAAAAAATATTTTTTTATGGTTTTTTAGCATGCTAGGTGGTTTAAACCGCTTAATGAATGAACAATGAATAGTAACAAAATAGAAGACATGTAAAACGGCTGGATTTGCTCGTTGTAAAATTTACTCAATCAGTCTGAAATTGTTACGCCAGAATTTTAAATGAGAAAATATTTCTTTTAAATTAAAAGTCAAAACATTGATTTTTAATAGTTTTTAAGGGTGGCATAAAGGCTGCATAGTTGAATAGACACCGAGTTTAATTATTTAAGGAAGGAATACTATGGCTACTACAACGACGAATACGACCACATCAGCAAATAGCAAGACTGATCCAAAAACGCCACATGCTGAAGCTCCATTAACTGATAAAGCAACTTCTGCTGCTCACAACGCGGTTGACGCCTTATCTACTCGCGCTGCAACAGCAGAGCAAAACATCCGTGAAGGTGCTAATAGCTCAGCTGAAACATTGTCAGAAAAACAGCAAATTGCGCGTGAGAAACTAAACCAATACAGTGGTAAAACCCGAAAATTTGCCGCTGAAAACCCATTAGCAACAGCGGGAATAGCTTTTGCTGCGGGTATGTTAGTTTCAGCACTAGTTCGTAATAAGTAATCTGACTATGGAACATCCTACCAACTCAGGCAATAATGATCATTCAGCCACTGAGACTGCATCGCAAGGTGCAGATCAGTGGCAAGATCATCTAGCTAAACTTGCTCAGTATGGTGAACAGATTTATCAAGATTATCGCCAGCAAGCAGGTATCTGTAAGCAGGTTGCCGCTGCCGAATGGCGCTTATCTACCCGTTCACTTGTTCTTACGATCATATTACTGGTTAGTTTTGCAGGCGGACTCGTTTTACTATGGGCCGGCCTTTTAGCAACTATTGGCTTAGCTATTTTTTCTGCAAGTCATTCCATTTGGTTAGCTGCGTTGTCATTGATAGTGATGCAACTGCTGTGCTTAGCTTGGTTATGGAAAAATATTGGTCATATAAGTCGTAAAATCGGCTTTGATAAGACTTCTCGCAGCGTCAAGCAATTATTCAATATTAACGAAGAGTAAATCTGTGTATTAAGGATAGCCATGTTCATTGATTATTTTATTCATAAACCCCAAAGCAAGGTCGACCAACTCAGTACCGAAATGGATACCTTAGATGAATTAAAACGCCAACATCAACAAGCATTTAAATACAGGTTAAAACGCTTTACCGTCTCTAAGGCAGGTTTAGCCAGTGCCTTCACGGCAGGCGCAGGTTACCAAGCTTTAAAATCGAATGAGAACTCAACTGGTGTTATCAGTACTGTGGGTAAATTCACTTGGCTTTTGCGCTTACTGTAATAATTAAAGCCCCAATAGAGCAAAACTGATTACGACATGATAAATCAAAGAAGTCTTTAACCCATAAATCCGAGTGCACGATCAACTTATGCTTATCTATAAATGCATAGCTTTCCAACGGATATATTGTTACTAATATTCTCTTATAGTTAAATAAAAATGCCTCATACTTTAATCACACTCTTTAAAAAGCCCTGTGGATAAAACAGTTTATTACATTCGGTTACACCAAAAGTGCTATAACCTTATTAAAAGCATGGTTTTTTAGTGAGTTATTGACTACAATTTGGTCCAAATGTTAAGAGTAAAGAGTGTCGTCATTTTATCATCATCATTACAAGAGCGTCTTTATCGTTTATTCGTCTTATTAAGCTTACCCGGCGTTGTAGTAATTCTATTTAGTCTTTGGCATGCAAAAGAAAATGTGCTCAAAGAAAGCCGTTTGCAAGCATTAGCTATTGCAGAACAGTTAGCGGCGCAACAAACAAGCTTACTCGATGAGATTGAACATTTTACTGTAGAGCTTGCACAACTAGACGCTTTTACGGCTCCGTTACAGTCTGGTTGTCCGCCTTACCTCGAAAAAATACAGTCTCTTAATCCTGAAATTGCAAATATCGGTATTATTAACCTTAAGGGTCAACCGCAATGTTTACTAAGCGGAATGAATAAAGATATCAATATCTCAGATCGCCAGTACTACATCAACGCACTCGAAACTCAAAGTTTTGCTATAGGTTTTTTTCAAAAAGATCGAAGTTTAGGTACACATACAGTCAATTTCGCATACCCGCTGCTCGACACTCAACAGACCCCATATGGCGCAGTCGTTACTGTAATCACTTTAGATTGGTGGAGTAAAAAGCTAGCCAACTTTCGCTTACCTGATGGAGCTATAGCCGTTATCACCGATAACCACAACCGTATTGTTGCTAATTCAAATCATGATAGTGACATGTTTGGTCAAAGCATAAACCAGTATGGATTTAGCGATAGCACTTCAGGTGTGAGTAACATTGTTGATTTTAAAAACAAAAGCTATGTAATTCATAGTCAGCAAATGTATAGGGATAACGTTAATAATTCACTTAATGTTTATGTTGCTATTCCTTTTAACGCGCCAATAGGTAAAGCGAATCAATTATTTTTTAATACTCTGCTCGCTTTTATCCTGATGATAGTTCTACTTTGCATTTTTGCCCGTATACAATTAAAACAAGTCGTATTAACCCCCTTAGCACGCTTAACTACAGCAATACAAGACCTTGCAAAAGGTGATTTACCCAAACAATTTAGCCTTAAAAGTGAAGAGCTTAATAATTTATATAAACATTTTGAATATATGGCTCAAACTCGTTTAGCTTCTGAAGCACACATAAAACGGCAGCACGACGAGCTTAACGCCTTATTAAGTGCTCTACCCGATATTTATATTCGTATCAATATCCATGGTAATGTACTTAATTTAGGAGGCCAATCCTCCAAGCTAAATAGCCCTTTGAAAGTGCGAGAAAAATTGCATTTACGAGATCTGCTTGATGAAGAAGCTAGTAAGCAAATACTAAAAAAATTACCCACACAAAATGATACTGCACAATTTGAGGTAGTTCAAAGTACCCCTAGTACTAAGCATATATACGAAGTCAGGATCAGCGCTAAACAAACCAGTAATGAATACACTATTGTATTACAAGATATCAGCCAGAGAAAAAAAGCCGAACATGCCTCAAATTTAGCCTCTTTAGTTTACGCTAATAGTAGTGAGGGCATGGTTATTACCGATCCTAATGCAATTATATTAGATGTTAATCCCGCATTTTGTGATTTAACCCAGTATCGTAAAGATGAAGTATTAGGGAAGCCAATATCAATTCTTAGTTCAGGCAATCACAAAAAAGTCTTTTATAAAAAAATGTGGCAAGCAATAGAAGAAACAGGCCGCTGGCAAGGAGAAGTCATCAACCGACGTAAAAATGGCGAGCTATTTACCGAATGGTTAACCATAGACACTGTTTATGATGAACATTACCAACCTCATCGTAGGGTTGCTATTTTTACTGATATTACAGAGAAAAAAGAAGCCGATGAACTTATTTGGCATCAAACCCACTTTGATCATTTAACGAACTTGCCCAACAGAATTGAATTAAAAGAGCGTTTAAATCAACGTTTAGCTAGCAACGTTAGCGTAAATGAACCTCTGGTGGTCATGTTACTTGATCTTGATCACTTTAAAGATATTAATGACACTCTAGGACATTTTTATGGTGATAAGCTTTTAAAATTAATCGCTCAAAGGTTACTCGATAGCATCAGCGATATTGAGTTTATTGCCCGTATTGGTGGTGATGAGTTTGTTATAGTACATTCCAAATTGATCAGCGAAGAGCACATTAAAAAAGTTGCCCAAGATGTACTTGATGCCATGTCAGCATCCTTTAAATTAGAAGGTGAAGAAGTTTATATTGCAGCAAGTATCGGTATTGCTATTGCTCCTAATGATGGAGATAGCTGTGAACAATTACTTAAAGCAGCCGATCAAGCAATGTTTCAAGCTAAACAAAATGGCCGTAATTGTTATAAGTTTTTCAATGTAGATTTACGAGAGCAAGCGCAAGCTAGAATGGCTCTATTAAAGGATATGCGCCACGGCATAGAACGACAAGAGTTTGACTTGTATTACCAGCCAATTGTAAGTCTTGATACCGGTAAAACACATAAAGCCGAAGCCCTTATACGCTGGCAACACCCAAGTAAGGGCCTAATAAGCCCCGTGCAATTCATACCTTTAGCTGAAGAGTCTCGATACATAAATCCATTGGGTCAATTTGTTTTTACTACCGCAATAGACACGCTAAAAACGTTGAGATCACAAATCGATAAGGATTTTCAATTAAGTATTAACGTATCACCCGTGCAATTTAGTTGTTTAGATAGCGGCATTGATGAATGGCCTGAACTATTAAAGAGTGCTGATTTACCACTTAGTGCCATAGTGGCTGAAATAACTGAAGGATTAATGATCACACCTGAGCCGCTTACTCAAAAACGTCTTAAAACGTTAGAACGCTCAGGAATGGAGCTTGCACTTGATGACTTTGGCACGGGTTATTCATCCCTTGCTTACTTACAGCAAATGGATGCTGACTATCTAAAAATTGATAAATGCTTTGTTGATAACATAAAAGTAGGTAATCAAGAGCTTGCCCTATGCAAAGCAATTATTACAATGGCTCATCAATTTAACTTAAAAGTTATTGCAGAGGGTATCGAAACCCAAGAGCAACACCACTTATTACTCAAACTTGGGTGCGACTACGGCCAAGGTTACTTATTTTCTAAGCCACTTCCAAAAGCTGAGTTCTTAACACTGCTAAATAACTAACTTGCTAACTTTAGTGATCTTCATCGTCTATTTGTTGCTGCTTACTCGTTAGTTCGTCAGCAACAAAAGCACCACGCTCACCGCGTTTTTTTGCTTTACCTTTGGTACTATCTTGCATGGTTTGTTGCTCAATACTGGCATTTAATGCAGCACCAAAAATGATGATGTATGCACTTAAATACAACCACATGAGCATAATTACCACCCCACCTATTGAACCATACGTTTCATTATATGAAGCGAATGTAGCAACATAAAATGAGAAACCAAGTGACGCAACAATCCATAATATAGTTGCCAATAATGAACCTGGTGTCACCCATCGCCATTTAGCTGCTCGCCTGTGAGGCGCGTAACGATATAGGCAAGCCAACGCAAAATTAAAAATAAATGCGAGCAGCGGCCAAGATATCAATTGAATAATGAGATCAATACTTTGAGTAAAGCCAACTAAATTAAGTACAATCGGCAAAATACCAATAATAAGTAACGCTGCAACAGCAACTGTAACTGCACCGACTGAAAAAATAAATCGAAAGAGTAGAGCTATAAAAAACTGACGCTTATTATCTTCATGATAAGTAATGTTACATGCAGTGATCAGCGCTTGACTACCTTTACTGCTACTCCAAACCGCTAATAATACAGTACTTAAAGCACTAAAACTCAATGATGCTTGTGACTTTTGACTCACCGCAGTGACTTGCTCAAGTACTATTTCACTGGTGCTTGGTGGTAACAAGGTGATGAATTTACTCAATAGAGCCGATATATCAGCTGGTGACGCAAAATAAGCATAAACAGAAACTAAAGCTGCAATTGCCGGAAAAATAGCAAGTAATGCATAAAATGCCACACCCGCGGCAACAAAAGATAAATTATCTTGCGCAAGGCTTGTATAAACGCGCTTACAAATACTCCACCAACCCCGCAATGGGATTTCATTTGGCTTGTTAGCTTGATAACCATATTGACTTTGTGGCATTTGAGAACTCTGAATTATCGTTATGTAATCTTTTAGATATAGCAATCAGCTTGCCAATACAGTATGGCCTTCGACTTGCATTAAGAAACTGAGATGGAGAGTGTAGAACGCATCAGGAAAAATCCATGTATAATTTTTTTAGCAATATAAATCAATACGCTAGCACTTTATCTAGTAATGAAAAAATACTACCAAACGAGCAAACATGGCAGTTAACTCTTGCAAGTGTTAACTCTCAAGTCATGCAGTTTTTACATGCTGCTGGGCAAATGCTACCCGCATTAATATTAGGTGTACTCGCGATTATCGGTTGCTATTTTCTTGCCCGACCACTCTCTTACTTACTCATAAAACCATTAGGGTATGTTAGTGAAAGTCGCTTATTACACGTGGTAACGAGACGCTTTATAAGCATATTAATCATATTATTTGGCGTATATTTATTTCTTCGCTTAGCGGGGATGACTCAGTTTGCTGTGGCCGTAATGAGTGGCACAGGTTTACTAGGCTTAATACTCGGCTTTGCATTTAGAGATATCGCCGAAAACTTTATTTCAAGCATGCTCTTGAGCGTGCAAAGACCTTTCAAAATAGATGATGTTATTGAAGTAAACGGGCACCTAGGTGTAGTTAAGAAAGTCACGGCTCGTGCAACCACCCTCGTTGATTTTGATGGTAACCATATTCAAATACCGAATGCGAATGTATATAAAAATGTTATTAAAAACTTAACCGCTAATCCGAAAATGCGTGGTCATTTCACCTTAGGTATTGGTTATGATAATGATATTAAAGCGGCTCAACGCCTTGCATTAAATATTCTGATCAAACAAGCGCCGGTTTTGAGAGAACCAGCCCCACAAGTACTTATTAACAACTTGGGCTCAGCCACGGTCAACTTCACTATTTATTTTTGGGTTAACAGTGAACAGCACAGCGTATTAAAAGTTGCATCACAACTAATGCGAGAGTTGGTCAATAACTTCACTGAACAAGGTATTAGCATGCCCGACGATGCGCGTGAGCGTGTACTCGTAAATAGCCAAGGCGATGATATTTATCCTACGCTCGATAATAATGAAAAGTCAGCTATTAAAGCCAAAAAAGCTAACAGAGTCGATACTCCAACTCACCAAGATGACGACACAAATATTGATGATATCAGTAGTGATACCGATGAAATTAGAGAGCAAGCAGAAGAGTCTCGTGACCCCGAGCAAGGCAATAATATAATTTAGCGTAAATCTAAGGGAGCATTTATTCGCTCCCTTAAAAAATGAGTGTAATAACCCACTTTAAATAGGCGAACCCGGTGGTATTGGCAACGCTTTAAAGTTATCTGGCCACTGTCCAGATGATAAGAACAGCTTAACTTGCTCCGCTAAGTATTGCTTAAAGGCACTTTCACCAATGCTGACACTGCTAAGCAGTGAACCTTGTTGGAAATCTTTACTGAGCTTAACTAAATAATAACGAAGCTGTGCTTGCACCTCCGGAGCAACACTATCACTGGCTGCCAAGTCAGCAAATTGCTTGGCCGTTAATAGTTGTACGCGCTGGTTAATTTTAGCAGCCATTGGCGTTTCATCACCCGTTGTAAATACTTGCTCATATACTTGTGCAAGCATTTCATCAAGACTGAAAAACGCATTACTACGCGCTTGCTGTTGAGCTAACCGATTTAACCGTTGGCTATTTAGCATAAGCGATAAACTATGCTGTGCGGCGACTTCAGGTAATGCCATGGCATCCAGTGTTAAACCAGTGCGACCAACAATGCTCTCACGATTTTTAGACTCACCGTAAGCCTTAGGTGGGATCAAGGCTAGGATGCTTTCAGGCAAAGCTAAGTTGTCTGCCTTTAATGTGTTCAGCATTGCAGTGAGCGCATGTTGTTGCACTTCTTTACTTACAACTTGCGCGCCTTTAACGGTGGCTTCACTGCGTATTTCATAGTCATAATCAACACCTGCAATCAGCTTAACCGCAGATTCTACTTGGTAACGATGAAATAAATACAGCGGCACCAGCATTTCCTCAAGCTGCGACAGTGCAGTACCTGTTTTAATATTGTTAATACCAAAATTAGCTAATGCATGTTTGCGCACCTCAAGCACTCGGGTTAGCTCATCACTGGGTGAAGTGCCATTATCCCAAAGGTGAGCCGTTGGGTGTGCACCACCTTTTGCTCGTGCATCGCTGTCAGAGATAAACTCCAGCCCTTTGCTTTTGTTCTCGGCTAAAATAGCAACCAGCTCTGTATCTTCGTCAAAACCAGTAAAATCGCTGTAGCCATATTTAATAACTTGAGTATCCCACTGCCCCATACCGTGCGCATAGCCACGGCTCACATCAAGCTCACCTTTATCATTAAAGCTTAATAATGGGTGAGGATAATCCATTACAGATGCTCTATCGGCCACTGATGCAGCAAAGTTGTGTGCAATCCCTAATGTATGGCCAATCTCATGCGCACTCAATTGACGGATACGGTCTAGCGCCATCGCTTGCAAGGTTTTAGTAACCTCATTCCCTTCAACATAAGGCGCAGCAAGAGCTTCAGCAATTAAAATATCTTGGCGTACACGTAGTGATCCCAAGGTAACGTGACCTTTTAAAATTTCACCTGTACGAGGGTCAATCACTGAACTGCCATAAGACCAACCACGCGTAGCACGATGCACCCATTGAATTACGTTATAACGGATATCCATAGGATCTGCGCTATCAGGCAATACTTTTACGATAAAGGCATTTTTGTAACCTGCCGCTGCAAATGCATCATTCCACCACTTGCCGCCTTCTAATAAGGCTGTTTTTACTGGCTCTGGTACACCTGGATCTAAATAATAGATTATTGGTTCAACAGGCTCACTAATCGGCAATGACGGATCTTTTTTAGTAAGACGATGACGCGGAATATAACGCACTAACATAGAGTCACTTAATGAAGCTGCGTAATCTTTATGTTCAACACTCCAGTAACCAGATTGCGGATGAAACGCACGTGGTGTGTAGTTATCATCAGGTAGTTCAATTAACGAGTGATGCATATGTACAGTTAAAGCATATGGGTCAGCACTGACTTGGCGAATATATTTACCCGGCTTACTACCTTTAAAGGTAAGCACAGCTTCAAGCTCAGTATTCTTCATAAACGCTTTAGAGCGTGGCATAAATACCGCACTACGATTTTCATCTAAACTAAAGCTACCTTGTTTACGAGCTGCAAGCGTGCGACTAACACCGTGAACGTCACTTAATAAATAAGGCGTGTAATCAATTAATACCGCTTGCGGGCTTTGCGCCACGACCTTAAAGCCAGCTAAAATACTTGAAGCAAAAGCCTCCTTAATACTTTTTTGTTCTGCTTTATTACTGGTATTTGCACGATAATATGCATTAATAGCTCTGAGCATTACTTTGTCGCCAAAGCGCTCAAACTGCACCAAGTGCGTATTGCCTAATTGGCCACGATCAAGGCCTATATCATTAGAGCCAACACCATAAGGTAAGCTTTGCTGTAATAAAAACTGTTGCTCTAATTTATCTACCTTCAAATACACTTTGCCATTTTCGGTATCGTAAAAGAATGAAAAATAGCCAGGAAAATGATTCATTTGTGAAGTAAAATCATTAATAGACTTAATTGCTGCGTGCGCTTGGGTTATCATAGTTAGCAACACAGTAAAGAGTATGTAACGTATCAGTGGTATTTTTTGCATAATCTTATCTTTGTTATTCGCGTTTTAAATAAGTTTAAAGGTGATGCCAGTATAATGTATCCACTTTAAAATACATCTATTTAAGACGAAATTCAGCGCTAGCTTTGATAATCCCTCTCACCCTATGATTATCATGGCCTTTAACGTTATCAGGAAAATAGAATGCGTAGACTACCCCCAGTATTACTTGAAGACGGTTGCCCTAGAGATTTAATTTCGTTGATCAGGACTGTTTTAGCGGCATGTAAAGAGATTTCATTCCGTGTCGGTCAAGGTGCATTATCTGGCGTACTTGGTTCAACCCTCGACGAAAATATTCAAGGTGAAACACAAAAGAAACTTGATGTATTAACCAACCAGCTACTAAAAGACATATTACTGGAGTCAGGTTACGTTAAAGCTATCGCATCAGAAGAAGAAGACTATACCGTTGCCGGCACCCCTAATGCAGATTATATCGTAGCGTTTGATCCACTCGATGGCTCGTCAAATACTGATATCAACTCATTAGTGGGCACTATTTTTTCAATAATGAAAGCACCTGAAGGCTCTGATCCTGCCGATCAAAGCATTTTTATGCAACCAGGTAAAAATCAAGTTGCAGCGGGCTACGTACTTTACGGCCCATCAACGATTTTAGCTCTAACGACAGGTAAAGGCACTCGCTTTTTCACTTTAGACAAGACTCACGGCACATTCTTATTAACTGAAGATTTCGCTAAAGTGCCTGAAGATACCAATGAATACGCTATTAACGCATCAAACCAGCGTCACTGGCAGCCTGCAATGCAAAACTATATTAATGATTTAATTGCAGGTGACACCGGCCCTCGTGCACGTAACTTCAACATGCGCTGGATTGCCGCCATGGTAGGTGACGTACATCGTGTGTTATGCCGAGGTGGTATTTTTACTTACCCTACCGACACGAAAGATCCTAACAAACCAAATAAGCTACGCCTACTGTACGAAGCAAACCCAATGGCCATGTTAATCGAACAAGCCGGCGGCATCGCATCAACCGGCACAGAGCGCATCATGGACATTCAGCCAGATGCAATCCACCAGCGCGTTGCGGTGATTTTAGGTTCGAAAAACGAAGTAGAAACCTGTTTGGGATATCATAAGTAACTCTCAGCCTATCTCTTGATCACAAGTCGAGTTCTTTCATAAAAGTACAGAACTCGACTAGAATACCAATTTCACCTAGCCATCTCAGATGGCTTTTGTGCCGACTCGGCCTATTCGTTTGCTGTCATGCCAGCCCCCTGCTTTGCTATCACATAGAACAAACAAAAAGTGGCCAAGCTATGTTGACGGAAATCGTGCTCGATAAAGCCCTTCAAAACTGCTACGTTTTAACCTCAACAGCAGCGTTAAACAGCACTGTTTTTCCATTGTTAACCACTAAAATTTAGTAAAAGCCATAGGCAGTTTGGTGGGGAAATAAGCATTTTTGAACGCTTTATTTTCGGTAAGCTATTGAGTTTTTTAAGGTCTAGGCCGCTACTCAATAAGCAAATTCAGAATATTGTATAAGTGTTTATTCGCTCAACTTGAGTACAATTACTTAAATAAAGTACAATAGAACTATTAAAGGCTTGAGTTACTTGTAACTCGAGCCTATTTATTTTTAGTAGAGAACCAAATCATGGCGCAAACTCGCGGAAATTTATTTATATTATCAGCTCCTTCTGGGGCTGGTAAATCAAGCTTAATCAATGCACTACTAGCTAAGCATAGCGATATGAAAGTATCGGTATCGCACACGACTCGCTCGCCGCGCCCAGGAGAAGAAAATGCTGTTCACTATCATTTTGTAACAGTCGATGAGTTTAAGCGCTTGATTGAACAAAATGACTTTTTTGAATGGGCGCAAGTATTCGATAACTATTACGGCACTTCTAAGCAAGCGATTGAAGAGCAACTTGCTGCTGGCATCGATGTGTTTTTAGATATTGACTGGCAAGGCGCGCAACAGATGCGTAAATTAGTTGATAACGTTGAAACTATTTTTATTCTGCCCCCATCCAAACAAGAATTAGAATCACGCTTAAATAGCCGAGGTCAAGATTCAGCCGAAGTAATTGCTGGACGTATGGCACAGGCACAATCTGAAAGCTCTCACTATGATGAGTATGACTATTTAGTTGTGAATGATGATTTTAATACTGCACTGGCACAAATTGAAACAATAGTGCTTGCAAAACGCTTGTCATTGCAGTGTCAGTCAGTTCGTCATAAAGACCTAATTGCTGACTTAATAAAATAACTATTGATATATTTATAGATAAAAATTAACCACTAGCTATTGGCGAATCTTGCTGGGTGCAGTAAACTACGTCTTTGCTTAAAAATTTATTTGGAGTGCTGAAGATGGCTCGCGTAACTGTTGAAGATGCAGTAGATGCAATTGGTAATCGTTTTGACTTAATTTTAGTTGCGGCTCGTCGTGCCCGCCAAATCGCAGTGGGCGGTAAAAACCCATTGGTTGACCCAGAAAACGATAAGCCAACAGTCGTTGCTTTACGTGAAATTGAACTTGGTTTAGTTGATAGTTCATCAATGGATGTTATTGATCGTGAAGAGCAACAACACCAAGAAGCGGCTGAAATGGCTGCCGTTGCTGCTATCGTAGGTGGCAACCAATAATCTGACTTCCCGGTCTGATTTAGCCAACGGTGTAGTATTTCTACTCTAGCCGTTGGCAATCCCTTCTTTTCATCGTATATTCTTAACATACCGTTACCTATTTGCTTCACGAGAACATTGGAGTGTGAATGTATCTTTTTGAAGGTTTAAAAAAGAAAATATCAGAATACTTGCCACCGGCAGATGTAGAACTGGTACAAAAAGCCTATGTAGTTGCTCGAGAAGCGCACGAAGGTCAAACTCGCTCAAGTGGCGAACCTTATATAACTCACCCAGTTGAAGTGAGCCAAATTCTTGCGGGCATGCACTTAGACCATGAAACTCTCATGGCTGCCTTGATGCACGATGTAATCGAAGATACCGACTTCAGCCAACAAGACTTAGCCGAAATTTTTGGCGACACAGTTGCAGAGCTCGTTGAAGGCGTGAGCAAGCTCGATAAACTCAGCTTTAAAGATAAAAAAGAATTTCAAGCTGAAAACTATCGTAAAATGATTATGGCGATGACGCAGGATATCCGCGTTATTTTAATTAAGCTTGCCGATCGTACTCATAACATGCGAACTTTGGGAGCGCTTCGCCCTGATAAGCGACGCCGAATTGCAAGAGAAACTCTTGAAATTTATGCGCCAATCGCAAACCGGTTAGGTATTCATGATATTAAAAATGAACTAGAGGATTTAGGCTTTCAAGCCCTCTACCCTATGCGCCACAGAGCGCTAAAATCGGAAGTTGCTAAAGCTCGCGGAAACCGCAAAGAAGTTATCTCAAATATTCAAACAGAAATAACAGCGCGCCTTGAAGAAGCAGGTATTACTGCGACTGTATCTGGACGTGAAAAACACTTATATAGCATTTATAAAAAGATGCTAAATAAAGAGCTATTATTTAATGAAGTCATGGATATTTACGCCTTTAGAATTGCCGTAGAATCTATGGATACCTGCTACAGAGTGTTAGGTGTTGCCCATAACTTATATAAGCCTATAGAAACGCGCTTTAAAGATTACATTGCCGTACCAAAAACCAATGGTTATCAATCTCTACACACTTCACTTGTCGGCCCTCATGGCATTCCAGTTGAGATACAAATCCGTACTCACGATATGGATCATATGGCTGATAAAGGGGTCGCAGCACATTGGATGTACAAAAAAGCGGGCGATGGCGCAGGCCATACCGCGCAACAACGTGCTCGTCAATGGATGCAAAGCTTATTAGAGCTGCAGCAAAGTGCAGGTTCATCATTTGAATTCGTTGAAAACGTTAAAACCGAATTATTCCCTGAAGAAATTTACGTGTTTACTCCCGATGGTCGCATTGTCGAGCTACCTATGGGTGCAACGGCTGTTGATTTTGCTTACGCTGTTCATACAGATGTAGGCAATACCTGTGTTGGGGCTAGGGTTAACCGCAAGCCTCACCCACTGAGTCAAGCATTAGATACAGGCCAAACAGTCGAAGTCATAACCAGCTCTGGTGCACACCCAAATGCAACTTGGCTTAACTTTATTGTTACCGGTAAAGCACGCTTAGGGATTCGTAATTACTTAAAGAATCAACATCAGGAAGAAGCACTGCAATTAGGGAGGCGCTTACTTGATTCAGCATTAGGTGAAACAAAATTCAGTGACTTACCTGATGAAAATATAACACGAGTATTGGACGAGCATAATTTAAACACTGTATTAGAGTTACTGGTTGAAATTGGCTCTGGCAATCTAATGAGTATGTTAATCGCTCGGCGCTTGCTGCAAAACGATGATGAAGATTTAAGCGATATAGCGAAGAATGCCAAAGCAACTATCATCGGCACCGAAGGCATGCTGGTTAACTATTCAAAATGTTGCCGCCCAGTGCCAGGTGATGCTATCACTGCCCATATAAGCCAAGGTAAAGGCGTTACCGTACACCGCCAAGAATGTAAAAACATTCGAGGCTGGGAGTCTGAGCGCTCTAAATACCTGGTCGTAAAGTGGGATGATAACCCAGAAAAAGAATATATCGCTGCCCTGCGCGTTGAAATAATCAACCATCAAGGCGCGCTGGCAAAATTAACCAATGTCGTGGCAACTACACAAGCAAATATAGTTGAAATAACGACTGACGAAAAAGAAAGTAATCTCTATGTGATAGACCTTGGGATCACCGTTAAAAATCGTGTTCACGTTGCTAACATCATGCGCCGTATTCGCGTAATGCCTGATGTGCAAAAAGTCTATCGTAAAAAATAATAGGAAAATCATGAATAAAGCATTTATTTCTACCGAACAAGCCCCTGCAGCTATTGGTACATACAGCCAAGCAGTTAAAGTCGGCACTGCCGTTTACCTATCAGGGCAAATACCACTTGTGCCTGAAACAATGGAAGTGATTTCAGAAGATTTTGCTGAGCAAACACATCAAGTGTTTAAAAACGTCAGCGCAGTTTGTAAAGAAGCCGGTGGGACTATTCAGGATTTAGTGAAAGTGAATATCTACCTAACCGATCTATCAAACTTTGCTACTGTTAACGAAGTAATGAGCCAATACTTCAAAGCTCCTTATCCTGCCCGTGCAGCAATAGGCGTTCGCGCTTTACCTAAAAACGTACAAGTTGAAATAGATGGCATCATGGAATTGCCTTCAACCAACTAAACCTATCAGGCATCCAAACTATTTGGATGCCACTCCCCTCTAATAGCCACCCTAATTTCTTGACAGTTATTAATTTCTCTAGCACTCTATACCCAAGCCACCTCAAGGTGCGAGTTTCAGTTGGAATTAAAAGCGATTTAGGCAAGGCATTGATTGCAAGTAATAGTGGTTCTATTGTTAAAATCAATAACGCAGTATAAATCGCTTTTAAACCAACCCTTTGGGCGTTTCACAGAGACTTACTCTCATCGTTGTTACTTCTTAAAAGGGATGGCCATTCTTGCAAAGTAACGCCTTGATATTAAGCCCCTGTGAAACGCTGAATTCTGCATATTGAGGTGGTTTGGGTATATAATAATAAAAATAAAACCTTTAACTTTAGTAGTGCAAAAGGATAATGTGTGTTTAAGCTAGCCCATAATGGTAACGTATTACTGGATGTAATAGAGCATTCACCTCCCAGCGCCGCTTTTGTAATCGAAGCGCTTGAGCGATCTAAATTTTGTGAATGTCGTGTTGAGCAAGAGTCCATTAAAGCTTATTTTGATGCGCCTAATAATGAGCGTACTATTGTCGTTGCCAGTAAACATGATGCTACTCTCGTTGTAGCTATCAGTGACGATAAAATGCTTGCAACCGGTGAACTAACATTAGCGCAAGGTGGTAAAGTTCTCGACTTGGATACAGCCAAACAACAATTAATAAAAGCAGGTATCGCAAGAGGGTATAAGCAAGCCTTTTTAGAGCTGCTATTACAACAACAATTTGAACTACCCGCGGGACATACAGCGAAAGGAATATTAGCCAAAGGCCGCCTCCCGGTAGATGGATTATCGTCACGATTAATCCCGCAAGTACAAACTTTAAAAGAACGTTTAAATGCCCCCAAACTGCGTGAAGATGGCACCGTAGATATGCGTGACTTCGGCAAGCTCGCAAGTGTTGAGCCTGGTGTACTACTGATTCAACAACAACCTGCAACTCCCGGCAAAGAAGGCTTTACGGTGACTGGTGATTCGCTTCCAGCAAAACCAGGCGAAAGCTTCTCTTTAGTCGCAGGTGAAGGCACTGAAATATCAAAAACAAACCCTTTAGAACTGGTCTCGACTATTTCCGGAGTGCCTGTTGAAATAACCAATGGTATGCGCGTTGATGACATTTATACCGTTAAAGACGTAAACGTTAAAAGCGGCCATGTTAACTTTGATGGCAGTGTTATCGTTACCCAAAATATTGAACCTGGTATGAAGGTCACTGCAAAAGGTGATATTACTGTCATGGGTACCGTTGAGTCTGGCGAACTCACCGCTCAAGGCAATATTACTATCAAGCAAGGAGTTATCGGCCACCAGCTAGATGATAAGTCCTTATCTTGCAAAATTATCAGTGCTGGTGATATCCACCTTTCTCACGCTCAATATAGCTTCATCAGCGGCAACAATATTTTTATTGAGCGCCAAGCGAGCCACTGTATGATGAAAGCTACGCGTTTATTACAAGTCGGTCAAAAAGATAACCCTCAAGGCAAAATATTTGGTGGTGAAGTGCTTGATGCCGGTATGGTCATCGCAGGCGAAATAGGCAATGAATCTGGCGCCAAAATGTTAATTAATATGGCAACTTCTGGTAAAGAGATCACTGAAGAAACGGACAACTGTTTTAAAGAGTTAGCTAAAACAGATGAGCAACTCGACACCTTGCAAGCAGCCTTAGAAAAAGCTGATTTAGTTAAAGATGCAGATAAGAAAAAGCAACTTATCGCAAAAATAGGTGCCACCCAACAGCATTACTGCCAGCAGGCGGAGCAACTTGAACAACGCCTTTCAAAATTAGAGCATCATTTACATGACTTACTTAATGACGCAAACTTAGCAGTGAACAAGGTGCTTCACTCCGGTGTTGAAATTCATATTTTTGATAAAGTTTTAAAAACCAACCGTAACTACCCTCCTTGCAATGTAAAATTACAAGAAGGTAAAATTGAAGTAGAGTTTAAAACTAGTTAACTTCAAAGTTAAACATTCAGAGGCCTTACGCCTCTGGTTCTGAACTTATTTTAGAGTATTCCTGCTACTTCTTGCTTTAGCTCTTCGCTCCAAACACCAACCTGAACTTGACCAATATGTGGCTTTTGTAACAGCAACATTGCTAGTCGAGACTGCCCGATACCACCACCAATGGTTTGTGGAAATTCATTTGCCAGTAGCTGTTTATGCCAATCGAATTCTAAACGCGCTTGATCTGCAGTAATTTCAAGCTGCTTCATTAATGCATCTGGACTTACTCGAATGCCCATTGATGATATTTCAAAAGCATCTTCTAGTACTGGATTCCAGACAAGAATATCACCGTTTAAGCCACTGTATTGTTCACACGTTTGGGTAGACCAATCATCATAATCCGGTGCACGCACATCATGTATTTTACCATCACCTAGTTGACCACCAATACCAATTAAAAACACAGCGCCATACTCTTGTGCAATCGCTTTTTCGCGCTGCTTTGCGGTAAAATCAGGATACATTTGGCGAAGTTGCTCAGAGTGTACAAAGGTAATTTCCTCAGGTAAAAAACCTGCAATACCAAATTCATCTGCAACAAACTGCTCTGTAGCTTTTAAACCTTGATAGAGTGATTTTACAGTCTCTTTTAGTTTTTCAAGTGAGCGCTCTGATGTGGCACAAATAACCTTTTCCCAATCCCATTGATCAACATAAACAGAATGTATTGGGCTCAAAGAGTCTTCATCTGGGCGCAATGCTTTCATGTGAGTGTATAGCCCTTCGCCTACCGCAAAGCCATGTTGTGCCAAGGTTTTACGCTTCCACTTAGCGAGCGAGTGTACAACTTCGAATTGACTACCTGGGAGCGTTTTTACCGATACACTTACCGCGTTTTCAGTGCCACTTAAGTTATCTTGAATGCCATCACCCACTTTAGCCAAAATGGGTGCCTGTACTTCAATTAGCCCTAATTTCTGCTCAAGCTGCTGTGAAAAAAACTGCTTAACTTTACTTATTTGCTGCTGTTGCTGCACATAGTGTGAACTCATAATAATTGGCCTCATTCCCAGTTATTGTTACTTGCTTATTTTGTCGCTGCGACAAACTTCAATAAAGCAATCCTTAAACATTTAGCAACAAAATTCAATAACCCACAACAAAAATAGCCTTATCATATAATTTCAATTAAAATAGTGGTATAAAAAACAAAGATTCAATAATTATAGAACCAAAATTATATGGAAAATTATCAAATCGATAATCTCGATAAACAGATACTTCACGCCCTAATGGATAATGCCCGCACAGCTTATGCCGAATTAGCTAAACGCTTTGCTGTAAGTGCTGGCACAATTCACGTGCGTGTAGAAAAAATGAAGCAAGCTGGCATTATTACTGGCACGCAAGTAAAAATTGATGCAAAACAGCTTGGTTATGATGTGTGCTGCTTTATTGGCATTAACTTAAATAACGCACGAGATTACCCACAAACCTTGATACTGCTTAAGGAACTTGAAGAAGTTGTTGAGGCGTATTACACCACCGGTAACTACAGCATATTTATAAAGGTAATGACCCGTTCAATTGACCACCTACAAGATGTATTAATCAATAAAATACAGGCCATAGAAGCAATACAATCGACAGAAACGCTGATCTCACTGCAAAACCCCATTAGCCGCAGTGTTATGCCTTAAGGTATAATCACTCTAATTACGAGAGCAAAGAGAAAATAAAGAATGGAAAACACACGTTTTCATCGAGTTAAAAGTGTATTGGATCGCCGCCAAACAGATTTAACTGTATGCTTAGAAGATGTGCATAAGCACCATAACTTATCAGCCATAGTAAGAAGCGCTGATGCAGTGGGCTGCCACCATGTGCATGCAGTGTGGCCTGAGAATCAAAAATGGCTTACCAATAATACCTCTGGAGGAAGTAAAAACTGGATTGATACACACCTTCATAAAAATATAGATGATGCAGTTAGTACTATGCGTAGCCACAACCCAGACGTACAAATACTTGCAACACACTTGAGCCCAGATGCAATTGATTATCGTGATATTGATTACACAAAGCCCACCGCAATTATTGTAGGCCAAGAAAAAACCGGGATTTCGCCAACCGCACTGGCCCACGCCGATAAAAATATCATTATTCCAATGCAAGGAATGGCACAATCATTAAATGTATCTGTGGCTGCCGCACTGATTTTATTCGAAGCACAACACCAGCGCTTAAAGGCGGGCTTATACAACCGTGATATGCTGCAAAGTAGCATAAAGCATACGATGCTATTTGAAGGCTGCCATCCAATTATTGCACAAAAGTGCAAAGAAAAATCTTTACCTTACCCTGCACTGGATGACAATGGCGAGATCATCGCGGATGAAGCTTTTTGGCATACACTAAAACATGCTTGATGCCTTGCTAGTTCGCACGTAAACTCAAAAATATCTAAAAATGAAAGTGTTGAGCCTATTTTGTCAAAACCTGATTTAAGCTATTACCCAATTACCGAGCTCAAAGGTGTTGGGCCAAAAATGGCTGAGCGCCTAAAGAAGTTAGGTATTATTACAGTACAAGATATGCTCTTTCATTTGCCGTTACGATATGAAGATCGCACTCGAATTCATGCCATCAATGAGCTACAACCTCACAGCCATGTCAGTATTGAAGCCACCATCGAAACCAGTCAAATAACCTTTGGTAAGCGACGAATGCTGGTGTGCCAAGTAAACGATGGCACTGGTAGATTAACACTGCGATTTTTTAATTTTAGTGCTGCGCAAAAAAATGCCATGAGCGGGGGAAAAATCATTCGTTGTTTTGGGGAAATTCGCCGCGGGCGTGTTGGCTTTGAGATGACCCATCCTGAGTACAGTATTAGCGACACACCTTCTGAGCAACCTACAGCAACAACATTAACACCTGTGTACTCAACCACCGAAGGTTTAAAACAACTCTCTATTCGCGCTTTGAGTGATCAAGCCATTACATTATTAGAGAAATATCACATTGAAGAGTTATTACCCGAGCAGTTTCAACATGCAGGGATAGGACTGACACAGGCTTTATATCTACTTCACCGCCCTAGCAATGATGTAGATGTTACCGCGTTAGAGCTTGGCACTCACCCTGCTCAACAAAGGCTGGTATTCGAAGAGCTATTGGCACAAAACCTAAGCTTATTAAAGTTACGCCAACAAGGTCAGCAAGTAAAAGCCGTCGCGCTTAGTGCTAGCCAGCAACTTGAAAATAACTTTCTTGCTCAACTCCCCTTTGCTCCGACTAACGCGCAAAATCGCGTGGTGAACGAGATTAAAGCCGACTTACAACATGCTTATCCAATGATGCGTTTGGTTCAAGGTGATGTAGGCTCTGGTAAAACCTTGGTAGCAGCATTAAGTGCGCTTACAGCAATTGCACAAGGCTATCAGGTTGCATTAATGGCCCCTACTGAAATCCTCTCAGAACAACATGGTATTACCTTTACTCAGTGGTTTACAGATTTAGGCATAACAACTGCTTGGCTTGGCGGTAAAACTAAAGGCAAAGAGCGTAGTACAACACTAGAAAAAATCGCATCAGGTGAAGCGCAGATGATTGTAGGGACGCATGCGTTATTTCAAGAACAAGTTACATTTAATAACCTGGTACTAATTATAATTGATGAGCAACACAGATTTGGTGTCCATCAACGATTATCACTACGTGAAAAAGGTCGCTTTGGTGACTGTTACCCGCATCAACTAGTAATGACAGCAACACCCATCCCTCGAACACTTGCGATGACAGCCTACGCCGACCTAGAAACATCAATAATAGATGAATTACCACCTGGGCGCACACCAATCACCACAGTTGCAATACCCGATACGCGCCGTGATGAAATCATTAATCGTGTGAAAACAGCGTGCAATGAGCAAGGTAGGCAAGTGTATTGGGTGTGCACCTTAATTGATGAATCCGAAGTACTGCAATGCCAAGCGGCTGAAGACTCTGCATTACAATTAACCCAAGCACTCCCAGAGTTAAAAGTGGGCCTTGTACATGGACGAATGAAACCCGCAGAAAAACAAGCCATCATGAGTGATTTTAAAGCAGGCAATATTCACGTATTGGTGGCAACAACAGTCATTGAGGTGGGCGTAGATGTACCAAATGCCAGTTTAATCATTATTGAAAATCCTGAGCGACTGGGACTTGCACAGTTACACCAATTACGCGGACGAGTAGGCCGTGGTGCTGTTGCTTCTCACTGTGTGCTGCTTTATCACGCCCCTTTATCTGCAACAGCACAAAAACGCTTAGGAGTATTAAGAGATAGTAATGATGGCTTTGTTATTGCTGAGCGTGATTTAGAAATACGCGGGCCAGGTGAGGTGCTTGGTACTAAGCAAACAGGATTAGCTGAGTTTAAAATCGCTGATTTAAACCGTGATAAACAAACACTCAATCAAGTTAGGCCTATCGCAATGCAAATGCTTAACCAATACCCTGCGCAAGTAGAAAAGCTCATCCAGCGCTGGCTTGCTGGTAAGTCAGCTTATGCACAGGCTTAAAGCATTAAATATTGTGCAAACAAAGGTTAAACATACAAAGAAGCTACAAGGCCCCAAGCAATAGTAACAGGGCCTTAAAAATTAATATAGAATCCTAAAACTTATATTCCATACCTAACGCGATATAGTCTTGATCCACATCACTCTCTAAATCATAGGTTGAATAAAAGCCAAACAACTTAATATTTTTTGTAAACTTATGATCAACACCTACTGAGATCGCAGAGTTGTTATCACCATCTTTAAAATCAATCGTTTGATACTGTAATTTGAACGTATTGCTATTCAAAGTATATGCCGCATTAACTAAATAGCCATCAGCTTCACCAGTCCCATCAACCTTTTCTTGCTTTTGATACATAGCGCCTAATTTAATATCAGCCACTTTACCTTGAAGACTTGCGCGGATGACATCATACCCATTTACTTCGCTATCAGCTGCAATAGATGCATAAAGTTTGCTTTTTTTAAGACCCGAATCTCCGTATGTAAGAGCTAATGAATAACCATTCTCTCCTTCACTGTCTTTTTCGGCAACATAAGTTGCAAGCACTTTTAAACCATTAAAGTCATTCGAAGAATAGGTAACCGTATCGCTTAAGCGGTTATCACCTTTAAATAGATTTTTTATATCACCTTCAAGGTCGTTAAATAAGTCCAACTTCCCTTGAGATTGCTTTAAAGCTGTATCATTGCGACCAATAACGAGTTGCCCAAAGCTGCCTTGCAAACCAACATATTGATTTCGAGAAGTAAAAGTATCTTTTGAGTCATCTGATACATTGACCTGAAATTCAAATTTGTAAACAGCTTCCAAGCCTTCACGCAGCTTTTCTGAGCCTTGGAACCCGATACGAGAAGCATTACTCTTAACTTCTGTAAACGACTCATCGTCTTCATCAGAGGACTGCACTGTTACATTTGCTTTACCATATAGATCTACATCAGCTAATGCAGAAAAAGATAAACCACCAAATAAAGCTAGGAATAAGCTAGACTTTGCAAATTTCATGTCGTTTCCTCAATAATCGCAACGAAAAACACATACTCGTGTTTGATTGAGCGCAGTGTGCCAATAAAAAATGACAGAAAGATGACAACTGAAATAAAAACGTCAATTTACATTCATAAAAAGTAATTGTTTTTGTAATTAAAATATATTTTTAAGAACATGCGTTGGTTATAAAGTTAGACAGTCTGTAGCATATGTTGGACTTTTTTAAAACTGTACTGCATCACAACTTATAAACACAAGATCAATTCATTATAGAAGCAATACGATTAGTTTAAACAAAAATAAATATTTTGCTATATTACAACTTCATTTACATTTGTTTACATTAACTTTATACCGAAAAGCGTAATAATATAACAACATATAAAATAACTAATAATATGCTTTGTTCACTTAATACTTGCTAGTAAAGGTGATCTCCGCCAGCCATAATAAGCGCTCATTTTTTATTATCCCCATTCTCAAAATAAAAAAATAAACACAATAAAATGATAACTATTATCACTTCCAATTAAAATTCAAACATGCCAAGCTTGATACGTTATAACATTTGAAAACCAATAATTACTTACACTACTTAAATTCAGGTTGGAAAAAAATGAAAAGGTCAGCTCTAACAGTAAGTGTTCTTACTGGTTTATTTTCAATGCAATCATTTGCAACTCAATCTATTGAAAAACTTGAAGTTCAAGGTACGCGTACACCACTTTATAGTACCCGAGATGTAAATGCCTCGGCACTAGGGATCAAAGATCCTCAGTTTTTACCTATTTCTATTCAATCTTTTTCTGAAGAGTTAATAACGAATCAAAGAGTAAAAACTTTGAGCGAAGTGCTTGCTAATGATGCATCTGTACAAAATACGGCTATCGGCACAGTCTTTGATTTTGTCAGCCTAAGGGGCTTTCAACTCGATTGGACAAATGGTCTAAGACGAGATGGGCTCGCTCTTGCTCCTTATCAGGATGTTCCACTGGAGAATATTCAACGAATCGATATTATTAAAGGCCCATCAAGTTTGGCCTCAGGTTTTAATAATCCTGGCGGTACGATTAACTATGTAACGAAGCGCCCAACGATGGACTCCTTTTTAGATATCACGACAGAATTTCGTAGTCGTGCGGGCCGTTATATTCATGTAGATTTTGGTGGCCCCTTAGATAGTGAGCAAACTTTTGGCTATCGTATCAATGCCGCAGCAGAAAAAAATGGCGACTTTACCGGTGGTGACGATCTAGAAAGGCACTTTTTCAGCGCAGCTCTAGACTGGCAACTTTCTGACCGTATTTTTATTCGCTTAGATGGCGACTATCAAGACAAAAGCACTGTATCACAACCACTTATTGGTTTAGCGCGTGACCCAAATGATGATAGCCATTCCGTGCTCCCTCCTTATGTAGACACGAGTGAAATATTACTTGGCCAACCTTGGGCAAAATATAAAACCGAGTCCTTCAATATAGCGGCGCGAGTGGATTTTTGGCTCAATGATAATTGGCAGTGGGTTAACCAAGTCGCACTTTCTGGGAATGACCGGTTCACTATTTTTCCTGATATATATTCAGTTGATTTAGAAGGAAATGTTCTATCAGCAAGTATTCAAGTCACGCCAGATGAAACCTATGATACGGTTTCTGCCCACAGCTTCTTTACAGGGCAACTTGTTACTGCAGGTATTGAACATGAACTAGTTATTGGCGCAAGTATTCGTGACTACCAATCTAAAGATGGTCGCTGGTTTGAGTTAGACAATCCTGTTGGTAATATATTTAGCCCTACACATGTAAGTAAACCTGAATTCCCCGAATACCCCGATCCAACAACAACAGACACAATCGAAAGCTCATTTTTCATTACCGATACCCTGCATTTTAATGATGTATTTTATGCGACTCTAGGGCTGCGTCATATTCAATATAAAAAAGATCAAACCGCACCAAATCAAGCTAAATCAACATTAGATGATCGCACCTTCAACACACCTATCATTGGCTTAAATTATAACCCGAATGATCAACTTGCTTTTTATGCCAGTTACTCTGAAGGTGCTGGAGAAGGTGGCGTAGCAGTAATTGGCAGTGGAGCAATTAATGAGGGCGAATCGTTAGGGCCACAAGAAAGTGAACAAATAGAAGCCGGTATAAAATACCAAACTGACTCAATGAACTATTCCGTTGCAGTATTCGAAATTGAAAAAATGCTGGAATACCATAACCACATCACCAATTACTTTGTACAAGATGGGACTCAATCTCATAAAGGTATCGAACTTAATGCCAGCGGCTCGTTTATTAAAGGCCTATCGACTGTTGCTTCGATAACATTTATGGACCCTAGTTTGGATGAACTTGATGGTGAACCCGCACTCAATGGTAACCGTCCTGCAAATGTACCTAAATTCCAAGCAAATTTATTTTTAGATTATCAACTACCTTTCTTAGAAAACCTAAGTGTAAATGCTGGCATGTTTCATGTGGGTGAACGGGAACAAAATGTTAATAACAATTTGAACCTTCCGGCTTATACACGCTTTGATTTAGGTGCCAAATATCACTTTAGTGATTTTAACACCACACTGCGAATTAAGGCCGAAAACCTATTTGATAAAGAATACTGGCTGTCTGGCGGTGCTAAAGGCATAGATTGGGGCATAGCGCCAGGTCGCGGCCGGACACTTATTGCATCATTAAGCGTCAGCTTTTAAGGATAAATCATGACCACACCCATTATTCAAATTAATAACTTACAAAAGCGCTTTGGAGAATATCAAGCCCTTCAAGGTTTAAGCTTGGCCGTACATCAAGGAGAGATTTTAGCGCTGCTTGGTCCTAATGGCGCAGGAAAAACAACCACCATTAATTGCCTGTTAGGTTTTTTACAACCTGATGCAGGTGAAATCAGCATTGCAGGGGTAAACCCACAACTCGATGTCGTAACAGCAAGGCAGCATTTAGCGTATATTCCCGAGCAAGTGGCTCTCTACCCTCGCCTTACTGGACTTGAGAATCTCGCCTATTTCAGCAAAGTGGCGAGCATCGAAAAAACCGATGACGAATTTCGTGCCCTACTCGCAGAAGTAAAACTACCAAGCCATGCTGTAGATAAGTCCGTTGCAACCTATTCAAAGGGAATGAGACAAAAAGTAGGGATCGCTATAGCACTTGCAAAAGAAGCTAAAGCATTGATTTTAGATGAACCAACTTCAGGCCTTGATCCATCAGCCAGCCATGAGTTTAGTCAACTCATACAATCACTAGCGAAGCAAGGTGTCGCAATTTTAATGGCGACCCACGACTTATACCGTGCTCAAGAGGATGCGCATCGCGTTGCAATTATTAATCAAGGGCAATTAGTCGACACGTTACTTTTCGAACAATTAAAAGAAGTCCAACTTGAATCTGTATACCTTAAACATATCAAGGTGGACGCCTAATGTTACAAAGTACTTTTAAAAAAGAATGGATCGATACTAAGCGGCAAGGTCAAGCACTCTGGCTAAGTGGCATTGCTGTTTTGTTATTATTACTGGCTTGTGTGACTGGTTTTAAGAGCCATCAAACCTATCAGCAAGCCGTAAACGAGGTATCTCAATCAGAGCAATTACGCTGGCTGAACCAAGGTGAGAAAGGCCCCCACTCTGCAGCTCATTACGGCATTTATGTCGTTAAGCCTACCACGCCACTGGCAGCACTCGATGATGGATTACAAGCTTACCAAGGAAATGTATTGAGGTTAGAGGCGCACATTCGTAACGATAGCTTATTTAGAAGCGCACAAGATAACTTGCCATTGTCGCGCTTTGGGAGCTTATCACCCGCCTTCGTGTTGCAAGTATTATTACCCTTATTGATCATTTTAATTGGCTACCCATTACTTGCACGGGAGCGTGAGCAAGGCACTTTAAAACAACTACTTGCAGCAGGTGCAAGCCCTGCAAAGTTGTTTTTTGCTAAATGTGCTTTGCTTTTCACACTTTCATGCCTGTTCTTGCTACCCGTTGCACTTTTTTTACTTTATAGCCAAACTGCAAACGAGGCGCCTTATACGCTAAGAAGTGCTCTATTTTTACTCTCTTATTTAATTTATCTATTACTTTGGTCATTGATCACTACGACACTCTCTAGCCTACTCCCTACGGCACGACGCACATTAATTACATTACTTACTATTTGGGCATTCACAACATTATTACTGCCAAAACTTGCAATGAATATTGCAACCACCTTGCATCCACAAGGGTCTGGTCAAACGTTTCAGGCAAAACTTGAAAGCGAGGTTTATACCGATGCACGCCTCGATGCGATTGAAAAATTTAAGCAGCAAACACTCGCCCAATATGGCGTTAGCCAAGTAGCAGACTTACCCTTCGATTATGCCGGAGCACAACTCCAATTTGGTGAACAATACGCCGACAAAATCTTTGATCGCTTATTTGAAGCCCGTTTAGAACAGCTTGAAGCACAGTCACAAAGCTACCAGTTGGCAGGGTTGTTAACACCCTTTATCGCAGTACAAACACTCTCGATGGCGACCGCAGCCACTGATTTTAGCCACCAGCAATCTTTTGAAAATGCAGCAGAGCAACATCGTCGTCTAATGCAAGAAGTCCTTAACTTTAATCAAAGAGATCATGGTCATAAGGCTGAAGGACATTACACCGCTGGAAAAGAGCTATGGCAGCAGATCCCTGAGTTTTCATATCAATATCCACGTTTTGCTCACTACCTGCCTCACTACGTTATTAGCATTATATGCCTTGGCTTTTGGCTGATTGTACTGGTGCTACTTAGTTTATTTGCAATTAAAAAGCTACGTTTAGAGGAACAAAGATGAAGCGCCTAATACTAGCCACTGAGCTTAAAAACCTATGGCGAGAGAAACTCGTACTCACACTTTTTCTTACCACCAGCGTGCTTGCACTCGTGGCATTCCTTAATGCCCATTATTTTGCTAATAAGCAGCGCGACGTAGTACTTGCTGCTCAACAAATGCAGCAACAAACAATTCAAAATGCTAAAGCAGGATTGCCCGAGAGGCTCGCAAGTACCGAAAATCATAAATGGTGGGAAGACCCGTACGACCTGCGCGGACAAGCTTTTTACTTGATGCAAAATTACGCTATTAAAACTCCGCTCGCAACGGCTCCTATCGCAACAGGACAAGCTGATGTATTACCGTATTATTTTAAAATGCTGATTAAAGAAAAGCAGCATATTGTTCATCAATATGATTATGTCCACCCGCTTTCACTGTTACTTGGTCAGTTCGACTTAAGCTTTGTAGTTATTTATTTACTGCCATTGCTCATTATTAGCATTTGTTTTAATGCTTTAGCGAGTGAACGCCAAGGCGGACAGTTAAGGTTACTAATGCTTCAAGGTGGCAGTGCCACGCATCTACTCACCTACCAATTACTACTACGAAGTGCGTTGATCGTAATGCCATTTTTACTCATAAGTAGCCTGCTTTTGGTTATCATAAGAGACCAGATAGGTGTTACTGAACTACTTAGCTATAACTTCATTGTACTGTGTTATTCTGGGTTTTGGATTGCTATAACAGCTTGGGTTAATAGCCGGGCCAAAAGTGCCGCAAACAATGCTGCGACTCTCGTTACCTGCTGGCTCGGCTTGGTGATTGTGGTTCCAGCTTTAGTCAATACAAGCATTGCTTTACTCGACCCAACGCCTTCACGTATTCACTATATAGATAGTCTTCGAGCAGCCAGCGATGACGCTCAAAAAGCGAGTGAAAAAACCTTAGCTCAGTATTTTCAAGACCACCCAGAGCTTGCAAAAAATGGCAGTGGCGCCAGTGATTACGCCACTAAAAAAATTGCAACAATAAACTCTGTTGAACGCGCAATGGAAGTTCAAGATGCACGCTTTTTAAACGCGCAGCAAGCACAACAACAAAGCGCCCAAAAACTACAGTATCTTTCCCCTGCGCTTATTGTCCAAACACTATTGGTTGATTTAGCTGGAAACGGTTTGACGCGTCATCACGCTTTTATGAGCGAAGTTGAAGCTCATCATCAAGCACTACAACGTTTCTTTGCCAATGAGATTGCCAAAGCCAATCAAAGAGGAGACTTTGCACCATGTGATGGTTGTAGCGCAAAGCCAACGCTCACGAATCTTGAGGATATACCTCAATTTAGCAGCGAATTTGCTACACCTGTGTACAGCTACACGCCATTAACCTGGTTGCTGCTACTAGCCGTTGGCCTTCTCCTTATAGCAAAACGTCGCGTCAACAAACTAGACAGTGCGAGTAACAAAGAGGTGCTAGTAGTATGAATTATCTATTTTTTAGATGACGAAGGGATTTGTATAGCCAGTTACCAAATAGTAACTGGCTATAAGGACACTTTTATATTCAACAGGAACTATTTATAACTTATTTTTAGCTCCATCAGGAGGTTGACCAATTTTTCCAGTAGTGGGGTTTGTTCATTGTCTCTATGATATGCAACAAACACATCCCGGGATGTGTGGGCCACATCTTCAACATGATAAAGCTCACCTGCCTTTAATTGCTCCCCAACAAGCAACTGAGGAATAAACGCACTGCCGCCGCATTTTAAAATTAAATCGAGTGCTATACGCCCTGTACTGGTTCTAAAATAAGGAGGTGCGTGGCCATTAAACTCACGTGCATGCCATAACGAAAAGGACGTTCCCCAATCAACATACACATACTGATTATCGAAAAAGTTTTCACTATTTGCAGCTTCAAAAGCACTAACAGGAATGATTGGTAATTCACATATTCGCTTAACAACAAGTTCATCAACCTTCGGAGGGTCGAACAGCACAGCAAGATCTAATGTACGCTCTAGTAATAAACGAGTGCTTTCTTGCTGAGCCTTAACTTCAGCCACAAGTGACACACCCGGCATCGCAGAGACAATATTAGTAATACCAAACTGCAAAAATGCATCCCAAACATTTGGGGTGCCTGCTAGGCTAATTTGCTTGTGCATATTATCTGCAAGCGCAACATCAACTTTAGCTCTTTGCATCCCGGTTATAATCATTTGTGCATGGGGTAATAAACGCTCGCCCGGAGCTGTTAATTGAATATTGTTACGCTGGCGAATAAACAGATTAACTCCAAGCCCTTGCTCTAATTGTCGGATCCTAAAACTCACCGCAGACTGAGTTATATATAAGTTTTCAGCCGCTTTACCAAAATGACGAGTACGCACTACTTCAACGAACGTTTTTAATAAATCTATATCCAATTATTTATCCTCACGATAAAAATTTTTTGTTTAATAAATTGCGCAACTTGATCCATACTCCTGCATGAAAATAGGGCATGAGGAAACAGCCATGAGCAATGATATTTCACTACTTCGCCAAGCGTTCGTTAGTCAGCGCCAGTTCTATGATGATCAAAACTTTCCGCGAGGTTTTGGCCGCAGCGGTAACTTTACTTTACTCGAAGCCAGTATTCTTGAACAACACGGTATTGTGCTAAAAGGTTTATACAATACAACCTTGGAACCTCAAAACGAAATTCAAGAACAATTTTTAGCTGTGATTACAGGAAATTTAGAGCCAAGTAACCCAATTGAAAGAGCATGGCTAAAGTATCTAAAATTAACAACTTGTAAAACCAAGTTTCATACTTTATTTGGTCGTTCAAAAATGTCGGGGCCCGTGCCGCGCAACCAAGATTATTATACTGAGTCTGACGGGATATAAAGTAAAACAAGCAATTTACATATAATGTAATTTGCTTTTTTGTGTATTACCAGTTACAACTTGTATAAGTTGTTTTTCTTATACAAGTTGTAAACAAGGTGTTGCGTGACACGAAAGATACTCATTATTGAAGATACGCCAACCATCGCCCGTGTTCAACAACATATCGCCATGAAGATTGGCTATGATGCCGACATAGCGGGCTCTCTGGCAGACGCACAGGACTTAATAAGTAAAAATAACTACTATTGCGCAGTGGTGGACTTTATTTTACCTGATGCGCCTAATGGTGAGGCCGTGCCATGTACTGTGGGAGCAGATATACCCACCATAGTAATGACGGGCAATATAGACTCTACCACGCGAGACACCGTTGAAAACTACCCTATCATTGATTACATCACTAAAGAAAATAAACAAGCCTATCATTATTTAGAAAAACAACTGCAACGCCTGCCACGCAATGAGAATGTTAAAGTACTCGTAGTTGATGACTCTGTTGCCACTCGCTTGCACATCTGTGAACTATTGAGGCGTCACAAATACCAAATCCTTCAAGCAAATAACGGTATTGAAGCGCTTGCTATGCTTGAAGAAACACCCGATATTGCCGTAATTATTACCGATAATGAAATGCCTAAAATGAATGGCGATGAATTATGTAGCGAAATCCGCCGGCGTTATAGTAATGATGAAAAAGCGATTATTGGCATTTCAGGTTCAGATGCACCCTACCTATCAGCTCGTTTTTTGAAGGGTGGAGCAAACGACTACCTCCGAAAACCATTTAATAACGAAGAGTTTTATTGTCGCTTAAGCCAAAACGTTGACATGCTTGAGCAAATAAACACCATTCGGCTACAAGCAAATACCGATTATTTAACTAAACTCCCTAATAGACGGTATTTTTTTGAAGAAGCAAGTAAATCACTGAAGCAACTTAAAAAACAGCAACTAACCTCAGCCATGGCCATGATTGATATTGATCATTTTAAAGCAATTAATGACACCTATGGTCATGATGCGGGTGATGAAGTACTCAAAGGGTTATCTATTTGCTTTGCAAAGCACTTTGAGCAACACTTGGTTGCTCGATTAGGTGGTGAAGAGTTTGCTATTTACTTTGCTGACACGAGCAAAAATAAAGCGATAAAACAGTTAGAAACATTCCGCCGTTTTATTGAAATAAACAGCCCTGAGTTTAGCAAAGAAAGAATCAAATTTACGATCTCTATTGGCCACGCTGAAGGGCCTGTCTATCAAATTGATGAATTATTAAAACAAGCCGATATAAAATTGTATGACGCCAAAGACACCGGCCGTAATAAAGTCGTTGCTTAAACAGGTTTGGTTGCGGTAAAGCTATTTTCACGCTTGCGCTTTTTTGATTGTCGGTATGAATCCCAACTAAAAATAGCTAATGCACTCCAGATACACGCAAATGTCACCACTCTTTCACTGCTAAATACTTCCCCATAAAACATCACAGCCAGCACAAACATTAAACTTGGTCCAATATATTGGAAGAAGCCCAAAGTTGTATACTGTAAGCGCTTAGCAGCCCCCGTAAAACAAAGCAGCGGTAATGTAGTAATAACACCAGCGCTGATCAACAATAGATTAGTATGCCACTCATTTAACATTAAGTTAGAGCTTGTAGAGGGGGTCATAAAGCCCCAATAAGCAATTGCAACAGGTAATAAAATTACCGCCTCGAGTAATAAGCCTGGCAAAGATTCTATTGGCAGTTTTTTGCGTAATAACCCGTATATAGCAAACGAACCTGCTAAAGAAAATGCAACAACAGGGAAAGAGCCAAAACTGATCAGTTGTATTGCCACACCGCTCAATGCTAAAGCTACTGCAACCCCCTGCCACTTACGTAGCTTCTCCCCTAAAAACACCATGCCAAGTAATACATTTAATAATGGGTTTATGTAGTAGCCTAAGCTTGCATCAAGCATATGATCGTTATTCACAGCCCAAATAAATAACCCCCAATTAAAGCCTAAGAGAGTTGCCGTCAAAGCTAACATTAATAATAATTTAGGCTGCTTTATAACGTGTTTAATTTTATGCCATTGCCTCATCACTGAGACAATTACAATAATAAATAGAACAGACCACACAACACGGTGCATGAGTATTTCAAATGCTGATATATGCTGTAACAGCTTAAAGTAGATAGGTGCAAGGCCCCACATAAAAAATGCTAAGCAGGCTAAAATAACGCCTTTACGTTGTTCAGGGTTAGTTGGCATAAAAATATTCTAAACATGAAAAAGGCGGCTAGTTTACTCCCCGAATAGGGTTTTATCCAACTAAATAAGTCCCAGTGCCGAATGCTATTTGCACCCCCTGTTCATTATGCAGTTCCATTCTACACACACATACCTTATTACCCGCACGAATAAGCTTAGCACTGGCTGTAAATTCAAGCCCTTTACCTGGACGCAAATAGTCGGTTCGCAAATCAATTGTGCCTAAGGTCGCCAACTTTTTTTGAATATTTAACACATCAATTTCTTCTAACTTGTCAATAATAGAAGCCGCCGCAAGCATGCCGCCGACATTATCAAGCACAGCAGAAATAACCCCTCCATGGAGTATTTTTTGAGTAGGGTTGCCAATAAAAATATCCTGCCATGGGAACGTAATTTGTGCTTGCTCAGAATCAAGTGATTTCACACTGATTTTTAAAAACTGATTAAACGGCATTTTTTCTACAAATACGTTTGCGACCTGGCTAATTAACATTGTTTTATTCATTATTATTGTCTGCCTTTCATAACTGGTAAGATGAGTAAAGCACAACTAAAAGAAAAGTGCGATAAAAAGCACCTATGCAAGGTCGTCTAAAAGCTCTAAAATAGGCGAGATGAATACACAAACTCCAACACCAAGTACTATAGTACGCAGTCCAGCAGCCATACTTAAGCAAGTTTTTGGTTATAGCGAATTTCGTGATGGCCAAGAAGCGGTTATAAATGCCGCGCTTAACGGCCAAGACTCTCTTGTACTGCTACCTACTGGTGGCGGAAAATCTGTGTGTTATCAAGTTCCCGCGCTAGCCCTCGATGGCTTAACAGTGGTTATTTCGCCATTAATATCTTTGATGCAAGATCAGGTTGCACAATTGCAAGCTCTCGGAGTTAAAGCTGCCTATGTCAACAACAGCCTTAATCGAGACGAACAACAGCAAATTTATCAGCAGTTACACAATGGTTTAATCAAGCTATTATATGTTGCTCCTGAAAAAGTTCTGCAAAGAGAGTTCTTAGAACGCCTCAATCACTTGAATATCAGTTTATTTGCAATCGATGAGGCACATTGTGTATCGCACTGGGGCCATGATTTTAGACCCCATTATTGCCGCCTAAGTGAACTAAAACAGCACTTTCCTGCGGTTCCAATGATGGCACTGACCGCGACCGCCGATAAAGCTACACGTTTTGATATAGTTCAACAATTAGGCCTGCAAGTCCCTTACATTCATACGGGAAGCTTTGATCGGCCAAACATTCGTTACACTATAGAAGAAAAGTTCAAACCTCTAGCACAGCTGCTTCGCTACTTAAAAGAGCAACAAAATCAAAGCGGAATTATTTATTGCACTAGTCGTAAACGGGTTGACGATATTGCCGAAAAACTGGCTGATGCGGGTTTAAATGCAGCCGCTTACCACGCAGGCATGAGTAATGAGCAACGCCAATTTGTGCAAACAGGCTTTGCCCGTGATGACATTCAAATCGTGGTTGCCACAGTTGCCTTTGGCATGGGCATCAACAAACCCAATGTACGTTTTGTATTGCATTACGACATTCCAAAAAGTATTGAAGCTTACTATCAAGAAACCGGCAGAGCTGGCCGTGATGGTCTTGCAGCAGAAGCTATTATGTATTTTGACCCAGCCGACATTGGCCGCGTTAGGCGTTTTTTTGAAGACATTGAAGATGAGCAACGCCGCCGAGTAGAAGAGCAACGCTTTAATGCGATGGCAAGCTTTGCTGAAGCCCCTACATGTAGGCGACAGATATTGCTTAACTACTTTAGCGAGTACCAACGTGAACAATGTGGAAACTGTGATATATGCTTAAATCCACCAAAAACATTTGATGGCACCCTTGTAGCTCAGCAAGCACTTTCTTGTGTTTACCGCGCTGAACAGCGCTTTGGCTTAGGGTACATAATTGAACTACTTCGCGGTGCGAATACCAGCCGAATTCGTGACAATAATCACCACCAACTTAGCACCTATGGCATAGGCAAAGATCGCAGTAGTGAGTTTTGGCTAAGTATATTACGCCAATTGATACATCAAGGCTTATTAAGCCAAGATATCACCCAAGGCTCAGCGCTTCGTTTGACCGAAGGCGCTCGTGCTGTTTTAAAAGGTGAATACGCTTTGCAAATGGCTGAACCGCGGCTGCAAGCTAAACATGTTTACCAAGATAAACTCGCGCAATTTAATTACGATAAAAAACTATTTGCTAAACTTCGAGCCTTGCGTAAGCAACTTGCTGATGACGATGATGTCCCGCCATATGTGGTATTTAACGATAAAACACTCGCTGAGATGGCACAGTTAATGCCGACTAATGACAGTGAGTTTTTAAAAGTGTCAGGTGTTGGCTTTACCAAACTTAATAAATACGGCAGTCCATTTTTAACAGCTATTCGCAACTACCTCGCACAGCCATAAAGAACGAGAAACACAATGACCGACTTTCAATTAGACAACCAGCATAACGCTATTATTGTCATCCCTAGTCAAATGCCAAACGACGACGATTTTGAGCTGTGGGCACATTTATTACTACATCTGCCAGAGCTTAAAATAGCTGAATTTGAAGCCGGTGCAGATCGCCATCAGTTACGTTTTAACTACGAACAGCAAAACTTCAATTTGAACTTTGAACATTATAGTAATAGTGTGTGGATAAACGGTGAAGGCACCGAAGCTGAGCATTTACTTGCGGCACTCACACATTACTTTCTTACAAATATGCAACAATGAACTAGACATACATAATTAGTTAGTGTGTAGTGTATACATACTAAAAATTCATGTTAAAGGGTTTAAATGGTCGTTAACTGGTATCGAAAAGCATTACTGCTTAGCTACTGTAGCATGGTTCTATTTAGCTCTTTTATAAGGGCTAGTTCTATCGAAACTAGCGGATGTAGTAATCAACGAACGGTTACCCCTGCAGAACAAAATTTGCGCCGCCAACTCGAAGGTGATGAGCGACTTCCGAAGAAAACAGCGAGTGCTAAAATAGCAAGTATCAATTTAGATCAGCTCAACGTATTCAATACCCAATTAGAAGCAGAAAACAACGCGCTGTTTAGATTCGCCAATCGCGTCCATATGACGACAGAACCAGATGTAATAAAAAATATATTGCTCTTTGAGCCAGGTGACGAATACCACCCCAAAAAGCTTTCAGAATCAGAGCGCCTTTTACGCAAGCAAAGCTACTTATACGATGCAGATATCAGTGCTGAACTTAACTGTGATGGCGACATAAATGTCAATGTTGCTACCCGTGACTTATGGACATTACTGCCAGAAATAAGCTTCAGTCGCAGTGGCGGGGAGAATAAATCCAGTATAGGCTTTAGAGAGTCTAATTTATTTGGTTGGGGTAAGCGCCTGTCTATCTCTCGCACCAGTGACGCTGATCGCGATGGCTATTTATTTGTGTATGACGACCCTAATATTTTCTCTAGCCGCTACCGTGGTCGTGTAGAGTATTCAGATAACGACGATGGAAAACGTCATCTATTAGAATTGACTTACCCCTTTTATTCAATTGATACACCTTATAGCTATGGCCTTGTTAGCTATTCAGATCAACGTATTGAATCTCTCTATAAACGTGGTGAAGTATTTAGTGAGTTTGACCAAAAAACCGATTACAACCAATTGCACTTTGGTCATTCAAAGCAATTAGGTAATAGTTGGACGCAACGTTTAAGTGTTGGCTACATTTTTGAAGAACACTCATTTAATGCCATACCAGCGACTCATACACCACTGGCCGAAAGCCGAGATTTGAGTTATCCCTATGTCAGCGGTCATTGGTTTGAAGATCATTTCATTAAAGTGCGCAATTTCGACAGCATTTACCGCACTGAAGATTTAAACCTCGGCTGGAATGTAAAAGGTTTAATAGGTTACTCCAGCGAAGAAATAAGCGACGACGATAGCCGTGCTGTGTATTCATTTAATGCTAAAAAAGCTCACTTTAGTGGTGACAACACCCTATGGCGTTTTTATGCTAGCCTGGATGGTTACTGGAACGAACAACAAGGAAAAGTCGAAAACCTGTTTGCCACCAGCCAAATGCAATATTATTTAAATACCAGTTTTGAGCAATCTTGGTACGCTAAAATACGTCTTGATTACGCAAAGAACCTTACACACGATAAACAGCTTAACTTAGGTGGCGATAACGGCTTGCGAGGTTACCCCCTTAATTACCAGCAAGGTGATCGAAGCTTTTTAATCAACTTGGAAAAACGCTATTACTGGGAATACGACTTACTGCAATTATTTAAGGTCGGTGGTGCTGCCTTTGTTGATATTGGACGCGCATGGTTCGAAGATAAACACAATGGCGTCAACGGACAAGTTTTAAAAAATGTAGGCTTGGGTCTCAGACTTGCGCCGAGCCGTGCAAATGCAGGCACAGTGATCCACTTAGATATAGCAGCTCCGATTGATAGAAATGATGATGTTGATTCTGTGCAATGGTTGGTAACTGTTAAAAACTCCTTTTAAAGGCTGCTAGAAAGGCTAAAATAACTTAACTGTGCAACTGATTTGGATAAACTGTGGAATTACTTGATATTCTTAGTATGCAATATAAATGGGTAGTAACCTTAGTTGCCTTATTAACCTTTCCTTTACTGTTAAAATTCACCAAAAAATTACTCGAAAAAACCATCAAAGGTAAAGTCGATGTACACCGTAAATACCGTGCAGAGCTACTACTAAAAATTATCTTAGCGATTGTGATGATTTGTTTAGTACTGGTATTTTGGGGCATTGAATTACGGGGCTTGTTAGTACTAGGCTCTTCATTGTTTGCAATGCTTGGCGTCGCTTTATTCGCTGCGTGGTCATTACTGAGTAATCTTACTTCATTTTTATTGATGTTTATTCAAAACGACTGTCGAGTGGGTTACTGGGTACGAGTCATTGATGGTGCTAACTTTGTTGAAGGCCGTATTGTTGAAATGGGCTTGATGAATGTTGTATTAGAACATATTGATGGCCATCGTGTTATTTACCCTAATAACCTATTTGTAACGCGCCCTGTTATGGTTTTAAACAAAGAGCCCAAACCGACGAAGCCCGCTGCAATAAAAAGAATCTTAGGCCCTAAAAAACCCTAAACTTAAAAAGCGCTTGTCAGTCACCCAACAAACGCCTTATTACAGCAGATTTAATTAATTATTTAGATCAGCTGTTTTTAATTCGTCATCCAAATCATTAATACCATCTATAAAGGTTTCGAGCTGCTGTTCAACTAAGCTATTTGCATGGGCAAAATAAGCAATATGAAACACCGCATCCCCTTCATTTACCAATGGCATTGTTTGCTGACCAATAATAATTCCACTACGCGGCGCTAGTAACTCTAGTTCAGAATCACCTAAAGGGCTGCTGATATAGGCCAAAATCTGCCCCTTAACAACTCGCTCACCCAGTGAAACTTGTGCACGTACAATACCGTCAACTTCTGCGCGCACCCAACTGGTTGAGCTTGCTATTATGGGATCAGGCAGCTTTTTCGCACGTTTCCCTCGAATCATTTTTAAATGACGCATCACATAATCGACCCCTTGCATACCTGCAGCAATCGCTATTGGGTCAAACCTAAGCGCCTCACCAGCTTCATAGGTAATAACCGGAATGCCCAAATTAGCCGCTTCACTGCGTAAAGACCCATTTCGCAAAGATGCATCAATTACCGCAGGGGTGCCAAACGCTTTGGCCATTTCAGCGGTCGCTTCATCACTTAAATTTGCTCTTATTTGCGGCAAATTAGTTCTGTGTATAGCGCCAGTATGCAGATCAATAATATGGGTGCAATGTACGGCCACTTGCGAGAAAAACATATGCGCCATACGACCCGCTAACGAACCGCGAATAGACCCTGGAAAACTGCGATTCATATCACGACGATCCGGTAAATAGCGTGACTTATGAATAAACCCAAACACGTTAACAATAGGCACAGCAATTAAGGTTCCACGTAATTGGCTGGCATCAATTTTAGCAAGTAACTGGCGTACAACTTCAACGCCATTTAGCTCATCACCATGTATGGCAGCACACACCATCAAAACAGGACCTTCTTGCACACCGTTGACTACTTCAATAGGGATATTCAACGGCGAGTGGGTATAAAGCTTTGCCGCTTCTAATGCCAGCGTCTTGCGCTCTCCTACTCCGACCGTTTCACCTAATAAAGAGAAAGCACTATTAATTTTAACCTTTGCCACGTGTTGCGGTCCCTTTTGTTGCAGCGGCTTTTTCAATAAAATCGATCACCATGCCTGCAATATCTTTACCCGTTGCGACTTCAATTCCCTCAAGGCCAGGAGATGAGTTTACCTCCATCACTAACGGACCACGAGATGAGCGCAGTAAATCAACCCCAGCAACATTTAGACCCATTGCTTTAGCAGCAGCAACCGCTGTTTTACGCTCTTCGGGCGAAATACGAACCAAAGTAGCGCTACCACCACGGTGTAAGTTTGAACGGAATTCACCTTCTTGCGCTTGGCGTTTCATTGCGGCGATTACTTTGTCACCCAATACAAAGCAGCGAATATCCGCGCCGCCGGCTTCTTTAATGTATTCTTGCACCATGATATTCGCTTTTAACCCCATAAATGCTTCAATCACACTTTCAGCTGCTTTACGCGTTTCGGCTAATACAACACCAATGCCTTGTGTACCTTCTAATAGCTTAATCACCACTGGCGCACCACCAACCATTTCAAGTAAGTCTTTTACGTCATCAGGCTTACTAGCAAACCCTGTTACCGGCATGCCAACACCTTTACGTGATAATAACTGTAATGAGCGCAATTTATCGCGTGAACGTGAAATAGCCACAGATTCATTTACTGGGAAAACATTCATCATTTCAAACTGACGTAAAACAGCACAACCATAAAATGTAACCGATGCACCAATACGCGGAACAATCGCATCAAAATCTTTTAAATTTTCACCACGATAATGGATCTCCGGTTGCTCTGAGTTAATATTCATATAGCAACGCAATGCATCTATGACTTTTACTTCATGGCCACGTTGCTCTGCCGCCTCGATTAAACGGCGCGTTGAATACAAATTTCTGTTACGAGATAAAATACCAATTTTCATAGTTAAAACCTTAACTACCTAATAAATGAGATAAAGCCGGATCAACGACTATGCGATTTTCCATTGCTGTACGCCCTAGTAACATTCTAAACTTCATATTTGAGCGACGAGTAAGCGTCACCTCAATAGGCCAGCTGCTGTTACCTGCATGGAGCATGGTTTCAATAAAGTAACGTAATTGGCGCTCTCCACTAGAGCTGGTGACATACTTTATTTTTTTTACTTTTGCTTCACATACCACCTCGGTATGTTCGTCACTTTGCAAAGGTTGGACTATAAATTTCACCCATTTCTCACCTTCACGATCAAATTCTTCAATATTAATGGCATGTATACATGACGTACGGGCGCCCGTATCAACTTTGGCTTTAATTTTAGCTATACCAAGCTCAGGTAAACTGAACCACTCACGCCAACCAACTGTTATTTTTACCGTCATAAATGCGCCCTTTAATAAAAAAATGACTTATACGCGATTGCCAAATAAACACCAACGAAATAAATTACTCTTATCGATAAAAAACTTTAATTGACCTGTTCTTAACTATAGTCAACTATATTCACCATAAAGCATCAATGGAAATCTTCTATGTTCAATGGCTTACTTCACACAGTGCTACTCGATGGAAAAGGCGGTGCACGCACACTAGACACTAGTAGCACTCTTGATAATTGGCAACCGCAGCAAGGAAAACTTTGGCTGCATTTAGATTACTCTCAAGATCAAGCGGTTGACTGGCTAAAAAACAGCGGGCTTTTAACTGATTATGAATTAGAATCATTGATAGCCGATGAAACTAGACCGCGCCTAAGTAAAGCGGCTAATGGCTCGATGTTATTTTTGCGCGGCGTAAACCTCAACCCCGCACAAAGCCCTGAAGATATGGTGTCACTGCGTCTATTTATTAATGACGATATTGTGATCACAACTCGTAGGCGTCGCTTGTTATCTGTACAGGATGTACTGGAATCATTGCTGCAAAACGATGGTCCATGTAATATTTCTGAATTAGTGTGTCAGCTAACACAAAATTTAACTTCTCGAATGCAAACTGTGATTGATGAACTCGACGATACTTTAGATATTTTTGAAGGTGAAATTGATGAGCCAACAAAGCGCTTCGATAACCAAGGCCTATCGCAACTACGCAGACAAACTATTGCTTTAAAACGATACTTACGCCCACAAAAGGAGGCACTAAGCTCGCTTGCAACTAACCGTTTTACATGGCTAGAAGAAATCGATAAAGCAAAACTAAATGAAACCACTAACTTGCAGGTGAGATACCTTGAAGAATTAGATAGTGCGATTGAACGCGCCCAAATTATTCAGCAAACAATCACCAATCAAGTGTCAGAGCAACTTAACCAGCGTATGTATGTAATGTCTGTTGTTGCCGCGTTATTCTTACCGCTAGGCTTTTTAACAGGCCTGCTCGGCGTTAATGTAGGAGGTATTCCGGGCACTGATAACCCGTATGCGTTTAGCGCATTTGTAATATTTTTAATCGTGCTTACTGGCGGTATTGGCGTTTATTTTAAAAATAAGCAATGGCTTTAATTTTATCGAGGCGGACTTTATGTTCGCCTTGAGGCAATTCCAACAACAAAAACTCTCCCAGCCCTTTATGGTTTTCAAGGTTAATCGCTTTACCAATTAGAGTTTCATCGTCAGTTGTTGTAATTGTGACCTCAGCTTGCTGTATACAAAAAAGCTCAAGCTGATCGTAATCACCACACGCAATGGGTTGATAAGCCATAATTGATCTCAAAAGAGTAAAGTTAAAGTATAACAAAGGAAATTAGATGATATATGAGAAAAGCAAATGGCGCTCTCGGCAGGAATCGAACCTGCAACTTAGCTTCCGGAGAGCCACGTGATATCCATTTCACCACGAGAGCACATTTGTTGCCGCCACACCGACTCGCGATATCGATGCTTTAGCACGGGCAATAATAAAGATATCTTCACCGAAATGCTAGCATCTGTTGCTTATATGCCTATTTATTACACTAAAAATAATAATTTACTTCACAACAACGCAAAAAACAGCTATTAAATAATACTGAACAAAAAATAATAACCATTTTATAACATATATCAGGTTATGAAGCCTTCTTTTATAAAATGGCTAAGCACGAGGAAGTAAATCTATGAGTTTAATGTCAACCGAACAAGTGGCAGAGTTTTTAGGAGTTAAAGTAGAGCGTGTTAAACGCCTAGCAAGAGAGAGTTTACTTATTGCTAAAGGCGAAGATGCCAATGGTGAACCACAATTTGATACTGATGAAGTAGCTAAGTATAAAGAGCTAGCGGCACGATTTGGTGGTTTATAGCCAAACTCTTTACTATGTGACTTGCTGGGTTATTTAAGTAAATACTCCAGCTGCTTATCCAATATCTCAACTTTTTCATTCACTCCACGCTCGTGGTACCAACATATACACAACACTAAAAACACCACTTGATAATGTTTCAGCTTTTCTATTGAGAAGTTAAACGACTGCCCTTTGGCTAAACAGCGCTGATAAGTATTAAGTAACGCCATTTTTTGCTGAAGGTTTAACTCAAAACTAACCACTAGTGCAGCTAAGTCAAAGTAAACATCATTGCTTTTAGCGTACTCAAAGTCGATTAAATACATACCCGATGAGTTAGTGATAATATTCTCTTTGACCAAATCATTGTGACAAAAACCATTGTCTCTAGGTTGACTATAAATATACTCAAGCGATGCCTCAACGGTTTGTTGATAGCCTTGGTAGAGTACGCTGTTACGGTAATAATCAAGCTCGTACTTTATATCCATAAGCTCTGTTGACACAGTATGCTGATGTAGACATACCAACTTGTTGATAAGCTTTGCGGTGTAACTACCTTGTGCTATATCGCCCTCAATATATTCAAAAATAGCGAGCCTGTTCGCTTTATCAGCCCAAATTGGCGCGGGGCAAATTTGGAGTGCTGCAAATCTAGCTTGTGCATCTAACCCAACCTGTGGCCAATGATCGCGATAACATTTTAGTAAGTAGGCGCTGCGGTCTGTGCGCACTAAAAAATTGTCATTACTTAATCCACTGTGTAAACGTTCACTGCTTAGAATATTCAGCTGAGGGTCAAAAGCGCTAAATATAGCGCTTATTTTATTCATAGTCATAGCTAGTCTTATAACTGTGCTAATGGCTTAGCTTGGTCTTGTTCGTACTCTTCGTACCAGGTTTTAAAGCCCCACGCTGCCATAATGGTGTAGAACACAAACAAGGCTAGCGTTGGGTAATAGCCCTTTTCGTAATATAAATACATTGATGCAGCATCAATGACTATCCAATATAACCAATTCTCAAGCACTTTTTTAGCCACTAAATACGTCGTCACCACGGCAAAACAAGTGGTAAAGCTATCTAGATAGGCAAAGTCTGCATGAGTGTAGGTCGTCATGATATACCCAAGGATAAGGGCGACAAGTGAAGTAATAGCAATAATAACTAGGTGCTGATTTAGGCACCATGAGGTTATTGCCAACTCATGTTTATTTGCTCCCCCCTTACGCCACACTAACCAACCATAAAAGGCCATGTACATATAATAAAAGTGCAGTAACGACTCCATTAATAAAGCACCGTTCCAATACATAATGGTATAAATTAATGTACTAAAAAATGCCGCGGGCCAACACCAAAGGTTTTCCTTGATAGCTAGTAACAGATAGGCCATAGACAACGCCACCGCGATATATTCCCAATGCGACATTGCAGTAAAGCCTGCCAGAGTTTGATTTATAAAGTCCATTATTGGCTCACTAAGGTATTAATGGTTATTCAGGAGAAAGATCGCCAGATAGAAACTTACAAACAAAAATCGCTTTACCAAATTCTTCATATGAACGCTTTATTTCGGTATTCAGTACCGACATAACAAGCTCATAGTCACCAAATATTTGAGTTGATAGCGTATTAGTGATGACTTTTAAATCATCATACGTATTTAAACGGTCAATAAACCCTTTAATAAATGGAATGTAGTCTTGGTGCAGTGGGTATTTACTGATCTCTACAGATAATTTCATTGTTAATTGTTTCCATCACTAAAAATAGTGTCGCTATTGTAACTCGGCGTTGCTTACAAGTCATTCAAAGGTAGAGAGGATGGCAAAGAAGGTGTAAAATCAGTTTAATTTAGTTTTCCTTTTGAGCATCTCATGGCACGACGCATTACCTACACCTTTAAAAACCAACCTCGTGAAATAAATTTTGCTAAAGATAAATACCAAGATATGTATCAAGCAATCGCCGCGGCTGAAGGCATCGATTTAACCAACTATTTAAATATGGTACGCCAAATTGAAATGACGTCTAAGGGTTCTGCAGCGGTACGTAACTTTCGCGATCAAGAGTTTGCTCGAATGGGCTTTGCTGATATCTACTTTATTAAAGAATAGTATTAATCAAGATACTCGTAGCTTACTCGTGGGGTTATATTACACAGTAACTCATAAGGGATAGTCGTTGCACATTGCGCTATCTCTTCAACAGATAATTCTGGTCCCCACATTACGACCTCGTCACCTACTTTGATATTGTCGCTATTATTGCCTATGTCCACACTTATCATATCCATAGATACATTACCGGCAATGCCATAGCGCTTATCGCCAATTACAACTGGGGTACCATGCTTTGCATGACGAGGATAACCATCGCCATAACCCATTGCAACTACAGCAAGTTTAGTTGGCGTGTCACTTTTCCAACGCCCGCCATAGCCTACGCATTGCTGTACATCTACATCACGAATAGCAATAACGCGGGTAGTTAAACGCATGACAGGTTTTAACCCATGATCACTGCCTATTGCGCCTAACATAGGTGATACACCATACATCATCAAACCTGGGCGCACCCAGTCACCATGACTATTAGGCCAGGCGATTATACCTGCTGAATTTGCTAAACAATGTGCTTGTTGCTTGTCTGCAACTAACGTATCAAACAAAGCAATTTGTTTTGCTGTTTTGCTGTCACTAATATCATCTGCACATGAAAAGTGAGTCATTAAATTAATGCAACTCTTGGCGTTTTTGGTGGCACTTAAACGCTGATAAAAATCATCTAATTGCTCTGGCGCAATTCCTAGTCTATGCATGCCGGTATTTATTTTTAACCAGCAACTAATTGGCGCATCAAGTTTTGCTTGTTCAAGTGCGATAAGCTGATTTTCGTCGTGAATTATTGTTTGGAAATTATTAGCTAATAAAATGGGTAAATCATCAGGATGAAACACCCCTTCTAACAACACAATAGGCTTTGTAAGGCCACCAGCGCGCAGTGCTAATGCCTCGTCAATTCTTGCTACGGCAAAGGCATCTGCATCATTTAAATGCTGTGCTATTTTAACTAAGCCATGGCCATAAGCATTGGCTTTTAATACTGCCATCACTTTACTGTTAGGCGCAAAATGCTTCACTTGCGCAAGGTTATGCGCAAGGTTAGTTAAGTTAATTTGGGCGACAGCTAAACGCATTAGTATTCATCATCAACGGCTGGGCCCGCGTAATTATCAAAACGCGAAAATTGCCCTTGGAAGGTTAAGCGTACTTTACCGATTGGGCCGTTACGTTGCTTACCAATAATAATCTCAGCGATGCCTTTTTCTGTACTGTCTTCGTTATAAACTTCGTCACGGTATATAAACATGATCAAATCGGCATCCTGCTCGATAGAGCCTGATTCACGTAAATCAGAGTTGATTGGGCGCTTATCTGCACGTTGCTCTAGGGTACGGTTAAGCTGTGATAACGCGATTACAGGGCATTGCAGCTCTTTAGCTAGGGCTTTTAGTGAGCGAGAGATTTCAGCAATCTCTAAAGTACGGTTATCCGATAAACTAGGCACTCGCATCAACTGTAAGTAATCGACCATAATCATACTAATACCGCCATGATCACGGGCAATACGACGTGCTCTTGAGCGTACATCAGTTGGCGTTAAGCCTGATGCATCATCAACATACATTTTGCCTTTTTCCATTAACAAACCCATGGTTGACGATAAGCGAGCCCAATCTTCATCATCAAGTTGGCCTGTACGTACTTTGGTTTGGTTAATACGACCAAGGGATGCCAGCATCCTCATCATTATTTGTTCTGAGGGCATCTCTAGTGAGTAAATAAGCACGGGCTTGTCTTGCGTCATCGCGGCGTGTTCGGCTAAGTTCATCGCAAACGTTGTCTTACCCATCGATGGACGTGCTGCCACGATAATTAAATCTGACGGCTGCATACCGGCAGTCATTTTATCTAAGTCAGCATACCCGGTACTTACCCCTGTAACACCATCTTGCGGTGATTGATAAAGCTCTTCGATTTTATCAACGGTTTTTTCAAGTATGTTATGAATGCTTTGCGGGCCTTCGGTACTTTTAGTACGTTGCTCGGCAATTTTAAATACTTTGCTTTCTGCAAAGTCGAGCAAATCATGGCTTGTTCGCCCTTCTGGGTTAAAACCCGCCTCTGCAATTTCATTAGCCACACCAATCATTTCACGAACAACAGCACGTTCTCGAACGATATTGGCATACGCGTCTATATTCGCTGCGCTTGGGGTATTTTTCGCGATTTCAGCTAAATAAGCAAAACCACCAATATTACTCAATAAGTTCTTTTTCTCTAAACTCTCAGAAATCGTGATCAAATCGATAGGATCGCCTATTTCTGCAAGCTCAACCATGGCTTCAAAAATAAGCTTATGGGTACGGGTATAAAAGTCTTGCGAAACGACTAATTCAGCAACACGGTCAAAGGCTTGATTATCAAGCATTAAGCCACCTAAAACAGATTGCTCTGCTTCAATGGAATGGGGAGGAACTTTAAGGGTGTCGACTTGTTTATCTGGTTTAGCCATAACTTCGCAATACTAACAGTGAATAGCCCTATTCTATCGACTTGCTGGGGTTGTGAAAATAGCTAAGCAGGAATTCTTTTCCTGCTTAGCCTTTTGAAGACTTTATGACTAGTTATGTTTTTTCAATTCAATGCGCCCGCTTATGGTATCCATTTCTACATCTGAATTACCACCATTGATACTAAACTCGAGTTCGCTAGCCGGGCCATACTTCGCCTTGTTCACTTTATCTGAACTTAATTGGTTGATAATTTTACCATTAGCATGGGCTTCTATTTCGAACTCTGCAGAAACATCCGCAGGAAAATAAAACTCTGCATCCCCACTGACTGACTCAAAGCGAACATCTGCTTTATCAAGTAGACGATTAATACGTACTTCAGCCTCGCCATTAACCGTGTTGATACGTAACTTTTGAATAGTATCAAGGGTAAAGTCGATATCTCCATTAACATTTTCTAATCGTACATTTTGTGCTTTCGACGTTGATTTAATATCACCATTTACAGCTGTAAAACGTAATGTGCCTTGTGAGTTTTTATCGTTAATTTCACCGTTCACAGTTTCATAACGAATATCACCAATTAAGTTTGTCGCATTGACATCGCCATTAACCGTTTCAACGCTTATATCCCCCTCAATAGCAGATAGAGTAATATCACCATTAACTACATCAATCTCTGCTCCATTGCTTAGCTTGCTCGCGATAACATTTACATTCACGCCAGATAACTCTAACTCACTACTGTTAGGCATGAAAATAACCAGTTCAGAGCCATCTCCACTATTCCAACCAAAATTACTGCTACGTGGCATTTTTACAATAAACTCAATACGATCTTCTTCAACTTCAAGGCGGTAACCTTTAGCTTTATCATCAAGTTCACCACTAATTTTAAGCTCAGCTTTATCCCAACCTTCAACACGCACGTCCCCACGCTGGTTATCAATAAAAATACGTTTACTAGCTGGTACGCTAATTTGTTCATCGATTTTTTGTCCTGCGGTTGCCATCAGTGGCAATAACCCAACTGCAAAAATTAATGCTTTCATTTTCTACTCCTAAATTGTTTGCCACTTAGGTGCATGCACCTTATTAATTAAATCTAATTGCTGTTGATAAACTTGCGCTAACATACTTAACAATGCTGAGTTATTAGGTTCATTTTCAAGCGCTTGTTTTATTGCGCTTTCAGCTTCTTCAAGTTCACTCAATTGTTGCTGCCAATTATCTGTAACCGCTGGGCTACCTTCGTATTGCACCAGTAAACTTTGTTTTTGCTTTGCAAAAAAATCACTCATTGCCGCAACACTATTAGTCTGCGGTGTTTTTATAAATAACTGCGCAGTCAAAAGCGCTGCTACGGTACAGGCTGCAATAGCGGCTAGTTTATTCCAGCCGTTTTTTACTGGTTTAGCTGCTTCAGATTTTGCCAGTGCTCTTTCAACACCAGGCCATAAATCTTTCTCAGGCGTTAGTTCATGCTTTGTGTCATTTAATGACTGGGTTAAAAACTGCTCGAAATCTGGTTTATTCATTTTCATACCACTCTTTTAATAACTGCCTTGCACGATGATATTGTGATTTACTTGACCCAACTGCCATACCTAACATGGTTGCGATCTCCTCATGGCGGTAGCCCTCTATAGCATGAAGAACAAACACCATTCTCGCTCGCTCTGGTAATCTTAAAACTAGTTTATCTAACCCATTTAGCCCTTGGCAGTCAGCGGTGCTTTGCTCATCCATACCACTTTGTTCAAAACTCACGACCTTTTGCAGCCAGTTTTTATGCTTGCGCAAATAACTAATCGCAATATTGCTAGTCACGCTATGCAACCAAGTGGAAAACTGCGACTGCCCTTCAAAGCTCGCTATTTTATGCCACAGCTGCACAAACACTTCTTGGGTGGCATCTTCGGCATGCTCTTTATCGGCAAGCAACCGCAAGCACAAGGCATACACCCGCTTCACATGTAATGTATATAGCTGAGCATACGCCTGCTGATCGCCACTTTTTACTTTCGTAATAAGCGCATCTTCAGAGTTTGACGTAAAAGCCTCTTTTGCATCTATCAACATCGCTGATGTTGTCCCTTTATGATTGTTATTCTAAATTTAGTGTATACCCAAGTACTATGGAAATACGATTTTCAGAGTTTTTATGTTTCTTGAATAGTTAGACGTGCGCAGGTGGTAAAAAGGTTTAAATGGAATGAAATTTTTTAGTTTTAAAAAAATACGGCTAACTTAAAATTTAGCCATTTTACGGAATTTATTTAAATTTTTGATTCAACCGGTTCTTCGATGCTTTTGTTAGGAACTTTATACGACCAACCAAGAAAAACTAACTTTGCATCTGCTGTAGTCCCCCCGCCGCCCACATTTGCTAAGCTCATGTCGTGATGAATCCCTCCATCCCCTGAGGCTGTGACGGTTTTACCTCGAATCGACCCACTAAACCCACCATTAGCTACTACGTTAACATCTGTTTTAGGCGCATAAATTGCTGCATATAAATCTGAATTAGCACTAATATCTATCCCATCAGGCCCAGTAAACCCCGAGTAGATACTAAACACAGGCTTTCCAGACTCAGTTAAACCGTGCTTCATAGTAATTGCTCCATCATCAGCACTCATTGAAACTGTACCTGAAATATAAAGAGTTAAACTACTATCTACGGCGATATCAATGAAGGAGTCACCTGTCATAATAAAATCACCACTAACAATTAAAGTAACATCACCACCTGTCACCTTTAAGTTGCCGTTATTTAGAGTGAAACTTCCTGATTTAAGTACTTTTTGGTCAACTTGCTCGTTAATTGTAGCCAGTTGATAATTCAGCGTTGCCGGTGGCTCACCTAACCAACTTTCCCAAGTGTAGCTCCCAGGATTCGCTATTTTAGATTGGCCAATTTTAGGTGCTAACTCATAAATCACTCGAGTTTCGGGTTTACCAACAACTAAGGTTGTGGTGCTGTGGTTAACAACAATATCTTCGGCTGTTGGGTCGGTTAGATCATTTACAGCGCTTTCAATATCAATAGGATCACACTGCACTTTACTGGCTTCAAAGTTATCAGGGTCTTGATAAGGTACCAATTCAACACCTGGCGATTGCTTAAACTTAGCATCAGAATATGCAATACCATCTTGCTTTAAGTGTTCAGCTAAGCCCGCTGGCGCTTTTAATGTATTACCATACATAACATCAAGTGGTTCATTATTTTTATTTACGAGGATTGTGCTTGCACTATTATTTGGAAAAATTAAATCGTTATTAGCGCGAACAACCCCCAGTATTTTCCCTTGCTTCCATATTACATCACCTGCCGATAATACATCGCCGCCCACAGCTGTATCTAAAGGAAACCCTTCAGGTAAAAGTGGATCTGTAGACACAGTGAAATTAGAGTCTATAGTGATATTATTATTCGCGCGCAATGATCCAGTAATGGGTGATGAGCCACTGAAAATAATACTCCCCGTTGCATGAACGCTCCCCCAAATAGTCGAGGCGCCAGATAACGTCACGTCTTTGTCTTTATAAACGGTGCCAATTACAGCTGCGGCTTCTGCTTTATCAGCTTCATACTCACCTAAGCTCGAATCGTAGCTATCAATACGGCCACTAGCACTAAGCGATACCCCTTCACAACCCACGATTGCATTTTCAAAAGGAGAGCCCGCTTTCCCAGGTGAGAAGCCAAACCGCGCGACTAAATTGCTTTGTGCATCACCATTATAACGCTCACCAAGGCTAGCTATCTCTAGTTCACCTGCGGCATTTTTACTAAGACTTGCGTTGTAGGTTGCATCAGTGCCGATCAATCCAGTGCCGGAGGCATTACCAGTAGCGGCAATTAAGCCATCGATATCTAATGTTTTATCATTCAATAAAGCTTGTTGTAACAGTTTAGCTTCTTCAAACACACCTTTTTCTGCCAGTAATCGGCTATTCATTTTCTTTTGAAAATTACCGCTCATGCGTTCTTGAACAATATTTTCACGTAATGAATTTAGTACCACAATACTTGCCATGCTAGTCAGTATAAGTACGGTTATAAGTGTAAAACCATGTTGTTTATTATTCATTTACACTCCCCCAAAGGCATTATTTAAAATCACATTAGATACAGCGACATCAATTTTAATTGTATTACCAAACTGCGCTGGTAAGTTTTCAGGGCCAACATTAATGCTGACCAAATTATTATTAATTGAAAATGTTAACGCTTTAACTCCTGTTAAAAGTCGCTCAGCATCTGCGGCTCCGAGTTTGCACATCAAATTTTCTCCCTGCAAACTGTAAATCTCATCAACAGCCGCAGCAGACACCTCTCCAATACAAGTGATAATACCTGTAGGTTGTTTAATAGTGATACTCAAACCATCTGCTGAAACCACCGGTAATTCGGGTGTTTGCTTGATACTACGAGTAAATACTTTGCTGGTATACCGTATTACTTCTTGTGCATTTTCCAGCTCTTTGCTCACCATAATCGTGCCTTTTATTGCAGAGTAAGACAGGCTTACCCCGGCTAATAAAAATGCTCCCGCAGCTAATGCAACCATTAACTCAACTAAGGTATAACCTCGATTACTTAGACCTGTCACTTTAAATACATCCTACTGGTAGTGCAGGAAAACTGGCATTTAAAGAAATTTGGTTCTCCGCTGAGTCCGTCATTCGTTCATCTGACCAAGCGACGCTTAGTTGCATGTCATCCGCATATACAGCAGGCAAAGTCAGTTGATAATCACTTGTTTGAGGTCCAAGTGAAGCACGAAACCCAACGTCATTAAAAAGGTCTGGGTTAGTGACTTGGAGTTCACATAATCGCGGCCAAATGCGCTCTAACGTGTTTTGTCCTTGCACTAGTGATACTGTGTAGTTAAAACTGTTAGTCGCATATTGCAACGACTTTAATTGCGCTGCAGCAAGACCAAGTAAAGCGATACCTGCAATCACCACTGAAAGCATTACTTCTAACAATGAAAAACCATTTTGTTTCGCCATCATGCACATGCCGCAGTTTTCTCTGCCAGCCAATTTTGACCGCTTTTTAAAATGCACAAATAGTAATCGACCGTTTTATGATTATCATCTTGAATTAAAATTTCGCTCGCTGCTGATATTTCACCACTAGCCCAGACAGTACGATCAACTAAACCTACCGAGATACCTTGATGTTGAATTACAAATTCTTTTAAAACGGTTTCAACACCATCTACAGGGGCTTTTACTTGCCACTTAGCGCCACTGACCACTAACTTAATATCGCGATCGCGTTTTACCGCCTCACTACGAGCGTATTTATATACGCTATTCAACTGATTAGCCGTAGTCACGACACGATCTTGCATGATTTGTTGACTAAAAGACGGAAACGCTAATAGCGCCATAATCGCAACGATCCCAACCACAATCATCAACTCTACTAAGGTAAACCCTGTTGTTTTAGCCATTATTACTCCCAACAACCATTGGCATCAGCAGCCTGTGTGCCATCATGCTTTATGGCTAATGCTCCACAGCGATCTCCCGCTTGAGCTGTGCCCCCCTTTGGTGTTGCTGTTAATGTGAATGCCCGACTTTTAAAATTTGCATTGGCAGCACCACCTGCAGCACGATCAAATGCGACATAGGTAAAAGTATAAAATTCAGTATTCGTCGCAGTATCAAAAGTATTGGGATAGCCACCATTACGCGAATAAATACGTTCTAATACAGCTCCATGCTGTAGCATCACCTGCTGAATATCGGCACGACGACTACGTTGCATATGCTCAGTATAAGAAGGCATAGCAACACTGTATAAAATACCTAAAATTGCCACAACAATTAATAATTCAACTAATGTGAAACCTGTAAGCTTTACATTATTTACTGTCAGATCTTTCAATTTCTACATCCTTAACACTATGCCCAGTGCACAAACAATATACAGTGACAACGCTGTCAATGTCAAGATCTTGTAATCTTATAACAATGTAGTTACATTATTCTAAGTATAAACTATTGATTTTTATTTTTTGGATTTAGATCAAACAAGGTAGAGACGTTATCTAAAAAAGGAACTTTAATGTATTGCGGTTAAATTTAAGCAATCACCCAATCGAGGTGCGAGTGATATAATAAATAAAAAAGCCGTACTTTTCAGCACGGCTTTTTCGCTTAATTTAAAAATTAAGCTTCAGCGATCACGATTACTTTGATAGTAGCCGTTACGTCTGAGTGTACTGCGATTGCAACGTCAAATTCGCCTGTCTCACGGATAGTACCTAGAGGTAAACGAACTTCTGATTTAGCAACTTCAACACCAACAGCTGAGATAGCGTCAGCGATGTCACGAGTACCGATTGAACCGAATAATTTACCTTCGTCACCAGCTTTAGAAACTAGTGTAACTTCCGCTAATGCTTCAAGTTTATCAGCGCGTGCTTGTGCAGCAACAAGCTGTTCAGCGATTTTCGCTTCAAGCTCTGCACGACGTGCGTCAAAAGTTTCAATGTTAGCTTTAGTTGCAGGAACTGCCTTACCTTGCGGGAAAAGGAAGTTACGTGCGAAGCCAGATTTAACAACAACCTGGTCACCTAGGCCACCTAGGTTAGCGATCTTATCTAGTAGAATAACTTGCATGTTTCTACACCTTTTAAAAACTGTTAATCCGCTGCTTACTTATGTAAGTCAGTGTATGGAAGAAGGGCTAAGTAGCGAGCACGCTTAATAGCAGTTGCTAGCTGGCGCTGGTATTTAGCGCTTGTACCTGTGATACGGCTAGGTACGATTTTGCCACTTTCTGTAACATAGTTTCTAAGAGTAGCTAGATCTTTATAATCGATTTGTTGTACGCCTTCCGCTTTAAAGCGGCAGAACTTACGACGTCTGAAATAACGTGCCATGAGATAAATTCCTCAATTAATTCTTTCTATATGCTGAGCATGCAAAACCAATTGGCTAAGGCCGTTACGGCCTTCGTGGCGATTTAAAAAACCACTCACTTGCAATGCCTGCCCAACGTGCAAATGTTGAGTCTGTTGTTGCATTTGCTTACCACTAGCAACCACTTGAAGTCTGACATAACTATTACGGTTAAGGTCTGCTTCAATTTGCATCGATTTATGTTCTACAACAAAAATACAATGCGGGATACCAGCAGGGCTTTGGCTATATTTGGGCGTTTTACAAACGACTCCAGATAATGTCAGTTGATTCATATAAGGGTTAAGCTTTTGGCTCATCTTAATAACTCAACTGCACAGCGCCATGCTTGGACTCAAAACAATTAAGCAGCTGGTGCTTCTTTCTTCTCTTCTCTTACAAGAGGAGACGCTTCAGTTACAGCGTTTTTAGTACGCATAACTAAGTTACGAAGCACTGCATCGTTGTAGCGGAAAGTAGTTTCTAGCTCGCTGATTACTTCAGTTGGTGCTTCAACGTTCATAAGAACATAATGAGCTTTATGAAGCTTGTTGATTGGGTAAGCCAATTGACGACGGCCCCAGTCTTCAAGACGGTGGATAGTACCACCAGCTTCAGTGATAGAACCAGTATAACGTTCGATCATACCAGCAACTTGCTCACTCTGATCAGGGTGAACCATGAATACGATTTCGTAATGACGCATGGATATTCCTTACGGTTAATAGAGCCTTCTACCGTTTCAGCCAGTCGGTTTAAGGCAAGGAATTAATATTAATTAGGCCGAAATGAGCGCGCATTTTACGCTTAGTTGGATAATTAAGCAATAAATATTTTAGGTTAGCTACCAGCTACAAAATTTTTCTCATATTAACTTAGTTGCCAAGAGAGCTTGTCTTTTACTGACGGCTGACGGCTGACGGCTGACGGCTATAAAAACAAAAAACCCAAGCACAGGCTTGGGTTTTTAAACAATTAACTACAAAAACAGCTTACTTCTTCTTTTTAACTGCTTTTTTGTTTGGTAAATCAGTGATTGAACCTTCAAAGATTTCAGCAGCAAGACCGATTGATTCGTTCAATGTTGGGTGAGCATGAATGGTAAGCGCTAAGTCTTCGCCATCTGCACCCATTTCAACTGCTAAGCCGATTTCGCCAAGCATTTCACCTGCGTTAATACCAACCATAGCACCACCAATTACGCGGCCACTGTCTTTATCAAAGATAAGCTTAGTTTGACCTTCTGTACGAGCAGATGCAATTGCACGACCTGATGCAGCCCACGGGAATACCGCAGTTTCGATGCTTAGGCCTTGCTCTTTTGCTTCTTTCTCAGTTACACCAACCCAAGCGATTTCTGGATCAGTATACGCGATTGAAGGAATACATTTAGGGTCAAAGAAGTGTTTTTGACCTGAGATAACTTCAGCAGCAACGTGTGCTTCGTGAACCGCTTTATGCGCAAGCATAGGCTGACCAACAATGTCACCAATCGCGAAGATGTGGTTAACGTTTGTTTTAAGCTGCTTATCAACATTAATGAAGCCACGCTCATCAACGTTAACGCCCGCTTTGTCAGCATCAAGTAATTTGCCGTTTGGTGTACGACCAACAGCAACAAGTACTTTGTCGTAACGTACAGGCTCTGCCGGTGCATTTTTACCTTCAAACGTTACATATAAACCGTCGTCTTTTGCTTCAACGCCAGTTACTTTTGTAGAAAGCATTACGTTGAACTTTTTGCTCACGTATTTTTGATAAATCTTGATTACGTCTTTATCTGCTGCTGGTACTAATTGATCAGCAAATTCAACTACGTCGATGTCAGAGCCAAGAGCACGGTACACAGTACCCATTTCAAGACCAATGATACCACCACCTAATACAAGTAGTTTTTCTGGTACATCTTTAAGCTCTAATGCGCCAGTTGAATCAATTACACGGTCATCTTCAGGGATGAAAGGTAGGTTAACTGGTTGAGAGCCCGCTGCGATAATAGCATTATCGAACGTGATTGTAGTTTTGCCGTCTGCGCCTTCAACGTCAAGGGTGTTGCTGCCAGTGAATTTACCGTAACCGTAAACTACTTTCACTTTACGCATTTTAGCCATGCCGTCTAGGCCGCCAGTTAGCTGACCAATAACAGACTCTTTCCATGAGCGGATTTTGTCTAAATCGATTTCAGGCTTACCAAAAGTAACACCATGAGATGACATTTCAGCTGCGTCATCAATTACTTTAGCTACGTGTAATAGTGCTTTTGAAGGGATACAACCCACATTAAGACATACACCGCCTAATGTGTCGCGAGATTCTACTAATGTAACTTCTAAGCCCAAGTCAGCAGCACGGAAAGCCGCAGAGTAACCACCAGGACCACCGCCTAGTATAACAACTTGAGTTTTTAATTCGTTGCTCATGCTTTTACCTTAATTGTTTGAACGGGACACTGCCCTAAAGTTTAACTGCCATGTTTCTGCATGGGCAGAAAGTCAGAGCAGATCAAAAATTTATGCAAAGTATACAAAGATTGTATCATTGCAAATGGTAAAAATCCCAGCTAAAAACAACTGGCTGGGATTTGATTCTATTTATTTAGCTACATGCATCAATTATTACATTACTAGTTGACGAATATCACTCATGTAACTTGCAAGGGTTACAGTAAAGCGTGCTGCTAGTGCACCGTCAATCACCCTATGGTCGTATGACATTGAAAGTGGAACCATTAATTTAGGTTCAAATTCTTTACCATTCCATTTTGGTTTCATTTCAGATTTAGATACACCTAAAATAGCAACCTCTGGCGCATTAACGATTGGTGTAAATGCAGTACCACCAATGCCACCAAGGCTTGAAATAGTAAAACAGCCACCTTGCATGTCAGATGCCGTTAACTTGCCTTCACGCGCTTTAACAGATACTTCCATTAATTCACGTGATAGCTCAATGATGCCTTTTTTATCAACATCTTTGAATACTGGTACTACAAGACCATTTGGCGTATCGACAGCAACACCAATATTGATGTACTTTTTAAGGATTAAGCTTTCACCATATTCAGATAAAGACGAGTTAAATGTAGGGAAGTCAGCCAATGCTTTTGCTGCTGCTTTCATTACAAAAACTAAAGGTGTAATTTTAACACCTAGCTTTTTCTTCTCTGCTAGCGCGTTTTGTTCTTTACGGAACGCCTCAAGGCTAGTGATATCTGCTTCATCAAATTGTGTAACGTGAGGGATTTGTACCCAGTTACGGTGTAAGTTTTTACCAGATAGCTTTTGAATACGAGACAGCTTTTTCTCTTCGATTTCACCAAACTTGGCGAAATCAACTTTTGGCCATGGAATTAAACCAAGCTCACCGCCACCCGCGTTGCCTTTGCCCGCAGATAACTGACCAGACTCAACTTGCTTAACTAAGTTTTTAACATAGTTTTGCACGTCTTCTTTAACAACACGGTTTTTACGACCAGAGCCTTTTACGTTCGCAAGGTTAATACCAAACTCACGGGCTAAACGGCGAACAACTGGCGATGCATGAGCATAAGCACTGTTGTTCTCAAAGCTTTCATTACTGGCTTTTGCTGGTGCTGCTTGCTCTGGTGCAGGTTTTGATTCTGCTTTTGGCGCTGGCGCTGATTTTTCTGCAGGAGCTGAAGCTGGTGCGCTACCGGCAACTTCAAAAACAAAAATAAGTGAACCGGTCGATACTTTATCGCCTGTGGCTACTTTTATTTCTTTCACTGTGCCTGCAAACGGTGCAGGTACTTCCATTGCCGCTTTATCGCCTTCAACGTTTAAGATTGATTGATCTTCTTCAACCTTGTCGCCAACCGCAACCATGACTTCAGTTACTTCAACTTCGTCACCGCCAATATCTGGCACGTTGACTTCTTTGCTGCTTGACTGAGCACTTGCTGCTGGTGCAGATTCTTGTGCTGGTTCGTCTTGTGCAGGTGCAGCTGACTCGCTACCAGCGATTTCAAAAACAAATACTAAAGAGCCTGTTTTTACTTTATCGCCAGTCGCAATTTTAATTTCTTTAACAGTACCTGCGAACGGTGCAGGCACTTCCATCGCGGCTTTGTCGCCTTCAACGTTTAAGATAGATTGCTCTTCTTCAACGCTATCGCCCACTGCAACCATGATTTCGGTTACTTCAACTTCATCATCACCGATATCTGGTACGGTCACTTCTTTGGTCGTTGAGCCTGAAGAGGCAGCAGGAGCTGCGTCTTCAGATTGAGCCGGAGCTTCTGGCGCTTTTTCTTCGCCAGCGCTTTCGCCTTCAAAAATCATAATTAAAGAGCCCGTGGTAACCGTGTCACCTTCGCTTACTTTAATTTCTTTAACTGTACCCGCTTGAGCAGCTGGTACTTCCATTGAGGCTTTATCGCCTTCAACAGTAAGAAGTGATTGGTCAACTTCAACAACGTCGCCAACACTTACTAAGATTTCGGTTACTTCGACTTCATCACCACCGATATCTGGTACATTAATTTCAATACTCATTGCAAAACCTCTTAAGCGTACAGTGGGTTAAGTTTGTTAGTGTCGATGTCGAACTTCTTAAGTGCTTCAACAACCACTGACTTTTCAACTTCACCACGTTTAGCAAGTTCAGATAACGTAGCAACAACAACATAACCTGCGTTAACTTCAAAGTGACGACGTAAGTTTTCACGGCTGTCTGAACGACCGTAACCGTCAGTACCTAACACTTTGTAGTTGCTGCTAGGAATGAAAGAACGCGCTTGCTCAGCGTAGTTTTTCATGTAATCCGTTGCAGCAACTGTCACTGAATCATTTAATACGCTAGTGATGTAAGCAGTTTTTTGCTCACCTTCAGGGTTAAGCATGTTTGAACGCTCAACGTCTTGACCATCACGAGTAAGTTCGTTGAATGACGTTACAGAGAAAACATCTGATGCAATGCCATAGTCATCACTTAAGATAGCTGCCGCTTTACGTACTTCAGTCATGATAGTACCTGAGCTTAGCAACTGTACGTTGGCTTTTTTGCCTTCGTAGCTTTCAAGCTTATAAATACCTTTACGAATACCTTCTTCAGCACCTTCAGGCATTGCTGGTTGCGCGTAATTTTCATTCATTAGCGTTAGGTAGTAGTAAATGTTTTCTTGATCTTCACCGTACATACGACGAATACCATCTTGAATGATCACCGCTACTTCGTACGCATACGTTGGGTCATAAGAGATACAGTTAGGTACAGTGTTTGCAAGAATATGGCTGTGACCATCTTCGTGCTGTAGACCTTCACCATTTAGTGTTGTACGACCCGCCGTTGCACCGAGTAAGAAACCACGTGCTTGTTGGTCACCCGCCATCCATGCCATATCGCCAACACGTTGGAAACCGAACATTGAATAGTAGATGTAAAATGGGATCATTGGTAAGTCATTCGTGCTGTAAGACGTTGCCGCAGCAACCCACGATGACATTGCGCCTAACTCATTGATACCTTCTTGCAGTACCTGACCTGATGTGGCTTCTTTATAGTAAGAAACAATATCACGGTCTTGTGGCGTGTAGTTTTGGCCATGCGGGTTATAAATACCGATTTGACGGAATAAACCTTCCATACCAAATGTACGCGCTTCATCAGCAATGATTGGCACGATGTTTTTGCCAATACCTTTGTCTTTTAGTAACACGTTAAGTGCACGCACAAAGCCCATTGTTGTTGAAATATCACGCTTTTGCTCTTCAAGTAATGGCTTGAATGCTTCTACTTCTGGTAGCTGTAGTTTTTCAGAGAAATTAGGGATACGAGTAGGTGTATAACCTTCTAAGTCTTTACGACGAGCATGTAAGTACTTGTACTCTTCAGAGCCTTCTTCAAGCTCTAAGTAAGGTAAGTCTTTAATTGCTTCATCAGACACAAGATCTTGTAGACCTAAACGCGAACGTAAGTGTTCAACATGTGTCATGTCCATTTTCTTAACTTGGTGAGCAATATTTTTACCTTCAGCCGCTTCACCCATGCCGTAACCTTTTACAGTTTTAGCTAAGATAACCGTTGGACGGTCATTTGTTTGTTCAGCTTTTTTGAATGCAGCGTATAGTTTAGATGGCTCATGACCACCACGCTTAAGCGCAAAAATTTCGTCATCTGTCATATCAGCAACAAGTGCTGCTGTTTCAGGGTAACGACCAAAGAAGTGTTCACGTACGTAAGCACCGTCTTTCGCTTTATATGTTTGGTAATCACCATCGATAGTTTCGTTCATCAATTGTAATAACTTACCCGTTGTATCTTTAGCAAGTAAGATATCCCAACCACTGCCCCATACAACTTTAATTACGTTCCAGCCAGCACCTTTGAATAGACCTTCAAGCTCTTGAATGATCTTACCGTTACCCATTACTGGGCCATCTAAGCGTTGTAAGTTACAGTTGATTAGATAGCAAAGGTTATCTAACTTCTCACGAGCAGCAAAAGAGATAGCACCACGTGATTCTGGCTCATCCATTTCACCATCACCTAAAAACGCGTATACACGTTGGTTTTTAGTATTTTTTAAGCCTCGACCATCTAAGTATTTTAAGAAACGCGCTTGATAAATAGACGCGATAGGACCAAGGCCCATAGATACTGTAGGGAACTGCCAAAACTCAGGCATTAACTTAGGGTGAGGGTATGATGGCAAACCGTTACCGTCTACTTCTTGGCGGAAATTATCTAACTGGGCAGCAGATAAACGACCTTCAACAAATGCACGTGCGTAGATACCTGGAGAAATATGACCTTGGTAATAAACTAAGTCACCACCGTCTACGTCATTCGGTGCTTTAAAGAAATGGTTAAAACACACTTCATAAAAAGCAGCAGAAGACTGATAAGACGCCATATGGCCGCCTAAGTCGAGATCTTTTTTCGATGCACGCAATACAATCATGATCGCGTTCCAACGAATAATAGAACGAATACGGCGCTCAAGGTTAACATCCCCTGGGTAAGCAGGCTCTTGTTCTACCGGAATCGTATTAACGTAGTTTGTGTTGATGCCTGTAGGCATATCAACACCGTCTAAACGGGCTTGCTCTAATACTTGCTCAAGTAAAAACTGAGCACGTTCAACACCTTCTTCACGCACAACTGATTCAAGAGCTTGTAACCACTCTTGTGTTTCTAGCGCGTCTACGTCAATTTTATTGACTTCAGACATACGGAGGTTTCCTTATGTTTAAAATACGAATGTTTTTAATTAATACTGTGTATTGTGTGTTTCAATACCGTACTTGGTTAAATTATTATCTTGTTTCTAATTCTGTTTAGTGCGTCTTAAACTACGTTCAATACGCGAGTGCTCTTTGCCTGCTTCAAGTAGCGCTTCTTCAATGAAAGCTAAGTGAGCATTACTAGCAAGACGAGCTTGTTCAGGATTCCCTTCTATAACTGCATCCATTAATAAACGGCGATGCTCTGCTAACTGCTTACTAATATGCGGTTTTTCTAGCAATACCGTTAAATTCTGTAATACATTTTGTTCAAGTAGTGCTTGCATCCCGCGCACTAAGTGAAGCAACACAACATTATGTGAAGACTCTGCAACACTAAAATGAAATGCATTAATTGCTTTGGCTTTTTGTTGTAAATCATCGTTCGCTAAAGCGATACACTCAAAGCTTTGCTTAACTTTCTCAAAATCAGTACTGGTGCCACGAAGTGCTGCATAGTATGCGGCAATACCTTCGAGTGCATGACGAAACTCTAATAAATCAAACTGTGATTCTGGGTGCTTACTGATCAAATCAAATAACGGATCAGTTAATCCTTCTTCCAGCTGATTCTTTACAAACGTGCCACCACCTTGGCGGCGCGTGACCAACCCTTTAGCCTCTAGCTTTTGAATCGCCTCACGCAATGAAGGGCGAGACACTTCAAACTGTTTAGCTAGTTCACGCTCTGGCGGCAATTTTTCGCCCGGTGCTAATGATCCCTCAAGAATCATATTCTCAAGTTGCTGTAAAATAACATCCGACAATTTTGCTGCTTTAATCTTTAAAGACATTAATCAACGTCCGCGTTGTAATAGGCTATGGCTTCATAAATACCAGTTTGTGCCTGTAGCCGAAACCAAAAGGTAAATTGGTCATACCAAATTTTGGTCATACGTTATCAAAAAGCAAGTTTACTGTCAATTTCATGAGCAGCCCGCATACAAAACTAGCCTAACGCATTTAGCTCAAAGATTAAACAGCAGGTGATAACCGCTGACTTTGGGAAGGGCTTTTAATAAAACACAAAATGGTCTGACCAGATAGCTACCACCTGAGAAGCGGACAGTTTACTATCAATAAATGACTTAGAGACTTTTGTATACAGAGAAGTGAATGAAAAAAGCCACGAGCTAAGGATAGCGAACTTCGGGCTATAAAAATGTATTTAACACTATATACCATCGTAGGAGAACGCTTTAGCGCCGATTGGCTTTAACACAGAACCTAGAACAATCACGGCTAAAGCATGTTCCCACAAAGTAAAGTACACCTTTAACCTCATAAGCGAAGCGCCTCTTTACCTCTTTGTGAATAAATCACTTAAAACCATTTTGCACAGAGAAGTGAATGAGAATAAAATGAGAAAAACCACGGGCTGCGGGTTACGAACTATGTATACACCTAGCGCCTAGTTACTTCCCTAGCACCGAAAGTCTTTAATCTTTCCTCTGTGCTCTTCTTGATCTCTGTGGTGAATTAATCACTTAAACAATTTTTATCACCGAGGGCACCGAGACGCTTCGCGCTACACCGAGAAGAAATAACCATGGGCTGTGAGCTATGAATACACCTAGCTCCTAGTCACTTTCCTAGAACCTAGAACCTTTCACTACCCCTTACGCCAAACCACCAAACAAGGTAAGCAAAGCAATCAGCACTAAATAAAACAAAACATTACGCTTTACCAGCTTCATCATACAGGTTGCTTCAACCGCACAACCAAAGTGCTGCTGCTCAATTTGCTCCGCTGCTAATGCGGTATTTGTCACTACTTTTCGATTACTCACTGAAAAGTCAAATGCATAACGCAATAAGCAACTCGTGCCTTTATTAAAATTACCAATAACTAAAAAGCCAAAGCTGGTAATACGTGCCGGTAGCCAATCAAACCAAAATAATAATTTATGAATCAATTTGAAGCGTGCCACATATGCGACTTTTTTGTCTTCGCGTACTAAATCAGCATAAGTCCTCACTAGTGCATAAAGCACAGCACCTGGCGCACCTAATATGACAAACCAAAAAATGACCGCACAATAAAAACGAAAATTTATCCAGGCCAATGTTTGCCCAAACGTTTCACCATCAGGTTCATCTTCAGTTTTGTTTTGGCCCATTTGTAAGGCATATAGGCTAGCCGCCTCACGGTCTTCTCTGGTGAGTGCATTTAAGTAAGACTTATATAAAGCACGATGTTTAGCACAACCAAAGCAAACCAATAGCACCACAATATTGACAGCAAGTTGCCAAAGCACAAAATCAGAAAACGTATAAATCAAAGCGATTGCTATAACTGGCAGAATTAACCAAATTAAAAATCCATGGTTAGAATTAAACAAGCCTTTTTCGCTTAGCTGCCTATTAGAGCGTGTTAAATAGCTCTGTGCATAATGGCTTATCTGCCAATAATCTGAGCGTGCACCTAAACGTTCCAAAATCAATGCGATAATAATAGAAATTAAAATCATAGCGGTCTCTTTGCTAAAGCAGGTTAAAAAAGGGCAGCTAAATAATGTTGCCAATCAAAGCTTTCACCAGGATCTGTTTTTCGCCCTGGCGCAATATCACAGTGCCCAACAATACGTTTTTTAGTTATTGCGGGGTATTTATTCATCAATAACTTAGTTAATGATTGTAATGCATTATATTGCATTTGGGTATATCCACTCACATCTGTTCCTTCAAGCTCAATACCAATACTAAAATCATTGCATTGTTCACGTCCTAAAAAATCAGATTTCCCTGCATGCCAAGCTCGCTTTGTAAACGGCACATACTGTATAACCTCGCCCGTACGCTTAATAAAACAATGAGCTGACACTCTAAGCCCTTGCAGATCGCTAAAAGAAGGATGAGCTAGGCAATCAATATTCCCCATAAATAAATCATCTACATAAGGTGTTGCAAAATGCCCTGCTGGCAATGAAATATTATGAATAACTAATAAAGAAATGTCTTCTGCGCATGGTCGCTCATCGAAATGAGTACATGCTCGCTGAATGACTCCTTGTACCTTTCCCGCATTATCAATATACATAGTAGCTTACCGCCATGACAATTTGTTGATTATGCTAAAGGATTTATAAAGTTAATGATAGCCGAAAGCAGCGCTGAGAGTTGGCTAAAAACAAAAAACCCAGCATAAGCTGGGTTTTTGATATTCTGAAGAGAACTAAAATTACTTGATTTTAGCTTCTTTGAAAATCACGTGTTTACGAGCCTTAGGATCGAACTTTTTGATTTCCATTTTTTCAGGCATGTTACGCTTGTTTTTGTCGGTAGTGTAGAAAAAACCAGTACCAGCAGTTGAAACTAAACGGATTTTATCGCGCATGATTCAGTTCCTTAAACTTTTTCGCCGCGAGCACGGATTTCTGTAAGAACCGCGTCGATGCCTTTTTTATCGATAATACGCATACCTTTAGTAGTAGTGCGTAATGTTACAAAACGTTTTTCACTTTCAACCCAAAAACGGTGTGTTTGTAGGTTAGGTAGGAAACGACGTCTAGTCGCGTTTCTCGCGTGTGAACGGTGATTACCAACCGCAGGACGCTTACCTGTAACTTGACATACTTTAGACATGTCTATATATCTCCAATAACTTCGCTCGAGCTTAATTTAACCTAAGGCCATGTATTTCTGCCCTAGAGAATAAATCGAAGGGCGCTCTTTATACAGCTTTTACAGGCAAAGATCAAACAATGATCTATCCAATCAGCTCATATGTAAATTTGATAGCGGCTAATTATAAAGATCGAAAGCCCTTAGGGAAAGTAAAAACTGCATTTAAATTAAACTAATTTGTCAAAAACACTTAAACAGCCTATTTTTAACACACTTAACTAGTAAGCAAAGCTAAATAAGGCCCCTCTCTGCGAACGAAATACAATTATCTGCACCCACAATGATGTGATCTAAGATATTTATGTCAACTAATTGTAATGCTTGCTGCAATTTATTAGTGATAAGTTTGTCTGCTTGACTGGGCTCAGCAATGCCTGATGGGTGGTTATGGGCTAATATAAGTGCCCCGGCATTATTTTTAAGCGCTGCTTTTACAACCTCACGCGGATAAACCGATGCTGAGTTAATAGTGCCATAAAAAAGCGTCTCCTCTTTAATAAGTCTATTTTGGCTATCAAGATATAGCACCATAAAAACTTCTTGCTGTAAGCCTCTAAGTTCAAGAGTTAAATAGTCGTAGACTGATTGCGGTGAATTAAATACCGCTTTTCGCTGGCATTGCTCTATCATATAACGCCTACTGAGCTCTAGTACGGCTTGCAATTGTACGTACTTTGCTGTGCCTAAGCCTTTTTGGGCGCAAAAATCTTCCAATGATGCATTAAATAAATTGTGCAGTGTTTCATTTTGAGTCATTAAATGTTGTGCAAGCTCAACGGCATTCATACCAGGCAAGCCTGTTCGTAAGAATATAGCTAACAACTCAGCATCGCTTAGCGACTTTGCCCCCTTATTTAATAATTTTTCACGCGGGCGTTGCTCCACAGGTAATGAATTCAGCTGCATTATTTTGTCCCTAAAACAAACCTTTCATTTAACTGTAATCTAAAAATAAAATTTCGCCTGTAAAACCGTAAATAAAATTCAAATTAAAAGCTTCGTGCCAAAGCCAAAGATTTGCTATCGTTAGTGCATATCGACAAAGGTTTTATCAGCACATGGCAGAGTTAATGACAAAGTTAAAAAATAAAAAAATTGTACTTGGGATCACCGGTGGTATTGCGGCTTATAAATGCGCAGAGCTAGTAAGGCGATTAAAAGAGCAAAGCTGCGAGATAAAAGTGGTTATGACCGAGTCAGCAAAACATTTTATAACACCTTTAACTATGCAAGCCGTTAGCGGTGAAATGGTATCAGACTCGTTGCTAGACCCTTCTGCAGAAGCTGCAATGGGCCATATTGAGTTTGCCAAATGGGCTGATTTAATTTTGGTTGCCCCTGCCACCAGTAATATCATTGCAAAAATGGCTGCAGGCATCGCTGATGACCTACTAACAACCTTATTATTAGCAACACCAGCAAAAGTAGCCATCGCGCCTGCCATGAACCAGCAAATGTATGCTCACCCAGCCACCCAAGCTAACTTATCAACGCTAGCTCAGCGCGGTGTAGACATTTGGGGGCCAGGTAAAGGCGAGCAAGCGTGTGGTGATATTGGCGCAGGAAGAATGCTCGAACCAAGCGAGTTAGCTACTCTTTGCACTAAGCCAACTCAGCCACAGTTGCTCGCTGGTAAAACAGTTACAATTACCGCAGGCCCCACTCGTGAGCCTCTTGATCCTGTTCGTTTTATATCTAATCATAGTTCAGGAAAAATGGGCTACGCACTTGCACAAGCAGCACTTGACTTAGGTGCAACGGTAAACCTTATATCAGGCCCTGTTACTATCACTCCGCCGAGCGCAGCAAAACTTACAAATATTGAAAGCGCAGAACAATTACTTCAAGAGTCTCTTTCTCTGGCAAGACAATCTGATGTATTTATTGGCTGCGCCGCAGTGGCCGATTATCGTGCTGCAAATATTGCTGAACAAAAAATGAAAAAACAAGGTGATGAGCTCACTCTTACATTAGTAAAAAATCCAGATGTAATTGCTGCGGTAGCAAACCTAACTCAAGGGCGACCATATACCGTAGGCTTTGCTGCAGAAACACAAGATGTTGCTAGCTACGCCAAAGGTAAACTGACCAATAAAAACCTCGATATGATTTGTGCAAATGACGTATCACAATCAGGCTTAGGCTTTAACTCAGATCATAATGCTTTAACACTGTACTGGCATACTGAGCAAAAAGAATTAGCAATAGATACAAAAAGTGCGCTCGCACTAAGTGTGATGACTGAGCTTGCTAAACGATTGTAAAAAGGCTGGAAAGAAGCTGAATAAAACATTAACATACCACCACTCATTAGCTCAAAAAATGAGTGGCCAACACTGGCGAAGCTCAATAAATAATTAAAAGAAAGGAATGTTCATGCCTGCGACAAAAAGAAGTAATCGCAAAGAGCAAATACTACAAGCACTCGCACAGATGCTAGAAACCAGCCTAGGACAACGTATAACTACGGCAAAACTCGCTGCCGAAGTAGGTGTGTCTGAAGCTGCGCTTTATCGTCATTTCCCGAGTAAAGCACGGATGTTTGAAGGCTTGATTGAGTTTATTGAAGATACGCTATTGTCACGCATTAACCTTATCCTTGAAAACGAAAAAGAAACCCAAAGCCGCATCTACAATATTTTATTACTGCTGTTGGCGTTCGCTGAAAAAAACCCAGGTATCACCCGAATTCTAACCGGCGATGCACTACAAGGTGAGCAAGAGCGATTACGAGAACGTGTACAAAGTTTATTTGAAAAGCTAGAAACTCAAATAAAACAAGTGTTACGTGAACGAAAACTACGCGAAGGAAAAACTTTCCAAAGTGATGAACTTACAATAGCAAACTTTTTACTAGCCTATATTGAAGGTAAAATGAATCAATTTGTTCGTAGTGACTTTAAGGTTAAACCAAGCGCTCAATTTGAAAAGCAGTGGCTAGAACTACAAAAGATTTGGTTATAAGTTTGCTAGTTTGCTAGTTTGCTAGTTTGCTAAAACATTAACCTTGTGAGTTATGCTTACAAGGTTTTTTTGTATTTGCTATCTTAACTCTCATTTTCGTGCGCTTATCGCTTCTACTCGAATTGTTTAACAAACTCGTTATGATAAGGGTAATGAAACAAAACGAGAATTAATAATGAAAGCGCAACTCTCTCTACTCAGCATTGCCCTTGTAGCAAGCTTAAGTAGTGCAACAGCAAATGCTAAAGATGCACTACAATTTAAAGATGTATTTGATTTTAAAGCAGCCAAAGGGACTCAGCTATCTGAAGATGGTAATATTCTTACCTTTAGCGCGGCACCTTACCGTGGTGATGCAACTGGCCAAGTTTATAACCTAACTAATAACAAATTGATTGCAGAAGTACCTCGCGGAACAAAACCAACAATAAACAAAGCCGCTAACTGGGTTGTATTTACTCAAACCCCTACCTTGCTCGAAAAAGAAACCACTAAAAAGAAAGACACACTTAAAAATAACCTCGTGTTAGTTAATACCCTCAGTGGTGGGCAACAACAGTTTGATGATGTAAAAGACTATAAGCTTTCAGATGATGGTAATTGGCTCGCTTACCGCGTAAATAAAAAAGCCGATAAAGAAGATGATTCGAGTGGCACTGATAGCAACAAAACAAGTGAAATCAAACCAGATAAAAAAGACACGTCTTATGATTTAATCGTTGTTAACTTAAACAATAAAACTAGCTATACTATCTCACAGGTGTTCAGTTACGCAATAAGCAGTAATGCAAGCCAATTGCTTGCAAGCCAAGTAGACAGTGATGGCACAGATAACCAAGTTACTTTGCTAGAGCTTAACAATGGCTTTACCAGCAGCGTGCTGATTGATGAGCCAGGTGTTGTAGTTAATAAAATAGCGTGGCACCCAACACAAAATATTGTGGCCTTTACTCTAGGCAATTATGTCAATGATGATATGCGCCGCCGTGACTACCAATTAAAGCTTTATAAAAACGAGCAACTAACTGATATAAAATCGGCTAATACAGCATGGCAAATAGGCAAAACGGCTAAGCTAGAATGGTCAGAAGACGGTGAACGCCTATACTTTGAAAACAGACCAAAGCTTGCAGCTAAAATAAAAGCAAAAGAATATACCGATGAAGCATCATTGTATGATTACGATACTATTCGCGACCAAAAAGGCTTAAATGTTTGGCACAATAACGATGCTGAAATTAAACCTCGTGAAGAGCAACAATGGAATAAAGCCAATAAAAACCGCCACTATCAAAGTGTTTACTTCCTAAGCAACAACACGTCAGTACAATTAAGTACACCTGAGATGCCTGAAGTAGCACTCAATACAAAACGCGATGCACTGCTTGGCTACTCTAACCAAGCGTATTTAGAACGCATTATGTATGGTGGCTTTTTTGCTGATTACTACGCAGTAGATGTAAAAACCGGCGCACAGAAAGCGATTATTAAAGACTATCCGTTTAGACCAAGCTTATCGCCAAATGGTCAGTTTGCTGCTTATTTTAATGACAGCCATGTACAACTTAAAGATTTAGCTAACAATAAAGTAAGTACGTTAACTAAAGCGATTCAAGCAACTTTTGCTGATGACAAGCACGACTACCCATCAGCACAACCAGGCTATGGCTTTGCAGGCTGGCTTAACGATAGCAGCCAAGTATTGGTTTATAGTAAATACGATGTTTGGGCGTTTGACGTAAATACGCAGCAGGCAACACGTTTAACAAATGGTAAAGAAAGCAACACGCAATATCGTGTTATCAAGCTTGATAAAGACCTTGTAGGCTTTACTAAAGGCCAAACTTTGCTATTGAGCGCAACAAATTTACAAGATAAGCAAACTGAAATTACCAAGTTAAACCTAACAGATAACTCTATTGCTAAAGTTTTAACTGGCAACAAACGCTTTGATGTTATTAAAAAAGCGAAACACGCCAATAAGTATTTATTTACTGAGCAAACCTATCAGCAGTTCCCTGATATTTACCAAACTGATTTTAGCTTTAATAAGCCACAAAAGGTCACTAATTTAAACCCGCAAGTTGATAACTTTGCATGGGGCCAAGCGCCTGAGCTTATCAGCTATAAAGGGTTTGATGGAGAAGACCTACAAGGCGTACTCATTAAACCTGCGGGCTACAAAAAAGGCGATAAAGTGCCAGTGGTGGTGTATTTTTACCGTTATATGAGTCAACGCATGTATGACTTTCCTAAAATGGAGCTAAATCATCGCCCTAACTTCCCGATGTTCACATCAAACGGTTACGCAATCTTTTTACCTGATATTCGCTTTGAAATAGGTCATCCAGGTAAATCGTCAACGCAAACCATGATCAACGCGACACAAAAGCTAATTGATTTAGGTATAGCCGATCCAGATAAAATTGGCTTACAAGGCCATTCATGGGCGGGATATCAAAGTGCTTTTATGATCACCGAAACTGATATGTTTAAAGCCGTAGTATCGGGTGCCCCAGTATCTAACATGACCAGTGCCTACAGTGGTATTCGCTTAAAGTCAGGGCTTGCGCGCCAGTTTCAATATGAAACAGGGCAAAGCCGTATCGGTAAAAACTTGTTTGAAGCGCCTGAGCTTTATATTGAAAACTCACCGGTGTTTTTTGCCGACAAAGTAAATACCCCTATCTTAATCATGTTTGGTGATAAAGATGACGCTGTGCCATGGCATGAAGGTGTGCAATATTACTTAGCACTGCGCCGTGCTGGTAAAGATGCCACCTTCTTACAATACGAAGGCGAACCACATCATTTAAAGAAATTCCCGAACCAAGTGGATTTCTCGATTCGTATGATGCAGTACTTTGATCACTATTTAAAAGGCAAACCGGCCGCTAAATGGATGACTGAAGGTGAAGCATTTATTGAGGAATAAGCTGAAGAATAAGCAGCTATATAAAAACGCCCAGCAATTGCTGGGCGTTTTTATGAGCGCTTAAGTTATCTTGCGCGCTGGCGGTTACCGCCCACTTTAGGCTTGGTATTGGCCTTTTTAAACTGACTAAAGCCAGTATGGCGACTCAACGCTGGGCGACCCCCCTTGCCTGGCTTAGCTGATTTTTCATCGCGGCTTTCTTCTGGTACTAAGCAGTTAGGTCCTTTACCAATAAGCTTTGCTTTACCCATTTTGCGTAATGCTTCACGGATCATCGGCCAACCAGCTGGATCGTGATAACGTAAAATAGCTTTATGTAAGCGACGTTGACGCGCACCTTTTGGTACTGCTACTTGCTCAGTGTTATTTTTAATATTACGTAACGAATTCATCTCAGTATGATAAATCGTGGTCGCATTGGCCATCGGTGATGGATAAAAGTTTTGTACTTGGTCGAGCTTAAAGTCATTTGATTTAAGCCACAATGCCATGTTGACCATGTCTTCATCTTTTGTGCCTGGGTGAGCTGAGATAAAATACGGGATCAAATACTGCTTTTTACCCGCTTCTTTAGAATACTTATCAAATAGCTCTTTAAACTGATCATATGCGCCCATGCCCGGCTTCATCATCTTAGATAATGGGCCATCTTCAGTATGCTCCGGTGCTATTTTTAAGTAACCACCGACATGGTGAGTCACTAATTCTTTAACATAGCGAGGATCTTGTACAGCCAAGTCATAACGCACACCCGATGCTATAAGGATTTTTTTCACTCCTTTTACTTCACGGGCTTTTTTATACAAATCGATGGTTGGAGTATGGTCGGTGTCCATATGCTTACAAATGTCAGGATAAACACATGATAAACGGCGGCACGTACTCTCAGCTTTTTTACTCTTACAACGCAACTTATACATGTTTGCAGTTGGGCCACCTAAATCTGAGATCACCCCAGTAAAACCAGGCACCTTATCGCGAATTTGTTCAATTTCATCAATAATCGATTCTTGCGAACGACTTTGAATAATGCGTCCTTCATGCTCTGTTATTGAACAGAACGAGCAACCACCAAAACAACCGCGCATAATATTCACCGAGGTTTTGATCATATCGTACGCAGGAATTTTCGCATCACCATAACTTGGATGTGGAATACGCTGATAAGGCAGACCAAATACGGCATCCATTTCATGAGTTTCTAACGGGTATGCCGGTGGGTTTACCCAAATAGAGCGATCGCCATGGCGTTGAAATAACGCACGGGCACAACCTGGGTTAGTCTCTTGGTGCAAAATACGTGAGGCGTGTGCATACAAGGGTTTATTAACGCTTACTTGTTCAAACGCAGGTAACTTTACGTAGGTTTTTTCCCAAGGTTTAGGGCGTGCCGGTTGTATAGTAATCGGCTTAGCGGCTTCAGCTTTTAAATCAATGCCCGCTTTTTTAAATTCACTTTTACTACAGCCTACATCGTCAGCGCCGTATGGGTTAGGAATAGGATCTATTTTGCCAATTTTATCAATGGCTGTAGAATCACTACCACGCCACCCTGGAATAGGCTCCTTACGAATCACCGCAGTACCACGAATGTCTTGAATGGTGTCCATGGTTTCGCCAGCAGCAATACGATGAGCAACTTCCACCAGCGGGCGCTCAGCATTACCATAAATAAGAATGTCAGCTTTGGCATCAAATAAAATACTACGGCGTACTTTTTCTTGCCAATAATCATAGTGTGCTATACGGCGCAGGCTCGCTTCTATACCGCCAATAACAATAGGGATACCTTTATAGGCTTCGCGGCATTTTTGCGAGTAAATCATAACGGCACGATCTGGACGCTTACCGCCGATATTATCCGGTGTGTAAGCATCATCATGGCGCATACGCTTTTCAGCCGTATAACGGTTGATCATCGAGTCCATGTTACCGGCAGTCACACCAAAAAATAGATTTGGGCGGCCAAGCTCCATGAAGGCATCTTTAGATTGCCAATCCGGCTGGGCAATAATGCCGACTCTAAAACCTTGCGCTTCGAGTACTCGGCCAATAACCGCCATGCCGAAACTAGGGTGATCAACATAAGCATCGCCACTAATTATAATGATATCGCAGCTATCCCAGCCAAGTGCATCCATTTCTTGTCGTGTAGTTGGTAAAAATGGTGCAGTGCCATAACACTCAGCCCAATACTTAGGGTATGAGAATAAGGCTCGCTCGGCTTTTAGTGCGCTCATAATTAATGACCAATTGCTTTAAAAAAGGTCGCAAAGTATACCCGAATAAATCGTTAAGCGATATTAACGATTATCCTAAATACTTTAATAGCAGCCTTTGTGGCTACCTCTGCTGTTCAATAAATTGAACTAGCTCGGCTTCAGGCATTGGTTTTGCGTACATAAAACCTTGCACTTCATTACAGCCTAGTTGCTTGAGTAAATCTGCTTGTGCTTGAGTTTCAACACCTTCCGCAATTGTTTTCAGACCTAACTGAGCGCCTAGTGCAATAACCAGTGCAGCAATAGCCCCCGAGTCGTTATCTGGAATATCTTTAATGAAATCGCGGTCAATTTTCAAACGATTAACTGGCAATTTTTGCAAATAACTCAATGACGAAAAACCTGTTCCAAAGTCATCAATCGCCACTTCAATACCGCAGTTTTTTAATTCTTGCAGAGTAGCTATTACCATGCCAAGTTCGTCCATTACCACGCTTTCAGTCACCTCAAGCTCAATGTACTTTGGTGATACCTGATATTTTAATAAGGTATTTATTACTTGCTGTGCATAACCATTAACTTTAAATTGCGGCACTGATACATTCACTGCAATTCGCACAAAAATGCCCATAGCCTCTAAACGCTTTTGCTGCTGACACGCTTGCTCTAACACCCATTGACCAATATCAACAATCAACCCTGCATCTTCTGCAAGTGGCACAAAAATAGCAGGAGATATATAATTGCCTTGCCCTGATGGCCAACGTAACAGAGCTTCACAACCAATTAATGATAAATCATCAAGAGCAAATTGCGGTTGGTACCACACTTCTAATTTATTACTTTCAAAATCTTGGCGCAGTTGACGAATAATGCCTAATCGCCACGTCATCTGCTCTTCCATATCTGGAGTATAGTAAACCGTCAAATTACTTTTTTGTTTCTTTGCTTGATTCAGTGCTATATAAGCAAGCTTTAATGTTTGCATTCCTGCTGCTTGAAAATCCTTTTGCTCACACACACCTACTCTAAATTTAATTGGCAACACATGCTCAGCAGCAAGAAAAGGCAAATTTAGATGTTCAAACAATTCTTCTGTATCAAAGCGTTCGCGTTCTATTAAAAAACCAAACACATCAGCGCCAATACGCGATAACAGCTTGGCGGTTGAGTATTCCTGCTTTAGCCTCTCAACGATGGCAACCAATAAGTGATTGCCAGCTTCTTGACCAAGACCATTATTTATATCTGAAAAATGAGCCACATCTATTATCACAAAGACATGTTCGTTATTATTCACTCTATGGTACTTTTCTATTTGCTCAATAAAATCAGTACGATTAGCAAGACCTGTCAGTGCATCTTTAAACGCAGCGTCCCTGAGTCGGTTAAATAACCTAACGTTATCTAACCCCACACTAACGTTAGTTAAAAATATTTCTGCAAATTGTAATTGATCTAAACTTGGCTGTTTTGCATAGTCTAAAAATAATGCTGCTTGGCGGTTTTTACTTTTTAATAAAAATGTTGTGTCGTGTTCGGTGTATTGATGTTCACCCAGCTCTAAGCATTTTTGCACTTGTAGAATTATTCGGCCATCATCAAGCTGCTCAATTCCTTGACCAAAAAATTCACTAAACTCGCTGCAACCACCTAATACAAATACCCGATTATTGTCATCTAATGTGCCGCACACAATGCCTCTTGGTTTGCAATCGAGTATCACCGATAACTGTTTTATCACAGCCATGGTGAATGCTTTAATATCCGTAAAACCTAAAATAGCTTTTGAAGCGCATAGAATATTATTCAGTGCTTTGCTTTGATATTCTAATTTGCAAACTTGCTCATACGAGCGAATAGCTGTCACTAAAGAGGTTACTAACTTACTGCGGGTCAGCTCAGTTTTAGTTTTATAATCATTAATATCATAATTACGTATTACCTGTTCTTCCGGCGCATAACCCGGCTGACCAGTACGTAAGATTATTCTCACATTATGATTTTTTAATGTCTCTCTCACTTCTTTTACTACTTTTAGACCTGCATCATCAGATTCCATAACAACATCAAGCAATAAAACAGACACATCACTAATACCACAAAGTAATTCAACGGCTTCACTGCCGGAGTAAGCATGATGAAAACGTAACGCCTTTCCCCAGAGCTCTACACCTGATAGTGCAAGTTTAGTAACAGAATGAATTTCAGGGTCATCATCAACGATTAAGATATCCCAATACCCTGAAGGTATAGTTTCAGTAAGCGGCTCTTCTTCATGATCAGTAAATAAAAAATCATTGTGCTCTGACGACATTATAAATCCTTCAATTATAAATACTGCGCACGGCACCTAAACTAAAACCATGTCCTATAAGATTTTAACTTATCATTATTTGGCATATGGTACAGTAATAATGTTTAATATAGGTAAATGACATATTAGCTATTATAGTCAATGATTAACGCCTTGTTACACTCGAAATCAATTATATTTTAAGGAATGAATATTAAGATTTTACAAAAATTTATACGGTTTACTTTCTTTATTAGCATTGTAATTGTTGTTGTTGGCTTATTGTTACCGCAACAATACCAAGTAAGTAAAAGCGTCAAAATAAATGCTAAAGCAACTGAAATAGCACCGTATATCAGCGATTTTGGCAGATGGCAGATTTGGTCGCCATGGGAAAAACTCGACCCGAGCATTAAGTTTTACATCGCTGAGCCGAGCTCTGGAGTAGGCGCCCATCAATTTTGGCAAAGCCAGTGGGGCGCTGGAGAAATGACTATCACAAGTATTAGTGAATCCACCATCAAGTTTAATATTTTATTTAATGATGAGCATATTGCCAGCGGAATAATTAGTTTTTTTGAGCAACAAACTTACACGCGTGTTGTTTGTGAGATCACCGCAGAAGTAACAACGTCACTTGTTGGTGGCTATCTGGCCTTATTAAATCAATATATTTTGACTAATACGGTTGAACTTGGCCTTAATAACTTAAAAACCACTATGCAATTACACATCATAGATAACGAGAGTCACGATGACAGTCAAAGCAGCTCAAGCAAAAATTAACCTAGCACATATTATAGAGTCAAAGCTTGGCTATGCGATGGTAAAGAATAGCTCTACTCGCATAAGCTCTGATAGCGATAACAGTTATAGTGCTCAAGGGCAAAGTAAATTGCCGTATAAAATAAACAGCGACAATACAGTACTGACTCGCGCACAAAACCGGCAACAGCTGCTTTTAGTGAATCAACAACAAAATATTGAAGCAATAATGGCTATGGCATTGAGCTTTTGTCCTGATGTTACCTGCAACGGGCAGCCTGATAGCGACTGGGTTGAGCGCTTTATTGCATTGTGTGAAGATACATCGAGTGAGTCGATGCAAAAGCTTTGGGCTAAAATCTTAGCAGGTGAAACAGTCTCTCCTGGTACTTTTTCAATTAAGAGTCTACAAACTCTCAAACAAATGACCCAACGTGAAGCCGATGCATTGCAAAAATGTACTGCTATATGCGGTTTTAATGAAAAAGATGACAGCCATCTCATCCTTCTAGGGTTTTACAAAAAACCCTCTATTTTTGACTTACTACGTAAAGGGAATAAGGTCTCGCTTAATTTAGGTAAAGCCGGACTTAGTTTTCCTGATGTACTCACCTTAATGGACATAGGTTTAATTTATCGTAAAGAAATAGAATCTGCGGCACTTAAAAGCGAGCAAGAACTCAATCTAATATTTTTAAACCAGCGCGTTACACTGAAATCTAAAAACAACGATTTAGTATTGAGTTACTATAAATTCACACAAACGGGTGATGAACTACGAAAACTTATCAACATCCCAATTAATAAGGGATATAAACAACTATTAAGCACGGCGCTAGAGGAAGAGTTTGAAGTTACGTGGCACACTAATAAGTAATGCCACGATGAACATCTAAAGTGATTTAGAAGTGAACTTGGATACCCGCAAATGGGCCTGATGCATCAATATCAGTTGTAATATCATCAACATCATCAAGTTCTAATATCATAGAACGGTAACCAGCTTTAATAGCTACATCTACCGCTAGGTTATCAATAAGTTCATACGCTACACCTACTTGATAATCTTGTACTTTACTATCGTCGATAGCCAAAAAGCTACCTTCAAAAAATACACTTAAGCCCGTAAATGGTAAGCCTGCTTCAGCACGGCCGTAAGCAAGGGGAACAAAGCCAGAGAAGTTTTTTGTTTCGGTAAAGTTATTACCAACATTTGGGGTAACGTCGCTTACAACAATATCACCATCAAAATGTTTAGCATTTAAACCTAGATCTATTGAAATTAAGTCATTATCAAAAATTTCGTAATATAAAATATAATCAATGTGCGTTAAATCTGTAGTTGTGTCTACTTCCCTACCTTTAGCAAAATTACTGCCATTAAAGCTAAACGTCTCATCAATAACTGCATCACCATTAAGTTCAAGCTCTGTATACTTTAGCTTTATATTTGGAACTAGTGGCACTGGGTGCTCAAGCGCAGCGTAGTAACTTACAAAAGTTTCATCTTCAAAGTTAAAATCTTGAGATGCATTATTTTTGTAAGAAAACTGTCCGTCATTATCCGTTTTCCAACCATCTACACCTACGTATAGACCTAATAAAGTGTCAGCGTGAGCTGCTGGTGCCAAACATGCCATTGAAAGGGCAGCAGCTAGACAGTACTTTTTCATGTTTTATCCTTGCGCTAAAAGTTCGCTAAGTTCAATAAGAGCCGCATTGGCTCGTGAAATATAATTTGCCATTACTAATGAGTGATTTGCCACAAGTCCAAAACCACTACCATTTAAAATCATCGGACTCCAAACAGTTTCTTGGGTTGCCTCTAACTCACGAATAATCTGTTGTAGGCTAACACGGGCATTTTTCTTTTCTAATACATCAGCAAAGTCGTATTCTACCGCTTGCAAAAAATGTAATAAAGCCCAAGTTGCCCCTCGCGACTCGTAAAAAACGTCATCTATTTCCCACCATGAGGTTTTAACTTGATTCTGTAGTGGGCTATAGGTCGCTTGATGAGCTTCTTTATCACCCGCTAAATCGGTATTTAATCTATCTTGGCCAACACTTGCACTTAAACGCTGGCTTAAACTACCAAGACGTTTTTCAGCCTCTTTTAACCAACTGCGTAAATTGTCAGCACGTGCATAAAACTGACTTTCACGATCGTTTTGATCTGCAATTTGCGTTCGATAAACAATTAAAAAATCGATACCTTTTTGATATTCACTTTCAGCACTAGGCCACGCCCAAGCCTCTGAGCTAATATTAAATTGTGGTTGTGCTTTTTTCAAAGCTACATGCTCAGTAGACTGAGATTGGGAACGGCTAAAATCTTTGCGCATAGATAAAGCAAGATCACGAGACATCTCTAACGCCCCATACTCCCAAGCTGGCATATTATCCATAAGTATACTCGGCGGCATCATATCATTAGATAAATAGCCTCCAGGCTTATTTAACAATGTACTGGTTACGTTAATTAGCGCCGATGTAGTGGTATAACCTGTAACAAGTTTTTCACCGCGTTGCTGGGCATCTTGCTGCGCTTGAGTTAACACATTTACTCGACTTGGCTCTGCGCTCCAATAAACAGCTAATGCGTAAAACAAAATAAATATGAGTACAATTGTCCCAATAATTTTCCCTTTATGTTGTGACATTTAACCTCCTAATGATGCGTGTGATGCTGCTTAGATTGTGAAGCTTGTTCTACCTGACTTTCTAAAGAAACAACCTGGGCTTGAGTAAAAACTCGGTTTCCATCACTAAAATATAGCGTGAGTTTTAATTCTTGCCCGGCTTTTATTACTTCGCTTGGCTCGAACGCCATCAAATGATATCCGCCTGGTTTAAAATCGAGTTGTTGATGTGCTTTGATTAATAATGTGTCGACTTTCTGCATTTTCATCATGCCATCAACATGAGCATGCTCATGAATTTCTACACGCCCTAAACCATCAATAGCGGCTTTAGTTAGCGTTACATCAGCATTACCATGATTAACAATACTTAGGTAACCTACAGTCGATTTGCTCGCTGGCAAGAAAACTCTTACCTGCGCATTGTTTACAATGATTTCACTATCCTCATCATGGTGATGATCTGCGTGTGCTTTTACCATTGACGGAAGAAATAGGCTCATAACTAAAAGAGCCGATGAAAGTAATGTGATTAGTGGCTTAAATGTCATCTCTATCCTTGTTATAAAAAATCATTTTATTGGCTAAATTTAGCATAATTGTGAAAAAATAGTCAGTAAAATTAGCAACGCCTCCACGGTTAATCAAATTTAGCTGTTTTTTTATTATCTAAAATTAACCAACATAAGCAGGCAATGAGTAATAAAGGCCAAGCTATCATTATAGAGCCAAACAATAATGCTAAGACCACGCCCATCCCAACAATAATACCTGCCCCTAATAATCCCGCACTTACCAGAGCTATCACAGCAATAACAGCTACAACAGCAAGCAACGCACCAAATAGCTCAATACCTACCCAGCTTAAATCAGCAATAATAAGCGGTAGTTGCCATGAATCAAACTGCACCGCCTGAAATGGGCTATATATTATAAATACGATTATTAATACGCAAATTGCAATTATTTTCATGACTCCCCCACTACGCCTTAGTATCTAAGCAAAAATGTGCAGCCAAATAACCGCCACCAATAAACAATGGAAATTGAATAAAAAGCAGAATAGTCACTAATCGTGTCGCCCAGATAGGAAAGTCAAAACGACGTGCAAAACCACTACACACACCCGAAAGTTTTTTATTCAACGCGTCTTTGTACCAATTCTTTTCATTGTTATAAGTATTCATCATATTATCTCCTAAGCTGTTTGCTTCATTTTTACTTTTAATGCTGCAAATTCTTGCTCTATTGCTTCATCTTTAACTAGCGCATCAATTTGCTCTGCTGTGCTACTTTGCGTTTTAGTCATATCATAAGCATCAACTTGTGACTCTATTGACTCAACACGGCGCTCAATAACATCAAAGCGGGATAACGCATCTGCTATTTTTTCACTATTTAATTGATGATTAACACGCATTCTGGCATCAAGTAGGTTATGAACTTTTTGCAAGCTTGCCTGCTTTGCTTTTGCCTCAGTCAATTTACTTTGTAAACGCTGGGCATCGTCTTGAAGTTTCTTCAGTGAATCGGCTAATTTAACAAGCTCTGGCTCAATAGCTGCAAGCTCATCGCTTACATGTTGTTTTTCTTTTAATGCAGCAGTTGCGAGGTCATCCCTTCCTTTTGCCACAGCTAGCTCTGCTTTAGTTTGCCAGCTATCAATGCTAACTTGCTTTTGTGCTTGTTCACGCTTTAATGCCTTTTCTTCACATAGAATGACTGCAGCTGTTGAGCGACACTCATCAAGTGTTTGCTGCATTTGTTGAATAAGTAAGTTTAATAATTTTTCTGGATCTTCAGCTTTATCTAATGCCGAAACTAAGTTTGCTTGAATAAGATCTGTTACGCGGTTAATTATGTCCATGATTATCTCCTGTTGATGATGGGTGATTACAACAAGTAGATTCCAAGACTTATGCCAAGTTAGTTAATTAAAAAACTTCACATTAAAAATCAATAAATTAAACTTAATGGACAATAAAGAAAGATGACTTGGAGCTGAATATAGATGTGTCAAATTGACTAAAAAACTAACTTTTTGACTAATATTTAAGATCAAAAAAGCTGCATTAAGCAGCTTTTATACTCGAATGATAACGCCAATTAACCTGCTTACTAATTAATTACTCAGGAACGAAACTTAATGCTTTGTCCATTACTGACAAGTCAGCTTGTTTACCATGCCCATTTTCAGACAAATGACGGCGAAAGCCTCTCGCTCCCGGCTGGCCTTGAAATATACCTAACATGTGTCGTGCAATATGCCAAAAATTTGCCCCTTGCTGCATCTCTGCCTCAATATAGCCATACATTGAACGCACTACATCATGGCGAGATAAAGTGAAAGGGTGTGCATTATAGATGGCTTCATCTACTTCACTTAAAACAAATGGATTACTATAGGCTTCACGGCCAATCATTACACCATCTAAATGCTTAAGGTGCGTTTGACTGTCAGCTATTGTTTTAACACCTCCATTTAAACTTAAATGTAATTGAGGGTAATCTTTTTTAAGTTGGTAAACTCGCGGATAATCAAGAGGAGGAACTTCGCGGTTTTCTTTAGGGCTTAAGCCATTTAACCACGCTTTACGAGCATGAATAATAAAATCATCACAGCCAACTTTGTGACTGGCTTCAATCAACTCACATAAAAACTCATATGAATCTTGCTCATCTATACCTATGCGGGTTTTAACCGTTACTGGTATATTCACTTCGGCCTTCATTGCTGCAACACAATCAGCGACAAGTTGCGGCTCGCCCATTAAACAGGCTCCAAACCGCCCGTTTTGAACACGGTCAGACGGACAGCCAACATTCAGATTGACTTCATCATAACCACGTTCTGCTGCCAACTTAGCGCATTTAGCAAGTGCTTGGGGATCAGAGCCTCCCAATTGCAAAGCAACCGGATTTTCATGCTGATTAAAATGAAGGTAATCACCACGACCAAACAAAATTGCGCCCGTAGTAACCATCTCAGTATAAAGCACTGTGTGCTTTGTCATTTTACGATGAAAAGTACGGCAGTGGCGATCTGTCCAATCAAGCATGGGGGCAACAGAAAAGCGTCTATTCAAAGTAAAATCCTTAGGCAGCAAAACAACATTAAAAGCGCTGCATTTTACACAAATAGCGCTAGCGCTTCAATGATAAGCTCTTCGTAAATAAGGGGAAGCTTAAGTAACTGTTTATCTGTTTTCTTTTACTAGGTTTTCGTAGTTAATACCAGCTAGTTCAACGTCCATGAAATCGAGTTCATTAAAATTATCAAACTACGACCTAGATAAAATTAACCCCATACTCCGACTAATTATACTTGTTCCACTATCTCTTATTAATTTATGAACATGAGTCGCTAACCGCAATAAAAACAGGGACCATGCCTATTGGATCAATAACAGAAAAAAAGATAAATATCGCTAAAAATTAATTCAGAGCTAGACTTCCTAAAATAAAACTGTCTAATAAAAACGCTGCAACTACAACACAATATGTTAGTATATCATGGTAGCGTAAGGATAAGAGCAGATGAATATAGAATCACTCGTTAGTAAAGCAAAACAAGTGTGTGACAATCGTGGCGCACGATTCACACCAATCCGTGAAAAAGTATTTCGCCTTCTAGCAAGTGCGCAAGGTGGTGTTGGTGCCTATGATTTATTAGAGCAATTAAAACTCACTGAATCTGGGGCAAAACCAGCGACTATTTACCGAGCTCTTGATTTTTTAGCCGAGCTGGGTTTTATTCACAAAATAGAAAGTACGAATGCATTTATGTTGTGCCATCATTTTGATCATATTCATCCGGTGCAACTTTTAATCTGTGATAGTTGTGGCTTTGTTAAAGAGCTTCATTCCACTGTTATATCACATGAGCTAAATAGCTTAGCCGGTGAAAGTGGCTTTGTTGTTTCAGGGCAAACTATTGAAGCACATGGTAGATGTGCGTCTTGTATTGAATAGTTTTGTGCAGCGGTAAAAATAGCCGCTACACTTAAATGTATAATAACAGTGTAACTGTAAACCTTAAGGGATAATTTAAATATGAATGTAGAGTTCATCAATCCTTTTCTAGCATCATTATTAAATGTATTGAGCACCATGGCGCAAACAGAATTAAAGCCTGGCAAGCCTAGAATTAAAAAAGATGAAATTGCCTGTGGTGATGTTTCAGGGCTAATCGGTATGGTTGGTCCGCAAACCAGAGGCTCATTCTCGATTACTTTTGACGAAAGTTTAGCGCTTACCATTATGGAACGAATGCTTGGTGAACGTCCTGACTCTGTCAATGAAGAAGTAACTGACATGGTTGGTGAAATTACCAATATGGTAACAGGTGGCGCAAAAAACCTACTTGGTGAAAAAGGCTATGACTTTGATATGGCAACACCTATTGTAGTCTCAGGTTCTGAGCATACTATTACCCACAAAAGTGAAGGTGCCAAAATATTAATCCCTTTCACTTCAGACTCAGGTAATGCAAATATCGAAGTTAGCTTTGATAAACTATGAGCTGGCTACAAAAAAGCATTAATTTGAAACCTCGCTCGCGAGGTTTTCATATTATTGACGAAGACATCACATCACAACTTCCCGAATTAGCCAATTATAAAATCGGTTTACTCCATCTTTTTATACAGCACACCTCTGCAAGTTTAACAATCAACGAAAATGCAGATCCCACCGTACGTATGGATATGGAAAGCCACTTCAATAAATTCGTACCTGAATGTCAATCTTACTATCGCCACGATTATGAGGGAGATGACGATATGCCAGCCCATATTAAGGCAAGCACCTTAGGCTGTGAATTATCGATCCCTATTAGCAATGGACACCTACGGCTCGGTACATGGCAAGGTATTTACCTAGGTGAACATAGAGATCACGGCGCAAGCAGACGCATCATTGCTACTTTGCAAGGGCAACTGCGATAGTATTTAAAACATGCGAGCACTAGAGTAAAAAGCAATAAAGTTGAGTAATATAGATTAAAATTTAAACCTTCACACCTCCCCCTTACTTTGCATATACAATCAGGTAAAGTTTTTACTTTTATTATGCAATAAAGCTCCAGAGCAGCGTATTATTGACCAATAATGATTGAAGCGTCCAAAAACTATAATAAAAGCCTAATATAAGTAATAATCAGTTATAGGCGCTTCTCAAATTGAAGGAACAGTGGCATGCTCGATTTTTGGTACAAAAAACTACCAAAACACCCAAAAGATCATAAAGACTTTTGGCGTACAAAGTTAATAGCTCACACTTTGTTATTGGCAAGCTGCTACTTTGTAATTTTAACTTTGCTGAATATCTTCTACTTTTCAAGTTACGATATTGCTTTATTTGATACTGTTGGCCTTTGTATTACATTAGCTGTTTATTCATGGTTTACTAAAACAGCTGATGTAAATATGGCTGCTTGGGCCGTGGCTATAATCATCGTTAGCTTAATTATGCTGTTTGTTATTTCTGCTGGCGGGCGGGCGCACACTTTATTTTGGGCTACTTTAATTCCTCCTTTAACATTCTTTTTAGTAGGAAGAACTTGGGGCAGTGTTCTCAGTGGCATTGCTTTTTGTATTTGTGCTTATCTCACCTACAAACAGCAACAACAAGTCATTACCATAGGACTAGGCTCTTTATTTAATGTGATTGAAGTGAGTATTGCACATATTATAGTTTTTAGGTTTTACGAAAAAACTCGCTTTTCAGCTTACCAACATCTACAAGCTCGTAATATTGAAATTCAACATTTAGCCGAAACCGATAAGCTGACAGGGCTGTATAATCGACAAAAGTTTGATCAAACTTTATCGCTGTTATTAGCTGATAATAAAGACGCTACAACATCTAATAGCTTACTAATTTGTGATATCGATCACTTTAAAAATATAAATGATACATATGGCCATCTAGCCGGAGATAATATTTTGAGTACGTTTGCCACTGTGCTCAAACACAAAATGCCAACCAATTCGTTAATTGCACGGTGGGGAGGAGAAGAGTTTACCATTATTTTACCCAACACAACTCTAACTGATGCTGCAGAACTAGCTCATGAACTGAAACAATATATTAGTGAGCAAAAATTTGAAGATTCATTTTTCACTATAAGTATAGGTTTAACAGAGTTACACTGTGATGATACTGTAAAAAGCTCTCTAGAAAGAGCTGACAGCGCACTCTTTACAGCTAAAAGCAATGGCCGTAACACCGTTTATTATAGTGATAACAATTTTAAAATTGTGGCCTACCCTAGCGCCTCGTAGGAGAGCGCTTTAGCGTCGATTGGCTTTAACGCACACCCAAAATCATCACGGCTGAAGCTATTCTCACATTTCCTAACAATACTGCCCTGCTGCAAAGCCGCAGCTCCAAGCATACTGAAAATTATACCCGCCTAGCCAACCTGTTACGTCTGTAACTTCACCAATAAAATACAAGCCTTGGGCTTTTTTAGCCTCAAAGGTTTTTGAACTAAGCTCATTAGTATCTATGCCACCCAGAGTCACCTCAGCAGTGCGATAACCTTCAGTGCCATTTGGTTTGATTTGCCAATTATGAATGTAATTAGTTAACTCATCAATTTGGCTATGAGTGAGCTGATTAACATTGCAATCAGGGATTGCTTTACTGTCATGTAAAATTTCAATAAAACGTTTTGGTAAAATAGCCGACAAACTATTTTTCAATGACTTTTGCGCTTGAGTTTCTCGCCATTGTGCTAACTGTTCTTTTAAATCAACTTCAGGTAATAGGTTAATTGTTACCGCCTGCCCCGCTCGCCAAAATGAGCTTATTTGTAAAATGGCAGGGCCCGATAACCCTCTGTGTGTAAACAGAATATTCTCTTTAAAGCTCGTTCCATTCTCACTACTTACAGCACAAGGAATACTAATACCAGACAAGCCTTCAAAGCGCTCTTTATCATGTTGGTGCAATGTAAATGGCACAAGTGCGGCCATTGTAGGTAAAACATTCAAACCAAACTGCTCAGCAATTTTATAGCCTATGGGACTAGCGCCCAGTTTTGGCATGGTTAAACCGCCAGCTGCAACCACTAGAGATTCACAATCGTAGGAGTTTTGCTCAGTGATTACTCGGTAGCCACTATCTGTTCTTGCAACACTTAATACTTCATTACGAAGCGCTATATTAGCACCCGCCCATTCGCATTCAGTAAGCAAAATATCAACGATATCTTGAGCGCTGTTATCACAAAATAACTGGCCTAGCGTTTTATGATGATAAGCCAAACCATGACGGTCAACCAACTCAATAAAATCATGCTGGGTATAACGACTTAGACACGATTTCACAAAATGATGGTTACCGCATAAATAGTTTTCAGGGCTCGCATTTTCGTTAGTAAAATTGCAGCGCCCACCACCACTAATGAGAATTTTACGACCAGGCTTTTTGCCCATATCAAGTACTGTAACACTTCGGCCACGGTAGCCAGCTTGCGCTGCACACATTAATCCAGCCGCTCCGGCGCCAATCACTATTACATCAACTTGGGTCATTTAATTATCTCGAGCAAAATTTTCTAGATTATAACAAATTTAGAGCAATACCATGAGTTGAATTTAATTACTGTGTTATTCGCAATAAAATAAACAAATAACTCTCAACACGCCAAAAGCCAGCACTTTATAACTAATACACAATAAAAAACAACGACTAAATATCCATTTAGCCATATAAGCATCCCTATATAACCAAATTCGAGACAATCATAATAAAACGTTATTTTAACTATTTTAACAGATCATTTACTTTTGTTCCCCTTCACGATAATTCATTGCGAAGAAAAACCATAACAATCTAGGGATAATTATGACAACTACAACAGGTTTCAAAAAATGTGCGATAGCACTTACATTAGGCACACTCTTTAGCGCAACCACCAGTATGGCAAATCCAAGTCAAGCAATTATGCCATCAATGGCTGAAACAGCGGCAAAACTTCAAGGCCAAGACCCTTTAGGTACTCGCTTTATTATTAAATATAAAAACAATAGTAGCGAAATGGCAACACTTTCTGCCACAGATACTAGCCCGCAAATGATGAATAAAAAAGCACAGGGTTTTGTTAAAAGCTTTACCAGTAAAAAAGGAAAAATTAAGGCGCAGTATGTACGTTCAATGGCGTTAAGTAATCATCATGTTATGCGTGCCGAGAAAAAGCTAAGCCCTGATGAAGCGCAAGAATATATGCAAGACGTTATCGCTTCTGGCAATGTTGAGTATATTGAAATTGACCAAATGCTAAAACCATTTGCCACGCCTAATGATCCAATGTATGCCGACCAATGGCATTACTATGAGCAAGCTGGCGGCTTAAACCTACCAACAGCCTGGGATACCGCAACAGGTGCAGGCGTCACGGTTGCTGTACTTGATACTGGTTACCGTCCACATATTGATTTAAACGGTAATATTCTACCGGGTTACGATATGATTTCAGATACCTTTGTTGCCAATGATGGTGGGGCACGAGATAACGATGCTCGCGACCCAGGTGATGCGATTAGCGCAAATGAATGTGGCTACACTCATAGTGCGCAAAGCTCAAGTTGGCATGGTACGCATGTGGCAGGTACTGTCGCAGCTGTTTCTAATAATGGCGAAGGTGTTGCTGGTGTCGCTTATGACGCCAAAGTAGTACCTGTACGTGTACTGGGTAAATGCGGCGGCTTAACATCAGATATCGCTGACGGGATTATTTGGGCATCCGGTGGATCGGTTTCTGGCATCCCAAGTAATGCAAACCCTGCTGATGTCATTAATATGAGTTTAGGCGGTAGTGGTTCGTGTAGCTCAACAACACAATCTGCAATTAACCAAGCTCGTGGCAATGGCACTGTCATAGTCATTGCTGCAGGTAACGATAACGATAACTCAGCTAATTACAACCCTGGTAACTGTAGCGGCGTAGTAAACGTTGCATCGGTTGGCCGTAATGGTGGCCGTGCGTACTACTCCAACTACGGTAGCAATATTGATGTTGCAGCTCCTGGTGGCGCACAAAGCTTTGCTAATGATTCTGAGGGCGTACTTTCAACACATAACTCAGGTTCATCAAGTCCTTCTAGTGATAGCTACCACTATTCACAAGGTACATCGATGGCAGCGCCACACGTTGCCGGTGTTGCAGCGCTCATTAAGCAAGCTAAGCCATCGGCTACACCTGATGAAATTGAAAGCATCTTAAAATCAACAACACGTTCATTTGCAGCTACATGTACAAGCTGTGGAACAGGTATTGTTGATGCAGCAGCGGCAGTTGCAGCTGCATCGGGAGGCGCGACACCACCAGTAGGCACAAATGAGCTCCTTGATGGCCAAGCACAAACAGGCTTAAGCGGTGCAGCAAGCAGTGAAGCTTTTTACACTATGACTGTACCAAGTGGCGCAAGCAATGTGACGTTCACAATGAGTGGTGGCACGGGTGATGCTGATTTATATGTGCGTGCAGGCAGTGCCCCAACTACCTCAACGTACGATTGTCGCCCTTATAAAGGTGGAAATAGTGAAGAATGCTCTATCGATAACCCAACGCCAGGCACTTACCATGTAATGCTGCGTGGTTATTCTGCTTATTCTGGTGTTAGCTTAGTTGGTAATTTAACAACTATCGGTGGTGGTTCAGGCAGCCCACAAGCAGGCGGTGGTACAGTTGAAAACGTATCTGCCAATGCTGGACAATGGAAGTATTATACTCTTGATGTACCAGCGGGTATGGCAAGCTTTACTGTGACTACTTCTGGAGGTTCGGGGGATGCCGACTTATTTGTTAAGTTTGGTAGCCAACCGAGTGCATCAAGTTATGATTGCCGCCCTTATAAAAATGGCAATGCAGAAACTTGCACATTTAGCAATCCACAGGCCGGAACATGGCATATGAGCGTTAACGCTTATAGAACATTCTCTGGCCTTACCCTTGATGCTCAATACCAACCATAAATAAAGCGAGAGCGTCATTCAAGTCACTCTGGCATAACCAGTTTCCCCTGGTGATTTTTAGCCGAGCTTTTTTGCTCGGCTTTTTTATTAAAGCGTATTTAATACAGCTTCTGCTCGACTCACAATAAATTCCTTATCCTGCTCAACATATAAACCTATCACCGTCTGGTCGTCGATAACCATGGCATAACGTAATGAACGTACACCAAAGCCAGCAGTATCTTTATCAAGTCCTAGCGCTTTGGTAAAACTAGCATCACCATCAGCAAGCATATTTATTTCTTGTGCGTTATGTTGTTCACCCCACGCCTTCATAACAAAAGCATCGTTCACCGAAACACAATAGATAGCATCAATGCCCTTCGCTTTAATTTTATCTGCAAAAGTAACAAATTCAGGCAAGTGTGCATTTGAACAAGTTGGCGTAAACGCACCGGGCACTGCAAATAAAACCACTTTTTTATCTGCAAAAAGATCTTCATTTGTAAGTGTTTGCATTCCGTCATCAGTCAATTTAGTTAAACTTACAGCTGGTAAATTTTGGCCTTGAGTAATCATTTTATTTCCTTAGCTTTAGTGTGAGTAGTAAGTGTAAAACGCAAATAATAACAATGCGATGAATTTCAATAAATTAAAAAAAGGTGCTTTATAGCTAAAGCAAAAATTTCATTATTCAGAGCAAACCATTTATGTTTGCGGGTTTGACTATTTCTGATATAAGCGCGAGTTTGCATTCACTGATAAAGAGTGCGA
>NZ_MXQF01000020.1 GCF_002165575.1 Pseudoalteromonas sp. A601
CGGCGGGGAATAAACCCGAAGAGATTTAAATACATTGCATGAAGACTATCGTTGTAAACACCTCTCGAAAATCTGACTTTAGATTGGCAATAAGCCATCTGTGCTAAAGTAGATAAAGGACCTTTATAAATTAATGGTTCCCAATTTTTCAGTGCATAATTTATTCTACAACTTGTTCTATGGTGCCCTAAATTAGATCAAAAACTCTCTGTAACCTCTGAAGCGGGCCCTACTTGACAACAAATGAGTGTGATTAAATAGACAATAGCAAGCTTGAACACTTTTCTTGTTTCATCACTGTAAGGCTGATCTTCTTTAATAAATTGCATTTCATTTAACATGGTCTCCAAAGAATAATTAAACTCACCGGCTTCTGTCTCAGGAAATACAATATTATCTTTTCCGTTCATTACGTTATGTATCAGCTTAGTAAAACTTTTAAGCGTTTTATTTCGTTGTTTTAATTCTTCAATATCAATGTTAATTTGCTTTTCAGGATGCTTAACAACATCTTTCCAAACCTCACTAAGAACACCTTGAGACTTCAATCTAATTCTTGGCTCGTCTGAAGGAAAGCCCATCTTAATGTAATGCATGATCACTTCTTCAGGTGAAGCTAATAGATCTTCACTAAATAACCGTTGTGATAAGCGAACAATCCTATCTCGTTTTTCAAAATCTGAAGTTTGTAGTATCTCGAGTAAAGTCATTGGTGATATACACCAATCTCTGTTCTTTAACAGTTGGAGCTTTTTAGTCTCAACAGCACCATCTTCGGATAAGTGTTCTTTTAGGTAATTAACTGCTGACGTTTCAAAGTACCAATATTCCACGAGACCTCCAGAGTCACTTAACGCCGCAATAAGCGGACTAAAATTGAGGGTTATACTGTGTAGCGAAGCGGAACGTAACCCACTGTTTTAGTTCCGTTCAATTGCCTTGTTAGCAATCTTAGTCCAAAGTGAACCAAGTAAATCATTTGACCATTCATAGATATATGAATCATCATCAAGTGCTTTTAATACTATAGACTCCAAATCACAGCAATTATTTTGATACTGTTTTACACATGATATATGAAAAATTTCCATTGAAGGAATTGCTAAGCCATTTCCATGGTTAAAGTAGTCATCAAATTCACCCTCCATAACAGAAACAACAGAGGGAGGTTGGTATATATTAGTTTCAGATATGTCTTTAAATTCTTCTAAGTAAAACTTAGCTTTTTTATACGAAGTTAAAAGTTCCAAGGCGGCACTAATATGAAGTAAATAAATTGCGGTATTTAAGCCAGCCCAACTTATGCCAACTTTATCTAAGCTTTCTTCAAGCGCTTCTATTAAATCAGATTGGAACTCACCTTTGTTAGAGGATAAAACGACACACAAACAAATTAACTGAGGGGCACAGCCAAGGATGAATTCATCGTAATCTCTAGACAACCCAAATGACGGTGTAATCATTGGCATATAGGCATTGTTACGCTGCCACTCAACTAGCATTGATGACCAATGGTCTGATTTATCATTATCTTCACTCACCCCACAAAGCATCGAGCAAAGTATAGGAACATGCCATTGACTGCCAAGGTATGAATCTAAAATTGTATTCGTAAATTCATGCTTAGAGTCATCCGTTATCAATTGAATAAAATCGGGAAACAAATCTGAATCAGTTCTACTCATTCGTATATATGATGAAATAACTTCCTCTTTCGATAATCCAAGTTCTACTGAGTGCATTAGCAATTCTGAGTAAGTTACTTTATTGGACCAAAGTTTTGATGAAAGCAATTGGTGTAGAGATAAATAATCAACATCGTTTTTAACTCTTGAATGCTGGTTAAGGACATCTTTAATTAGATCATTAGCGCTATCACTACCGACCAAATATATACGGTAATTATTTCTCCCGTATTGGGCTTCTAAATTCCTTGGTCGACTTGAGTGCACACCACCTTGAGCTACAACATGAAAGAAGAAAAGAGGTTTTTCAAATGCTCTATTTTCTTGTGCATATACTTTTAATGGATTATTTGTCATTCCGTTAGTGGCTTTACTTTCAACTTCAAAAATAAATAAAGGAAATCGATTGCCCTTTTTGGAAAACCACGCAACGTCCACTGCTGGAGATTCACCATATATTGCTTCATCTACAGGGAACTCTTCCTCCACATGATAACCAAGGACACGACCTAAATGCACAATCCCCTCAATTAACTCTTTCCCTAATACTAGTTTATGGTCTGCCATGAGGGTTCAAAATTCTCCTGATTGCTAACAGCGTATTACCAAGAATACCGATAAGCACTCGCGAGTTTTTACCCCATTCTACGTAAATACACTTTAAAATTTATAATAATATTATTAACTTACTAATTTATGGGGAAGATAGCAACAAAAACTAGCCACTATCAAAGCGAGAATTTACTTAATCGAGAACCTATATTTTTATTAAATGAGAACAACCTAAGTAAAAATATTTAAGATCAATCACTTAATGTTATTAAAAAAGTAAAGCGAGAATTCTGATCAGGTATATACCGAGAATTTTAGTTGCAAAATCCTTGCAATGAATTATAACTGTATAAATAAACAGTATCTGGAATTTACTATGAGTTCACCTTATTTAGAAATGATCAGATCAGAATTGCGTACTAGACGCTATAGTATTCAAACTGAGAAAGTGTATCTCTATTGGATAAAGTACTTTATTTTGTTTAATGACAAAAAGCACCCTGATGACATGGGAAACCATAACATCGAACGGTTTTTGAATAATTTGGCAGTTAACAAACAAGTAAGTGCTGCAACGCAAAATCAAGCGCTATGTGCAATTATGTTTTTATATCGTTACATTGTTAAGCGTGAGATTAAAGGGTTATCTTATTCATTCACAAAGCGGGAGAAAGCATTGCCAACGGTGTTAACTCACGAAGAAGCATTAACTATAATTAACAAATTATCTGGCAAATACCGTTTAATCGCGTCAATACTTTATGGCTGCGGGCTAAGAATAAACGAAGCGTTAAAACTACGCGTAAAAGACCTAAACCTTGAAAATAACACATTATTTATTTTTCGCGGTAAAGGTAAGAAAGACCGCTACACTCTATTACCTAAATCATTAAATAATGATTTAAATAATCAAATTGAGTACGTTAAAAATACACACAGCAATGATTTAGCACAAGGCTACGGTTTAACATCATTACCTCCTGCACTATTAAGAAAATATGGTAATGCCGCTAAAGATTTTTCATGGCAGTATCTATTTCCCTCATCTACTCGATGCGTGCACCCTTACGACGGTTATATTTGCCGTCACCACCTTCATGAAACTTCTTTTAGGAAGCAGCTTAGAAAAGCGGTACTAGCAGCGAAACTAACTAAAAGTGTTAAAGCGCATACATTTAGGCATACATTTGCAACACAATTATTGGTCAATGGCTGCGATATTCGCACAGTACAAGAGCTATTAGGCCATACAGATTTAAAAACAACAGAGCTTTATACCCATGTAATTGGCAGTCGGTTTAGCAATACAATGAGCCCGATTGATAAAGCCTTAACGTAAAAAACCACGGCTGTTAACCGTGGTTTTTAGTATTACTGATCAAACAAACTTACTTTAGTGCTTTTTCAACTACTGGGTAGTGATCCCATACGTGTTTGTCGCTTAATGAGCGAACCAGTTTAACGTATTCTGCGTGTGTCCACGCAAGTGGTGTGGCAGAGTTAGTGCCCTCGCCAAGTTGGTAGCCTGCTTTGTTGTTGCCTACGCCATCCCATACTTGCTCAGGTAGCATCATGCCTTCGTTGGCAAACTGCTCTAACCCTTTCACATAAGTGTTTTTAATCGCTTGTTGCTTGTCTGCGTTTAACGATTGCGTGGCATTTGCTGCGGCAATTTCGTAATGGCCGCGCTCACCAGTAAAAAACGGCCAAACACGACCGCGTTGACCTGGAGTATTCTGCCCACCTTCGGCGTAGTTTGTGCCAGTTATTTCATCTTCGCCGTAACCGTCGTTACCATAACGGCGAAAACCTGGGAATGAGCCACTGCCATCATTAAAGTTAAAGCTGTACTTAACTTGTAAGTTATCGGCTAAGGTTTCATCGTCATACTCAGGTAGGGTTTTTACAATACTTGGGGCAAGTGCATCGCGCACACCGTAGCGTACTAGCTCTAAAAAACCACCGTCTAAAACTTGTTTTTTGTTAAAACCTTCACGACCATTATTAGCATTAATTTTAGTGTTTGAATTAGCGTCTTTATCTTGGCCAATACGAATAAAATACTCACCGTCTGAATTGCTTGATTCTAAATTACCTTTGGTGGTGAACATCATGCTTTCTATGTCGCTATTGTATTTTTTAGCAGTTTCAAGGTAACGCTCTGCGTTTTGCTCATCACCTGCAAGTTTAGCTATATCAGCGGCGGTAATTAAACCTGCTACAACAGCAGCGGTTGTTGAAGGTGAATAACCTTCTTGCTCTTCCCAGCGCTCTTGTTGTGTGGCTGGCGGCGTGATTTGCATGTCGTTCCACAAGATTTTAGCGCGGCCACCGTCAACTAAAAAGTCAGCAGCGGGTTTTAACATTCGGGCGTACCAATCAGTTAGCTCTGCATCTGTTAACACATTGGCTTGGTGCAGTTTCCATGCAAGCATAATAGGCATGGCTGTTTGGTCAAGCTGTACCCCCACCCATTCAAGTTCACCGTCAACATGTGTTTTTTGTAAAAACCAGCCTGTGTCGCCATTGTTGCCCGGGGTATTGGCGTTTACTTGTACTTTTTCGAGGTATTCGAATGCGGTTTTAGCTGTGGCGGTATCACCCATTGCCATGAACGCCATGGCTACTTGGTAAAAGTCACGTACCCATACCGCTTTATAACCGGTTGAACCCGTTTTGGCTGATACTGTTTCGCCCCACGGGTTTGATAACGACGCAATAAGCGCGCCGGCATGGGTTTTATCTTCTTGCGCTTTTAACACCATGGCACTGGTATAAAGAAGTTTACCGTTATCAGCTGTTTGCGCTTTCATGCTGTTAAGCGGCGCAAGACTTTGTAAATAATCTTGCCAGCCTAATGCCTCGCCTTTGCCGTTGAAGTTATCAAGTACGTGTTGATAGCCACGAGCTAAACTGGCTTGACCTTCTTTAAAGCTTGCTTGCTCATTGTTACCAAAGCTTAGGGTTAAATCAAATTGGCTATTTTTGCCAATCTCACCCAGTTCGGCCAGTAAGCTCACATTACCCGATTGCTCACCGGTATTGGTATAAACGTTATTTAGTTGCTGTGAGGTTTTAAGATCATTTAGCCCATCACTCTTGCCTGTAAAACCAACACTGGTTTGTTTAAACGGTTTTGCGCCTTGCAGTGATAAGTAACTATCGCCCTGCCAAGCAAACAAGCCTTGCTCCGTTGTTTTTGCAAAGTCATCAAGGCCGTTGTTATCAATATATGGGTTAACACTTACATAAGCTTTTACGCCATCAAGCTTAGTATTAAAAATACTGCGAACAAATAAAGTTTGGCCGTCTGGGTCGGTAAATATGTGTTTTTCAAGGCTAAAGCGGCCTTGCTTGTCACTGCTGGTTACTTTGTAAGCCAGTGACAATGGGCGTCCTTGCGCATCTTTATATAAATAGTCTACGGTTACATCAAGGTCGTCTGCTTCTGTTACGGTAAAGTCTTTACCGATAACCACAAACTGCATGTCTTTAATTTGCGCTTGGTGAATAAGCCCAAACATGGTTTCGGTGATCATGCCTTTAGCAATCGAAAACCATACTTTTGATACTGTGCCTGTTGCTGCATTATCGCTATATGCACCGTTTTGGTATTGCTCAAATGACGTGCCAATACCGGTTTTACCTGAGTATGCCCAAAATGGCTCTGCGCCAGGCGCACCCGGTGCTGATAATTGTGAAGTGTCGTGTGTATCTGTTTTTGCTTGTTCTGTGGTGCAAGCTGTTAAACCGAGCATAAATAGACTTGTGGTGATGATGTTGTATTTTTTCATTTTTTACCCTTAATTCTTTCTCTTAGTAATTGTGCGTGCAAACGTTACTGTGTGTGCTTAACACGCAGTACAGCAACAGCCGCCAATACAAATGACACTGCGCCCAGCACTAATGCATAAATAGGTTGGTTCTCAAAGAAGTGACGTAAAATGAGGCCTAACACGCTAGCTGCCAGTAATTGTGGGATCACAATGAAGAAGTTAAAAATTCCCATGTACACGCCCATTTTATGGCTCGGTACTGAGGTACTTAACATGGCATACGGCAGTGATAAAATAGACGCCCACGCAAAACCAATGCCTACCATTGGCCAAATAAGTAACGTTGGATCTTTGATGACAATAAAGCTAACTAACCCTAGTGCCCCTAATACTAAGTTAATTGCATGCGCGAGCTTTAAACCCACACGCTTTACGATGACCGGGATACATAACGCGGCAATTGCGGCAAAACCGTTGTAAGCTGCAAACAAAATACCGACCCAATCAGCGCCGTTATTGTACGCCGCAGAGCTGGTATCACTGCTACCGTAATGAAAACTGGTCACCGCTGACGTGGTGTAAATCCACATTGCAAACAGTGCAAACCAACTAAAAAACTGCACCCAGGCGAGTTGCCTCATCGCCTCTGGCATAGTGAATACGTCATTTACTACTTGGTAAAAGCCGCCTTTTGTTGCTTGCTTTGCTTTAAGTGCACCTGCAATAAATTGAATAACCCCAAAGCTCACTAAGCCACCAGCAAGTAGGTAAAGCTCTTTTTCAAGATTTAGTCCTGTTACAAGCCCAAGCACAGCTAAACCTAATACAGTAAAAATAATTCCGCCTTTATTAAAATTAACGGTATTACTTATAGTTTCTGGCTCATCAATGCTGTCTTGCTCGTTAAATTTAGCCAGCTGCTCAGGTGAATATTCTTTGGTGGTTAGAATCGTCCAACCAACCGCAATTAATAAAATGACTCCGCCAAAGTAAAATGAATACTTCACAGAATCTGGAATTTGCCCCAGTGGTGCAGTATTGGCAATATCAAACCAATTGGTCATCATCCACGGTAATGCTGATGCCACAACTGCGCCAACACCAATAAAAAAGCTTTGCATGGCATAGCCTGTTGCTCGCTGTTTTTTCGGGAGGTTATCACCCACTAGAGCACGAAATGGTTCCATGGTTACGTTGATTGAAGCATCCATGATCCACAGCATACCTGCCGCTATCCATAATGTAGGAGAGTTGGGCATGATGAATAACGAAAGCGTTGTTAAAATAGCGCCGTATAAAAAGAACGGACGACGACGCCCTAGTTTGCCCCAAGTTTTATCGCTCCAATACCCTATGATCGGCTGCACAATCAAGCCTGTTAACGGCGCTGCCACCCATAAAATAGGAATGTCATCAACGTTTGCACCCAATGTTTGAAATATTCGGCTCACGTTACCGTTTTGCAGCGCAAAGCCAAATTGAATACCTAAAAAGCCAAAGCACATATTCCATATTTGCCAAAAGCTTAAATCGGGTTTGTTATCTCTCATCATGTGCTCCAGTGGTTAATACTGCACTGCTAAGCGCATTTAAAGTTAAGCTGATTTGTGCGTGTTGTTCGGTGATAGTGATTACTGCTGCTTGATTTGCTTCCAGTAAATCCAATAACTTAAACTCGCCACGTTTATCATCAACTAAGGTAGCCATTGGAATTTCAATGGTGACGATTGTTTGTACGCTCGAAAAGTTACTCACAACCCACAGTTGCTGCTTGCCGATACTGCGGCTAAACGCAGCAACTTGATCATTCCCTGTAACAGTAAGTGGTAGCATGTCACCGGCCACAATTGCTGGGTGCTTACTCAGTGTCATCACTGATTTATAATATTCACGTAATTGGCTTTGCTCAGTAGTTAACGCACCACCGTCAAATTTGCCATCATTCATCCATGCTTGATGCGCTGGCACGCCAATATAATCAAAAATACTGGTACGGGTTGGTTTACCAAAGCCTGCATCTTCAGAGCCGTCTTCACCTACATCTTGACCAAAATATAACAGTGTCGGAGCGCGGCTAATAAGGTTTGATACCACCAACGCAGGCTTGCCTTTGTCAGCACTGCCAGCAAAGTCAGGGCTTGCTATACGTTGCTCGTCATGATTCTCTAAAAAGTGCAGCATGTGTTGTTCGATGTCTGCAACGGCTTGCTGTGGTGCAAAAATGCTGTTGGCAGCTTGCTTGCCTTGCATAACGCCTTTAAGCGTGTCGTAAAAGCCTACTTTGTCGTAGAGGTAATCCATCTTCCCTTGATGAATATAAGGGCGGTATAAAGTTGGGTTGTATACTTCGGCTAACAAAAATGCATCTGGGTTGTGCATTTTAATCGACGAGTTTAAGAAGCTCCAAAACTCCACTGGTACCATTTCAGCCATATCATAGCGAAAGCCATCTACGCCTTTATCGAGCCAGTACAGCGCAATATCTCTAAATTTGTACCAGCTGTTAGGTAAGTCTTTGTCTTGCCAAAACTCAAAGTGGGCACGTAAATCTTTATTGGCATAATCGCTTGGTAAAGTAGGAAAGTCATAACTGCCGTCAGGTTTTACCCCATAGTTAACTTTAACTGTTTCGTACCAGTCGTTTATATCTGGTTTAGCAGCACGCGCGCCGTTACCTGTCCACTTTGCGGGTGTTTCATCAAATAGGTTATCGGCTAATGGATGCGCGTTACCACCAAGTACTTGGTAGCCTTCGCTGGTTGGCACTTGAAACGACTGCCCGGTTACATAATAAAAGTTATTATCGCGAGCATACTCTACGCTGGTGTCATCTTGTTCACCAAAGTCTTTTACGCCAGCAGGTTTTGCGGTTGACTTATAATGACGTGCAACATGATTTGGCACGATATCAATAACCACTTTCATACCGTGTTGATGGGTACGCTCTATCAGTGCTGAAAATTCTTCTAATCGACGTTCTGGGTTAATCGCTAAGTCTGGATTTACGTCGTAATAATCTTTTATCGCATAGGGTGAGCCTGCACGCCCTTTTACAACATCTGGATCATCTTGGCTAATTCCATATTGGCTATAATCGCCAACCAATGCGTGGTGTAAAACGCCGGTGTACCAAATGTGAGTTGTGCCAAGCTCTTTAATACCCGCTAAAGCAGCATCATTAAAGTCACTAAATGTGCCCACACCGTTTTGCTCTTTTGTACCCCATGGCACATTGGCCGTTTGCGTATTACCAAACAGGCGGGTAAACACTTGGTATACCACTGGCTTTGAATGTTCACTAAAGTGCTGCTTTGCAACTTGTTGCTCATTTGCTTTAGGCTCAGGTTTCTCAGAGCAAGCAGTTAAAAGTACACTGCTAGCTAAAAGCAACGAGCCGTACTTAATTGAGCGAATTGTGGTTTTGTTTGTTGTCATAATCTTCTTACTTATCCAGACGGTTTAACAAGATGTAATTAAACCGTCATTTTTATTATAGCTATGATACTAATGTGAACTGCCGCTGACTGACAGTATTTGCATACGTATTCACGCTATTCAATCACCAATACCACGGCGCTCATTGCAGGTAAGGTGAGCGGTTTGGTTAGTTTCACTTTTTGCTTGTTGAATAAGGCTGTCGCACTTTTATGGTTGCCTATAACTTCACGCATGTAATCTAACGACCAGGTTTTAGCTGTGGTATTTTTATTTAAAAACACCAACACAGTTTGTTGTTCACTAATACGGGCGTAGCTATACACCCCCTCTTTTGGGCTAAAGTGTGTCAGCTTTCCTTTTGCAATCGCGGGGCTGTTTTTTCTAAAGTTAAGCAGTGTTGCTATGGTTTGCTGCATATCAACTTGATCGCTGTTTAAGCCTTGGCCTGTAAACGCGTTTGTTTTTTGTCCTGCAAAGCCACCGGGGAAATCAATACGTATATCACCATGATCGTTACTGCCCGTGTTATCTAATAGTACCTCGGTACCATAATACATTTGCGCAATCCCCCGCGTGGTAAGCAGCATGGTCATCGCCATTTTGGTTTTTGCTAGGTCTTGTTTAAGCTCAGTATAAACGCGGCTCATATCGTGGTTATCTGCAAACACGAGTAAGTTATCTGGGTTTGGGTATAAAAAATCATTCGCCAGAGATTCATACACTTTGACCCAACCGGTATTCCAGCTTTCATCTTCATTAAGTGCTTGAATAAGTGACTCTTGTAAAGAGAAATCCATTACACTTGGCAAGCTTGACGTATAGCCATCGCTATTTATTTTTCCAGCTTGCCAGTATGAAGCAATCGCAGGGTTTGAAGTCCACTCTTCGCCCACAATATTAAATGCAGGGTACTCAGTCATAATCGCTTTGGTCCAATCGGCTAAAAATGCCTTATCTGAATATGAGTAAGTATCAACGCGAATACCGCTTAAATCGGCGTATTCTATCCACCAAATCGCATTTTGGATAAGATAAGTAGCTAATAAAGGCTGGCGCTGATTGAGATCTGGCATGGTTGAGACAAACCAGCCATCATTAAACTGGCGTTTATCAAACTCACTGGCATGCGGGTCTTGGATTGTTTGCCGCGCGTGGCTTGTGGCATTTTTACCGTTAGCAAAATCACCGTTAAAGTTAATCCAGTCAGCGGTGGGTTTATCTTTCATCCACACATGCTCTGAGCCAAAATGATTCAGTACTAAGTCCATCACCAAGCCGATGCCGTGTTGCTTCGCAATAGAGGATAATTCACGGTAAAGTTCATTCGAGCCCATACGTGGGTCTATGTTGTAAAAGTCAGTAATAGCATAGCCATGATACGAATAACTTGGCATGTTGTTTTCAAGTGGTGGAGTCAGCCATAACTGCGTGACGCCTAATTCATCTAAGTAGGGTAATGCATTGATAATACCTTGAATATCGCCACCATGACGCCCGCCTCGCTCACTTGGGTTAACGTCTTCTTTCATCCCAGTAACTGTGTCGTTGCTGCTATCGCCATTGGCAAATCTGTCTGGGTTAATTAAATAAATAGTATCGCCACCATCAAAGCCTTGGCGCTTAGCGCTTTGCTTATCGCGTGCAAGTAATGGGTATTCAAACTGCTCACCCATTTGGTTTTTAAAGAGTAACGTGCCCGGCTTGGCACTTGGGCTAATATCAAGGTTTATAAATGCGTAATTAGCGTTATCGGTTTTGGTAATATTTTTAAGCTTTACGCCTGAGTATGGCACGAGTTGCCATTGCTGTTTTGCAACCTCAATTTCATGCAGCATAATTTGCAATGAGCTGTTTTGCATGCCTACCCACCAATTTTGTGGTGATATTGTCATTGCATTAGCTGTTAACGCTGTGGCTAAACAAGTCGTCAATAACGAGCCAGCTAAAAGTGTGTGAATGAGTTTTTTCATTTTAATTGCTTTTCATCCTGTGCAGAAATTCATTGTGGGTCGGCAATTGGTTTACTGTGCCGTCAATTAACGTTTTTAAATTTGTAAATAGCTCGGCTAATTGTTCGTCGTTGAGGGCATTGGCTAAAGGGTGAAAATCTTCGGCTTCAAGCCCTTGTCCTATCATGACTTGTTGCCACGCAACTTCGGCAAACAGCTCGTCGTCTTGGCGTACAATTTTGCCTGTTGCTTTAAATAAATCGATTTTCTTTTGCAGAGTGTCTGGAATACTCATTTGCTTACATTGGCGCCAAAATGCACTGTCGCTACGTTCGGTTAATTTGTAATGCAAAATGATAAAATCTCGTATGCGCTCAATTTCAGTTTGGCTTTGTTGATTGAAGGTATCAATCAAGGTTTCATCAATTCCGTTATGCGGGAAAAGTTTAATTAACCGAATAGCTGCCGTTTGGATTAAATGAATACTGGTTGATTCTAATGGTTCTAAAAAGCCACTTGATAAACCCACAGAGACCACATTTTTATGCCACTGTTTGCGACGGCGTCCCGTTTTAAAACGAATAACTCTCGGCTCAGTGATAGGCTCGCCGGGTAGATTATCTAATAGCTGTTGTCTAGCTTGTTCATCCGTCATATGGCGGCTTGAAAACACCAAGCCATTACCAACACGATACTGAAGTGGTATTTGCCACTGCCAACCTGCATCATGCGCAATAGAGCGAGTGTAAGGAACGGGATCTACTGCGCTTTTAGTTTGTACTGCAATTGCGCTATCACACGCTAACCAATGCGACCAATCTTCAAAGCCAGTATTGAGGGTTTGCTCAATCAACAAGGCACGTAACCCAGTACAATCAATAAATAAGTCACCGGATATTGACTGCCCATCATCAAGCGCTAAGGCGCGAACAAAACCACTTTCTTCACATTGTTTAACGTGTGCTATTTTACCTTCAATGCGTTTAACGCCGCGCGAAATTGTAAGCTCTTTTAAAAATTCGCCATATAGGGTGGCATCAAAATGGTAGCCGTAATTTAAGCCAGTGAGTTGCGTATTTGGTATATGCCTTAAGTGAGCAAACTTATGCTGTTTGGCAGCTTGGTAATTGAGGGAGAAATCCCAAAAATCTGACGCTGTACCTTGCTGCTTTGCTCTTAACCAAAAATGATAAAATTCACAAAACGGAAAGTCTTTGCCAATATCGCCAAAGGCGTGCATGTATTTATGATTTTGCTTTTGCCAATTTTCAAACTCAATCCCCAATTTAATCGTCGCTTGGGTGGCTTTTATAAACTCGTTCTCTGGTATACCCAGTGCCGCATTAAGATGAAGGATCGGCGGAATACTCGCCTCGCCTACGCCTACAGTGCCTATTTGTTCTGACTCAACAAGGGTAATGTTAACAACCTTGCCGAGCACTTTATTAAGTAGCGCCGCGGTTATCCATCCAGCCGTGCCACCGCCCGCTATTACCACGTTTTTTATTTTTTTATTCTGCATAGCACCTGCTCCACTTGCGTTTACATAAGTGTAGTCGATATAAAAAAGCCCTTGTAAAACAATTCACAAGGGCTTTTCAACGCTAAAGATTATTATAGCTTGTAACTAAAGCCTAACAAGAACGTACGACCGTAGTCTTGGTAATCACGTACTTGCAGTGCATTGTCACCTTGTAAAGAAACAAATGGTTCTTCAGTAATATTCTGCACTTGGAACGTCACACTTAAACCGTCAAGGCTTTCTACAGCGCCTTCACTAAAGTCATAACCAATTTGCGCATCCCAAATCGTTTCGCCTTTAATATCAACTTGTGTTGTTTCAAAACCTGGGCCGTAAATATCACCCTTAAAATCACTGCGTTTACGCATGCTGGTACGTGCTTGGAAACCGCTACGCTCAAAGTACACTGTTAAGCTATCAATTTGATCTGATAAACCTGGTAGCTCAAATTCGTTACCTTTCTGATCTTTTAAGTCTTGCTCTACACCTGTGTGGCTAGCAATTAAACCAAAGCCATCAAGTGAGTCGCTAAACATGGTGAACGGTAAGGTTAATGAAAGCTCGTAACCCCACAAGTCACCACCACCACCATTCACTTTACCTGAACCTGTGGCAATTGGGTTTTCAGGGACTTCACCCGTAGATGGATTTGGCACTCCAGTTAAATCAGTTTCATAAGTACCGTCAAAAATCCATTTTGAAATATCTTTATAAAATAATGCTGCAGCGAAATAGCCTTCTTCATGAAAATAATTTTCATAGGTTAAATCTAGGCCTGTCGCTTCTTTTGGCTCTAAGTTTGGGTTACCGCCAGATATCGCCCAGTTATTACCATTCTCGTCTACCTGCTGTTTATATTCAGCAGTGACAGATCCATTCATCTCATCTAAGCGCGCACGAGAGATAGTTTTAGCTGCGCCAAAACGCACTGTTTGTTCTTCATCAATAGCAAATGATAAGTTAATACTAGGTAAAAAGTGATTATAGTCATGACTAATATCTGTAGGAGACACTATTACTTCACCATTCACGGTGTCTGCTGCATTACCTTGAGATGATTGCTTAGTCTCAACATAACGCACACCGATATTACCCGTTACAAGCGTTGAGCCAAACTCGGTATTGATATCAGCTTGAGCAAATAGCGCTATTACTTCTTCTTTTACTGTCCAAGAACGAGCTAGATGCTTTGAATCATTTAAGCTTTCTTGAAATAAACTGTAATAACCATCATTTACAAGCGCGTTAGTATCATAAGCAATCATGTCGCCCATACCGATAAAATCAAGGCTTGCTGAGCCCAAACGATACTGTTCAGGTACTGACACCATGCCAGGGTTTGATAATGAAAAGTCTTTTAGTGTCATAAAGTAACCTTCAGACAGTTTTGACTTTTCGCGATCTCGGTATGACATACCAAATGAAACACGGCTAATATAAGCGTTATCAAGTACTTTACTAGCTGCTAGCTTTAATGTGCTTAATTCATCATTGATCTCTGGCGCATTAATAAAGCCATCTTGTGCCTGGTTTTTATAACCAGAAATATCTTCACCATCTGCATCAACTAAACCATATTTTAGATTCAGAGGTTTGCTGGCTCCCCAAGATAATGGACCACCTAATTGAATCAAGTTAAAGTCACTGTAATCGAGCTCATGTGAAAACTGCGCGCCAGTATTACCATCATCAAAGGTATAGCCAATATTATCAGCTACGCCTCGATTATCGCCACGACCAGTACCAGAATAGCTTTCGATACTCCAAATTCTGCGCTCTACTTCAGAGCGGCTTACATCAAACTCTACAGACCAATCATCGTTAATGTCATATTTAGTATTAAAACCAAATTGCGTTAAATCTGCATCTCGCTCTTCATAGTCATTACGCACTACAACACGTTGACCTTGCGTTACAGCACTGGTGATAAAACCACTTTCAGGATCAACTACCACAGAGCTTGGATCTAATGCTCCTTGACCCCAGGCAAAAGGCACTTCAATACCACGAAGAATTTTTTCATCTGAAAAATCCACATATAAGGCATCAAATGTCATGTTTAAGCGATCTGTTGGTGCTGCTTCAATTACTAACATGGCTGAATCACGTTCAAGGGTTGATGAACGTACAAATGGCTTAGCACCGCCTAAGATAGAGTATGTCTCACCACTATCTTCTGTAAACTCAGGGTAGCCCCATGAGTTCCAACGTTTTTCTTGGTTAGGTGAACTCATTTTATTATACGCAAATGCCACACCGATGGTGTCGTCTGCAAATTGGTCAATATACGAAACTGTACCGCGGAAACCTTGATCATCGCCATCAGGGTTTAGCTTATCAAAACCTGTTTGCTCTAATTGACCATTAAACATGATCACACGCTCACCTTTACTTAACGGTTTTACGGTTTGCATGTCGATAACACCCGCAATACCCTCAGCATCTAGGCTAGCGCTTGGTGTTTTATATACGGTAACACCGTTCATTATTTCTGATGGGTAAAGGTCAAACTCAACACCACGGTTATCACCAATTGATACTTGCTCACGACCATTAAAAGTTGTTGCACTTTCGTTTTCGCTAAAACCACGAACACTTACGCGGCTTGCGCGGCCATCAAGGCGTTGTGCTGTTAGCCCTGGTAAACGTGCAATTGATTCAGCAATTGAAGAGTCTGGTAATTTACCTATATCTTCTGCAGAGATAGACTCAACCACTTCTGATGAAAAACGCTTTGTATTGATTGACTCTACTACGCTGCCACGAAAACCTTTAACTTCGATGACTTCAACGTCACTCTTTGCTGTTGCTTGCTCTTGTTGTGCGTATGAAGCGAAACTGCTAATACCTGCTGTTGCAAGTGCAATTGTTAATATACTTGGTTTGAACATAGACATGATGTTTTCCCGTTACCCATATTTTGTATTACTACCGTGATAACTAGCTTGTGATAGAAGCGATGTTATTCGTTAGCTGATTTTGTTGTCAGGATGGATATTAACGCTGGCTTTATTTTATTAACAACTTTATGCATACGTATTCAGGCTAATGCAAAAACAATCTATTTAACAAAGTTTTCACAAACAAAATGGCAACACCTTGTTTTTATAAGGATAAACAACAACAGTTATAGTGCAACTGATCAGTAAATTAATTTCACCAATCAGACCCCATGCATTTTCACTCTTTCAATCTGTAAGCATTTAATTTCAAACAAGCTTGCTAATATAGCGCACTAAAAATTGTAACTTTTTACAATAGGGAATTGGTAAGACCATTACAGGCGCGCACCAATAACTCGCAAACCCTTTTAAAGTCGCACCAAAATGAACAGAATAAAATGTTAATTTTTATCAAACTCTAATTGGTAAGGTTTTATGATGAGAGGATATTGTGTTGTTAAAGCGTATTTTGCTGTGCTGTATCTACCGCTTTCAAAATCTATTTATCATGCATACGTATGCAGGCTTTTTACAGTCCTCGGGCCTTCACGTATGCTTTTTAAAAAATAACGTGGCGAAGTAGTAGCCACATATAAGATTGACGTAATCACTACGACTAATGTGGTGAAGCAGCATTGTCACGATGGAGAAAAGCATGGCTCAGCAGCAATGGTATAAAGGTGCGGTTATTTATCAAGTTTACCCGCGCAGTTTTCAAGATACCAATGGCGATGGAATTGGTGATTTAAAAGGGATCATCTCTCGAATTGACTATATAAAAAGTCTCGGTGTTGATGCTATTTGGATCTCACCATTTTTTAAGTCCCCAATGAAAGACTTTGGCTATGATATTAGTGATTATCGTGACATTGACCCATTATTTGGTGATTTAAATGACTTTGATGAGTTAATTGCTCAAGCTCATCAACGTGATATTAAAATTATTATTGACCAAGTATTGAGCCACACATCAGACCAACATCAATGGTTTTTAGATAGCCGTGAAGACAAAACTAACGACAGATCTGACTGGTACGTATGGGCAGACTCAAAACCAGACGGTACACAACCAAATAATTGGTTAAGTATTTTTGGCGGCCCAGCTTGGCAGTGGGAGCCGCGTCGTGGTCAGTATTACTTACATAACTTTTTAACTGAACAACCTGATCTAAACTTTCATAACCCAGATGTTCGTAAAGCGGTTTTGGATAACGTAGAGTTTTGGCTTAAAAAAGGGGTAGACGGCTTTAGGTTAGATGCAATTAACTTTTGCTATCACGATTCACAACTACGCGACAACCCTGCTAAGCCACCTGAAAAACGCCAAGGCCGCGGCTTTAGTGAAGATAACCCGTATGCGTTTCAATATCATCACTACAATAACACGCAGCCTGAAAACATCAGCTTTATGCAGGATATTCGTGACTTACTTAATAAATATCCGGGCACGGTGTCGTTAGGTGAAATATCATCAGAAGACTCTCTCGCTACAATGGCGGAGTACACTTCAGGTGGTGATAAGCTACACATGGGTTACAGCTTTGAGCTGCTTACAAATGACTACAGCAGTGAATATATTCGCACAACAGTTGAAACATTAGAGAATAGAATGACTGAAGGCTGGCCATGCTGGGCGTTTAGCAATCACGACGTCGAACGTGTTGCGAGCCGCTGGAGCAGTGATAGCAGTATTAATCCAGCGCAATGTAAGATGCTCAGTGCCCTATTAGCTTCACTACGCGGCAGTGTTTGTATGTATCAAGGTGAAGAACTAGGACTTGGTGAAGCAAACGTTGCATTTGAGGACTTACAAGACCCATACGGCATTACCTTCTGGCCAAACTTTAAAGGCCGTGATGGCTGTCGTACTCCGATACCTTGGCATAATGATAACTGCGAACAAGCTGGGTTTTCTCAAGCGAAACCTTGGTTGCCTGTTGATGCGAATCATAAGAAGCAAGCAGTAGATGAACAAGATGCTAATTCCGACTCTATTTTAAATGCTTTTCGTGAATTTATGGCGTGGCGAAAAAACCAAGCTGTATTAGTTGAAGGTGACATTGAGTTTATCGATACAGCTGAGCCATTACTTGCCTTCTATCGTCGCTTTGAAGGTCAGACAATGCTATGTGTATTCAACTTAGCTGGCAGTAATGCATCTCTTACAATGAGAAATACAATAGTTAACACTCATGAGGAGCTCGCTCATCACACTGGCACTGTAACAGACAACACGTTAACCCTGCCCGGTTTTGGTTGTTTTTACGCAGATGTGAACTAGTTTAGCCCTTAGCAAAATTCCCCCTGGAATCAAAAAGCCCTGAACATCAGGGCTTTTTTGTAACTATGTGTTATTAGGGGGTTGTCGACCTGACTTGCGCCTATTATATACTCGGCACGAGTTTTATCGCACCTTGCTCAACTTTCATATCTAATGGCAGTTTACTTAATAATGCCACTTTGGGGTCATTCATATTAAGCGTATAAACAGGGTTGACTGCTAAAAAGCCATTAATAACTTTCATTGCTTCATCATCGAGTACACCTAAATTTCCTTTAAAGCCACCTGCGTCGATTGATGAATCCAGTAACTTTACATTACGTAAAAATACGGCCTTTTTCTCGCTGTCATAAAATGGCGCACCTTCTATCTGTAGCTTCAGACGCACAGGGTATTTAATAGCGAAGGCATTAATAATTGCACTTGAATCAGCACCCAGCACCACTACATCACGGTTGTCAGGGCCTACATTTACACTAAGGTCGTTGACATCAAATTGTACCGGCAACCCCATCAACTTAACTTGTTCACTGAGCTTTGGTAATTGCTGGTTAAGAACAGACTCTATTTCACTGTTTGTAAATGAATAAACAGACACACTATTGGTGGTATTGCATGCTGACAAAAATAAGCAGCTAATTAATAAAATATACTTCATGAAACTTCCTTTAAAAATAAAGCCACAAAATGCGACTTTATTATTGTTTAGTGTATTTATTTACTAAACACTAAAAACAGTTTTTAACCGCGTTAGTGTCTCAGCATCAACTGAACCTTCACTGAGCGCTAACAATTGTTTTAAATAAAAGTGTAAATCAGCCTGCTCACCGCGGTGTTTATCATCCAACATGGCAACTTGCTCAGCCATACGCTCACTACCTGCTGGGCTTGCTACATTGGCTAAAATTTCCATGCGGATAAGTAACTGTGCAACCGAAAGTGCTGTACTTGCATTGCCTTGCCATTGCGCCGGGATTGGCTGTTGGTTTTCAAGAGCGCTAAACAAAGCAGCAAAATCAGCTTTTGCTGCTTGCTCTGTCAACTGGGCTAACTTAGCATCAATATTGCTAAGCAATGTGCTCACTCTATTTGCCAGTTCTTTTGCATTAGGCAATGCAGTGACTTTTGTTTTTAAATCAAGCAACTGCGCTTTTTGATTGACCGCTCCAAGGGCATCTTCAAGTTCAGTTAATTGCTGAGCAATTATTGCATTGTCGGCATCTTGTTGTTCTTTATGTTGAGCGAACTCTTCACTGCGCTTAGCGAAGGTTAGGTCGTTAAATTGACGAAACTTTTGCCACAGCGCATTTTCAGCTTTAACACCCGCAAACCCCACTTTTTGCCACTGTTGCTGTAGCTCTTTAAGCTGCTGACACGCGCTGGCTAAATCGTCTGATTGGCTGAGTTGCTGTGCTTGCTCTACTAAGGCATTTTTAGCTGCGCTATTTGCTTTATGAAACGCATTAAGTGCATTAAATACAGCTTGTTGATGCGGTTTATACTGCTGTTGTAATGCGCGATACACCTTAGGCTCAACATTACCAGCGTTGCGCCATGCCTTGTTTATGCGGTTGTACTGGCTTTCATAGTCTTTCCATTCAAACCCATCAATGCTGGTATCTGTTTGTGCAAGTGCCTGCATTTGCACAATGACTGCTTCACGCTGTTGCTTAATTTGCTCACGTTGTTGCTCTAATTGCGCAAAATGCTCACGACATGGTGCAAACAATAGTTCAATTTTTTCATCAAACTCTTTTCCTTGAAGCTGCTCTTGCTCTGTGTCTAAACGGCCAAGCTCATTCCAACGACGACGTAAGGTTTTCACTTCGTTAGCACGTGCTTTTGCATCTGTACATGGTTGCTCGAGCTGTGCTGTAATCTCTGCTAGTAACTCTTCACGTTTAGGTGCAGATGCGTATTTTTGCCAATCGCGCGCATCGGCAAGCTGTTGCTCAAGTTCATCTTTAAGTTTATCTAATTGCTGAGCAAACGCAGGAGTAAGTGTGTCATACAGCTCAATAAAGCCTTTAAATACACCAAAAGCAACATTAAAGCGCCCTTGTTCAATTAAGCGTTTAACATCACGGCCTTTACGGCTCGCCTGTTGCTGGCTTTTTGTCAGTTGCGTGCTCAACGGCGCAACGGCTTCTTGCCAGGCTTGCTTCTTCGCCTTTAATTGCGCTTTAAAAGGGCCTTGTAATGACACTGGTAATTGCTTTAAAGGCGTATTTGCCGCTTTAAAAGCGTTATCAAAATCACTATTTAGTTGGTCAAATGTACTCTTATCAACCTCAGTAGGAATCGCATTTAGCGCATCAAAGGCAAGCTTAAAATCACTAATTGCTTGAGTTAATCGTGGTAATTGCGCAACTTGCTTAAACAACTGAGTCAGTTTACCTACTACTTGTGTTTTTTGCTCGCTATCACCTAGTTCACTTTGCGTAATAGCAACTTGAGCTTGTTCGACCTTTGCATCTAACCAGTCTTGTTGTATTTGCTCTGGAGTTTCTAAACCAAGCTGTAATGCATTCTCAATTTCTTCACTTAAAGCTTCGAGGTTAGCCAGCGCTAACACTTCATGTTGCTGTTGTATTAATAGAGCTTGCTGCTGCTCATACTGCGAATTAAGCTGCGCTAAATGCGCATCTAATTTTGCTGTGATTGATTGGTACTTTTCATCTAAAACAGCTACTTGTTCTGCATTTAGCCACTTTAGTTCTATTGCTTGCCACTGGGCGACTAACAGTTGGTTTTGCTGATTTACCTGTTCATAATCTTGTTTGTCACGTAATGCATTGAGCTTGGCTAAAATAACACGTGTTTCATTGTGTACTTGCACCGGCATTTCGACAGCTAAACGTTCATTTTCTAAATGTGTTTGTAAGGCTGTTTTAGCTTCACCCTGAGCATGTTTTACTAAGCTTTTAGCTAACTGTTGATTTATAACTAATTCAACTAGCTGCTGCTGTAGTTCATCAGCCCCTTCTTTAAAGGCTTTTTCAGTTAATTTAGGGTTCGCTAAACGCTTTAGTAATTTAACTCTTACTTGTAGCTCTTTTTCAGCAAAAGCGAGCTTTTCTAAAGTTTTAACCGGCGCAAAACGTTCTATGTATTCATTCTTTATATCTTTGGTAAGTGATTGCTCGTTATTTAAAACCGCATTAGAGATATGCTGTTCAGCTAAATCTTTTAAGCTTTGGTCTTGCTTATATGCTTTCCACCAAAGTACTAAATTATCTACTTTATTAAGTGCTTTTTTACGTATTTCGGCTGAATTATCATCCAGTGCCAGTGAACTTAAAATGGTTGCGTCACGCTCAACATCTAATTTTTCAATCGCCTCTAAACGAACTTGTTGTTTTGGGTGCTTCCATTTTGGGGTAAAAAGGTGTTTAAAGATCATGTTCACTAAACCTTGCTATTTCGTTATCTGCGGTGAATTCTTTTTGTAGTTGTGCTTTGGTTTTTTGTACCATTTCGCCATTTGAGCCAATGGTGAATTGCTCGTTCGACTGGGCTACTTTAGCTTGATAAAGCATAACCAGCTGTACAGTTTGCTCTTTTTGCTCGTCACTTAATACTGTGCCATCAGGCCATTTCCCTGTTGCAGCGCCGTACTGCAAACGTTCAAATAATTCAGGGGTAATGCTATTTACAAGATTGTCGATGTTCATGTCATTTTTTCTTCTTGAGTGTTACTAAAATAACGCGGTTAATTAAATACCAAATACAACCAATGCCAATCGCAGCGGTACATGCGTACCAATTGGCGCTTTTTGGCTCTGGCTGTAAGAAATATAAGCAGAAGAAACCACCTAAGAATATAAATAATGCGAAAAAGGAGTGGTTCATAAACATTTGCTGTTTTTGAATGCGTTTTTCACGCGCTAATTGCTGGCGTTGCTCGTCGTTAAGCTCTGCCACATTATTTTCACAGTGAGGGCACTGCTTATGTTTATCTGATATCGACTTATTACAATTAGGACAACTAACAATCGCCATACATCTCTCCATACTTCGCATAAAAAAAGCGCCTTGCGGCGCTCTTTATTGTACGTGTTTTATTAGTCGATGTCTTTTTTGAATTTCACTCAATTGTGAAGATTCGAAAAAAATGCAAGCCGCACAGTGATATCAACAAATTAAATACATTAGTCTGCTAGATTGCTTTTTTCTTTTCTCTTTTGTTCTAAGCGTTTTTCCCAGAAAGTCGCATTTTTAATGCCTAATTTAATGGGGTCAAATATAATTTCACCACCGGCTTTCTTTTGTTCTTCGTAATCGCGTAAACAGTTCAGAGCAGGCTTAGCAACAAAGAAAATAGCCAATATCCCGACAATATTGATCCAAGCCATCAAACCCACACCGATATCACCAATGCTCCAGATATAACCAGAATTATTAACCATACCGTATGCCACCATAAACATAATAACCAACTTAACGATTAAAAGTGGGATGCTGCCTTTAAAATAGCGATTTAAGTAAGCCACATTGGTTTCTGCTATGTAGTAATACGCAAGTATTGTTGTAAATGCGAAGAAGAACAAAGCAACACCAACAAAGGCCTCACCAAAACCACCAAATACACTAAATAAAGCCATTTGAGTGAATGCAGCTGAGCCAACTTCAGTTGCAGCATCAACATTTTGTACAATAAATTGCCCTGCAGGTAGTTCACCAACAACATTATATTGTTGAGTAATTAATATCATTAATGCAGTCGCTGTACATACAAATATAGTATCTACATACACAGAAAAAGCTTGTACTAAGCCTTGCTGTGCTGGGTGTTCAACTTCTGCAGCAGCCGCTGCATGCGGGCCTGTACCTTGACCTGCTTCGTTAGAGTAAATACCACGTTTTACACCCCAACCTATCGCAGCACCAAAACCAGCTTGTGCAGTGAATGCATCCGAAATAATTAATGAGAAGATACCCGGTACTTTATCCACGTTTAAAAATACAACGATCAACGCTAATACAATGTAACCAAGCGCCATAAATGGCACAACTATTTGGGTAAAGTTTGCAATACGCTTAATGCCACCAAAAATAATAAAGGCTAACACAATTAAAATAATGGCTAATGCTACAAGCTTAAATGTACCAACTTCACCAAAACTCGTTGTTACCATTTCACCATTACCAAACACTTGGGTAAACGCGTTACCAACGGCATTGGCTTGAACACCAGGTAAAAATACTCCACAGGCAATGATTGCAGAAACAGCAAATAGAATACCTAACCACTTTTGCTCTAGACAACGATCAAAATAATAAGCTGGGCCACCACGATATTGGCCGTCTTCTTCTGTTTTATAAATTTGCCCTAATGTAGACTCTGCATAAGCAGTACTCGCACCTAAAAATGCAACAATCCACATCCAAAAAATGGCACCTGGACCACCAAAGCCAATAGCAGCAGCCACACCGGCAATGTTACCTACACCTACACGGCCAGATAACGATACAGCTAGCGCTTGAAAAGATGAAATACCCGTAGTGGAACGGTTAGAAGTGAGTAACAGTTTACACATTTCTTTAAAGTGTCTAACTTGCGCAAAGCGAGTTAAAATTGAATAAAATAGACCTGCGCCTAGGCATAAGTATATGAGTGCGCTACTCCAAACCACGTCATTAACGGCACTTACAAAAGCTTCCATGGATATCCTCTATAATTATATTTTTTATTTTTAGTTACGATACTCTGCTTCAGTTACTCAGAATGCGCGACGAATATAAAACTAATTTTCATTGTTTTTGCATATTAACTTAAACCAACCAGTTTAGTTAACACTTAATTTTCATAATTACTAATTTATTCAACTATCCGCACAGACTCTATAAAATATTATTAAACTTTTTTGTTTTACATTTGAACAACTAAAGAGTTTCCTACTGAATTTATAATAAAGTTATCGCTCATATTGTAATGGGCATCAGCCTTAGCCAATACCCATAACTTAGGTCTTATCTAAGCTTATCAACCACATTAACAATTGCTGCTAACGTATCTTGACCAAACTGATAAGAGCGGCGATCAGACCAGCCATAATCTGGATCCGGTAAGCCATCATTATCTTTAAATGGCATTTCAACGGTGTAAGCAAGTGCATTAAACTCCTGTGCAACCGCAGAAGAGCCAACCGTTAAGTTAGCTTGACCAGGTTCGTCTTTATCATAGCCATGAACATCCTGAAATTCAGGTGTTACGATATGCATTGCTGCTTTAAAGCTATCTTCTAAACCTTTTAAGCGTTCGTCATAACATGGGATACCTTCGCTACCAGCAAAGAAGTTATACGGGATAGCTTCATCACCGTGGATATCTAAATGCATGTCTAAACCTGTTTCACGCATTTTATTAAGCACTAAGTACACTTCAGGGCTATTTTCCATACTTGGTGTCTGCCATTCACGATTTAAGTTAACCCCTTTAGCATTAGTACGTAAGTGTCCACGAGCACTGCCATCTGGGTTCATGTTTGGCACTATATAGAATACTGCTTTTGAAAGTAACGCCGCTGCGTGTGGGTCTTCGTCATCGAGTAGCTTATGTAATACGCCTTCAACAAACCATTCAGCCATGGTTTCGCCAGGGTGTTGACGTGCGGTGATCCAAATTGTTTTTTTGTTCTCATCGCTATCACCACCAATGCGTAATACACTCATATCACGGCCGTCGAGTGTTTCACCTAAAGTTTCTAGCTGGCATGCTTCTTGGCTTTGTGCCCACGTAATTAAGTCAAGGTGGCGCTCGTAACTGTAAGGTGCAAAGTAAGCAAAATATACCGTGCCGCATTCAGGCTCAATCTCAAAGCTTAATGTGCCCTCTTCGTAGTTTGACGGCACACGAAACCATGTTTGACGGTCATAAGATGCAACGGCATGGTACCCTACCCAGCCATCTGGGTAAGCTGAGTTTTCAAGATTATTAATGTGTAGTTTATGATTTTGAAAAGGGGTGGTCTCGAGACGGAAATGAAACCATTGGAAAAAATCAGACTCGTGATCTTTGTTGATCTCAAGCTGTATGTTTAATGGATCAGTGGCTTCAATAACATTGATGTTACCACTGTCAAAATTACTGGTGATTTTCATCTAAAATAAACCTTTAGGTTAAAAATAACTCCTAACAGTCAGTCGCTTGTCAGTTAGAAATTAAGCAACACCCCATTGCAAGGGATGCTTTGTTAGTAAAATGTAGCAAACTAGAAACAGCCTACCACACGCTTAGAGATTTGGAAAAAGTTCACGATTAAAAAAGCCAGCATTCGCTGGCTTTTTGTAAATATTTATAGCTATTACAGATTAACGTGGCAAGCTTGGGAATGAAACCTCAGCCATATCACGCATACAACGCACAACCTGACAGCTATAGCCAAATTCATTATCGTACCAAACATAAAGTACAACACGGTTGCCATCAACAATTGTCGCTTGTGAATCAACAACACCGGCGTAACGGCTACCGACTAAGTCAGTTGATACGATTTCTGTAGAGGCGGTGTAATCAATTTGGTCGCGTAAATCAGAATGCAGGGCAGCATCACGTAAGAAAGAGTTTAACTCTTCTACTGAGGTGCCTTTTGCTAAGTTCAGATTCAAAATGGCTAAAGATACATTTGGCGTCGGAACACGGATAGCATTACCTGTCAGCTTACCTTCAAGTTCTGGTAGCGCTTTTGATACTGCTTTCGCAGCGCCGGTTTCGGTGATTACCATGTTAAGTGCAGCGGCACGGCCACGACGCTCAGCTTTATGATAGTTATCAATCAAATTTTGGTCATTGGTATAAGAATGCACCGTTTCAACATGACCGTTGTTAATACCAAACTTATCGTTTAATGCTTTAAGTGTTGGTGTAATTGCGTTTGTCGTACAGCTTGCCGCACACACAATCTTATCTTCAGGTAGGATATCTTGGTTATTTACACCATAAACGATATTTTTGATATTACCTTTTGCAGGGGCTGTTAATAATACTTTTGCAGCACCTTTTGACTCTAGGTGTTGACCAAGGCCTGCTTCATCTTTCCAGATACCCGTGTTATCAACAACTAATGCATTTTCAATACCGTAAGCTGTGTAATCCACTTCACTTGGCGAGTTAGCATAGATAACTTGGATGTAGCTACCATTTGCTTTAATTGCATTACGCTCTTTATCAATGGTGATAGAGCCATTGAATGGTCCATGAATTGAATCACGACGTAAAAGGCTTGCACGTTTTTCAAGGTCACCCTCTTTACCACCACGCACAACAATTGCACGTAAGCGTAAGTCAGCATACGGGCCTGATTTTTCGATTAGCAAACGCGCTAATAAACGGCCAATACGGCCAAAACCATATAGTACGACATCACGAGGCTCTTTTGCTTTTGAGTTAATGATTTCAGCTAATTCATCATTTAGATAATCTTCAATTGAACGACCTTTAGCAGCATCGTTAAATAAATAACCATAAGCAAGTTTACCAATATCAATACGTGCTGAGTTTAAATCCATTTTGCTGATGGCTTCTAAAAACGGGAAGCTTTCGCGTAAACGTAATTTAGTACCTTCAAACTGCGCCACTGTTTTATGAGATTTAATGATATCAATGGTGCTCGCATTAACAAGCGGACGACCATACACTGCAATTTCAACACCGCGACTACGGTAAAGTTTACCAATAATCGGTTGCATGCTTTCTGCGTAATCTTGGCGCTCTTGCCAGCTATTTGTATATTCTAACTCGTGAGATGAGGTCATGTTTTTTACCTAATTAAACAATTTTTGAACGGATAACCATAATGCGAATTAAGCATGTGAGAGCAATTCGCCACTATGGGCATGGCTATTCTAATTTAAACTCACTTTATTCTCCACTGTTACAGAGCAATTCATTGCGTTAGAATAAATAAGAAATTATTACTGTGGGATTGAGGGATGTTGCTCAGGGCAAGTTTATTATTGAGTTTATTAGTACTAACCGGGTGTGAAGAGCCGCTTACGCAAGCAAAGGTGTGTAAAGAAACCCCTGGGTTATGTAACGATTTAAACAAAGACAGTCATTGTAAGAAACAACGCGCGGATGTGATCATGGCACGTTACCATGAATATAAACAACCCACTGAAGAAAACAAATACTTGCTACTACAAGGCTTTGAACAGTACAGTCAATGCGTATCACTTGCGGCAAAAATTGAACACATCAAACTCAAAGAAAAAACCACCTCCCGTGTTGAAGGTCATTTAACAAGCATTAAAGAGATGACACGAATTTATCAAGATACTAAGGGCACTAATCACCCTGGGTTACTTTATTATCATTGGTCTCGCAATAATGATCAGTCTGCATTGACTAAACTTTTAGCACTTGAAGATGATCCAAGTGTAACGCAAGATGCACAGATGCAATTTTTCTTAGCATCTTACTACATTAAGTTTGATGAAGAAAAAACCATTGATTTACTCTACAAAACGTTGGAGCTCAATGAATCACAACAGACTCCAAATCCTGAAGTGTATACAACCTTAGTGAGTTTATTTAACAAACACGAAAAATATAAACACGCATATACCTTTGCCCGCGTCGCTCAATTATCAGGCATTACAAATATTGATATTTTACCAATTGAGCACAAGATAACGGCCACTGGTAAAAGTTTAAACAGTTTAGAGACATTGGCGCAGCAAACCTACGACAGCATTCAAAGCGGCCAATTTGTATCACCACGAGGGTTTTAATATCTCACCAGTTAGAAAAGAAAAAGGCAGCTTACGCTGCCTTTTTTTATTTTGCTTTGCTAGTGCCTACTTCGACACGAGTCTTTAATTTCTGACCCGGTCTAAAAGTGACCACTCGACGCGCCGAAATAGGAATATCTTCTCCTGTTTTCGGATTACGTCCTGGCCTTTCTTTTTTGTCACGAAGATCAAAGTTACCAAATCCAGAGAGCTTAACCTGCTCGCCTTTTTCAAGCGCTGAGCGGATTTCTTCAAAAAACGCTTCAACTAAATCTTTGGCATCTTTTTTATTGATCCCGAGTTTTTCAAATAGGTGTTCAGCTATGTCGGCTTTAGTAAGCGCCATATCTAGTCCCTCAACGATGCATTAAACTGTTCGGCCAGTGCGGCCACCACGTTATCAACTACCTGATTGATATCTTTCTCTTCGAGTGTTCTATCAACCGCCTGCAGTGTTAGAGCAATCGCCAAACTCTTATAATTTGGCTCAATACCTTTGCCCTTATACACATCGAATAAGTTTAGGTCAACCAATTGATTTCCGCCAACTTTTTCTATCACTGATAAAATGTCGCCAGATTTCACCTGATCTTCCACTAAAATAGCGATGTCGCGGCGGTTTGAAGGGAACTTAGATACCCCTACAGCTTCAGGTAAATTTCTTTTTTCAATTGCTGACATTTCAATTTCAAATACATAAGCCGCATTATTAATATCTAGCGATTTTTGTACTTGCGGGTGAATGGCACCAAAGAAACCTACTTTTTTGCCATCAACGTAGATAGCAGCAGATTGACCTGGGTGTAAACCATCAGATTGCTCTGCTTTGATCTCAAAACGATTTATATCATTAGTTAATGAAAGTAATGCTTCAACATCACCTTTTAAATCATAAAAATCAACATTACGCTTTTCTTCAACCCAATGCTCACCATGAGCAAGGCCCGTAATAACACCACCAATAACTGCCACTTGGTTAACGCCGTTTTCTGCGTTTTCATCACGTAAGAATTTAAGACCATGTTCGAATAAACGAATACGAGGCTGCTGACGGTTTTGGTTATAAACCAATGATGCTAATAATCCTGGCATTAAGCTTACACGCATTGCTGACATATCACTTGAGATCGGATGCGGTAAGATAAGTGCATCGCTGTCTGGGTGCAAAATAGTTTGTGCTTTTGGATCAACAAAACTGTAAGTAATGGCTTCTTGATAACCACGTGTAACAAGTGCATTGCGAAATTTATTCACGGCAATGGTGGCTTCATTATGCGTTGTCATTTTCAATTTAGCTGTAGGCGCTACATTTGGAATACTGTTGTAACCAAATACACGCGCTACTTCTTCAATTAAATCTTCTTCGATACGAATATCAAAGCGGTAGCTTGGTACATCAGCACTCCACACACCATCAACAATTTTCACATCAAGACCTAAGCGCGTTAGGATATCCGTTACTTTTTCATCAGCAATGTGATGGCCTATTACGCGGTCTAGACGTTCACGGCGTAGGCGTACTTCTGTTACTTTTGGTAACTTGTCTTTAGCAACGGCTTCAACAACTGGGCCGGCCTCACCACCTACAATATCAAGTAATAATGCAGTCGCACGTTCCATAGCATCATGTTGCAGTGCAAAATCAACACCACGCTCATAGCGGTGTGATGCATCCGTATGTAGGCCGTAGCTACGAGCTTGACCTGCAATTGCAATTGGGTTGAAAAATGCGCTTTCTAATAAAATATCAGCGGTTTTTTCTGTTACACCTGATTGCTCGCCACCAAAAATACCGGCAATTGCTAACGCTTTATTGTGATCGGCAATAACCAAAGTTGATTCGTTAAGTTTTGCTGTGTTGCCATCAAGAAGAACAAGTTCTTCACCTGCATTTGCACTGCGAACTTTAATACCGCCTTCAATCGCATTTAAGTCAAATGCATGCATTGGATGGCCTAGCTCAAGCAACACAAAATTAGTTACATCAACCACAGGGTCGATTGAACGAATACCACTACGACGTAGTTTTTCTACCATCCAAAGCGGCGTTTCTGCATCAAGGTTAATGCCTTTAATCACGCGGCCTAAATAACGAGGACAGGCATCTTCGTTAACTAATTCAATTGATACTTTATCGTCAATTGTGGCTTTAACTGCTGGAATTTCTAGCGCTTTAACATCAATACTGTTAAGCACACCGACTTCACGGGCAATCCCTTTAATACCAAGGCAGTCACCACGGTTAGGGGTTAAATCAACATCAATGATATTGTCATCAAGGCCTAAATATTCACGTAAATCAGTGCCTACAGGCGCATCTAATGGCAATTCCATAATGCCATCGCCTTCTTCACTAATACCTAGCTCAACAAACGCACATAACATGCCGTGAGATGGTTGGCCACGAAGCTTGGCTTTCTTAATTTTAAAGTCGCCCGGTAATACTGCACCTACAGTTGCTACTGCAACCTTAATACCTTGACGACAATTTGGTGCGCCACACACAATATCAAGTAGCTCATCGCCACCAACATTGATTTTTGTTACACGTAATTTGTCTGCATCAGGATGTTGACCACATTCAACAACTTCACCAACCACAACACCGTTAAACTCGTCAGCCGCTGGCTCTACAGCATCAACTTCAAGGCCAGCCATCGATAACTGTTCCGAAAGAGCCTGCGTGTCAATTGCAGGATTTACCCACTCTCTTAACCACTTTTCACTAAATTTCATTTTATATCTTCACTCTTAACGGAACTGGTTTAGGAATTTTAAATCGTTTTCGAAAAACGCACGTAAGTCATTTACGCCATAGCGCAACATAGTTAAACGCTCTACACCCATACCAAAGGCAAAACCGGTGTATTTTTCAGGATCAATACCCACTGATTTAAGTACATTAGGGTGAACCATGCCACAACCTAATACCTCTAACCATTTACCATTTTTACCCATCACATCTACTTCAGCTGACGGTTCAGTAAATGGGAAGTAAGATGGACGGAAACGAATCTCCATGTCTTCTTCAAAGAAGTTACGCAAGAAATCGTGCAAAATACCTTTAAGCTCTGTGAAACTTACATCTGTATCGACCATTAGGCCTTCAACCTGATGGAACATTGGTGTGTGTGTTTGGTCATAATCATTACGATAAACACGACCCGGAGAAATAATTCTAAGTGGCGGCTGTTCGGTTTCCATAGTACGTATTTGTACACCACTTGTTTGGGTACGTAACACAAGCTTTGGATTAAAATAGAAGGTATCGTGATCTGCACGCGCTGGATGATGCTCAGGAATATTTAGCGCATCGAAGTTATGAAAATCATCTTCAACTTCAGGGCCAGATTTAACAGCAAAGCCTAATTCACCAAAAAAGCTTTCAATACGCTCAATTGTACGTGTCACTGGGTGAAGGCCACCAGTAGGCATAACGCGTCCTGGTAATGTTACATCAATTGTTTCTGCGGCAAGTTTTTCTTCAAGTGCTTTGCTAGCAAGTAATTCGCGTTTTTCGTTAATCGCGACTTGTACATCTTGTTTTGCTTGATTGATAACTTGACCGGCTTCTTTACGCTCTTCAGGCGCAATTTTACCAAGCGTTTTTAATAAACTGGTGATTTCGCCCTTTTTACCAAGATAATTAACCCTGATATCTTCAAGCTGCGCGATTTCATTGGCACTGGCAACTGCCTCAAGTGCTTGCGCTAATATATTTTCTAAGTTCATTCGGTACCTGATCTTTCACAGAAGGTGATTACAATTTTGTTGACTAATGATAACTGAAAGCAAGGACTAGATTCTAGGCTTTATACTAATCTTATTGAATTCTTTCTAAATAACATGCGTCTAAAAGCGAGGAAATACGTTTTTTACAACTTTAATGCAGACTTTATAAAAGGAATAGTGAGTTTTCGTTGCGCAGCCATAGACGCATGGTCAAGCTTATCCAGCACATCTAATAGCGCTCTCATGTCACGGCTTAGGCGGGTTAATAAAAAACGAGCACATTCATCACTAAGTTCAAGTCCTCGCATATTTGCACGTTTTACTAACGCTTCAGCCTTATCATCATCACTCATTGAACGAATCTGAAACGTCGTTCCCCATTTCAGCCGAGAAACCAAATCCGGCAGTGTGATATTAAGCATATCAGGGAGTAAATCCGCGGTGACCACTAGACACTTACCAGGTTCGTTAAAACGGTTAAAGAAGTTAAATAATGCTTTTTCCCAAGCATCATTACCCGCAACTAAGTGCACGTCATCTATACACAATACATCTAATGCGTCTAAGCCATCTAGCACCATAGGGCCAAAATCAATTACTTCACGCATTGACAGCAACATAGTTGATAAACCACGTTCTTGCGCATGAATACAGGTAGCATATAATAAATGAGATTTACCAGAATCACCTAGCCCACACAAATAAGTATATTGAAACGTGGTCGCAAGGCTTTTAAAGGCATTTTTTAAGTGGCTTACTTCCAAGGAGTTCTCACCACCAAAATACGATGCAAACGTTTCATCGTCAGGCAGTGTAACTGGAAGCGCCATTTGCACCGGCTCTAATGCCTGCATTATAAGCCGACCCATTGATAATCAAGATCATTCTCAGAAGCAACCTGATAAAAAGCTCTAGGATCAACAAACGCTTCAAATGTACGGTCTAACTCCAACGCTTTTTTAAAGTCACTTAAAGAACCAGTGTGATTAACTTCAAAGTAAATCGTTTGGCTATCACGTGAACGGATTACTACTTTTGTAACCACACTTAAACTTTCCAATCGTCTTTTTGCAAGTTCAATATCAACAAAACTTTGCGTGCCTTTAAGTTTAAAGATTGCTTGAGCAAGTTGCCCTGAAGAATTTGGATCGACAGCATACTCAGCGGCAAGCCCTGCTGCTAAGCTATCTATCATTAAAGCAATGGTTTGTTGCTTATCGCCCGTTAAACGATTTGCTTCAAATAAGTCATCGTTTGTAAAACGCCAATCAAGTACCCAGTTTTCGCTATCTTGCTGCGTATATAAACGTGCAGTAATACTTCGCTCCGCTCTGTATCTGCTTGATGCTTGTTCTACTGGCTCAGAAAAATTACCCCACACTTCAGGGATACCAACGAGTGCTCTGTCTTGTAGATCAAGTAACGGGACAACAACAGGTAACCCACGGCGAGCGGCAGTGTCGTAAATAAGCTGTTCAAGTTGCGGGTAACTTTCTTGGGTTACAAGCTCTCGCCGCCAGTTATCTTCGATTGCTAACCAGATTGCAACTAAAGGTCTACGTGTTCCCCATAGTGGCAGGTTAAGCTCCTTAATCAAGGCATTAATTTTATTAGCTTCAAATTTTACAACAAGTTGAAGTGTGCCGTCTGTTTTCTCATCATACTCAAATTTAAGCATATAATCAGAGATATCTTTACTACGCCGTTTAGCAAGCGGGTTTTGATCTGCATACGGATCACCACTTACCTTTACCAAAACGTTTAATAGTGCAGCACGACTTGCCGTTAAACGTGCATCTCGGGATTTATCTTCAACCTTAAGTATATCTTGATATAAATCAGTAACTTCAACAGCTTTAATCGAATAGCTGAAGAATATAGCAGTAAGTAAAATTAATAATCTAGACACAGGCCATTAGTTCTTGGTTTTAAACTAATTTGATCCTAATTCAAAGCACCGCACAAAGCAAAAATATATTCAAAATACCAAGCTATTTAATGCTACTAGCCAAAAGATGTCGCACTGCTGCTTTGCTGCTTTATATTTTTTGCTATAAACATAGCCGATTTCTTGGTTTAGAGCGCAAGATCTTGATATTGTCATGTCCAGATAATTTTCAGTGGATAACTTGATGTTTGATTTAGCAATACTGGCGGCATTTATACCAACATTCTTTTTTGTTTCAATCACACCCGGTATGTGTATGACACTAGCAATGACACTCGGTATGAGTATTGGCGTCAGACGGACTATGTGGATGATGCTAGGTGAGTTACTTGGTGTAGCCCTAGTAGCTATAGCTGCCGTATTAGGCGTGGCAAGTATCATGTTAAATTACCCGCAGGCATTTTCAATCGTAAAATGGGCCGGCGGCGCATATTTAGTCTTTATAGGCATTAGCATGTGGCGCGATGAGGCTAAACTCAATCTAGATAATCATCAAAAGAGTAAAATAAGTCGCAAAACATTATTTAGCCAAGGGTTGGTGACTGCTATGGCTAACCCCAAAGGTTGGGCTTTTATGATCTCGTTACTGCCCCCTTTTATTAACATTGACTATGCTATTGCTCCTCAACTGAGTATTTTGGTTGCTATAATACTTGTTAGTGAATTTGTTTGTATGATGGCCTATGCAACGGGTGGTAAAAGTTTACGCTTATTTTTAAACCGCGGCGATAATATCAAATGGATGAACGCAATCGCTGGCAGCTTAATGATAGCAGTAGGTGTCTGGTTGGCTATTGGATTACATTAAAAAGACAACTAGGAATGTGAGCATGTAGATAAACATCAAACTAAAATATCACTGACATATGTATAACCCGTGCTGAAGGCACATTAATAAATCACAACTGCATTATAAAAAGAATTTTAATAACAAAAAACATACAAAACTTAAAAGTTAATTTCATTTTATTATAAGCCGAATAGATCTATACCCAAACCATCTCAAGATACGAGCCTCAGTTGGAGTTAAAAGCGATTTAGGCAAGGCATTGATTGCAAATAATAGTGGTTCTATTGTTAAAATCAATAACGCAGTATTAATCGCTTTTAAACCAACCCGTAGGGCGTTTCACAGGAACTTACTCTCATCGTTATTACTTCTTAAAAGGGACTACCATTCTTGCAAAATAACGCCTTGATATTAAGCCCCTGTGAAACGCTGAATTCTGTATTTTGAGTTGGTTTGGGTATATCTTATACCCAAACTTTA
>NZ_MXQF01000021.1 GCF_002165575.1 Pseudoalteromonas sp. A601
TATTTTGAGTTGGTTTGGGTATATCTTATACCCAAACTTTACTTTAGTTTTTTTTATTGAGCAGTAAAGTGTAGCTATTACAGATCGATTGCTATAATTCGATCCCGATTGAACAAATTGCACCCAAGGGACCACTATGTCTACAATTTTTGAAGATAATTCACTCAGCATTGGTAATACACCACTGGTAAAACTTAATCGAGTTACATCTGGTAATGTATTCGCTAAAATTGAATCTCGTAACCCAAGCTTCAGTGTTAAATGCCGCATTGGTGCATCAATGATTTGGGAAGCCGAAAAGTCTGGGCAATTAACGCAAGATAAAGAACTAATTGAGCCGACCTCAGGTAACACAGGTATAGCACTAGCGTTTGTTGCAGCTTCTCGCGGTTATAAGCTTACACTTACTATGCCTAATACAATGAGCTTAGAACGTCGTAAACTATTAAAAGCTCTAGGCGCTAATTTAGTACTTACCGAGGGTGCTAAAGGTATGAATGGCGCAATCGAAAAAGCAAAAGAGATCCAAGCAAGCGATCCAACTAAATTCATTCTGTTACAACAATTTGAAAACCCTGCGAACCCTAAAATTCACTTTGAAACAACAGGCCCTGAAATTTTCAATGCAACTGACGGTAAAGTAGATTTCTTCGTAGCGGGTGTAGGTACTGGCGGTACAATTACTGGTGTAAGCCGCTACCTAAAGCTTGAAAAAGGCTTAGATGTAAAATCAATTGCGGTAGAACCTACAAACTCTCCTGTTATTAGCCAAACATTAGCTGGGGAGGACGTAACGCCAGGGCCTCATAAAATCCAAGGTATCGGCGCTGGCTTTATTCCTGGCAACTTAGATTTAGATGTTATCGATGCCGCTGAGCAAGTTTCTAACGAAGATGCTATTGCTATGGCGCACCAGTTAATGAAAGATGAAGGTATTTTAGTCGGCATTTCATCTGGTGCTGCAGTGGTTGCAGCAAAACGCATTGCTGAACTACCTGAAAACGCAGACAAAAATATTGTAGTTATTTTACCAAGTGCAACTGAACGCTACTTATCTAGCCCATTATTTGCTGAAGAGTTCTCAGAGCAAGAACTAGTACAGTAGTAACAACTGTACATTTAAAAGGATGCTAATTAGCATCCTTTTTTATTATTTATAGCCAAATAAACAACTATTATATGTGATTAACTTTACATATTCCTCGTTTAGTCTCACACTAAATCATCAATAATAATTCAACTATTGCGAATGAAATTATTTCTAACTATTTGCACATTTTTTTGTGCGCTCATGCTGCAAGGCTGTGGCGATGATGGCATCCCTTCTGGTGAAAACAATACTCCTGGCGAAAGTGCTGCGCTTTACTTTGACACGCTTTATAATGCTAAAGACCTCAGTAAAGCGATGACAATGGCGACACCAAAGCTTGCACGTATTATGAAATCATACGGTACCGCAAAGCAATTTGCGCGAAACTTAGTTAACATGCAGTACGATGAAGTTGTTATCGAAGTTGATATGACTAATATGAGTCTGCGCGAGCAGTACGGGGATAAAGCCAACATTAACTTAATTTTCACTGGTTATTTTAACGGTGACAAAATAGATGATATGCGTAGCGTAAAAATGGTGCGTAAAAAAGGCAAATGGTACGTTGATAAAATAAACGCCGACCCATTTGCCAGATAAGACAAAGTTAAAATCTAAAGCCTCGCTACTGCTGAGGCTTTTTTATTTATAGCTCACCTTGTTTATAGTTATCTACTGCAATAGCTTGTTTTCTCAACTCATTTGCTTCATCGAGCCTTTGCCCTTCCTCGGCAGTAATAAGTTGTTTTTCAATTGCGTCATTAATCGCTGTTGCAATATCAGCGTTACGGTTCAGAGTTCCTTCACGTTGCCATTTTTTTAATCGCTTAAATGCATTCGCCGTGTCATGCATAGCAATAAAGGCGTTTTCCATTACCCCAGTGCCAGCATTATCGTCGATATAACATAAATGAGTTAAACGGTTCCTAAATACGCCCGGCTGCGTCATGTGTTCACACACTGTTTGTGCAATATCATCACTAGGTCGGTGATAATGATTCCCCAGTGGAAAAACAATGCGTTTTAATAAGAAGTTAACCACTGGGTTTGAGAAGTTTTTAAAGAAACCATCAAACGCTTGGCCAATTTCAAACAGAGAGCGCTCTACAGAATATTGCACAAATGCTAAATCAGCTTGCTGACGACCCTCGTCTTCAAAGCGCTTTAATACCGTTGATGCAAGATAAAGATGACTCAGTACATCACCTAAACGAGCAGAAATCATCTCTTTACGTTTAAGCTCACCGCCTAAAATAAGCATGGCTACATCTGTACAAAACGCTAAACCTCGGCTCATTCTACCAAGCTGTTTATAATAATTAGCGGTTGCACCACAAACAGGCGATTTTGCAAAGAAGCTACGCGTTAAGCCATGAATAAACGCCATCCCAGCATTAGTAGCGGCAAAAAGAATATGCTGTAGCAATAATGCATCAAACTCTTTTAATGCAACATCTTCGTCTTCCATTGCCGCGGCTTCCATTTCTTTAAGCACAAATGGATGGCATCGTGTAGCCCCTTGACCAAAAATCATCAAGTTGCGAGTTAGAATATTGGCTCCTTCCACAGTAATGGAAACAGGAATTCCCATATAACCATGAGCTAAGTAGTTATTAGGGCCAACTTGAATCCCTTTACCAGAGTGGATATCCATGGCATCGTTCATAACGGTACGGCCCATTTCGGTCATATGGTATTTAGCAATAGCCGTAACCACTGACGGGCTTAATTTAAGATCAATTGCGCCTGCAGTCATTAACCTACAAGCTTCTAAGCTATAAGTTAATCCACCTATCCGCGCTAGGGCTTCTTGAACCCCCTCAAATTGGCCAATTGATAAACCGAATTGTTGACGCACCATGGTATATGCTGACGTCATACGCGCGCATAAATGCCCAGTCGCACTGCTTAGTGCTGGCAATGAAATTCCTCGGCCAGCACTCAAACACTCAACCAACATACGCCAACCACGGCCTGCGCCTTGTTGCCCACCGATAATCCAATCTAATGGAATAAACACATCTTTGCCGTATGTCGTGCCGTTCATAAATGCCATATTAAGTGGAAAATGACGTTCGCCTGTTTCAACACCTGGATGGTCAGTTGGGATCAACGCACAGGTAATACCCAGCTCTTTGTGCTTGCCTAATAAACCATCAGGGTCATACATTTTAAAAGCAAGACCAAGTACTGTTGCCACAGGCGCTAATGTTATATAACGCTTTGACCAATTTAGACGTAAGCCAACGACTTCTTCACCATTAAAATTACCTTTACAGACCACGCCTGAATCAGGAATGCTGCCGGCATCAGAGCCCGCTTCAGGGCCTGTAAGCGCGAAACACGGGACGTCTTCGCCAGTCGCAAGCGTTGGTAGCCACCGTTGTTGCTGTTCTTTGGTACCGTAATGCAGTAAAAGCTCACCCGGACCTAAACTATTAGGTACCATAACAGTGACCGCCGCCGTTAAGCTTTTGGTCGCAATTTTTGCCACTATCGTAGAGTTTGCTATTGCACTGAACTGACGACCGCCAAATTCTTCTGGAATAATAAGTGCAAAAAAGCCCTTTACCTTTAAGTAATCCCATACTTCTTTTGGCAGGTCTTTGTCTTTTTGCACTATTTGATAGTCATCTAGCATCGCAAGCAATGTTTCAACTTCGCTATCTAAAAACGCTCGCTCTTTTTCACTGAGCTCTGGTTTAGGGTAGCTATGTAACATCTGCCAATCAGGGTTACCACTAAATAGCTCTCCATCCCACCAAACATCCCCCGCTTCCATCGCTTCACGCTCGGTTTGCGATAATGGAGGAAGGACTTTTTTGAAAAACTTAAATGCAGGGCGACTAATTAAGCTAATGCGAATATCTTTTACCGCAAAAATAACTATCACCACGACCAGTAATAATATGAACACTGACATGGAAACTATCCTTTTAATTAATGAAAATGACTAGCTTCAATTATGACCGATCCTTTTATAAATACAATGTCACTGTCGACATCGCCTGACTTTCACCAACTCACTTGATAAATTTTGCCTAAGTGACAGACGCTGCTATTATCCTACCCGACAAATAACAAATATAAGGGTCACAACATGACTACTCCACAGTTTAAGCTCAGTTTAAGCGCCTTAATGGTGGCAAGTACCTTAGCACTATCTGGCTGCAACCAAGAAACAGCAAAAAACAATACAACGGCTGTAACACCACCCCCTGTAAACGCAAAAGATGCCCATGCATTTATTGATAAAACCGAACAAGAACTCAATGCGCTTTATTTAGAATCAAGCCGTGCTGAATGGATTTACGCAAACTTTATCACCCATGATACAGCTGCATTATCAGCTGAAGTAAACCGCAAAATGACCGAAGCTGTCGTTCGCCTTGCTAATGAAGCTGCAAAGTTTGACGAATTAGAACTTGATTACGATGCGCGCCGCAAACTAAATAAACTAAAACTGGCATTAACGTTACCTGCACCTCAAGACGCAGAAAAAACAGCAAAACTTTCGCAACTCATTGCTGAGCTAGGCGGTTTATATGGCAAAGGTAAATACTGTAAAGATGACGGCAGCTGCTTAAGCTTAGGTGATATGACGGCAAAAATGGCAAGCAGCCGTGATTACAATGAACTGCTTGATTTATGGCAAGGCTGGCGTCAAGTTTCAAAACCGATGCGCCCACTGTATGAACAACAAGTTGCACTGACAAATGAAGGTGCAAAAGAGCTTGGTTACGCAGACACTGGTGCCATGTGGCGCAGTAAATATGATATGCCTGCGGATGATTTTGCCACCGAGCTTGACCGTATTTGGGGTCAGGTAAAACCGCTTTATGACTCATTACACTGTCATGTTCGCGCGAAACTTGGCGAAAAATACGGTGAAGATAAAGTACCACAAGATCAACCAATTCCAGCCCACCTTTTAGGTAACATGTGGGCGCAAACATGGGGCAATATTTATGATGTTGTTGCACCTGAAAACGCCGATCCAGGTTATGATGTGACCGCTTTACTCGCCGAACATAATTACGATGAACTAAAAATGGTGCGTGGCGCTGAAACGTTCTTTACATCAATGGGCTTCGATCCCCTGCCAGAAACATTCTACGAGCGTTCATTGTTTACAAAGCCACAAGATCGCGACGTACAATGCCATGCCTCAGCATGGAATATTGATAGTAAAGACGACCTGCGTATAAAAATGTGTATACAACGCACTGGCGAAGAGTTTTCGGTAATTCACCATGAACTTGGCCACAACTTTTACCAGCGTGCGTACAATACTCAACCGCTTTATTATCAAGAAAGTGCTAATGATGGATTTCACGAAGCCATCGGTGACACTATAGCCTTATCAGTGACTCCTGGTTACCTAAAAGAAATTGGTTTATTAGAGCAAGTTCCAGACGAATCTAAAGACATTGGATTACTAATGAAAATGGCACTCGATAAAGTTGCCTTTATTCCATTTGGCTTGTTAGTAGATCAATGGCGTTGGAAAGTATTCTCTGGTGAAGTAACGCCTGAGGACTATAACCAAGCTTGGTGGGATTTACGTCAAAAGTATCAAGGCGTTCAAGCGCCAATAGCCCGTACAGAAGCTGACTTTGATCCAGGTGCTAAATACCATGTTCCAGGTAATACACCTTATACCCGTTACTTCTTAGCCCATATCTTACAATTTGATTTCCACCGTAGCCTATGTGAAATAGCAGGAAACAAAGAAGCGATTCACCGCTGCTCTGTATATAATTCAAAAGAAGCCGGTGAAAAGCTTAACGCGATGCTAGAAATGGGCTCAAGCCGTCCATGGCAAGAAGCACTTGCTACGGTAACCGGTAAACCTGAAATGGATGCGACGGCGCTACTGGATTATTTTGCGCCATTACAAAAATACTTAGATGAACAAAACCAAGGCCGCCAATGTGGCTGGTAAGCTAAGTTTTTAATAGTAAAGTCACTAAGCCCGTGCCCTACGGGCTTAGTTTTTTATATAGCCACTCTTTTCTGCGCACAGACATTTCAGCATAAATATTCGTATTCACCTTCATCATTCAACATCGTATATAACCTTACACAGTTAATTGGCATGACAAAAAATAAAAACAGAAAATCTCAACTCTTATTTTTATTTTATTAATTGGTATGGTTGATTTAATTAATTGGTCTGTTATATTTTGTTAATTGGTTTTAGCATACGTAAAATTAAAGAGATATAAATGAAAAATAATCGACTTAAGCAATGTGTTTTTTACGGCACGGTGATACCTCTTTCTCTTTCAATGCTAGCAGCATGTAGCAGCAATGGCAGTAGCCAACCTAAGAATACAGGTAACAGCGCTAACTTAGTTCCTGCCGATAAATTTGATTTAAGTCAATGGAAGATAACCTTACCAATGGATCAAGACAGTAATGGTAAAATAGACGAGATAGATGTAGAAGAAATTCAAACCTACGCTCACCCTGATTACTTTTACTTAGATGAACAAGGCGGCATGGTATTTACCAGCCCGAATAAAGCGATCACCACAGCGACATCAAGTAATACCCGTAGCGAGTTACGTCAGATGATCCGTGGCACAAACATTAAGATTAAAACTAAGAACTCACGAAATAATTTTGCTCTTGCAGCACACCCTTTATCAGAAAGATTTGGCTCTGTCGGTGGCAAAATGGAAGCAACGTTAAAAGTTGACCATGTTGCTGTTCGTGCAGGCCATGCTGATAAACCACCTGCTTACAGTGTAGTTGTAGGACAAATACATGCAGGAAAAGATAAAGCTTTAATTGAAAAAGATTTTGGTTTCGGTTGGGGTAATGAGCCAATTAAAATTTATTACAAAAAATGGCCAAACCACGAAACAGGATCTGTATTTTGGAACTATGAACGTAACTTACCAAAAGATGATCCGAATCGTACAGATATCACCTACCCAGTTTGGGGTAATACCTGGGAGAACTCTGATGCGCCTGGTTCTGCTGGAATAGCACTAGGTGAGGAGTTTAGCTACGAGATAAATGTATATCAAAGCACGATGCACCTAACTTTTACAGCACCAGGAAAACCAACTGTAGAGTATTCAATTGACTTATCAAATAATGTTGATGCTAACGGTAAAGTTGATAAATATGATCACCCATTAGGTTATTTAGCCGATTGGCATTACTTTAAAGCAGGCGCCTATAACCAGTGTAGTACCAAAGATTCACCAGGCGGTTGGTACACTGCTTGCCCTGGTACCGGTGATTGGAAAACCGATAAAGCAAATGGTGACTATACACAAGTTACATTTTCTAAACTCGTTTTAAGTGAAGCTACACCTGTAAACTAAGATTAAAAATAATTCCCCTGAACAATAAAGCCTGTATTTTTACAGGCTTTTATCATTTTAGCTCGACTTACATTACAAAGAACACTGAGGGTTTTTACCTGAGCTATTTGCTACCTTTTGCTCTGAGAGTGCTTCTGACATGTTCGCCTGTAATTCTTTTATTCGATTTCCCGGCGCTGGGTGAGTCGACATAAACTCAGGTGTTTCACCACTTCCCGCTTGACTCATATTTTGCCAAAGTGTGACTGACTCTTGTGGATTAAAGCCCGCTTTAGCCATTAAATCCAAACCAATAATATCGGCTTCTGATTCATGTGAGCGGCTAAATGGCAAAATAACGCCATATTGAGCGCCAAGTCCTAAACCTTGCATTATTTCATTGCGATATTGCACGTTTCCCATATCAAGCGCGGCACTGCCCACTTGCATGCCAGTTTGTAAAATTGAACTTTGTGATACTCGCTCGTTAGAATGCTCTGCAATGACATGGCCTACTTCATGACCTATCACCGTTGCTAATTGATCTTGGTTTTTAGCGACTTGAAGCAAGCCTGTATGAACACCAATATAGCCACCCGGTAAAGCAAACGCGTTTGCAGAGTCTTCTTCAAACACTACAACTTCCCATTTTTGAGACGCGTATTGCTGTGGTAGGACAGCAATTACATCTTCAGCAATACATTTAACGTAAGCATTAACTGATGGATCATTATTAATCTTTTGATTTTTCTTCATATCAGCAAAACTTTGCTGACCCATTTGGCTCATTTCTTGATCAGAATAAAGCGCAAGCTGAGTGCGACCCGTTGGTGATGTTTTACAGCCTGCTAATACAGCCGTAGCAAGTACCGCTAAAACTAACTTTTTCATTGTATTCCCTCAAGCATATTCAGTAACTTAGACACTAATAACAATATAGCAAAACATGCCTTAATTTAATATTACTACGGCACTTCTATTTACTTAATTTTAATAATGATTACTTAGCACGCAAACTAAGTTCCGTGTTCTAATATTGACTGCTACAATAGCGGCTCTTTTCATTTCTCGAGTGGATCATGCACATTCAAGACTCTTTTAGTAAGCGTATTTTACTCCCCCTGCTCGCCAGTATTGTTGCAATAACACCATTGGCAATAGATATGTACTTACCTGCTATGTTGGTCATTGCGAATGACTTAAATACGACTATGCCTAATGTACAAATATCGCTTAGTCTTTATTTAGCGGGTTATGCTTTAGGCATGCTCTTTTTTGGCCCGATTGCCGACCAACTTGGCCGACGTGTGTTAGCTAAAACAGGATTGGCTCTATTTGGTATAAGCTCCCTCGCTCTGGCTTTTTGTAGCGATATACACATATTTTGGGGTCTTCGCGTTGTGCAAGCCTTTACTGGAGCAGCTGCAACGGTTGTAGTGCCTGGAGTTATTCGCCATATTTATCAAAAAGACACGGCAAAAGGTATGTCATATGTATCGATGATAATGATGGTCGCGCCACTTATAGCTCCGACGGTCGGCTCTATGATTTTAGGCTTTTCACAATGGCAAACTATTTTTATTGTACTGGCAAGTTATAGCTTTGTTATCTTAGCACTGGCACAAATACACTTAATTGATATACCAATTTTCAAAAGCCCACTCAAAGGTTTTGCGCTCTTTTTTGATAGCTACAAAACCGTATTTAGCAATAAAGATGCCCGAGCAGACATAGCCAGTTCGATGTTTGTCTCATTTGGCTTTTTTTGTTTTTTAACTGCAGTTCCGTTTGTGTACCTCGACTACTTTAAAGTCTCAGAACAGTTGTTTGGTTTACTGTTTGCTTTTAATGTAATGGCCTTAATGTTTGGTAACTTTTTAAATACCCGGTTGGTACCACGTATTGGCTCACGAAAAATGCTCTATTACGGTTTATTTATAGGCTTTATTGCTGGTAGCTCACTACTTAGCTTTAGTATTTTACACTTATCATTGTATTTTATTGTTGCGGCTATTGCGCCATTAATGATGAGTTTAGGTGTCATCGCAAGCAATGCTGATGCACTCATTTTAATGAAATTTGAAGAAAAATCAGGCACTGCTACAGCGGTGATTGGCACCTTACGCTTTGGTAGCGGCGCATTAGTTGGACCAATCTTAGCGCTTATGCACGCGCAAAGTGCCGTCCCTTTTTCGAGCCTAATGTTTAGTGCTTTAATACTTACTTTAATTGCCCAGTTGTGGCACCGAGCGAGAGATAAAAAAAATGCCTCATAATAGATGAGGCATTTTTTCAAACTGTGAGTAACAAATTATTCTGCAGCTTTAGACACCATTACCATTGCTGGGCGTAATAAACGACCGTTTAATGTGTAGCCTTTTTGCATTACGGCTAGCACTGTATTTGGTGATACATCGTTGCTTGGCTGGATTGACATTGCCTGATGGAATTCAGGGTTAAACTGCTCACCTTGTGGATTTACAATTTCAACGCCAAATTTTGCAACCGCATCATTAAAGCTCTTAACCGTCATATCAATACCTTCAAGTAACGGCTTTAACGTTTCATTTTCTTTATCAGAAAACTCAATTGCACGTTCTAGGTTATCAATAACAGGTAGTAATTCGTTAGCAAATTTCTCTAGGGCAAATTTATGCGCTTTCTCTACGTCTTGTGCAGCACGACGACGAATATTTTCAACATCAGCAGCAGCGCGAACGACACCATCTTTTTGATCATTAATAGTTTGCTTTGCCGCTTCAAGCTCAGCATATAGCATAGCAATTTCAGCTTCAGGGCTTACTTCTTCAGCTTCATGGGCATCTGCAGCTTCAACCGCGGCTTCAACATCTGCTTGCATTTGATCTAATTCTTCGTTGAGTTCAACTTCTTGCTCTGGTGATTTTGTCTGCTCAGACATAATTTAAGTACTCCAATTCTTTACAATTGCGATAATTATGGGGATTGAATCAAAAGATTCAAGAGTCAGATGACTCGATTAATCTAAATTCTTGTATGATTGCTTCAATTTGCGCCGATTTAGGGCAAATAACACAAAATCGACTTTGATATTCCTGATTCTGAAAATACGGCACACTGATCACCATTAACTCATCGCAATCTGTAAATGGCAGTTGATCGGTATTAAGCACAGATACGCCATTTTTAAAAGCGAGCTTATCTTCTACAAAATTTAAGAAAGATACACCAATATTTAAACTTTGTTGGCAATCAATTTGTCGGTAAAGATAATTCTCACCAACCACAATGCTATTGTCTGAACCCAGCTTTTGGCTCAATTCTCGCGTCCACTGATTTAATGAATCATGACAATTACGCGGTGCTGTATTGGCCATCGCCTGCATCCGATACAAACCTTCCATTAAGGTTTGTTGACTAAATACCGTATTTAACCACGTAGCGAACTGATATCGCACAGTATCTGAAGCATCATTGGGTTTGTGAATACAAATATTATGACTTTGACCTGCTCTATCGAGTAATAAAATAAGCCAGTCGTTGCTATCAAAATCGAGCACTTCTACTCTAAATACATGTTGCGAGCTTACTTGCGGTAAGCCAACACAACAACACACTTGGTATTTTTGACTTAATCCATGAGCCAACTCAACCAATTGCGCCTGAGCGGGATGCCAATATTGAGCAATATTAGTTAACGGAAAAAACTCACTTAGCCAATAATCAAAGCCTGCATTAGTCGGTACGCGCCCTGCGGAGGTATGAGGTGAATATAACAGCCCGACCTTTTCAAGGCGTGACATAGCATTACGCACCGTTGCAGAGCATACAGCCATGCCTTTTTGCTTAGCAATACGGCTTGACGCCACAGGTAAACCTTCACCATTACAATAAAGACTCATTACGGCGGAAAATATTTGCTGATCTCGCGGATTTAAATTCATAGTATCTACATCTTGCTGCATATTGGGTATATCGGGGCAACGAGAAGTTATTTCAAGACTCTGAGGTTTTCAAAGCAATCATTTATGAGTTACCCTAACGATATTATAACTATTCGCGTAAACATCATGGAATCACCGTTTAAAACCATAGGCTTAATTGGCAAAGCAAATCACGATGGCGCAGCCACTACCTTACAACGCCTTTATACATTTTTAAATGCGTTAGGATTTAACGTGATTGTTGAACAGCGCACTGGGCACCAACTTGCTGATATACCAAAAGACAAACTCGTTAAACTCATAGAGCTCGGTGAACGAGCTGATTTAGCCATTGTAGTTGGCGGTGATGGAAACATGCTAGGTGCAGCGCGTGTTTTAGCGCGGTTTAATGTAGCCGTTATTGGTGTAAACCGGGGGAATTTAGGGTTTCTGACAGATTTAAACCCCGAAGGTTTTGAAGCAAGCTTAGAACAAGTACTAAGTGGCCAATATATAGAAGAAAACCGTTTTTTACTCGAAGTAGAAGTGTATCGTCATGCTGAGCTTAAAAGCGCAAATTCAGCGGTAAACGAAGCCGTACTACATGCCGATAAAGTCGCCCACATGATTGAATTTGAGGCTTTTATCAATGATGCGTTTGTGTTTTCTCAACGCTCCGACGGCTTAATCGTATCAACACCAACAGGTTCAACTGCTTATTCGCTTTCTGGTGGTGGACCAATTTTAACACCTGAACTTAACGCGATTTCATTAGTGCCGATGTTTCCACACACTCTTTCAAGCCGCCCATTAGTGGTTGATGCTGATAACGAAGTGCGACTAAAGCTGAGCTTAGAAAATACCGATAGCCTGCAAGTAAGTTGCGACAGCCATGTGGTTTTAGCTGTACTCCCAGGCGATGAAGTAGTCATTAAAAAGGCGGATAAAAAACTGAGATTAATTCATCCTAAAGACTACTCTTATTATCACGTTTTACGAACTAAGCTTAATTGGGGTAGTCGTTTGTATTAATCTTATTGCACTTACCCATACTTTAGAGCAAAATATCAAAAAATAGTATAAATACCTTAAATGGGAAATAAAGCCGATATGACGTACGTTGTATTTTTAGCTTTGCTGTTATTAATTACATTATTAGGTACCTACCTTGTTATTGAAAACAATCGCCGCAAAGCACGCGAAGCCGAAAAACGACTGTTTAACAGTAGAGTGGCCGAAGTTACCACTCACTTAAAATCAAAGCTAAACGAGTTTTGCGCAGCAAAAATTATAAAACCAAAATATATAGCCCGCATTCAGGTGATTGCCAGTAACTTTTTTGTTGTGCAACCACACACAGATGAAAACTTACTATACCTAGAGCGCATTGTTGATTCACTCATAAACACGGTTAATAGTGAACTGGCAAAAACCTACGTGACCGGTGAGCGTGGTCAGTTATCAGAACAACTGTCGTTATTTGTGGCCGAGTTGCCGTATGGCGGTATTGAGTACAACCGTACGTTTTATTATGAAATACTCCCTTCTCTTATAAAAACCTTGGAGTCAGCAGAGCTTAGCGGCAATGGCGATGACTACATAACAACAACGGATAATAACAACGACTCAACAGAACAAAATAACAACATACATAGTAATATTGCATAACTGGGTTGGGTGAGCAATTCACCCACACTAATGATTTAAAAGTTTTCTATATTACTCAACTACCTATTACAGTTTCTCCTGCCACATTTAGCCCTTCCACTGTTCATTGCCCTTTCTACTATGTGTATAAAATTTGAATTAATTTAAAAATTTAATTTGCAAAAACCCAAAACACTGTATAAATTAACAGTTAATTAGCTGGATGGATAAACAGTATGTTAATTGGATTAGAAATAAAAAACTTCGCAATTGTAAGCAACCTCAGCACTGAATGGCACAGTGGCATGACAGCAATAACCGGTGAAACCGGTGCCGGTAAATCGATTGCTATCGATGCCCTATCTTTATGCCTAGGAGAACGTGCAGAGGCCTCAGCCGTTCGCCCTGGTACAGAGCGGGCAGAAATCTGCGCTCAATTTGATATCACCGCATTACCTAATGCAGTGCAATTTCTAGAGCAACATTTACTTTCCAATGACGACAATGAATGCTTGCTACGCCGCGTTATTTGTAAAAATGGCCGTAGTAAAAGTTATATTAATGGCAGCCCTGTCACGGCAGCTCAATTAAAAGAGCTTGGCCAACACCTTATTTCAATTCATGGTCAACATGCTCATCAGCACCTGTTAAAAGCGGATCATCAACTGCATTTGCTAGACGCTTATGCTGGGCATATTGAACTTGTTGATGCTGTGCGAAGTAAATATCGACATTATCAAAGTTTACAAAAAGAGTTCACTGCGCTTGAACAAGCCCAGCAACAGCAAGCTGCGCAAAAACAATTATTAGAATATCAAGTCGCTGAATTAGACGAATTTTCCCTGCAACAAGGTGAATTCACCGCTATTGAAGCAGAGCACCATAAGTTAAGCCACAGTCAAACAATTCTTGAATCTTGCCAGCGTGAGCTACAACACTTATATGAAAGTGATGAGCAAAACGCATGCTCTATTTTACAACACAGCGCCCAACGCTTTGCAGAGCTTGCCCACTATGATGCTAGCTTAACAAGTGTTGCTACCTTATTAGAAGAGGCGGCTGTTCAAGTAGAAGAAGCAAGCCGCGAAATCAGAAACTACGCCGAGCAAACGGAGCTTGACCCTAACCGCTTAGTTGAGGTTGAAGAGCGTTTAAGTGGCGCCATGGATCTTGCTCGCAAACATCATATTAAACCAGAAGAGCTGGTTGATTTTCACCAATCAATTAGCCAAGAGCTTGACTCAATAAGCCACAACTCTGACAGGCTCGAGCAGCTAGCACAAGAAATTGAAGACGCACTTAGTACATATCAATATGCCGCTGATGAATTAAGTGAAAGCCGCTTGCAAGCTGCAATGACATTAAACACCTTGATAAGCGCTAGTATGGCAAACTTATCTATGGAGAATGGCCAATTTGAAATAGCCCTAAAAAAAGAGCCAGAGCGTGCGCCTAATAGCCTTGGTTTTGACTCTATTGCATTTTTAGTATCAACCAACCCAGGGCAACCGCTACAGCCTTTATCTAAAGTAGCATCGGGTGGTGAGTTATCGAGAATTAGCTTAGCGATACAGGTTATTATTGCGCAAAAAGTGACAACACCGACCCTGATTTTTGATGAGGTAGATGTGGGTATTTCTGGCCCAACGGCCTCAGCGGTAGGAAAATTATTACGTCAACTGGGTAAATCAACCCAAGTTATTTGCGTTACTCACTTACCGCAAGTGGCAAGTTCAGGGCATCAACAATTTTTTGTTGCCAAAGAAATCGCCGATGGCGAAACGTTTACCCATATGCAGAGTTTAAATAAAAATGGTCGTATTGATGAAATTGCCCGCTTGCTCGCCGGCGATAACATTAGCAAAATGGCCCGGGCAAACGCTAAAGAGCTTATTTCTGCCCACGGTTAAGCTCAGTACTTTGTTTAATAACTCATAATGAATAGACGAAAATGATAAATAACACCACACTCAAAACTAGCGCGATCACGTTTGCCTTCGTGCTTTTAACCGGCTGTAAAGACTATATTCAACAATCAAGCGCGCTCACGGCCATAAATTGGCAACCATTTATAACGCTGTCATTTATTTGTATTTTGCTCACTCCAATCCTGAGTTTACTGCTCTTTGGTTTTAGCTTTTTTAAACATTTAAAGTTTAAAGCCAATCTGCAACGCTTTTTACATGGCTCGTTAGTGTTAATGTTAGCGCTTGCATGGTTAATCGAGCTAAACACCACTAACAGTGCACAGAGCCGCTTTAATTTAGTGAGCACCTTAATTGCATTAACAGTGCAAATGAGCGTGGTGTTATTTGCTTTTATCGCGTTAAACAAACAACAAAAGCTGCATAATCGAGCAAAGAATTTTTTGTAATCTTTTATGTACAGGTAAAGAAATGCACATTTAATTTACAAAATTGACACATATTAAAACGCCGCTTACACTCAATAAAAATTAAAATCACGGAGTGAATGATGAACGCAACTCTTGCAAAAGTAACCCAACTAAAAACAAGTTACGCAACAATACAATTAGGCGCTGCAAAAGCTGATGGACGTTTAACGTTAACTGAGCATTTACTCCACTTTGAAGCCCTTAATAAACAGTTAAACTTAGGTAGTTACGCCATTAAACGCGACACCATAGCACGCGTTGAAAGATGCACAGCAAAAGCCGCTGGCATAATCCCCATCGGCAACACAGGTATTAAAATCACCACCACAGATAAACATTGTCTAGAGTTCATCATCGCAGAGCCCGATGCCTGGCTACAAAGCTTGCAAGCTAGTCATTGAAAAAAGGTTAGAGATACGAGGGGCTAGGTTAAAGGTGCTAGGCAATAGGTTCTAGGCGCTAGGAAAAAACAGAATAATTCTGCGTTAAATTTATCACCGTAGGTTGGGTTGAGTGCAACGAAACCCAACAATCAATATTAAAATTATAGTTGCGGCTTAAGCCGTGAAGCAAACGCTCTTCCACTCGCTTGGACACAAATGATTTAGAGCTTAGGGGTGGCTTGGTTCCATAATCAAACATCCAGAGATAACTCGTTTCTGCCCCATTGTGGGTTAGAGGCGATAAGCCGCACAGATAAGAAACAAGCCAGTTGACCTACTTTTACTAATCGATAAATGACAATGACTGAAAGTTTGTAATGTGGTAACCATATCAATGCTCATTTTACAATTTCTCGTACTCGTTTATTCAGTATTCCTCTGGTAGAGTAGTTATAAATCAATAGCTTTACTTAAGTAAGCTTAAGTAATAGGTTTGTTAAATCTGCCTGTGCGTTTTTGCCAAATATATGCGCAACCCATAAATACTAAGTTGCTAGCACTCTTCATCACATATCGAGGTAGTATGCGTAAAGAAATTCCTGCACCAATTATTGCTGTCTTATCTAATAATTTATGCGACATAGAGTCACATGCTGGATTAGATAATCTTTTTTTGTATGCTGATGCCCCAGTAGAACCACCCGAGGGTTCTAAGCCTGTTAAAACACAAGCATGGTTACGGCGCATAAACAAAGAATCAGATTTCCCTTTAAAAGTTCTAGGGAAACTTATTGAAACATACATGGAACTGCCTGATGAGTTAGAACAAAATAACTATCAGTGGGGTGTAAACGTTTCAGAGCAGAAGAAAGAATTTAAAGTTAAATTAAACGCCATATTAGAGCGCTGTAATTTAACTTACATCACTGGCGGCGTAATATCAGACGGCAGTTCAGCGCCGAGTAAATCATTATCTGAACTAATTAAAGGGCGCGATATTCCTTCAATTGAAGCTGAATTTAACCGAGCATTAGAGAATGTAAATTCAGAGCCTAGAGAGGCTGTTTCAGCTGCATGTAATATATTAGAGTCGATTTTTAAGGTGTATATTGCAGATGAAAAATTACCATTTCCACAAAAACAAGATCTTCAAGGTGTCTGGAAAGTAGTAAGGGATGATTTAGGCTTCGATACTAAACTTGTACAAGATGATGATCTAAAAAAGATAATATCAGGAATGCTATCAATCGTAGGCGGTATTGGCGCATTTAGAACTCATGCGAGCTCTGCACATGGTGAAGGACGAAAGGTATATAATTTGAAGCCACGCCACGCAAGGCTTGCTATTCATTCAGCGCATACTTTAGCACTTTTTGTACTTGAAACATGGGATGAGAAATCCTCAAACAAAGTGCTAACTAGAACCTAAACCTGACGGCTTAAACTATAGTGCTTTTAGCAAAAGATACGCAAAATTCTGCTTTAGCACGCCGCTGGTTAGGTTGACGTTATCACATACCTGATTGTCATACTTTTCCTAATGGCAATCATTACTCAAAGAACTTTTACTCTAGCGAGCTTATGTCCAAAAGTGAGTTTGACCGACTGTCCTGTTTCATGCTCAAACCGACCTTTAGAGTATTTATGAGCGCAGGCTGTGTGAAACGATGATCACTTGAGCTTGCCGTTCTTGTTTAAGCTTTCTGAATAGCAGGAATAATTTTTTTGGAAAGCTTCTGATCCTGTAAACTTATTCTTTTTGAGCAGCTTCAATATCCTTTATTCTAGCCATAAGCGTCATCGGGTCAAATGTGGATTCTTTGAAGCCAAATCTCGAGTAAAAATCTTTTGCTGAATCGTCGATAGCGTGAACAAGAACCCCCGCCCCGCCGACTACGTTCATAGCATAAACAGATCTTTTGACACAGTCTTTAAGAAGGCCAACACCGATGCCTTTTCCGTGATATGAGTCATTAACGGCTAATCTCGCAAGAACGATCATTGGAATTGGGTTGGGGCTGTTTCTTCTTAGGGCTGCAATCGCACCTTCTCGTTGAATAGAGCCCATAGCAATAGCGTAATAACCGATTACCTTTGTAGTGATAGAATCAGTGACTATATAAACTTTTGCGTTATTTCGTTGTTGGCTCTTGAGCGCCTTTTTTATTAACCAGTCATTTAGCTCAAGTCTGCCACAATCAAAATCTGATAAATCGTGGATTTCGCTAAGCAATTCAGGTGCAGTTATTCCCAAGGTGATTTCCTATTCAGCAACTCTACCATACCTTTATTAACCGTTGGTTCTGCGTCTAACGCTTGCTCAAATGCAGCAAAGGCTTGTTCGTCCAAAGCAAAATCTCTTTGTGAAGCTATAACTTGGTATGCTTCACAAAGCGCTGCTTGTTGAATAAATACAGAACGGTCAACCTTTAGTAAATTAGCCGCAGCATCAATGATATTACGAACAGACGGTTCTACTCGCATATTTATAGGTGCAGTTTTATTAGCCATATTAGCTCCCGTATATTAATTAGATATACAAATTGTAGTGTATCTATTGGATATACACAAAGGTTAAATTATTTTTAATCGTATAGCTCAGGTATATATGGAATAAACACTAAAACGATAGAGATTTTTTTACCCTTAATTTAAATTCCTACAAACCATTATGGGGCAGAAACGAACTTACCCGAATGACCTAATGTGGTGGTACCAAGCTGTCTGCGTTTTACCTCTGCGACTTAAATATAATCTTAAGCTCTTTGTGAATATCACTTAAATGGCTTTCCTACAATTCAGATCACTCAATAACGTAAGAGCTTGATACCGAATGAAAGGTATTTTTTCGTTGGGTTTCGTTATACTCAAGCCAACCTACGGCGCTTAATTTAACACAGCGCAAAATTATGGCTTATGACTATTATCCAACTCATAAAAAAAGCAAGCCGGTTGGCTTGCTTTTTACATTCTTAAACCTTCAAAGCATTACACTTCTAAGTAGTCCATAATGCCTTCTGCGGCGTTACGCCCTTCGAAGATAGCGGTTACAACTAAATCAGAGCCGCGAACGATATCGCCACCAGCAAAGATTTTTGGATTTGTCGTTTGATGAGTAAATTCGCCCTGCTCTGGTGCGTTAATACCGCCCCAGTGGTTAATTTCAACATCGTATTTTTCTAACCAATCCATTTTGTGTGGTTTAAAACCAAATGCCATAAGGACTTGATCTGCCTCGATAACATGCTCAGAACCAGGTACGACTTCTGCGCGGCTACGACCATTCTCATCAGGTTCACCCATTTGAGTTTTAACCATTCTGACGCCAGCAACATGGCCTTTGTCGTCAAGCTCAATACCTGTAGGTTGTACGTTAAAGGTAAATTCTACACCTTCTTCTTTGGCATTTTTAACTTCACGCTTTGAACCAGGCATATTTTCTTCATCACGGCGATAGGCACAAATTACTTTGTCAGCGCCTTGACGAATCGATGTACGAACACAGTCCATCGCTGTATCACCACCACCGAGGACCACAACTTTTTGCTTAGCCATATCGATGTAGGCTTGGTTTGTCTCGTCATAGCCCATTACACGGTTGGTATTGCCGATTAAGAACGGTAGTGCATCATGTACACCCGGTGCATCTTCGTTTTCAAGGCCTGCGCGCATACTTTGATACGTACCTACACCTAAAAATACAGCATCGTAATCAGCTAAAATATCATCCATGGTGATATCAACACCGACTTCAACATTAAGTTTAAACTCAACGCCCATTTCAGTGAATATTTCGCGGCGCTTTTGCATCACTTCTTTTTCAAGTTTGAAAGAAGGAATACCAAAGGTTAATAGCCCACCAATTTCTGGATGGCGATCAAATACCACCGGTTTCACGCCATTACGTACTAGAATATCTGCACAACCTAGTCCCGCAGGGCCTGCACCAATAATGGCTACTTTTTTATCTGTCCACGTCACATAAGACATGTCAGGTTTCCAGCCCATTTTAAATGCAGTATCGGTAATATATTTTTCAATATTACCGATAGTTACTGCACCAAACTCTTCATCTAAAGTACATGAGCCTTCACATAATCTATCTTGTGGACAAACTCGGCCACATACTTCAGGTAAACTGTTGGTACGGTGAGACAGCTCTGCTGCCTCTAATATACGGCCGGTACGAATTAACTTTAACCACTGTGGGATATAGTTATGTACTGGGCATTTCCACTCACAATATGGGTTACCACAATCAAGGCAGCGATCCGCTTGTGAGTTTACTTGAGTTTCTGAAAAGGGTTCGTAAATTTCAACAAACGATTTCTTACGTGACGAAATAGGTTTCTTACGGGGATCAACCCGTTGCACGTCTATAAATTGATATACATTCTCGCTCATACTACCCCCTTACTGTGCTTGAACACGAAGTTCTGCACTACTACGAGCGCGATGCCCGAGTAAACTTTTCACATCACTTGATTTTGGCTTAACTAACTTAAACTTAGGTAAGTAAGCTTCAAAGTTCGCTAAAATATTTTCTGCACGGCTTGAACCTGTTGACTCTAAGTGCTCTGCAATTAGGCCACGTAGATGCTCTTGGTGAGAACTGAGCTCATCCAATAACACTATTTCAACGAGCTCTGGGTTAATGCGTTTTTCAAAGTCATTTCGCTCATCTAAAATATACGCAAAACCACCTGTCATACCGGCACCAAAGTTAACGCCAACGCTGCCTAGTACACACACAACACCACCGGTCATGTATTCGCAGCCGTTATCACCTAAGCCTTCAACAACAGCTTGAACACCTGAGTTACGCACAGCAAAACGCTCACCTGCACAGCCTGCAGCAAATAATTTACCGCCTGTTGCACCGTACAAACACGTATTACCGGCAATCGTGGCTTTGTGGCTTTCAAAAGAAGAGCCTAGCGGTGGACGAATAACTAACTTACCGCCTGCCATGCCTTTGCCAACATAATCGTTCGCATCGCCGACTAACGTCATCTCAAGGCCACCAGCATTCCACACACCAAATGATTGACCAGCAGTACCGTGCAATTCAATTGATACAGGATCCGCTGCCATACCTTGGTTACCATGTTTATCGGAGATATAGCCCGATAACATTGCGCCCACAGAACGGTCGGTATTACAAATACGATTAACCAGTGAAATACCTGTGCTTTCGTCAATGGCTTGCTGTGCTTTTTCCAATAACGTTTCGTTTAGTTTACCTAAGTAATGTGACGAATTTGGCACGCTACAATAAAGCGTTTCACCCGTTGGGTTATTTGGCTGCGCAATCACAGATGATAAATCAATCTTTTGTTGCTTCGCAGTTTTGCCTTCAATCGCTTCTAGTAAATCTAAACGACCAATTAAATCAGTTAAATTGGCAACACCTAGGCTTGCCATGATTTCACGGGCTTCTTGGGCAATAAACTTAAAGTAGTTCATCGCCATTTCCGGCAGACCATGGTAATGCTTTTGACGCAGTGTATCGTCTTGTGTTGCAACACCGGTCGCACAGTTGTTTAAGTGACAAATACGTAAGTATTTACAGCCTAGTGCAACCATAGGTCCAGTACCAAAACCAAAGCTTTCAGCACCTAAAATAGCGGCTTTAATAATGTCTAAACCTGTTTTTAATCCGCCATCAGTTTGTAGACGAATACGGTGACGTAAGCCATTTTCCACCAATGCTTGTTGGGTCTCTGCAAGACCAAGCTCCCATGGGCTACCCGCATACTTCACGGACGTTAATGGACTCGCACCGGTACCACCGTCATAACCAGATATTGTTATTAAATCGGCATAGGCTTTTGCAACACCTGTTGCAATCGTACCCACACCTGGCTCTGATACGAGTTTGACCGAGATCAGAGCTTTAGGATTTACTTGTTTTAAATCAAAAATTAGCTGGGCTAAATCTTCAATTGAATAAATATCGTGATGTGGTGGAGGCGAAATAAGCGTCACACCTGGCACTGAGTAACGTAGCTTAGCGATATACGGGGTTACTTTTTCACCCGGTAATTGACCACCTTCGCCTGGTTTTGCACCTTGCGCCACTTTGATTTGAATTACATCTGCACTACGTAAGTAATGTGGTGTTACACCAAATCGGCCCGATGCAACTTGCTTAATGCGCGAGTTTTTCTCAGTGCCGTAACGTAGTTTATCTTCACCACCCTCACCTGAATTTGAGCAACCGCCTAAACGGTTCATCGCAATAGCCAGTGCTTCATGTGCTTCTGGTGACAACGCACCAATACTCATTGCCGCAGAGTCAAAGCGTTTATATAACTCAGTAGCAGGCTCAACATCATCGATGCTAATGCCTTCTGCTGGTAATTTAAGCGCTAGCATGTCACGTAATGTTGAAATTGGGCGCTTATTAACTAAATCGGCATACACGTTGTAATCTGTGTATTCACCAGAGCGCACTGCTTTTTGCAATGTTTGGATAACGTCTGGGTTATAGGCGTGATACTCACCACCGTGCACATATTTTAGTAAGCCACCGTGGCTTAATAGTTTACGCTTGCTATGTGCCAGTTTATGAAGTTTGCGTTGATCTTCATCAAAATCGCTAAAACATGCCCCTTTAATGCGACTAGCAACACCTTTAAAGCAAGTATCAACTATCGCGTCAGACAAGCCGACGGCTTCGAATAACATTGAACAACGATATGACGCAACGGTACTAATCCCCATTTTCGACATAATCTTATAAAGGCCTTTGTTTATCGCGTTACGATATGCAAGGGTCACTTCACAGTAGCTTTTGTTGATCACTTTAGAGTCGCTCATTGCAACCAGTGATTCATACGCTAGGTATGGGTAAATTGCCGTTGCACCAAAGCCAATTAAAACCGCAAACTGGTGCGCATCACGTACGCTACCGGTTTCAATAATAATGTTTGACTCACAACGTAAGTTATTATCAACAAGACGCTTTTGCACAGCACCCACCGCCATAGCAGCAGGAATTGGTAATTGATTTTCATCAAAATTGCGGTCACTAAGAAACAACATCACACAGCCACCGGCTGCTTTTTCTTGTGCTTCGTCACAAATACGTGTTACCGCATTGGCTAAACCTTCTTCCTGGCTATAAGTAATATCAATTTTACAGTAGCTGTAGTGAGCTTGGTCAGCACTAAGTAGCTGCTGCATGTCTGCATACATCAAAATAGGCGTATCAAACTGCAAGCGTTTAGCGTGGCCTGTGGTTTCGTTAAATACGTTTTGCTCACTACCTATACAGGTAGCCAAAGACATAACGTGATTTTCACGAAGTGGATCAATCGGCGGGTTGGTTACTTGCGCAAATTTTTGGCGGAAGTAATCAAACAACGAACGGTTACCCTCAGACAGTACGGCAAACGGTGTATCATCACCCATAGAACCCGTAGCTTCTTGGCCTATTTCACCCATTACACGAATAACACTGTCTAGCTCTTCATTAGTAAAGCCAAACATTTTCTGATATTTCAGTAAGGTTTCATCGTCAAATGAACGGTTACCTGCATCTTGCTCGGATAACTTTTCAAACGGTGTTAACCGTTTAACATTTTCTTCAAGCCAAGCTTTGTATGGGTGGCGTGCTTTTAAATCTTGGTCGATTTCATCAGAGTGCCAAATTTTGCCAAGTTGGGTATCAATAACAAGAAGCTCACCCGGACCTACGCGGCCTTTTTCAACCACTTCATCGGCGGTGTAATCCCAAATGCCTACTTCTGAGGCAAGTGTAATAAAGCCATCTTGCGTGATCACATAACGCGCTGGACGTAAACCGTTACGGTCTAGGTTACAGGCTGCAAAGCGACCATCAGACATAACGATACCCGCAGGGCCATCCCACGGTTCCATATGCATTGAGTTAAAGTCGTAGAATGCACGAAGATCATCATCCATGGCACGGTTTTTCTGCCATGCTGGTGGCACCAGCATGCGCATTGCACGGAATAAATCCATACCACCCGCTAAAAATAGCTCAAGCATGTTATCTAGGCTTGATGAATCCGAGCCTGTTTCGTTAACAAATGGCGCAGCTGATTGTAAATCTGGGATCAGTGGCGATGCAAATTTGTAAGAACGTGCGCGTGCCCACTGGCGGTTACCTTGAATGGTGTTAATTTCACCATTATGCGCTAAATAACGGAACGGTTGGGCAAGAGGCCAACGCGGTTGTGTATTTGTTGAAAAACGTTGGTGAAAAACACAAATCGCACTGGTCATGCGAATATCAGCTAAGTCTAGATAAAAGTTAGGTAAATCTACCGGCATCATTAAGCCTTTGTAGATAGTCACAAGCCCTGACAAGCTGGCAATATAAAACCCGTCATCTTCGCTTAAACGTTTTTCAGCACGACGACGTGCCACATATAAACGACGCTCTAAATCTTTTGGACGCCAACCTTCAGGTGCATTAATAAAAATCTGTTCGAAGTTTGGTAATTGTTTTTTGGCAATAGGCCCTAAACATGAAGCATCTGTAGGTACGACACGCCAACCTTTAATATTCAGTGTTTCTTTTTCGAGTTCTTCACTCAATATATCTTTTGCGGTTTGTGCTAATACAGGATCTGGATTTAAGAAAATCATGCCTACTGCATAATTCTTACCTAGATGCCAATTGTTCTCAGCTGCGATCGCGCGAAAAAAGCTATCTGGTTTTTGTAATAATAAACCACAGCCATCGCCTGTTTTACCATCGGCAGAGATACCACCACGGTGTTCCATACGGTCAAGACCAGTGATCGCCGTTCTTATTAAGCGATGACTAGCTTGACCATTGACCTGGGCTATTAAGCCAAAGCCACAATTATCTTTTTCTAATTTTGAGTCGTATAACATAGACCCCTCCCCTTGCTACAACAGCTAGCTATTAAAGATCTTCTCGACGGTTTGCTAGCAGACGGTCAAAACTATCGCCTATCGTATGTAGAGTCAATAAATTTTGAATACATATTCACATTCTTGAATATTTCTCACTTAAGCGCAACTTTTATATTTCATGCCATTTTTTAACATTTAGCGCCTTTTTAGCCATTATTTTTTTATGACACTGGTGTCATATTTAACAAGTTGTAAAAAAAGCTACACTCAAAATATCCAGTTTACGTAAACGTAAAGCGCTGCGATTAGTGAATAATTATTCACCGAAGCGTTTTAGTAACACCAACACAAGGGCCAAGGTTCAACTCAATCACCTGTCTGAAAAACCTAAAAAACACGGACAGTTAGAGTAATCACCCACATTTTAAAATTAAGTCACTTATTGCTAGCAAGTTAATTAATGCATAAATATAAACTTGCCAGTTATTTTTTGCATAGATTACGCATAAATTAGTGTGATTTACTGAGCGTGCTGTGTAACGCACAGGTAAAGCTCGTCATTAAAAGTGTCCGCGGCGGACACTTAATCTGTCCGCGGACACTCTTAGAATTCATCAAAATTAAAAATAACCTTAAAATACAACGACTTGCAAATCGGCATGATATTCGAATAGTAAAGAGTAAGTTTTTAACAGGACACTATTATGTTTACTCTCAGTTTATTTTTAATCTCACCTATTACCATGTTTGCAGTGAGTTTGATGATTTCGTATCTCGAAGATTAAACACAATAAAAATAGGACGCCTCATGATTAAAGATACTAGCGCGCAGGATATTTCTGTAAGCAAGCGCAAAAATTATAAAAAGCCATTAGTGATACTAATCGCGCTATTGGCATTCGTTGCCTTATGTGTAAAGGCATTTATGGGAACGGAGCAAGGTACAATATCAGTAGCTAGAAACACCTTACAAATTGCACCTGTCAGTTTAAAAACTCTAACAAGAGATGTTTCTGCCAGTGGTAAAGTTGTTGCGGCCAATGCACCTAAAGTGTATAGCCCTGAACGTGGTTATGTAGATTTGCACGTCAAAGCCGGTGACAAAGTGAGTGAAAATGCGGTGATTGCAATAGTAGACAGCCCCGAACTTACCAATGAGCTCAAGCAACAACAGTCCGTATTAGCTCGCCTTGAGGGTGAATTACAACGTAAACATTTAGAAGCTAGACGACAAAAACTGAGCTTAACTAAAGCATTGGATCTCGCGCAAGTAGAACTCAACGCCGCAGATAGAGAAAACCGCCGCGCAAAGTTATCAATCGAAAAAAGTTTGATCAGCCAAATTGATTTAGAAAAAGCGGTGGATGATCTCGCCCGTGCAAAGCTCTCGTACAAACATGCCGAGCAAGAAGTTGCGCTTGCTAATGATACACTCGCTTTTGAACTACAAGCCGCAGAGCGTGATCTCACACGCCAACAACTCATTGTTGATGAATTAAACCGTCAAGTTAGCAATTTAACCATCAAAGCAAGTGTAACGGGGATTGTTGGTAATCTTTTAGTGCAACAAAAAGAGGCTGTAACTCAAAGCCAACCTCTAATGACACTGGTTGATTTAAGTAACTTTGAGGCCCAGCTGCAAGTACCTGAAAGCTATGCAAATGAACTTGGCCTCGGGATGGAAGTTGAATTGTTACTAGGTGCAAGAAAGGTAACCGGTACGCTCTCTGCAATTTCGCCAGAGGTAAATAACCGCGAGGTTACAACCCGAGTAAGATTTAATAAAGCACTCTCAGGCATTCGCCAAAACCAGCGATTGACCGCACGCATTCTATTAGAGAACCGTGACAATGTTTTACAAGTACAACGTGGCGCATTTATGCAACAAGGTGGAACCCACGTATACAAAGTCAGCGGTGATACTGCAAAGCGTGTAGATATAACTATCGGTGCAACCAGTATTAATGCCGTTGAGCTAATTGCCGGTGTAGAGCCTGGCGATGAGCTTATCATCTCAAGCTATGACAATTTTAAAAACGCGTCAACATTACTACTTCGCTAGTAAAAGTATGCTGTGTATAAACAGGACAATAAAAAGGACAAACCCATGTTAAAAATGAACAACATTAGTAAAATATACCAAACCGAAATGGTGCAAACTCACGCTTTACGCGACTTCAGCTTACAAGTAGATGAAGGTGAATTCATTGCAGTAACAGGCCCTAGCGGCTCAGGTAAAACCACCTTTTTAAATATTGCGGGCATGTTAGAACCATTTTCTGAAGGTGAGTATTTACTAGACGGTATAGATGTAGGTAAATTAAACGATAATCAACGGGCTGATGTTCGCAATCAAAAAATTGGCTTTATCTTCCAAGGGTTCAATTTAATCCCCGACCTTAATTTATTCGAAAACATTGAAGTACCACTGCGCTACAGAGGCATTAAAGCCAATGAACGTAAACGTCGTATAGAACAATGCCTTGAACAAGTTGGCCTTGCATCACGCGCTAAGCACTTACCACAGCAGTTATCTGGTGGCCAACAACAGCGCGTAGCCATAGCAAGAGCCCTCGCTGGTGAGCCACGTTTTTTACTTGCAGATGAGCCAACGGGTAACCTTGATAGCCTAATGGCACGCCAAGTGATGGAGTTACTTGAGCAAATAAATCGTGACGGCGCCACCATTGTGATGGTGACCCACGACCCTGAACTTGCCCGTCGTGCACCGCGCAATATTCAAGTGGTTGACGGCCAACTGGCTGATTTTACCTTATATCAAGGTACACAAAATCTTAAAAATGCGGCTGGAGTGTAACTTATGCTACTACATTATCTCGATTTAAGTTGGCGCAGCTTCAAGCGCACACCTTTAGTGAGCTTTTTAATGGTACTGGCGATAGCCATTGGTATCGGCATAACCATGACCAGTTTAAGTGTTTATCACATGATGTCGGCAGACCCCATCCCGCATAAGAGCAGTCAATTGTATAATGTACAGCTGCAAACCATGGATGAAGGCCATACTTGGTGGACGGGTGACGATATTCCTATGCAACTGACTTATCAAGATGCAGAAAATTTATACAACGCCCCTATTCCTGACAAAAAAGTGGCCATGATGCGCACGGGCTTTTCGGTGTATTTAGACTCGGATGAAGTGAAGCCGTTTATTAGCAACGCCCGCATGACCACACCTGATTTTTTTAACATGTTTGATGTGTCATTTATTTATGGCGGTGTTTGGAGTGAGCAACAAGAACAATCTGCAGCCCCTGTTGTGGTGATTTCAAAAGAGCTGAACGATAAGTTGTTTGCGGGTGAAAACTCAATTGGTAAGCTAGTTTATCTCGATGACGATAGCTATCAAGTTGTTGGTGTGATTAATGACTGGCCTCTCAACCTTAAATATTATGACTTAAATAACGGGGCTTTTAACAAAGTAGAGGATTTATTTTTACCCTTTAGTTTAATCAAAGCAAAAGAGCTTAATAGCTGGGGCAACAGTAATGGCTGGAAATATGAAAATATCCGAAATTTTGCCGACCGGTTGCAATCTGAACAAGTGTGGATTCAATTTTGGGCACAGCTTGATACAACAGAGCAAAAAACAGCATACGGTAATTACCTCACATCTTACATTGAAGAGCAAAAAAAACGAGGCCGCTTCACCCGCGAAAAGCCTGAATATAGCCTGCGTGATGTAAATCAATGGATGGAGTACAACAATGTGGTCAGTGAAGATAATAAAATACTGGTTGGTCTAAGCTTTATGTTTTTAGCGGTGTGTTTAGCCAATATTTTAGGGCTACTTCTTGCCAAATTTTTACGCCGCGCACCTGAGGTGGGTGTACGCCGAGCACTTGGAGCCAGTAAACGACAAGTTTTTCTACAGCACTTGGTTGAAGTGGCGATGCTTGGTTTTATCGGCGGTTTGCTCGGTATTGTACTTGCACAAGTTGGCCTGCTCGGCGTAAGACAAAGTTACAATTACTACGCTAATCTCGCTACGATGGATTTAACCATGTTATTGAGTGCACCCGTTATCGCGATAACAACATGCATTATTGCTGGACTATACCCTGCATGGCTAGTATGTAAAACCAACCCTGCTATTTATCTTAAGAGCCAATAAGGAGCCACTCATGTTAGAAATAAAACCGATATTTCATGCCCTTTGCCGCTCAAAGGTAGGCGCAGTACTGTTATTGCTCCAAATTGCGATTACCACTGCCATAGTCAGCAATGCCGCATTTATCATTCAAGATAGAATTGCTTTTTTAAATCAAGAAACTGGTTATCCAGAGCAAGACTTGTTTAAGTTCAATGTGATGACTTTTGGTAAAGATGTAGATTTAAGCCAGCAGTTTGAGCTAGATGAGTCTATGTTAAGAGCCCTACCTGGGGTTGAAAGTGCCGCGCAAAGTAGCAGTATTCCTCTATCTGGCAGTGGCAGTGCTTCTAGCTTTAATTTAAAGCCAGCCCCACAAGAAAGTAAAAGTGTGCGCACTGCTTACTTTTTTATTGATGAGCACGGCCTTGACACATACGGCGTAAAATTGATTTCAGGGCGTAATTTTAGTGAAGATGAAGTACTCATCACTAATTCACCGACAGATAGAACAACTAACGTCACTGTCATTACCGAAGCGTTAGCCAATGAGTTATTTCCTGAAAGTGATGCCCTAGGAAAAACCATTTATTTTGGTGACTTGCCACTAAAAGTCATCGGTATCACAGCGCCAATGAAAGGCCCTTGGTTAAAAGACTCTCACCCCAATAATGTTGCGCTTATTCCGTATATTCAAAGCAGAACTTATGCCCAATTTGCTGTAAGAGCAAAGCCCGGACAACGTGCTGCTGTAATGAAAGATATTGAAAGCCTGATGCTTAAAAATTACAGCAAACGCGTAATTAATAATATTAGAGGGCTCGATGAGTTGAAAGATGAATATATGGCTGCGGATAAACTTATGATGCGTATGCTGATTGTGCTTATCACTATTTTAGTGCTGGTAACTGCATTAGGTATCTTTGGTTTAACGCTGTTCAACATCAGCAAGCGAACTAAACAAATAGGCACCCGCCGCGCATTAGGCGCGAGAAAGTCAGCCATTATCAATTACTTTTTAGTTGAAAATGCCTTGATCTGTAGTGTTGGCTTATTTTTAGGTGTAATTGCAGCACTATTACTTGGTCAAATGTTAATGCAACATTTTTCTATTGCTGCTTTACCACCGAGCTATATTGCGATCACTGCTGTTATGGTGTTTTTCATGAGTCTACTTGCAGTATTAGGCCCGGCTAAACGCGCTGCTAATATTTCGCCGAGTATCGCAACTAGAACAATATAAAGCTGCTCCCAACCTATGCTACACTGGGTTAACACGGTGTAGCATTTTCACTGATTACTTAATAAAAATAGTACATAATAAAAACAGCGATTAAACACACATGGAAAAAATACTTATCGTTGATGATAACCCTGCCGTTTTACAGGCCTTATCATTACTGCTCGAGATACATGATTTTGCAGTGGTCACCGCCTCTACCCCATTTGAAGCGCTACAAGTAGTACAATACCAACGTATCTCCTTAGTGATCCAAGATATGAATTTCACCGCTGATACAACTTCAGGTGAAGAGGGCAAAGCGCTCTTTTATCAATTACGCACGATTAACCCCCACCTACCCATTATTTTGATCACCGCATGGACAGAGCTTGAAACTGCAATAGAGTTAGTAAAAGCGGGCGCTGCAGATTACTTACCAAAGCCATGGGATGATGCGAAGCTACTAACTTGCGTGAATAATTTAGTCGAACTGGGTAAAGCAAAACAGCAAAATGCAACCTATGAACGCCACCAGCAAGAGCGCAATGCCAGCTTAAGCAGTGCTGACTTAGTTGGCTTGATTTATAAAAGCACCGCAATGGAAAGTATTTTAACTATGGCTATTCAAGTAGCAAAGTCTGATGCCTCGGTGCTTATCACAGGTCCAAACGGCAGTGGTAAAGAGCGCATAGCCCAAATCATTCAAGCTAACTCTTTACTGAGCACCCAGCCATTTATTACAGTTAATGCAGGCGCCCTGCCCCATGAGCTTATTGAAGCAGAGCTATTTGGCGCAGAGGCCGGCGCTTACACTGGTATCACTAAACAACGAATAGGTCGTTTTGAAGCCGCAGATGGTGGCACCTTATTTTTAGATGAAATTGGTAACCTGCCACTGTCAGGTCAAATGAAACTATTACGTGTATTACAAACAGGTGAATTTGAACGCTTAGGCTCAACTCAAACTCGTAAAGTAAAAGTACGGGTGATTTCTGCCACCAACGAAGATTTACATACAGCTATAAGCGCTGGTAAATTTAGAGAAGATTTATATTATCGGCTCAACGTTATCGAGCTTAACTTGCCCAGCCTCGCTGAAAGACCTGATGATATATTACCACTTGCTCTGCACTTTTTAGATAACCGTGAGCTCACACTCGATACTGAACACGCACTATTAGCGCACAGTTGGCCGGGCAATGTCCGTGAACTTGAAAATGCCTGTAAACGCGCAGCCGTGCTTAAGCCATCGGGTACTATTAACTTATCTGACTTTGCGCTGCAAACCAGCAAAGCGCAAAGTACAACTACGGTGACCTCAACGCAAGAAATCACTAAGCAAGAGATTGAAGACGCGATGCACCGTCATCAAGGTGTAATTGCCAAGGTTGCCAGACAATTTGGTATGAGTCGACAAGCATTATACCGTCGTTTGCAAAAGTTTGAGATTGATTATTAATGACCAGTAACCGCATCAATTTAACTATCACGCAACAGCTGGCCTTAATTAGCGCAGTAGCTGCTTTAGTGCCTGTGTGGTTTATAAGTTGGCTAACCCAACTTTCTTGGCAATGGGTTGTCAGTGTCAGTGCTATTAGCATTTTGATCTGTGGCTATCTAGCCCTGCGATTAGCTAAACCACTCGTTCAAGGTGTACAGTCTTTAGAGACGGGACTGCTCAATTTTAAAGATGGCGAACTGTCGTCACTGCTTGCCTACAAAGCGAATAACGAAGTCGGCAAATTATGCCAACTGTACAACCAAACTGCAAAGCAGTTACGCCAAGAAAAACAGTGGATTTATCAACGTGAATTAATGTTAGATAAAGTATTACAAAGCTCACCGCAAGCGGTTATTTTAAAGAACGATCAAGGCTTTATCGTTTACAGTAACCACAGTGCCAGAGACTTACTCAATGCTAAAAGTTCACTTGAAGGAAGCCAATTTTCAACGTTGTTTGTTGATGCTCATCCGCAGTTAGTTAACGCCCTTGAGCGCGGAGTAGACGGTTTATTTACTCTTGATAATCAGCAACAAGAATCACAAACGTGGCATTTAGCCACTGGCAAACTGTTACTCAACAACCAGTACCATACTTTATACGTGTTTAAACAATTAACCCGCGAATTAAGCCGGCAAGAAGTGGAAGTCTGGAAAAAAGTGATACGTATAATCAGTCACGAGCTTAATAATTCCCTTGGGCCTATGTCCTCCATGTTACACAGTGGAAAAATTCTCAGCGAAAAAGTCGATGAACCAAGACTTAGTCGCGTATTTTCAACAATTGAAGAGCGCATTAAACATTTAAACGAATTTGTTCAAGGATATGGTAAGTTTGCTAAATTACCCACCCCACAACTTACTCGCATTAATTGGCCACAGCTATTAAAACAATTAAAGAATCAATGGGCATTTTGTTTGAATGCACACGCTGATGTAACTACCTATGCCGATCACACACAAATCGAGCAACTGTTAATCAACTTATTGAAAAACGCCCATGAGTCAGAATCAAACATTGAACAGATAAGCGTGAACTTGTCACAAGATGCAAATTGTACGCGAATAACAATTAGCGATCAGGGTAAAGGAATGAGTGAACAAGTGATGGCAAATGCCTTGATCCCATTTTATTCCACCAAAGCGACAGGCAGCGGCTTAGGACTGGCACTATGCCGTGAAATAGTTGAGGCACATCATGGTCAAATTAGCTTACATAATCAGCCTAATGGCGGTCTCAGTGTGCATGTAGTTCTGCCAAATAAGCAATAAAAAAGGCCGCAATTTAGTGCGGCCTTTAAACATTCGCGAGAAGGTTATTCTGCGTCTGCTTCTTTATATTTTGCAGCTGTTTCAGTGATCAATGGTTGTAATTCACCACGTTGAAACATTTCGATGATAATGTCACAACCACCGATTAACTCGCCTTCAACCCATAGTTGTGGGAATGTTGGCCAGTTAGCGTATGCTGGAAGTTCAGCACGGATATCAGGGTTGAGTAAAATATCAACATAAGCAAACGGTTCACCGCATGACATAAGTGCTTGAGATGCTTGTGAAGAAAAACCACAATTTGGTAACTTAGGCGATCCTTTCATATAAAGGATAATTGGATTTTCAGAAATTTGCTGTTTAATTTTATCAATGGTTTCCATCTACAACCTCAAAGTGACGATAGCTGAACATATTCATGGCTTGAAAAATTTTCATTTAGCCTCATATATGTATCTTAAAGTGGGCAAATAAAGCCACAATCGAAATAGTCTTGCATTTGCAACGCTGTTTGGCATTGCTGTTTGCTAAAACTTGAGTAAAATACTCAACAATTATAGTAACACTATAATCCCATTTGGTATAGGTAACTACCCTGTTTGTGCAGGTATTAACTATTACTATTTGGACTATCAACCAAAAGAAGATGGAGATAAAAAATGGCATTTGAACTACCGTCACTACCCTATGCAATTGATGCACTTGAGCCACATATTTCACAAGAAACTTTAGAGTTTCACCATGGTAAGCACCACAACACTTACGTGACTAAACTTAACGGTTTGATCCCTGGTACTGAATTTGAAGGCAAATCACTTGAAGAAATCGTATGTTCTTCAACTGGTGGCGTATTTAACAACGCTGCACAAATTTGGAACCATACTTTCTACTGGAACAGCCTATCTCCAAACGGCGGTGGTGAAGCAACGGGCGCGGTTGCTGATGCTATCAACGCAAAATGGGGTTCATTCGACGCATTTAAAGATGCATTAAATGATAAAGCAGTAAACAACTTCGGTTCAAGCTGGACGTGGTTAGTAAAACTTGCTGATGGCACATTAGACATCGTAAATACGTCTAACGCTGCAACTCCACTTACTGACGAAGGTGTTACACCTATCCTAACTGTTGATTTGTGGGAACACGCTTACTACATTGATTACCGTAACGTGCGTCCAGACTACCTAAAAGGTTTTTGGTCACTTGTTAACTGGGAATTCGCGAACGCAAACTTCGCATAATTAACTTAGCAATTAGTTAAAAATTGATAAAAAGACGCTACGGCGTCTTTTTTTATGCCTGGCATTTATGTGTCACACGCACTCATAACTAAATCTGATCACTGTGAGAATATTTCAATTAAATTCTTAATTTTATTGCGCAAAGAATCAAAATCGTGACTACCCTTAACTTAACCTTTGCTTTTTTCTTTCATTCAAAACTGGTTTTTTTAGCTGGTTTTCGGAGGTTTCTACTATGAGTATATTTGAGCATTATCAATCACGATACGAAGCAGCAAAAGAAGAAGAGTACAGTATCGAAGAATTTCTCGATATTTGTAAAAAAGACAAAGCAGCTTACGCCAGCGCCCCTGAACGATTACTCATGGCTATTGGTGAGCCACAAATGGTTGATACTTCAACCGATGCTCGGTTAAGCCGATTATTTTCCAATCGCGTTGTTGCACGTTACCCCGCCTTTAATGATTTTTATGGTATGGAAGATGCCATAGAACAAATAGTATCTTATCTGAAACACGCCGCACAAGGCTTAGAAGAATGTAAGCAAGTACTGTATTTACTTGGTCCAGTCGGGGGCGGTAAGTCTTCGATTGCTGAAAAGCTAAAGTACTTAATGCAACAGGTACCCATTTATTCAATTAAAGGCTCGCCGGTGAACGATCACCCTTTGGCACTTTTTGATGCTAACGAAGATGCCGAGCTACTAAAGAAAGAATATGGTATTAAACCACGTTATTTAAAAACCATTATGTCCCCATGGGCAACTAAACGACTGCATGAATTTAATGGTGATATTAGCCAGTTTAGAGTTGTAAAACGCTACCCTTCAATTTTAAATCAAATTGCCATTGCAAAAACTGAACCCGGCGATGAAAACAACCAAGATATCTCTGCCCTGGTAGGTAAAGTGGATATTCGTCAGTTGGAGCATTTTGCCCAAAGCGATCCAGATGCTTACGCATATTCAGGCTCATTGTGCCTTGCGAATCAAGGCTTGATGGAATTTGTTGAGATGTTTAAAGCGCCTATTAAAGTGCTGCATCCACTTTTAACAGCAACCCAAGAAGGTAACTACAACGGCACCGAAGGCATCAGTGCCCTGCCCTTCAATGGGATGATTTTAGCCCATTCAAATGAATCAGAATGGCAAACCTTTAAAAATAATAAAAATAACGAAGCATTCTTAGACCGTGTGTATATCGTTAAAGTCCCTTACTGTTTACGTGTCTCTGAAGAAATAAAGATTTATGACAAACTCCTTGAGCACAGTGAGCTCTACAATGCCCCATGTGCGCCAGGGACACTCGAAACATTAGCTAAATTTACCACCTTATCGCGCCTAAAAGAGCCAGAAAATTCAAGCATTTATTCGAAAATGCGAGTCTATGACGGGGAGAGCCTCAAAGACACCGATCCTAAAGCCAAATCATATCAAGAATACCGTGATTATGCCGGCGTAGACGAAGGCATGACTGGGCTGTCTACCCGCTTTGCGTTTAAGATTTTATCTCGGGTATTTAATTTTGACACCCTTGAAGTAGCAGCCAACCCGGTGCATTTATTTTACGTACTTGAACAACAAATAGAACGCGAGCAATTTTCTGCTGATGTTGAAGAGCGCTACCTGAGTCATCTAAAAGGTTACCTTATACCTCAATATGTAGAGTTTATCGGTAAAGAGCTGCAAACCGCATATTTAGAATCATACTCTGAATATGGCCAAAACATTTTCGACCGTTATGTCACTTATGCAGACTTTTGGATTCAAGATCAAGAGTACCGCGACCCTGACACCGGCCAGTTATTTGACCGTGCAGCACTTAACGCTGAGCTTGAAAAAATTGAAAAGCCTGCTGGTATTTCCAACCCGAAAGATTTTAGAAACGAAATAGTGAACTTTGTATTACGAGCACGGGCTCATAATAACGGTAAAAACCCCTTGTGGACCAGTTACGAAAAACTGCGCACCGTGATTGAGAAAAAAATGTTCTCAAATACCGAAGAGTTACTACCGGTTATTTCGTTTAATGCTAAAACATCCGCAGAAGATCAGAAAAAACACGAAGATTTTGTTAACCGTATGGTCGAAAAAGGCTACACCCAAAAACAAGTTCGCTTGCTATCAGAGTGGTACTTACGCGTTCGTAAATCACAGTAGTTAGTGACTGATGTACTTTTAGGGGGTCTCTATGGCGCACTTTATAGACCGTCGCCTGAACGGTAAAAACAAGAGCACGTTAAATCGTCAACGGTTTATCAGGCGTTATAAAAAGCAAATAAAAGAAGCGGTGTCTGATGCGATTAACAAACGCAGTGTGACTGACACAAGCAGCGGAGAAAGCATATCTATTCCGCAACAAGATATTAGTGAGCCTATTTTTCATCAAGGCAAAGGCGGCGATCGTGAGCAAATTCACCCTGGTAACGATCAATTCTCTACCGGTGATAAAATACAACGCCCGCAAGGTGGTGGCGCCGGTGAAGGCGAAGCAAGTGACTCTGGCGAAGGCCAAGATGATTTTGTGTTTTCAATATCAAAAGATGAATACCTAGACTTACTGTTTGAAGACTTAGAACTACCTAATTTACAGCAGAATCAACTTGATAAATTAGTGCAAATGAAAACCCACCGAGCTGGTTTTTGCAGCGATGGTATGCCCAGTAATATTGATATTGTTCGTTCATTACAAGGCTCCCTAGCCAGACGTGTAGCTATGAGCGCCAGCAAGAAACGCCGCTTAAAGGAGCTTAACGAACAACTTGCCATACTGCTCGCAGAAGCACAGCCTGATCTAGCTGCAATAACCTTACTAGAGCAAGAAATTGCGCAATTAGAGCTGCAAATAAAAGCGGTGCCTTTTATAGATAATTACGATTTGCGTTTTCGTAACTATGAAAAACAGCCTCACCCCACCAGCAAAGCCGTGATGTTTTGCATTATGGATGTGTCAGGCTCGATGGATCAAGCGACCAAAGACATGGCTAAGCGGTTTTATATTTTGCTGTATCAGTTTTTAACCCGTAGCTATAAAGATATTGAAGTGGTCTATATTCGCCATCATACCCAAGCAAAAGAGGTGGACGAGCAAGAATTTTTTTACTCCCAAGAAACCGGCGGCACCATTGTTTCAAGTGCGCTGAAGTTAATGAACGAGATTATTAAAGAACGCTACAACGCGTCGCAGTGGAACATATACGCAGCGCAAGCATCCGATGGTGATAATTGGGCTGATGATTCACCCCAATGCTCTGAACTATTACGCAATAAGTTACTTGATGATGTACGGTATTACGCTTATATCGAAATCACCACCCGTGCACACCAAAGTCTTTGGCGAGAATATCAAAACATTTGCCAAAGTCATGACAATTTTGCCATGCAGCATATTAAAACGGTTGGAGACATTTACCCTATTTTCCGCGAGCTATTTAAGAAAAGTCGTCAACATCAGGGTGCAGCGTAAGATTCGCAACGAGGTATTTATATGACCGATAAACGAATAAGTGATGGTCCTGATTGGACATTTGATTTATTACAACAATACCAAGATGAGATTGCTCGCGTTGCCGAGCATTATCGCCTAGATACTTACCCAAACCAAATTGAACTGATCACCGCAGAACAAATGATGGACGCATATTCAAGCGTTGGTATGCCAATTGGTTACAGTCATTGGTCATACGGGAAAAAGTTTATTCAAACCGAGCAAAACTACAAGCGCGGGCAAATGGGCCTTGCCTATGAAATTGTTATTAACTCAGACCCTTGTATTGCCTATTTAATGGAAGAAAACACCCTTCCCATGCAAGCGTTGGTAATGGCTCACGCTTGTTACGGCCATAACTCATTTTTTAAAGGCAATTACTTATTCAAAACATGGACTGATGCCAGCTCTATTATCGACTATTTATTATTTGCCAAAAACTATATCGCGCGCTGTGAAGAAAAGTATGGCATAGATGATGTAGAAAACCTTATTGATTCATGCCACGCCTTAATGAACTACGGCGTTGACAGATATAAACGTCCTCAGCAAATTTCACTTTTTGAGGAGCAAAAGCGCCAGCAAGAGCGTGAAGAATATATGCAATCTCAAGTCAATGAGCTATGGCGTACAATTCCAACACATCAGCAGGAAACAAAAAAGCGAGAGCAACACTTTCCTTCAGAGCCACAAGAAAACATTTTGTATTTCATTGAGAAAAACGCGCCATTATTAGAGTCATGGCAGCGGGAAATTATTCGTATTGTACGCAAAATATCGCAATACTTTTACCCGCAAAAGCAAACTCAAGTCATGAACGAAGGTTGGGCGACATTTTGGCATTACACTATTTTGAATCACTTATATGATGAAGGTAAGCTTACAGATTCATTTATGTTGGAATTTTTGCAAAGCCATACCAATGTGGTTTATCAACCGCCCTATAACAGCCAGTATTACTCAGGTATTAATCCCTATGCACTTGGCTTTAATATGATGGTTGATATTCGCCGCATTTGTGAGAACCCCACAGAAGAGGATAAACAATGGTTTCCTGAATATGCCGGAAGTAATTGGCTGGATACGCTGCATTTTGCAATGCAGAACTTTAAAGATGAAAGCTTTATTAGCCAGTTTTTATCTCCTAAACTGATTCGAGATTTTAAACTCTTTACCATTATTGATCATGAAAAATACCCGACCTTAGAAGTGGGCGCGATACATGATGACAGTGGCTATCACAAAGTGCGTGAAGCATTATCTGCACAATATAATTTGAGTAATCTTGAACCAAATATACAGGTTTATGATGTAGATGTTCGTGGTGATCGCTCATTAACTCTGCGCTATGTTCCACATAAAAACATTCCGCTAGCAAAATCGCAAGATGAAGTGTTGAAACACCTTTATAGACTATGGGGATTTAAAGTTAAATTAGAGCAGCAATCAGGAACTGGTGATGTGAGCATCCTTGGCCAGTGCCCGTTAGATGACTCGAGACACAGCACAGAATAAAAATGACGCCAATGCGTCATTTTTCTTTATAAATTTTTGTAATCAGTAATGCAGTTTCGGCCATTATCTTTAGACGCATATAGAGCTTTGTCAGCGGCTTCAATCCACTTTTCATAACGTTCAAAACTCTCATCAAAACTAGCATAGCCAATACTCACCGTCATTTTGATTTGTTGTCCATCAAAGTAAACAGATGAGTTTTCAATTAAGCTACGCAGCCTTTCGGCAAAAGTCTCAGCACCTACTTTATCACTATCAAGTAGAACTACAGCGAACTCTTCGCCACCATAACGTCCTGCTATATCGGTTTCTCTGAGGGTTTTACGTAGTAAGTCTGCAATATGGCGTAATGCTTCATCGCCGCAGCGGTGACCATATTCATCATTGATTTTCTTAAAGTGATCGATATCAAACATCAATAAAGTACATATACCTGAATTGCGTTTTATGCGTAGAAACTCTTGCCGTAATGTGTTCTCCCAATGGCCGCGGTTATTCAGTTGGGTTAATGCATCGGTTTGGCTCATTTGTTCAAGCTTGCGGTTAACCTCTTCTAACTCTTTTTTATTTACCGCTTCATCCGTTACATCATAAAGAATGACGCAAATATGGCTTACCTCCCCCATGGTATTTGAAAGTGGAATAAAAGTCGCATTTTGATACATATGATCCGCTTTACCTGTGATTGGCCGGTAGTTTTTGAAGCGAAAAATATACGGCTGTTGCTCCCAAATAGTGAATGAGCGATTCTTTAAAATAAATACGGATTCTGACTTACTACGGAACCACTTTTCATCGATAGAGGGAAATAAATCAAATAAATCTTTATCTTTGACCGCACTCGGCAACATACCCGAGTGATTTTCCATAAAGCCATTCCAAATACACACTTTATAGTCACGGTCGAGCACCACTAAACCGACATCGACGGTGTTAAACATATCCATTAACCAATGGATTTCATTCATGTTAAAATCAGCTGCTGGCATAATGTTAGTCTTCTAGTAGGTAAGCAACTTTGTATTTCAAAGTTTTAAGTGAATCTTCGGTAAATAACAGCATAAGGTCACAGTTAATATTGTGATTTTCAATACCGTAGCTTATCTCTATTGCTAAAGTACGTTGCCAGCGGGATTTATTCGCCCTTACTAAATCTGATACATCACAATGTTGGCCTAATACTACGGGGTGGCCTTGGCTAAATGTCATGTCTAATTGGCGCGATAACCCCGTTAAAATGGCGCCAATTAAGATATTACTGATATCCATTAATAGCTCAAGCTCAACTTTATTATTTAGCTCACCTTGGTAATTCATTAGTGAAGCAATTTCTTTAAAGCTTGAATCATTTAATAATAAAAGAGCTTCCCCTGAAACACCACCACCAATAAAGCCTTGACATACACCCGATGTTGAGGCATTTGCATCGATTGAGCGCAGCGCCATATCGAGCTCATTAACTTCAAGGATATTCACATTAGGAATAGGCAGCTCAACGAATACATTAAGAAGACGGGCAAGCAAGTCCCCTGCTTGTCCCATAGCGACGTTCGTTAGTTCTTGATAGATATCTCTTACATCCGGGTCAACCTGCTCACCAAGCTGATGAGCAAGGCGCTCTCGCATCGCTTTATCTTTAATACCGTGATGCTCAATGATGTCGGCAAGTTTTTGCGCGTCGCAAGGCTTTTGAATAAAATCAATGGCCCCTAAGTCAAGCACGCGTTGGTGTGCGTTAGGCTGAATATCACCTGAAACAACGACCGTTAATACCGACAGAGATTGCTGCTGAATAGCTTGCAGTACTTCGTAGCCATCCATTTGCGGCATGTTTAAGTCAAGAAACAGTATTTCTGGCTGAATCGCTTTAATTTGTCCAATACAGTGAACACCATCCTCGGCAAACTCAACTTTGATATCCCAATCATCAGGTAACGAACGTGCCAATTGGCGTCGCGCTAGCTTTGAGTCATCACAAATTAGTACCGATGTTGACATAACTTCTCTCTGTTGTTTCAGTTGTATAAGGCAAAGCCTACAACTTTTCTTTATTATTATTTGTCAGCTAATAAACATTTATTACTGCATTATGTTAATCAATGTAACCTAGATTTACAATTTTAAATTAGCGTAAACCTTGGTGCACTGTGTTGATTATAATACACTGAGTGCAATTGCGTTAATTCTAAAGGAAATACCTTATGCTTCGTTTAATCACTTTTGCGTTATGTACGTTTTGTTCAGCGACTTTTGCGGCTAATATAGCTGAAAATAGCTTAGATGCAGGTAAAGTTTCTGCTCAGTCAAAGCCAATTACACTACTTGGTACTGGGGTTGAAGTTTCGCAACAAGCGCCTAATTTTAAAGTTGTCAATGACTCTTTCTCACCAATAACATTAAATGACTATAAAGGTCAGGCTGTACTCATTAGTGTAGTGCCAAGCCTAGATACTGGAGTGTGTAGTATTCAAACTAAACATTTCAACGAAAAAGTGGCCGAGAAGTTTCCAAATATAGTGATGCTTACTATCAGTGTGGATTTACCGTTTGCACAAAAGCGTTTTTGCAAAGCCGAGAATATAGATAAAATTACCGCTTTATCTGATTCAGTATGGCGTGACTTTGGTCAAAATTATGGCTTGATCATTAAAGATATGGGGCTTCTTACCCGTGCTGTATTTGTTTTAAACAGTGAACATAAAATTGTGTATAAGCAATTAGTAGATGATTTATCGAAAGAGCCTAACTATGAGCCTATCATTAGCGCGATGAATGCGCTTTGAGCCATGACTTGTTAAATAGTAGTGATAAAAAACCGCCAAATTTGGCGGTTTTTTAGTCCTATCAAGCACAAATTAGCCTAATAGTTCACCAAGCTGTTGGCTTACCGCTTCAACAGCTTGGGTGCCATCTAGCTTGTGGTATTGCGTATTACCCGCTTTTGCTTCAGCTTGATAATAATCAACCAGTGGCATTGTTTGCTCATGGTAAATACCTAAACGTTTACGTACAGTTTCTTCTGTATCATCGGCGCGGATAATTAAATCTTCACCGGTTACGTCATCTTTACCTTCCACTTTTGGCGGATTATAAACAACGTGGTAAACGCGACCAGAGCCTGGATGAACACGACGTCCGCCCATACGCTCAACAATGATTTCATCAGCTACGTCAAACTCGATAACATGATCAACCACTACGCCATTTTCTTTCATCGCGTCAGCTTGAGGGATCGTACGAGGGAAACCATCTAATAGGAAGCCTTTTTCACAGTCATCTTTGGCGATGCGCTCTTTTACTAGACCAATGATGATGTCATCAGAGATTAACTGACCCGCATCCATTACTTTTTTAGCTTCTAAACCCAGTGGTGTGCCTTCTTTAATCGCTGCACGTAACATATCACCAGTAGAGATTTGCGGAATACCGTATTTGTCCATCAAAAACTGAGCTTGAGTGCCTTTACCTGCACCCGGCGCGCCCAAAAGAATAATGCGCATATCATTGTCCTCGGTTGATACCAAACTGAAAAAGCAGTTCAGTAATATTTATTTTTAAAGCCTGAATTCTTCCATAAGCGCTACAGATACTCAAGCAACTTATACTAATTAACTAGCCGTAGAATGCAAAAAAGGGACTTTCGCCCCTTTTTCAATCAAATGCCTAATTTAGCAATTACTTGCTCATATCTAGCATTAATTTATTCAAGCGTGTCACAAAACCCGCTGGGTCTTTTAATGTACCACGCTCAGCAAGCAATGCTTGGTCAAGCAGTACATGTGACCACTGGCCAAATTTATCTTCATCTTGCTCAACATTTAAATGCTTAACAAGTTGATGCTCAGGGTTTAGCTCAAAAATTGGTTTTGCTTCAGGAGCAGCTTGACCTACTGATTCCATTAGCTTTTGCATTTGTGAACTCATGTCGTTTTCATCTGCAACTACACATGCTGGTGAGTCTGTTAAGCGATGTGTGAAGCGTACGTCTTTCACACTATCACCCAGTGCTGTTTTAATACGTTCAACTAAGCCTTCTACTTCTTTCTCTGACTCTTCTTGCGCTTTCTTCGTTTCTTCATCATCCAAGTTACCTAGGTCAAGATCGCCTCGGGTAATTGATTTGAACGGTTTTTCTGAAAACTCTGTTAAGTGGCTCATCATCCACTCATCAACACGGTCACTCATTAATAATACTTCGATACCTTTCTTACGGAAGATCTCTAAGTGTGGTGAGCTTTTAGCTGCGGTGAATGAATCAGCAACAACATAGTAAATCGCATCTTGCTCTTCGTTCATACGCTCAATGTATTGCTCTAATGAAACGTTTTGAGCTTCTTCATCTGTGTGCGTTGAAGAAAAACGTAGTAATTTAGCAATCGCTTCTTTGTTGGTCGCATCTTCAGCTGGACCTTCTTTCATTACTTGACCAAATTCATTCCAAAATGTTTGGTAATCATCGGCTTTGTTTTTCGCCATACGTTCAAGCATTTTTAAAATACGTGAAGTACACCCTTTTCGAATAGCTTGTGTCACTTTGTTATCTTGTAAGATTTCACGCGATACATTCAGCGGTAAATCGTTTGAATCTAGTAAACCTTTTACGAAGCGTAAGTAGCTTGGCATAAACTGCTCAGCGTCATCCATTACAAATACACGTTGTACGTAAAGTTTTAAGCCACTTTGACGCTCACGGTTCCATAAATCGAAAGGCGCTTTTTTAGGGATATAAAGCAGGCTTGTGTACTCAGTCTTACCTTCAACTTTATTGTGACCCCAGCTTAGCGGCTCTTCCCAGTCATGGCTTACGTGCTTATAGAACTCTTTGTATTCATCTTCTGATATTTCAGACTTATCACGCGTCCAAAGTGCTGTAGCGCGGTTAATGCTTTCCCACTCACCTGGAACAGCTGGGATTTTCTCACCATCTTCGCCTTCAGACTCAGGTACTTCTTCTTTGTACATTTGTACAGGTGTAGAAATATGATCTGAATATTTGGTGACGATGCTACGCAAGCGCCAATCATCAGCAAACTCTGCTTCGTCTTCACGAAGGTGCAGAATAATGTCTGTACCACGGCCTTCTTTTTCAATCTCTTCTAGGGTGTATTCGCCTTCACCTTGTGATTGCCATTCAACACCTTTTTCTTCGCCTGCTTTACGAGTGCGAACTGTTACTAAGTCAGCTACGATAAAGGCTGAATAAAAACCAACACCAAATTGACCAATTAACTGTGAATCTTTGCTTTGGTCACCAGTTAGATTTTTGAAAAACTCAGCAGTGCCTGATTTTGCAATAGTACCCAGTGAGCTGATAACTTCGTCACGGGTCATACCGATACCGTTATCTGAAATTGTCACTGTTTTTGCATCTTTATCAGCACTGATACGAACACGTAAATCCGCATCACCTTGGTATAAGTCACCATTTGAAAGCGCTAAAAAGCGTAACTTGTCAGCCGCATCTGAGGCATTCGACACAAGCTCACGTAAAAATATTTCTTTATTTGAATAAAGCGAATGGATCATTAGGTTTAATAAGCGACCTGTATCTGACCCAAACTCATGTTTTGTGATGTTTTTTTCTTCTGACATAATATTACCCTATACTTTCTGGTACACAAGTTGGTACACAATCAAATTTGCTCTAGTAGCATGGCTTAGAATATTGTGTCCATAGTCGAACAATTCAAGAGTAAAAAAAGAATAAATTTGGGCTTCCATTTTAACCATTACCAAAGCTGCAAGTCTGTTTACATTCATTTGCAAAAGAAATTAAATAATGTTATTCACAGGAAAAATTACGGAGTGAAATTTCACAAATTAAAATTGCTGCTTTCGAATATGAGCGAATTAAAAATGAACTGAAAGAGGAGATGCTTTTTTCTCTATAAACGATAAGTCTAAAATAATTGACGCTAATGAACGTTTTTGTACTGTATTAGGGTATTCATATGAAGAAATAGTTAATCGCTCTTTTGATGAAATCTTATTAAAAAATCAGTGAATAAAAAACATAGTAAGGCGATTTGAGTTTAGTTTAGACGGTGTTATTTTAGATGCAAATGATAAATTCTTGAATGGTGTGAAATATAGCCGAGCTCAACTAGTTGGTAAACACCATGAGATTTTTTCTCGCCTAATGAAGTTAACTCAGAAAAACATAAGAATTTTTGGTTAAAATTAAAACAGGGAGAGTTTGTTTCTGGGAGATCTAAGCGGTTTGATAGTAGATGGAAATATTTTGTGGTTAGAGGCTTCATGTAACCCAGTTCATGACGATACAGGTGAATTATATAAAGTAATCAAATTTGCTACTGTTATAACAGAAAAAATGAACAGAGAAATTGGAAAAACCTCTGAGATAGCCTTTAATATTTCGCGAAAAACAGATGAAAATGCAGATTTAGGTCTCAATGTCATTGGTATTACCATTGAAAAAGTCACGACTCTATCTGAGGGTTTAGTGTAGTAGCTGATGAGGTACGCAACTTAGCTGCTCGAACAAGTGTTGCAACTTAACAAATTATTGAAGTTGTAAATGAAAATAGAAATTTGACTCAAAAAGCCATCACTGCAATCAATGGTAGCTTAGTACTAGCTAAAGATACTCTTTCACTCTCAAATAATGCGGGAGCCGTAATGCATGATATCCAAACGGGAGCTAAAGAAATAGTTTTGACTATCAGCCAAGTGGGTTTTATGCATGGATAAAATTATGTGAGCACGTGTGTAAGCGCAAACAACAACAGCAAATGTTAGATACTCAGGTCAAAGCCGTATTTGTTGACAGTGAAGAGCGAGACGGTGCGAGACGTATCCAAGTCGAGCTGGCGGGAGCAAGGGAATAAACATGATGTAAAAACCATCAACAGAAGCATGGGACGTCAGGGTTTAGTAGCTAAAGCAGCTCGTAAATTCAAGTCGACCACCGACAGTAAACACAATTTACCTGTGGCCTCTAATTTACTTGAGCAGAACTTTACCGCCGATAAGCCTAATCAAAAATGGGCAGGTGATATCACGTATCTAATGACCAGCGAAGGATGGCTTTACCTCGCTGTGATTATCGACCTGTACTCGCGCTCAGTGATTGGTTGGTCAATGAGTACACGCATGACATCATCTTTGGTGTGTGACGCCCTGCAAATGGCTATCTGGCGCCGAGGTAGACCTAAAGATGTCATTGTACATAGTGATAGAGGCAGCCAATATGCTTCCCATGCTTATCGTGATTTATTAAGCGAACATCATTTAATGCAAAGTATGAGTCGTAAAGGCAACTGCTGGGATAATGCGTGTTTGGAAAGCTTCTGCCATTCACTCAAGGTCGAAGCCATCCAATATGAGCCTATTATGAACCGAGAAACCATGAGGCAGCATGTATTTGAATATATAGAAATTGATTACAACAAAAAGAGAAGGCATAGTGCGTTAGCTAAAGTATCCCCAGAATTAACCTTTATATATCAATGAACTAATAGTATTAAAAAATGTGGAATGTGAGGGAACATTCATGGTGTTTTGTGATCTTATGAATCGCCAAAAACAACAGAACTAAACACCATGAATGCGTCTACTATTTTGCACAATATGCTCCGCGCTGTCACTCCTAACTCTATCCATAAAGCCAGATTTAATACTCTAGTCGCTGCCGTTAAATCTCTTTTGCACTGTCAGCAATGCACCTTGACGTCTATCGGCCGCAACTTGGATTCAAAAACAACTGAAAAACATGATATTAAACGTATTGATCGACTACTCAGTAACCACGAGCTTTTACGTGAATCGACATCGGTTTATGTTCGCTTAAGCCGTTTTGTGGTCACTGAAAAGCATCCCGTCATCTTGGTTGATTGGAGTCATGCAGATACACAAACCAAATACTGTATTCTGCGTGCTAGCATTGTCAATGAAGGTCGCTCTTTGACCTTATATCAAGAAAGTGCATTCAGCTTTCAATATCATTGCCCAAAAGTACAAAAACGGTTCTTAAAGATGCTCAAACTGATCTTGCCGAGTGATTGCCGCCCCGTCATTGTGACGGATGCGGGCTTTAAAGTCCCCTGGCTCAAAGCCGTGCGAAACAATAGCTGGCACTATATCAGCCGGGTTCGAGGTACGGCACACTTGAAAACGCAGGACAGTGATGAGTTTATTCCATGCCAGTCACTCTTCAAGAACAATCAACGTAAGAGTCAGTATCTTGGCGCGACCGAGCTGACCAAAAGTGCAAAATATCAAACGCATGCAGTGTTGGTTGGCAAGAGTCATAAGTTATTAAAAAGAGATAAAGAACGCGGTTATAAAGAGCCTTGGCTACTCGTTTCTTCACTTCCAAAAAGGCACCACTTTCTCGAAAAAGTGCTCAAGCTATATGGTATGAGAATGCAGATAGAGGCAGGGTTCCGAGACCAAAAAAGTGTAAGGTTCGGTTTAGGCTCAGATCTGAATAGAACGAACAAACTCAATCGATTAGACATACTTTTACTGCTTGCCACACTGGCGCATTGGTTCTCAATGATGCTGGGTGCAGTGATAGACAAAGCAGGAAAGACAGGGGCTTTTCAAGCTAACTCAACCAAAAACAGGCGAGTAGTGTCATGGGCATTTGTTGGGCTGCGATACTTCAAAAAACAGTCCTTTAAACGTAAGCGTCTAGCAAAATGCACCTGCAAGTA
>NZ_MXQF01000022.1 GCF_002165575.1 Pseudoalteromonas sp. A601
AATGATTGCACTTAATACTTGAATTCAAGTATCAATACACTGATTAAGGAGTGAATAATGAAGAATATCTCTGTCACAACTTTATTTAAATACGCAAGTATTGCCCTGTTTGGTTTTATTGCCATTAATTTTATGTGCCAAGAATACACTCATTGGGTAAAGAGTTTATCCTGCCAGCAAAAATGTCAAACTCTTGGTTTTCAAAGTAAGCGCACTCAAGAGGGTGTTTATTTAAGTGAATCGACTCTATGTCAGTGCTTGGATTATCTTGTTGTGTTAGATAGTTAACCATTCACACCTTTATAAAACAGGGCACTGAATGTATTCAGATCATTAAAGCTTACTTAGTAAAAAATGGCGCCAGTTGGCGCCATTTTTATTTAATCCGTTGATAACTACTTAGTTAAATCATCAAAGAATTTTTTCACGCCATCAAAGAAACCTTTTTCTTTTGGGCGGTTTTTAGAACCATCTTTACCCATGCTTTGCTCTAACTCTTCAAGCAACTCACGTTGACGTTCATTTAAATTTACAGGTGTTTCAATCACAACTTTACAAATTAAATCACCAACCGCACCACTGCGCACAGATTTTACGCCTTTACCACGCATGCGGAACATTTTGCCCGTTTGACTCTCTGGTGGTATTTTTAACTTTGCACGGCCATCAAGTGTCGGTACTTCAATCTCGCCACCTAAAGCAGCCGTTGTAAAGCCAATTGGTACTTCACAGTATAAGTTATTGGCTTCACGAACAAAGATTGGATGTTCACGTACAGATACTTGCACATATAAATCACCAGCTGGTGCTCCATGAGCCCCCGCTTCACCTTCGCCAGATAAACGAATACGGTCACCTGTATCAACACCGGCTGGTATTTTTACTGATAACGTTTTTGTTTTCTCAACCCGGCCTTGACCATGACAGCTATTACATGGATCAGAAATAATTTGTCCTGTACCGTGACAGGTCGGACAAGTTTGTTGTACGGCAAAGAAACCTTGACGCATTTGAACTTGGCCTGCGCCATGACATGTTGTACATGTTTTTGGTTTAGAACCGGGTTTAGCACCACTGCCATCACACGGTGAGCAGCTCACCCATGTTGGCACTTTAATTTCAACTTCTTTACCACGAACGGCTTCTTCTAAGCTTAGGTCCATGTTGTAACGTAAATCTGCACCTCGTTGCTGACGAGATTGACGACGTCCACCGCCACCGCCGCCAAAGATGTCACCGAACACGTCACCAAAAATATCACCAAAATCACCCTGACCACCGCCACCAAAGCCGCCATGTCCACCACCGCCACCTTGTTCAAATGCCGCATGACCATATTGGTCATACATTTGGCGCTTTTGATCATCGGTTAAAATTTCATAAGCTTCTTTTACTTCTTTGAACTTATTTTCGAGCTCTTTATCACCGGCGGTACGATCTGGATGATATTTCATCGCTAAGCGTTTATACGCTTTTTTAATGTCTCTTTCGCTGGCATCTTTAGCCACACCAAGAACTTCATAATAATCGCGTTTTGACATATCTATCACACTACTCTTTTGCTACTGCAGCTTTGCTGCGGATAAACCGATAAATCATATCGATTTACCATTGAATTGTTTTAATTTTTTATGCACGTTTTAACATGCAAAAGGCGCGTTAAGCTTTAGCCTACGCGCCTCATTCGTTCATCCTAACTTAAACACCCAGTTTAATCATGGTGTTTAAGTCAGTGAGAAGCGTCAGCAACAATTACTTGTCGTCTTTAACTTCTTCGAACTCTGCATCTACAACGTCATCGTCTTGCTTAGCTGACTGTTGTGGTTGCTCACCAGCGTCACCGCTAGCTTGTTGTGCTTTAGCTTGTGCGATTTCCATCAATTTCTGTGACTTTTCTGCAAGAGCTTGAGTCTTCGCTTCAATCTCTTCTTTGTTATCACTCTTGATTGCTGCTTCTAGGTCAACAACAGCCGCTTCAATTGCTTCTTTGTCTTCACTAGGTAGTGCATCGCCAGCTTCTTCGATTTGCTTACGCGTACCGTGTACCATTGCATCAGCTTGGTTACGAGTCGCTACAAGCTCTTCGAATTTTTTATCTTCTTCAGCGTTAGCTTCTGCATCACGAACCATTTTTTCAACTTCTTCGTCACTTAGACCTGAAGACGCTTGAATCGTAATTTTTTGTTCTTTACCTGTATCTTTATCTTTTGCCGATACATGTAAGATACCATCCGCATCCACATCGAAAGTAACTTCGATTTGTGGTGTACCACGTTGTGCAGGACGAATGCCTTCTAGGTTAAATTGACCTAGAGATTTGTTATCGCTCGCACGTTTACGCTCACCTTGTAGTACGTGAATTGTAACCGCAGATTGGTTATCTTCTGCTGTTGAGAATGTTTGAGATTTCTTAGTAGGAATCGTTGTGTTTTTCTCAATTAACGCCGTCATTACAGAGCCCATTGTCTCAATACCTAGAGATAATGGAGAAACATCGAGTAATAGTACGTCTTTAACGTCACCTGCTAGTACACCACCTTGAATCGCCGCACCTACTGCAACAGCTTCATCAGGGTTAACATCTTTACGTGGCTCTTTACCAAAGAACTCACTTACCGTTTTTTGTACTAATGGCATACGTGTTTGACCACCAACAAGAATAATGTCGTTGATGTCACTAACCGATAAGTCTGCATCAGCTAGTGCACGTTTTAGTGGTTCAATCGACTTAATTACTAAGTCTTCAACAAGTGATTCAAGCTTAGCACGTGTCAATTTCACGTTCATGTGCTTAGGACCTGTTGCATCAGCAGTTACATACGGAAGGTTTACTTCAGTAGATTGTGCAGATGATAATTCAATTTTAGCTTTTTCTGCTGCTTCTTTAACACGTTGCATAGCAAGTGGATCAGCTTTTAAGTCTAAGCCTTGGTCTTTCTTGAATTCTGCAACCAAGTAATTGATTACACGGTTATCGAAATCTTCACCACCTAAGTGAGTGTCACCGTTTGTAGCAAGTACTTCAAATGTGTGTTCGCCTTCAACTTCATCAATTTCAATAATAGATAAATCGAAAGTACCACCACCTAAGTCGTATACTGCAACAACGTTTTCACCTTTGTTTTTGTCCATGCCATAAGCAAGGGCAGCAGCAGTAGGCTCATTGATGATACGTTTAACTTCAAGACCCGCAATACGACCAGCATCTTTAGTTGCTTGACGTTGTGAATCATTAAAATACGCTGGTACTGTGATAACGGCTTCTGTAACTTCTTCACCTAAGAAGTCTTCTGCTGTTTTTTTCATTTTTTTCAGTACTTCAGCTGAAATTTGTGGTGCAGCGCGTTTTTCGCCACCCGCTTCAACCCATGCATCACCATTATCTGCTTTGATGATTTGAAAAGGCATGATGCCAATATCGCGTTGTACTTCTTCGTCTTCAAAACGACGACCAATTAAACGCTTAATTGCAAATAATGTGTTAGTTGGGTTTGTCACTGCTTGACGTTTTGCAGGTTGACCAACAAGTGTTTCACCATCTTGCGTGTATGCAATGATCGATGGTGTTGTGCGATCGCCTTCCGCATTTTCAATTACGCGTGCTTTATCGCCATCTAGTACTGCTACACAAGAGTTAGTAGTACCTAAGTCAATTCCAATAATTCTACCCATGAATCTTCTCCAACTTCAAAATTCGTTATTACGTTCGATGACTAGTTAATAGGGATGCCAGATACTGAATTCAACTGTAAAAATAAAAAAAAATGACTTTTTTGTCATTTTTTTTGCAAATAACCCTATTGAAAGTATCGATTGGTGTTTTTTACAGCAAAAGCGTTACTTTTCACAAGTGGTCTGATGAGTTTTAGTGTGCTATAAATCTACCAAACACATATTTATTTACATAAGGAATGACCATGCATTTTGATGAACTACTAAATAGCGCGGCCTCAATAGGCAAAATGTCAGCCGAACAACAAAAAAACGCAATCATGCAGTTTCCTGCAACCTGGTGCCAAGGTCGCACTGCATTTGGTGGCTTATCAGCCTCTTTACTGTATCAAGCGATGCGTCAACAGATTGAGCCTTCACGTCGCTTACTGTCATTAAGCACTAATTTTGTTGGCCCCTTATTAGCTGATACCGATTTTTCTTTACACATTGAAATACTCCGTGAAGGTAAAAACAGTACTCAAGTGCTGGCAAAAGCTGTACAAAATGGGCAAGTAAGTGTCATTGTACAAGCCTGCTTTGCTAAGTCTCGTGATTCAGGCATTCATGTCCCTGTCAGTAAAAAAATGACTCTAAAACCAGTTGACCCTCGTTACACACTGCCTTTTCAAACTGGTGCGATGCCGGAGTTTTTCCAGCATGTAGATTTATGCCCACTACAAGGAGATATGCCATTTGTTGGTGCCGATACTTCTCATTTGGGTGGTTGGATGAGGTTAAAACAAATGCCAAGTGCATTAAATGAAGCGCATATAATTGCATTAACAGATGCATGGCCGCCTACGCTTTTACAAATGTTCAAGCAACCAGCTCCCGCTAGCAGCATGTCTTGGTATTTAGAGTTTGTGCAACAGCCAACAATTGAACCTGGGCAATGGCTTGGTTTTGAAGCAATTACCCATCACTGTAAAGACGGGTATGGTTTGGAAGATGGTTGCATTTGGTCACAATCGGGTGAGCTTATTGCGCTAACACGACAAACTGTTGCGTTATTTGATTAAGTTTGGCTTTGTAATTTTAGCGTAATCACTGCCATCAAATTCCATAATTGCATGGTATTCACCACTTTGAATGATATGGGTCAGGCCCATATCAAATTTTTCCTGTAATACTTTGTTGTTAAAATAAGCTGGCCGAGGGGATTTGGCGAAAACGGGGTGAATTGTCACTTTTTTAACTTCATGAGATTTCTGATATTGCTGCAAATAATATAAGAAGATCCGTTTTTCTAATACAACAACGTCAACCCACTCTTTCATCAAGTGGTCAACTTGTGCTTCTTGATTCGCTACTTCCTCATAATGATTTAGTTTCGCAGTTATAGTCTCATAAGGTGGTGATATGAATGCCGTAGCATTTTGAAAAGCGAGTACACTTTTTCCTAATAGATCATAAACCGAATTAATTTTGAAATCATTAACCGCTAAACTAACCGCAACATTTTGATAAAATAGCAGGTTTTGGCTCGGGTAAATGCCATTTACTCGCGTACCAGCATAATTCACTGCCACATCCACTTCAAGCTGCTCTAGTGAATATTCTATACGTTTGTTAGTCATATATATAATATCTAAGTCAGTGACACCTTGGCTTTTAAACGCAGATTTGATTATTTCTAACTGTAGACCTGTATCATCATGGCTAAAAACATAAGGTGGTAAAGATGGGCTAACAGCCACTGTTATACGGTTGTTAGGTTGCGGTGCAGACAAACCAAAAGCGTTTAGACTTATTACTGTTATAAAGATAAAAATTAAGTACTTCAAAATGAACCCTTGGATTATATGATGTGATCTACATTGCGGCTGCAAAATTATTTTATACCTTAACTTAGAAAAACAATAAAAAATCATATAATTGTATTTCGCCATTATTTGATGCAAACTTTGATAACTCTCTTACTTTATTAGGTTATTGATTTGCAAACAGCTTGCCCTAACTGTGATCTAATTATCGACATCCCTGAAGTTGGTGCAAAGCAAATGGCTGTGTGTCCACATTGCCATAGTAAGCTCGGTGCCGCAAATATAAACTACGATGCTAGAATTGTTGCTTTGTGCTTAAGCGCTCTTTTAATGCTATTAAGTAGTATGTTCTATCCCTTTATTTCATTTAGTAGCAGCGGAATAACTCAAACAATTACTTTACCTGATGCTGCCAGAATTTTATTTAATTACGATAGTGATTTACTTGGCCTATTTATAGATATCAGTATCATCGGGTTACCGATGACATTGCTCACTCTCTTAATACCACTGCATCTAGGTATTTTAAAAGTCTTACCTTATGGTATAGCAAAACGATTACTTAAATTTACGTTAGCGCTTGAGCCTTGGATCATGTCAGAGATATTTTTAATTGGTGTACTCGTGAGTATGGTCAAAATAATGTCTATGGCAGATATAAATTTTGGTGTTAGCTTTTGGGCTTATATTGCCTTCGTAATTTTTTATATTGCTGCGCTAGCCCATTTAAATCGTGCTCGTTTATGGGATCAAGTAAAGCCAGTTGCAGCTATCGATGAAGCAGAGCATAGCCATAGAGCTATCGATAATAACATCAGCGCCTGTCATGTTTGCCACCAGCTATGTAACGATAAGTATTGCTCACGTTGCCATACTAAAACCCATGTACGTAACCCCCATAGCATTCAAAAGGCCACGGCATGGCTTATCACTTCAGTCGTTTGTTATATACCCGCCAATTTATTTCCAATTATGTATACAACGAGTTTAGGCGACCAATCTCCATCTACCCTCATTGGCGGCGTCATTGTGCTATGGAAAGCTGGTTCATACCCTATTGCTATGATTATATTTCTAGCAAGTGTCGTCGTGCCATTAGCGAAAGCATTAGTATTGAGCTTTCTGTGTTATATCGTCAGGCACCCAGTAAATAGTCAAACTAAAAGGTATACTAAGGTTTACCAATTAACTGAATTTATTGGTAAATGGTCTATGATTGATGTATTTGTTGTTGCTATTTTAGTAGCCTTAGTACAACTTGGTAATCTGATGTCAGTGACCCCTGGTGTAGGCACCATATTTTTTACCGCTATGGTGCTTAGCCAAATGATGGCTGCCCATGCGTTTGACCCACGACTTTTGTGGGACTCACCTAACAACGAACAAAATAGTAATTAGAGATTACCCATGAGTGAAACTGCAACAGTAGAAAAAGAACCTACAATATCCGCTATCTGGATAATACCTGTGATCGCGTTACTTGTTGGTGCTTGGATGCTTTATCAATATCAAGCGAATAAAGGGGCAACCATTTTTATTTCAATGCCTCATGCCGAAGGCATTATTGCTGGTAAGACCGAAATTAAAGTACGCAGTGTGAAGATTGGTCAGGTTGATCATGTTCGTCTGTCTGATGATAAAAATAGTGTTATTGCACGTGCACAAATTGATAAGCACTACGATAATTTGCTTACTGAAGATGCTAATATTTGGGTTGTTAAGCCGCGGATTGACGAAACAGGTATTAGTGGCATGAGTACACTTTTATCCGGAGTCTATTTAGAATTTTCCCCAGGTGAAAGTAAAAAAACCAAAGAAAGATTTACGCTCCAAGATGAGCCCGCACTGATAGCTAAAGACGTCAAAGGTGGACGCTTTACTTTACTTAGTTATAACGCTGAGGTACTTGATGTAAGTACCAGTATCTATTTTAAAAACTATAAGATAGGTCAAGTTGAGACTGCTACGTTTGATTGGAAAAATCAAGCTATGAAATACGGGATTTTCATCAATGAACCATATCAGAACCTTATCACAGTCAACTCTATTTTTTGGGTCAATGCAGGTGTTGAAATAGACCTATCTGCCGATGGTATTAATGTTAATACAGGATCTTTGAGTAAATTGCTAAAAGGAGGGATTTCGGTTGGTTTGCCAGAACAACAAGCCCCTGGTGATCTTGCCAAAGATGGTCATGGCTTCTCTTTGAGCAAAAGCTATAAACATGCATTAGAAGAACGATTTTATGATTTTGATTATTATTTAATAGAATTTGAACAATCAATTCGCGGTTTACGCCCAGGCGCGCCAGTAGAGTACAGAGGCATGCGAGTCGGAACAGTTGTAGAGGCTCCATCAAATGTAATGATTGATGGCGTTCCTGCTCACTTTAAAACAGATAATACGGCTGTTCCTGTACTTGTTAAAATAGAATATGGCAGGATTTACCATAACAGCGATCAAGCACGTGAATTTTGGAAAAAAAGCGTTGATGGTTGGATTAAAAACGGTCTACGTGCATCACTCAAGCCTGGCAACTTACTAACAGGTGCGGTGTACGTTGATTTTGATATCTATCAGGATGCGCCTGAAGCGCAACTAACAATGGTGTCGCAATACCAAGTATTCCCAAGTATTTCCAGTGGTATTACGGTCCTTGCGGATCAGGTTTCAGATGTACTTAATAAGGTTAACAATCTGAAAATTGAGGATAGCCTTGCTCAAATCGAGTCAACTTTCAATGATTATCAAGCGCTAGCGAATGAAATGCGTGAATTGCTGAATAAAAAAGATACACAAGATTTACCAGGCGATATAAATCGTAATTTTGCTGAAATGACTAAAAGTATGCAACAGTTTGATGTCACCATGAAACAGTTTGAAAAAACCATGGCAAGCTATCAACAAGGCTCTCAATTTCATCATCAGTTACAACAAACGTTATCTGAATTTAAACGCTTAAGCGAAGAGTTACAACCTCTTACCCGTGGCCTTAACGAGCAACCTAATATGTTTATATTTGATAAGTCGTTACCTGCTGATCCAACACCGAGGAAACAATAATGCAAATTTCATTTTTAGCAAAAGCACTGAGTATTGTAGGGTTTGCATTAGTAGCAGGTTGTAGCCAATCGTTAAATGCGCCCGTTGAGTACTATCAATTTGAACAAACTATTCAACCAATGGCGCGTACCAGCACACATACTCAAGCACAGCTACGTATAAATACAGTCACTTTGCGTGGCGCACTTAATAATCGTGGTATCGCAATGAAGCTAGACAATAACCAAATCTCTGCGGCTAATTATCATTTGTGGAGTGAAGCACCAGATATCATGTTAACGGCCAGTGCACATCAAACCTTATTTACTGAGCTGACAAACTGGATGGTAGTAAAAGGCTTGCCCGTGATCACCGATACAGATCAACAAAGCTTTTATGAAATCGAATATGAAATTCACCATTTTAATGGCGATGAATATGGTAATGCTGATATCTCAGGGCTATGGCGTTTGTACCACACTGAGTTTGAGACAGGCAGGGCGTTAAAAGAAATACATTATTTTAGTGAAATCACACCGTTAATTGATGATGATTATGAAGGGCTTGTCGCCACGTTAGAAAAAACATGGGAAACAGTCAATTTAGGGGTTGCCGAACAATTAAAAGCGATTAACAACAAGAGTAATTAAGTAGTCTTGAAGTTTAAAAGAGTTGAGAATTACAACGTCTTGATAAACATACTAACGGGTTGTTTATCTTTCGTTGTAATAACATCGCTTAGTTTTGTGAATAATAGTTTTTTAAGTACACTTTGAGACGCTAGGTTTTCTGTAGCTGTTATCGCAGCAAGTGTTGGAAATTTTTTCTTCATTAAATTAATCAATGCATTACAAGCTTCAGTTGCATAACCATTACCTGTAAATTGTGCTAAAAATGCATAACCTATATCAGGCACATTCAAATAGCCACGTTTAAATAAACCAACCATACCAATTGCAGTACCATTTTCAAGCATTACCACGTAAGGCCCAAACCCTTGTTTTTGTTGAGCATCAATAAATGCGGTTTGAATATAGTGGCTCGCCTGCTCTATGGTGTGAATACCTTTATCACTAATGTTTTCATAAAAACTAGGCTGATTAAGTAGCGTTAAAATAAATTCAGCATCGGTTAGCCGCCCAGAACGAATTATTAAACGTTGAGATTTCGTAATAATCATAATATCACTTCTTTAGAACAAAAAAACCTCGGCATTGCGAGGTTTATTTAAGCACTTGGAGGGTTAGCTAATTTGTACTATTTGCTTACCTGTAAAGCCACCTTGAAGCTGTTTATTAAGCGCCGCAGAGACACTCTTCGCATCAAAATCAACAGCAATGATATCAGGGATGGTCAAAGAGTTATTGACAATATTCTCAAGTAATAAATTACCCATAAAGCTCATTCTTTGTTGTGCGCATAAACTGTTAGCCAACCACGCACCGCCAAGCGAGACAATGCCAATATTAGGTGCGCGACGATACATTAACTCTTGTTCAAACTTAGGCAATGGATTTAAACAGGCTATGCGACCACAAAAGCGCATTAATTCGACGTTGCGAATCGTGGTGTCACCACCAATTGAATCAAGCACCGCATCAAAGCCTTGCGGCCCTAGCTCTCGACGTATTTTATCAACCAGCTTGTTATCGTTGTAATCAAACACCATATCTGCACCAAGCTGCTTAACCAGTTTGTGATTACGTTTGCTTGCTGTCGTAAACACGGTAGCCCCGCGCTGTTTTGCAAATTGGATCGCAAATTGCCCAACAGCACCGCCGCCCGCTTCAATTAGAATTGAATCACCTTCACTAATCTGTAGTTTATCAAGTGCAACTAACGCTGACATACCAGCACAAGGGAGTGTGGCTGCATGACTTAATTTAACCTCATCAGGAATAACCGACACTGCAAAGTTAGGGACTTTCACATACTGTGACAAAACTCCCTGCTCTCCCACGTTGCCATGAAACATAACCCGCGCCCCCACACAGGGGAATACACCTTTATCAGCTTTTACGACTACACCCACGGCATCTAAACCTAAAGTATGTGGGTATTGCCACTTACAAAAACCTTGTTTTGCAAACTGTGCATCAACTGGATTTAACCCCACATACTCTACTTTTATAAGCAGCTCATTTCCCGTGACTTCAGGCACAGGTAACTCGAGCTCAGATAGCGTTATCTGCTCATTAGGTTCTTGTAGTACAATTGCCCTCATTGAGGCTGGGATTGTTGATAAAATATCAGTATGTGGCATTAAAAACTCAACTTTACTTAATTAACTAACGCATAGCTCCAACGTCCATTAAAGACTTGATAAGTATCAACCTTAGCAAGTAATGATGAAATCGTTGAGTCAACTGCATTTTCTTGTGCTATTAAAACATCCTGCCGCGCATCTAACAACTCTAAGTAAGGTATTTGCCCTTCTTGATACATAGCTTGCGCTTGTAAGAATGCATTATTAGCATAGCTAAAGCGCTCTTTGGCATAGCGGTTCTGCTCATTTTGTTTGACTAAAAGCTGCAGTGATAGTTCACTTTCACTCATCGCATTTAATACTACTTGTTGATATTGGCTATAAGCAGCTTGCGTTAAATATTGCTGGGCATCACGCTGGGCTAATAATGCAGGATAGCTCAATAACGACCACTGTATTTGGGGTGAAACCTGCCATTGTTGCTGTGTATCAGAGAGATGATTACTGCCTAAACTAATAACGCCAGCAAAAGCTGTAAGGCTTATATCTGGCAATAATGCTTTACTGGCAGCAACACTAAATGAATTCGCTTGACTGAACTCAAATAGAGCACGACTAATATCTGGGCGTAACGCAATTGCATCACTTGGGCTTGCTAAACTCACTGTAAAATCGCGCGAAAATAAGCTGCGTTCATCGCCTAATGATAAATCATCAGGTAATTGACCTGTTAACAAAGCCAATGTAGCTAAATCACGAAAGCGAGCATATTCAATCTCAGGTATTAGAGATTGTTGCTGCTTAAGCTGTGCTAAAGTACGATTTAAATCAAGTTCACTGGCAACCCCCTCTTCCACTCTCGCTTTTAGCACATCAATACTTTGCGTTAGTGCTTCTATTTGCAGATTAATGATTTGCTGTTTTTGTAAATTACCTTGGTAACTAACAAAGCCTTTAACAACCGATGATACAACCTCAATTTGTAATGCTCTCACTTGTTCAGCTTGGCTCATAGCGCCTGCATTCGCGCCATCAACCAATGCCGTCACTTTACCAAATAAATCAAGCTGCCAGTCAAGGTTAACGCCAGCTTGTGATTGGCGTGATTGCACGTTGCCTAGGCTCGTACGTGATGCATCAATACTCACATCACCTTGGGGTAAATACGCAGCCCGTTGCGCCCCCAAACGGGCTAACGCGCTTTGTAACTGTAGTTTGCTAGTTTTTAAATTATGATTTCTAGCACGCGCTTTAACGACTAGTTCATTTAATTGCGCTGACTCTAATTGCTGCCACCACGTAAGCTCATCAGTGCCTTGTAATTGCGTTGCAATTTGCGTTTGCTCTACAAATGACTGCAAGTCTGCTTGGTATTGTTGCTCATCAATTTTACTGGCGCAACCGCTTAACAGACCCGCGATTACAACAGCGGTTAACGTTAATTTACTCATTAATTTGCTCCTGTGGTCGATCTTTACGGGTTTTAGTCACCAAAATATAAAATACAGGTGTAAATAATAAACCAAATACCGTCACCCCTATCATTCCTGAGAAAACAGCGTTACCCATAGCATGGCGCATTTCAGCTCCCGCCCCTGTGGCTAAAACTAATGGGATAACCCCAGCGGTAAATGCTATTGATGTCATTAATATTGGGCGCAACCGCATACGGCATGCCTCTAATATGGCATCAAAATGACTCATATTTTGCTTCGTTTTGTCTCTGGCAAACTCAACCATTAAGATAGCGTTTTTCGATGCAAGAGCGACCAATACAATCAATGCTATTTGAGTGAAAATATTATTATCATCACCCACTAACCACACTCCCATTAATGCTGAAAAAATCGTCATTGGCACTATTAAAATAATTGCTAACGGTAAACGTAAACTCTCATAAGTTGCAGCAAGAACCATAAATACTAATAATACGACGAGAGGAAAAACATACACCATAGTATTACCCGCTAAAATCTGCTGGAATGTCACCTCAGTCCATTCATATTCTATTCCTGTCGGTAAGGTGTCGGCTAAAATAGCTTCAATAGCGTATTGTGCTTGATCAGAGCTATAGCCTGGAGCAGGACTGCCGTTAAGTTCGGCGCTTGGGTAACCATTGTAATGCATTACTCTGTCTGGCCCTGTTGTTGGTGTAGCCGTTAATACAGAGCCAAGCGGTACCATTTTTCCTAAGTTATTACGTACTTTAAGGTTTAAAATCTGTTCAGGGTCTAATCTATAATCAGCATCGGCTTGTGCATTAACCTGATACGTTCGACCAAATAGATTAAAATCATTTACATACATAGAACCTAAATAAACTTGTAGTGCGTTAAATACTTCGTCTAATGGGATACCTTGTATAAGCGCTTGCTCACGGTCGATATCAATATCCATTTGTGGTACTTGAATTCTAAAACTTGAGTACAAGCCCATTAGCGCAGGATCTTGTTGCGCTTTACCGATAACTGCTTGCAGGCTATTAAATAATGCTTCAAATCCCTTATTTCCACGATCCTCTATTTGCAATTTAAACCCACCGGTAGTGCCGAGTCCTTGAATGGGTGGTGGCGGAAATACAGCAACAAATGCTTCATCTATGGCAGTAAAACGCTTATTAAGTTGCGCGGCAATAGCCATCGCAGATTGACTCGGATCAGTGCGTTCACTAAATGCTTCAAGGGGTGTGAATACAATTGCGCTATTCGGGCTGTTAGTAAAACCATTAACCGAAAGTCCCGGGAATGCAACAGTATTGGCAACGCCTGGCACTTGCAGTGCTATTTCTTGCATTTGCTTTACCACCTCTTGAGTACGATCAAGGCTTGCTGCACCAGGTAGCTGAGCAATTGAAACAAGATACTGTTTATCTTGCGCTGGAATAAAACCGCCTGGTACGGCATCAAACAACTTAATCGTACCGCCTAATAGAGCAACATATGCAACCATGACGATAACGCTCATACGCATTAACTTTTGTACTAATTTTTGATAGCCGTTAGCACCTTTATCAAATACGCGGTTAAATGGCTTAAATAACCAGCGACCAAATAAACGGTTTAATAAACGCGTTAATGCATCAGGCTTTGCATCATGACTTTTTAGTAGTAATGCCGATAAAGCTGGAGACAGCGTTAATGAGTTAAAAGCTGAAATCACGGTTGAAATAGTAATCGTTAACGCAAACTGTTTATAAAATTGACCCGATAAGCCACTAATAAACGCAGTTGGAATAAACACAGCACATAATACCAATGCAATAGCAATAATTGGCCCGGTTACTTCTGTCATTGCAACACGTGTCGCCTCGAGCGGAGATAAGCCTTGCTCAATGTTACGCTCAACATTTTCAACCACAACTATGGCATCATCAACTACAATACCTATAGCCAATACCAAACCAAATAAAGATAAGGTATTAATAGACACGCCTAGCCATTGCATCACCGCAAACGTACCAATTAAAGACACTGGCACCGCAATTAACGGGATTATTGAAGCTCGCCAAGTTTGTAAGAACAGCACCACGACAATAACAACTAACGCAACCGCTTCAAGTAAAGTCGTAATAACGGCATCAATGGAACCACGCACAAACACGGTAGGATCGTAAACGATGTCGTATTCTACCCCTGATGGAAAATCTTTAGACAAGCGAGCCATAGTCTCACGCACTTGGTCTGAAAGCTCAATCGCGTTCGAACCAGGACGTTGAAATATTGGCATAGCTAATGCGGGTTGGTTATCAAGCTCTGCACGCAATGAATAGGTGTTTTGGCCTAAATCCAAGCGCGCGACATCACTTAAACGGGTTAACTGCCCCTGCTCACCCACTTTAATAATGACTTGTTCAAACTCTTCAATACTATTTAAACGGCCTTTAACGTTCAACAATACTTGAAATTGGCTATCTGTAGAAGCAGGTTGTGCGCCTAAACTTCCCGCCGCGACCTGTTGATTTTGTGAGCGCAGTGCTGTAACTACATCCATTGCGGTCAATTCTCGTGCGGCTAATGCATCAGGGTTTAACCACACACGCATAGAGTATTGACCACCCCCAAACAGTTTAACATCACCAACGCCTGCTAGACGGGCAATTTGGTCTTTAATATATAGATCTGCATAGTTAGATAAATACGCTGTGTCGTGTGTTTTCTCAGGTGAATATAAGTGAACAACCATGGTCAGATCTGGCGATGACTTTTCAGCCACCACACCTAAACGTTGTACTTCTTCCGGTAAACGAGGCAGTGCACTGTTTACTCGGTTTTGTACTTGTACTTGCGCGCGGTCTAAATCAGTACCCAGTGCAAAAGTAACCGTGAGCGTCATTCGGCCATCACTGGTGGCTTGAGAAAACATATACAACATGTTTTCTGTCCCATTTATCTCTTGCTCAAGCGGCGTTGCAACGGTTTGTGCAATTACCGTTGGATTTGCACCAGGGTAATTCGCCGTTACGACTACAGTCGGTGGCACTACCTCTGGGTACTCGCTAACCGGTAATTGGAATAGAGAAATTGCCCCTGCGATTAAAATCACTAGCGACAACATGGCTGCAAATATAGGCCGTTGAATAAAAAAATGTGAAAATTTCATTGTTTATCCTACTTCCTAGCCATTAATACAGGCGAAGCTGTTGGTTTTAAAGTAAACGCAATACCCGAAGTATCCAACTCGACATTTTTTGGCGCAATTGGCATACCCGGACCGACTCGAGCAGGTCCATTCACAGCAATAACATCAGAGCCAGACAACCCTGAAGTAATAACTCTAAAGCGGCCATAACGCTCACCAACAGTCACTAACTTATATTCTAAAACATCGTTCTCGCCGACAGTTAATACAAAACGATTTTTCAAATCAGTGCCAATCGCTCTATCAGGAACAATAATGTGTTCTTGTACTTCGTTTGCAGCCAACTTAATACGCGCAAATGAACCTGCACGAAGTGGTGATTTTTGCTCATCAAAACGTGCGCGAACACGAAGAGTACCGGTCGCAACATTGATTTGGTTATCAATAAAATCAATATATCCCGTGTGTTCAAATGCCTTTTGACCAACCCTTTGCATTACAACCTGCTGCTTATCAGAGCTCGTTACCTCACTGAATGCATTATTCCAAGTACGTTCATCTACATCGAAATACGCGTACATTGTTTTATTCGATACGATTGAGGTTAAAACGGATTGACCAGCAAGTACGTTATTGCCTTTGGTAATATTGGCGCGAGACACAATACCGTCAATAGGTGAGCGTATTTGGGTAAACTCTAAATCTAATTTAGCTGATGTTAATTGTGCTTCATAAGCCGCTAGCTGTGCTTTACGCTGATGTAAAGTCGAAGTACGTGACTCAGCTTGCTCAGTTGAAATCGCTTTACGCTGAGTTAATCGCTCAGCTCTATTCGCTTCACTTTGCGCTTGTTCTAATGCAGCCTGAGCACTGGCTACTTGCGCCTCTAAGCTTGCAACTACCGCAGCAAACGGGCGTGCATCTAATTCAAATAATAAATCACCCTGCTTTACTGAATCACCTTCATTGAAAGTGATTTTTTCGATAACACCCGCTACACGCGGCATTAAAGAAACCTCTTCGGGGGCTTCTAGACGGGTGGTATATGTATGCCAACTCTGCACAGGTTTCGTAATAACAGGCGCTACATCAATAGGTTGTAAGTATTGTTGCGATGCTTGTTGAGCAGGCTCTTCAGCACAACCAACCAAGGTGGCTGATGCTGCTAAAATTGCAGTGGCGATTAAGTGTTTGTTCATGTCGACGCTCCTTTTGTATATATTTTTAATACTACGGAAGTAACATGCGGACAAAAAGCATAGATTTTTAAATTCATTAATGCCAATATGGCATCAATTGAATTTAATTGAGCATATTATGGATACCACAAGTCGTTTATTAATGTTGTTAGAGGTTGTCGAACGAGGCTCATTTGCCAAAGCGGCAGAAACCCGCAATATAGACCGTTCAGTTATTTCAAAACAAATAAGCCGCTTAGAAGATGATTTGGGAGTACGCTTACTAAACCGAACTACGCGTTCATTCTCGTTAACGGCAGCAGGTGCCGAAATGGTAAAAAAAGCAGCCGATCTCAGAGAGTTGCTAGGCGAGACCATTCGTTTAGCAGAAAACTATCATCAAGAGCCACGAGGTGTACTTAAAATTACCTCATCGACCATTATTGGTAGGCGCTACTTACAGCCAGTAATTAATGATTTTCAAAAGCGCTTCCCACAAGTCGAAGTAGAGCTCAGACTCGATGACAAATTAGTTGATTTAGTATCCGAAGGGTTTGATTTGGCTTTTCGTGTTGGCGAGCCAAAAGACTCATCGCTTATAGCACGTAAAATTGCTCGTAACAGGCTGTTACTATTAGCTGCACCGGAGTTTATCAATACCTATGGCATGCCAAAAACTATTGAAGATTTAGCCGATTTGCCTGCTGCAAGCTATTATAGTTCATCATTGCGAGTAGATGGAATACGCTATATTGACCATAAAGGTGAAACCCAAGAGCAAAAAATAAAAAGTGTCTTTAGAGCAAACGATGCGGAAGTGTTAGTTGAAAAAACGCTGTCAGGCACAGCATATGTACTTGCCCCCGCGTTTATTATTGGAGACGAAATAAAATCAGGACGCTTAGTGCCATTACTAACAGATGTAAATCTCGCTCATTACAGTGCTATGTATGCGGTTTATCCGCACCGCGACTTACCAGTAAGAACACGGCTTTTCTTTGATGCTATAAGAGAATATCTAGGTAAGGATACGCCACTCTGGGAAAAAAACATTCCAAATTTTGATAAACTATACTCAGGCCGTTAGCACACACTTTCTAATTGTGTCTCACCATCTAGGGTATCCATCATAACTTGATTTCTGCCATTGCGCTTTGCTTGATATAGCTGTTTATCCGCTGCTTTTATTGTCTGTTTTAGGGAATCGCCCGGTTGATATTTTACTACGCCAATACTAATTGTGATAGAAATAGAGTACCCTTCGATTAAAAACTCGTGAGCCTCTAAGCTACGGCGTATTTGCTGTGCGTAGTTTTGTGCATACTCACTCGTTGTCGATGGAGAAAAAATAGCAAATTCTTCTCCACCAATTCGAAACACTTTTCCCTGCGGCAAATTATCATTAAGCAGTTGTGTAACTGCAACTAATACCCTATCACCCACTGCATGACCGTATTTATCATTAACTTGTTTAAAAAAATCCAGATCAAGGATCATTGCAAATAAGCCAAGTTTATTTTGTAATTCGATTTCAAAATATTGATTCATTGCAAGGCGATTACCTACACCCGTTAAGGGATCTAGTAATGCTAAATTTTGTAATCGTTTGTAAGAGTTTTCTCGGCTATTTTCAAATACATGTGCGACAACCCAAATAGCGACATAACTTAAAGAAAGGTTTAAAGATAAATTGAGCGTTAAAAAAGGCGAGATATCATTCTTAGCCCAAAGGGCAATACCTTCTGATAATAATAAAGCGGCAGATAAAACAACCCCCCAAAGAGTACCTAGTAATAAATAATATAAAACAGGCAAAGCAAGCATCCAAACAAATAATGCATGGCTCATCTTCGAAAGATAACTGCCTAACACAACAAGTAAACTAACACATGCGCAAATACTGAGTGGCTGCCATAATTTAAGTTTAGTTCTTGAGATAAGTACAAACACACTAAAACAATACACAGAAAACGCGGCTTCAAGTACGCCTAATACAATAAAGTCATTAATAAATATATTAAAATATGTAAATACAGCAGACAAACTAGCTAAACACAAGCACATCCACTTTAAAACTTTTGTTCTAAGTACCTGAGTACCGTTTAAAGCTGTAATATCCATCAAAAAACTTAATATTTTAATTATTAACTTAAGTGTAAACTGAATTAACCATATCTCAAGGGGAAATAGCTGAATAAACCAATAAAAATGAGGATCTCGTATTACTTTTCAGCTCACTCTGTTAGCTAAAATCCAATTAACATTTAATAGTGTTGCAGTTAACCAGCAATTAAGTCATCTATTTGTTCTATCATTTCATTAAATTTCTTATTTGCTTTTTCAATTTGCTTTGTGCTTAACGTAGCTCTCAAGTCAATCAGTAATGTGGCATAAAGTGCTAAATTTTGTTTATCAGCTTGCTTCAATGCATCGCTCATAAAAGCGTGACGCTGGGTAATAATATGCATCATATTTTCTGTAAACTGGTTTTCTGAGAGTAAAGGGCCAGAAAATGTATCAGCTAACGCATTTAGCCGTATTTGTTTGTATTGTTGCCACATTATAAATGTAGATATGTGTTGCTCATTAGCCTCAGTAATTAAACTAACTTGTTCAGTTGATAGTTTACCTAGCCAGTCCTTATACCTTTGCAGCTGCTCCTCAAGACGCTCAGCTTTTCTTTCTTTAGCTGTTTGGTCAGAAAACTCGTGTAGCTCTTCTTCCATCTGCTCCTTAATTGCCTCAATAAAGTACTGACGTTGCTCAGGGTCAAGTGTCATTGCGACATCAATGAGTGGTTGTGCAATTTTGTTAACTAATATCTGCCAATGACCTTTTGAATTGGTAAAATGCGTGATCAGCTCAGCTTGCGAAGGTGACTCAGCTAATAATTGCTGTAAATGGACGAGATCGGTCTTATACAAGGGTAACTGCGTTTTTCGGTGCCAATCACGAGTCTCCTTTACTAATCGCTTTATCGTTTTAGTTTGTTGTTTATCTAGGTCGACATAGTCGTCAATCCAAAAACCTGACAGCCAGCCTATATTGTTGTAAGTAAAACTTGCCGAACAGCCACCCAATAATAGGATGAAAGCTAACAATAGCCCTGTTTTTAAATTTACTATTTTTTTCAACATGTATATTTAGCCTAAAGTATCTTTTACCTTACGTTAATCAACTTATTATGAACTGTAAACGATTGATTCTGATGTTTTTGATAATAATTATCATTTAAGTGTTGATCGCTTGATTAAACTAAGTAATAATCGTTCGTATCAAAACAGGATAACCCAACACATTAAGCATAAAGCTTGATGTAATTAATGGGCAGTACCGACCTCAGTGCCTAGGGAAGAATAACCAGTAAGGATGCTGGAATTTTATTAACGTGTTGATGAAGATCGTGCCTCTTCAATAAAGCGGATTACTCGACCCAAGCCGCCGCATTAAAACACACTTACTTGCTACATTGCTCATATCGGTGACGGTTGATATGAATCCGAAAAGCCCC
>NZ_MXQF01000023.1 GCF_002165575.1 Pseudoalteromonas sp. A601
TCCGAAAAGCCCCTCAGGGGCTTTTTTTATTGCTTTAAATTTTCTGTAAAATCTGTATCTTATCTACATAATTCTGATTATCAGCCTTAGTTTGGGGTTTACCCTTACTTGGAGCTAAAATTAAACAGTTCAAATTGATTGGAGGTCTTGTCATGTGGCAGCCTAAATTAAAAATATGGTTAATGGTTGGAGCCTTGAGTTTATCGTGTGCAACTCATGCAGGCTTAGATGAAGGTATTAAAGCAGCGAATGAAGGTCAATTCGAAGAAGCGTTGAAAGAATTTAATTATCTAGCTGATAAAGGCTACGCCCCTGGTATTTATGAACTTGGCAAACTTTATGAAGATGGTCACGGCGTTACTAAAAATTACCGCAAAGCCGCTGATTTATATCAACAAGCAGTAAAAAAATGGCACGTAGACTCTATGTTTGCCCTCGCAGTTCTCTATGATGAAGGCAAAGGCGTTAAGCTAGATAAACAAATGGCGGTGTCATTATTTAAACAAGCGGCCGAAAAAAATATGCCTGCTGCCCAGTTTAATCTAGGTGTTATGTACTCAAATGGTGATGGCGTAGCACAAGATTACAAACAAGCAATGAAATGGTACGAAAAAGCAGCAGGTAACAACTATTCTTTAGCGCAATTTAATATGGCACTAATGTACTTTGAGGGCTTAGGCGTAGATAAGAATATTGAAAAATCTTACATCTGGAATACTGTGGCAGAATTTAATGGTAATTTAAATGCTAGTCACAGTAGAAAGTTAGACGAGCAAAAAATGTTACCCGCAGAAATCATTGAAGCAAAAGAAAAAGCCAATGAGCTATACGAGCGCATACAAGCTGGGCTATATGGCGGTGAAGGCCGACTTTATTAATATAATGCACTGGTTGTACTGACGTCTTAAGGTCGTAAGTACAACCATTTAAGTGCTTTGACCAATAATTTATTATGTGACAATAGCAGCTTCAGCCTTGGGTTAAATTTACCTGTGTGTAGTTTATTACGCACATGGCTAAAAGTTATAAACCCTTCTTTGCCATGGTAGTTGCCCATTCCCGACTCCCCTATCCCTCCAAATGGCGCATCATCAGAGGTTACTTGCAGTAAGGTATCATTAACCGCAAATGTTCCACTTTGAGTTTGTAGCTCAATCGTTTGAATAAGCTGAGAGTTATATCCCATTACATACAAAGCAAGTGGATGCGGGCGCGCATTAATATATGATATTACCTCGGAGATATTGTCATATTCTAATATAGGTAAAATGGGGCCAAAAATTTCTTCTTGCATTACGGCCATGCCATCATTCACATGTGTCACAATATGCAGACCCATACGGTGTTTTTGCTCATCAGCCATATTCTCATCAAGCGGCTTGACTACTTGCGCTCCGTTACCTTTGGCATCGTTAAGTAATTCACTTAATCTTTTAAAATGTTGCTGACTGATAACAGAGGTTAAATTTTTACCTTCAACCCCTTGTGGGTAGTACTTTTTATACAAAGTACATAAACTATGTGTTAATTGGTGCTGCAACTTTTTTGGTACAAATATATAGTCGGGAGCCACACATATCTGCCCAGCATTAGACATTTTACCAAATAAGATTGTTTTTGCTGCTTTGTTAATATCTGCATCGCTGGTGATAATTACAGGTGACTTTCCACCTAGCTCTAAAGTTACTGGCGTTAGGTTTTTACTCGCCGCGGCCATAACATGACGCCCTACATTCGTCGAGCCGGTAAAAAATAAATGCGCAAAGGGCAAGTTTGAAAACTCTTGACTTAACCGGGCATCGCCTTCAATTAGCAAACAATGTGCATCTAGCCCTTCAATGAATAGCCGCTTTAATACTTGATTAGTATGCGGGGTAAACTCACTGACTTTTAATAAAACGCGATTACCAGCAGCCAATGCTGTGATCACGGGCACTAAAGCTAATTGGATTGGGTAATTCCAAGGAGCGATAATACCTACGACGCCTTTGGGCTGATAGCTAACCGACACCTTAGACGGTGCTAAGCTCAGCCCTGGATTACGCGGTGAATCCTTTACCCATTTTGGTAAGTGCTTAACTGTATGGGTTATAGCCTTAACACTGGGTAGTAAATCACCCATAACAGTATCAAAGGCAGTACGATAACCAAAGTCTTTTGAAGTAGCAGCAACCAAGTCAATCTCAAGCGCAATAAGTTGACGCTTTAACTGTTTAAGTAAACGTATTCGTTCTGCAATTGCTAAATAAGAAGCTTCATTAAACCGCTGTTGCATCTTTATAAAATGCGGCATTAAATCACCTGTCAGTGATGTATTCGTTGCATTTTCAGTCAAGTGCGTATCCACGAATAAGATTAATATGTAGACACTATAACGGTGTTTAAAGGTTGGGGCAATAAAGAGTGCCTAATATAAACTAAGCACTCTTGGTTGGGTAACTAATTGATTAAAAATCAAATACTGATGCAGCAATGGTCATAGTGACTAAAGTAATAAAAACAATTGCAATGATATTTAATACAAAGCCAGAACGTATCATGTCGCGTATTTGTATTTGTCCTGAACCGAATACAATTGCATTCGGTGGTGTTGCAACCGGCATCATAAACGCGCAACTACACGCTATAGCCGCAGGAATAACCCATACTAACGGAGTGCCTGTAACGGACTCAGCAACAGGGCCCAGTAAAGGTAAAAAGCCTGCTGCTGTAGCTGTGTTACTGGTTATTTCTGTAAGAAAGGTAATCAATGTAGCAATGACTAATATACTCAATACAAGCGGGATTGTACTCGCCCCCTCTATCATATGTGCGATATATTCAGCCAAACCAGAGGATTTTATTTGTGCAGCTAACGTTAAGCCGCCACCAAATAATAGCAACACGCCCCATGGCACACCGGCAGCGCTTTGCCAATCTAAAATTCGCTCGTCACTGCCTTTGTTAGCAGGCAATACAAATAGCAATAATGCTGCAGCAATAGCGATACCGGTATCTGATATTTTTAAGCCTGTAAAATCAGCCAATAACGGTCTAAAAATCCAACATAGTGCAGCCAGCGTAAATACACATAGCACACCTTTCTCAGCACGTTGAATTCGACCAAGTTCTACTAACTGCCTGCTAAATAAAGATTTAGTATCAACTTTTCCTGCACCAAGTTTGGTCTTATCCACTTTATAAGCAAATTTGGTTAACCAAACCCAGCAAATTAATAACATGGTGATTGATAACGGTACGCCTATTTTCATCCACTGAGCAAAACCAATCTCTATTTGATAACTGTCAGATAAATACGCTGCCATCAAGGCATTCGGCGGAGTTCCAATTAGCGTCGCAATTCCTCCGATACTCGCACCATAGGCAATCGACAATAGTAACGCTTTGCCAAAGCCATTATTATTAGGGTTTGATTTTTGTACTAAATGCGTAATTGATAACGCTATAGGTAGCATCATCACTGCCGTGGCCGTATTAGACATCCACATCGATAAAAATGCAGTTACAAGCATCATGGCAAGAATTTGTAAACTAGGTTTACTGCCTGCATACATCATTGTCTTAAGCGCAATACGCTTATGAAGACCCCAGCGTTCCATCGCAATGGAAATTAAAAAACCACCTAAAAATAAAAATATTAATGGGTGAGCATAGGGTGCAGCGACACTTTTAATTGCTGCTATGTCAGCAAGCGGCGAGAACACGAGTGGTAATAATGCTGTTGCAGGTATTGGCACAACCTCACTGACCCACCACGAAGCCATCCAAAAAGCCAATCCTGCGACTCTAAAAGCAGCAACACTTAATCCTGTTGGAGGATCTACCAAGCAGGTAATTAACATAACACACGGTCCTAGCAATAGCATAAAGTATTGCATGAGGGGTGATTTCTTTTGATTATTACTGGTTAATACACTCATCACTTATCCTCTAAAATTTATACTTAAGGCCTAATGCAAGGCTGCTATCACTTTGTTGATCGAGGTCTAAATTTGTATAAAGCAAGTAAGCGGTTGTTTGCTTATCAAATACATAATCTACACCGCTAGTCCACTGACTACCATCAGTAGCATGGCGCAACTGCGAGTCATCACTAGCAAACTGTACTTTTGGTGCCCATTGACCCATTTTGTAACTAGCACTGAGTACATAGCCATTACCCGACTTACTGCCATCAAGTGATTCACTGCGCTGATAGATTGCGCCAAACTGCCACTGCGCTTGCTTGATGACACCCGCTATACGCGTAGCATTAATATTATTGAGCGAATCAACATGACTGATAGCCACATAGTAACTTTTATTTTTTAAACCACGATCACCATAAATTAGTGTAGCTGCATACCCAGCTTCGTTATTTGCACTGTCATCTTTAGGTGCATAAGTGAAGGATAGTTGTGCACCCGAAAAAGATTTAGATGTGTAGGTTAGCGTGTCACCTAGTCTATCTTGCCCTGGTAAGAGCTGGGCAATATCAGCTTGAGTCTCATTAAAGTTATCTACTTTACCTTCAGAATACTTAAATCGCGTATCATTACGGCCAAAAACCACTTGACCAAAACTCCCCCTCAAACCCAAGTATGTATTACGCGCGCTGAAAGGTTCGCTGGTATTATCGTGTTCAAACCCCTTTACCTGCACCTCGTATTTAAAAATTGCACTGAGTGATTCACTCAGCTTGTGACTTCCTTTAACACCAATACGAGAAAAAGGTGCATCAATCTGTGTGCCTTCTTGCGCATAGCGCATAGTACCTGTATCTGTTTTAGCTATTTGCACCTCAGCTTTGCCATAGATATCGTAGTCTGCGCCGTACGCTTGATGAGTAGCTGTTGTAGTAGTCAGCGCTGTAAAAATAGTCAGCGCGGTTTTATGGGGTTTATATTTTGTTATCATTGCGTGCCCTATTGTTAGGAGAATATGTTGTTCCTAATCAATAAAGGCAACTTTACTGCCAATGTGCACCAATTAAATTAACCAATTAATTATCAATAACTTAATAATAACAATAAAATGAAAGATAAATTAATGGGTGGATTTATACCTATTTTTTTATAGCGCCTGTCACTAAAACCACCCATTTATAAGCTTATTAATCTTTAAACATTTCTTTATTGAGTCCGTACTTATTCATTTTGTCATAGAGGGTTTTGCGCGCGAGCTGTAATGTTTGCATTGTATCTTTTATGCTGCCTTGGTGGCGTTCAAGGGCTTCTTCTACTAAAGATTGCTCATAAAAACTAACTTTTTCAGCCAAACTCAGATCAGTAGGCAAGACATTGTGATGTCTATTGGTTTTTGCAAATGCAAGCTCGGCACCAAGTAATACTGCACGCTCGGCTTGGTTTCTCAGCTCACGAACATTCCCAGGCCAATCATATTGCATTAAGTATTGTTGTGCTTCGCAGTTAAGAGGTGCTGGGGCTTTATGAAAACGAGTCGCAGCGATTGAACTAAAATGTTTAAATAATAATGGAATGTCGGCTTTTCTATCTCGAAGGGCTGGAATACTCACTTTAACGAGATTCAAACGATAATATAAATCAGCTCTAAACTCGCCTTGCTCAACCAAATGTAATAGGTCAACCTTAGTAGCAGCGACTATTCTCACATCTAAATCAATCGGTTTGTTTTCTCCTACAGGCGTTACTTTACGCTCCTCCAGAACCCTTAATAACTTTATTTGCAAAGCCATTGGTGTACTTTCTATTTCGTCTAAAAATACGGTGCCACCTTGGGCAAATTCAAATTTACCTTGACGACTTTGGGTAGCGCCTGTGTAAGCGCCACTAACTGCACCAAACAGCTCACTCTCAATAAGTTGCTCAGGCACAGCCCCACAGTTTATTGCAACAAAATTACAATTAGAGCGTGTACTCTGATCGTGTAGATACCGCGCTACAAGTTCTTTACCTGTCCCGGTTTCACCTTCGATCATCACATCTGCTGGGGTATCAATAACAGTGTTAAGTAAGTGCATCATATGCTGCATTTGCGGGGTGTCACCTAAAATTCTCACCCCGGGCGCAGATGTTTTCTCAACAGCTAGCTTTAATGCTCTATTTTCCATTACTAACGCACGCTTATCAGATGCTCGGGCTAAACAATCTAATAACTGCTCAGTAAGTGGCTTCTCAAATAAATCATATGCGCCTAACTGCATTGCTTTAACAGCAATAGAGACATCAGCAAAACCGGTTAAAAAAATGACGGGAAGTTCACTATCAAAAGCTTTTATTTGTTCAAGCAATTCCAAGCCGTCCATTTTTGGCATATTTATATCACTCAAAACAATACCATTAAAACGGCGATTTAATTTACTAAGCGCACTAATCGGATCACTAAAACATTGAACTTTATAGCCTTCAAGCGAGAGTAATTGTGATAATGAATCTCGAATTATCAATTCATCGTCAATTACAATGACATGGTTACAATCTTGATTTAATTCGCTCATAAAGCTCCCTTATCTGAGGCCAACGTTATAATAAACTGAGCACCACCATTAGGCCTATTATGCGCAGTTAAGCAGCCATCAAATGACTGAATAATTTGTTTTGAAATAGATAAGCCCAGACCTAAGCCATTACTTGATTTAGTGCTATAAAACGGCTCAAAAATGGAGTTCAAAGCATGTTGTTCAATACCTGGGCCAGTATCTAAAATGGATAACTTCACTCGGTCATCAAAAAGTTCAAGTTCAAAACTTAGTTCTTTAACCGATTGCTTATCCATAGCTTGACTTGCATTTGTGATCACATTCACTAACACCTGTTCAAACTTAATACCATCAACCCAGACGCAAACTTCATCATTAATCTGGATAGGTTTTACCTTTACTTGATTTTGCTTTAATTGTGCGCTTGCGATCAACATGGCATTTTTTAATAGCTGAGCAAGACTTATCGAACGCAATTGAGTTTGCGCTGGTTTACTAAAATGCTTTAGTTGGCCAACTATCTGGTGAACACGGTCAATTAAACCTTGTACTATAACAATGTTCTCCTGTGCAGCATTAATATCACCCTTGGCAATGAGCCTTTTAGCACTCACTAAATAGGTATTCATCGCACTTAAGGGCTGGTTTATTTCATGATTAATTCCTGCACTTAGTTGACCAATGGTTGCCAGCTTAGCTGTTTGTATGAGTGCAAGCTGAGCTTTTTCAAGGGCCTGTGTACGCTCAATCACTTCTTGCTCAAGGCTATGGCGAGAAAATAGAAGCTTTTTATATCCGGCAAAACGTGCCATTAAGCTGTAACTTATAATTAATGCTAAAACATAAAACAAACTCAGCCAGATTAATCGAGGTATCTGCTCTAAGCTCACCGATGTCACATCAACTAATACTGATATTTTTCCATTCAATTGACCAATTTTAGCATCAGCAAACACATACTGCTTCGTTGTAGTATTTTGTTTTATGTCTAATAAATTTATACTTTGAACGTTAATTATTGTAGTGCTTACATTACTTGGCTTATGATCAAGATACCTTCGTGATTTAATCAGCTTTTGCAGGACTGTGTCGCTTAACTCCTGAAATGTATTTAAGCGCCAACTAGGCTGGTTCGACATAGCAATCACACCATCATCAAGCATCAAATAGAAATCACTTGTTTGAGAGGTATTTAGCAATTGCCTATCATTTTCAAATTTAGATACATTAATTTTCAACACGACTACGCCAATAACTTGGTTGCCATTATAGATAGGCTCTGAAAAGTAAATACCACGCTCTTGGGAGCGTTGGCCAAGGGCAAAATATGCCAGAGGCTGCCCCGCTAAGGCTTGATAAAAATAAGGACGAAACGCGAAGTTACTGCCGACATAACTGTAATCCAATAACCAATTACTAGATGCTATGACATCTCCATTAGTATCAAGCACATAAGCGTCAGATGCACCACTTGCTTGTTGAATATCTACTAAATAACTATTTATTGCATTGTTTGATAGATCGCTATTTTCAATAAACTGACTAAGCAGCTGATTATCACTTATAAAATGTGGAATTGAAGCAAAACGAGTTAACTCGGCTTTTAAGTAATGACTCAATTGCTGAACTTGTTGCTCAGCTTGGTTTTGACTTTTAGACAGGTCGTAATGACGACCAAAGTAATAAGCACTGAGTAATAATACCAGAAGTACTGCAAAGCAAACTGCATTTCGTTTTAATAGAGCTTGCATTATTTACCTAGCTTGCAAGAGAAGAACTTAAAATTTTAGCTGGTAGTGTAACGATATTTCTCTCGATACTCCAGCGACAGCACCATCAGCCAATCTAGGATCAAAACTATCATAGTGTTTATCAAAAAGGTTATGAATTTTTAAGGATATATCACTTTGCTCAGTTAGTTCATAGCTTGCCACTGCACCAATTAATAAGTAACTTGGCTGTGAAAATTTAGATATATCATGCCCTATAACGTTAACCTCATCACGCCATATCGTATTAACACTAACCATCATTGGCTTCATATCAAAGCTCGCCACAAGGGTTGCAAAACGTTTAAAGGTTGGATTCATTGGTGGATCAAAGTACTGCGTATAAGTGCCAGTTAATGAAAAATCAGGTGCAACTTGCCACTGGCTATCTAATTCAATCCCACGGTTGGTATCATTTAACTGATTTTCAAAGGTAAACATATTTGTGTTAGATGCATGAGGAACTGTGATAATAAAATCATTAAGTTGGTTATGAAAAAATACTGTATTAAAATACCAATTTTCTACCTGATAACGCCAAACTAACTCAGTTGTTTTTACATATTCTGATTGTAAATTTGTATTACCTACGGTTACATCATCATTGGAATACAACTCGTTCGTTACCGGCGTTCTAAATGATTCCCCATATTGTAATTTAACTGTATTAGCTAAACTTGGTTGGTAAATAGCAGCTATTCTAGGAGAAAGTTTACTATCGATGTTTTTAACGTCATCATAGCGCCCACCCACAAATAATGTGAATTGATGTGATAAAGTTAGTTTTAATTGTGTATATAAACTGTGTGTTTCAAACGTAGCTTTAAGGTTTTTAAATGCTGAATAGTCTTTAATCGTCGTTATAGCCCCTAAATAATAGGGTTGTTCAACGATTATTTCACCGCTCGCTTGGTCATAATAATTAGTGCGGACATCTGCTGAAATTTGTTTTGAATTTGCATATTCATAGCCTGCATTTATCACCCAATCATTATTAAAGTGATGGCTATAATCAATGTCTATATTGAAATCAGTGGTTTGCCAATCAGGCCCTAATAAAAAGTCTTCACTTGCCTTAGGGTTATTCGCACCCGCTAAGATCAATCCTGCACTGGCTATTTTGTGACCTGAATAAGCTATTTTAGTGGCAAGTTCTGTCGTCGCATTTTTTATCACGCTATAAGCAAGTGACACAAAACTATTTTCACTGTTGTGCTGGTTTTGTTTCGAGTAGCCAGCTAAGTTAATAAACTCATCGAGTTCAACCTGATTATAGCGACCTCTTAACTCTAATTCAGCTATATCAAGACCAAATTCAAAATACACTGATTGCAGCGGGTCTTTTACACCTTGCGGGTACTTTTCTCCCTCTTTTTGGTTTATCACAATTGACGCAAAACCCATTAGATCATCGGTAAGTTGCTTAGAAACGCTGGCCGAAACACCATACTTACCGTGTGTACCAATCATAGCGGCTAAAGTATTATCAGTATGCTTAGTAATTATATTCATTACACCGAGAAATGCATTACTGCCATACAAAGCAGAGCCAGGGCCACGAATAAACTCGACCTTATCAATGACTTCAATTGGAATAAACGGCATATACACAGATGCTTTACCAAAGGATGACTCGTTAATTCGCTCACCGTTAATCATAACTAAGATATTACCACTATCTAAATAAACACCTCGAGCATGATCTTTTGGGACAGCACCAACCCAATCGCCTCGGGTAGAGTGCATACCAGGCACAAAATTCATTAATTCGTAGGCACTTTCAATCCCTAATAATTGAATGGATTTTTCATTAAATATTGTGATTGATGAAGGAGCTGATGCAATTGTTTCTGGTGTTTTCGATGCAATATCCACTTTTACTTCTAGTAAGTCTTCAAGTTGCATAGTGAATAATTCATTTGACTCAGTTGCAAATAAGGAAGCCATGTGAAAACAGAAAAGGATACAAAAAAAATGCTTTAGAGTCATTACGCCGCATTACACCTAGGATTTATATTGAATTTATTAGATTGTTTACACAAACTACTATTAACAATAATAATACAAATGCACGGCGGCGTGAGGTTTTTTTCTAACTATTTACATTTACTTAGGCAGTAACTGTAGTGCGTTTCGCTTTAATATACTTATACAAGCCAATTAGCGAAGCTGCTATCCAAAATATTTCAATAACAAAACTTGCTAAATTAAAGTTATAACAAAGACTTATAAGCAATAAAATAGCGCCTGAAAGGTTCATCATATTATAAAGCAAGCCAGTAGGTGTTGCTTTACCAAGTTGTAGCATAAAAAACGCGCCAACCACCAAAAAAGTACCTGTCATACCAATAATATCAAATAAAAGTGCAATCACGAGGGGTTCCCTTGTCCATTACGATAATCACCCACACTACTGGCCCATTCCATGGGGAGGGTTGTTTTCATTCATTGAAACAGCAAACCGAGCGATCTTAACAAACTTCTTTGAACATCACAGGATATATGTCCTCCCCTATGAGCACTATAAATAAAGCCAACCTTATTATTTGCTTCAATTATAGAGCCTAACGGCCGCTATTTAATAAATGAATAAACAACATATCACCCTAAACGTGGATCCTGTTAGACAAAGTAATCAAGGGGTTGCCGCTGAAAGAACCCATTCCCTCGAAGGGAAAGAACAAGTTCGTGTCTATTTAGTTAATATGCATAAGCTTCAATATGCTAATTTATACAACGGTATTAATGCCAGTTAGTTGCGCTAAAGTATCAGCATAGATAAGCTATGCCCTTTATTGTTAAAGATGAAGATTTTATGAGCGAAAATAGATACCCAATTGGCACTGCAGGGACACCTTGGTCAAACCAAGAAAAACAGCAATGGTTTAATAAACAAACTATTAAGCGCAGCTATCAGCAGCAAGTTGTCTCTGAGATTAATGAATTAAGTGAACAGTTTGATATTCAGCAGTACGGTACACTGGAGTACAACACTGAACACTACCCGCTTTATGTTATCAAATCTAAAAACTGGCAAGCTGATAAACCATGCGTATTAGTAACGGGTGGTGTCCATGGTTATGAAACCAGTGGTGTGCATGGGGCATTACGATTTGTAAAAACCAAGGCTGCACAATACAGTGAGCATTTTAATTTGCTTGTTGCCCCTTGTATCAGCCCTTGGGGATACGAAACGATTAATCGTTGGAACCCTGCGGCCATAGATCCTAACCGCTCTTTTTATATTGACAGCCCAGCTCCTGAGTCAGCAGCCATAATGGCTTATATGCAAAACAACAATATCGCGCCAATTGCACATATTGATTTACATGAAACCACTGACACTGATAACAGCGAGTTTAGGCCAGCCCTTGCAGCCCGTGAAGGTACGATAAATACAAATTGGAATATACCCGATGGGTTCTACCTCGTTGCAGATTCAGTAAAACCAGAAACTGCATTTCAAACAGCGATTATTAAAAAGGTTGCTCAAGTCACGCACATTGCGCCAAGTGATGAAAACAATCAATTAATTGGTGTGCCTCAAGAACAGTTAGGTGTAATTAATTACAGTGCTCGTAAATTAGGTTTATGTATGGGCTTTACTGACGCACAATATGTGTCGACAACAGAGGTATACCCTGATAGCCCCACAGCGACACATGAAGAATGTATCCTTGCCCAAGTTGCCGCTATTACTGGCGGATTAGATTACATTTTAGCAAAATAGTTAACAATTTAAACCAAAGTATATAGACGTAGAACCTAATTATTTTAGTCTATAATATCTACTTTGGTTAATTTTAAAGCTGTATAAACTACAAACAATTAAAATGATAGAAAATTTATGCAAAACACATAATTTGATAATAAAGAACTAGATTTAAGTCTGTATTTGTTTAAAATTCGCGCTCTTTAATTTTAGCAAGGACAGAAATTGGAATTTAAAAATAAGTATGGTCACGTCATTTTGCAACATAAAAACAACATTATTACAGCTAGCTTTGCCGGCAATATTAATGAGCGTTTAGCTAATGAGTTTAGTCATCAGTTATTAACCTGTGTTAAACAATTCGCAGGGGCTCCTTGGGGTTACATAAGTAATTCATTTTCAGTGCAAGCTGCTACCCCTGACGCAGAAAAAAGCTTTGTTAATTTAACAACCAATATGTTTAAAGAAGGCTGTATCGCCAGTGCCTATATTTTAGGTTCAACCCTGGCTATAAACCAAATGCAACGCGTACTGAATAATGCAGGCCTGAATCACTTAAACATTCATGACTACTTATTTAATAGCTTAGATGAGGCAAAGTTATATATTGAAAAAATGATAACAGAGCCTGCATTCTAAACTTTAAAAACCTTACCGAATATTTAATTTCGATAAAATAAACTTGGCTGCGTTTGTGTAATGCTCGCATCCTCATTTGCTGTTACAACAAACTCAAGCTTTGTCATTTTTTTAGCTAAGTCATAACCATCTGCCACAATAGTCACGGGTATTTGTTTCATAACGCCTGGCTCCACTCTTGTATTCTGCGGGCTCTTAAGTGTTGCTATATCAAGCCCCTTTAATGAAATACGGTAGTGTAACGGTTGCTGTGTTTTATTAATAATAGTTAAAGTATAAGGGTTTTCTACCAATCCCTCATAGTTCACTCTATATAGAGCGTTTCTATCGCGCAATACTGAGACTTCGATTGGCGTTCGTGCGCCAAGCCACGCAATCATCGCAATGGATAACAACAACGTTAGTCCACCATACCCTATAAGCTTTAATCTAAATGGATTGGTCGTCCCACCGGACATTTGTTTTTCACTGGCATATTTTATAAGGCCTTTATCATAGCCAAACTTGTTCATCGTATCATCGCACGCGTCGATACATAAACCACAATTAATACACTCATACTGTAAACCATTGCGAATATCTATACCCGCTGGGCATACCTCTACACACAAATTACAATCAACACAATCACCTAAACCTAACTTTTTAGGATCTGCTTTACGTTTACGTGGGCCACGATTTTCACCTCGTTGACTGTCATAAGTAACAAGCAATGTATCTTTATCAAACATAACCGATTGAAAGCGTGAATAAGGGCATGCAACCGTGCACATTTTTTCACGCAAGAACCCTGCATTGCCGTAAGTACAAAAAGCGAATAAAAACACCCAGAAGCTGGTGATACCTGTCCATTGTAATGTAAGCATGTCGCTATATAGTGACTTTGCAGGTATAAAATACGCCATAAATGAAGTCGCAGTTAAAATTGAGATCACTAACCAGGCGCTATGTTTGGTGATTTTTTTACGCCATTTAGTAAAGCCCCATGGTGATTTATCAAGCTTAATACGTTGATTACGAGTCCCTTCTACACGTTGTTCCACCCACGAAAACAGTAACATCCAAATAGTCTGCGGGCAGGTATATCCGCACCATACCCGGCCCAACCAATTTGTAACAAAAAAAAGCGCAAATGCACCTAACATAAACAACAGCGCAAGTATCATAAAGTCTTGCGGTAGCAGGGTTAAGCCAAAAATGCTGAATTTCTGTGTTGCGACATCAAGTAAAACAGCTTGCTGACCTTTATAAGGGATCCAGGGGATAGCAATAAAAGTAAGCATCAATAACCACCCGAGATTTTGTCGGATGCGTTGAAAAAAGCCCTTTTGCTCACGAATGTATATTGGCCCTTCATGCTTGTAGGGCTTAATGATCATATCTTCTTCTTTAATATCAAACTTCATAATACTTACTTCATAGTGACGGTGACATATAAGTATTTGCAACTTTCAGACCAAACTGAAGATTTTATTATAACTTAAAATTCAATACCTTAAGATTAAAATCAAAAAACAAATTCGCGATATATAACGAATTACGCGCTATATCACGAACTTTTAACTAACCCTAATTTTTTCATTTTGGATCTAAGTGTACTTTCTGGGACGCCTAATAAGCTTGCAGCACCATTAGCACCTGATATTTTATTGTTTGTCAGAGAAAGAACACTACTGATGTGCTGCCTCAATAAATCATCAAGAGACAGTGATGAATTAACTGGCGTTTTCGAATGTGAATTCAACGGTTGGGTCAAATTTAAAATTGATTGTTTTGATAAAATAGCTTCACGTTCAAGTACGTTTTGTAATTCACGAATGTTACCGGGCCAATCATAGGCTTGTAATTGACTAAGCGCTTTATTGCTGAGCCCTTTTAACTGTTTACCTAAACGTTTATTTAGCTGTTGCACCAAGTTAATACATAAAAGTGGGATATCTTCTTTACGCTCTTTAAGTGCGGGAACTCTGATCGGAAACACATTTAGTCGATAATATAAATCTATTCTAAACGTCCCCTCTTCGACCATTTTCGATAGATCACGGTTTGTTGCAGCAATAACACGTATATTTACCTTTATTGTTTGGCTACCGCCGACTCTTTCAAACTCTTGTTCTTGTAACACTCGTAGTAATTTGCTCTGCGCCTCAAGTGGTAATTCGGCTATTTCATCTAAAAACAGCGTCCCATTATGGGCTAACTCAAAACGACCTTTACGCCTTTCATTTGCGCCTGTAAAAGCACCTTTTTCATGACCAAATAATTCAGACTCGAGCAAACTTGCAGTAAATGCTGCACAATTAACTTTTATAAATGATTGAGTGCTGCGATTGCTTAACCGATGCAAGTTGCGAGCTACTAACTCTTTACCCGTGCCATTTTCACCTAATATTAATACAGTACTGTCGGTTGGACTTACTAATTTTATTTGTTCTAACATAGCGTGAAAAACATGGCTTTTACCGACTAACCCTGAGTCTTGCCAATCTTCGTTTAATTGTGCTGTAAGGTAACTATTTTCATCTTTAAGTTGCTCACTTAAGTCACTAACTTGTGTGAGTGCTTGACGTAAAGCCAATTGGGTTTCGTGTTGTTTTGATACATCGCGAAATACAGCGACCGCACCAATTAGTTGATCGTTTTTATACACTGGGGTCGATGTATATTCCACAGGAAAAAAACTGCCATCTTTGCGCCAAAACACTTCATCTTTAACTTGCCGATGAATACCATCAAACATTGTACAATAGATTTGACACTCGTCTGCAGGATACGCCCTCCCATCTGCATGGCTATGGTGATGATACTGATGAATTTTTTTACCTAATAATTCATCTGCGCTCCAACCTGTCATTTTCTCTGCCGCCGGGTTGACAAAAACTGCATTTCCCGACAAATCAAAGCCGTAAATTCCCTCACCTACTGCATTTAATAACAAACTTGGGTCATTTAAAAACTGTTTAATCATTACAATTAATCCATTCGCGAAATATCACGATTATTATGACACTGTTCCTTGATTGTTTACACTTTTTCTTACAATTATTTTGTTACATTAAATTTACCAAAAACTTACACTGACTAAAACAACAGCGCAAGGCTCCTATGTCGTTAATCATCTCAAATCTCGCAAAACACTACGATACAGTAACCGCAGTAAATAACCTGTCATTTGACGTACAACCGGGTGAAATTTTTGCGTTACTAGGCCCGAATGGGGCTGGTAAATCGTCTCTTGTGAAAATGCTGGTTGGGTTTACTTACCCCGATGCGGGCTCCATTAAACTCACTGATGGCAGTACAACCTATTGTAGTATTCCAACCCACTTATTGGGCTATTTACCTGAGGATAGAGGGCTTTACCCCGAAAAAACAATTAAGCAAAATTTACAATTTTTTGCTCAATTGCATGGCGTTACAGCGACTGATTTTGATCTTCGCTGCCAACATTGGCTGGACAAATTCAACTTAGTTAAGCGCATAAATGACCCTCTTAAATCTCTTTCCAAAGGAAATCAACAAAAAGTACAACTGATTACAGCCATCTTACATAAACCTAAATGGGTTATTCTTGATGAACCGTTCTCAGGGCTTGATCCAATCAACCAAGAGTTAGTCGTAGAGTTTTTAGCTGAATTAAAACAACAAGGCATGACCGTTTTGCTAAGTGCACATCAAATGGCTATGGTTGAAAAGCTAGCGGATAGAGTATTACTACTGAATAAAGGCCAAAGCGTACTATATGGTCAGCTTAATGATATCTTTAAGCAATATAATAACAATGTGATTGATGTGACTTTTGAACAATTAATCGAACCGGAGCAATACGCATTGTTAGATACTTACCAAAGCAAACAGCTTAGCAGTAATCATTTGTCTATAACGTTGAATGAACAACAACCACTCAGTCAATTACTGACAATTTTGATCAGAGTTGGAAATATTTGTGAGCTTAAAAACCAATCACAATCATTACATTCAATCTATTTACAAGTAGTCGCTAAACATAATAAAGAAGTTCATCAGGGAGTGGCATCATGAATAAGCAAAGCTCACTAACTCAAAAACAAATTTGGACAGTAGCAAAATGGGAGTTCTTGCATTTTTTTAAATTAAAACAAGAAATTATTTCTAAACTTATCATGTTGGTCATTGCGGGAATTATTTATTTTTTTGCTACTAACAATATGCATCTCGCCAAACAATATAATATCGCTGTCAATACAACATTCGAGTTAGCATCCCACATTGACCCCGCATTTAATTTTATAAAGCTTGGTGATATCAGTGATCTTGAACATAACTTAAATGAGACCACTGACTATGATGGCTTACTCAAATATGATTTCATAACTACAAAGTACGCACTCATAACCGCTGAAAAAGACACCTGGCAAACTACATTTAAAAGCCAGCTCAATTCAGCGCTCAAACAAGCACAACTCGATGCAATTAACCTAACTCAAGCACAACGTGATGGTTTAGCTAAAAATACAGACGTTGAACATTATATTCTAAATGAAGAGCTTAAAAATCAGGCTGATAAAAGCCAAACATACACTGCTTTTGGTGTGTTGATTTTACTGTTTGTTGCAATGTTTGGGATATTTGGTCAGTTATTTGTGAGTATTACTGGTGAGAAACAAAATCGAGTAACCGAGCAGTTAATGGCCACTATGACACCGCAAACCTGGATTGACGGTAAACTTAGCGGGCAGATTTTATTAGCACTTAAAACCATGATCGGCACATTACTCTCTATTATACTTTCTATGCTATTTTTCACCGTTGTTATCAAGCAACAAACGTTAAGTTTAGATTTTATAAACTGGGCAATGCTACCTTGGTTCATTGTGTTTGCTATATCAGGGTTAGGGATATGTGCTGCATTTATGGCTGCAATTGCTGCAGGTATTGATGACCCAAACCACAGTAGTAAAAGCGCGTTAATGATGCTTCCCATAGCCCCAATCGCTATTGCTTTTTTTATAATGGACACACCTAATAGTGTTTTAAGCATAGTACTGAGTTACTTGCCCATTACTGCATTTGCAGTAATGCCAGTGCGTATGTCATTAGTTGACTTACCATTTTGGCAGCCATTGCTTTCACTCTTTCTGAGTATTGTCTGTTTTTATTATTTACGCATTTGTGCCGCACGGATTTTTAAAATGGGTATGAATATGTATGGAAAAGAGCCGAGTTTAAAGGCAATGTGGTTGGCAATTTTCAAACCATAAAATAAGGTAGGCTACTAAAGCCAGCCTACCTAGTTTAATGACTTTGTGTTTTACTATTAATAAAATCAGTTAGTGCGAACAATACGCCAGAGATGACAAACGTGACGTGTATCACTACTTTTAAAATAAGCTCTTCACTTGTATAAGCTGACGAGCTAATAAATACTTTTAATAACTCGACCGCAGAGATGGCAACGATCGCACTGATCAGCTTCATTTTTAAACCTGAAAACCCCACTTTTCCCATCCACACAGGACGATCTTCATGATTATCAATATTGAGCTTGGAAACAAAATTTTCATAACCACTAAAAATGATGATTAGTAATAACCCCGCCAACAATGCGGTGTCTACCAATGTTAAAATACCCACTAATAGCTCTTGATTTGTTGCAGTAAAGGTCGCAACTCCCATAAGGTATAGCTGTTTGAAAAACTTGATCAGTAATAAAATAACCGCAAACAATAAACCAACAAAAAATGGAGCCAATAGCCAGCGTCCGCGAAAAATGAATGACTCAAGAACAAGTTCTGCTTTGCCTGCTTGTCTTGGGGTTTTATTGCTTGGTTGGTGATCCATAACGCGCTTAATTTACTAAAAAACAGATTTTAAACGAGTTTATATTATGATACAAACATTTAAACAGTTTTTATCGTATATTTATTTTATCTTAACGATAAAAATATTTCGTTATCTTTTATTGTCATTTCGATTAAGAATTTCACTACCAACTGAGCATTTCTCTATTGGCTAACTGTTACTTTTTATAAGTAATCGCCATACCGATTACATTATTTAATACCTGCTATTTAGCAGCTAGTTACTTAATCAAATAGGTATAAATACTTTATTTAGGAATGAACAAATGAAAAAACCATTGCTAGCACTAATCGTAGCGCCCTTTTTTAGCCTTGCTACGACTTATGCTGTCGCTCAAAACGCTGTTGAAGCTTCTGTTGAGACTATTCAAGAATACACCGAGATGTGTTTAGATTGGGCTAAGGACGACGATATAAGCAATGAAGCGCTTAAACCATACGTTCTAAAGTGCGTCAATGATGAACTTGAGAATGAAGGCTACAAAAAAATAACTGACGTAAATCTTTAAAAAATCGCTTTATCATATTAAAACCGGGATGACGCAAGGGCGTGCATCCCGATTTTTCCTTACTGGTGTATTAATAGTTGAGCACAGTACGGCTCAACTATTAATCATCAGTTTTTTTAGCAGCCTTTTTTGGCGCTGCTTTTTTGGCTGGTGTTTTTTTAGCGGCTGCTTTCTTTTTAGGCGCGGCTTTTTTCTTTGCCTCTTCAACCCACTTTCCAGCATTGTAATGTGCTGTCCAGCCCGTTGCTTTACCTTCAACCTCGGTCATTACGTACTGCTCTTTATTCTTACGGCTGTAGCGTACAATTGCTAAGTTACCGTCAGGATCTTTTGCAGGTGCGTCAGCTAAGTAATAAAACTTAGGTGATATACGATCTCTAAAACGCTGTAGTTCTTCAACTTTAGGTGCACGAGTTTCACGAGACTTAGGGAATGTATTAGCCGCTAAGAAAATACCTGCGGCACCATCACGCAATACAAAATAAGCATCCGACTTTTCGCATTCTAGTTCAGGTAATTGTACTGGATCTTCTTTTGGAGGCGCAGCTTCGCCGTTACGTAATAACTTACGGGTATTTTTACACTCGTCGTTACTACAACCAAAATACTTACCAAAACGACCCGATTTAAGCTGCATGTCTGAACCACATTTATCACATTCGATAATAGGTCCATCATAGCCTTTAATCTTAAAGGTACCTTGTTCAATAACGTAACCTTTACAGCCAGGGTTGTTACCACAAACATGCAACTTACGCGTTTCATCAATTAAGTATGAATCCATCGCCGTTTCACAAATTGGGCAACGCTTCATTTGCATTAATGTTTCGGTTTCAACATCTTCAACATCAGCTGCAACAGCCTCATCACCTGAAACTAAGTTCATAGTGGTCGTACAACGCTCTTTTGGTGGAAGGTTATAACCTGTACACCCTAAGAATACCCCTGTAGAAGCGGTTCGAATGCCCATTTTACGAGAACACGTTGGACAGTCGATGTCGGTTTCGACCATTTCATTTTTACGCATTCCACCTTCAGCTTCTTCACCACTTGCAATAGTAAGTTGAGTCGAAAAATCAGCGTAAAATTTATCTAAAACTTGGGTCCAAACACGTTCACCTTCAGCGATATCATCCAAACGCCCTTCCATTTTTGCAGTAAAATCAAAGTTCATTAAATCGGTAAAGTTTTCAACTAAACGGTCTGTCACTATCTCGCCCATTTTCTCTGCAAAGAAACGGCGATTTTCAACACGAACGTAACCACGATCTTGTATTGTTGATATGATAGATGCATAAGTAGATGGACGACCGATACCCCGTTTTTCAAGCTCTTTAACTAAACTTGCTTCACTAAAACGCGCAGGTGGCTTAGTAAAGTGTTGCTTAGGATCAAGCTCTATCAAAGTCAGTACTTCGCCTTCTTTTACTGCAGGTAAGGATTGATCTTCTTCATTCTTTTTACGTGCTGCCGGCTGTACACGTGTCCAACCATCAAAGCGTAAAACACGTCCTTTAGCTTTTAAATGAAAATCACTTGCTGCCACAGTGAGCGTTGTTAAGTCATACTCAGCTGGTACCATTTGGCACGCGACAAACTGACGCCAAATTAGCTCATACAGTTTTTTCGCATCTGGGTCTACACCATCAAGGTGGCCTGATAATACAGTTACACTCGATGGACGAATCGCCTCATGCGCTTCTTGTGCATTGCCTTTAGAACTGTAATTAATTGGGTTTTCTGGTAAGTACTTTTGCCCAAACTGTTCAACAACATAATCACGACACATGCCTACAGCGTCTTTTGATAAGTTAGTCGAGTCAGTACGCATGTAAGTGATATAACCAGCCTCATACAAGCGCTGAGCTAGCATCATGGTCTTCTTAACACCATAACCTAAGCGAGTACTTGCCGCTTGTTGCATTGTCGAGGTAATAAAAGGCGCACTAGGTCTACTCTTACTTGGTTTTTCATCAACACTTATAACTTTATATTCAGCGTTTTCAAGTGATGCAACCGCAGCCATTGCTTGCGACTCATTAACCGGTTTAAACGGCTTATCTGCTTGCTTTGCAACTTCTAAACGTAAGTTTGACTCAGTATTTTTAACATCAGCATGAATATCCCAAAACTCTTCAGGAATAAATGCTTTAATTTCACGCTCACGCTCAACTAACAAGCGAACTGCAACAGATTGTACACGTCCTGCGGATAAACCACGGGCTACTTTTGCCCACAATAATGGTGACACCATAAAGCCAACAACACGGTCTAAAAAGCGACGTGCTTGCTGAGCATAAACCATATCAGTGTTTAGTTCGCCAGGTGTTTCAAACGCTTGTTGAATCGCATTTTTAGTGATCTCATTAAAAACCACGCGTTTATATTTTTCGGGCTCACCACCAATAATTTGTTCGAGGTGCCAAGCTATGGCTTCCCCTTCTCTATCCAAATCCGTTGCGAGATAGATTTGGTCAGCATTTTCAGCAAGCTTTTTTAATTCTTGAACGACTTTTTCTTTACCGGGAAGAACTTCGTAGTGAGGCTCCCAGCCTTTTTCTGGATCGATCCCCATCCGAGCAACTAGGTTAGTGTAATCACGCTGCTTTTTATAAGCCGCTTTATCTTCAGGAGACATTTTGCGCACTTCAGCTGGCGTTTTTGTCGGCGCAGTTTTGGTTTTGCCAGAACCTGAGGTAGGAAGATCTCGTACATGCCCAATAGAGGACTTGACGATAAAATCGTTTCCTAGATATTTATTAATTGTTTTAGCCTTAGCAGGAGACTCTACAATTACTAGCGATTTGCCCATAGTTGCCTATTTCTAACCAAATATTTTAAATGTGTTTAGCCCACTTCGGGCACGAATATTTATAGGTATATCTACAAACACCAATTGTTACAAGCTTTTAATCGAAACTTTTCTACATTTAATGATTAATTAAACAATTATTGCCTTTAATTTAGACAAAACGGTGTTTTTACATATTTGCAGTGGAATATATAAGAATAGATACAAAAATGCCAACCTAATGGTTGGCATTTATTTTATCTAAGTGCTCGAAAGCATCTAACCATCATCACTAATTTGTAATCGTGCTGTGGTGTTATTGTCTTTTGGCGTCGTAAATGAAATAGATAAATCACCAACCGATTTTTTATTCGGCTCAGCTTCGCGACTAATTGCAAGTCCAATAACGGCGGCGTTTGTTGCTGTAGAGTTACCAATCACAAAATCATCTACACCACTATAATCGCCATTCTCACTGCCAACCACTACACTTGTATTTGCTGCAAGAGGGTTATTATAGATATCTGAGTAATAAAAATTAAAAGATAATGCATCCAACTCCACACCAGAGTCATAAGTCTTAATATTTACTTCTGTAATATCACACAGTTGATCGTCTTCACTTTCTTCAAGGCCGAGCACCACAATAGATGAATTATCATACTGATTCAGAATATCTGAACAAGTGCTAATACTATCAGTAACACCTAACGCATTTGCTGAAAGATTTCCTGTTAGATTGCCATCTGCATCTAACTCAGGTTCCGCCATTGCTGCTGCAAACTTACGACGTAATGACTCTTTATCAATTGCAAAGCGATAATAAACGGTGCTACCCGACATAATAACTTCAAATGAACGGCGCACATCTATAAGCTCTTTGTTACACATATTAGCAGCCTGTGCAGCTTCTGTGCATAATAAGCCATTATATTTGCCATCACGTAATGTATGCATACCATTAGAGTCTATATCACCAATTGGTTCCTCAAAATGGGCACCGTTTGTTGCAAACTCACTACATGGATCAGTGTCTGATCCATCAGTACAAAGTTGGGCATCTTTGACTATAGAAGCTGTTACTGGATCATAAATAGCTGATAAACCATCGTAAGTACCACTTTCATTATGATCAACGAACGCTTCACTCAAATCATAGCCTGAATAATATTCATTACTATCAAAGAGCCCATTGCCATTAATATCAATGAATGATTCCTGCCCTTTTGCTGTAACTAAAACTGTTGCACGGGCCCCAAGCGGCACTCCTAACTCATTACTATTCGCATTTAAAATCCCGTTCAAACAGGGCGCTGGTGCATTTCTATATAAATCACAGTTACGCGTTTCTTCTAGCAATCCGGAAAAATTGGCATCACTATTTAATTGTGTCAATGATACTGCATTACTTTGTTCAAAGGTTGGATCAACAATACCTTCGATATCTTCTAAGTACTTTGCTTTAACACGAAGTAGTTTTTTAGGGTTATAATCTGATACTTTATTCCCCCACTTACTTTCCGTAAATGGTCTAGGATTTTGGCTACGCCATTGCACCGTACAGGCACCATCAATAGATCGGCATTCTAGTTGGGGATTGCCCTCTTCACCATCTAAAGTACCAATAGCCCCTCCCTCTGTTGTTAAATAGACAGCGGTTCCATCTGGAACTGGGTTATTAAAATGGTCTGCAATGAGTACAGTAATATCAAACGTTTCATTATCGTATTGCAAAGTTTCTGTTGAAAAATCAGTTATGGATGCTGTAAAACTATTATTATCAGGAAGACCTGTACTAATAGAAAGTAAGTCAGATACGCTGATGATTTGTTGATCTAACGACACGAGCGATAAATTCCCAGTTGGACAGCTCACACCTTCCTCACGGTCACCCTCTGCTTTTTGGCATTCGGCATACACATCTTGCCAACACGTTACATCATCATTTTGATCAGCAGGAATTTGCTCATCTGGAATAAAGCACGCTTGCACTCTTACTGCCATTGGCACAAAACCTGAATTAACTTGAACTAGTGCAGATCCTTCCCCATCAGTGTCAACACTATGATGCGATAAACTGATCCCCCCATTAGTCGATGTAAGACGAAAATCTAAGCGTTTGTTTTCTACATCTTGACCAATTTTATCGATTAATTTAAATTCTAGTTTACTGTTTTCTTGACGGCCAACGCCTCCAGTACCCTTTAAAGCAATCACATTTGGCTCCGCTGAAATAAATTCAATTGATGCCACATCAGCTTCAGAAACTGGAATGTTAACAGATGCAATTTCAGGTGTTCCGCCAGTTAATACCGTTGCGATAACGGTATCACCTTGCGTACTTTTACAGCCATTTGTTCTATAGGTTGAAGTCGCAATCCCGCCAATGCTGATCACGTTTTCATCAATAATCGATTTGCCACTTTCTACACAACTTGATGTAAACTGAACATCAAAAGGAGTAACTATTAAATCATCATTATTGTCTCTAATTTCAACAGTAATGACAGTTGTTGCGCCCGCCGCTAATGGTTGATATTGTCCTTCGACTGGGTTGCCCGAGCCATCTAATAAATTGGGTAAACCATTATCAATAGATACATTTAATTCTGCCGTACTAATTGAGAAAGCTTTATTTAAACTGCTATCTTTTGCTGTTGCAGTTAATGTTCCAGCACCACTACTTGCTCCAGGTTGTAATTTTAATAATGCAAAACCAAAATTATCTGTTAATGCTTTTCCTGAATCAGGCAGTAGCTGCCCTAAATCAGTGGACAATTCAGCGATAATACCAGCGATGCCGTCACCACTACTCGTATCAACCACTTTAATAAGAACATCAATCAATACATCTGATGAAAATGTATTAGTCACTGCACAACCAGTCGAAGGATCGAGTGGATTTAATGCCTCGGAATTTCGATTCGCATCCCAATTGGCATTACACCCTTGTAAAAGTTTTATATCTAACTCGGCTTGTGCATTTTCTATCGGGGCATCATCGCCATTTGAAACAAAACCAGCTGTTTTAGTTATGACTTCGTCACTTTCTGACCCATAGCTTGCTATAATCTGGCCTGCACCTTTGAAATTACCGCTACTTAGTGTCACAGTAGCAACACCATTTACATCGGTTAATGCTGTACCTAACTCTGGGGTTATTTTACCTGTATATTTAGATGTGAAACTGATTAATTGTGACGCTAATGGAAGTCCATCATCTTTTAATGTTGCAGTGACGATACCTTTATTATCTTTACTTACCGGGTTTAACTCTGAAAATACAGCACCACTTTGGTCTAAAATATTTAAATCGAGAGTAATTGTACCTGATACCCCTGTATCAGTTCCTTGACCACCAGTTGACTGAAAATCAAATGTACCTGTGTAAGAATCACCATCTATACTGTACGTAGCTGTAACCATACCTGCACCAGCATCTTTACCTGCGGTAAGCTGAACTGTTGCTACGCCGTCATTTTGTGTTAAAGCAGAGCCTGTCGTAGGCTGTAACAAACCGATACTATCAGTTAAGGAGAAAACAATGCGCTTACCGGCTACAACTGAATCGTTGTATTTTAATGTAGCCCTTAAATCGAGTGGCGCAGCATTTGTCACTGTATTAGATGCAGTCCCAGTGTCCTGCGTATACCCTTGTACAGTAATTGTGTAGTTATCTTGTACAGTGCCATCAGCATCTCCAGTTGATGTAAATGCAAACGACTGTGCGCTACTAATCGTTTCGCCCTCAATCGTGACAAAAGCATCAACAGTGCCAGCTCCTGCGTTACTACCCACCGCAAGAAGAATTTTTGCAGAACCATCATCATCAGTGATCGCAGTGCCTGATGTTGGTTCAAAAACTCCGTACTCACCGTCTGTGCTAAAAGTAACTCTGACATCTGAAACTGCAGCTCCATCTTTCAACAATTTTGCCGTTAGCTGTAAACGTTGTTCTGAGGAGACCTCATTAGCGGCTTCACCTGTTGTTTCAGATACACCACTTACAGTTAATGTATACGTTGCAGAATCTGTACTGTCATCAAGTGATCCCCCGTCCTTTTCAATTGAACCACCGCCACCACAGGCTGCGAGTAGAAAACTGAACATCACAACACTGAGCCATCGAATTAAAGGCATTGATCTCTCCCTAGCGTTTGTTATTAATATTAAAATATATATTTACTCAATATTAACCTATAACTGGCACTAAAATCACAACTTTTTATGAGTTTATTAGTTGTTTTTTTGATCCGACTTTTTTTTACATATTTATCGATTTTTTCTGTATAAAAATCTGCAGGCTGGTAGGCTATGGCAAATTTATAAAAATAGATTGTTACTATGTCGAAAATCCGTTCAATGAGTTTAACAACCCGTATTATGATTGGCATGGCCCTAGGTGTGGCTGTAGGCTTTATTTTCCAAGCTATTTTAGCTGGCGAAGACGATTACCTAATTCCGCTTGGGTTATTCTCTTTGCCAATTAAAAGCTTCTTTGTAGATGGTTTATTTCATATTGGTGGGCAAATATTTATTGCCAGTTTAAAAATGCTGGTAGTGCCATTAGTATTTGTGTCTCTGGTGTGTGGAACATGTAGCTTAAGCGACCCTAAAAAATTGGGTCGCTTAGGTGGTAAGTCCATTGGTTTATATTTAATCACCACAGCAATTGCAATAACAGTCGCTATGACTCTTGCTCTTCTTGTCAATCCAGGTGAGGGTATAAATCTTCCAACTGAAGCAGCCTACAGCGCAAAAGAAGCACCAACACTTGCTCAAGTTATTATCGACATGTTTCCTACCAATCCAATCGATGCGATGGCAAGTGGCAATATGTTGCAAGTCATCGTGTTTTCGCTTTTATTTGGTATCGCGATGGCCCTCAGTGGTAAAGCCGGTAAACGCGTCGCTTTAGTATTTGAAGATTTAAATACTGTTATTCTTAAATTAGTAACACTATTGATGAATGTCGCTCCGTATGGTGTGTTTTGTTTAATGGCAAAACTATTTACCACTATAGAGCTTGATTTAATTGTCAGCTTAGCAAAATACTTTGGTGTGGTGATGGCTGCACTCGCTATCCACGCGTTCATTAATTATTCAATCCTTCTAAAAATTCTTACCGGTCTAAATCCTGTGACTTTTTTAAAGAAAATGAAGCATGCTTGCTTGTTTGGTTTTAGCACCTCGAGCTCAAGTGCCACTATGCCAATTACCTTAGAAACTGCGACAAAGAAATTAGGAGCTCATAACTCAGTTGCCTCATTCACTGTTCCTCTAGGTGCCACTATCAACATGGATGGTACTGCCATCATGCAAGGTGTTGCGACTGTATTTATAGCCCAGGTGTTCAGTGTTGATTTAACCCTGTCAGATTATTTAATGGTTATTTTAACAGCTACTTTAGCGTCTGTTGGTACTGCAGGTGTGCCAGGCGTTGGCTTGATAATGTTGGCAATGGTGCTTAACCAAGTAGGTTTACCGATTGAGGGAATTGCGATTATTATTGGTGTTGACCGCTTACTTGATATGACTCGTACAGCCGTCAATGTCACGGGGGACTGTATGGTTACCTGTGTTGTTGCAAAGTCAGAAGGCCAATTAGATGAAACTGTATTTAATGACCCAGATGCAGCAAAAGACTTAGAAGACTATCATCAAAAAGAAAACTAAGTTCTCGTAATACCTAAAAAGCCAGCTACTGCTGGCTTTTTAGGTTAGAATCTTATATTGTTTTTTTAACCACATCAGCAGCTGGTTTTCTTAATTTTACGCGTTTAAGTAATATGCTTTTAAGCGAATCTAATACAGGTTTAGAGTATATTGCCCAAATTGAGTTATGGCCGCATCATATTTACCAACACCAATTGAAATTTTCCCAACTTGATCTACACGGATCAACGTATCAAAAAGCTTATCCCAAATGGCTAAGGCTGAGCCTAAATTTGTATCAAAGTGTTTTGGATTATCACTGTAGTGAATTTAATGTAGCGCAGGACTAATAAACCAATTTTCAGTACGTTTTCCCCAGCTGAGCCATACATGTGAGTGACGAGGGTTTGAGCCCATCGTGTTAAATGGCAAATACGAACACGTAGCTCCTAGTACATCAAGCATAGAGAGCTGCGTGCCAAATATATAAAAACAAAGACCAATCCATTGAGTGAAGGCCATACGACATGCGTATAAATAGTAATAAGGTAAATATAGCTGGTACCGTAGTTAAAACGATAGGCACATATTATATACCTACAGCTATCCCTATTTCCCCGCAACTGGGTATGGGATGAATTCATCTGCATCATTTACTATTTCCGGAAACTGCCTGTCATTCCATAGCTGTTTGGCCTGCTCTATTCGCTGCTTATTACTAGAAACAAAATTCCAATCAACATATCGCTTACCTAAACTTTCGCCTCCTATGAGTGCAATTTGGCTATCTTTATGTGCTGTGACTGTGACATGTTCGTTTGCATCTAGTACAACCATTGAATGTTCAGTTATTTGAGTGTTTTTTAACTTTAACTCACCAGAAACAACATACAAACCTCTTTGTGCCGCATTAGGCAGCTGCAATGATTGCCCTGCCTTTAAATAAGATTCAATATAAAGCGTCGAGCTATAAGTTTTTACTGGTGATGTAGCTTTGAATGCTGTTCCTATCATTATTCTTACACTAACGCCATCGATTTCCAATTGGGGTAAGTCTTGTGCGCGGTAATGATAAAATGCAGGATCCGCTTCTTCATCTTGTTCTGGTAAAGCTAGCCAAAGTTGTAAGCCATGTACCGAGTGCACTTGATTTTTAACCCTTGAAGGCTCTCTTTCAGAGTGAACCATACCTGAGCCTGTTACCATAAGATTTAAATCTCCTGGTCGAATAACCTGCTCACTTCCGATTGAATCTCGGTGTAAAATTTCTCCCTCAAATAAATAAGTTACCGTTGCTATATTAATGTGTGGGTGCGGCCTAACATTAATTCCTTCACCTGCTGCAAAGGTTGCAGGTCCCATGTGATCGAAAAAAATAAAAGGCCCAATATTCTTTATGGCTTGATTAGGTAATGTACGGCGTACACAAAAACCGCCAAGGTTTTTTTCTTTTGGATGAACTATTTTTGTAATTGCACCACAACCTGCCTCAATATCACATGACATTTCAGTTATTTGGCTTTGACTACTCATTTTTATCCCCACTATAATGTATTGAAACAATAAGGCGTGTTTTCTCACGCCTTATTTTGTCTACTACTGTGATTTAAATGTTGTATAGCTATTAATCAAATTGCGGTAATCAGGTATATGGTTTGAGAACAGCTCTCCTAACCCTTCTACATCATTTCGCCAATCACGGTGCAGTTCGCATGCTAAACCAAACCACGACATCATTTGTGCGCCTGCTGCCGACATTCGATCCCATGCGGCATCTCTTGTCATTGGATTAAACGTACCAGATGCATCAGTGACTACAAATACATCAAAGCCTTCTTCAATTGCTGATAAAACAGGAAATGCCACGCATACTTCTGTTACGACTCCAGCAATTATTAATTGCTTTTTACCTGTCGCTTTAATTGCCTTAACAAAATCTTCGTTATCCCATGCATTGATCTGACCAGGTCGAGCTATATAAGGCGAATCAGGAAACATTTCTTTTAGTTCCGGTACAAGAGGACCATTTGGCCCTTCCTCAAAACTTGTAGTGAGTATAGTTGGTAATTCAAAATAGTTAGCACAATCTGCCAACGCTAACACATTATTTTTGAATTTATCGGGGTCAATATCTCTTACTAATGATAATAAGCCAGTTTGATGATCGACTAGAAGAACTGCTGCATCTTCTTTATCTAAACGAACATAAGGTTTAGTCATCTTCATTTCTCCTATATAAAAGTGCGCAATGCACCATATGCATTTAGGAAACCTAAATGCGCGTTAAACGACCAAACTTTCCAGTTTGGTAGTCTGTAATCGCTTGTTTTATCTCAGCTTCGCTATTCATTACGAAAGGGCCATAACCAATAATAGGTTCATCAATTGGCTTTCCTGAAAGTATTAACAACTTACTATCACTAAGTGCTTCTATAGAAAGCCCATGATCTGATCCCGAAATAGCGAGTGTTTGATTTTTAGATAAAATTTTTCCATTTAGTTTTAACTGTCCATCACGAACAACCACAATCGTTGTCCAACCATTTTGTAACGGTAGGTGGTAGTGACCTGAAGTTTTGATTTCACCATCCGCCACTAAAATAGGACTGTGAGTTGATGCCGGTCCTTTTTTGTTAGCTAACTGGCCTGCAATGACACGTAGAAAACCGGTTTTATCAGGCAAAGCCACACTAGGGATTTGCTTTGCTTTAATTTCTTGATATTTAGGTGCAGACATCTTGTCGACCTTGGGTAAGTTGACCCATAACTGCATCATTTCTAATACGCCACCTGTTTCAGCAAAGGCGTTTGAATGAAACTCTTCGTGTAAAATTCCACTTGCCGCTGTCATCCATTGCACATCACCTTCACCAATTACACCTTTCTCACCAGTGGAATCTTTATGTGCGACTTCTCCTTGATACACAATAGTGACTGTTTCAAACCCACGATGCGGATGTTCTCCAACACCGCGTTGATGCTCAGAGGGATAAAATTGCATTGGCCCAGCATGATCAAGTAACAAAAAAGGGCTAATAGATTGTCCCTGTTGCTGATATGAGAATAATGTTTTTACCGGGAAGCCATCTCCCACCCAGTGAGAATGGGGAGAAGAAAAAACACTTTCAATTTTTTTCATTACTGACTCCTATTGTTGAACATGCTTATTAGTTTAGTTTTTAAATATAAGTTTGAGTAGATAGCAAAAATGAGTATCATAGTTCTATAAATAGAACGATAATAGTGACACTATGCAAGATCTTAATGATTTATATTATTTTGCAAAAACAGTAGAATATGGTGGCTTTGCGCCTGCTGGGCGAGCACTGGGGATTCCAAAATCAAAGCTAAGTAGACGAATTTCAGCCTTAGAAAATAGACTAGATGTTAGATTGATATATCGTTCAACTCGTCAATTTAAAGTAACTGAAATCGGTATGACGTTTCTTTCTCATTGCCAAGCAATGCTTGTAGAAGCTGAAGCAGCGAAAGAAGCAGTAGAATTCATTCATGCAGAGCCCTGCGGCACCATTAAACTATCATGCCCAATTGCATTACTTCATGTTCATATTGGCCAAGTACTCGCTGATTTTATGGCACAATACCCAAAAGTAAACGTTCAACTCGAAGCAACTAATCGCCGAGTCGATGTAATAGCTGAAGGAATAGATGTAGCTATTAGAGTCAGGCCTGCGCCTATTGAAGATAGTGAACTCGTGTTAAGAGTATTATCACAAAGAGGAAAATGCTTAGTAGCAAGCCCTGCGCTTGTCAATAAATATGGCCTGCCAAAAAGGCCTGAAGAATTATCAACATGGCCAAGCTTAGGCTTAGGCCAACCGCAGCATCATTACACTTGGCTGCTTTATGGTCCTGATGATCAAGAAGCTAAAGTTAGTCATGTACCACGTTACGTAACAACCGATATGATTGCGTTACGTAATGCAGCTTTAAAAGCAATTGGTATCGTCGAGTTACCTGTACTTATGGTTATGGAGCAATTAAAAGATGGCTCATTGGTTCATTTACTACCTCAGTGGCAACCTAAAACTGATATTATTCATCTTGTATACCCTTCTAGGCGTGGTCTTCTGCCAGCTGTAAGGGCGTTGGTTGATTTTCTAACTAATTATTATCAATCATTCGAAGAAGCGTAAAACTTCCCGCCCCTCTTTTAGTTTATTATCAATCTGATAGGCAACGTCATTAGTCTATTTAATTTCTAAATCACTATCATTTGATAAGTTAATCTATGGAGTTTATTGCTGCTGATGAGTTTAAATTAGGCTGTTTATTTCTTCGGCTTGCTTTAGTTAAGTACTCAAAAATAAAGCCACCGATTGCACCTGCTACCAATTGTAAATAGAAACCCCATCCTCTAGCGCCGGCAATAATGGTAATATTCATAATTGATTCAATCGCTATTAAAACCACTGCAAATGCAGTAATCCCCGATAAAACAAATAATTGAAAGGCGTATTTATTGTATTTTCTATAAATTAGCCCTGCGACCGAAAATGCGATAGCTAGTGCAACGGCTATTATCGCACCGTAGGTGGGCAGTAAGCCTAGCCAGTCGTCGAGCGTTAAATTAATGCGATCGCTAAAACCAACCACAACGCCCACATTCACTAATTGATTGACAACGTATTGACTATGAAACAAGCTAGCAAGGGTGAATGTTAGTAACCAAGAGGTTAAAAATGAAGGCAATAAACGTGTTAAAAAGTGCATGGTTATCTCAAATCAAAATAAAACCTTTTACCTACACTAGCAAAGGCTTGCGCCGTAGACAATGTATCTGTTGCTTTACCGCGTTATGGTCTTTGTCACTTCCTGTGAATGCAAATTTTCCTCTACCAGCAGAACAATATAATACCAACACACTTGCCACGCAATTGCAGTCACCGTGGAGTATGGTTGAGCTGCCAAACGGCACATGGTTAATCACCGAACGTGATGGTCATGTAGTCATTGTGAAAGATAACGCACAAACCCGAGTTAAACTAGCGCTCGATGGTTTATACGTTGCAGGTCAAGGCGGATTACTCGATATCGTGTTATCTCCTGACTATAGCCAGTCCAACGAAATAATTTTCACATATGCTCAAGGTGAAGCTGATGCCAACCGAGTCGTAATTGCTAAAGCCATCTTTGATGGTACAGACTTTTCAAAGCCAGAGATAATTTATCAAGTAGCAACAGATAAAGACACTCCACAGCATTATGCTGGTCGCGCCTTAGTTCTGCCCGACAACACTTTATTATTTTCAAGTGGTGATGGCTTTGATCACCGAGAGCAAGCACAAATTACTACCAGCCAACTAGGTAAAGTATTACGCATTAATTTAGATGGTAGCTTGCCAAGTGATAATCCATATATTGAACACGAAAACCTTGCTGCGCGCGCAATTTATTCAATTGGCCACCGTAACACCCAAGGGTTGGTTTATGATTATGATACCCAGCAAATAGTCAGTCACGAGCATGGCCCTGCTGGCGGCGACGAACTAAACTACTTAACTGCTGGCACCAATTACGGCTGGCCGGTGATAACCTACGGTAACGATTATTCTCAAGCCCGCATTTCGCCTTTTAGGGAATATGCCGGCATGAAAAAGCCCACCATAGATTGGACGCCCTCTATCGCGCCATCTGGTATGGCGTATTATGGCTCTAAGCAAAATGCCTTTCCTGCACTGCAAAAGCACGTACTTATCACTACATTAGTGGATAAAAAACTTTATGCAGTAGATTTAGAAGATGGCGAATTTACCCAAACTCATGTATTCCCAGAAGCAGCCGGACGATTAAGAGATGTACTTGTTACAGCAAAAGGGAATGTCGCGGTGCTAACCGATGGTAAAGAGGCAAAGTTATTGCTCGTTACTCCAAAGTGATTAACTGCATTAAGACGGTAGCGATTTAACTATTGGTATTTTTTATCACAATTTACCTTGGAAGAATAATATCTTTTTAATCACAGTAAATCAGTGGGTTCAAGGTTTAAAAGTGGGCAAAACAAGATGTGTAGATCCAACCTAAATAGGATATTCCTACAGCCTCAACGCCGCTTTATATTCTTGTAATATTGCGCTTTATCCTACCCCTGATTTATTTTATGTTGCATATACATCACATGAAAAATTGATGTAAAAAACGGGTTCAACCAAAGTTTGTCACCTTTATGAGATCCTGCTATTAAATTAATACGATTACGTACCATAATTATCCACGTTACATCGAAAGCACTAGATAAAGCATGAATAACAATTGAGCTTTTTAAAATTGATAAATCGTGAATATTAGCTAAACCATAAATCAAACTGCCTAATGAAATGATAAATAAAATTATTGTAGTAAGAATAAAATAATTAGGTATTTTAAGCTCTGTATGCTCATTAATTTGGCTTGAAAAACGGTAAAGTTTATATATTAAATATGAGCCAATAGTCAGTACACATAAAACTAGAGTCTTTAGCACAGAGTCAACTTCGAATATATCTGTAAGTCCTTTTTTCATTTATCCTCCAATGCTTTACATAGGCTATAGTCGACATCTTTAGCGACTTCATGCGGCATCTTATCAACTTGAAAATACCCCCAAATAGACAATAAAATTAATAACGTTGGTATTAATAAATGCAATACCGACTTTAAATGCCCCTTCCAGCCTCTAAGAATTTTCGTGGGTTTGTAAACTTTCATTCCCTTGGGAGGAAACTGTTTTTGAGTAATACCTTTATAGCCAATTGGAACAGTAACCACACCAATTATGAAAGCACATAAAAGCGGCAAACCTACAAACAACGAATACCACAAAACTGAAATTCCAGAATAACCTAGTGGAGTATGGCAATGTGCTGTGTCAGCATACCAAGAGATAAAAGGGAAAACCCATTTGTTATGAGTGATCATAATAAACAAACCTAGCAACATTGCTAAAAGTATTCTTCTTAATTTTTCTCCTTTAGAGAACTCTTCTGCATATTCGATAACACTCTCTCCTTGAGTAAAAGCTAACAAACCTTACTGAATAAAATTTTGGATGTTATAACACCCAAAACGGTGCATATTGCATGCGCTAATAATTCCATTATACAACTCCAATGTAAACAAGTAATTACGCGGGTTATAAAACAGCTATTTAAAGCATGCCCTACGATGAGCATAAATTTTAATGCCAAAAGCTTAACCTTCATATGAACTTGATAAAATCATGGCTAAAGCCTATTCCTACGTAATAAATTTAACACCGGGTTAATCTCACAACTCGCTAACTTTACTCTTGCTAACTCGCTAACTAAACCTTAATTAACAAAAAAGCCGCTGTTCGTCACAAACAGCGGCTTCTCTTATTAAAGCTATTCAGCTTATTTAATCACTTCAAGTCCACCCATGTATGGGCGTAGTACTTCTGGTACGACAACTGAACCGTCGGCTTGTTGGTAGTTTTCAAGTATTGCTACTAGTGTACGACCAACGGCTAAACCTGAGCCGTTTAGTGTATGCAGTAATTCTGGCTTTTTCTCACCAGTACGGCGAAAACGTGCTTGCATACGGCGTGCTTGAAAATCAACCATGTTAGAACATGATGAGATCTCACGGTACGTGTCTTGTGCTGGTAACCAGACTTCTAAATCGTAAGTTTTTGCAGAGCCAAAACCCATGTCGCCCATGCATAAAATCACTTTACGGTACGGTAATTCTAAAGCTTGTAAGATTTGTTCAGCATGGCCTGTTAGCTCTTCAAGTGCTTGCATTGAATCTTCAGGTTTTACTAATTGTACAAGCTCTACTTTATCAAACTGGTGCTGACGAATAAGGCCGCGGGTATCACGGCCGTAACTGCCCGCTTCACTTCTAAAACACGGCGTGTGCGCAGTTAAACGAATAGGTAAGTCTTTTTCGTCGTAAATTTCATCACGAGCGCTGTTAGTAAGCGGTACTTCAGCTGTTGGGATTAAGCTAAAACCTTCTTGCTCTTCTCCGTCATCATTAACTAGACCTTTGGTGTGAAATAAGTCTTCAGCGAATTTAGGTAACTGACCTGTGCCGTATAGGCTGTCGCGGTTAACTAAATACGGCACGTACATTTCTGTGTAGCCGTTTTTATCCGTGTGGGTATCTAGCATAAATTGAACTAGCGCACGGTGCATGCGTGCAGTTGCGCCGCGCATAACAGTAAAACGAGAGCCAGTGATTTTAACGCCCATTTCAAAATCTAAACCATTTAGGTCTTGGCCTAAATCAACGTGATCTTTAACTTCAAAATCATATTTCTTTGGCTCACCCCATGTTGAAATCTCAACATTTTCAGACTCGTCCGCACCTGCTGGTACTGATTCATCAGGCAAATTAGGAATAGCAAGCGAGAGCTGCTTTAATTGTTCTAAAATTGCATCTTGCTCAGCTTTAACGCTATCTAGTTGAGCGCCTAAGCTACTAACTGCATCAAGTAATGGTTGTGCGTCTTCGCCTTTTGCTTTTGCTTGGCCAATCGCTTTAGAGCGGCTGTTACGCTCACTTTGTAGTTCTTGTGTTTTTACTTGCAGTGTTTTACGTTTTTCTTCAAGTGCGCTGACAGTCGCTGTATCAAGCTCGTAGCCACGTGCTGCTAGGCGCGCTGCTGTTTGTTCGATATCTTGACGTAATAATTTAGAATCTAACATGTTAGTTTTTTAACCTTTTTGCATTACCAGCTGAAGGCCCAGCCAAGCCATAAAAATACACACCGTCACGTTTAAGACGATATTGAGGGCCATTTTTAAAAAGTGGCCTTGTTGCAATAGCAACAACGAATCCATTGAGAATGTCGAAAAGGTGGTCAAAGCACCTAAAAAGCCAATTCCGATAAGGGATTTAGCGGGGCTGACGGTGATAATTTCGCGCTCTATCAAACCGTATAATACGCCCATCAACAATGAACCCAGAATATTAACCGCCAACGTGCCAAAAGGGAATCCCCTACCTAGCAGTTTTAGCATGCTTTCGCTAATAAAAAAGCGTAAACAAGCACCAGATGCCCCACCCGCTGCAATCATGAGGTAGAACTTAAGTGTTGTCATAGCGCTTTAGCTCACTTTGTTGATCACGTTGTTTGAGGTAATCAAGCTTTTGCTTAATTTTTTGCTCAAGGCCACGCTCTGTTGGGTAATAATATTGCGTGTCGGCAATTGGCTCAGGAAAATAATTTTCGCCTGCGGCAAATGCACCTTCTTCATTATGTGCATAACGATACTCGGCACCATAGCCTAAGTCTTTCATTAGATTGGTAGGCGCATTGCGTAAATGCTCAGGCACAGGGTAACTGGGTTCATTTTGCGCATCCGCCTTGGCTTGATTAAACGCCATATAAACCGCATTACTTTTTGGCGCACTGGCTAAATATAAAGTCGCTTGGGCGATAGCTCGTTCGCCTTCGCTTGGCCCTACGCGCTGAAAAATATCCCATGCATTTAGGGCCACTTCCATTGCGCGTGGATCTGCGTTACCGATGTCTTCTGTGGCAATGGCTAATAATCGTCTTGCAACATAAAGCGGATCGCCGCCACCAGCCAGTATTCTGCAATACCAATACAAGGCACCATCGGGTGAACTACCGCGCACTGACTTATGAAACGCGGAGATCAAATCGTAAAACTCATCACCGCCTTTGTCATATTTGGCTAAATGTGTTGGTAGTACTTGGCTCAATACGTGTTCATCCACTAAGTATTGACCGTTGCTTTGTGTGGTTAAATCAATGGCTTGTTCGAGTAAATTAAGCACTTTTCGGGCGTCACCATCGCTTGCTTGGCACAGTGCTTTTTTTGCATTATCGGCAAGGGTAATGGTTTTTGTGCTGAGTTCATCATCGCTTTCAAGGGCGCGTTCAATAACTAAATGTAAATCAGCTTCTTGTAATGACTTAAGCACATATACTCGGGCACGGGATAAAATCGCGTTATTTAACGCAAATGATGGGTTCTCGGTGGTGGCGCCAACAAATATAAAGGTGCCATCTTCAATGTGTGGTAAAAATGCATCTTGCTGAGATTTGTTAAAGCGGTGTACTTCATCAACAAACAATAATGTACGCTGCCCACGGCCCTCAAGGTTATTGCGAGCCTCACTCACTGCATCACGAATATCTTTAATACCTGCAGTTACCGCCGACATTTGAATCAGCGCGGCATCTGCGTGATTCGCTATAATTTGCGCAAGGGTGGTTTTACCCACGCCCGGTGGCCCCCACAAAATAAGGCTATGACAGCGCCCTGCTAATATCGCCTGGTACAGTGGTTTATCTTGGCTTAATAGGTGTTGCTGCCCTATATACTGCTCAAGGTTCGTTGGTCTCATACGCGCTGCAAGCGGGCGCACATCTGGGCCAAAATTAAAGCCTAAGTTACTCACTGCTATTATTCGCCTTGGCTTTGGTCATCTATTTCAACGTTTTCAGGAATGGTAAATTCAAACGTTGCGTTGGCTAATTGTTCATTTACTTTGGTATCACTAAAGGTGAAGGTAGATGATTGACCTGAACTGTCTTTAACCAGTAGTTTTTCAAGCCCTGTTTGGCCTTGAGCAAATACGATATCAAGCTGTTCAACTTGGCTTGCAACGCCTTTATTTGGTGTCACGCTAAAGCCTGTTTCAGTGGCTTTCACTTGGTACTTTTGCCACTGCGCTGGGTCTTTTGAGGTTAATAATACAAACGGTGTTGAATCAATCAAGCTATGGGTATTCATGATAGTCACTTGCTCAGCAAAGCTGTCAAAATAATACGTTTTATCACCATTTGATATAAACAAGGTATCGTCTGGACTGGCTTGTTGCCAACGGATCATCATAGGTTGTTGTAAGGCAATATTGCCCTTCCCTTGCATGATTGACTCACCTTGGTCGTCATTAACTTGTTGTACAAACTGCGCTTGAAAACTTTTTAGCTCGGCAAGTTTATCTTGTAGTGCTTGGCTGTCACTGGCAATCGCTGTTGTAGATAAAACACAACTTACTGCTAGTGCTAAATAGTTAAATTTTTTCATTTAATTTGCTCCACTGTTGGGCACTAAAACATCGCGAGCACCGTTATGTCCTGGTGCGCTCACAATACCCGACGTTTCCATTTGCTCGACTAAACGCGCTGCGCGGTTATACCCTACTCGCAACTTACGTTGTACACTCGAAACCGACACTTTGCCGGTTTCAATCACAAATGATACTGCTTCATCATAAAGCGGATCAGACTCTTCATCCGCGTTTTCGCTGGCTTCGCCCGGCAGTAATATCTCTTCTGTGGCATCACCGTTAAGTATTTCATCTACGTAGTTTGGTTTACCCCGTTTTTTCCAATCATCAACCACCGCATGTACTTCGTGGTCGTCTACAAATGCGCCGTGTACACGCACAGGTACGCTGGTCCCTGGCGGTAAATACAACATGTCACCCATACCAAGTAGGTTTTCTGCACCTTGTTGATCTAATATGGTGCGCGAGTCAATTTTACTTGATACCTGAAACGCCATACGCGTTGGTATATTGGCTTTTATTAAACCGGTTATTACATCAACCGAAGGGCGCTGCGTTGCCAGTACTAAGTGAATCCCCGCAGCACGGGCTTTTTGCGCAATACGTGCAATCAGCTCTTCAACTTTTTTACCAACAATCATCATCATGTCGGCAAATTCATCAATCACTACAACGATGCTTGGTAGTTTATCAAGCTCATCTGGGCCTTCTTTCATGCCGTCGGTGTCTTTAAATAATGGATCTAGAATTGGATAACCCGCTTCTTTGGCTTCCAGTACCTTTTGGTTGTAACCTTTTAAGTTACGAACACCTAACGCTGACATTAACTTGTAACGACGTTCCATCTCGCCCACACACCAACGTAGCGCATTGGCAGCTTCTTTCATGTCGGTGACAACTTCACACAATAAATGTGGGATACCTTCGTAGACTGAAAGTTCCAACATTTTCGGGTCAATCATGATCATGCGAACATCATCAGGGCCTGATTTATACAGTAAGCTTAATATCATCACATTAACGCCCACTGACTTACCTGAGCCCGTTGTACCGGCTACAAGTAAATGCGGCATTTTGCCTAAGTCGGCACAAATTGGCTCACCCGCGATGTCTTTACCTAGCACCATAGTAAGCGGTGATGGATTTTGCTCAAACTTAGGCGCGTCAATGACTTCTGATAAACGCACTATTTCACGGTGTTTATTTGGCAGCTCAATCCCCACGTAGGTTTTACCAGGGATGACTTCAACAACACGTACGCTCACCGCTGATAATGAACGGGCTAAATCTTTAGCAAGGCCGGTAATTTTAGACACCTTTATACCCGGTGCTAAATCTAACTCAAAACGAGTAACTACAGGGCCTGGGTATACCCCGACAACTGCTGCTTGTACGTTAAAATCAAGTAATTTGGTTTCAACTAAACGAGATACAGCTTCAAGCTCTTCAGGCGAAATTGGGTTTTTCGCTTTGTCTGGCCTGTCAAGTAAATCAAGGGTTGGCAGCGGCGCACTTGGCGGCTTTTCATCTAATAACTGCTCAAACTTTTCTTTCGCTGTAGGTGGCGGCTGATAGGTGCTTTTTGGCTTAGGCATAGGTCTCGCTGGTGAAACAACCGTTGTTACTGGTTTTTCAGGCTCAGCCACATGGCTTTGATCCAGTGCATTTAATGCAGCAGCGGTATCCATTGGCTCATCATCTATGGCGCTAAAGTTAATTTCTTGATCAAGAATATCATCGAGTTCATCAAAGGCATTATGCTGTGGTTGCGACTGCATTTGATCTGCGGTAAATCTTTTTGGTGGTTGTTCGTTAGTTGGTTCATCATTAAAACTAATTGCGCCTGCTTCAACTAAAGGTTCGTCTAAATTGCTCTGTTTTTCTGGGTGTGTTGCTTCGCGTTCACGGTGTAACCAACTGTTAAATTGTGCCGCAATGTATTTGTAAATACGTACGACCCAATCACCCAAGAAGTCAACAAACTGCACCCAAGACACACCTGTTAGTAATGTAAGACCAGCGAAAAAAAAGCACAGTAATAAGATTGATGTACCGGTGAAGTTAAACGCTGGCATCATGGCCCCAGCAATCACATCTCCTACTACCCCACCCGATGAAAAGTTATAAATATCATCAAAATTTATGCTGCTAATTGCTGTGGCCGAGGTAATAAATAACGCAAATCCAATTACTCTTAAGGCAAGTGTGGTGTAATCAAGCTGAAAAATTTTATGGGGTTGTTTAAATAATAAATAACCGAATACTTGAATCGCAGCAGGCACTAAATAAGCTAACCAACCAAAAGTAAGAAGTAAAATATCAGCTATCCAAGCCCCTGCGGCGCCGGTAATATTATTGACGTTTCTAAACTCACCTGTTTGCGACCATGCAGGATCGGCAGGATCGAAACTAATTAACGCACACAAAATAAATATTGCCGCGAAGCTACTAATGATTAGTCCGGTTTCTAATAGTCTTTGTACACCGTTTAGGCGCATAATTCCCTATTCCTCATTTTTCTTTATTCTCACACTTAGCAGTGGAATACCTTAGCAGGAAATACTTTTTGTTGCACTTTATCTTAACCTTGATGGCCTGATTATGAACGGCTTTTTAAGATTTACGCGATATAAGGTCGAATGATCACGCCTTGTTCGCCTTTTACTTCTTCCATCACCACATAAGTACGGCTTTCACTGACATTAGGTAGCTTTAATAAAATATCGCCTAATACCCCTCGATACTCGGACATATCATTAACCCGGGTTTTTAGTAAAAAATCGAAATTACCCGACACCAAATGACATTCTATGATTTCATCGTGCTTTTTCACCGCTGCGCTAAACTCATCAAATACATCCGGGGATGTTTTAGTAATGGTCACTTCTACGTAAACCGATAAGCCCTGCCCTAACTTAGTTGGGTCTACCACAGCTTTATAACCTACAATGTAACCTTCTCGTTCCAGCTTTTTTACGCGCTCTAGGCAGGGCGTGGCGCTGAGGCCAACTCGTCGGGCCAGTTCAACATTAGAAATACGGCCATCATGCTGTAATTCCATCAATATTTTACGATCAATTCGGTCTAATAACTCATGCATTTCGCCAACTAGTTTTTTACACTGTTTATTTTCTATATTTAGATTATATCACTAGTTAGCAACTTAAAAAAGGTGAGACACACTGGTCAATGATGAATATAATAGTGAAAAATTTTATCCCGTTCCAACAAGGCAAAGATTATGATTATTGGTGTACCTAAAGAAATTAAAAACCATGAATACCGTGTAGGTATGGTTCCTGCGAGTGTTCGTGAATTAGTAAATCACGGCCACCAAGTGATTGTTGAAACTGATGCAGGTATGGGCATTGGTTTTACTAACGAAGATTACACCCTTGCAGGTGCTGAAATTTTACCGACAGCTGCAGATGTATTCGCAAAAGCAGAAATGATTATAAAAGTAAAAGAACCACAAGCTGTTGAACGTGCAATGCTACGTGAAGACCAAATTCTTTTCACTTACCTGCACCTTGCACCGGATCTTCCACAAACTGAAGACCTTGTTAAGAGCAAATCAATCTGTATCGCTTATGAAACAGTCACTGATTCACGCGGTGGTTTACCACTTCTTGCTCCGATGAGTGAAGTAGCTGGTCGTATGTCTATTCAAGCTGGCGCACAAGCACTTGAAAAATCAAACCACGGCCGTGGCATGCTATTAGGTGGCGTACCAGGAGTTGAGGCAGCTAAAGTAGTTGTCATTGGTGGTGGCATGGTTGGTCGTAGCGCTGCACAAATGGCTGTAGGCCTAGGTGCTGACGTTGTTGTACTTGACCGTAATATCGATGTACTACGTGCACTAGACGCACAGTTTGGTAATAAAGTTAAAGCGATTTACTCAACGGCTGATGCACTTGAAAAGCACGTGTTAGAAGCTGACTTAGTAATCGGTGGCGTGCTTATCCCAGGTGCAGCTGCACCTAAGCTTGTAACAGCAGAGCACATCAAAGCAATGAAGCCTGGCGCTGCAATTGTTGACGTTGCAATCGACCAAGGTGGTTGTATCGCAACTTCTAAAGCAACCACTCACGCTGATCCAACTTACATCGTTGATGAAGTTGTGCACTACTGTGTTGCTAACATGCCAGGTGCTGTACCGCGTACTTCTACGTTTGCACTTAACAATGCAACACTGCCTTTCATCATTAACCTTGCAAATAAAGGTTATAAGAAAGCTTTATTAGATGACGCTAACTTCCTTAAAGGTCTAAACGTGATCAAAGGCCAAGTTACTTATAAAGAAGTTGCCGAAGCGTTCAACATGGAATACGTGGACCCACGTACTGCTGTTGAAAATGCATAAACTGCAACACGCATAAATGAAAAAAGCAGCTAAATTTAGCTGCTTTTTTTGTATCTAAATCTTAGAGTCTGCTGTCAACAGACCCTAGTGTTATATAAAGCGTTTAATTATAAAGTCAACTTTAACGCGCTTAGCCTGCCCTAACAACTTCTTCACCGCTTGCGGATAGTTATCCATTGTTTCTAAATCTTCTGGCCCATTAAGGCGCCTACAGTGTTTTAGGATCTCTGCTTTTTCATTATCAATTGCAGGCATGAGCGATTGCTCAGGATCTTCCAATAAGATGCCGTTTTCAATATCTAAGCCCCATGCACGTGGGTTTAAATTATGGCCACTTAGTAAATGATACTTACGATCAGAGCAGATACCTTTTAAGTGAAACGAATTGCTTTCATGCTTCCACAAATAGACATTTAAGTTACCATTGGTAATGTGACGTTTTTGCGATTTTAAAAACTTAAGTAAAATCGTTTCATATAAATAAGGCAATGCACCAATTTTACTAAATGGCTCACTCGGCGGTAAATAAAAGTCATTGGCGGTTTTATCACCTACCACAATAGTGACTTGCTTGCCTTGTTTAAGCAAACGCCTTAAAGAGCGCATTAATGGTGCAGGAAAATTAAAATAAGGTGTGTACAACACCAGCTCCTGCTCCGTGCTATCAAACAGTGACTTTATCAGTCGATTAAGCTCATTGCTACGACGCCCTAAACCTAAAAACAGTCTAACCCCAAGCGGCTGCGTATTTGCATCGACTGCGTGAGCGTAACTAGCTTGCTTTAAAGAGCGCATTAATTGTTTTTGCGCTAGCTTAATGTCGTTAAACTTAGTAAGCGGACGTGTATCAATGCGCGGAACTGCTTCAGAGCTTAATAATTGCCCTTCAATAAAATCAACAACTGCATTACATAAGGATGCCTGCTTAACTAAAAAATAACGGTCTAGGCGATAGCGTTCATCGTACTGTAAATACACATTATTTAAGCTTGCACCGCTATAAAGCAAGGTATCGTCTATTACAAAGCCTTTTAAGTGTAATACACCAAATAGCTCTTTTGCTTTTACTGGAACGCCATATACTTGAACATTAGATTGATACTTTTGTTGATAGTCACAATATAAGCTGGCGTTACCATCTGATTTTGCTGCGCCAATCAACCCGCGTTGGGCACGGTGAAAATCAACCAGTACTTTTACTTCTAGTTCTGGTTTGGCTAATGATGCTTGATGTAATGCTTCAAGTATTTCTCGCCCTGCTTCGTCATCTTGTAAATAAAGCGCGGTAATATATATACGTGTTTGTGCGCTTGCGATCAAAGCAAGTAATTGTGTGTGGTACTGTTTTGCATTGGTTAAGACGTTAACGTCTTTTGAAGTCAACCCAAATGCGGGTTTTTCCTGCCAAAATAACATAGTTGCCTATTCACTTAGGTCACCCTTGTGCAGGGGGACAAATCAAAATTAATTAAAACATATCAAAAAAACCGAGCTTGGTCATGAATTAACGGTGTCTGTTAGATTAATAATGGTTTGATAGTTCATATATCATACAGAACGGTTGTTTTGTGCATTCTAGTACACAATATTTGACAGCTTTGCGATTTGCTAAAAAAAATAATCGATAGTTTTATTTACTTCCCCCTTGTTTCTCTTAAAATCGAGCACATTAATACGCTATCAAAACGTTTAGGATAAAAAGCATGAGTGAAGCAAAACATTGTAAGTTACTAATTTTAGGTTCTGGCCCTGCAGGCTATACTGCAGCAGTATACGCAGCACGCGCAAATTTAAACCCTGTATTAATCACAGGTATGCAGCAAGGTGGCCAACTTACAACAACAACTGAAGTTGAAAACTGGCCTGGCGATGCTCATGGTTTAACAGGTCCTGCATTAATGGATCGTATGAAAGAACACGCAGAGCGTTTTGAAACTGAGATTGTGTTTGATCACATAAATAAAGTTGACGTATCAAAACGCCCATTTACCCTTACTGGCGATCAAGGCACATATACATGTGATGCTTTAATCATCGCAACCGGTGCATCTGCTAAATATTTAGGTTTAGAGTCTGAGACAAACTTTCAAGGTCGTGGTGTTTCAGCATGTGCTACCTGTGATGGCTTTTTCTATAAAGGCCAAAAAGTAGCGGTCGTTGGCGGAGGTAATACAGCCGTTGAAGAAGCGCTTTATTTATCAAACATTGCGGATGAAGTACATGTTATCCACCGTCGTGATAGTTTCCGTAGTGAAAAAATCTTGGCTGACCGTTTAGCAGAAAAAGCAGCAAATGGTAACGTGGTTCTACATTATAACCGCACATTAGACGAAGTACTTGGCGACCAAATGGGTGTGACAGGTATTCGTATTAAAGATGCCAATTCAGATGCGACCGAAGAGCTTGATTTAGCGGGTGTATTCATCGCTATCGGCCATAAACCAAATACTGATATGTTTGTTGACCAACTTGAAATGAAAGACGGCTATTTAGTTGTTGAGTCTGGCCTAAACGGTAACGCAACTCAAACTAGCGTACCGGGTGTATTTGCAGCCGGTGATGTATCTGATCACATTTATCGCCAAGCAATTACTTCTGCAGGTACAGGTTGTATGGCTGCATTAGATGCTGAACGCTTTTTAGATAACCTGTAATTTATACAGTTATACCAATTGCATGAAGGGCTGATTTTTTCAGCCCTTTTTTGTGCTTAACAAAAAATGTTTAATTAGTGAGTTATTTTGATAGTTTCTTTATTCCCATTACTTTTGATATCAAACGGCATTCACAAAATTTATAGTGAAGATTCATTTTATATATACAATTAATGGTGGAAGTACGGTAGGATCTGAACGGTGCAATGATTACCGTCAAAGTAACGCAAGTAAAATGAGCTATAATTATAGTTGGGCATAAACGCTTTATTCATTTGGGCATGACGAAAGACTGTAAAATAAGTTAAAATGTCCAGCTTCATATCAAGTAAAATACCGAGAGTTTTCTATGAGTTTGTATACAAAATATATGGAAGAAATCCAAACCCGTAAAACGGAACTTGGATTAAACCCAAAACCAATCGATAGCGCTGAGCTAGTATCTGAATTAATTGCTCAAATTAAAGATACTAATAACGAGCACCGTAAAGATTCACTGCATTTCTTTATCTTCAATACATTACCAGGAACAACCAGTGCTGCGGGCGTTAAAGCACAGTTTTTAAAAGAAATCATTCTTGGTGAAGAAACGGTAGCAGAAATCACTCCAGATTTTGCATTTGAGCTTCTTTCACACATGAAAGGCGGCCCGTCAATTGAAATGCTACTTGATTTAGCATTGGCCGAAGATGCTAAAATTGCTGCACAAGCTGCCGAAGTTCTTAAAACACAAGTATTCTTATACGATGCTGACATGGCGCGTATAAAAGCGGCATACGAAGCAGGCAACGCAATTGCTAAAGATTTACTAGAGAGCTTTGCAAAAGCTGAGTTCTTTACAAAACTACCTGACATCGAAGAAAAAATAGATGTAGTAACTTACATTGCTGGTGAAGGCGACATTTCAACTGATTTACTGTCTCCAGGTAACCAAGCGCACTCACGTGCCGACCGTGAATTACACGGCCAGTGTATGATCACACCTGAAGCACAGCAAGAAATTGTTGAACTTCAAAAGAAACACCCAAATGCTAAAGTAATGTTGATTGCTGAAAAAGGCACTATGGGTGTTGGTTCATCACGTATGTCTGGCGTAAATAACGTCGCACTTTGGGCAGGTAAACAAGCAAGTCCTTACGTTCCTTTCATCAACATTGCACCTGTTGTTGCAGGTACTAATGGTATCGCACCAATCTTTTTAACCACGGTTGATGTTACCGGTGGTATTGGTCTTGACCTTAAAAACTGGGTTAAAAAAGTCGATGCTGATGGGAATACAGTGACTGATGCAAATGGTGATGCTGTTCTTGAAGAAGCGTACTCTGTTGCCACAGGCACTGTTTTAACAATCGATACTAAAGAGAAAAAACTTTATAACGGTGATAAAGAACTTGTTGATATTTCATCAGCATTCACACCGCAAAAAGTTGAATTCATGAGAGCTGGCGGTTCTTATGCTGTTGTATTCGGTAAAAAACTACAAACATTTGCTGCTGAAACACTCGGCATTGAAACACCGCTTGTTTATGCACCTTCAAAAGAAATTTCACATGAAGGTCAAGGTTTAACTGCGGTTGAAAAAATCTTTAACCGTAATGCGGTAGGTGTATTATCTGATACACCACTTCACGCAGGTTCAAATGTTCGCGTTAAAGTGAATATCGTTGGTTCGCAAGATACAACCGGCCCAATGACATCTCAAGAACTTGAAGCAATGGCTGCGTCAACAATTTCACCACTTGTTGATGGTGCCTATCAATCTGGCTGTCATACAGCGTCAGTATGGGATAGCAAAGCACAAGCAAATATTCCAAAACTAATGGCATTTATGAATAAGTTTGGTCTTATCACTGCACGTGACCCGAAAGGCGTTTACCATGCAATGACTGACGTTATCCATAAAGTACTGAACGACATTACAATTGACGACCGTGCAATCATCATCGGTGGTGATTCGCATACACGTATGTCAAAAGGTGTCGCGTTCGGTGCCGATTCAGGAACTGTTGCGGTTGCCTTAGCTACGGGTGAATCAGCGATGCCAATTCCTGATTCAGTTAAAGTGACGTTTAAAGGCAAAATGGCCAAGCACATGGATTTCCGTGATGTGGTGCATGCAACTCAAGCGCAAATGCTGAAGCAATTTGGTGGCGAAAATGTGTTCCAAGGCCGTATCATTGAAGTTCACATCGGTACTTTAATGGCTGACCAAGCGTTTACCTTCACTGACTGGACTGCAGAAATGAAAGCGAAAGCGTCAATCTGTATTTCAAACGATGAAACATTGATCAAGTCAATTGAACTTGCTAAATCACGCATCCAAATCATGATCAACAAAGGCATGGATAACGAAGCGCAAACACTGCAAGGTCTAATCGACTTAGCTGATAAGCGTATTGCGGGTATCCAATCTGGTGAAGAGCCTGCTCTTTCTCCAGATGACAACGCTAAATACCACGCAGAAGTTGTGGTTGATTTAGACCAAATCGTTGAGCCTATGATTGCCGATCCAGACGTAAATAACGATGATGTATCTAAGCGTTATACTCACGATGTGATCCGCCCTGTTTCATTCTACAATGACAAACCTGTTGATTTAGGCTTTGTTGGTTCGTGTATGGTTCACAAAGGCGATATGAAAATTATTGCTCACATGCTACGTAACCTAGAAAAGAAAAACGGTTCAATTGAATTTAAAGCGCCATTAGTTGTTGCGCCACCAACCTATAACATAGTTGATGAGCTTAAAGCTGAAGGCGATTGGGATATTCTAGCTAAGTACGCTGGTTTTGAGTTTGATGACTCTAAACCTAAAACAGCGGCACGTACTAAGTATGAAAACATTTTATACCTAGAACGCCCTGGTTGTAACTTATGTATGGGTAACCAAGAAAAAGCTGAACCAGGCGATACCGTTATTGCTACATCAACACGTCTTTTCCAAGGCCGTGTAGTAGCTGATACATCTGAGAAGAAAGGTGAATCACTACTGGGCTCTACACCACTGGTAGTACTTTCTACTGTACTTGGTCGCTTCCCGACTATGGACGAGTATAAGTCTGCAGTTGAAGGCATTGATCTAACATCGTTTACACCTGTTGAAGAAGCGATGACAACTAAATATGACGCTGCGCAAGCAGTGCCAGTGAAAGTTGTTAGCTAATTCGATTGAGTTAGTAGTTCAAATAAGCGCGTTTTTATAACGCGCTTTTTTTATGCCTAAAATTTGTTGTTTGTGATTTTAAAGCAACAAGTTACAATTTATCTGCTGGCGTAGTCACAAGAAACGGTGTTATGACAAAACAACTCTATCAATTATCCCAAGACCATTTTATTTTCCCAGATCCACAGTATGCGCTAGATGATCCTGATGGGTTACTAGCTGTAGGAGGCTGTTTATCTGTTGCGCGGTTAAAAAACGCTTACAGTCAGGGAATTTTTCCTTGGTTTAGTGAATACGAGCCTATTATGTGGTGGTCGCCGAGTGAGCGAGGCATTATCGAGTTTGCTGATTTTCATGTCAGTAAAAGTTTGCGTAAGCATTTACGTAAAAACCCCGTGACTGTTACGATTAATACCGCTTTTGATGAAGTGATTGAAGCATGTCAACAACAGCGTATTGACGCCGAAGGGACTTGGATCACAGAAGAAATGCTCAATGCCTATAAACAAGCTCATTTAGACTCTCTGGCTCACAGTGTCGAAATATGGGATAACGGTGTGCTGGTAGGCGGTTTGTACGGCATAATGCAAGCTGGGGTGTTCTGTGGCGAGTCTATGTTCCATTACCAAACCAACTGCTCAAAGCTTGCGATGTGGGCGTTGGTTAATTGGCTTAAACGCCACAATGCTCATTTTATTGATTGCCAACTAGAAAACCCTTATTTAGTTACTTTAGGTGAAAAAATTGTACCTAGAGCTGATTTTTTAACTAAACTTGAACAAGCAGCAAGTTACAAAATTCCAGCAACTATGTGGCAAGCTCAGGAGCTTAAAGCAATTTATGACTGATCATCTTCCCGCTCGCTTAGGTTTAAGCCAACAATTTGATTGCAGCTATTTGGGCGACCGCCAAGAGCAATTACTGGTTATCTTAGATCCCAGCTGTTACAACAGCAGTAAATTTGAAGCCTTACTTGGCTTAGGCTTTCGCCGAAGTGGCGACCAAATTTACCGACCACACTGCCCTGTGTGCAGTGCGTGTAAGTCGGTGCGTGTGTTAGCCAACAAATTTTTGCCGTCTAAATCTCAAAAACGTAAACTTAATAAAGCAAAAACGGTCTTTGAAGTTAAATATTCAGAGCAAGAGCGCGCTGAATATTACCCACTCTATAGTAAGTACATCACCGAGCGTCATCAGGATGGCTCTATGTATCCTCCAGAGCAATCACAATATAAAAGCTTTCTGTTTTGCCATTGGTTACCTATTACATTCATTGAACTATGGCACGCTGACACCTTGGTCGGCGTTGCTGTAACTGATTGTATGGACAATGCAATTTCTGCTATTTATACATTTTTTGATCCTGATTTTGAGCATTACAGTGTGGGCACTTTAATGATTTTAGAGCAAATAAAGTTCGCGCAAGCGTATAATAAAGAACACCTCTACTTAGGCTATCAAATAGACGAATGCGCTAAAATGCGTTATAAAACTCAGTTTTTGCCTGCCGAAAATAGGGTTGGTGATGATTGGCTGGCTATTTAATTTACAAAAATAGCCGCTGTGGCTTTACTTATTGGTGTATTTTGGGCAAAATCTGCATCGTTTAACTATTAAAGAGGTGTTACGCTAAACATGGCGAAAGAAGACGTAATCGAAATGCAAGGGACGGTCCTTGATACTTTACCAAATACAATGTTCCGAGTTGAGCTTGAAAATGGTCACGTTGTTGTGGCTCACATTTCAGGTAAAATGCGTAAAAACTATATCCGTATTTTAACCGGCGATAAAGTTACCGTAGAAATGACCCCATACGATTTATCAAAAGGTCGCATCGTATTCCGTGCTCGCTAAGTTAGTGCGTTAACGAAATATCAAGTTTTTAGCTAAGTTGATTAAGTAACTTAGTTACTTTCTACACAGCTTGAAGCGTTTATTAAATGTAATTGAAAGCACCTGCAGACCATTACATTTAATAAACAAAAAGCCCAGCATTTGCTGGGCTTTTTGTTGTCTACATGATTGTAACGATTATGCAGGCGTTAAATCGGTTTCAAAATCAAAACGCAATTTTTTATCTTTTAGTGACACTTTTACTGTGCCCCCTTCGATTAACTCGCCAAACAAAATCTCATTCGCCAATGGCTTTTTAAGTTGCTCTTGAATAACACGTCCCATGGGGCGTGCACCCATAGCCTTGTCATAACCTTGGTCAGCTAACCATTCACGTGCTTTTGAAGTCAGTTCAAGGTTAACTGATTTTTTATCAAGCTGAGCTTGAAGCTCTACAATAAACTTATCGACCACTAATAAGATCACATCACGCTCTAGGTGGTTAAACCAAATAATGTTATCTAAACGGTTTCTAAACTCAGGTGAGAACACCTTGTTTATCTCGCTCATCGCATCATGAGAATGATCTTGCTCAGTGAAGCCAATTGACTTACGCACAGTCTCTTGTACACCGGCGTTAGTTGTCATTACCACAACTACGTTTCTAAAATCCGCTTTACGACCATTATTATCAGTTAGGGTACCGTGGTCCATTACCTGTAATAAAATATTGTAGATATCAGAATGCGCTTTTTCTATTTCATCAAGCAACACCACTGAGTGTGGGTTTTTAATAACCGCTTCTGTTAGTAAGCCCCCTTGCTCAAAGCCAACATAGCCTGGCGGCGCACCAATTAAACGACTTACAGCATGACGTTCAACGTATTCAGACATATCAAAACGAATAAACTCAACGCCCATACATTTTGCTAGCTGTTTTGTGACCTCAGTTTTACCAACACCCGTTGGCCCTGCAAACAAGAACGAGCCGACTGGTTTATCTTCGTTTGATAAACCTGAGCGAGACAAGCGTATCGCCGAGGTTAACGCGTCAATTGATTGGTCTTGACCAAACACTAACATTTTCAGATTACGATCAAGGTTCTTGAGTGTTTCTTTATCACTCGATGACACGCTTTGCTGTGGAATACGAGCCATTTTCGCGACAATTGATTCTATATCTGCTACACCAATTGTCTTTTTACGTTTTGAGCTTGGTTGTAAGCGTTGACTCGCACCTGCTTCATCAATCACATCGATAGCTTTGTCTGGTAAATGACGCTCATTAATGTATTTGGCACTGAGCTCCGCAGCTGCTTTAAGTGCTTTTTGCGTATAACGAATACCGTGGTGCTCTTCGTAACGTTCTTTTAGACCATTAAGAATTTTGGTGGTATCAGCCACGCTTGGCTCAAGCACATCAATCTTTTGAAAACGACGCACTAAAGCACGGTCTTTTTCAAAGATGTTTTTGTACTCGTTGTAAGTTGTAGAACCCATACAACGAAGTTTACCACTTGATAATAACGGTTTAAGTAAGTTAGACGCGTCCATAACGCCACCTGATGCCGCTCCTGCACCAATAATGGTGTGAATCTCATCGATAAATAAAATCGCGCCTGGTTGCGCCTGAAGCTCTTTAAGCAAGGCTTTAAAACGTTTTTCAAAATCACCGCGGTACTTAGTGCCTGCTAATAGTGCACCCATATCTAACGAGTAAACGACTGCATCAGCTATTACATCCGGTACTTGTTCATTTACAATGCGATACGCAAGGCCTTCAGCAATAGCGGTTTTACCAACCCCAGCTTCACCAACCAGTAACGGGTTATTCTTTTTACGACGACATAAAACCTGTACTGTACGTTCGACTTCGTTATCACGACCAACAAGAGGGTCAATGTTACCTTCAATCGCTTGAGCGTTTAAATTAGTGGTGAAGTTGTCAAGCTTAGAGGGTTCTTCTCCTTGCACTTCTTGCACTTCTTCATGGATATCATCAACATCTTCACCGCCTATTTCATCATCAGATTTAGCAATACCGTGGGAAATAAAATTAACAATATCAAGGCGTGAAATATCGCTCTTTTTGAGTAGATAAACCGCTTGGCTTTCTTGCTCAGAAAATATAGCAACCAGTACATTAACGCCAGTTACTTCGTTTTTGCCCGACGACTGCACATGAAATACTGCACGCTGTAATACCCGTTGGAAACCCAGCGTAGGTTGTGTTTCTCGCTCTTCCTCTAGATCAGGAATAACTGGCGTGGTTTCGTCAATAAATTCTGATAGCTCTGTTTTAAGCGCTGCCATATCAATTGCGCAAGCATTGAGCGCCTCGCTTGCAGAAGGGTTATCTAGTAGTGCAAGTAATAGGTGCTCTACTGTCATAAATTCATGGCGGCGAGTACGCGCTTCACGAAACGCCGCGTTTAAAGTTAGTTCTAAGTCTTTGTTTAGCATTGGCAACCCCTTACTGAGATAAATATATATACCGTTGTGATGGGTATTTTGATCACCCTACCTTGGTATTATTCCTGCTCACAACTACAAAGCAGTGGATGCTCGTTATCACGTGCATAACGGTTTACTTGATCAACTTTGGTATTTGCAACATCTGCGGTATACACCCCACATATTGCCCGACCGTTTTGATGAACTTGTAGCATCACATCTGTTGCTCTATCGCTATCCATATTAAAAAACGTCACTAGTACTTCTATCACAAAGTCCATAGGCGTGTAATCATCATTATTTAAAATGACTTTGTATTTTCGCGGTGGTTGTAGCTTTTGCTTTTCACTGTCGCGAACTGTGTCTAAAACACCTGAATCTTTCATGCCACTCATAATTAAATATAGTCTTGTCTTTGGAACTCAAGCAAACTTGAATAAAAAAATAAATTAATTGTTAAAAAATAGTTTAAAACACTTGACTGATCGTATAAATAAACTACAGTCAATTATAGATTGATTAAACCTTAGTCAGTCTATCAAATTATACGGTTTAGAATAACTAAATTAGTCAACTTATAGAAGGATGTAGAAGTATGGCTTGTGGTAAAGTCAAATGGTTCAATAACGCCAAAGGTTTTGGTTTCATCGTAGAAGACGGCTGCGAGAATGATATATTCGCCCATTACTCAACGATTGTAATGGACGGTTATAAAACACTTAAAGCTGGTCAAGATGTAACATTCGAATTGCAACAAGGTCCTAAAGGCCTACATGCGACTAATATTGCTCCTAACGAAGAGTTAGTGTAGTTGTTATAGAAGTTCGACACTACAAGCGAGCGACCTGTAAAGATCCTCGCTTAACTTCTTTTTCTGATATTTTCTATTCCCTTCTCTATTACAGCTCTGCGCTTTGTTAATTAAATACTTTAAAAGCACAAAATCTGTCCTTAGTCTTGAAATTACTTTTTAATGCCCCAATATTCTATTAGTTATTAGCCCTTTTGTGCCAAGCTTGTTACACTCTTTGTGCTTAAAAAGCCCGAAAATGGCCCTTTAAGTGGTAAAACTATGCTAATGGCTAATTCCATTGGCGGGTTTTTAACATTAAATTTATAGCAGTCCGTCAGGTGTGGTTATTGAATTACAGTATTAACACCTAACAGACTGATCATTGCCAGCATTGGTGATGATATTCTTGCATTGTTGAATATGGCTTTATGCCTACTATCTAGGAATGATGATGACATCAAAAATTATCTATACTAAAACAGACGAAGCTCCGGCACTCGCAACTTACTCTTTGCTACCGATCATTCAAGCATACACAAATGCCGCTGGTGTTGAAGTTGAAACACGTGACATCTCTTTAGCTGGCCGTGTAATTGCAAACTTCCCTGAGTATTTAACCGAAGAGCAACGCATTGGCGATGCATTAGCTGAACTAGGTGAGCTTGCTAAGACACCTGAAGCTAACATCATCAAATTACCAAATATCAGTGCCTCTGTTCCACAATTACGTGCTGTGATCAAAGAACTACAAGCAAAAGGGTATGCTCTTCCAGAATACCCAGCTGAACCAAAAACAGACGAAGAAAAAGCAATTCAAGCGACTTACGACAAAATCAAAGGTAGTGCAGTAAACCCTGTATTACGTGAAGGTAACTCTGACCGTCGTGCGCCAGGTTCTGTTAAAGAGTATGCACGAAACAACCCACATTCAATGGGTGCATGGAGCAAAGAGTCTGCTTCATACGTTGCTAGCATGAGCGAAGGCGATTTCTTTGGTTCTGAGAAATCAGTAACGGTTGAGCAAGCAACAGATGTACGCATTGAGCACGTTGCTAAAAATGGTGATGTGTCTGTTCTTAAGCAAAGCACTCCGTTACTTGCAGGTGAAGTCATTGATGCATCATCAATTAGCGCAGCTAAATTACAAGCTTTCTTAGCAGCTGAAATTGATTCTGCAAAAGAAAAAGGTGTATTGTTTTCATTACATATGAAAGCAACCATGATGAAAGTATCGGACCCAATCATCTTTGGTCACGCTGTTAAAGTATTTTATAAAGACGTATTTGCAAAACATGGCGAGTTATTTGAAGAGATAGGTGTTGATGTAAATAACGGTCTTGGCGACGTATATTCTAAAATTCAATCTTTAGACGAGGCAAAACGCACTGAGATCGAAGAAGATATTCAAGCTGTTTATGCACAGCGCCCTGCTATCGCAATGGTTGATTCAGACCGTGGTATCACTAACCTCCATGTTCCAAGTGATGTGATCATTGATGCATCTATGCCTGCAGCAATTCGTTCTAGCGGTCAAATGTGGAATAACGATGGTAAATTACAAGATACTAGCTTTGTAATTCCAGATCGTTGTTACTCAAGTATTTACCAAGCAACTATCGACTTCTGTAAAGAGCACGGTGCATTTGATCCGACCACTATGGGTAGCGTGCCAAATGTTGGCCTTATGGCGCAAAAAGCAGAAGAATACGGTTCTCACGACAAAACATTTGAAGCAAAAGCTGACGGTGTGATTCGTGTTGTTGATGCTAACGGCACTACTTTACTAGAGCACAATGTTGAGCAAGGCGATATTTGGCGCATGTGTCAGGTTAAAGATGCACCAATTCAAGATTGGGTTAAACTTGCAGTAAACCGTGCTCGCGCTACAGGTAACCCAGCTATTTTCTGGCTTGATGAAAACCGTGCACACGATGCGCAAATCATCAAAAAAGTAAATGCATATTTACCAAACCACGATACTGATGGTCTTGATATTCAAATTTTAGCACCTCTTGAAGCAACTCTTTTCTCACTAGCGCGCATTAAAGAAGGTAAAGACACTATCTCAGTAACGGGTAACGTATTACGTGATTACCTAACTGATTTATTCCCAATTCTTGAGCTTGGTACAAGTGCGAAAATGCTGTCTATCGTACCACTTATGAATGGCGGTGGTTTATTTGAAACGGGTGCAGGTGGTTCAGCGCCTAAGCACGTACAACAGTTCGAAAAAGAAAACCACTTACGTTGGGATTCTCTAGGTGAGTTCTTAGCTTTAGCTGCTTCACTAGAACATTTAGCAGTGAATACAGATAACAAAAAAGCACAGGTACTTGCAGATACACTTGATAAAGCAACGGGTACTTTCCTTGCAGAAAACAAATCACCTTCTCGTAAAGTAAAAGAAATTGATAACCGTGGTTCTCACTTCTTCTTATCTTTATTCTGGGCTCAAGAACTGGCTAAGCAAGACGATGATGCAGAGCTTAAAGCTCAGTTCACTCAAATTGCTAGTGACTTAGAAGCACAAAAAGAGCAGATCGTATCTGAGCTTAACAATGCACAAGGTGTTGCGGTAAATGTAGGTGGTTATTTCCAACCTAACGATACGTCAGCATTTGAAGCAATGCGCCCAAGCGCAACATTTAACGATATTCTAGCTAAACTAGTTTAATCGCTAATATGTACAAAAGGCGCTCACTGAGCGTAATGCCAGTCAGTTAAGCTGACTGG
>NZ_MXQF01000024.1 GCF_002165575.1 Pseudoalteromonas sp. A601
ATAGATCATCAATTAAATGTGTTTGGTATAAACTCTCTGAAAGACGAGCCTTTTCGGTTGCACAAATACTCACTCAGCAATACGGTATTAGCCCAAGCAGAGTTAAATCTTTGGGGTACGGAACTGATCTGCCAAAAATACAGGAAATATCTGTACGTGCAAATGCTGCTAACCGGCGCATAGAGGCCATCATAACAGATACTAGCGGCAGTTTAGCTGCAAGCAATGGATTCTAATTAAGTTAATTAGTTCTGCAAACTGAATTACAACGTTGGTCATTACATGGAAATAGATGATGTAACAAGCCATGGTGGCGTGTTGGTAGATTGCCTTGCAATTTTATGCCATTGCCATGGTCGCGAGTTCTCCCGTGAAACTTTATTAAGCGGCTTACCCCTTGAGCAAGGCAACCTCACTCCGTCAGGTTTTTCGAGGGCTGCAAAGCGTATAGGTTTTAAAACAAAAGTGGTTAATAAACCACTTGTTAAAATAAACGCTGCGTTATTACCCGCTATATTATTACTTAGCGATAATCAAGCTTGCGTTGTGACCTCTGTAGACACAGATACTGCAATGGTAGAGGTAATTTACCCTGAATTGAGTGACTCAGCAGTACACATAAGTATTGAAGAGCTAAGTCAAAACACCACTGATATTATTATCTATGCACAACCCGAGTTTGCCTTCGACGCTCGTTCGCCGGTCTTACAAAAGCTCTCTAAAGATGGTTGGTTTTGGGGTGTCATAAAAGAGTGTCGATCACTTTATAAAGACGTGATTATATCAGCTGTTGCCCTCGGGTTATTGTCTGTTGCCATGCCATTATTTGTAATGAACGTATACGACCGAGTTGTGCCAAATCAAGCAGTTGAAACATTATGGGTATTAGCAATTGGTGTTTTAATCGCCCTCACAGCTGACTTTGCTCTGCGCCTAGTACGAAGCTATTTTGTCGAACTTGCTGCCAGCAGAATTGATGTCAAAGTATCGGCGGTGATCATGGAGCGTGTACTCGGCATGAAGTTAAAAAACAGGCCGACCTCAGCAGGATCATTTGCAAGTAATATTCAATCATTTGAAGCTGTAAGAAGCTTTTTTAGCTCAGTTACGTTAATCGCCTTGGTGGACCTTCCGTTTGTACTTTTATACATCACCGTTATTGCGATAATCGGCGTCCCCCTGAGCATTCCTATTATCGTTGGTGCTTTGCTACTACTCTTTTACGCGTTAGCAGCACACCGAAAATTAGAAGCACTTTCAGAGCAAACCATGAAAGCCAGCTCAATGCGAAATGCAACCTTGGTTGAAAGCATCACCAATATTGAAGACGTGAAAAGCTTTCATAGCGAATGTAAAACCCAGTCTATCTGGGAAAAATCGACCATTTTTATTGCCCGTGTAAACGCACAAAGTAGGCTTATATCAGGATCTATTTCAACAACCGCAGCATGGGTGCAGCAATCAGTGGGAGTGATCATTATGATCATCGGTGTTCATTTAGTAATTAACGGCGATCTCACTCAAGGCGGCTTAATTGCAGCTTACTTATTGTCATCGAGGGCAATGGGCCCTATCGGGCAATCTGCCGCCGTTTTGGCCCAATTTCATCATGCGGCAATCGCAATGCATTCACTCAATGAAATTATGGAACATGAAGTAGAACGTCCACCGGGAAAGCATTGGTTGAGCCACCCTGTTTTAAGAGGCGATATTCAATTTAAAGATGTACGCTTTAAATATTCTGATGAAAGTAATGACGCACTCTCAGGAATAAATTTAAGTATAAAAGCAGGTGAAAAAGTAGCTATTTTAGGGCGTAATGGCTCAGGTAAAAGTACCTTAGAAAAACTTATTTTAGGATTATACGAACCAACCGCCGGATCGATAGCTGTGGATAATACGGATATCCACCAAATAGACCCAGCTGAATTACGCCACAATATTGGCTACGTACCGCAAACCGTTTCTTTGTTCTATGGCACCTTAAAAGACAATATAACTTTAAGTGCTTGGCATGCTAGAGACGAGCAAATTATCTCTGCATGCGAACAAAGCCAGCTATTTGATTTAATTAACTCCCACCCTGACGGCTTTGATTTACAGGTCGGCGAACAAGGCCGGTTATTATCTGGTGGCCAACGCCAAGCCGTAGGTATCGCAAGAGCGCTTATAAATGATCCACCAATACTTATTTTGGATGAACCAACCTCTGCGTTGGATCATGCCAGCGAAGCAAGAATTATCGCAAACCTGAAACAACACAGTGCGGAAAAAACCCTTATAGTTGTTACACATAGAACCTCTCTACTGGAACTTGTTGATCGGGTGATTGTATTAGACAACGGTAAAATAGTTGCAGATGGCCCTAAAGACAAAGTTATCGCATCATTAAATAACAGACCTGTGGAGCGTGCTTCATGAGTGACAAAAAACCACCTCTAGAACAACGTTCATTTGAATCGATGGGTCGTGCTATTGAAGCATCAAAAGGTCGCAAACCTTCCATATTTAATGGTTTATTTAAAAACTGGTTATCACCACCTAACAGCCAAGATTGGGTGGTCGATGCGCAATGGGAAAAAATGCAACAACAACCCGCGCGGGCACGGCTACTGCTGTACTTAATTTGTTTAAGTATACTGCTATTGATTGTTTGGTCTGCATTTGCAAGTTTAGATGAAGTAGCTCGTGGTGAGGGCCGAGTTATCCCTTCGAATAAGTTACAGCTGATTCAATCTTATGATGGCGGTATGGTTGAACAAATTAATGTACGCGAAGGGCAAATAGTAAACGTTGGCGATGTATTAATTAAAATAGACCCAACCCGATATATATCAAGTTTTCGTGAAAACCAGTCTAAAGTACAATCTCTCAGTGCCAAAGTAGCAAGATTAAAAGCGCTAACCCAAAAGCAGCCGTTAACTTTCGACGAGCAATTAAAAGCGGACTCTCCCAACGCTGTGATCCATGAGGAAGCGCTATATCTCAGTAACAAAGAAGAGCTAGACCAACAAGTCACTATTCATAAACGCCAGTTAGAACAACGTCGTCAAGATCATATTGAAGCGCAAGCCGCACTTAAGCAACATACTGACGCTCTAAGGTTAATCTATCGTGAGTTACAAGTGACCCGCCCACTATTAAAGTCGGGCGCAGTGTCTGATATAGACATCATTCGTTTAGAGCGACAAGCCGTTGAGCTAAAAGGCGAAATAAGTAGAACGAAAGCAGTAATAAATCGCAGTTTATCTGCGATTAATGAAGCTAAAAATAAAGTAACTGAGGTTGAGCTGGTCATGATAAATCGTTGGAATAACGAATTATCAGAAGCACTACTGCGCCTTGAGTCGATAAAAGAAACCGAGTCAGGACTCGCAGATAAAGTAACTCAGACTGAAATAAAATCCCCAGTAAATGGCACTGTACAACGCTTAATGGTCAACACTGTTGGCGGAATTTTACAACCCGGCAGTGAAGTACTAGAAATAGTCCCCCTTGATGACCAATTAATTGTAGAAGCTAAAATCCCCCCTAAAGACATCGCATTTTTGCGCCCTGGCCAAGCGGCAATGATAAAATTTAGTGCATATGATTTTGCCATTTACGGTGGTCTCAATGCCCAAGTTATGCAGATCAGCGCTGATACAATCACAGATGAACGTGACAACACCTTTTACTTGGTGCAATTAAAAACCAATAAAAACCAATTTGCCGACGACCTAACCATTATTCCTGGTATGACTACTCAGGTTGACATCATTACGGGCAAAAAAACCGTTTTAGAATACTTACTCAAACCTGTTTTACGGGCTACTTCATTAGCTATGACTGAACGCTAAGTCAGCCTGACATTCTAAATCTGGAGTAAAAATGCGATTACACCTATTTATTAGCGAGAAAGAACTGACTTCTCCTCATTGGAAAAATGCTTACCCTGATTGTGCGATAAAACATATAGCGCCAAAGCATATCACTGCTGATAGTGTGATCTGGATATTAGCTGGTATACCTCAATGGTTAGAATTAGTTAAAAAATACAGCCAAAACCGTATTCCGGTAATCGTCATGGCCAGAGAGTTAGATATTAATGAGCTCGGGGCTGCTTTGCAGATGGGTGCTAGGGGCTATATTGAAGCCTTTGCCAGTCAAATAATCATTGAGCAAGTTGCCGACACCATTCTCAGTGGTGGTATATGGCTTCCAGGTCAGTTACTGTCTAATTTAGTTGGCGCACTATCAAATCAGCCTGTTAATTATAAACATGATTGCGACCTAGACAGCCTAACAAAAAGAGAGCGTCAGGTTGTAGACATTGTGGTAACTGGTGCCACTAATAAACAAGTGGCCAATCAACTAAACATAACTGAACGCACAGTCAAAGAGCATATGAGTTCTGTGTTTAATAAGCTCAAGGTACGCGACAGAATGCACCTTATGCTCGCGGTTAAAGGGGGTTGACAGGCAAGCTATGATTAGGTTTACTTTTTACGTTCCATACCCGCCGCATCAACAGGTTGCGAAACCACACCGTCAAAACCAAGAGACTGAAGCATAGCTAAATCATCAGGATTACTCACACCTTCTGCAATCACCTTAATACCAAGCGAATGAGCCATTGCACACATTCCTCTTAAGAAAGTTTGGTTATCTTGGCTATAACTAATATTGTGACCATAGATACTGTCTATTTTTATCATTTCAAGGCCAAGCTCTTGTAATTTATCAAGTTTAGTGAACGCAGAACCAACCCGTTTTAGTGAGACTTTAGCCCCCATACTGTTCACCTGCCCGCAAAAGTCTCTAAATACAGCCAGTTCAGCTACCGCAATACTCTCTTTTACATCAAAACAAATATGTTTAGCTAAATTAGGAAATGCTAACAAGTAAGTCAGAATAGCGGCGAGCGCGCTATCATCTAATAGCGTTTCTTCGGATATTTCCACTGATATAAGCTTTAAATCTTCACGTTCATCAAACACCCTCACTAAATATTTAATGATCCCCCAATCTAATCGCGCCAGTAATTTTAATCGCTTAGCCCACTGGTAATAAAAGCCCGAGCGATAAAGTTCGCCGTTTAACAATAAGTTCAAGGTTAGTTGGTTGTGTAATAACTTACCGCTAAAACTGGTAACAGGGTAAAGCATAACATCGAGATCATCGTTATCTAATGCTTTTTCAATAGCTGAACGCCAGCTATCAGCACTATCAAATAACTCATTTTTGTTTTTATTATCGGTAAATTTAGCTTGTGTTGATTTATCACTTGATGCGATTTTGAGTAAGTCATCAACGCGCTTTAATAAAGTAAAGCGAGTATCTTTACTCTCAATAAATGTGCAACTGTGAGGCAGAGCTAAATCAACACTCTGATATTCAGATACTAATGTTTTGTGCAGCCGTAAAACCCGATCACTAAGCAATTGTAAATCTTCAACATCGGTAAATAACACCGTAAAATCTGTATGGGACATACGGGCAATATGGTTTTCAGAGAAACGATCTTCATTTTCTTCTAAAAACAGGATCAAGGTCTTAGTAAAACGCCTTACAAAATTAACCATTTCAACACGGCCAAGCTGTTCACTTATCTGATCAAGATTCATTACTCGAAATAAAAATAAAGCGCCATGAGCATGATCTTCAGACTGTTTTAAATGAGCTTCTAAAGTGGCAGAAAAATACTCCCGATTGGCCAAGCCAGTTAATTCATCATGTTGGCTTTTAAATCTAAACTCTTCAAGACGCTTATTATCTTCTTTTATAATTTTACTAAAACGAGCAGATAGCAGGTTCATTGAGCTAACAAGACGAGCAAACTCATAAGTATTTGGCACTTTTGATTTTATAAAACGCTTATTACCCAGTTCATTTGCTTGATACACTACATCATCAAGTGGACGTAGTATTTTTGACAGAAAATAGCTACTTGCAATACATGCGACAATCGCGACAATTAAAAAACTAAAGAACAACCTTACCGCACTTTGCCATAGTGCCTGTTCAGTATATTGACTATGACTTTCTAAATACACAGTACCAAACTGGCTCCAACCATCATTAATCTGAGACACCCCCGGCGCTACATTTAAGTGATAAAGATGATGAAACCAATCTGGTGTTGAAGTATCAAAATCACCAGAAAACTCGCGTTTTACAATCACCTCCCCAGCAGGGTTTTGTAATTCAATGCGTTGGTAATGGCCCGTATCAAAAGTTGCCGAAATAAGCAATTCTAAGCTCACAGGATCTTTATCTAACTGACTCACCATTAAGGCTAAACTGTTCGCGTTATCCACGTTTTTTAAATACAACTGAGACGAAAAATAGTCCTTTGCCGAGTAAGTACTTATTAACAAGCTGCTAATAAACCCTACTAATATCACCATAAGAATGGCAAACCAGAGCTCTTGACGAAGCGTGATACTACTTTTTTTATTACGCTTAAATAAGGAAAATAATGCCATTACCACATAACTCCTTCTCTTTGTGTTTGCTCTAATATCCGACGCCAGCGCGACAATCGCGCAGTCGGATTTGCAACACTTTTAGTTGAATTGTTCGCCCACAATCCTTGGCTATTAAAGCTAAATACAGGGCTTAAATCTGTGCGTTTTGCCGCAGGTAATACCTTGGTAATTAAACTATCTAAAATCATCGGCTGAGCATTAGGCGTCACAAAGTAACCTAATACCATGTGAGCCTGCGATCTGTTTGAACGTGGGCCACCTATTTGTGCTTTTACATAAATAAGTCGCAATTTATTATCATCAATACCCAGTGCTCTGAGGCTAATATATTTAGCAATGGCATAATCTTCACAATCACCTAAACCTTTACCTAGCGTTTCAAGTGGAGTCGCCCAGTAATCTTTTTGTTGCCACAGTTGGATGTCGGTGCGGTAACGCAGGTTGCGAGCAAAAAAATCGTTCACAATTAAAATTTTTTGTTGTTCTGATTTGTTTTGAGTTTGCACTAACATGGTTTGCCAGCTTCGTGCTACTGGCAGTCTTGTAGGACCAAACTGTTGATTCATTTGCTGAAAAAAAACATTGAACTGGATAGGTAGGCGAGCAGCAAAAACCAAGCTATTAGCGAGTAAAACTAACAATAACCCACGCCATATATAGCCTTGGTAGCCCGTCGACCAAACACGAGCTCGCTTTATAAAAGCGTACATAGGCTTGGCCATTGCATAATTAATAAAAAGTAATTGTTACCTTGTCGTATCACAGCTTTCGATCAAAAAGAATTGTTAAATCAAGCATAGCACCCACAGGTAAATATGAGATATTTTGCTTAGTAGTAAGTAACTTTTTTCACTTCTCTTGGTTTGATCTCACCTATGTATAAATCATGTACGCGTTTCATATCAAGCCTAAGCTCCGTTGCGTAGCTGTCGCCAACAGGGTAGCTTTTTACTACTTGCGCGCCTTTAATGACGCCTTGTACTTGGCTTTGTAATTGATCGTTTTGCGCAATACTGCCTTGCACCGTTGTGCCAGCGGTAATTTTTTGCCCATATACTTGCTCTGCAAGCTCACGATACGCTTCAAGCTTTGACGCTTTTAACGCCATTAACGAACGCTGTGACTCGTTATCGCCTGGTTGGGCACTGATTGGGGCGTAGCCTATCGCCTTAAGTACTGGGTAACTATCAGGCTCTATATATTTATATTCAACATGTTTATCAAAAATGCTACTGCAACCAGATAAACTTAAAGTTGCTAAAATAAAAAGGACTATACGCATAGGAGCTCACGTTAAAGTAAATGGTTTAATAGTCGCAATGAATGCATGATCAATGCCATGTTCTTGCTTTACTCTCGTATTTAAAACAATTGGTATAGTCCTTGCGTAATACATGCATATTAAAGGTAATTAACCAATATTTTGGCGTGGGATCTTACGATGAAAAAACTATTAACATGCGTTGTTACAGCTGCGACTTGGCTTGCATTGAGCGTAAGTCCCTGTGTAAATGCACAATGGTTTGAATCTACCGGCCATGCCAGCATTAAAAATAATGATATAGCCAAAGCTAAATCTGTCGCTATAAAAGATGCCATAACTCAAGCACTGGTGTTTTCAGGGGCCCGCGTTAGTTCAATGCAAACCCTTGTAGATGGCGTACTTACCCAAGATCAGCTAAAAATAAACAGCCATGGTGAAATACAAAAAATTGAAATGATCAGCGAAGACAGGCACGGCGATCAATTTGCAATCACCCTACGTTTAGATATTTTTCCAGAGCAAGAGCAGTGCCCGGCCAGCAACTTCAACAAGTTTGTTGCAATTACGCAAACCCAACTTAAACACCGTGAACAAGCTAGAATGGGTCAAATTTTTGACATCAATAAAGCCACTAGCGAAAACCTGTATAACACGTTAAACGAATCACCAATAAGTACGCGCCCTACCGCTTATTTTAACTACCCTATTCGTGTAAGTGAGTTTTTTACTCAACAATACGATTACAGCAACGCTCTACTTGAAGAAATTGCCTCTCGTAGTAATTCACAATATGTATTACTGAGTCAAATAGTTGATATATCAAATAGTGATAAACTCAATAATAGCTACGCTTTTTGGCAAGATGAAACCTATAAGCGCGCATACAATGTTGATTTTGTATTATTTGATGGCATCACCTACGAACGACTCTGGCAAAAGAACTATCGTGGTCAAGGTATTTGGCCATTTGAAAAAACTGATTTAATTGATGTATATAGCGAAAAGTTTTGGGGCTCAGACTACGGGCAAACCATTGTTGATATAAACCAAACCCTCAGCTATGACCTACAAGCAGCCATGGCATGCCTTGAAACCCAAGGTAAGATATTACATATTGAAAACGACAAACTAATCATTAACCTTGGTAAAGCACACGGCCTTGAAAAAGGGCAAATATTAAATATTGCCCATCATAATTACCTAACCGATGCTGCGGGTAATAAAATGCCTAATTTCATTATCACACTTAACCAAGTGCAAGTTGAACAGGTGTATCAACAAAGCGCTGTAACCATGAGTGTTGATAAACAACCTTTACCAAATATTCAGATTAACGACATTGTAGAGCTTGCTAAACAATCGCTTTAGTTAATTGTTTACGTAAACTAGGGTGCTCACTTAGCCACTTTGCCAACAACTCAACACCCGCTAAGTGCGGATAATGCTTACGAGATGCTAACACCACGCTGCGCTGCTGAGTTGGAAATATAGGCAAATACTTAATTCCGTCACGCTCAGCTGCTGCAAGCTTAGGCACAAAAGTGACCCCATCGTCCATGGCAACCAAGGCTAATAACGTTTCTAAACTATTACCTTGATACTCATTCGATACATCTACACCTGCCGCAAAGCAAAAACGCTGAGCCTGATCTTTAAAACAATGCCCATCGCTGAGCATTAATAAGCTACACGTTTTTAACTCATCTAACGCGACCTTACTACGCTGAGCAAGTTTATTTTGCGTTGACAAGGCCACTAAAAAGTCTTCTTTATATATATTAACTGTATGATAAAGCTTAAGTTCAGACACATCTGCTAGTATTGCAATGTCTAGCTCACCATTATCAAGTGCCGCTAGAATAGTGCTGGTTTGCATTTCAACAAAGGCAAACTGACTATCAGCAAAGGCTTCTTTCATTGAGGTAAGTAAAGTAGGTAATAAATACGGCGCAATAGTTGGGATAATACCTATTTTTACCCTACCCTGTAATGGGGCGCTCGATGTTGCCGCTAGCTCTTTTAGTATTTGGGTTTGCTCTAACACTAACTTTATCTGTGTCAACAAACGTTCACCTTGCATAGTTAAAGTAACTTGCTTAGTAGAACGGTCAAATAATGTAACGCCCAATTCTTGTTCTAGCTTTTTAATTTGGCCACTCAACGTTGGCTGACTAACATAACAAGCGTCTGCCGCTTTACGAAAATGTTTAAAGTGGGCAACTGCTTTTACATATTCAAGATCTTTTAAATTCATAGTAAGCTCAAACATAATAGGTAATACCTATCATGGTAATACAAATAAACGATTGGAGCTATTACAAGTTTCACGACATAATGGCTATCAACAAATCAAGAGGAACTAAAAAACATGTTAAACAATATTGAAGGTCAAACAATTCCACAAGTTACATTCGCAACTCGCGTAAATGATGAGTGGAAATCAGTAACATCAGACGACATTTTTAAAGGCAAAACTGTTGTTGTATTTTCACTACCAGGTGCATTTACACCAACGTGTTCATCAACTCATTTACCACGCTACAACGAGTTAGCAGGTGTACTTAAGCAAAATGGTGTTGATGACATCGTATGTTTATCAGTAAACGATACTTTTGTAATGAACGCTTGGGCTCAAAACCAAGAAGCACAAAACATTACCTTACTACCAGATGGTAACGGTGAATTTACAGACGGCATGGGCATGCTAGTAGATAAAAATGACCTAGGCTTTGGCAAACGCAGCTGGCGCTATTCAATGCTGGTTAAAGACGGCGTGATTGACAAAATGTTCATCGAGCCAGATTTACCAGGCGACCCGTTTGAAGTATCAGACGCAGACACTATGCTTGATTACATCAATCCTGAGCAAGTAAAGCCACAAGCAGTAAGCATATTTACTAAACCTGGTTGCCCATTCTGTAGTAAAGCAAAAGCGTTACTAGAAGAAAAAGGCTTAGTGTTTGAGGAAATCACCATGGGTGCAGGTGCATCTTTAACAAGCCTTAAAGCCATCTCAGGCCGTGAAACCGTACCACAAGTATTTATTGGCGGAACGCACATTGGTGGCTCTGACGATTTAGAAAAATACTTTGCTTAATTAAGTAATCCTTTAAGCACATGATTAGGGGCATTAATGCCCCTACTTTTACCTTTTTACGTACCCATTTTATTAACTTATTTAAAACCAGTTTTTTAATAAAATTGGTATTGAGGACATCACCATGAAAGAACTAAACACTGATGTTGTTGTAATTGGTGCAGGCACTGCCGGCCTAAGTGCATACCGTAACGCAAAACAACACACACCAAACGTATTAATGATTGAAGCAGGCCCATACGGCACTACCTGTGCGCGTGTTGGCTGTATGCCTAGTAAATTATTGATTGCAGCCGCTGAAGCCGCTCATTCAATCGAAACAGCACCGGCATTTGGTGTACATAGTTCAAAACCTACCATTAATGGTGTTGAAGTAATGGCACGGGTGCGCAATGAACGCGACCGCTTTGTAGGCTTTGTGGTTGAGGCCGTAGATGAAATTCCAAGTGAAGATAAAATTCGTGGCTATGCAAAGTTTCTCGATGCCAACCGCGTTCAAATTGACGACCACACAATTATTAATGCAAAACGCTTTGTTATCGCAACGGGCTCACGTCCTGCTTACCCTGGCGTATTTAATAACTTTGGCGATAAATTAATAATTAATGACGACGTGTTCGATTGGCAAGACTTGCCAGAATCTGTTGCCGTGTTTGGCCCCGGCGTTATTGGCCTTGAAATTGGCCAAGCTTTGCACCGTTTAGGTGTTAAGGTAAAGCTATTTGGTGTGGGTGGCGCTATAGGCCCTATTACCGACCCTGTCATTAAAGATTACGCCAACACTGTATTTGCAGAAGAATTTTTTGTGGATACCGACTCAAATGTGTCTGATATGCAAAAAGTCGACGATAAAGCGCAACTTACTTATGTTGACAAAAACGGCGACAAGCAAACCGAACAATTTGATTTTGTACTCGCCGCTACCGGCCGCATACCGAATACCGACAAACTCGGACTTGAAAACACAGGGATTGAGCTAGATGAACGAGGCGTACCAATTGCCGATAAACACACTATGCAATGTGGCGATTCAAACATATTTATCGCCGGGGATGCCAGTAATATGATCCCTCTATTACACGAAGCAAGTGACCAAGGCACCATTGCTGGGCAAAACGCAGGACGCTTCCCAGATGTGCGAAACGGCTTACGTCGTGCTTCTATTGCAGCGGTATTTAGTGACCCACAAATCGCGATGGTAGGCGAAAGCTACAAACAAATAACAGAGCGTTTAGGTGAATGCGGTTGTTTTGAAGCCGGCGAAGTCAGCTTTGAAAACCAAGGCCGCAGCCGTGTAATGCTAAAAAACAAAGGCCATATGCGAGTATACGCAGAGCAAGGGACTGGCTTATTTATTGGCGCTGAGTTTATCGGCCCACAAGCCGAGCATATAGCCCATTTACTAGCATGGGCAGTACAAAACAAAATGACCGTACCACAAATGCTTGATATGCCATTTTATCACCCAGTGATTGAAGAAGGCCTGCGTACCGCCCTTCGTGATTTAAACGCTAAACTAAAATTTGGCCCAGATATCATAAACCACTGTATGGAATGTGGCCCAGGCGCTTAAACCAAGCGCTTAAACAAATACGCACACAACAAAGGAAGCCTCGGTTTCCTTTTTTATTATCATGTACTTTGGGTTAAATGATCACTTTATCACCATGACTTGGCGGTGTTGAAGTAACAATAAACTCAAGATCAACGTCGCCATAATTACATAATTGATGAACAACTCCTGTTGGCACATGCAAACCCTGCTGCGGGTTTTATTCGCGCGATAAAGTGTAAAACAATCAATGTGAAGATAGATATCACACTAAAATTAAAAGAGTTAACTCAGGTTAATTACTGATAACGCGTTAATCGAAATTAAGATGTCTGAAGTCAGGATTTTCCCCCTGAGACTCTGAGACTCTGAGACTCTGAGACTCTGAGAAAAAGGGTTGCAGGGGATGTATGGGTAACCAACTAGTTTATCTTAGATGATATTTTAACATCTAAAGTGTGAATATTTAGAGTTTAGCAAACCCAAGGCTTAGACCAATCAAAATTGTAATATTTATTAGTACAAGCTCGTTTTGCTGCTGACAACAGCGATTGGAAAGGCTACATACTCGCTATGGGTGGTTTACACACAAAGCTAAAAGATAGACCCATCAAATTACACACCAATTAAACATCGTTGAGGAAACTGGTGAGTGTTTGCAAAGCTATTACGATGGTGAACTCATTCTCAAAGTAAAAGGTTTGCTGGTAAAGCTATAATCACAAGGAACTATTCATGGAAGGTAGAAAAAGCATAACCTAAAGCTGAAACGAGTTAGCTAAAGCTCCCTACTATCTAAAAAAAGAGCTAAAGCTATCACTTTTAAATAACGCTGTAATTAAACACAACATTTCAAATAGCTAAAGCTACCTATTGAGCTTTAGCTCATATCAAACACCAGCACAAAACCAAAATAACCTTTAATTCACTGTCCGGAATTAGTTGACCACAACACTTTGCCAGAATGGCAAGAAAGATCTTACTTGGAGTTCTGTGAATAACTGTACTTTAGTTTGAGCCTATATTAATTGTGGTATCTTGTTAAGGTTCTATTATTATAAAATTTGTATAGAATATAAAAAATGACTTAAGTAATAGGGATTTCTCTTGGAAAATACAAATATTGATGCTCCTCGACTAACAGATGATGATTTTGAAGAGGAGTTTGAAGAAGAAATACTTGAGCCCTTTGATCCAGAAAAAATATCTATCGAACAGAAAGTTGTATCTATGGATGCAATTAAGAGAAGGTTGAAACAAGGCTCTATTCGCTTATCGCCCGACTTTCAGAGAAACGAAGTTTGGGATGAAACTCGTAAAAGTCAGCTGATAGAATCTATTATGCTTAAAATCCCTTTGCCAATGTTTTATGTATCTGCAAATGAGCAAGGCGAATGGGAGGTAGTCGATGGTCTACAAAGATTATCTACAATTAGAGATTTCTTACTTTTAAGTCCACAGACTGGTTTGCCATTAAAGTTACAAAAGCTAGAGTTTCTACAAAAGAAATTTGGTGCAATGACATTTGCGCAAATGGAAGAAGATCCAAAGTGTCAAAGAGTACTAAATACTATAATGGAAACGGAGTTAAGGTTTACTGTTATTAACCCCGGAACACCTGAAGATGTAAAACGCAATATTTTCAAAAGAATCAACACTGGTGGACTACCTTTAACAAGCCAAGAAATAAGGCATGCGTTATATCAAGGAACTTCAACTGAGTTGCTAAAACAATTAATGGGGAGTCAGTATTTTATCGACGCCATTAACTCAAAAATAAACGATAAAAGGATGGCAACAAGAGAGCTAATCCTTCGCTTTGTCGCATTTTATATATTTGATAAGGTTGATTATAAAGCTAGCCTAGATAAATGGCTTAGTGATGCTATGAGAGTAATTAATTTATTTCCAGAGCTTGAAGAACGTAAACTCATAAAATTATTTCCTGAAAGCCAGATCCCAGTAATAAAAACAAATTCCACTGATGAAATTAGGTATAACTTTGAATTAGCAATGTATAGAGCTAAAAGATTATTTGGTGAGCATGCTTTTAGAAAGTCTACAATTCATGATGATAAAAAGACTCCTGTGAATAAAGCTCTCTTCGAATGTTGGTCAAACATTTTATGTAAACTTTCTGAAGAGGACTTTAATAAGCTACTAAAAAATAAAATTGAATTCAACAGGGACTATAAGCAAAAACTATTGAATGACGATTTAATTAACTCTATTAGTAGACATGCTTCACAAGCTGTTAGAGGTGTTAACTTTCGGTATAACACTTTCAATAGCTTAGTTAACAAATATTTGGAAGTGTTATGATTGAAACATTAAACCTAGTAAATTTTAAATCTTTTGTTGATTTAAAATTACCACTTAAACCGTTGACAATTCTTTCTGGTTTAAACAATTGTGGGAAAAGTTCAATTATACAATCACTAAGAATGTATGAAAAAGCATGCAAAAATAGATCACCTTTACTAGAGGGTTATGGTTCTTTAAAGGAACTAAGATCAAAGTTCGCAAACCCAAACGAACCAATAGAGATAAAGCTATGCTTTGTTGATAAATCAGATGATAAACTCATACTTCATGAAGATGAATCAAAGCAAGAAGCTCCTAATAAAAAACCTATATTATCTTTTATATCAGCTGATAGACTTGGCCCCCAGACTTATTTGCCTCTAAGTAATAGTTTAAGCTTTCCTACCATAGGCGATAGAGGTGAATATGTATATGAGTTTATTGACAAGCTATCACTTTCAATAGTTCCAGAATCGATTCAGCATGAAAATGGTGAGGGAGATACACTTCCTTTAGCTATAAAAGGATGGTTATCTGAAATATCTCCTAATGTAGAATTTCAATATAAACTAAATCCCAAGGTTGATATATCACAAGCTACATTCGATGAGTTCCGACCTAAAAATGTTGGCTTTGGAATAAGTAATGCTCTTCCTATAATTACTACAATTTTAGGACATATAGCTGAAAAACCACTGCAGGGATGGGATGATGACTGGGGTGATAAGTGGGATAAATTAAGAAAAAATAATACTATCATTATAATTGAAAATCCTGAAACCCACCTTCACCCCAAAGGTCAAACTGCTATGGGGGTTTTACTAGGTATTGCCGCATCTCACGGCATACAGATGATAATTGAAACTCATAGCGACCATTTGATGGATGGCATTAGACTTGCCTGCAAAGAGAAACATGTTTCACACTCTGATGTGGTTTTTCATTACCTATCTAAAGAAAATACAAAATCTGAAACAACGATTCAAACTCCCAAGATGGACGAAAACGGGAAGCTAAACTTTTGGCCTAATGGTTTTTTTGATCAATCAATGAAAGTAAGAGCTAAATTAGCAAGGAAGTAATATGGATCATTTGCTTTGTATTAATACAAATAGCTTTCCAGCAGATTCTGAACAGTTAGCAGTTGAGCTGTTTGGCGATGCTCTTCAGGGCGTATTGGAATTATTTATAGAAGATAACGATAGAGTCATTTTTTATTTAGATGCTTTAAAAGATTTATGTTTACATGAATTAGTGCTTTGTGAGGGGTTTACATATAATGACTTCTTAGCTTACCTTGAGGCTCAAAGCGAATTTGACCTCTTATCAGTTTTATTAGAAATAGAAGATAAATCTCCCGCCTTAGATTTTTTTAATGATAATGAATTGGATGAAATTGGCAACTTCACATATTTTCTACCCAACCAAGGTATATATCAATTTTCTGATGTCTTTAGTATATCTGATCATCTAAGTGCAAAACTCTTAAGCTTGAACACTTCTCCAGAATGGAATAATCATCAATTAGAGTTTAATAAAACACAGAACGGTGAATACAATCATAATACTTGTATCATTGATAATATTTCTACAAAAGCGCATGGTAGCCTTTTGTATGAAATATATAACTCACTACAATTAAATACGGCTTGTTCTACAGCATTAATATCTAATGAAGTCCTAAAATGGTTTTCTGAATTAAATATCGAAAACAAAAATATTGTCTACAAGAAGTTAAGCTACTGCAATGAAAGAAACTTCAGAGGCAATGAGCCGCTGTTTAAATCAATTGTTGGAACACCAGGCCTATGGGAAGTCAGGTTCAGTGCCTTTTCAGGAGGAGCGATTAGGATGCTTTATAGAACTTACAATGATAAGAATATCCTCTTAGTAGGTTTCATAAAAAAATCGGACAATGAAGGATACAAACAAAATATACAACAAGCTGAAGATATATTTATCAAAACATACGCAGTTTGAGCTACATATGTGCTATACAGAAAGATGATAAGCAAGGATTAAAACTGTAACCTATTGATTTTATTGGTAGTCCCTGCAACCACCAAGCAGGACTTATAAGCATATGATAAATAATAATTATACATTAATAAAATGCAATACGTGTAACATAGGGTGTAACAAAAATATTTTTTGTAACTTTTGAAACACCCAGGACTAAAATAAATAAAGTTTTTTAAATTACTTTACTGAGCGTACTGAACATCGGCTCTAAAATACCCTGGAACAGGGTAAGTTACATCGGATGGAGCCATATAAAATACATGGAATAAGTAGCTACCATCTTCCGGTAATTCATATTCAATATTTTCTGTACAGCTATAGGGCCCTTCGTTAATGCTAAATCCAATAGCACTACTATTTTCCCCAGCACCACTTCTACACCTAGTCAACATCAAGACTGGTATAGACTCTTGCAAATACGAGTTTAAGAATAACTTATCACCCGCCTTACCTTCATATGCAAAGTAATTATTATTAAGATCTCTATTAATTTCATTATTTTCAGTAAAGCTTATTTTTCTAGGTGTACTTGGTAAACCACCAACACCATTTTCAGTTAAAATAGTCCTCTGATTATTCGCAACAGTATCTATTGTAAAATAACCATAATTAGATCTTGGATATTCAAAATTAATAGAATGTTGCCCAGCTTTTAAATCAAGTACAACTCGGTGATCACAAGCAACACCAGTACTATCAACTGTTATAAACCCACTCTCTTCAACTGTACTACTTCGACATCTAGTTTTATCGAGTGTCTTCATTCCAAGTTCAAGCAATGCTGATATGTAAACTTTCGAGTCTTTTTCTAAATTAATAGTAAAATAATTCTCGAAAGCATCAACGTTAATTTCATTTTTCTTAGCAAATGAAACTTCACTCGGATTACTTGGCATCCCTCCAGGATTAAATTCACTTCCTGAGTCAACAGTACCACTGCTGTTATCGGGTACTGAACTATTTACTGATTCGCCTTCACTACTACCTCCACAACCGGCTAATGCTAATAGTAAAATTGAAACGGTTATATGTTTCATTATATTCCTTTATTTGTAGTTCAATCTCTAAGTAACAATTACGAAGAGTTTTTATATTAAAATGCTTTATCAGCACATCTATCGTTTTAAATCACATTAACTGGCCAAATTAGAACCTATTAAATGTTCAATCTCTTCTAAATACTTTTCCCACTTGGTTACTAAGGCGCGCGTAACTTCGAACTCATAGCGAGAATAATCATTCCCTTTAAACCAATCATGAGTTTTTTGAGATACTCTGTCTTTATAGCCAGCTCCCTGCCCCCACTCTCTATATAAAACACTCCAAAGCACCTTATCTGTTTTCATCGTGCTTTCATAAGCTGAACGACCTCTTGATAAAGCTAGCTGTGCTATTTCATCTATACGTATATCTGTTGTATTTCTAAGTTGTTTAAGTAAAGAGTGTGCTGGCTGTAGTTCATTTTGAGCAAGCATATTCTCGATCAAAGTGTTTAAATCGCTTTTAACTGGGTAAATTTTATTTACGCATTGGGCACGTGCTCCCGATGCTATTTCTTGATAATAATCTAGATTATGCCAATCACCACTTCTATTCACACTAGCCCTAACACTGGCGGCATACGTCCCTTTTGCGCTAATTGTTTTTACCAAAGGTAAGAAAAACTCGTTTAGCGTAGGTGTAGAGCCTCGAGACTTTTTTAACCAAGGCTCCAAAGTCATTTTTACTTGTCGTTTTGCAAGCTCTGCTGACTCTGATTTCAACTCGAGTTCGATCTCATTAACTGAATTACTAATTTCGGCTAGACGCGCTTGGTGGTGTTCACGTAATGCTGAGACTTTATCAATTAGCAGCCTAAGTAAGCCAGTTGGCTTGTCCTGTTTCGCATCAAAAAATTCAATATCAAGTTTATTTACAGCAAACTTTTGTGAAAGCTCACTACTAATTTGATCGGCTTTAATATCACGACCATCTTCTTTATCACCTACCGCTTCTTCATAATCCATAACATCTTCAGCTTCACCAGCGCGGTCTAAAACAAGTAATGCTGATTCTGAATTTATGCGAGATTTTAAACCCGCTTGAATCGCGCTATCTATCATTCGTGAGCAGGTTTGATCTGGCGCATCATTGAAGCGAGTACAGAAAACACTTAGCGTTCGGTCATCTGTTAAACATTGGTCTAAATCAACTCTGTTAACTGTCTGGTCAACTCCCTTTGTATCAACAAACGTAAGTGTAAAATCGCCGCTATTAATATTGAGCTCAGGTACGTAAAGGGTTATTTTTTTAGCCAAACTAACATTAGGTTGAGTCGCACTATTTATTTGTTTAAATGTATTGTTTAACCATTCTAAGTTAGGCTCTGAGCCATCATTTTCAAAACGCGTTTGAGTACGTTTTTCTAGCTTAATAATTCTATTAAACTCATTAATTAACTCATCACGACTAAAGTCTCTTGCAAACACTTTCGCAAAGTCAGTGGCAATACGTTTACCATCAACCTTTTTACGCTCTATTTTCAGATCAAGCATATTACGAATAGCACGCTCAACCTCAGCGCTTAATTTAAAACCTTCCTGATCAGCATCACTGTTATCTGATTTTAAATATAAAGCAAAATCCAGTAAAAAACTTTGTACCTCATCGTTTGTATAAGGTTCAACATCAATCATAGCTTGTTGGCTATGCTTTAAATGAACTTCACACAATGTAGTTCTACCTGAGCCAGTACTTAATACAGGCGTGCCATTGCTCACTAATCCAAGCAAATGACAAATTGATGTTGTTTTACCAGCACCAACATTACCAATAAACGCTATTTTATGATTTTTATCGTCTAAGTAGCTTTCACTACGCTCATACAATTCGGCGTGGTTTTCGAGCTGTTTTCGAGTCGCACTTTGCATGTGCTCAGTCATTAATGTTTCTATCTTTTTAATTACGTTTGTATTCATTACTTTTTAACTTCCATTATTTAATGCGTAATAATGTAAGTGAGTCTATGTAAACTCACTTTTAAATATTGTACTTACAACGCCTGTTCGACTATAGCATCGGTGAGGTGAAGTTTAGTCGTTTGTGCGTCGGTTAAACGGGCTTTAAGTTGATCGCATAGTGTAATTAGTTCATCAACTCTTGCAATTATAAGTTGTTGTTCCTTTGTAGAGCATAAAGGGAATGCCATCATTTCTAATTGTTTCGTTGATATATGCGGCACCCCGTTACTTCTGCCAGGATCAATTGAACTCATGAACAAGTCCGACTCAAGCCACCTTGATAAAAAAGCTGGTGTGACTATATCCGCAAAACTATGAAATTTAGCAACTCGCTGAAGTAACAAACATGGTAAATCTTTCGGCTGAATAACAGCATATTTTAAACCAGTATTTATAATCGGACGATCTAACGAAATTACAATATCGCCCGCCTCTAGTTGAAATTTGCTATATTCATCAGCCATTGCCTCTGATAGGCATGCTTTTTCATACCATTTAGTATCACCATGCGCGATATTGATATTTCTTAATAACTTAATACCTTGCTCTTGAAACCATTCACTTTTGAAAGCAAAACCGTTAAGGAATCTATAAATATCCCCCAATCTAACCCATTCCCACCCATCAGGTAACTCAAACGGTTTTTCTTCGTCTGTAATTTCTGGCAGTGGTTTTTGCTTTTTGATTTTTTTGTCTTTAATCAATTGGGCTTTTTCTGCTGCTATGCGCTCTAGGAGTTTGGTGGCGGGTTCGTCATTTGGGTTTTGTGGGACGAGCTTGCCCATTACTGCGAGTTGTAAAATGGTTTGTTTTAGCGTGTCGATGCTAGCGGTGGTGGTGAATAGCGTGTCGAAGTGTTCGCTTAAGCGTTGCCAGTTTTGTTGGAATTGTTGAGCGGTTTGTTCGGGCGTTGCTCCTTGCTCTGGTGCTTTCAGCAAGGCCTCTAACAGCACTTCAACTAATGTTTGGTGTGCCGTAATACTATTTTCAGTTTGTGCCTCAAGCGCATCACACAAGCCCATTAACTCATCTACTTTGGCGACTATGCGTTGTTGTTCTTCCAGTGGTGGATATGGAAAAGGCTCTTTTTTTAATGTATCCACCGAAACCATGTTTTTTTGAGCTGTACCTTTTAAATCAGAAAGTGTATCAGTCATCATGTAGAAGGCTGGAAATAAGATTTTAAAATACTCATTCGTTAGCGCATTATTATTCAGAGCTATTTTTAATAAAGCTTGATTAATGATACCTCGCTCCATATTTGGTGGAGCAATCGCAACTTTACCGACGGTACCTGAGCAACTAATAATTAAATCATTAGGCTTTACTTCAAATGCTTTAAGTTCCTCAAACTTATCCAAATCAATATAATATTCTCCGCGGAAGAAATCATCATTAATCGCATGCTGTTGCTCATAAACTTTGTATCCACTTTCAACAAAGTATGCCTTTTTCAAAGCACTACCAAATGGCCCCCGCTTAATCGCATAATCTTCATGTGCAATAATTTGTGGAATATATGCTAAACACCATCCTTCAGGGAGATCTATATCAGTTTCAGGTACTCCCTCCATCTCCTTAACTAAACTTTGCTTCTTAATTTTTTTATCTTTAACCAATTGCGCTTTTTCAGCAGCTATACGTTCTAATAATACTGACGCCGGTTCGTCGTTTGGATCTTGTGGCACTAATTTGCCACGCACTGCAAGATCTAAAATAAGCTCGCGGAGTTTTTTAATGCCATGAAGCGAAAACTTTTTAGATGAGCCTCGACCTGCTGACGACTTTTGCTCGATGGCCGTCGTCCAAATATCAAGATGTTCGGTTATTAGCTGCTCTGCGTTTTTGCTTGGTGTTTTTGACTTAGCCATTACTTGCCCTCAGTATCTTTTGATAGGGCCGCTGACAATATGCCTTTAAGCTGGTCACGCAGTGCTTGTATGTCTACTTGTTGCTTTGAATAGTCGGCTAATAGCGCTTGTGGGTCGTGGCTTATTACCTCGCCTACATGCGGGTTTTTAATGTCGAGGTTGTAGTTACGAGCAATAATATCGTCGATTGATACTTTCCATGCTTGCTCGGTTTCAGTACGGCAGGCAAAGCCATCTGCTTCGTTGCCCCACCATTCGAGCTCCGTTTTGAACTCTTCAAACTTCATTGGTTTGGTTTTGTTGTAGTTTTTAACGCCTGTTGGGTATGGGTGCTCGTAAAACCACACGTCTTTTGTTGGCGTACCTTTGGTAAAGAATAGTATGTTGGTTTTAATACCGGTATACGGGTTAAACACGCCATTGGGTAAGCGTATTATGGTATGTAAGTTACATTCCTCTACCAGTAGCTTTTTAATTTTGGTTTTTACGCCTTCACCAAACAAGGTGCCGTCTGGCAATACTACCGCAGCGCGCCCTTTAGTGTTGAGCACTTCTATAATGAGCTGTAAGAACAAGTCGGCTGTTTCACGAGTTTGCATGTCGCTTGGGAAGTTTTTTTCTATGCCGTCTTCTTCAGTGCCGCCAAATGGTGGGTTGGTGATGATTACATCTACTTGGTCATCCCAGCTTGAAAGCGGTTTATTTAGGGTATTGCCGTGTTTAACTTGTACCGGTACCTCAATGCCGTGAAGCATCATGTTGGTAGTACACAGTAAGTGCGGGAGTTGTTTTTTCTCTACGCCGTGTATTTGCTTTTGAAGTATTTGGTGGTCGTCGCCCGATTTAACATAGTTTGCTTTTACATGGTCGAACGCACACGCTAAAAAGCCACCAGTACCACAAGCAGGGTCCATGATTGACTCGCCTAGTTTTGGGTCGGTTACTGCCACTATAAATTTAGTGATAGCGCGCGGGGTGTAAAATTCGCCCGCGTTACCTGCGCTTTGTAAGTCTTTTAGTATTTGCTCGTACAGATCGCCAAATAAGTGGCGCTCTTTTGAGTCGGTAAAGTCTATTTCGTTTAGTTTATTAATCACCTGGCGTAGGAGAGTGCCATTTTTCATATAGTTAAAAGCATCACTAAATGCCTCTTTTACTACATAGCCGCGTGGGTTTTTATCTATGGGTACGGTTAGATTTTTAAGTTCAATAAACAGCTTATCGTTTACAAACTCTAAAAGCTCATCGCCGGTTATGCCTTCGTTATCGGCCGCCCAATTGCGCCATAAAAATTGCTCTGGGATTGGCTCGCGGTAGTCGTCTAGTTCAAGCTCTAGTTCTTCTTCTTGCGCGTCGAATACTTTTAAAAATAGTAACCACGACATTTGACCAAGGCGTTGTGCGTCGCCATCGACACCGGCATCTTTACGCATAATATCTTGAATTGATTTAATAGCTGAACTGATAGACATAGTATTCTCTTGTTTGATTATTTTTATAAACAGCGGCTAAAAGCAAAGATGAAAGCTGTTTAATTTAAATGGTTTAATGCTTTGCTGTGGCTAATACATAGCAACAGCAAACATAAATTTAGGCTGTTTTAGGCGCTGGCATTTGGTAAATTTCGGCCTCGAGCTCTTTAAGTGCTTGCTCGTATTGTGGTTTGCCACCAAAGCCTTTTTTTACTATTTCACTTAGGCTGCCTATTTCGTTAAATGGCGCTACTTTAAGCGCTTGCATAGATTCGATTTCTTGCACGCCTACATCGGCGTATTTTAGCAGAAGGTTCTCGAGTACGGTGTGTGCGGTGCCCGAATATTTAGTGAAATAGTTACGCTTTTGTACGTTATCTGCGCGCTCTTTACGGGTAAGGGGTGGTTGGTCGTAAACTACATGGCAGATCATATCAAAAGGGTCCATATCTTTGCCGACTTCTTCCTCGAGCGCTGACCAAATAATGCCTTCTTCGGCAAGTTCATCTATTACTGCTTGTTTACGGTCTGATTCATTCCAACGTTTTACAAAGTCATCCAATGAACTGTACTGCTTGCTCATGGTTTTACGGGTGTAATCTATAAACGATTCGGTAACGAGTTTACCGTCGGTATCGTAATACTGTACTCGCTCTGCCACTTTATTAACGGTCACACCTGATATACGGTATTTAACCATTTTGTTGGTTTCGTCATCCCATTCGCCATCAGGCATGCCATCGCCTTTGGGATCGTTAATAGTGTCGTTATTGGCATTGCTTTCATCGTCAGTTGGTTGATCATCGAATACGCTATCAGGCTGCTCTTCGGCCGTTGTATCGTCTTGTAATTCAATATCAACGTCTTCGTTTTCAATGTCGGTTGGCGTTACCTTAATTACTTTTTCTGGCGTGCCATCAAAACGTTCATCGGCAAACAGTTCGGTGGCTTTTTTAAAGTCGAGTATGGTAAACCATAGCTTGCCGTAGCGGTCGTCAATACGGGTACCACGACCAATGATTTGCTTAAACTTGGTCATTGATTGTATGTTTTGATCAAGTACCACTAGCTTACAGGTTTTAGCGTCTACCCCTGTGGTCATAAGCTCTGAGGTGGTAGCAATTACTGGGTATGGGCGTTTAGGGTTTATAAAGTTGTCGAGCTGGCCTTTACCTAGCTCGTCGTCGCCGGTGATCTTCATCACGTATTTATCGTTTTTAGCCATTTGATCTGGGTTTAGGTTAGCAATAGCACGGCGCATACGTTCGGCGTGGTCTATGTCGTTACAAAACACAATGGTTTTAGCCATAGGGTCTGTACGTTTTAAGTAGTTGGTAATGGTTTCGGCTACTAGCTGTGTGCGCTCGTCAATGACCATAGTGCGGTCGAAGTCTTTTTGGTTGTATATGCGGTCTTGTATTACTTCGCCGTTGTTATCAACTTGGCCTTTTGTTGGCCGCCAGCCTTGTAGGTCTACATCAAGATCGACACGCACCACTTTGTATGGCGCTAAAAAGCCATCTTCTATGCCCTCTTTAAGGGAGTAGGTATAAGCAGGGTCGCCAAAGTAATCGGTGTTTGATACTTCTTCGGTTTCTTTTGGTGTCGCGGTTAAGCCTACCTGTGCTGCGCCTTTAAAATAAGTAAGTATCTCGCGCCAAGCACTATCTTCACTTGCGCTACCACGATGGCACTCGTCAATAATAATAAGATCGAAAAAGTCTGGGTCTACTTGCTTAAACGCTTTTTGAGATTCTTCTGGCCCTGTTAGCGCTTGGTAAAGTGCTAGGTGTATTTCGTAAGCAGGGTCGATTGTTCTGCCGGTAATTTTGGTCATTGAAGTACCAAACGGCTGAAAGTCATTAATACGCGTTTGATCTACTAATATATTGCGGTCGGCTAAAAACAAGATGCGTTTCTTAGCGCGTGACTTCCATAAGCGCCAAATGATTTGAAACGCGGTATAGGTTTTACCGGTTCCGGTTGCCATCACAAGCAGTACGCGGTCTTTACCTGACGATATAGCCTCTACTGTTTTATTAATGGCTTGAAGCTGATAATAGCGCGGGTGTTTACCGCTACCATCATCGTAATAGGCTTGGTTTATTATAGGAAGTTGCGATTCTGTATAGCCCTTGTAGGCACAATATTTAGCCCAAAGCTCTTGCGGTGATGGGAAGTCTTCTAAGCGTATTTCGCTTTCAAGGTTATGCGCGTCTGGTGTGCCTAGCTTAGTTTTATCGTGGAATATAAAACCATCGCCATTGGAGGCGAATATAAACGGCACATCGAGCAGCCTGGCGTAATCTAAGCCTTGTTGAAGGCCTTTACCTACTTCATGCTTATTCGCTTTAGCTTCAATAACAGCAAGTGGCATGCTGGGTTTATGGTAAAGCACTATGTCAGCCGATTTAACCGTTTTACGTACACCAATCTGCCCACGTACAATTACTTTACCGTCACGTAATTTAACCTCTTGGCGTATTTGAGTTATGTCGTCCCAGCCTGCGGTTTTAACTGCGGGTAGAATAAACTTGCTGATTATATCGGTTTCGCTGAGCTTTCTTTTATCCATAACTTAAACCATCCCTAAATACTGTGCTATGAGTGCACACAACTCGTTGATTCAACGCGTTTCATGCTATTTAGTGATGCTATATAAAATACGGTTAATAAGCAAAAATAAAAGATAGTCAAAGTGATGAGAGTATTAGAAATAAAGAATGGAACAAATCGTTTTTTAAGCCGGCCAATTGTTCCAAAAATTAACAAATATCGCTATTTATCATAATCTTAATTATTTTAATGTTCCATTTCATGTTCCTGTTTGTTCCGTTTTATAAAGCCCAATTCGATTAGTAGGCTAACCTTAAAGCCATTTAAGTAAGCCCCACTTTTAACTATTAATTTAAAAACAGACCATACTTTAAACTCAAAAGGTGTAGAAAAGTTTTGATTTTTCCCAGTTTAAAAAAAACGAAGACCTCTTTGATGTATAGGCCAGTGATACTACTTATAAGTGTCGTAACCAGCCCACCACTCTTCAATAGTTTGATCCTGCGGCCTTCGTGTATGACCTCCCTTATATTGCTCTATAGAAGGGGGTATAGCATTACTTAATACCGCACTATCTTGTTTACTTATATCGTGGTTATTGAACTCCGTAGCAGTTGGTATCCGTAGTTTATTGTGCCCGTGATTATTCACACACGTAGTTAAACTACTTTCAACACCTTGATATATATGATTGTTAGGCAATTCGCAGCCACCAATAGATGCCTCTTCATTTTGCCCCGATAAACCGCCACTGTTAGCTGACACCATAACGCCACTACCTTGCCCCTCATGTGCCGCCGATACGCCACCACTTACAGCATCTAAAATTTGCTGGTGAGTAATATTTGCTAATCTAAGACTTTGCGTTTCGAGCTTATTCTTTTTATTCAACTCTGCTTGCCAAAAGTAGCTTTTCATCACGTTTATTTTTTTGTAAAGCTCACTTGGCCTCCTTGGTTTAGGCAAATTAGAGCGGCTCCAAAATCTTAAGAGTAAACCTTGAGCTGGTGGATTGAAAAGCTTCCCTGCTAAACGTCCGTGCTTTTTCTTTCGGTTTAGTGATACGTTAAAAATTGTGTAGTAATCTTCACGTAACTTTAAATCAATGAAGCTCATGGTAAGGCCATCATACCTGCTTAAATAACGCCCTACTTTAAACTGTGTGAATTGATATATTGGCTGCTGGGTCACTTCGCTGATCTGTTCTAGTAAATAATTACTATTATCTTGAAGCCACTTTTCAGGGACCATCTTGCCACTGCTGGGAATAATATTTAATTTGCCGCTGATGATGCTAATTACATCACCACGGTTAATTAAATCTTGAAGCTTGACCATACTGCCCCCTAATTATCCAGGAGGTATTTGATTGGTTTTAAAAGCTCAACTTTTTGCTCTGATGTGAACTCAGCTAATTTGCGATGAACACGGCTTTTATTAATTGCTTTGATGATCATTTGAGCTACTTCAATGGAGTAGAAGCTATATTTATAATGACCACCGATACCATCTGAATTAGGTATTTTTTCACGTGTGAATGTAAAACCATAGTCACGTTCAAGATCTGTAAAGTAGTTTCTTCCACTCGATAAACCGACATTACGTAAAATATCTAATTCTGTCGCCCCTTCTGGATGAGCAAGAATATAAAGGTTAGCGCGTTCTGTTTTAGATTGCGGCTTTTTAGGGGCTAGGTTTGCGGCTTGGTTACCGCTCGCAGCCCCCATTATGCTGCTCCTTTATGGTGTTTTACACTTGGTAGGTTTTCGAGCCATTGCTGAATATCACTTTCAAGCCAGCCCACCGAGTTTAAACCCAGCTGCTTTCTTTTTGGGAATAAACCTAAGCGCTCTTTGCGTCGAATGGTTGATCGACTTAAGCCTGTAAGCTCGATTACTTCTTGAAAACGTAAAATTCTGTTGTTCATGGAGATTCGCCTTGTTTCGTTATAGTTCAAGGCGGATATTAGAGTTTCAGAAAAAAAATTCCTGCAAGCTAAGGGGTGGTTTCAGAATCCTAACGTAACTTTCTATTTTTTATGTTTAATGTATTAGTTATTAATAACTTAACCTTTTGTTTTTTTTAACCATTCATTAATTATTTTTGGGATTGTTTCAGGCTCAAGAGGTGGTTCATGAGTACTTGGCCAAAACAGCGGTGCTTTATCAATGACAAGCTTTGTGATCTTGGCCCCCTTTATCGTTCCTGTAGATGTAACACATTGGTCGCGGTATTGAGCTAAAACGGCTAGTGCCGCTCCAAGAACTTCTTCACGATCCTTGGCATAGCCTTCAGCTCTACCTGGACGTTTTAAAGGATACAAACTACTTTCTGAACAACTTTGATTTTCTGTACTTAACTTAATTTTTTTTAACGCTGAAAAAGCAAAGAAGTCATCACGCTTTATAAATAAATCATTAAACTGAGGATAGAAATATTTAATATAAGTATGTGGTATTTCATCTTTCGGAATATCTTGAGAAGTCGAACATATTGACCAAACTTGCCCATTTTCAGAAACTACTCTGTCAATTGACTCTATCACCTCTAGCTCATAACCAGTATTACCTCCATTTGGTAAATTTTTTGATAGCAGTTCTTTAATTCGAGGATAAGCTTCCATTAAATCTAACTTGTAATAACCAACTAATTTATATACCTCATGCTCTTCGTTGTCATAATAAGGAATACTATAGTTAATACCTATGTGCCTATCTTGAAAAAAAATTTTTGAATCCCTATTACGATAACTATAAGGACTCTCAACAGAGCATCTTAAGTGCTCACTAGGAGGATTACTTTTTTCGCACTTAAACCCATTTTCATTATCAAAGTAGACATAAAATGAAAGCTCTTGTTTAAAATAACTCTCAATAAGTTCAATTAATAATGTTTGACTGGTATAGCATGAGTTATTTTTCAATAACCAAATGGCGTGATCAAAATCAATAAATTCATCCATAATATTATTTTCCTAAATTGCTTTTAGATGGGTATTTCCAGTAACAGAATAATTACCTTTACTAGCTTCTTCAATATGATCCGACCACCAGCACATCATTTTTCGTCTGCGTTCTAAGTAATCAGTTCGGTTGTAGGCAGCACGAACTTTATTCTTATCTACATGTGCTAAAGCTGCTTCAATAACATCACTATCAAAACCTTGCTCATTTAATGTGGTGCTAGCAAGCGCTCTTAACCCATGAGCTGTTTGCTTGCCTATTAAACCCATACGCCTAAGTGCTGCGCCCAACGTTTCTCGGCTGGCATGTGCTCTAGGATCTTTATCAGCGGGGAAAATAAATTCTCGATGCGAACTAATAGGCTTTAGGTACTCGAGTATAGCTAGTGCCTGCGGTGATAAGGGAACTGTGTGTGGTTTGCGCTTTTTCATTCGCTCAATGGGAATATTCCATAGCTTATTTTCAAAGTCTATTTCATTCCAAGCAGCACCGGCAGCTTCACCAGGGCGAACCATGGTATGTAGTTGCCATTCAAATAAGCACCGTGTCATTAACTTAATATTAGCGCTATTCACTATGTTAATCAGTTTAGGAAGCTCCTTGGGTGTGAAGCTAGCCATGCTTTCATGTTTGGCAGAGTCAAATGCTTTACTTATACCACTTAGGTTATTTGTTTGTATTCGGCCTGTGTTAATAGCAAACTCCATAACCTCATTTACTCTGCGACAAATACGCCCAAGAATATCGAGCTTATCAGCTGCGGCTAGAGGCTTTAATGCCGCAATTGCTTGTTGTGCCGATAACTTGCTAATCGGCACTTTCCCTAAAGAGGGAAACAAGTGGAGCTCAAAACCTCTTCGTAAATTAAAAGCATATCGCGCGCTTACTTTTGGCTCTTTTAAGGCTATCCACTCTTTAACTACGGCTTCAAATGTACTTTTAGCTTCAGCAGCTTTATGGTTTGCAAATGCCTCTTTGTGCTCTTTAGGATCTATGTTCTTTGCTAATAAGGCTCTGGCCTCATCTCTGCTCGTGCGAGCATCAGACAAAGTTACATCTGAATACATACCAAAACTAATTTGAGCTCTTTTTTTGGTGTAGGGTTTAGAGTAAGTAAATAACCACATTTTTGAGCCATTTGGCTTAACTCTTAAAGCAAGGCCTTTACCATCAGATAAAAGATATTCCTTTTCTTTTGGCTTCGCTTTTTTTACTTGGGTGTCATTTAATGGGGTAACTAATTTAGGCATTTAACGCTCCACTGTCGAACGGGTAACCAGCGCTTAGAAAACAAAAAAAGTTATAATTTAAATTCTTTCTTTAATTTTCATCTGGTTACGACTTTATGTTACACCAAGCACTGAATATTGGTTCGGTGTAACAAACAGTGTAACTAAAAACTTGAATTATGGCGATACCCTATGAACCAAGGTGGAACGCCAAACCCTTTTAAATATAGGGTTAAAGGATAATTATGGTGTGTAGTGAATCACCCTGAATAGTGATTGTGGTAGCCCCTGCAGGAATCGAACCTGCAACTGCCCCTTAGGAGGGGGCCGTTATATCCATTTAACTAAGAGGCCACATTCGAGCTTCGAGCTTCGAGCTGATAGCTGATAGCTGATAGCTGATAGCTGAAAGTATAACGGTTTATCCTATTTACAATCAAGCAGTTAAATGAACTTAATACAAGGCTAGTTAATACTCGCGCGTTTGAGGTTTATATCATCGTTTTTTAACACATAATACGGCAATACTTTTTGGCTGCTGGCGATCACTCGCTTGCTTTGTACATCTATCACTCGGGTGTTTACCTCTACCCCGCTGCTGCGATAAATTAACGTGCCTGATAATACATGGCTGGCGATACGTTTGTTGGCTAGGTTTTCAATATCACGAGAAAACACAAAGTCGCCACGTTCGTTAACTAAGATTTGATCTGTGGTTTTAAAATCAACCACCCCGTAACCAAACTGCTGGAGTTGATGAATAAATGACTCTGATAATTGGTTACCTAATTGGCTACTGTTATTCAAGCTTGCATCTAAATCTACAAATGAGGTAACAGCAATCGCTATGTCTTGCTCTGATTGCATAGTATCAACCAAATCCAGCGCCATTTGTTCAACATAGTTGACCAATGTTTTATGGTGCTTTAGCGGAGTAAACTGGGTTGAATCTTGATATTGCTGTTCGTCATTTAGTTGTACTTGGCGAATTAGCTGATTTAAATCATAGCTGGGAGCTGTAACTTGTGCGTTATCAACCTTTGCCTGCTCTGGACTCGTGTTATTTGCATTACAGCCCACTAACAGCGAAGCCGCTAGGCTTAAGCTAACAATTGCAGCATGTTTAGTTAAAAATGCCATACTCGTCTCACTCATTCGCTTGTTTAAGCATTACGCCATCGGTGCGATAACTGCTGTCTAGCGCATCGACCACTGACTGTGGAATAAAACCTTGCGCAGAGCCAACCACTGCTTTACTGGTTAAACCTACGATGCGTGCATTTACTAATACACCACCTTGATGGTTTACCATAGTACCGGCCAACACATAATTAAAGTTTTGCTCTTGGCTTAGCTCTAAATAGTCACGGCTAAATACAAAGTCACCGCTTGGCGTTACCCGCATATAGTCTGTGGTTTTAAAGTCAATTACGGGTACACCAAAACTGTGTAATTCGTGCATAAAGCTTTCAGCTAGCTGATTACCTAATAAAGTACCATCGTTATATTCGTCATCAAGATAAATAAAACTCGATACCGCTAAAGGCGTTTTAGTGTTTACGTATTGCAGGTTCTCGGCCATATCTTGCATGATGCCACGCACATAATGATTGATATTTTTACGTGTTGGGGTCGTTATTTGGCTGCTGTCGTTCATTACAGCGGTATTTTGATAAAGCGAAGTTGTTTGTCCAGGTTCAGCAACTGTGCGCTGTTTTGCTAACTGAGGCGAATTATCTTCAACAACGGTGCTGTTGTCGTCCATCATTTGCGAACAACCAAAGCCCAGTGGCAAACATAAAGTAAGTAATAAGCGTTTCATAAGGGCTCCTAATTAGTATTCACTGCGATAGATATAACCATCGCGTTGCTGAATTTTTTCATCACCCCACATGACATTGATAGGGATCTCAGTATTTGCCGCAGACGTAATTACGTTATCTTGCGTATTCACCATGCGGGCATTAACAATATAGGCATGTTGTTGCCGCGTAAGCGTGCCGGTGATCACATAGTCAATATTCTGGCGTTGACGTAATTTTGATATATCTCTGCTAAGCATACTATCGGCAGAAGCTGATAAATTTATAGTGTTTTCTAGGCGGTATTCAATAATGTTATACCCCAGCTGGGTGAGCTGCGTAATCAGGCTTTCTTGAATTTGTTGACTAAGGCCATCACCTTGTCCTTGAGCTAGGCCTGTCTCTAAAGAATCAGCTAGATAAAAGCTCGTAACAGCAATGCGTGCCGAGCTTTTAAAAGGCCCTTTAATATGGCTCAACTGAGTGCTTAAGTCACTAACGTACTGATGCACAGTAAACGGAGCCATCGCTGGGTTTTCAATAGGGCTTTGTCTTGTATCTGGCTCATCACCAGTCAAGCTACAGGCTGTAAGGCTGATTGAAAGTAAAAGTATTATAAGGCGCATATTTGCCATCCTCTTGATGCATGGCAGATACAAAGCAATAATTATGCCTATTTATAGTTTGATGGGATTGTCTGTGAAATGACTAACGATACAGCTGACTTGCTGTTGCTTTAATTTATCACAATCAGCTTGGGCATTTTTTTGATATTGATAAGCACCAAGTTTAAGTCGGTAGTAAGTAACGCCGTTCACATCAATAGGCTCTACATTTGCTACAAACTTACCTTCAAATAATTGTGGTGCTTTGCCTTGGAGATCTGCAACGCTTTTAGCTAGCCGCACCTTCTGTGTTACTGAAGCAACTTGAAGTGCATAAATAGGTTGAGTCGTAACCTTTGGCTTTACTGCCGTTACTGGAGCAGCAGGCTTAACCTCGGGCGAAGTAACTTCTGCTTGTTCAGCTTTAGAAGACTCTTGTGCTACAACTGCATTAAGTTGATTTATTAACAATTTTAGATCTTGTTCTATGACCAGCAATCGTTCAACTCCAGGTTTTGCTTGTTGCCACTGAGCTGCAGATTCTTTTAATTGCGCAAGCTCGGTTGCTGAAATACTTACCACTTCTTCATTGGTAACTTGGCTTTGTTTATTTCCAGCATCTGTACTGTTGCAGCCAACAAAGGTAGTGCATACCAATAAAGTTAATATACTTTTAAAAATATGTCGTAACGCCATCAAAAGCTCCCTATTTTATTAATGTGTTATTTGTTGGGCCTTAACTGTGCAATTTAAGCCTTTATTTTTTAGGTTATTACATGTGCTTTCAAGCTTTGTAGAAGCATCTATGGCATAGCCAATAGCTAATACATAACGCTCATTTTCTTGCAAATAGAACGCTTCATTTAATGATTCAGGCTTTAAATGCTGTTTTATTAGCTGAAAATACGCTTTTAAAAACGCTAATGAAGAAAAGCTACCCGCGTTAGCAATGTAGCCTGATGCCTTTACTTTTTCAGTTAAAACAAAATCAACCCCCATCACAACGTCGCCCTGTGGGGATAAATTAACAGTTATATTCTGCGTTTCTTTTAAGCCTTTATTATCTTTGTAATTATCTTCAATAACAGCTTGGTATTCGCCAGGTCTTAAATCAGTGAAAAGATAATAACCGTCGTATGCAGCTTGTGTTTGCGCCACTTTGTTACCTTGTATGTCGAGTAATGCAATTTTTGCATAGGGCTTAACTTCATTTGTTTCTCCCTTATGTAAATACACCACACCTTCCACTTCGCTTGAGTTATTAATTGGGTAATCCATATATTCAATAAACCCAGCCCGCGGAGTAATTGAAAAGCCTTCATGAGCTGGTACTAAAAAGGGATCTGGAAAGCTGTCTTTATCTAGCACGATATCTGTAGTGCGATTGGCCGGCATTGAAGTAAGTAACGCAATACCTTGTTCATCGGTCACTGCTTGGCGGTAGTTTTGTAAGCCTTTAACCTTAACACCAGCAACGCCCTGCTCACCTTCGTCCATGGTGCCATTGTTATTTTGATCTAAGAAAACTCGAACCATTAAGCTACCAGTACTCGTTAAACTGCGATTTGTCATAAAAGTACGGTTGTTTTGTGCATCAAACCCAAAGCTAAAGCGGCTATATAAGCTAACAAGCCAATTATCATTACTATCGTAGTTAACAGTGCTGCTTAAATTAAAGTTATCATTTTGCCAATTCAAACCTAGATCAGCAGATTGAACATTCTGATTTAACGTGTTTCTAAGCGTCAATTCAGCTTGCAATTTCGCCGTAATACTGCGGCTGAATTCGGCTTGGTAACTTAAAATATCACTCTGTGGTGATATTAAATAATCAACACCAAAACGACTATATACCCGACCTATTCGTCCTTGTATACGAGTTGCGCCATACACTTGACTATGTTCATTTACTTTTTGCCATTGCAAAAGATTGTTTACCGAAAATCCTGAATAGCTATAATTAAATCGGTTATAGGCTTGCTGTAAATCACGCCCTAAACTTGATTGTTGTAATAAAAAGTTATTTTGATAATGAAGCCGGCCATAATTATTTTCCATCAATTCGCCTGACATATCGAATTGATAGCTTTGAAAATCTTGCTGTTGATCCGAACTATCACTTACAGTAAAAAGGAGTGATTGCTCTGCCAATTGCGTTCTCGCGGTGAGCTCAAATTCATTTTGTTGTTGATTGTTTTGCTCATAGTCTAGATTCAACAACAGTCTTTCAAACAGGTTAATATTGCTGCCAAAGGCAAATTGGTAAAAGTCGTCGTCTTCACGCTTTTGCGCCATAGCACCGGTATAAATAGCAATATTATCCGTTAAGCCTCGTTCGTAACGCCCCGCGGCCAACCAGCCACTTTGTTGTGAGTTACTTTCATTTCCTAGTAATTGTTTACCTTGCTCTGACACTGACACTTCGTATGTCGCTTCACCTTGGCCTAATTGGTTGCCGTCAATAAAATAATATTCTGTTTTACGTTCAACTTGCCCTTGCGGGCCGTAAAAGATCAATTCAAAGTTATTTTCACCATATAATAAATCAATATTATCAAATAGGTAGCGACCATCTGCGAGGCTTAACTGTTGCTCAATTAACAAACCATTGCGATAAAGCTCAACATCCCAACCCGGTTGAATAGCACCGGTGAGGTTAATTCGATTATTATCTATATTGCGGTCTAACTGGTAATTAGAAAACTTAACACCACGTCCGTACTGACTATTATAGCGACTCCCGACTTGTGTCGCGGTGATATCACCAAACCGTATTTCGCTTGCAGCAAAGGCACCGAGTAGACTACTATCTAGCGCTTGTTTAGAGAATGTTAGTCGCGAGTCTGTTAATAGGTCTTGCTCTCGCCCGGCTAAAAAGTATTCTGCTGAAAGGTATGCAAAATCTTGCGCACCTAATAATGAATAACTAGTGCGGCTACTGTCATTATCTCGGCGGTAATTAAGTTGTAAATCAGCCACTGGGGCAGAAATCACTTGATAAGGGCTGGCTTTCCAAGGTTGGGTAGGTTGATTATTTCCGTGCTGTTGGTAACTAAATTGTTGGTTTCTCCTTTGCTGTTGAGCGACAACAGGAAACAACTCATCGCTGGTTACTTCGAGCGCTAAATTCGCGTAATCAGGAGAGACCTTAACCATAAAAGCAGACTCTAAAACTGCTGCATCAATATAAATATCATCACTAATCAATAGTTGTTGTGAAGAAAGTACCACCGCTTGATTATTTACAAGGAGTCTGGCTGGTTTAGTGGCACTGAGTGAAAATAAATTACTTTGCTCAATAAACCACCCCGCTGCAGAGCCACTTGCCGTATCAACATTTATAGCAAGTTGTAATATTTCGACTAACACCGATAAGCCAAGCAGGACTCCTTGCTCACTTTTTATTGCAAACACTTCACCAAGGTACATATCGTTGAGAGATAAAGAAAAAAGTAAAAATTCACCTGTCGCAATACGGTGCGTAGCAGGCTGGCTAGGTTCAACTGTAGCGGGCTGCAATGCAATGCCTTTCGAGTGAGGTTGATTTAATTTAGCTTGAATCGCTTTCAGCGTGCGCAGCACATCATTTGGCTGCACAGTGCTTGCAAAGCAGTGTGAGCTTAACAGCATGAGGCCAATGGCCAATATACGGATCACTTTAATAACTTAATATCGCTTAAAGCTATTCCCCTATAGCCAGAGTGTAAGAGGCAAAATCAACCGCCTTATATTCCTCAGCCCCTTCGTAATCGATTAGCACAACGCCATTTTCAGGTAACTGTTTATCTTTAAATAAACTGAGCGTTGCTATAGCTTTATCAACTTCAGGGTAAATACTTAAATTGCTAATTTCAGCAATTTTCTCTTGCCCACCCGATGCATTTTTAACATAAGCACTGAGCTTGCCATAGCTACTAAAGTTAGTATGTCGTTTCAATTGAACTTGAATTTTTGGCTTGGCTTGATCAGCACTTTTTACAATGCTTACCTGCGTAATAGTCACCCTAGGCTGCTCTGCTTGCTCACGATAAACAACGGGAATACTAAAGCTCATAATCATATTTATCTGTATTCCCGACTTCTGCTCTTTATTCTCATTAGGCAAAGCTTGAAACAATAAATGAGAACGATATTCGCCTGCCTGCAAACCTTTGGGTTTTCGGATAGCAATTTTAACGGTTTGTTTTTCACCCGGTGCTAAGGTCACTTGTTTTGGTGAAAGGCGTGTCATTGGCGATAAACTGTTTGCTGTTACTTGCGCTAAATTATTATAGCCGCCAGCTGGTAAAGCTTGTTTTTCACTCCAAACTACACGATACGTACGTTGTTCATCAGAGTTATTGATCACCGTGACTTTAGCACTGCGCTGACGATCGTCAAAAGTAACACGGGTAGGTGAAATCAATAAGTTTGCCAAGGCCATTTGGCTAAAAAATGCTGTTAGTAGCACACACATCACTGTTAATTTATTGAACATGTCAGTCCTTAGTAGTCAATCGAAATTTCTAAATTGGTGGTTGAGGAGTAATCGCCATCAGAATAACTTTTACTGCTAGGCTTTGTTATTAAAGTGCCACCAATAAACACTTTAGCTTCACCAAAGTCATCAGTTGTGACTGACTTATTAGATAAACCATTTAGGCGTACTTCAAACTCGGCACTACTGCTGCCTTGTGTATTGTGCTGAACTGTTGCAGTGTTAACCAAGTTCATAGTCAAGCTAGTATTGGCTGGGAAATCAGTCAGTAATAGCTCAGCAGGGCGCCCCTTTTCAAGCACATAAATATTACCTAATGTATTTATGTCGCCGTCAGCTTTGATGATCACAGAGCTCGTGTTTGTATTGCTTGGTATAACCAAAGTACCAAAGTCAAGCGACTGCTGCTCAATACTCTTAGCAAGATAATTAGGGCTGTAAATTAAAACACTTACAGCCACTGCATACGAAAGTAGGTGCATTAAATATAATTAATACGCAACTTCGATTTGAAAAGTACCTGCATACACACCATCAGCATACGGTTTAGTGGTTACCTTGCTAGATGTTTTTAGTGTTGCGCCTAGATTGAATGACACAGTGCCATCTTGGCCCACCTGTAGGTTGGGTGTCAAAGGTGTATAGTCGGCGTTATTGTTATCCCCACTGGTGATCACATACTTCCAATCGCCAATAGTAAAATCAGGGCGGTCGGTATCTTGCCCATTTTCAAACTCTAAATTTGTTTTTGTTGGGTCAAGTATTCTCAAGACAGCGCTTGGTACAGCTTCTGATACTGTAAAAGTAGCCGGCGCACCGTCTTCGATAATCGCAAATAATGCATTAGCAGTATTGTTTTTACTCTCAGTAATAGGAGTCGCATTAGGCGTAGCGCTTACAATCAGCTCTGCAATATCCTTACCTCCAGGGTCTGCAACTGCACGCACGGTACCAAAGTTCAAATCAGTACCGTCAAGCCCAACAGCATTTTGTACCGTCACTTCTGCTCGAAACGTCTCTGTAGCAGATATCGCATAAAAAGATACAGCTAAGGTGCTTACAGCAAGTAATGGAAAAGATAATTTCATACTAAATCCTTATAAAAGATGGGACATTACCCTATGTTGCCCCTATCTTAGTTATTATCGACACTTAGAACAATTACTTTAAGCTTAATTACTGAAAAATAAGATAAGTCGGCTAAAAATTTTAAAGTGGTAGGCCAACAAAAGGGGCACTTAAACATTTTTGCCCCATTTTTTGTGCTATTAAGCAAAAAGCATTAGCTTGCGTATAGTCTTCGAAGGGCCCTACCCGTAGACCATACAAAGTGACACCTTTATTTTTTCGCTCCGTCATTACAAACCCTAATTGACTAAATGCCTGAGGGTATTCACGATAAAGGCGAGCGATTTGCGATTTTACCAGTTGTGGTTTTAAATAAAGTCCTAATTGTGCGCCAGGTAATGCGTCGTTTAAAAGATTAGGCGGTTGATTAGTCGTTTTTGGGATTGTATTGCCTTGAGGTTGTACAGCCATATTATTTGTTTGATGCACCACATCAATGCTATCTGAGCGAAGCTCTACTGGGGTTTGCGCTAATTGAGAGTTTGACGATAGCGCCATAATTAATAGCTTTAGGTCGCCTTCCATTTCAGCCAAACGGCTTATACTATCTTGCTGCTGCTGCCATTGTTCAACATATTCTTTAACTTGCTGATCAGAGATAAGCGAAGGTTTATTGTCAATTTGGTTATTAGCGCAGCCACTTAAAGCGGTTGTTACTAATATTAGAGCTGGCAAAACACGCTGTTTTATATGCATTTTCAATTAGCTTTTAGAGAACAATATAGTTTGTTTTAAGCAAAAAAAGTGCCATTAAGGCACTTTTTAATACATTATTTAAATGATATTTATTTTACTAAGTCTTTAATAAAATTACTTAAATCATCTTTAAATTCATCACGTCGAAGCGCGTATTCAATTGTCGCTTTTAAATAACCCAATTTACTACCGCAATCATGGCTACGCCCTTTAATAGCGTAAGCAGCAACAGCTTCTTTTTCCATTAGCATCGCGATAGCGTCAGTTAATTGAATTTCATCGCCTGCGCCTGCGGGGGTTTTAGCAAGTAATGGCCAAATATTTTTACTTAAAACATAGCGACCCACAACAGCAAGGTTTGACGGAGCTTTATTTACAGGAGGCTTTTCAACCATATTTAAAATAGCAGCACTTTGGCCTTGACCTATTTTTTCATCGCCTAGGTCAACCACACCAAATTTATCAACATCTTGCATAGGTACTGGCTCAACCATTATTTGGCTTTCACCGGTTTGCTCAAAATGGGCGATCATCTCAGCAAGGTTATCTTTTTCAAGATTACTTTCATAATCATCAATGATCACGTCTGGTAATATCACCACAAAAGGTTCATCACCAATAATCGGTGCCGCACAATTAATTGCATGACCAAGACCTTTCGCTTCACCTTGACGTACATGAATTATAGTTACATCTTTAGGGCAAATAGCTTGTACTTCGGCCAATAGTTGCCGCTTTACACGCTTTTCAAGCGTCGCTTCTAACTCAAAGCTGGTATCAAAATGGTTTTCGATTGAATTTTTACTTGAGTGCGTAACCAAAACAATTTCTTTAACGCCAGCAGCAATCGCTTCGCTAACTACATATTGAATTAGCGGACGGTCAACAACGGGTAGCATTTCTTTTGGTATAGCCTTTGTTGCTGGCAACATGCGGGTTCCTAGGCCTGCAACAGGGATAACAGCTTTCATTCGTCTCTCCTTAAGTGGGTATGATTCTGGTTGGTTAAAACCAATGTTATTTTAGCAGGCTAATTTGACCACTGGCTTAACACAATCAGAGTTACCTAATTATACTGAAAATGGGTATTTAATCGCATCATGGCATTGGTAGCCAATCACTTCAAAATCATCTCTGGTTACCCATGTTTCTATGTCTTCTAATGTTTTTATTTTTGGGTTGATATGTAATTGCGGTGAGTCAAATGGCTCACGCTTTAATTGCACATCACGCATTAATTCTAGCTGATTTTCATAAATATGCGCGTTAACAATTTTATGATACGCCTTACCTGCTTTATGCCCAGTAATTTGTGCTACTAAAGCAAGCAAAACAAAACATTGTATTTGATTAAAGTTCAAACCTAGTGGTACATCACAGCTACGTTGATACGATGTTAGATAAAGCGTATCACCCAAAAGTGAGAATGTATGCGTGTGCATACAAGGGCGAAGGCAACCTAAGTCAAACTCACCGGGGTTGTAGAAGGTGATTATTTCGCCTCTGTCATCAACACCGCTTTTAAGGTTATCAATCACTTTTTTCAGCTGATCCAGAGGCGTGCCATCTGGGCGTTGCCAATCACGCGCTTGAACGCCATATACGCGGCCCATGTCATCTTCACCTTTACGATTAGGATTATTAAGCCATGCTTGGTTTTCATTGGCATTAGCATCCCAAGTCATACAGCCTATGTCACGAAACTGTTCTGCACTACTGTAGCCTCGTAAATAGCCTAAAAGTTCTGCAATGGCAGCTTTATAATAGCTTTTACGTGTGGTGATCATTGGGAACTTGTTATTCGCTACATCGTATTCAAGCTCAGCGTTAATAACAGTTAAGCAACGTGTTCCGGTACGTTTATTTTCAACCCAAATGCCTTCATCAACTATGCGCTGACATAATTCTAGATATTGTTTCATTGTTTTCTTCTTAGGCCTTTTTTGCAGTCACTGGTTGTGGCTTGTTATAAGCCCATAATATCAAACCAAGGCCGCCAATGATCATCGGTAACGATAAAATTTGCCCCATAGAAATAAATCCGCCAAATAAACCTAAATGTGCATCAGGTTCACGGAAATACTCAATGGCAAAGCGAAATACGCCATACCCTAATAAGAATAATCCACCTACGCTGCCTGCCGGGCGTGACTTTTTAGTAAACAAGTAAAGGATAATAAATAGAACAAAGCCTTCAAAAAATGCTTCATAAAGCTGCGATGGGTGGCGTGCAAGCGGCCCTCCGGTTGGAAATACCATCGCCCAAGGCACATCTGTTGTGCGTCCCCAAAGCTCACCATTAATAAAGTTACCAATTCGCCCTGCTAATAAACCCACTGGCACCAGTGGAGCAACAAAGTCCCCTACCGCTAGCAGCTGCTTTTTACGTGTCCAGGCAAATACACAAATAGCGGTGATCACACCCAGCGTGCCACCATGAAATGACATGCCGCCTTGATCGATTCTAAATAGATACAATGGATTTTCTAAAAAGTAACTAAATTGATAAAACAGCACATAACCAATTCGACCGCCTAATATAACCCCGAGCATACCGTAAAAAAGTAAATCGCTTACTTCATCTTTTGTCCACCCTGAATTAGGCTTTTGTGCCTGACGATTTGCCCACCACATGGCAAAAGCAAAACCAATTAAATACATTAAGCCGTACCAGCGTACGCTCAATGGGCCAACCGTAAAAATAATCGGGTCGATTTGTGGAAACTCAAGAGCCATAAAAATTAAACCTTAACTAAACACCATTTGAAGTGCGATGATAACCAATAATACTGCGAACGCTTTTTTAATCGTCGCAACGGGTAAATAATGAGTTGCTTTTGCGCCAATAGGTGCCATAAACCACGAAGTGATCACTATACCTAATAACGCGGGTAAATAAACAAACCCTGCAAAGCCATGTGCTAAATCTGTCACTTGCCAGCCAGCCGACACATAACCAACCGAACCGAATAACGCGATAACAATACCGCATGCGGCAGCACAGCCAATCGCTTTTTTAATATCCACTGAAAAGTGGTTAAGCAGTGGTACTATAAGTGCGCCTCCACCTATGCCTATTAAACCTGACAACCCACCCATTATTGCGCTGAACGCACCAATAATAGGCCCACTGGGCATTGCATGATTACTTTGCTCAACCTTTCGTGTTGAAAGCACCATGCGAGCAGCAATAAACACGACACTCGTTGCAAATACACCGCGTAGCAATTGCTCTGGGATATAACTGGCTGCAAACCCACTAATTAACGCACCTAAACCGACCCCCCCCATAACCCATGGAGCAATTTCCCAAGGCACATTATTATTTTTATGATGAGCGAGTGCTGAAGAAGTAGAAGTAAATAATATAGAGGCTAGCGATGTTGCAATAGCAACCACCAGTACGTGATCTGCGGATGCGACTTCAAATTTTACTAGCAATACACTTAATACAGGCACTATGATTAAGCCGCCGCCAATACCAAGTAACCCTGCTAAAAAGCCGACAATGCTTCCTAGTACTGCACAGCTTGCGATCAATATAACTAAATCATGCATAGCACACTCTTATAAATAAAATGTTATATGCATATACTAATGTATTATAAAGTATGTTCACAGCTAAAAATTCAGCCCTGGCTAACTATGGTTTGGTGTATAAAATAAATCGCCAAGATCATGCTCAATCATAAAGTTTCGTGTTAATCGCAGTACTTGCTTTGCAGTTGATTGCGCTAAGCATTGAGTTAACAGTGCTTCCATATCAGAGACTTTTAAACGCCTGAGTACCCATTTTACCTTGCTCAATGAAGAGTTATTCATACTTAAACGACGATAACCCATAGCAATCAATAGTATAGCACCTTCAGGGTCGCCCCCAAGCTCGCCACATAAGCTTAAAGATAAATCATATTGTTCACACTCATGCGCTACTTTTTGTAACACTCGCAATACGCCAGGATGATATGGGTTAAATAAATCTGCAACGCGGGCATTTGAGCGATCTACCGCTAATAAATATTGGGTTAAATCGTTACTGCCTACAGAACAAAAATCAACTTTTTTAGACCATTCTGGCATCATAAATACACTTGAAGGTACTTCTAACATCACACCCACTTCAGGCCGATCTATGACTTGTTCAGGGTATTGCTCTTCAAGCTCAAAATAAGCTTGCTCTAACAATGCTAAAGACTCATCAACCTCTTCTGTGCCACTGATCATAGGGAGCATTATTTTTAAATTACCTAAGCCAATATTCGCTTTAACCATGGCTTTTAATTGATCTAAAAATAACTCTGGGTGATCAAGAGTGACACGAATACCTCGCCATCCTAAAAATGGGTTTTCTTCAGTTATATCAAAGTAATCAAGCACCTTATCGCCACCAATATCTAATGTACGCATGACAACTGGTTCAGGGTGGTAACTTGTAAGTACTTGACGATACCAATCTTCTTGTTCAGCTTGTGAAGGGAACTTACCCTTTTGCATAAACCACGCTTCAGTACGATACAAACCAACACCATCGCACACTTTGGTATTGGCTGTTTCAGTATTCAAATCTAAACCTGCATTTAACAGCAAGGTAATTTGCTCGCCATCTAAGGTAATTGCATCACACTCTTCTTCTGCAATGAACTTATCGTTGAGGAGCGTTTCTTGATATTTCAATTGGCGGTATTCGTCTTGCAGCATTTGCGAAGGAGAGATATATAAACGCCCTGCATAGGCATCTAAAATCATCAACTTAGCGTCTAACTGTAACAAAGGGATATCTTCAATACCCCAAATTGCCGGAATTCCCATGGCTCGCGTTAAAATAGATGCGTGACTATTAGCTGCACCATTTACACTGACAACACCTGCTAAATGCCCTTTAGGTACCTCTGCCAACATAGCAGGAGTTAAAGTATTGGCTATTAATATTGTATCTTTAGGGTAACTCTTCGCTGCATGCTCAGTATTTACTAAGTGGTGCAGTACACGTAAGCCTATATCTTTAACATCAACAGCCCGCTCTTTAATGTACGGGTCTTGCATGGCATTAAATTGTGCTATTAGTTTTTCAATGACAATTTTTAAAGCACTTTTCGCACACCAGCCTTGTTGTAGCTGCGCCTCTACATTTTGCCCTAAACTTTTTGCATCTAATAATTGCTGGTAAACATCAAACACAGCAAGTGCTTCTTTAGGAATAGAATCACTGAGGGTCATTGATAGAGTATTAAACTCTTTACGCGTAGCTGATACTGCTTGACTAAATAAGCGCTGTTGCAGCACGGTGTTATCGTCTTTTTTAAGCTCTATTGACTTAAAATCAAGCTTAGGAATAACCACGTAAGCGTGTCCGATTGCAATGCCAGGAGCGCTTGAAACCCCTTTTAAGACCGAAGTTTGATGAGACGACTCATCTTGGCGCAAAACTTCTTTGATTTCAGCATGAGCCAGTTGTGAGGCCAATTGAGCTGAGAGAGTAATTAAAAAAGACTCTTCGTCTTGACTAAATACCCGGGCGATTTTTTGTTGTACAACAATAACGCCTAAAACTTTTTTTTGATGGACCACTGGCACTGATAGAAAAGCGTTATAGCCTTCTTCATTTACTTCGGGGGAGAGTTTAAATCGCGGGTGAGATTTAGCAAATGCAATATTGATTGGCTCTTCACGTTGCGCTACTAAACCAACTAGGCCTTCTGTAAAGCCAATTCTAAATTTACCAACTGCCGCCGGGTTTAAACCTTGGGTTGCCATCAAGACAAAATCATCTTGGCTATAGTCGGCAAAGTAAATAGAGCAACACTCGGTTTGCATGGCCTCTTTCACCATTTTAACAAAGCACGCTAAAGCACTGTCCAAATTCGCCTGCTGCGATACGGATTCTGCAATAGCTCTGAGTGTTGCTAGCATAGCTGTCCTTATCTACCTTTATGTCGCCATGAATCTTTTGACTGCTCACGCTTATTAAACGGCATTGCGAACGGTGCAAACTCTTTCATGACACGCCGATATACATCGCGCTTAAATGATACAACCTGACGTACAGGATACCAATAACTCACCCAGCGCCAATCATCAAACTCTGGATGGTGTGTTTTTAGTAAGTCTACATCTTCGTCTTTACAACGAAGTTTCAATAAAAACCATTTTTGTTTTTGCCCAATACACACCGGACTCGAGTCGCGGCGGATTAATCGTTTGGGTAATTTATAACGTAACCAATGCTTTGAACTTGCGACAATCTCTACATCTTCTGGACGCAAGCCGACTTCTTCGTGTAATTCACGGTACATTGTTTGCTCTGGCGTTTCACCATTGTCGACACCCCCTTGCGGAAACTGCCAAGAATGCTGGCCATAACGCCTAGCCCAAAAAACTTGTCCCTGATTATTGCAAATTACAATTCCGACATTGGCACGAAAACCTTCGGCATCAATCACCTTAGTGCCTCATTTGTAAGTCGATTTTTAACGATTGTTCCACATTAGCCGCGTTACGGCAAACACTATTATAATCAACAAGAGATGAGCAACAAAGTTAACAGCTAATTTGTGTGTTATTTAATCATCAATTTATTTTAGTAACAGTTTTATATCAATATAAATAATACTGCAACGGTTTTACGCACCTTACCCACAGCTTGTGCATAACTTTGACTTACTACGGTTATTTTGCAAACAAGTCCACAATAAGTGATCTGAATAAACGCCTTTTCCACAGAATCTGTGGATAACGTTGTTTATATATCTGTATTTATCCCCGTATACATTTTATTTTAATATTGATCACGTAATGAAAAAACAACAAATTGCTTTAAGATCATAATCTTAATTATACTTTAAAGGGCTTCTACATAATTAAAATCCCATCAAACAAACAGCGAACAAAAAACAGCCAAAGGCAAAGATATCCACGGATAAACTGTTTTGTTATCATGGCAAGCGAATTTATACAATAGAATTAAGCACCATGCGAGCGATAAAACCACAGTCAATCAATGAATTAATGCAACGAGTCAATAACATTGCAGGAATGACATTGGGACAATTGGCGCAACAATATCAATTTAAAACCCCTGACGATTTACTACGTGAAAAAGGCTGGACAGGTCAACTTATTGAATATGTACTTGGTGCAACAGCGGGTTCAAAACCCACACCTGATTTTGAAGAACTAGGCGTTGAGCTCAAAACGCTACCCATTTCCTATAAAGGCAAACCACTTGAAACCACGTTTGTATCTGTTACGCCTCTACTGAATGTGACCGGCATGACATGGCAGCAAAGTCATGTTCGCAACAAACTAAACCATGTGTTATGGCTGCCTATTTTAGGTGAGCGAGACGTCATCCCCTTTGAACGAACCATTGGCAGTGGCTTTTTATGGCAGCCAAGCGCTGAACAAGATGCGCAATTACAACGGGATTGGGAAGAGCAAATGGAATTAATTGCCCTTGGTCGCATTGATGAGATCTCGGGTCATTTGGGTGATGTAATGCAAATACGGCCAAAAGCAGCGAATAGTAGAATCGTCACCGATGCTATCGGACCAAATGGTAAGCTCATCAAAACCCTCCCCCGTGGGTTTTATTTAAAGACCAACTTTACTGGGGAAATCCTCAAGCGACAATTTCAGCTTTAAAAATAAATTAAAGCGCAATGTAAAATTACGCCTAAAAACAAAAATCCCCGCCGGAGCGAGGATTTTTAAACGTTTTATCAGATACTAAAGAATTACTGGCCTTTAACTTCTTTTAAACCATTAAATGGTGCTTTTGCACCTAGTGCCTCTTCAATACGAAGAAGTTGGTTGTACTTAGCAACACGATCAGAACGGCTTAATGAACCTGTTTTGATTTGGCCTGCAGCAGTACCCACAGCTAGATCAGCAATTGTTGCATCTTCTGTTTCACCTGAGCGGTGAGAGATAACAGCTGTAAAGCCTGCATCTTTTGCCATTTTGATTGCTGCTAACGTTTCAGTTAGTGAACCAATCTGGTTAAATTTAATTAAGATAGAGTTAGCAATACCGTTGTCGATACCGCGTTTTAAAATCTTAGTATTTGTAACGAACAAGTCATCACCTACTAACTGAACTTTATCGCCCATTAGTTTTGTTTGATGTGCGAAGCCATCCCAATCAGACTCATCAAGACCATCTTCGATAGAAACAATTGGGTATTGCTCAGTAAGTTGTTGTAAGAATAAATTAAACTCTTCAGACGTGAACTTTTTACCTTCACCTTTAAGGTCGTAGATATTTGCTTCTTTGTCATAAAACTCAGACGCAGCACAATCTAGTGCTAACGTGATATCTTTACCAAGCTCGTAACCCGCATTAGCAACAGCTACTTTAATTGCAGCAAGTGCAGCTTCGTTAGACTCTAGGTTTGGAGCAAAACCACCTTCATCACCTACCGCTGTAGAATGACCGTCGGCTTTAAGTACTTTAGCAAGGCTGTGGAATACTTCAGCACCCATGCGTAGTGCTTCACGGAAGTTAGCAGCGCCAACAGGTTGAATCATGAATTCTTGAATATCAACTGAGTTATCAGCATGCTCACCACCGTTGATGATGTTCATCATTGGTAATGGCATAGAGTAAACACCTGGTGTACCGTTTAGGTCAGCAATGTGCTCATATAACTCTACTTTTTTCGATTGTGCAGCAGCTTTTGCAGTTGCAAGTGAAACAGCTAAGATTGCATTGGCACCTAATTTTTCTTTATTTTCAGTACCATCTAAATCTAGCATTACTTGGTCAACAGTGCTTTGCTCTAAAGCGTTTTGGCCTTCTAATGCACTATTAATTTCGTTATTAATATAACCAACTGCAGTTAAAACACCTTTACCTAAGTAACGTGCTTTATCACCATCACGTAATTCTAGTGCTTCACGAGTACCTGTTGATGCACCAGATGGTGCAGCAGCGCGACCCCAAGAACCATCAGCTAAATGTACATCAGCTTCAACAGTAGGGTTACCACGCGAATCCATAATTTCGCGACCAATCACTTTTACGATATTTGACATCTCGATTCCTCTTTTCCCAAAATGGTGAGTTTGTCGGCTTTATTAATTTTCCTTAATACCGCCGCTTTAAAAACAAATAAGCCGTGCATAGAGCACGGCTTATTCACATTACGATGACGTTTTTTGATGAGTGTATGCAGCTGCAACAAACCCTTCAAATAACGGGTGACCATCACGTGGTGTTGACGTGAATTCCGGGTGGAACTGCGCGGCAATAAACCAAGGGTGATCTTTATTCTCAATAATTTCGACTAGTTTTTTATCTTCAGATAAACCTGTGAAGCTTAAACCTGCTTTCTCAAGCTGTTCAACAAAATTATTGTTCACTTCGTAACGGTGACGATGGCGTTCAACAATTTCATCGCTGCCGTAAACTTCACGTACTTTAGAACCTGGTGTTAAATGACATTTTTGAGCGCCTAAACGCATAGTGCCACCTAAGTCAGAACCTTCGTCACGTACTTCAATATTACCTTCAGCATCTTGCCACTCAGTAATTAAACCAACAACAGCATTAGCCGATTTTAGGTTAAACTCAGTCGAGTTAGCATCTTCAAGGCCTGCAACGTTACGTGCATACTCAATAAGCGCTACTTGCATACCTAAGCAAATACCAAGGTAAGGTACTTTGTTTTCACGGGCATATTTCGCTGCTAAAATCTTACCTTCAACACCACGACTACCAAAACCACCTGGTACTAAAATAGCATCAAGGTGAGACAGTAGCTCTGTGCCTTTGCTTTCAAGATCTTGTGAGTCAACATATTCAATATTAACGGTTAAACGGTTTTTAAGACCTGCGTGTTTAAGTGCTTCATTAACCGATTTGTATGCATCTGGTAATTCAATGTATTTACCTACCATACCAATAGTCACTTCACCCGTAGGGTTAGACTCTTGGTACAACACTTGTTCCCATTCAACTAAGTCAGCCTCAGGCGCTTCTAAGTGGAAACGACGACATACAAAATGATCAAGCTCTTGAGATTTCAATAGAGCTGGAATTTTATAAATGCTGTCTACATCTGGTAACGAAATAACGGCTTTTTCTTCAACGTTAGTGAAAAGTGCTATTTTAGCGCGCTCGTTATTTGGTAGCTTACGATCAGAACGACAAATAAGAATGTCTGGTTGAATACCAATCGAACGTAACTCTTTAACTGAGTGTTGTGTTGGTTTAGTTTTCACTTCACCTGCAGGGCCTAAGAACGGCACTAGCGTTAAGTGAATAAACAATGCGCGCTCACGGCCAATTTCTGTGCCTAGCTGACGAATTGCTTCTAAAAACGGTTGTGATTCGATATCACCTACCGTTCCACCAATTTCAACGATTGCCACATCATGACCTTCAGCACCATCATAAACACGTTGCTTAATATCATTAGTAATATGTGGAATTACCTGAATAGTCGCACCAAGGTACTCACCACGACGCTCACGACGCAGTACATCTTCATATACACGGCCTTGTGTGAAGTTGTTACGGCTTGTCATTTTGGTGCGAATGAAACGCTCATAGTGACCTAAATCAAGGTCTGTTTCTGCACCGTCTTCGGTGACAAATACTTCACCGTGTTGAATTGGGCTCATTGTGCCTGGGTCAACGTTGATGTAAGGATCCAGCTTTAAAATGGTTACATTTAAACCACGGGCCTCTAAAATAGCTGCCAACGATGCTGCTGCAATACCTTTACCCAACGAAGAAACAACCCCGCCGGTAACGAAGATAAATTTTGTACTCATGCGAACCCTAGAATATCAGGAATTAAAAGGAATATAATACCCAAACAAGTGATTTTGGAATATGTTCAAGACGGGGCGAAATTATAGCAAAAGGCTCACTATCAATCCAGCAGAAATTAGCTATTGAGCGCACAAAAAACAACCGCGATAATTTACTTATTTAAGCCTGCTTTTTAATTGCCTCCCACGCAGCGTCCATTTCATCGAGTGTTGCCGTATCGAGCGATTGGCCTCTGGCTTGCAAATACGCCTGAACTTTTTCAAACCGCGCCGAAAACTTATCATTTGCACTACGAAGTAATTGTTCTGGGTCTCGTTTAATATGTCGAGCCACATTAACAGTAGCAAATAACAGGTCACCGACCTCTTCGGCACTATGTTCAGAAAAGGGATCAACCTCTAATGCCTCTTTAACTTCATCAACTTCTTCAACCACTTTATCAAGTGCGCCATGATAACTTGGCCAATCAAAACCGAGCCCTGATACCCGTTGTTGAATCTTTTTTGCTTTACTAAGCCCCGGCAGATTTGCAGGTATGTCTTGCCATAAAGCGGGAGGATTACCCGAATTCTTCGTTGCCCGCTCTAGGGCTTTTATAGCTTGCCATTGATGGGCAACCTGCTGGTCGGATAACTCGCTATTGCTTGCAAAAACATGAGGATGGCGCCTCACTAATTTATCATTTAATGTGCTTATTACGTCTTCAAAGTCAAAGAGTTTTTGCTCTGAGGCCAACTGGGCATAAAAAATCACTTGAAACAATAAATCACCCAGCTCAGTTTTAAGCTCAGTAAAATCGCCACGCTCAATACAATCAGCGACTTCGTAAGCCTCTTCGAGTGTATGCGGCATGATGGATTTAAAGTCTTGCTTCAAATCCCATGGGCAACCGTTTTGCGGATCGCGAAGTTTAGCCATAATGGCTAATAACTCTGGTAATGCACTGGCCGACTTACTCATACAACCCTCTACTGACCTCGTTTAGCTTGGTGAACGCCTTCAATTTGATCCAGCTTTGACAATAATCTGTTGGTGCCAGACAAGTCATGCACTTCAACTTGCATTGTAAATTTAGCTAATTGTCTATCTTCAAGGGTTTCCATATTCATGTTCAACACATTTACTTTTTCATTAGCAAGCACAGAACTGATATCGCGAATAAGGCCCGCTCTATCGCTTGCCTCTATTTTAATACTTAATGCATACGAGCCATTAATTTCATCTGACCAGCTCACAGCAATCACACGTTCAGGGTGCTTGGTTTTTAAATTATTAAATGAATCACAGTCATCGCGATGAACAGCAATACCTCGGCCTTGTGTAATATAACCAATAATAGGTTCACCCGGAACAGGACGACAACACTTAGCAACGTGACTCATTAAACTGCCAACACCATCAACCACAATCCCGTTTTTATCCCCACTCATTTTAGTTGGGTTTTTAAAGCGAATTACCGGTTCATCATCAGTACGGTCAGTTATAAAGTTAAGTAACTGGTTTAAACGCACATCGCCCGCCCCAATAGCAACGAGTAAGTCATCAAGCTCTTTAAAATTATAGCGGGCGATAGCAGGTTCAAGATCTTTATATGTCAGCTCAAGTTTTTGCAATTCATTATCTAAAATCTCTTTACCAGCGCTTAAGTTTTTATCGCGATCAAGTTGTTTAAACCAATGATGAATTTTCGCTCGCGCTCGTGATGATTTAATATAACCTAAAGATGGGTTTAACCAATCACGGCTCGGATTTGGCTGTTTTTGGGTGAGAATTTCAACTTGATCCCCCGTGCTCAACTGGTGGGTAAATGGCACTATTTTACCAAACACCTTTGCACCAATGCAGCGATGCCCAACATTTGAATGAATGTAATAGGCAAAATCAAGAGGCGTTGCCCCCAGCGGCAGGTCAAAAATATCGCCACGTGGAGTAAATACATACACGCGGTCTTCGACCACTTGGTTTTTAAGTTCGTCAGCTAAATCACTGCCATCAACCACTTCTTCTTGCCACTGAAGTAATTTACGCAACCAGCTGATCTTTTGCTCGTATCCTGAGCCACGCCCAGGTAATGCGCCTTCTTTATACATCCAGTGTGCAGCTACACCCAGTTCCGCATCTTGGTGCATCGCGTGGGTACGAATTTGTATTTCAACGGTTTTACCCTCAGGGCCAAACACTACGGTGTGAATAGATTGGTAGCCATTTTGTTTTGGCGTTGCCACGTAGTCATCAAATTCTTTATTTAAGTGACGCCAATTAGTATGCACAATACCCAGAGCACCGTAGCAATCCTGCAATTCATCAACCACAATACGCATCGCACGAATATCGAAAAGTTGATCAAATTCGTAGTTCTTTTGCGCCATCTTTTTATAGATGCTGTATATATGCTTTGGTCTGCCATATACTTCGGCCGTAATACCCACTTGTTCAAGCTTGGTTTTTACTTGCTCAACCATATCGGCCATATACGCTTCACGACCAAGGCGTTTATCATCTAATTGTTTGGCAATACTTTTATAAAGATCAGGATGAAGGTAACGAAAAGAAAGGTCTTCAAGCTCCCACTTTAATTGCCCTATACCTAAACGGTTTGCAAGCGGCGCAAAAATATCAGTCGTCTCTTTAGCGGCAATAACGCGTTCTTCTTCACTGGCGTTTTTTAGTTCACGTAAATGGCATACTTGCTCCGCCAGCTTAATAACCACGGCTCTGACGTCTTCAACCATGGCTAATAACATGCGACGAATGTTATCAACTTGCACTGTGCCATTACCTTGATGAGCTAATGTGCTAATGGTAGCCATTTGCGCCACACCGGTTAGCAATGTTGCAACATGCTCGCCCATTACTTCAGTCACGATATCAATAGAGACTAAATCAGCTAAAAAATAAGGAGTAATATAAGCCGTTGCCAAAGTATCGGCATCAAGATTCATCTCCACCAAAATTTCGACCATTTCCATCGCCATAATTTGGTGCTGTTGAGCAGGTAAAGCGGCACATAAACCATCTGCTTTAATTAATAGCTCACGTTTTTCTTGTGCGACTGCTAACAAATCTAGCCGGGTGCTAAAATCTACCGGCTTTTCTTGCTGGTGTGACTGTCTCGTAGCTACCATGTTGCGCTCTACCTCCGTTGAAATAACGCCATTGTTTCAATATGCCCAGTATGCGGAAACATATTCATTAGCCCTACCTTTTGCAGTGAAAATCCTGCCTGCGAAATAATTGCACTGTCACGGGCTAAAGTAACAGGATCGCAAGATACATATAGAATCGTCTTAAATTGCTTAAGCGGCAGTTGCTCTAAAATTGCTAATGCACCGGTACGAGAAGGATCTAGCAACAAAACATTTAGCTCTTTACTAAACCACGATGCCTGCTCAATTGTTTGAGTTAAATCAAAGCAATGAAATTGCGCATTCGCTATTTGGTTAGTTTGCGCATTTTGCCGTGCCATTGCAACCGCTGATGATACTCCTTCTACACCAATCACATTTTTTGCACATTTAGCCACCACTAAAGAGAAGTTACCGATACCACAAAACAGATCAAGTACCTGTTCGTCCCCATTTAAGCTAAGCCAGTCAACAGCTTGGGTTAACATATCTTGGTTAACTTTGGCGTTAACTTGAATAAAGTTTTCTAAGCCAAATTCAAACTTTAACTGTTGTATTGGTAAGCGATAAAACGGTGTTGGTAAATGGTCATGTTCAATAAGCTGACTTTCACCTTGGAAAATAACTTGCCATTTTTGTGCTAAACCAATTTCAATAATGGTTTGCTTGAGCGATTCACTAATAGCTTTAGTATGGCGCAAGATAACAAAGTTTTGCTCATCTGCTTGGCATAATTGAATGTGGCTTACACTGCGTAATTCATGATGGGTATTTAAAAGCGTATCAAATTGGTTAAAAACATCATCAAAAACGCTGCTCAACACCGGGCATTTATTAATACTAATAATTTGCTTAGAGCCTTGTGCCCTATAACCTACGCGCATTCTTTTAGCGCTTTTGTCATACATTACGGCCAATCGAGCACTACGGCGGTAATGCTTTGACTCACTTAATAAAGGTGATTGCCACGCCATATCGTCTAGTTTTGCAAATTTAGCAAACAACTGACTCACAGCAGCTTGTTTTTCAACCAACTGCTGATCCAACCTTAAATGCTGTAACTGACAACCACCACATTGATGATAATGCTCACAAAAAGGCTCGACTCTGGCATCACTCGCTTGTACTACTTTGAGTGTTTTTGCCACGCTATAACGAGCTTTATCCTCTGTTAACTGAGCTTTGACGACTTCGTTACTTAATGCACCACTGACAAAACACACTTTATTTTTGTGTTTGGCTATTCCTCGTCCTTGGTGATCCATGCCTGTGATGGTCAATGGCACTGTTTGCCCTGATAGGGTCTTTTTTTTAGCTTGGAAAAACTGTGCCATCAGGCAACACCTTACATATTGATTTAGCGGGCAAGATTGATTACTCGCTTATAAGTATATACTCTTAGATAACTAAAAATGATAACAACATTTATTCTATGACTAAACTCGGTTTGCGTGACTCAGTTTTAACACTCACATTGATCCCCACCGTACTGATCGGATTATTACTCGGCGGTTATTTTACAATAAATCGTTACTTTGAGCTTGATGAAATATTATATCAGCAAGGAACAACTATTTCCGAGCCTTTATCTATCGCAATTGAGCAACCTTTATTAGTAAAAAATAAGCAACTGCTCAATAGACTGATCAGTCATACTCATAACAAACACTCTCCTGCTATAAAAACTATCGCTATTTTTGATGTAAATGAACAGCTCGTTCTGACTAGTAATTATCATCGTGATTTTGACGACCTTATGCTTAGCGAACATCTGAGCACGAATAAAACAACTAAAGTGGTGCAAAGTAGTGACTTTATTACTTTTTACACGCCAATCATAAATCACTCAACACCAGAAGCGCACTGGAATGATACTGCATTTCAAACATCCATAGGCACTGTGATTGTTCAATTAAATAAAGACCAAGCAATTATTGGCCAGCAACAAGCGTTATTAGTCAGCGGCATAGTGATTATTTTTGCATTATTGTTAGCGGTTATTTTGGCAATACGTTTGAGTAGAATGTTTATGACTCCACTCAATAAGTTAGTACTTGCCACCGATAAGCTTACTGAAGGTAAAAGAGATACTGGCTTGAATACTCCAATGATGGGAGAGTTTGAACTACTACGCCAAGGTTTAAATACTATTTCAGATACCATGGTGATGCAAAAAGACGAGATGCAAAAGCATATCGACCAAGCTACCAGCGACTTGCGTGAGTCGCTTGAAATGTACGAAACACAAAATATCCAGCTCAATATTGCAAAAACAGACGCGCAAGATGCGAACCGAGTTAAATCTGACTTTTTAGCCAAAATGAGTCATGAATTACGTACTCCGCTCAATGGTGTTATTGGTTTTACTCGTCAACTACATAAAACGCCACTGAATAAGCACCAAAAGGATTACCTAGATACCATTGAGCTTTCAGCCAATAGCTTGATGACCATTATCAGTGATATTTTAGACTTTTCTAAACTTGAAGCCGGTGCTATGGAGCTTGAATCTATACAGTTTCAGTTGCGAGATAACATCAATGAAGTGCTCACACTTCTCGCGCCAAGTGCTGATGAAAAACAACTTGAGTTATCTATTTATATCAATTCACAAGTTCCCGACAACATTACCGGCGATCCAACTCGTTTTAAACAAGTACTTATTAACCTCATCAGTAACGCGATTAAGTTTACTGAGAAAGGCGCTATTAAAGTCGACGTAGGGCATCGTTTATTAGATGAAGAGCGCACCTCTATTTTAGTATCTATAACAGATACAGGTGTAGGCATCCCTATGGATAAACAAGACGCCTTGTTTACACCATTTGGCCAAGCAGACTCAAGTATTACCCGTAAGTTTGGTGGCACCGGACTGGGCCTAATTATTACCAAACACATCGTTGAAGCGATGGGTGGGCGTATTACGTTAAACTCAGCACCGGGCCATGGTACATGCTTTACTTTTAACGGTGTATTTAATTTACCGAGTCATGGTTATAACAGTGACTTACCAAGTAAATCGCTTGCCAATAAGCGTATCTTATACCTTGAACCACACGAGCACACCCACCATGCCGTATTATCATTATTAAACGAATGGGATACCCAAGTTACAGGTTGTTTTAGTGAAGAGTGCTTTTTAGAAGAAATTAATAAAGACTTTAATTACGATATTTGTATTATTGGCCATGTAGCTTCAGTTGATGAAATGCAGCGACTAAAAAGCTACATAAAAGCTGCACGCAATTCCACTGATTATCTTTACTTAATGCTCAACACCGTCTCTCATAGTATGCGTGAAGCATATATTGGCAGTGGCGCTGATGCGTGTTTAAGTAAACCGTTAAACCACCGTAAATTATGTGAAGTACTGGCCGCGCCATATCGCCTTGATCACCCGGTGCACAACATTGAAGAAAATGACGAGAAGCTACTGCCACTAAAGGTATTAGTGGTTGATGATAACGACGCCAATTTAAAACTCATTTGTACTTTACTTGAAGAACAAATCGAAATAATTGATACCGCTCATAATGGTTCTCAAGCATATAGCCTAAGTAAAAGCCATAAATACGATATTATTTTTATGGACATTCAAATGCCGATTATGGATGGGATTACTGCATGTAAACTCATTCGAGAATCATCTTTAAACGAAGATACACCTATTATAGCTGTAACCGCACATGCTCTAGCAGGTGAAAAAGAGCAGTTAATAAAAGATGGCTTTAAAGGTTATTTAACCAAGCCGATTGATGAAGACATGCTAAAACAGATCATTAGTGATCACAGCCCTAAGTCGCCACTTAAACGCGATAAAAGCCGCCAAGAACAAACCCACTATGAACCACCATTCAACAGTAGTTCGCTTGACTGGCCATTAGCATTGCAACGTGCTGGCGGCAAACATGAGCTTGCGCTTGAAATGCTAAATATGTTGCTATTAAGCGTACCAGAGACTTTACGTTTACTAGACGAGGCGATACAAAGTCAAGATTGTGAACATGTACTAAGTATTATTCATAAATTCCATGGTGCATGTTGTTATACTGGTGTTCCTAAGCTGAAAAATTTAGCCGAAGCTTTAGAAACCGCTTTGAAAAGTGATTGCGAACTAAGCCATATCGAACCTGAATTATTTGAGCTACAAGATGAACTTGAAAACTTGATAAAAGATGCAGGAATGGCGGATGATTAAATATACCCAACCAACCCTAGTTTAATGGCATTCCCGCGTTAATGGTTTACCGGTTTTTAAGCTACTTATTTGCCAACGAGGCTTTCCTTCATTAGATATTATGCTTACTTGGGTTATATCACTTACCATGTAATCTCCGGGCGCATTTAAGCGTGTTACGTGTTCACCCATCAATTGCTGGCAATAAGGTCCTGTATCACCATGAATAACCAGCACTGGTTTTTTAACTGACTCAGCAAAGTCGGCTATTGCTTCACGATATACTTTAAAGCCATCACAATTATCAACTACTGACCCGCTGCAAGCGGGCTGCTCAGTGCCATGAGTATAAATATCTGCCTGAAAGCCAATGACATACCCTTTAGCGTCGGGGTTTGCAGCAAATAACCATTCAAGGTTTAATTTATCGCGCTGCGCTGCTGCCTCATTAGCCTTGTGCTTATCTGTCATCAATATTTGTCTACGACCATTGTGAGTGCCGGCTATATGCAAGGTTTTAAATTCAACCCCTGCAAACTGCCAACGTGCGTTTTCCAGCATATTTTTTTGTGTTTTATAATCAGTTAATTGCCCTGCCTGTTGTTGATACTCTTGTGTGTACATTAAGGTTTTAATAAATGCCAATCTTTCGAGTTCATCATAACGCGGGCTTAAAGTGGCGCGGTCGCAATCTGTCCACTCATTATCCCCAGGGGTATAAATAAAGGGTTGCTCAGTAAGGTTTCGAAGTAGTTGTTTATTACGCTCAAGTAGCTCATTTGTACACGGCTGCGAGCCGGCTTTGATATCACCTAGGTGCATTAAGAACCCATGGGGTGTGTGCTTTAATTTTTGACCTAATACTCCATCTTCACGTAAATTAGCAGTGTCTATTGGAGTATATGGCATATCTGCAATAACTAAAAAGTCAGTGCTGGTTGCTGGGGTAATCATTAACTCATTATTCGATAAAGCCCCAATAGATAAAGCTAAGGTCATACTTACAGTTATGAACATACATACTCCTCTAAATAAGCAATGCTATTAAACCATCTTATAATGACAGCTAAAAGAAACGGCTTTTTATATTTAGTCTTGTTAAAATAAGGCAACTGATAAAATAAATAGCCAAATTATGCAATTTACCACCAGCTACACGCTTGATAAGCCCTACTTCTACGAATGTTTCGACGAGTCACTGCCTTACAGTGCGCAGGCCAAACCTAAATATGCCTTTTTAGTACTTTTAATTAGCTTAGGGTTAATTTCGATTTATGCGCTAGAACAACACTACCTAGGTAACTTTATGATTATGGCTGCTGTTCTTGAATGTGTTGCTTTTTATTACCGTAGACCTTGGTGGGTCACAAGGCAAATGTTCAGTCGTGCATCTGATTCAAAGGCAAAGTTAACAATCGACGAGCAAGGCTTTAGCAGTGAAAATCCACATAAAAGCTATCAAATAAAATGGCAGCAAATCGATGAGGTCATTTTTACACCTCGTGGTATTTTGCTTAAGAGTAAGCAAGGGATGCAATACATATCTAATAGTGTGTTGAGTGATGAAGCAATAAACTACATACAAAAAAGAGCCGCTAAATAGCGGCTCTTTTATATCAATTCAATTGATTCGTTGATTAAGCATTGCCCGGATTAGGGTTAGACTTTTCAGCTTGAATACGCATGTAAATCTCTTCACGATGAACCGAAACGTCTTTAGGTGCATTTACACCAATACGTACTTGATTTCCTTTAACACCTAGTACAGTGACTGTTACTTCGTCACCAATCATTAGGGTTTCACCTACTCGACGAGTTAGTATTAGCATTCTCTTGCTCCCATATTCCAATAAATTAAAAGATTCCGCGTTCGTATCTTAAAGAAAATAAATCTTAAAAGTAAGTAAAAACTCTATTTCTATTCATTTTCTGTTAAAAAAACTCTGTGTAATGCACGAACAGCTAGCTCTAAATATTTTTCGTCGATCAAAACTGATATTTTTATCTCAGATGTTGATACCAACAACACTTTAATATTTTCTTGAGCAAGTGCATCAAAAAATAAACTTGCCACACCAGAGTGTGATTTCATACCTGCACCAACAGCTGAAACTTTTGCAACAGCCTGACAACCAGAAATTTCGGTACTACTGATAATATGGTGGTTGTTTTGTAATACTTCAAGCGCTTGTTCAAAATCATTGCTGTGCACAGTAAAAGCATAGTCTATTTTTTCAAATTTATGATTAACTTGATTAATCATATCTATTTCGATGCCATTATCTGCAAAAAGTTTCAAAATAGTAGCTAAATATTGTGTGCCAGCAGGCACGTTTTTGACCTGAATTAAACTTTCATCACGATTAAATGCGATTCCAGAAACTACGTTATTTTTCATGTCGGTTTGCTCAAAGCTTATCAAGGTACCTTGATCTGGGTTAAAACTAGATAATACGCGAAGCGGTAGATTATATTTCCCCGCCGCTTCAACACAGCGAATATGCAATACTTTAGCACCTAAACTGGCCATTTCGAGCATTTCTTCAAAGGTTACATGACTCATGCGCCGAGCTTTAGGCTCAATACGCGGATCTGTAGTGTATACGCCATCAACGTCGGTATAAATCTGGCACTCGTCTGCACTAATGGCACCGGCAATTTCAACTGCTGAGGTATCAGTACCACCACGACCCAATGTAGTGATATTACCTTCAATATCACGCCCCTGAAAGCCAGCAATAATTGCAATCCGGTTATGTTCTAGTTCCTGCTTTAAACGCGTAGCCGCAACATCGGTAATTCGGGCTTTACCAAACATGTTATCTGTTTGAATATTTACTTGGTCGGCGAGTAAACTCACAGCTGAATGGCCACGCTTAATAATCGCCATCGCAAGCAAAGCAACTGAAACTTGCTCACCGGTGGTTAATAAAACATCGAGTTCACGACTGCTCGGGCGAGCATCAATTTGTTTGGCAAGGTTAATAAGGCGGTTGGTCTCACCTGACATAGCAGAGAGTACAACTACCACTTGGTGCCCCTGTTGCTTATTTTTAACAACAAGGTCGGCGACAGCTTCAATACGCTCGATAGATCCTACCGAAGTGCCGCCAAACTTTTGAACTATAAGTGCCACTTAAGCTTATACGCGCTCAGTTAACCATGGCGTGACACTATCAAGTGCAGTGCTTAAGTTCTCAGGTTGTGAACCACCGGCTTGCGCCATATCAGGACGACCGCCGCCTTTACCACCGACTTGTGAAGCCATGTGATTTACCAGCTCACCAGCTTTAACTTTACCAGTTAAGTCTTTAGTAACACCTGCGATAAGGCTTACTTTAGCACCATCTGCAACACCGAGCGCAATAACACCTGAGCCAATCTTGTTTTTCAGGTCATCAACCATGCCACGTAAGGCTTTTGATTCGGTGCCTTCAACATTCGCAACAAGCAGTTTAACACTGTTAATCTCAACAATGGAGTCAAGTAATGATGCGCCAGCGGCACTTGCTAGTTTATCGTTAAGTTGTGCGATTTGCTTTTCAAGGCCTTTTGACTTTTCAAGTAAAGCCGTTACTTTTTCAAGTACCGATGCACTGTCGCCTTTAACAAGCGCGGCAACATCATTTAAGTATTGCTCTTGCTCACTCACATAAGCAATTGCATCGGCGCCTGTTACCGCTTCAATTCGACGAACACCCGCTGCAATACCACTCTCTGATACAATTTTGAATAAACCGATATCGCCAGCACGCTTAACGTGAGTACCACCACATAGCTCAATTGAGTAATCACCAATTGTTACTACGCGTACTTCGTCATCGTATTTTTCACCAAATAAGGCCATTGCACCTTTTGCTTTAGCATCATCAATAGCCATAAGCTCAGTGTTAAGAGCAAAGTTACGACGAATTTCGTCGTTCACTACGCGCTCTATTTCGCGAAGCTCATCTTTAGTGACCGCTTCAAAGTGCGAGAAATCAAAACGTAAACGCTCAGGATCAACTAAAGAGCCTTTTTGCGATACATGATCACCCAGTAATTGACGTAGTGCTTCATGCAAGATATGCGTAGCTGTATGGTTCTTTTTAACGCGCTCACGACGGGTATCATCAATTGTTGCTTCAACCTTATCATTCACACCAATACGGCCCATTACAGTACCGTGGTGAGCAAATGCATTACCTAATTTTGTGGTATTGGTAACGCTAAACTCGCCACCGGCAACCACTAGTTTACCTGTGTCGCCAATTTGGCCGCCTGATTCTGCATAAAATGGCGTACGGTCAAGTACGACAATGCCTTGCTGGCCATCTTCAAGTACAGAAACAGATTCACCTTGGGCAAACATTTCAATCACAGTGCCGCTGTATTGAGTTGCGTCATAACCTTTAAAGTCAGTGTGTTTATCAGACTTTAATTGCTGGTTGTAATCGGCACCAAATTTACCTGCTTGTTGCGCAGTTTTACGCTGCACATCCATGCACTCTTGAAAGCCTTGCTCGTCAATCGTCATAAAACGTTCACGGGCAACGTCAGCCGTTAAATCGGCTGGGAAACCATAGGTATCGTAAAGTTTAAATACTAATTCACCCGGAATCACATCACCGCTCAAGTTAGTTAAGCTATCTTCTAAAATAGCTAAGCCTCGCTCAAGCGTTTTACCAAACTGTTCTTCTTCAATACGTAATACTTTTTCGATAATTTCTTGCTGCTTAGCAAGCTCAGGATATGCTTGACCCATTTGCTCAATTAACGCGGCAACTAACTTATAGAAAAACGCACCTTGAGCACCTAGCTTGTTACCATGGCGAACTGCACGGCGAATAATACGGCGCAGTACATAACCTCGCCCTTCATTTGAAGGCATAACACCATCAGAAATCAAAAACGCACATGAACGAATATGATCCGCCACTACACGTAGTGACTTGTCATCCATATCTTGAGCATTAGTGATTATCGCAGCGGCTTTAATTAGGCCTTGAAATAAGTCGATTTCGTAGTTTGAATGTACACCCTGTAAAATAGCAGCAATACGCTCAAGTCCCATTCCGGTATCAACTGACTGTTTTGGTAATGGCTCCATGGTGCCGTCGCTTTGACGGTTATATTGCATAAATACCAAGTTCCAAATCTCGATGAAACGGTCACCATCTTCTTCAGGTGAACCTGGAGGACCACCCCAGATTTCTTCACCATGATCGTAGAATATTTCAGAGCATGGGCCACACGGGCCAGTATCACCCATTGACCAGAAATTATCAGCGGTGTCAATACGGATGATACGCTCGCTTGGTAAGCCTATATCTTTTGACCAATAATCAAACGCTTCTTCATCAGTGTGATAAATAGTCACGAGTAGCTTTTCTTGCGGAAGTTTCACAACTTCAGTTAAGAACTGCCACGCAAACTTTATTGCGTCTTGTTTGAAGTAATCACCAAAGCTAAAGTTACCTAGCATTTCAAAAAATGTATGGTGACGCGCGGTATAACCTACGTTTTCTAAATCATTATGCTTACCACCGGCACGCACACAACGCTGTGAGCTGGTTGCACGGTTGTAAGGGCGGCTTTCTGCGCCTAAGAAAACATCTTTAAATTGCACCATACCGGCATTATTAAATAATAGCGTCGCATCGTTACCCGGAATTAGCGAGCTTGATGGAACAATTTGGTGTTGTTTAGAGGCAAAAAAGTCTAAAAACTGTTGCCTGATCTGTGCGGTAGTCATGTGCTGCATTTGAAAGTCTCACCCATTTTTTACTGTGCTTGCATTGCAAAATCTATTTGTTCGTAACTGAACCCTCGATACATTAAATAGCGCGTACGTTTGGCTTTTTCTTTGTAGTCGAAATCGTTCTGTGCATTTGAATACTTTTTTAAATACGCATCCTGCGCTAGTTGAAACCAATCTATTTCCATTGTTTCAACAATTGTGTTGAGCAAGGCTCTATCAATTCCTTTTCCCATGGCCTCGTTTTGTATACGCTTTAGGCCATGCTTTTTAGCAATGTGACGGCGAACAAACCCTTCAACATATCGCTGTTCATTTATAAAATTGTGTTCTTCACACCAATTCAATAAATCATCGATAAATTCAGGTGTTGCTTCTTTTTGCTGTAATTTTTGGGTTAACTCTCGACGCGAATATTCTTGCCGACCAAGTAACCACAGTACGTAATTCTTTAGCTTTTTTTTAAGTGCTTCGTCCATTTGTGTCATTAAGCGTCAAAACGCCCTGTATCGTTATTTTTCGGCTCAGTAGCCCCGTTCTCGGCCGGTGGAACAACTGGCATAAAAATAGCCTGATATGAAACAAAAAAACTAATGTAGCAAATTGGCATTAAAACCAACAGCGGTAAGAAGGTTAAAAACGCAGATATAACCATAAACACCGCACAAATAGCGCCATACACGCTCAATGGCGCCATATTATGATAAAACACCAGTAATGAGCTTTTCAGTACTTCAAAAATACGTTTTTGTTGATTAAAGTAAACCAGTGGTACCGCATAGGCAAACGCCGTTAGGTAAAATGAAACGGCTAATAAAAACAAGACTAAATTGGCCATCGAGATACTCTCAATCACTTGTTGTAATGCAATATTGGGATCAACATTCGGGTCACTCATAATAGCCACTGCCTCACCAAACAAGCCATTTGCTAACAACGCCATTAAAACGCCCGCTGCCATTTGATAAAGCGCTAAACGCAGCAAGCCTGTACGGTTACCTTTGGCTGAGAAAGGCTTGAGAATATCTGCCAGCATAATTTTTCCGCCTTGCTGCTTGGTTAGCACGGCTTGATAAAATCCAGCAGTTAAAAACGGAGTTGCCAGGGCTGCTATAATTTGTAGGAATGGCAAAAATAACGACAGTAAACCCACCACACCAATAAATAAATGCATAAAAATGAATGTGAGTGGCTGGGTTTTAAATATAAGCCAACCGGCTTTAAACCACTTAACCCCTGCTTCGGCTTTAAATACTCGTAACTCGATTGACATAGACGCTCTTAAATTAACAACAAAACACGCCGAGTATAACTCGGCGCTTAATGGGATTACAGGGGCGAGACTGTAAAACTACGGTTTTTTAACCTTCTTTATATCTAACATATGCGCACCGTGTTTAATTTTGGTTTCGAGGTAAGACTTATTACCAGCAACACCCGCCTTGATATGAGCGTGAGTGCCAATTACCGAATCAACTTCAATGCCAGCATCTTTTAAAGCATTTAGCTTTTTCGGATTATTAGTCATCAATTTAACGTGAGTTAAGCCCATTGCCTCAAGCATTAAAACAGCATCAGAAAAGTCACGTAAATCATCAGCAAAGCCTAAATGGTTATTTGCTTCATAGGTATTCATGCCTTGCGACTGCAACACGTAAGCATCAATTTTATTATACAAACCAATACCACGACCTTCTTGGCGAAGGTAGAGTAATATTCCGCCTTGCTCATGCATCATTTCGATGCATTCATTGAGTTGCTCACCACAATCACAGCGCGATGAATGAAATACATCACCTGTTAAACACTCTGAGTGCATGCGAATAAGCGGCACTGGCTGTTTACTATCGGCATTGTTAAATACCAAAGCAACATGCTCTTGACCATCATTTAAGCCGCTAAAGGAAATAATTTCTGCGGGGATATCACTGTTTTTGCCAACGTTTAGTTGGACTCTAGCTCTTACTTGCGCCACGACAAATCCAAATTTATAAAGTAAATGCGATACTGCAAATGTGATACTGTAAATCTAAGATCATCACAAAATAGCATTAATGAAGTTCATCGCAATAAGTGGTAACTATATTGAGGCTGTTACCTGCAATTCAAGTATTATACCCGAACCACCTCAAGATACGAGTTTCAAAAGACGTTTCATCCAATTTTGCTTTTATAACATATTACTCAATGACAATATCGTACCCATTTGATAGTCTTAACTTTCTAACAATAATAAGGATGATTATGAAAGTACCTGCATTAATACTGTGCTTAAGCCTCGCTTTTAGCGGTTACGTATCAGCTGATGACAGCTTAAATAAGCAATTTAAATCAGCCTACCAAGGTTATTTAGCTGCACAACAAACCACGGACGATGCCTTACCTTTCGCTGAGCAAGCCTATAAATTGGGTAAAAAAGTTTACGGCCTGCAATCAGACAACACAGCAAATCTAGCTGTTAATTACGCTAACGAAATAGCCAATACCAATAAAGAATTAAAAGCTAAGCGTTACCAACTATTCAACAGCGCTTATGAAATTTTACTAAACAATCATAGTGCCAAAAGTTTAGAGCTTGTCGACCCTTTATCAGGCATGGCCAATAGCGCTCCTTCAGCAAATAGAGCTGCTGATTTATACGAGCAAGTTATAGAATTACTAGATAAGCAAGGGTTACCTAAACTTGCAGCGGACTTAAAACTGAGCGCCGCAAAAGACTTCGCTTATAACTACCGAGGTAGTAAATACCTAACAGCACGCAAATATTTAGAGCAAGCAGATGAATACTATAGCAAAAATTTACCCGAAAACTCAGTTGAACGCATAAAAGCAGACTTCTTAGTGGCGGCATTTGCACAAGGGAAAAAACGCTACAGCACAGCAATAGAGCGACTAAACCGTGTAGTCAGTGTGTTTGATAAAGAGCTCAGCTTTGATCACCAAGCAGAGCTTTCTGCGCACTCAAAACTTGTCTACCTTTATGAGAAAGAAGGCCAAAGTGACGAAGCCACTAAACACTGTATCGCCATAGCTAAAATGGTTCCTTGGAAAGAAGATCAAGAACAAACCCCCCTTTATCGCGAACCTCCCGAGTACCCAATGAACAAAGTAAAACAAAGACGAGACGGCTACGTTCAGATGCGCTTTGACGTAAGTAAAACAGGCTTTGTTGAAAATATTGAAGTAATTAAATCTAAAGGCGGAACAGCCTTTGAAAGAGAAGCAGTAAAGGCCATGGAAAAGTGGCGCTACGCACCTAAGTTTGAAAATGGCCAAGCCGTAGTTGCCACAACTGAAGTGCAACTTGATTTTAGAATCGGCAGTTAAGCTATCAAATGATAGCCCTTGTTAGGGCTATCATTATAAACTATCGAGTAATTTATCACTGGCATCTTCGATTAAATCGAGCACCTGCTCAAAGCCATTATCGCCACCGTAGTATGGGTCTGGTATTTCTTCAATATCACTGTCGCCATAACTTAAGAAAAGCGCTAATTTATACTGTAAGTGTGCAGGGCAAAGAGCATTTAAATCCGTTAGATTTTGTCGATCCGCTGCCAAGATTAAATCAAAATATTCAAAATCCCCCTGCTCGACTTGTCGTGCACGGATACCTTTAAATGAATAACCTCGCTTTAAAGCCGCCGCTTGAGAGCGCTTATCAGGAGGGTTACCACAGTGATAAGCTGCCGTCCCTGCTGAGTCGACCTCAAGCTCAACATTCTTTTGCAATGCCTTAGCACGTAAAACGGCCTCTCCTGTTGGGGAGCGGCAAATATTACCCAAACATACCACCAGCACTTTTTTCACGCTTTAGATCCTTGTTTCTTAACTTTTTAAATCAGCTAACAATTCATCAATTTCGGCTTTTAGCTCTTTATCGGCAATTTTATTTGCACTGACTTTGGCACTTTCCAGCGCAGTAATTGCCGCCTCTTCTTGCCCTAACTCAAGGTGCATAGTGGCTAATGAATAGCTTATTGATGACATGTAATCTTTCGCATTGATTACGGTTGCTTTTGCTAACGCCTTTTCATAAAGCGTTATTGCATCAGCAAATTCATCGGTAAAGTCAGCGAGAGTTTCCCACTGCACAGGGTGATCTTTTGGCGTATTTTCATTCTCAGTACACAATGTAGATAGCTGCTTGTAAAGCATATCAAACCGCTTTTGATCTTTTCTTTGCGCTGCTTCTACCAATTCACCAGCTAAATTAAGTACCACTTTGTACAGCTTAGTATTCATCATGTTTACAGCCTTTTATGGATAAGAACTTTATCATAACTTATCACTTCCAACCTTGTAACCAGATGTGTTGATCTTTTAATTGTAGCCAATCGATAACCTGCGTACGTTTAGACATAAGCGCTTCTATCTCACAATGGATAACATGGCCTTCTTCATCAAATTCTATCACTGTGATCATGAAATGTTTGTCTTTATTGATAGGAGATACCGCTGTCCATTTACTGTTGAGCAATTTTTTGGGGGTTACTTTATTCATGTTCAGCACTATAAACGTATTTTAATTTAATTAAACATACGCTTATAGCGTTAATTGAGTTCATTAATATTGTTTTAGAATTGCTTCATCGTAATCATCTGCGTTTAACGTTAAGTTAAACTTCTCAGCAACACTATCTAGCTCAGCTTGTTTAATAGCTAATTCATCCATAGTGATAGTATTATCGTCAAGCTGCCACAACAAACGTGACCCTGCGTAACTATAATGAATAGCGAGTAATGCATTCGCATCGCCCTCGCGCCCAGCAGCTTTAAGCTTCGGCATTTTACGGGTAATTTTATTGAGCGCTTGTTTAAGCTCCCACACGTACACTACTTCGGTCATGCAGACGTGTTTGCGGTATTTGTTAAGTAAAAAGGCAATAGCAACACTCGTCACCACAACACCCAATAAATTCCAATGAAAGTGGCTGCCACTTTCATCCGGAAACAACGCAATCAAAGTTTGCGAAATAGCTAAACTGCCACCCGCTAACGCTAAACCGCAGCCAATAATGACGCGGTTTAAGTGCTTACGATAACGAGCTTTATCAATTTGAATAAGTTGCATAACTGCCTAGTAAAATAAGAGTAAAAATAACAAGCTATTGTAACTAATAGCGCAAGCTTTTAGTACCAACATACCACAGCTTAATTAACTGTAATTTCTTTACTCTTATCATTTATATATTTTAAGCCAATAGTCACAATGCGCGTATTAACCATAGTGATCACACGCAGATGCACATTATTTATCACCAACGTAGCCCCTTTACGCAGAGGCTGATCTAACTTCTCGTTAATTAATTCTTCTAAACTTAGATTTTCGGGCGCATCTATCTTCATATTATACGAGTAATAAATATCACCGACTAAAGTGACTCCCTTAACACGAAGTTCATTCTTTGTTAGATGATTATCATCTTGGTGCGTTTCATCTGTTGCTGCAAAAACTAAATCTACAAACGCCCTATTTTTAGGCTTTAAAACCACAAAGAGATGATCTTGCGATTTTAATGTCGTTGAGCCTCTTGGTGGAATTGTTGATGTACCCCGGGTAATCATCGCAACTACAACACTCTCAGGTAGTGCAGCTCTTGATAAGCGCCGTCCTACAACTCGCGACTCATCACTGAGGGTATATTCTACAATCTCAATATCAATTTCATTAAGTGCGGTAATTTCAAGCTTTGCTGCGGCATGTACTGGCGGTGGTTCAACCAAACCTAGTTTTTTAGCAATCCATGGCATCGTTGCACCTTGCAATGTTGCCGATATAAGCACCACGAAAAACACCACATTAAAGATAAGCTCAGCCCCCGGTAAGCCAAATAGTAAAGGGAAAATAGCCAAAATAATTGGCACTGAACCACGCAGCCCCACCCACGAAACAAAAACGGTTTCTTTATTACTGAACCCAAATAACTTTAAAATAGGTGCCACAGCAAGAGGCCGAGCGATAAAAATAAGCGCTAATGCAATAAGTAGTCCTTCTAACCACACACCAACTAATGACGAAGGATTAATCAGTAAACCTAACACCACAAACATCGTTATTTGACCCAGCCACGCTAAGCCATCGTGAAACAGAAAAATACCACGCTTGTATACAAATTCGCTATTACCTATGATGACACCGGTTATAAATACAGCTAAAAAACCACTACCGCCCAACGATGCTGATAAACCAAATGACAACAAACCAAATGCAGTCACCATCACTAAATACAAACCCGATGTATTGAGCTTAATTGTGTTTATCAGCCACATAGCTAACTTACCAATGAGCACACCACACAATGCCCCTATGCCCATTTGTTGGACAAACAAAAGTAATAATCCAGCGCCAAATTTCATTTCATTGACTAAAACTTCAAGCAAGCCAATGGTTAAAAATATAGCCATTGGATCATTTGATGCACTTTCGATTTCTAGTGTTGATTTAAGCTTTTTATTTAAATGGATACCCGCACTTCGTAGTAGCGCAAAAACGGCTGCGGCATCGGTTGAGCCAACAATAGCCCCTAATAAAACGCCTTGTAATACAGGTAATTGAAGAATATATGTAGCCACTAGGCCGGTAATCACCGCAGTAAAAAATACCCCAACAGTTGCCAGCGCTGATGCAGGTTTCCAAACTTTTTTAATAGAGCCTATCGGTGTTTGCAGCCCCCCATCAAACAAAATAATCGCCAGAGCTAACGTACCGAGTGCATGAGCTGCCTCGGCATTATCAAATGAAATACCGGCAATGCCATCTTCCCCTGCGAGCATGCCAACAAGTAAAAATAAAACAAGTACAGGTAGGCCAACTCGAGCAGATAACTTACTCGAAATAACCCCCAATAAAATTAATACGGCACTGACAAGAATTATATTATCGATTACAAACATATTTGGAATTTATACCTTGTATAAACATAAATGAAAGACGACTAAAGCCCTTTAACTTTAACATAAAATACAACAACCTAATAAAACAGCTATATAAAAATTTAAATAAATAAGCAAAAGCTATAAAAAAATATCACCCCTTTTTAATTTATCACACGTTTTACAAATCACTATGTTCTTAATTACAAAGGCTCGCTTATGCAAACATTAGATTTTCCACACACTAACCCAACATTAAAAACATCAACCGCAATTATTGGTGGTGCAGCCATGACGTTTGCCGCATTCGCTTTTATGCAATACTTAATCAGTGGTGAGCAACGCGCCACAAATTTAAACACTAAAGATATTGTAGTAGAAATATTTCAAGTACCTGAAGATACCAAAGTGCAACAAAAGCAAACACTACCGCCGCCGCCAAAAATGCAAACACCGCCAAAGGTACCGCCCCGTAACCCGCCTAGCACTGATACCAATGTAATCACAACAGCAATTACACCCAATATTAGTATTGATAAAATAGGTGGAGATATTAAAACACATTTACAACAACCCACAGGTGAAGCAACACCCATTGTGCGAATTAACCCTAAATACCCGACAATTGCAGCACGTGAAGGCATTGAAGGTTGGGTACAATTAAGCTTTAATGTTTCACCAAGTGGTGAAGTTATTGATGCGCAAGTAACTGACTCTGAACCAAAACGTATTTTTGACCGCGAAGCACTGCGAGCAATCAAGCGTTGGAAATACCGCCCTAAAGTGATTGATGGAGTAGCACAACTACAAACTGGTCAAAGTGTGCAGCTTGACTTTAAATTAGACCAAAACCAGTAGCGCGAATACATACTAGGGTGCCTATGCTTACAAGTTTAAAATCATGGTTTATTAGTCAGCCAAGTGATGATTACTTAGCTGACTATGCAAAAAGTGGCGACACACGTCACTTAACTAAGCTCGTCACCTTGTTCGGTAACGACTTATATCATTATTTAGTGACGCAAAGTAATGAGCAACTCGCCTTTGATATTAGCCAGCAAACGTGGTTAAAAGTGATGGAAAAACGCCATCACTATCAAGGTCAAAACCACCCTAAAGCCTGGCTATTTCGCTTAGCTCGCAATGCGTTAATTGATGAATACCGCAAGCAACAGCGCTTCGTTGAACTTGAAGAGAATACAGCAATAACAACCGCTCAAACAGAGCCCAGTTTTGACTATGACAGCTTTAATCGCGCTTTAATGCAGCTAAGCTTTGTGCAACGTGAAGCCCTCAGTTTACAACAAGAAGGCTTTTCACTCGACGATATACAGCATATTACCCAAAGTAATCATGAAACCGTAAAAACACGGCTACGTTATGCAAAACAAAATTTAAAAATCATATTAGGAGCTGACAATGACCAAGCATAACGAGCAGTTTGAACACCAACTTGAACAACATTTTAGTGAGCGTAAAAAACGCCATACCCTCAGCTCAGAGCAACGTGCCACATTAACGCAGCTCTCAGATAGCGCTCCAAACAAAAAGCCCACCCGCTTTTTACTCCCGCTACAAATGACCGGCCTCGCCTGTGCGTTAGTCGTACTGGGCTTTACCGTTTTTAACACCACAGATAACAATCCCGAGCAACAAAGCACACTTAACACGTATGCCGTACAGCAAAGTAACTATCACTTTATAGAAGTGCACCAAGTAGACAATGCGGGCAGTTATTCAAGTGAAATTACCCGTAAAAAACAACAACTCGACAACAAGCTCGCCGCCGACCTGCGCCTACATCAACAGCGCTACATTGAATACGGAAAATTAGTTAGCGTAGATGACGACTGGTACATCGCCAGCTGCCACAGCGAAGTGCTCATTCAGATAAAAAACTCATTATTGAATGACCTAAACACCAAACACGCCATTGAAAGCGGCATCACCATGGGCGACATGCTCGCCATGGCACACAACAGCCAAGGCCAGATTATCGCACTTAAGCATGCGGGAGATGGGGTGAAGGTGTGTAGGGGTTGACCGAACCCAATTGATATTTTAAGAGGAGGTTGTATATTGAACTCAATAAACGACTCCAAAATTGAAGCATTAACCATTAAAATAATTTAATTACGCTCCAGCTCTTATAAGCCTAGATTCGGATAATAAGTGCAATTTCTT
>NZ_MXQF01000025.1 GCF_002165575.1 Pseudoalteromonas sp. A601
AGAAGGGCTTGCCCCGGGGATGTTTATTTAAGAGTAAAATTAACCATGTTTGAATTAAAATACCATACTCCATTTTCGTGGACAGAAGCAGTACTTGATGACTTTGATACATTTTTACAAGATCACGCAGCAGCGGAAAAAAAAGCATCAGGCATGGCTATGTCTATGCTTTCACATTACCCAGATCGCCGAAAACTTGTTAAAGCGATGACTGATTTAGCACTTGAAGAAATGATTCATTTTAAGCAAGTTTTAAAGCTATTAATAGACCGAGACGTAAATTTAGGTAATGATCAAAAAGATCCTTACGTTAAACAAATTCGCGCTGTTTTTCGAAATGGCCGTGACGAATTTTTAATGGACAGACTGCTTGTAGGTGCCGTTATAGAGGCGAGGGGACACGAACGATTCTCTTTAGTCGCACAAGCATTGCCTGAAGGGAAAGAAAAAGATTTTTATGTGGCGATTGCAAAGTCAGAAGAAAAACATAAAAATTTATTTGTAGAACTAGCGTACGAATATTTTGCTAAAAAAGATGTTGATACACGACTAGAGGAAATATTAATAGCAGAAGCAAATATTTGTAAGAGTATCCCTTTTACTGCTGCACTACACTAATAAGGCATTATGTTAATTAGGCTGTTATTTATTTTTAACAGCCTAAATTCCAGTGATTTTTTATTATTATTAATGATAAATTGTTCATTAATCAGTTAATTAGCAATGTATGTTGTAAAATTAATTTTTTAATGTGCGATACTGTGAAATTAAATCAGCTACGTTAATAATCGTTGGTCTACCTGCTAAATAATTGGTATCAATATGGTACGTATTACCAAGCCAATAGGGGGTTTGGGTTGTGTTATGGCCGTGAATTGAAAATAACACGCTGGGGTTTATTACATTACTTTGGGTTTTTACACGAGTTCTATCCCATAAAAACTCTTGCACTATCGTATCTGTTGATAGTGTCTCTTCATTTAATTCTAAGTTGTTCCAATCACATGTAAGTGGTGCAGTGTGAGATAAGGCAATCACTTCATTTTGAAAGTGGAGCTTTAATGTAACCGGACATGTTTTAAGATAATCACATACAAGTGATAAATTTTTTTCACTTTCATTAAAATGCCAAGCGCCACCATTTTGCACCCAAAGCTCAAAAGCATCTGCGTCTTTATCAATAAGAGACGCTAACATCATATGTTCATGGTTACCCAGTAGCATAATTAGATTATGTTCAATTGCGTATTTTATTAGTTTTGTGCTGTCATTGCCGCGGTCAATTACATCTCCGAGCATCACCAAAACATCATTTTTATAATCAAATTTAACCGAGTGCAGGACATCGACAAACTTTTGAAAATCAGCGTCTAAATCGCCAATGACAAAAACACGTTTATCATGCTCAATGTACAGATTTTTATGCATGTGTGATTTTGATAAGCAAGCAGTGGAAAAAGCCATATATTTCTTCATTAAAAAGTTTAAAACTACTATAACAATTTGAAGTAGTAAGTTCCAAGTCAACAATCTTGTAATAAAAGTATCAAAATATAAATGTTACTTTTGACTGAAACCAGGCATTGATCTAGGTTGGGATTATAATCCTGGTAAAGCATGGCTAGGTGCAGACATAGCAGCGGGTAAATCAGTAATGAGTTTATCAACTGACATTCAAAAACTAGCGGTACCACAATTTAACGAATCAGTTTTAAAATCTCAGCAGTACTATATAAAGCAGATAAACTTACAAGCAGCAAAGTTAGCGCTTAAAAAGTCGGTACCAGACAGCCAGCAATTTACGTTAGGGCACTTGCCTGTAAATTTACTAAACGAGTTATCACGTAAAAACGCACCTATATATAGTAGCGCTGTTACAGTCAGCAGCGCTCAAATTGAAAAGTTCTTAACTGGCCAACTAGCAATTAAGCAAATACACGAACTAATGAACGCAGTTCAAAATCCAAATACGTTTGCTTATATAGGCAATCAAGTAAAAATATCGTACCAAGGTTTTATGATCACAGTAGAGCTAGGCCCAACGTTCAATACCATTATAGCTGCCGAAAAAGTTTAAACATCGGCAGCTCAAAATATTTAAACAGTATTTAAAAGGCGTTTAAAGTGTATTTAAAGGAAAGTTAAACGATCAACAATGATCTAATTCTAAACGTATAATGAGCAGGAATGAGGAATGATTGGATAATGAGTCAGTTTGAACAGGTTTCGTCTAAAACCAAGCGTAATCCAGATTTAGCTAATTTTGCGCTCAGGGTTAGCCAAACCCAGTAATAATGGGCTTTTCCAAAAGACGAGGGCGAAAATCCTCATATCATCATTATTCTAGAAATGAACAACCCCTTACAATTAGCGTCAAAATAACGGTATTTAACATAATATAAATTATAGGTTGTATTGGTTATGCATCAAAGAATGTGTTTGTTACGCGCTTACATATCATTGCTATGTCCAATACTAGACGGTATCGGACATTAATGAGATTTATTTCAAATAGTTGGGTTTATTGCGGTATCTTTCTTGAGCTTCATTATCGCTTAGCTTAGTATTGAAGCTACAATTTTAAGCTGTATCACAAGAAGTAAACAATATGGAATTTGTGCGCCCGTTAGAACCTATTTTGATTATTGATGATGTTCAAGATATTCGTGACTACTTAAATCAAATCTTAACTGAGTTAGGCTTTGAAGATATTTTAGAATGCCGTGATTTTGAATCTGCAAAATCATTAATCAAAGAAAAATCTCCTAATGTCATCTTTCTCGATATTGAGTTACCAGATACTGACGGAGCTGAAATCCTCGAGTTTTTAAATGATAATTACCCAAACACCCATGTTGTGATGTGCTCTGGACATAATAGTTTAGAGAATGTGCAAAATACTTGGGAGCTTGGCGCCAAAGGTTTTATTGCCAAACCATTCAACGCGAAAAAAGTTGATACAGTAATGAAGCGATTAGAAATAGTCGAACATTTTTAAGGTTACTATGCACTCTACAGTTACAGCTATTATTGATGATTTATCACAGGTAATTTTTGGTAAAAAAACACAAATTAAACTCGCCTTAACCTGCTTATTTAGTCAAGGCCATTTACTCATTGAAGACTTACCAGGTATGGGTAAAACCACGTTATCACATGCACTTGCTTCTGTTTTAGGCTTGTCATATCAGCGAGTTCAATTTACCAGCGATTTACTGCCATCAGATATTTTAGGTGCGAGTATATTTAATTCAAATGAACACACTTTCACTTTTCATAAAGGGCCTGTTTTTAGTCAAGTAGTTTTAGCCGATGAAATAAACCGTGCTGGACCAAAAACACAAAGTGCATTGTTAGAAGCAATGGAAGAAAAACAAGTGTCGATGGATGGTGATATATACCCCCTACCAACACCATTTTTTGTTATTGCTACACAAAATCCTTTATATCAATCAGGTACTTACCCTTTGCCTGAGTCACAATTAGACCGTTTTATGATGCGGATAAGTTTAGGGTTTCCACCAAAAAAAGCGGAAAGAAAGCTTATTTTAGGTGCTAATAATCGTGATTCTGATGCGCTTCCTAAACGGATCAATTTCTCTCAACTAATTGATATACAGTCTGAAACTAAAAAAGTGACTATTTCAGAACCGATCGTTGATTACATTATTGAGCTTGTATCTTATACCCGAGAAAGCGGTGTTTTTGCTAATCCGCTATCGCCAAGAGCCAGTATAGCGATGGGTAAAGCTGCACAAGCTTGGGCTTATATTGAAGGTAGAGATTTTGTAACTCCCGATGATGTACAAACTGTATTTAAAAGTGTGGCTGCTCACCGATTAGGAATTGATGAACAAACAAGTGAATTACAAATAAAACAGTTATTAAACGCTGTTCCAGTGCCCTTGTAAAATATGCTATTTGCAAAAATGCGAAACAACAAAAAGAATGGTTTTTTATTTGCTGATTTTAAACAAGCACTCTTTACTAAGCTATTAAAAAATAAACATACAGGTAATACACTTACCCTAAAACATAATACGATTTATGTTTTACCTTCAAAAATGGGCTGCGGTTTTTTATTTGTCACAGTTTTGAATTTTATATTAGGAATTAATTATCAGAACAACTTAATTTTGGCTATGGCTTATTTAATGCTGGTTGTTTTGGTATTGGCTATTTTAATTGGTTACTCCAATGTAAAAGGTTTAACTCTACGCTTTAAAGTAAAGAATAATAACTACTCCCCTATTTCACCCCGCTTAGTTTTCGACGTTTCAACCGATAAGTTATGTCAGTCATTACTTATTCTTTATCAAAATAAATTATTGCATCATCTCGATAACATAAAAGGTAAAACAAGCATTACAGTATCCTTACCTTATAAAAACCGAGGTAGCTACCCGTTAAAACGCATAAAATTACTTAGCCAATACCCATTTGGTTTAGTTTCTGTTTGGAGTTATATGCAAATAGAAGAAACTGTTTTTGTGTATCCAGAGCAAGTAAATCCACAGAAAAATAATAACTTAATGGTTGATGAGTATAACGGTGACGGCGATTTAAAACATCCCAATGGAATTGACGAATTTGATACCTTGGTTGATCATCAACATGGTATGGGACTGCAAAGAGTATCGTGGAAACATTATGCAAAGACACAGCAACTGATGGTGAAAGAATTTGTTAACTTTGCCTCCACACCAATGACCTACGACTATTCTCAATTACAAGGTAATGCCGAAACAAGATTAAGCCACTTAAGCTATTTGATCACCCAAGCCCATTTGCATGATCATGCTTTTGCCCTTAAGTTAAATAATCAGCTTTATTCAATGTCTAAAGGCTCAGATCATTTTAATGCATGTTTAATTGCATTGAGTCGTTTTAAGGTAAACTCTAAGAATCAAGATGCCGAACGTTCATAACGAAAAAGCAATAAATCTTACTTTGTCGATAGTTTATGGCTTGGTCGTTTTATTTATTATGTCTGAACTGACTCTTATATTTACTGCGTTATTGGCCTTGTTATGTGCTTGGAATTTTACAATCACTTTAATGAAGAAGCCTAAACCAAGTACATTATATGCTAATATTTTGGCCGCTCTTTCTCTTGTATTACTTCTTCACGATGTTGGATTTGGTGATACGGTAACTTTATTTGTTGCTATGCTTATTTTGTCCAGCTTGTTTAAATTGTTACAAGCCAAAACCAAAAAACATTATCAAACAATTGTATTATTGAGCTTTTTTAGTCTCTCTACCGTTTATCTTTTTTCGCAGTCAATCATTGCAACATTATGCGTAAGTATCTTGTATGTGTTAAATTTTGCAGCGCTTGCACTTATTGAAAATAAACACAGTTTAAAAATTGCTTCTAAACAAAGCGGGAAAATGTTGTTACTCGCTCTACCTATCGCTGTTTTTTTATTGTTATTTTTACCAAAAATGCCTGCCTTTTGGCAATTACCAGGGCCCAAACTTGCTAAAACGGGCTTGTCTGAAAGTGTTAACCCCTTTGATATTGCAAAGCTTTCTCGTTCAGACGAACTTGTTTTTAGAGCGAAATTAAGTATAAATAAGCCCCCTGCACCACCATACTATTGGCGAGCTATAATTCATGATGAATTTGATGGGACTACGTGGTTAGTATCGGACTTATTAAAAAGCCAGCAACGAAATAAAACATCTGTAAAGGATGCACCCCAATTTGAATCGCAGTACAACATTATTGCTGAGCCCTCATCAAAGCCATGGTTATATGGTATAGGCCAAGCTTATTCAACAAACTCTGATGTGAAAAGTACAGAACAAGGTTTGCTTATTCGCAAGCGGTACTTAAGTAATAATATAAATTATGAAGTAAAGACTTCGTCTTTCAATGATTCGCTATTAAATAAAATTAATCGCTATCAAAACTTAACACTTGGAAATTCTGAGCTAAATAATGTGCAATCTCAGCAATTAGCGCTGTCTTTATATAAAAACAGTAACAACGACAGTGAATTTTTAACTGCTTTGACAGAGCATTTCTCAAATCAAGGCTTTGCTTATACTCTTACGCCAGAGCCTATGACGGGTGGTAATACTATTGATGAGTTTATGTTTAATAATAAACGGGGTTTTTGTGGTCATTATGCCAGTGCAGCAGCGTTTATGTTTAGAACGGTAGGTATTCCTGCCAGAGTTGTATCGGGTTATTTAGGTGGAGAGCTAAATGAGCAAGATGAATATCTAAGTGTGTACCAGTATGATGCCCATGCATGGGTTGAGGTATTTATAAAAGGTAAAGGTTGGCAAATTTTTGATGCAACCGCCGTTGTTTCGCCTGAGCGTTTAACTGGCTCACTTTCACAAATGCAATCCCTTAATAATGAGTTTACTAACAATTTAGAGTTTAGTTTACTGAGGTTCAATCAAATACCTGGGTTTAATTGGTTGCGTTTAAATTTAGAAAACTTAGATTACAAATGGACAAATTGGGTGCTTGGCTTTGATCAACAAAAGCAAAGTTCATTTTTGAAACGCTTGTTTGGTAATAGCCAACTATGGAAAATTTCATTGTTTGTCATTTTAACTATCATCATTATTTTTATTAGCTATTTTGTTTATTTAAATTGGCCTAAAAAAGCAATGCTGAATGAGCATCTGCTCGCTACGCACTATAAAGAAATTCAATTTTGGTGCGCTAAAAATGGTTTTAACCAAAAAGCCAATCTCACTCCACTGCAATATCTTAATCTAGCTAGAGAGCATTTCACTGAGAAAGGTTCACTTTTCATGCAGTTTGCTCAGTTATACAGCGATGTAAGATATAAAGGTGAGGAATTTACTCCGCAACGTAAAAATCACAGCTATGATCTGGTAAAATCAATTAAAACAAAAGCTAAGAGATCTCTATGAACGCAGTTGTAATTGGTGTTTTATTAATGCTTGGGTTAACTCTAGCCCGTGTAAATGTTATTGTTGCTATGACCCTCAGTGCTCTCGTTGCTGGGTTAAGCGCAGGGCTTGGCTTAACCGAGACATTAAATGCTTTTAACGCGGGTTTGTCTGGCGGCGCTGAAATTGCGCTTAGTTATGCCATGCTGGGTGCGTTTGCTGTTGCGATTTCAAAATCAGGTCTTACCAGAATTCTCGCCGCAAAATTGTTATCGAAAGTGAACACTTCAAATAAAGGCGAAACCGCCCTTAGTTACTTTATATTATCGATAATACTAGTATGTGCTATTTCATCACAAAACCTTATTCCGGTGCATATCGCGTTTATTCCAATTTTGATCCCACCACTATTAATTGTGTTTAATAAGCTGCGATTAGACCGTAGAGCCATTGCCTGTATTTTAACATTTGGTCTTGCAACTTCTTATATGGTACTACCCTATGGATTTGGTGGAATTTATTTATATTCAATATTACATAAAAACTTAGTTGAGAACGGGCTAGAAATAATAAATACGCAAGTACCTATGGCCATGATAATACCTGCAATTGGCATGTTTATCGGGCTCTTGATTGCGGTATTTATCAGCTACAGAAAACGCAGGACTTATAAAACAAATGAATTAGAAGATCAAACTATTAACGTAACAGTGCAGCAACCAAAAAAAGTTTTACTGGTCGGTATTACCGCGGTATTAACATCATTAATAGCGCAGAATGTAAGTGGCTCTATGATATTAGGTGGCCTTGTTGGTGTGATGATTTTTAGCTTATTTGGTATTGTTAAATGGGAGCAAAATAACGACGTATTTAGTAAAGGTGTTGCTATGATGGCAATGATTGGCTTTATTATGATCGCAGCTCAAGGTTTTGCTTCTGTTATGAAAGCAACCGGTGATGTTTCATCTTTAGTGCAAAGTGCCGCGGAGGTTATAGAAGGTAATCAACCTTTGGCAGCGGCATTAATTTTATTAGTAGGCTTAATGATCACCATGGGAATTGGTAGTTCATTTTCAACGGTACCAATAATAGCCACCCTTTTTGTTCCATTATGTTTAGAATTAAACTTTTCTGTTATGGCGACTGCTGCTCTTGTTGGTACGGCTGGCGCTTTAGGCGATGCCGGCTCCCCTGCTTCAGATTCGACATTAGGTCCAACATCAGGTTTAAATGCGGATGGTCAACACGACCATATTTGGGACTCAGTAGTGCCTACCTTTATTCACTTTAACCTACCACTGCTTGCTTTTGGTTGGCTAGCTGCCATGGTGTTATAATCGTTTTGATAGAATCAAACATCACTCTCTTTGACCTTCTATTTTTACCTTTTTACTCGGTGTTTAGATTATAAAATGCCAAGGCAAAGTATGATGTGTTCTTTTGTATCTATAATAATAGCACTCACAAGGAGTGCTATTGAATATTCTAAGTTTAAAAACCGTATATCATTTTATCGCACACAACCGGTGTAGGTCTGTGATTATCATCGACAGCTACGAAGGTAAAACTACCTGTAATGGCTGAATGCTTGTCATCTTTGTGCATTGTTTCAAGAAAAATTTCTACATCAACACGTAAGCTTGTATTTCCTACATGAACCACTTTAGAAATAAGTTCAGCAAACGTACCTGCTGGGATAGCTTCTTTAAAGTCGACTCTATCAGATGAAATTGTCACCAGGGGTTTACGACAAAAACGAGTTGCAGCAATAAAGGCTACTTCATCCATCCAAGCTAGAGCATCACCACCAAACAACGTATTATGGTGATTTGTTCGGCCAGGAAAAACAGTCTTTGTGACTGATGTAGTTGAGTCTTTAATACGCTGTGCAATGATTTCATCGTGATTAACTTCAGTTGTCATGTTCTCTACTTTTTATTGGCTAAGGTGTCTAACATCATAAGTGCTGGATCGAGGCGTTCGCCCTTCCAGTTAAATCGCCAGTCTAAATGCGGGCCTGTTACACGCCCTGTAGCACCTATTTCAGCTATTTTTTCACCACGTTTTATCTCATCACCTACTTTTACATCTAATTTACTTAAATGAATATAGGTTGATGTAACACTGTGTCCGTGGTCTAAAATCAGTGTACCGCCAGAATAATATAAATCATTATTAGCAAAAACCACCGTTCCACTTACTGGTGCATACACTGGACTACCGGTTTTATTCGCAATGTCCAGACCAAAGTGAGGACGACGAGGTTCACCATTAAAGTAACGTTGGCTACCATAAACACCTGAAATACGCCCTTGGGCAGGTTTATAAACAGGGTCTAAAAAGTACGTTAAATCAGAATCAACTTTGCGGGCATTTCTAACAGCCACGGCTTCGCGACTAATTCGCTCACTGACTTCTGTAGGTGGTGACACATATTTTTTTGCTACACCGGTAATTTTATCAATATCGTAATCGCGTTTGGTGATCAACAAAGGCTGTTTATGAGATTTACCTTCAGTGTCTACCCAACTTAATTCATGATTTAGCTTTGCATCTCGACCAAAGCCAAACACAAATGTACCATTTGCCGTGGTTTTTAACTTTTCACCGTTAAAGCTCACTGATTTTGCACCATCAAGCTGGCCTGTCACTAAACCACCTTGAGTTAGATTACCTTTTAGTTCAACGCCGTGAGCAAAAACGCTCAATGACGTAAGTACACTGGCAAGAATCAATTTACGCATAACAAATAGACCCCTTAGCAACCCCCTCGTACGCTGTCACTTTAATATCAGAGTCACTGTATTGCGCCTTAATCTGCTGTGCTAAATAAGATGCTATACATTCTACAGTGGTGTCTACCGGTAAAATATCACAACGTTCACTACTTATAGCCATTTCAAAATAACCTTGTGCTGCGCTGTACGCAAAACACAGATCAGACTCTTTGGCACGAACATGTTTCAATTGTGAGGCTTCAATTTGGTCCTCTGCAGTGGCTAAATAAATATCTTGCCATTTGTCAGCCCATTGCTTTTGAATGCGCGGCATGGACATACCATTTAATGAAACGCCCAACTGAGAACGATGACCATGAATAATACGCTGACAATTACCATCATGCTTTTTAAGTCCATGACTGTAATGATAATAAAAGCTTTTGCTATGCTCAGGTTTTAATTCAATTTCGATTTTATCAATATTGCTTGGTAACTGCGGCATAATAGTCGCTATTAAAAAATCTATTACGGCTTGCTCATTGATAACAGGAGCATCAATTAAACAGTATGCTTGATTAGGTGCACTCATCGCTAAGTGATGATCATCGCCAAATGTACAATCAAGTGTTTTATAGTCCCCATGAGATACAACTTCACCATTTATTTGTGAAGGTATCGCTAATTTATGGTCTATGCATTCATCAATTATGCCTTTGATTTGTTTTTTAACTAACCCAAAATCAAGCACCATAGACTCTTCATTTAATTTGCCATGCAAAGTTAAATCAACAATCCAGCTCTCGCCAACTGCGCCACGTTTATTACATAGATAAGAAAAATCAATTACTGTAAGTGCGTTAACAAAAAGGATCATAAACTTCCTTTATACTGGTTAAAAAATCAAAGTGATTATAATGATTTTTACTCGTAATTGCGCGTTCTAATCGCACAATTAGCAAGTTCTTTACCTAATCGATGATATTTCATGCAGAAATATTGTTTTTTTAACTGCTCCGAGTTGTTTAGCGTACAAGTGTACGCTAAAGTACTCTGCAATTTCTAAGCGACAAAAAAGTGTTATGGAACCTAAAAATAGCTATACAAAAGAAGAATTGGTCCTTTGTGGTCAAGGTGAAATGTTCGGTGAAGGCAACTGCCGTTTACCTAGTGATAACATGTTAATGATGGACCGTATCATCTCAATCACTGATGATGGGGGCGAACATGGAAAAGGTCAAATCGTTGCTGAACTTGATATAGATCCAAGCCTTTGGTTTTTCGATTGCCACTTTAAGGGTGATCCAGTCATGCCTGGTTGTCTAGGGCTAGATGCAATGTGGCAACTAGTTGGTTTTTTCCTAGGTTGGTCTGGTGGTCCAGGTTTAGGCCGCGCGTTGGGTGTTGGCGAAGTTAAGTTTACAGGTCAAATTTTACCGACTGCGAAAAAAGTGACTTACCGCCTAGAAATGAAGCGTGTTATAAAGCGTAAATTATTTATGGGTATGGCTGATGGTACTGTTGAAGTAGATGGCCGCGTTATCTATGAAGCAAAAGATTTAAAAGTAGGCTTATTCCAAGATACTAGCGCGTTTTAATTAAAATGCAGATACAAAAACGCCCTCAATCGAGGGCGTTTTTGCTTAAAATTCGTTTATAAAATTACGTTTTGTACATGTTGCGATTTTCTATCGCTTCACGCCAACCACCTAACCACTCTGATTTAGGGTCTACTTGTTGATAAGGGCAAATATCTTTTGAACGTCCTGCCAAACCGGCTTTAAAACCTTGAGAATGAGCTCTTTCTAACCGATCTCTTTTCTGTCTCTTCATAGGTAAATCCTCACCTTTTATATTTATAAATTTGTAGTGTTTATGACATCTACAATTAATGAATAGTTAATAAAACTGTTAAATTCAAATCATAAAAGCAATTAAATAAATTGACTTTAACTAAGCTGCTGATGCAAAAATGAATTAACATTAAAAAATCACAGTGGTCATACCACCGATGTACATTCAATATTTATATAAAAAAATTACGACTATCTAATCGCTAACATGCAGTATCCTGCTTTAAATGTGACTACCTATGTAACGCAAAAGTTCATCCATAAATTGTAATTATGACAACTTTATTGCAAGCATTTAAAAACTAGGCTTTTATTGTTTTATTATGTGAAATTTAAAATTATGTGCAAATAAAATACAAATTACTTGCATATATAAATACGATCGGTCTAATATGGGTTATGCAAACAAACGAGCAAAATCCACCCAGACGTGGTCGCCCACCAAAAGTAGCTCGTAGTAATGCAGATACCAAAGCATTACTTATCGCTACAGGGCTTGAAACATTAACAGAATTTGGTTTTAGTGCCACGGGTATAGACACTATCTTAAAAAAAGTAGGTGTGCCTAAAGGTTCTTTTTATCATTACTTTGAAAGTAAAGATGACTTTGGCTTAGCTGTAATAGACGCATACAATGATTATTTTATTGCTAAATTAAAGCGATACTTAAATCAAGATGATGTCCCTCATTTAGAACGGTTAATAAATTTTACCCAAAGCGCCGCAACAGGCATGCAAAAGTATAATTTCAGCCGGGGTTGTTTAATTGGTAATTTAAACCAAGAGCTTAATCATTTATCAGCTGAATTTAAAACCAAGTTATTACACAGTTATGAGCAGTGGCAACTACAAGTACAGCAGTGCATTGAAGGCGCACAAGAGCAAAAGTTAGTCAGTAAGCATATTGATGCCGCACAGATGAGTGAATTTTTTTGGGTTGGTTGGGAAGGCGCAGTTATGCGTGCAAAACTAGTCAAAAACTCACAACCTTTAATGCTATACACAGAAATGTTTTTACGTGCGCTACTTAGGTAGTGCCTTTTTTTATCAATTTAAAGACGATCGGTCTAAAAGGATTCGTAATGGAAAATTTTTTCAACGCTATTGTTATTAATAAATCAGACGATACCCCCTACTGTGCAAAGCTCGACACTTTAAGCACTAGTTCGTTACCCGATAACGATGTAAGTATCGATGTATTGTACAGTACACTTAATTATAAAGATGGGCTTGCTATCACTGGCAAAGGACCTGTTGTGCGCAGTTTCCCAATGGTGCCGGGAATTGATCTAGTAGGTAAAGTATCAAACTGCAAAACTGATGAGTTTCAATTAGGTGATACGGTAATTTTAAATGGTTTTGGAGTAGGAGAAAAACATTGGGGCGGACTTGCACAAAAAGCCAGTTTAAGTGCCGACTGGTTAATACCTAAGCCATCAGGTTTAACCGCAAAACAAACCATGCAAATAGGAACGGCAGGCTATACGGCGATGCTCAGTGTAATAGCGCTTGAAAAACAGGGTATCACCCCCGCTTCTGGTGATATTTTAGTTACAGGCGCAAATGGTGGTGTTGGTAGTTTTGCTATTTATTTACTTAACAAACTTGGTTTTAGTGTAATTGCAGTAACTGGTCGGCCAGAGCAAACAGACTATTTAACTCACCTAGGCGCAAAACAGATCATTCATAGAGATGAATTTTCAAAACCAGGCAAGCCTTTAGCAAAAGAGCGATTTGCAGCTGCTATCGACTCTGTTGGTAGTCATACCCTTGCTAATATTTGTGCATCATTAAAATACGGTGGTGTTGTAACAGCCTGTGGCCTTGCTCAAGGCATGGATTTACCTGCATCCGTAGCCCCCTTTATTCTACGCGGTGTTTCTCTTATTGGGATCGACAGTGTTATGCGTCCAAAAGCTGACCGAATAGAAGCATGGAATAGACTCAGTGCTTTAGTCAGCGCAGACTACCTAGATACCATTAGCAATGAAATAAGCTTAAAAGAAGTTATCAATTGTGCTGATGATCTAATGGACGCAAATCTAAGAGGCCGTGTTGTGGTCAATTGCCAAAAACTCTAACCCTCACCTTTTTATATGAAGCTGTTAAATAAATGACAGCTTTCTGTTTTAATTTCTACTATCTAATTATTGATTTAAAAATTATAATTACTGTATTAGAAATTGAAATGAGAGTGACCATGAGTAACGAAGAATTATTTGGCAATAACCCGTTGCAAGGCGTTAAACTTGAACAGGTAGTATCTGAGCTAGTTGATCAATACGGCTGGGAATTATTACATGCTTACTTGCAGCTAAATTGTTTTAAAAATAACCCGGATCTAAAGTCTGCGGTCAAATTTTTAAGTAAAACTCAGTGGGCGCAAGACAAAGTTGAAAACTTTTATCTTTATCGTTTAAAAAACTTACCTAAACCTGATGATGTACAATATCAGCTACCACCACGTGACCGTGTAATTCCTGCTGATCATAAGCCAGGCGAACCATGTGAGTTAAGCTTTAGTGATGCCAAACGTATCCAAGCAAAAAAAGAAGCGAAAGACCGCGCTCGAACCCGTAAGCAACGCTCAAATGCAAGTAATCCGTGGGGTAACTAATCTCACTGGAATTATAATTTTAGCTGGCTTTGCTAGCTAAAAACATGTCACTAGTTAAATATTCCCTACCAATTTGGTGCATTTAACTATCCAGTTTTGTGCAGTAATAAAAAGCAAATTTATATTGCCAATAAATCATTTAGATAAAATCCTATTTATATCTTAAATATACATATCTTGGGTTAAAAGTGCATTCTCAACTCATTATTACTACGTGGTCAATATCTTGCATTAGCTAGATACAGCAATATCTGTTTTGCACTGGGCCATAAGGGGTATGAAGTGAGTAGTAGATCTATGTATTTGAATAAGGATGAAAAGGCTTGGTTGCCTTATTTTGGGCGAAATGGAAAAATAGCTTTAGGCTTAGCGTATTTTTTAAATCGTAATCGAACAACATTTATAAAAAATACCTTTGAAGGAATATCAAATACACGACTCGAGATTTTACAAGATTGGACTAACAGCCAATGGCAGTTTTTACAAAGTGTTGCCAGTGATATACAGCAAACCAGCCAAAATGAGTTTAGTGAATTATTAACCAGTAAACTTAAATACTCGAATGATATATCTGAATTATTTTTAATTACACAAACCGCTGAGGTGCTAGCTTCAAGTTATCAATCGCATATAGGGCAAAGTATTTTACCTTTGCCGGCCGTTCAACAAGGCTTTAAACACCCATTCCTTCATGGACCATACAAAGATAACCAAACAAAACAATTAGGTCCCACGTCTTCTAAGTTTCACGATGCCGTAACATTGATGTTTTATTTACCTATTGAACTGGCAAATAATCAAACATATTGCTTATGCGCAAGAGTACCAAATGATGTCATCGGCGATCTTATACAGCGTGAAGCTGGACATATATTTCAAGAGTCTGGTGATAACTACCTGTTCATGGTTAAAGCGAATTTTGATAAATCTATCGAAGCTGGTACTGCCCTATCTCGCTCTAGGTTTGAAGATCGTACATTCTCCTTAGGTGATAACCTTAAAGACGGCGTTAAAACTGATTGGGGTGTACTTAAAGTTAAGGAGCACACAGAACTAGAGCTAAAGTTTACCGACCCTGCAACAGGCCAATTACACCCTGGTGTACGTGAAACAATTAAAGCAGGTAGCAATGTATTTGTAGATTATCCAGGGTACTCAGACTACCGCCATGTTCCAGTGATAGGCAAAGGTGTTACATTCTCTCTTCCTGGCTCTAAAGATACATGGGGGATGATGTGTGAAGGCGATCTTGAAGAGGTTTATCGTAATCGCTCTATCAGTCATACGCTTTTACGCCAACACTTTATTTATAGCTCGATAGTTGCATTTACAGCACCCATTTGCCACGAAATTTTAGGCCTTAACTGGTTTGCATCTGCTGGTATGGCATTGGCTACTTTAACTATCACAAGTTTAATATTCGCAAAAAGCGGCCCTGCAACTCTAGCCAGTAAATTGCAAAAAATGACAGATATAATTAGGGGTATAGCTGAGGGCGGCGGTAACTTAAAGCAACGTTTAGATCATAAGCTATTATCAAGTGATGAAACCGGTGAGTTAGGAAAATGGATAAACAGCTTTATTGATAGCCTTGATAGCACCATTGGTAAAGTTATTAATGTATCTAACGATGTTCAACTCGCAAAACAAGTTTTAATAAAAAAACAAGATGAATTTAGTCTAAATGCCAATACTGTGTTAACTGAAACACAAAAGTTATTGTCTCGAATAGAAATTCAGCTTAATACTATCAATGACGCCACTAATGATGTTGAGATTATTCGAACGAATTTAGAAACTGCAGCAGCTCAAAGTGTCATGCAATTTCAAACAATAAGAGAACAAACTCAAGGTATCCATAACTCAATTGATAGTTCTAGCAATACTATTAAAGGGCTTCATAACCATGTAAATAATGTCGGTTCAGTGGTGGGGTTAATAAGCCAAGTTGCTGATCAAACTAATCTGCTAGCTCTAAATGCCGCAATTGAAGCAGCCAGAGCCGGTGAACAAGGCCGTGGATTTGCAGTTGTCGCTGATGAAGTAAGAAATTTAGCTGCAAGAACTGGCGAAGCAACAACAGAGATCAGTCAATTAATTAGCAAAATACAAAGTAGTGCTGCTCAATCAGTTGAAATTATGCAGTCAAGTATGCAAAGTGTAGAAAAAGATATGCTTTCAACGGAAGAAGTTATACATGATGATACTGAATTAAATGAAACATTAGCCCATATGATTGATACGTTAACAGGAATAAATAAAGAAGGAACGCAGCAACTACAAAGTGCTCAACAAGTTAATGATATAAGCTCATTGTTACAAAATTCACTCCATCAAGTCCGCCAAGGAACAAGCTCTGTAGATAGAAGTGCCACTGAACTTGAGCGTTTAATTTCACGTTTTCAAGTAACAAGCAGCTAAAAATAGAAATTAACATTGGGCTAGGCAATAACTACTTAGCTTTACAAGGTTTAGTGTCATTGAGAGATATTTGGAGCAATATTCATTACGGGAGATGAACCGCCCATTGCACTTCCTGTTAATAAAAAAAGCGCATGATGGGTGGTGTGGGGGCTGGAGGTTAGAGACCTCCGGCTACCCGATTATGTGTATTTTACTTTGCACCATGAGCAAATAATAAGTATCTTGGCGCAAACCCTTTAAATGTAACGCTACCTGATATATGAAGCATTACTCCTACAACAATAAAACCAATTATAAAACCAAGTTCGAATTGCTCAGTAAATAAGGCAAAAGTTAAGCTTACAACTCCGATCAGCGAGCACAGAAAAATGAATGCTGATAAAGTTCGTATTAACACACTTAATTTTTTAACATCTGACTCTGTCGGATACTTCATAATCTAGATACACATAACAGCGTTTTACCAAGAATACCGATAAACACTTTATTAAAAGTGGCCGTATTCATGTCTACACGCATTAAAATTTATAATAATATTATTAACTTACTAACTTATAATAAAGATCGCAACAAAAATTCGTCACTCCCACAGCGAGAATTGAAATAAGCTATATACCGAGAATTTTAGTTTAATTTCTTTGCAAATAATTTAAGCTGTATAAATATACAGTAGTAATTTATTATCACCGCCCTACTACTATTACGGCTGAAACAATAAGCGGTAGCGCAAGAGAGGCTTGCGCTACGCATAACTAATTACTGCATAACATGCTCAAATGCGCCCACATCACCTGGGAAAACCACAGGTGATTCAATGCCGTCTTTATTCACTGCGGCGACACCAAAATAATAATTATCGATAACTACATTTTTAAGCGTTGCTTCGTTTACATCACCTACATAGCGGCTAAACTGCCATTGTGGCTCGCTGGTATAACGCCAGTAAATTCTGTAGCCAACGGTGGTTTTATCTGTGTTTTTTTGCCATTTTAATGTTGTACTTGGTTTTACCGCACCAGATATTTCAACGCTTTTTGGGGGTGCGGGTGCCCAGGCCATGGCGGCTAAACTCACTGCATTAAGTGAGGTGAGTTTTGCGGTGTAGTCAAAATCTACGCCGTCGATGGTATCACCATAAACAATGCCGTTTTCTGTACGTAGGTCTTGATGTTGATGGTTATAGTTTTCGTTAGTTTCCATCACCCTGACGGCAGCATACCCCATGTCGTTGAAGGGTCTATGGTGGCCACCACGGGCAAAACGGTCGAGTCTGTAAACCAACATAGTATCTAAATTTGGAATGTATCTGTCGGCGATGGTATCAATATAACGCGCTAAGTTGCGGCTTGCTGAGTCTACTTCACCACCGGTAAAGCGGCGTTTATGAGCTTGCGCTTTGGTTTCTATGACCCGTGTGCCTTCAGAGAAAATACGGGCTGTTGTGTTATCGGTTACACCATTAATGCCAGTGATATTGCCAATCATGTCGTTATTCAATACGCCATGAACTTGCCAACCTTGTTGCTGTGCATGCTTAGCGAGTATTTTACCACCAAAAAGTCCTTGCTCTTCACCTGAAAGTGCGGCGTAAACAATGGAACCATTAAATTCATAGTTTGATAAAACACGAGCGGCTTCAATAACACCTGCAACCCCAGTTGCATTATCGTTTGCACCGGGAGAGTCACTGGTAAAGTCCATTACGTCACTAACCCGTGAGTCTATATCCCCCGACATCATGACCATACGATTTGGCTCATCGATTCCACGTTGAATAGCAATAATATTAACCACTTCAACAGGATTTGGTATACGTTTTTCACCAGAGATTGTATCTTTCACCTCAATCACTTCTAAGCAGCCACCACATTGTTTAGATATCGCCTCAAACTCAGCTTTTATCCAGCGTCTCGCTGCGCCAATACCGCGGGTATTAGATTTCGTTTCAGACAAGGTATGACGGGTGCCAAAATCAACCAAGGTTTGCACATCGCTCTCAAGACGCTTTGCTGAAACAGCACTGGCAATATTATGTAGCTTTTGTTGATCTTGATAATCAAGTGGATCAGCCAATACGGCATGAGATACAAATAAACTGCTTAATAAAAGCGTGGTATTGATTACTGTCATTTTAGTTTTAATTTGGTCAGACATAGTTGAAACTCTTGCTATTAGTTACACTCACAGTACGTGAGCTTAAACTGATAACAAAGTAGTTTGAGATAAATATCAAAATTATCCGATAAATAACAATACTGCGATGGCAACATGAATGAGTACCCAACTAAAAAAATTGGGCACTCAACTAGGGAACACTTAATAACTAAACAACGCCTTGTTCAATCATCGCATCGGCAACACGCCTAAATGCGGCAATATTAGCGCCTAACACTAAGTTGTTTGGTTGGCCAAACTCTTTTGCGGTGCTGCTGGCTGTATCGAAAATATTTTTCATTATTTGCTGAAGCTTTGTATCCACCTCTTCAAACGTCCATGTTTGCATACTTGCATTTTGAGCCATCTCTAACTGGCTTGTTGCAACCCCACCGGCATTAGCGGCTTTGCCGGGGCCATAAGCTATTTTTGCAGCTAAGAATACATTAATTGCTTCTTGGGTACAGGGCATGTTTGCGCCTTCGCTGACTAAAATACAGCCATTTTCAATCAGTGCATTGGCATCGGCTTGAGTCAGTTCATTTTGCGTCGCACAAGGGAAAGCCGCATCGGCATTAAAACGCCACACAGAGTGGCCATCTTCAGGATAGTCAGCTCGTGGAATAAAACGCGCATCAGGATGAGAGTCAATATAAATAGCTAAACTGGCTCTATCACCTTCTTTAATTTGTTTGATCAGCGCTAAATCTATACCTGACTCGTGATATAAAGTACCACCTGAATCACTACAACTAATTGGCATTGCACCAAGCTGATATAGCTTTTCTATGGCATATATAGCAACATTGCCCGCGCCCGACACTAAACAACGTTTACCTTCGAGTGTGTCGTTAGCTGCTTGTAGCATGTAGTTGGCAAAATACACTGCGCCATAGCCTGTAGCTTCTTTACGGACGAGTGAGCCGCCCCACGATAAGCTTTTACCGGTAAACGCGCCCTCATAACGACCTGTTAATCGTTTATATTGGCCAAACATATAACCAATTTCGCGCGCACCAACTCCAATGTCACCTGCGGGCACATCGGTAGTTGGGCCAATATGGCGATATAATTCGTTCATAAATGATTGGCAAAAACGCATAATTTCGCCGTCAGAACGACCTTTAGGATCAAAATTAGAGCCCCCTTTTCCGCCACCAATTGGTAAACCGGTTAATGCATTTTTAAATATTTGCTCGAAACCTAAAAATTTAATTATGCTGGCATTAACGCTCGGGTGAAAGCGTAAGCCGCCTTTGTAAGGGCCTAACGCTGAGTTAAACTCTATTCGATACCCTTTATTGACGTGTATATTGCCTTTGTCATCAACCCACGGAACTCTAAACATGATCTGACGTTCAGGCTCGACTAAGCGTTCAATTATGGCATTGATTTGATAGTGTGGTATGTTCTCAAGAATTGGCTCAAGTGATTCTAGCACTTCTTCAACTGCTTGATAAAATTCGCATTGCGCTGGACTGGTTTTTTTTAGTTGTGCAATTGTACTATGGATATAATTCATATTTATTCTTCCGTGGTGATTTTTCAAATATTAAAATAGACGTAGTCAAGTTTAAAGATCATAGTTAGGTCGCCCCTATAAATGGTTTTCTTTCATAACCATACCATAATTTTTAAAAAGCCAAGTCATAACCAACGTGAATTTTTTTAACTTACACACTAACCAATGATTATTTATTTTGAATAACTAGTTAGTATTTTTACATATTTAACGGGGAGTCATAACCTTCATGGTCACCGTTTATAGCTAAGCTGAATTAGCTATAAACATGATTATGGGAAAGTGTGAGCGCATATTAAGTCCTTTTAATATGTTAAAAATGATAATTAATTGCCGAGTACTTTGGCGGGATCAACGCGTGTTGCTTGCCATGCGGGGTATATAGTGGCGAGCACTGCCAATATAAAAGTCACAATAACGGTGATAACGATATCTTGCCAAAGCAATTTACTGGGTAAAAACTCAATAAAATAGACACCTTCTAGTGGGTTAGCACCTGCCAATTGGCTCAACCAAGTAAATAAACTACTTATATTCAAGGCTAAAAACACTCCAACAAAACCCCCTAAAACCACACCAACGAAGGCTTGAGTTAGCCCTTGCATAACAAAGGTTGCTAAAATAGTGCTGTCTTTTGCACCCATGGTTTTTAAAATTGCGATGTTTGCTTGTTTCTCACGCACTTCCATTACCAGCGAAGACACAATATTAAAACTGGCTACTGCGATAATTAAAAACACCACAATATACACAATGGTACGCACCATTTGAATATCTTGGTACAAACTGCCTTGGGTCCTAAACCAGCTGGAGATATACACATAATCAGGAATGGTTTGCCCCACTCTGAGCGCTATTTGATGTGCATAAAAAACATCATTAACCTGTAAACGTAAACCAGTTACTTGCTGCTGACTATAGCCAAGTAGCGATTGCGCTTTAGACAAATGAATAAGCGCTGCTGTGCTGTCTATTGGCCCTCCCATTTTTACAATGCCTGCTAGAGTCAGGGTGACCCGTTTGGGTGCTAAAATATCGCTGCCGGTTTGGTTCACTTGAGGAATTAATAAGGTAACTAAATCACCTTGCTGTAACTGCAATTGCTTAACAATTTGCGCCCCTAAAATAACGTCATCAAGATCTAATTGGCTGATCAGTTTACCTTGGGTATATTGATTAATTGATGAAACGTTTTTTTCAAGTTCAGGACTAACGCCACGTACTTCAACCGCTTTTAGGTCACTTTTATATTGCGCCATGCCATTTACACTAATAAAAGGGGCTGCACCTGTTACACCCGATTGTTTAGCTAGATTTTCAACCTTACTTGGCCATTGCTCAATCGGCCTATTTGGCGCAACATACTCTACTTGCGGTACCACACTTAACAAACGGTGGACGAGCTGCTGCTCAAATCCATTGATCACCGACAAAGCAACAATTAGCACAGCAACACCAAGCAAAATACCTATGGTCGATGCTTTAGCTATAAAGCTAACAAAACCATTTTGGCTTTCGTTTGAGCCAGAGTGTGCTCTAAACCGCTTACTTAAAAACGCACTAAGCAACATAATAGCTCTCTTTAATAGCGATTTTTCCTTCGTCTAAATAAGCTATTTTACCGAGCTTATCAGCTAACTCTAAGTCATGGGTTACCACCACAAAACTGGTATTTAAACTGGTATTAAGCTCTTTAATTAAGTCGTATATCTTTACTGCATTTTGTTTATCAAGATTACCTGTGGGTTCATCGGCAAGTACTAAGGCAGGTTGTGTGACCAACGCTCGTGCAATAGCAACTCGTTGTCTTTCTCCACCAGATAAGGCCGACGGTTTATGTAAACTACGATGAGAAAGTCCGACTTTGTCGAGCATTGCTAAGGCCTGAGTGTTTGCTTCTTTAGTATTCAACCCTTTGATAAGCAGCGGCATCGCGACATTTTCAACGGCATTAAATTCCATTAATAGATGGTGAAACTGATAAATAAAACCCAAATTTTCATTTCTAAATTTGGCTTGCTCTGTTCGAGACAAATCAGCAACACGTTGTCCTTTTATTTTAGCAACCCCATCACTTTGACTATCAAGTGTACCTAAAATATGCAGTAATGTGCTTTTACCCGAGCCTGAACTACCAACAATAGCGAGCATTTCACCTTGTTGAAGTGTTAGGTCAACCCCTTTTAAAACATCAACTTGGTTCTCACCATCTTGATAGGATTTACTTAATTTTTCACATTGAATAACCAAATCATTCATAACGCAATACCTCTGCGGGGCTAACTTTAGCGGCCTTTTTGGCCGGATATAAGGTCGCTAAAAAACTCATTGCGATGCTTCCCAGCGCAATCAAAACTAAACTTGTAACATCAAACTTGACCGGTAAGCGAATACCCGTTAATACATTCAAACCAACGGCCGACAGCACTTCGTTAATATTGGCACTCAGTAATAGCCCAAGCGCTGCACCAATGCTGGTGCCAATCACACCGTTGTATAAACCTTGAATCATAAATACATGTTGTACTTGATTAGGAGTCAGACCGAGTGTTTGTAAAATAGCCACTTCACTTTGTTTTTCGCTGACCATCATGGTCAACGCTGAGACAATATTGAACACAGCAACTAGCACAATTAAAGCGAGTAAAATCGACATAATTCGTTTTTCCATCGCAACAGCTGCAAATAATGTTCCTTGTGATTGGCGCCAATCAGTAACATCAAAATCAGTGAATAAGTTTGTACTTGCTGAAAAATCGTCCACTAAAAAGGGATCGTGTAATGAAATACTTAAATTAGGTGCTACAGTACTTGATTGCTTTAGCACTCGTTGTAATGACTCGCCACTGGTGAAAGCCAAGCCCATATCGATTTCTGAACCCGTTTCGTAGATTGCCGTAACGGTAAATAACCGCTGGCTAGGCACGCGACCTAGAGGCGTATAGGTTGACGCTCCCGGCATAATCACACGTACTTTATCGCCTAAACCAATCCCCAGTTTGCGAGTTAAATAACGGCTGACAGCAATGTTATAGCGTGAGGCAAGTACTTTGCTCCAATCACCTTGTACTATTTTATCGCTAATTTTATAAAGTGAGGCGTTATCATCATATAAACCTTGTAATAATACCCCATGTAAATCTTTGTTTGTTTGCAATATTGCCTCACCATGGCGGTAAAGGCTGGCGTGTTTTACATAAGCTGACGAAACAACATTATGTTGTAACGTTTGCATTTGTTGTTGAGTTTTATTCGTTGATGCAATTTCAACATGGGGGATCAAACCGAGCATATTCGATTTTAAATTATCCTCAAACCCATTCATTACTGAGCTGACGGTATAAAGCGCCATCAAGCCAATGGCAATTCCTGCAATGGAAAAAAAAGAGATAAACGAAATAAACGCATTCCCTTTAGAGGAGCGACTATATCTGAGTCCAATGAAAAGACTAACTGGTTGAAACATAATTAATTATGGTCACATTTGAGGCCAAATAAAATGCAATACTAGCATGGTTTTGTATTAAATTGGTATTAGGCTAACTGTAAAAAATAATTATAAATCTGATACTTGAACCTACCATTAATACTGACACTGCAATATAGGCTAATTTAGAGTTGCAACTAAATGATCCAACAAGGCTTTTACATTGGTTGCAACAAACTGCCGAGGTGGATACACCCCCCAAACCCCTTCCGGCTTGGGTTGATTATTGGTTAAAATTGGCACTAGGTTACCCGCGGTTAAATCATCTTCAATGTAGTAATTGGGTAACTGAACAATCCCCAATCCCTTTTTAGCAGCATCTGCTAACGCCCAACCACTATTGCACTGTAAGCGCCCTGCTATTTTAATATGTTTATCTAGCCCTTGTTCGCACACCCGCCAATAACTACTGTTACCTATTAAACATTGATGTTTGTGCAATTCAGCCAACGTGTGAGGCTCTCCAAACCGAGTTAAATAATCGGGTGAGCAGCAAATAACAAAACGCCGTGCACTCAAGCGTCGCGCTTTCAGGCTTGAGTCTTTTAAATGTCCTAATCGAATGGCTAAATCAAAGCCACCTTCTAACAAATTTTCTTGCTGATTACTCAGCGCCATTACCACTTCTACATCGGGGTGTTGTTTCATAAAGCTATGCACCGCAGGCATAACAAATGTTTCACCGTACATTACAGGGGCAGTGAGTTTAATTTTACCTTTTGGGGTATTTTGCTGTTGTGCAAGTAACGCCGTTGCATCGTCCATAGCATGTTGTAAGTGCTTTATTTGGTGTAAAAAGGTTTCACCTTCTTTAGTCAGTACAACTTTACGGGTAGTGCGTGTTAATAACTGCGTGTTTAATCGTTGCTCAAGTCCTGTCACTTGGCGGCTTATATGAGCAACCGATACATTTAGACTCGCAGCTGCGCGAGTAAAGCTGCCCTCTTCACCCACTGCAATAAATTCATCAATTCCTAACCAACGGCTCATTATTACCATACTGTAAAAGTGTTTTATTAAAATGAAGATTAACATTGTTTGAGAAACAAATAAAATAGCGCTATTGTTTTTATGTTTATAACGTCACTAACTAAATAAGCGAGTCACTATGTCAGAATTTATTAAATCAAAAGCTGCTATTGCCTGGGGTCCAAAACAACCACTGTCTATTGAAGAAGTAGATGTAATGATGCCTAAAAAAGGCGAAGTCATGGTTAAAATCACGGCTACTGGTGTATGTCATACCGATGCTTTTACCCTGTCAGGTGAAGACCCTGAAGGGATCTTCCCTGCTATTTTAGGTCATGAAGGTGCTGGTGTTGTGTATGCCGTAGGTGAAGGCGTAACAAGCGTTGCTGTTGGGGATCATGTAATTCCACTTTACACCGCTGAATGTGGTGTTTGTAAAATGTGTACTTCTGGTAAAACAAACCTGTGCTCAGCAGTACGTGAAACCCAAGGCAAAGGTTTAATGCCTGATGGTACAACACGTTTTTATAAAGATGGCCAACCAATTTATCATTATATGGGCACATCTACATTCTCAGAGTACACCGTATTGCCTGAGATCTCACTCGCTAAAGTAAACAAAGAAGCGCCACTTGAGGAAGTATGCTTATTAGGTTGTGGTGTTACTACGGGTATGGGCGCCGTAACTAAAACAGCTAAAGTTCAAGCTGGCGATACTGTGGCTATTTTTGGTTTAGGTGGTATTGGTTTGTCTGCCATCATCGGCGCGAAAATGGCAGGTGCAGGTCGTATTATTGGTGTTGACATTAATACCTCTAAGTTTGATTTAGCGACCAAACTTGGCGCGACTGATTTAATTAACCCAAAAGATTTCGATAAGCCGATTCAAGAAGTCATCGTTGAAATGACCGATGGTGGTGTTGATTTCTCATTTGAATGTATCGGTAACGTTGACGTGATGCGCTCTGCTCTTGAGTGTTGCCATAAAGGTTGGGGCGAATCTGTGATCATTGGTGTTGCAGGCGCAGGCCAAGAGATTTCGACTCGTCCATTCCAATTAGTAACCGGTCGTGTATGGCGTGGTAGTGCATTTGGTGGTGTTAAAGGTCGTTCTGAGTTACCTGAAATTGTAGAACGTTATATGGCTGGTGAGTTTGCTTTAAATGACTTCATCACTCATACCATGGAACTTGAAGGCATTAACGAAGCATTCGACCTAATGCACGAAGGTAAAAGTATTCGAACTGTCATTCATTACTAATATCTCTTAATGATGCAAGCCATGAATCTGTTTCATGGCTTTTTAGCGAGGACAACATGTTAGATAATTTAACCTCAGTGAAAGTAAGCGGTGGCTGGCATAAACAATACAGCCATAGCGCCAGTAGCACCCATTGTAAAATGCGCTTTGCCGTATTTTTACCACCCGGTGCAAGCCAAACAAATAAGGTTCCGGTGCTTTATTGGTTGTCAGGTTTAACCTGTACTGATGAAAACTTCATGCAAAAAGCAGGTGCCTTTAAAAAGGCAGCAGAGCTTGGTATTGCTATTGTAGCCCCAGATACCAGCCCTCGCGGTGAAAATGTACCTGACGAAGACAGCTATGACTTTGGCCAAGGTGCAGGTTTTTACGTTAATGCAACCCAAGCCCCTTACAACACTCATTACAATATGTACGATTATGTTGTTAACGAACTACCAGCTTTAATAGAACAACATTTTCCTGTGTCTGATAAAAAAGCGATTAGTGGTCATTCAATGGGTGGACATGGCGCGCTGATGATAGCACTGCGTAATCCTAACAGTTACACCAGTGCATCGGCATTTAGCCCTATTACTAACCCGATGGCCTGTCCATGGGGAGAAAAAGCGTTTAGTCATTATTTAGGGAATGATAAAACAACGTGGGCGCAATATGACACATGCCAGCTTATGCAACAAGCGCAAGCAAGTGATTTTGTTCCAATGCGTGTTGATCAAGGTGAAGCAGATAACTTTTTGGTTGAACAGCTTAAGACCGAAAACTTATTTCAACAAGTAAATGAAAAAGACTACCCTGCACAAATTAATATGCATGCAGGTTATGACCACAGTTATTTTTTCATCAGTAGCTTTATAGACGAACACCTATTATTTCATCAACAGTATCTGCTTGATTAGATTCTGTATCTGTGAGGTTGTGTGTTTTCACTTCCTCACAAATTTTCACTGATTTTGATACTCTTGTACACACAATGTCAGGTTCAACACCTTGCTGTACCAAATAATGAGTTTGAGCATTTTATTTTCCCTGTGATCAAAGCCTAGTTAACCTGAATAAGTACTTCGTTAGTAGCTATCAATTATAGGTGTAGACATTAATAAAGTATTAGTTAAAGTTTGTAATTAACTGTATGAAAACTTCGCTGAGTCTGTAAAATTTTCCCATTAAACTCGCCAACACAAAATAACAAATTGTTTTATATGAATTTATTATTGGATTGCTATTTGCTTAATAAATCTAATGGTAAATTTTTGGAACTAGCAAAAATGGAATTAGACTTACAGTGGAACGAAATTGTTAAGAATTTAGTGCAATTAGGCATTGCTTACTTACTTTCATTGCCAATGGCATTTGATCGTGAGCGATCAAATCATGGTGCTGGTTTACGCACCTTCCCTTTAGTTGCGGTTGCTTCTTGTGGCTATGCACTGGTTGGCATGTCGGTACTGACATCGTCAGAAGCTGAATCAAAGGTACTTGAGGGCATAATTACCGGTATTGGTTTTATTGGTGGCGGCGCTATTTTAAAAAATAAAAACTCGACCTATGGCACGGCCACCGCAGCAAGCATCTGGAATATGGGTTTAATTGGCATTGCAGTCGCATTTAGCCGATACGAAATTGCATTATTGATGGCTATTATTAACTTTGTGACACTTAGATATGTGAAGCGAATTAAACCATCAGTAAAATAACAAGAACAGCCAAACTGCCGTTCTTGTTTATTATAATGAATTACTGCGCCGCCTCTGCTTGGCTGGCCATAAATTCGTTAAATGTACCGTGGAAATTAACCACTTTTTTGTCACGAATATCAATAATACGTGTAGCCAGTGATGAAACAAATTCGCGGTCATGACTTACAAAAATCAATGTGCCTTCAAAATCTTTTAATGCATTATTAAGTGCTTCAATGGCTTCCATATCCATGTGGTTGGTGGGCTCATCCATAACCAATACGTTTACATCCTGCATCATCAGTTTACCAAACAATAATCGGTTTTTTTCACCACCTGAGCAATTTTTGGCTTTCTTATTGGCATCATCCGCTGTGAATAACAAACGACCCAACATACCGCGCACCATTAAGTCGTTATGTTTAGCTGTACGCCATTGTGACATCCAATCGAACAGTGTTAAGTCGTTGTCAAAGTCTTTACTGCTATCTTGCGGGCAATAGCCAATAGATGCATTTTCTGACCATTTAATAACGCCGTGGTTTGGCTCAAGTTCATTCACTAAACAGCGAATAAAAGTTGATTTACCCACACCGTTCTCACCAATAATAGCTAATTTTGAGCCAGCTTCTAAAATAAGCTCGCCACCTTCAAACAATACTTCGCCATCAAAACCATGACCAAACTGTTCCAGGATCAATGCTTGGCGATGCATTTTTTTGCCTTCATCAAAGTACAAAGAAGGTGCCATACGACTTGATGATTTAACCTCATCAAGGCTAATTTTATCCATTTTCTTAGCGCGAGAGCTTGCCTGTTTTGCCTTTGATGCATTTGCCCCAAAGCGATTTACGAAATCTTGTAGCTCATCGATTTCAGATTGTTTCTTGGCGTTTCCTGCTAGCAGCTGCTCACGAATGAGCGTTGAGGCTTCAATGTATTTTTCGTAATTCCCTGGATAGATACGTAATTCGCCGTAGTCTATATCTGCCATGTGGGTACACACAGCATTTAAGAAGTAACGGTCATGGGAAATGATGATCATGGTGCATTTACGCTGGTTAAGCTCATGCTCTAACCAGTTGATTGTATGTATGTCCAAGTTATTGGTCGGCTCATCCAGTAATAAAATGTCTGGATTAGCAAACAATGCTTGCGCAAGTAACACACGTAACTTCCAACCTGGAGCTACTTGTGACATTAAACCAAAATGAAACTCTTCTTCTATACCTGCTTTTAATAAAATATCGCCAGCACGGCTTTCAGCACTATAGCCATCCATTTCGGCAAAAATGCTTTCAAGTTCAGCCACTTTCATGCCTTCTTCTTCACTCATTTCAGGTAAAGAATAAATACGGTCACGCTCTTGCTTTACTTTCCACAGTTCAACATCACCCATGATCACAGCATCTACCACTGAGTATTGCTCAAAAGCAAATTGATCTTGACTTAGGTTACCTACTTTCAAACCCGGTGTAATTGACACATTTCCAGAAGTCGGGGTAAGTGCGCCACTCAAAATTTTCATAAATGTAGATTTACCGCAACCGTTAGCCCCTATTAGACCATAACGATTTCCGTTACCAAATTTAGCGGATATATTTTCAAATAACGGTTCGGCACCAAACTGCATGGTGATATTAGCGGTTGAGATCAAGATGAATTCCTAAGCAAAATGAGCAAGTAAACTCATCGTCAAAAATGAAGAGTTAATACAGGCAATAACACAATATAAAGAGGCCGCGAATTATACAGCCCACACACCATACAGTCGAGCTTTGTAAACAAGCTTAGTCAATATACTGAGGTTTAGTCGGGTTTTGGTAATAATCAAACAGCATACGGATATCTTCCTTTAGCACTCTTCCTGTTGAAAGTTCAGGTAAATTGTCTAAAGCAAAAAAGCCTATGTCAGAGATTTCAATACTTATTTTAGCCTCACCACCAATGAAATCACATAAAAAGAATAGCTTATAAATATGCTGTACGGATACAGGCTGATAAGGGTGTAAAGCGCGGTCTTTTAATGCAATCAACCGTGGGTTCCTTACCTGATAACCAGATTCTTCGAGTACCTCGCGTATAACACCTTCACATGGTGCTTCATTAACATCAGCCCAGCCACCCGGTAAAGACCAACAATCGTCCGTGCGCTCTTTAACTAATAATATTTTATTATCTTTAATAACGCCTGCACGTAAATCAACTTTTGGTGTTGGGTAGCCTTGTTCAGCAATAAATAAATTAGCCACTTTTACAACTGGTTGCTCAGAAAGACTGGCTATCATTTTATAGCTTAATTGTTGTAATTGCTCGTAACGCTCCATGTCGTAATCGTCTTTAGTATACGCCTTCCCTGTTTGGCTAATTGCTTGAATTTGCTTAGCCCATGCAAGCCAATTTTGCATTTTTATGCTCCTTACTATTTTTATTTATTATACCGTAAACGAAAAAAGCGAAGGCACTGCCTTCACTTTTTAAATAACTGACCGTTTAAGCAAGTTTATCAGAAGCTACTTTATATTTAGGATCCTCAATAACATTCACTTCAACCAGATCACGTGCTTTATGCAGTAACTTGGTACAGTCTTGACTTAAATGACGTAGATGAAGTTGTTTTCCGGCTTTGGTGTATTTATCAGCAAGAGTATCAATTGCTTCTATCGCACTGTGATCAGCAACACGACTGTATTTAAATTCGATGATGACATCTTTAGGGTCGTTTCTAACATCAAATAATTCAGAAAAACTTTTTACTGAGCCAAAAAATAATGGACCATGTAATTCGTATACTTTAGCACCATCTTGATCGATATAGTTAGTCGTATAGATATGCTTAGCATGTTGCCATGCAAAGACTAATGCAGATACGATAACACCCACACATACTGCAATTGCTAAGTCAGTCACAACGGTCACGCCTGATACTAATACAATAACAAAGGCATCAGATTTTGGAACGCGCTTCATCATTTTAAAGCTAGCCCACTCAAACGTGCCAAGTACCACCATAAACATAACACCAACAAGCGCTGCTAGTGGGATCATTTCAATTAAGCCTGCGGCGAAAATGATAAAGCCCAGTAACATTAATGCAGCAGTGATCCCCGATAGACGAGAACGGCCGCCTGAATTAATATTGATCATAGATTGTCCAATCATGGCACAACCCCCCATTGCACCAAAGAAACCACACGTTACGTTTGCAGCACCTTGACCAATACATTCTTTATTACTTTGACCACGAGTCTCGGTTATTTCATCAATTAAACTTAACGTTAGTAGTGATTCAATCAAGCCTATTGCCGCTAAAATTGATGCATAAGGGAAGATAATCTTAAAAGTTTCAAAAGTGAAAGGCACCATAGGAACGTGAAACTCTGGTAAGCCACCAGCAATGGTTGCTGCGCTGTCACCTGTCATATCTTTTAAGAAATCGAGCACGGTACGCGCTTCAAGGTCTAAACCAATTACAATAAGCGTTACAGTTACAATCGCGACTAAGGTTGATGGTACCGCTGTAGTCAACTTAGGCAAAAAATGAATAATAGCCATGGTGAGTGCGACAAGCCCCAGCATGATCATCATTGGCTCCCCTGTCATCCATTGCATAGTCCCATCGGTAGCTGGGGACTTAAACTGACCCAGTTGAGCTAAAAATATCACAATTGCTAGACCGTTCACAAAGCCAAGCATAACTGGGTGCGGCACCATTCGAATGAATTTACCTAATTTGAAAATACCGGCGAGTATTTGCAGTATCCCCATTAATAGCACAGTGGCAAATAGGTATTCTACTCCATGGTCTAATACTAAACTTACCATTACTACAGCGAGTGCGCCTGTAGCGCCAGAGATCATGCCAGGACGACCACCAAAAATAGCTGTAATTAAGCCAACTATAAATGCAGCATACAAACCAACTAATGGTTCTACGTTTGCAACAAATGCAAAAGCAACAGCTTCAGGCACGAGGGCAAGCGCCACCGTTAAACCTGATAAAATATCATTTTTAGCAGAGCTTGGCGCTTTGCTGAGTAAGTTAAACATTGAGTTCCTCGTGGATGTAGGGATCAAAAAAAGCCCTGAATTCTATCAAATTAAGCAAAAGTTAACAATTGGTTATTGTAAATGCACTATTGAGTATAGTGCATTTGAACTGGAATGATTTTTACTATTTGATTAAATAAATAACCAATAATTTTATAGAGGAAGTGAAGTGCTACGCTTTACACACGTCATGGTCACGTTTGAATGAACTTCTTGCACAAACTCAAGATTTAATAAGTTATCACGTACAAATTGCTCATATCCTTCTATGCCCTTAGAGATAATTCGTAACATAAAGTCCATAGTACCTGCCATGCTATAACACTCAGTGACTTCGTCGTAACTCAAAATAAGGCGTTCAAATTCAGCCAAATTAGTACGGCCATGGTTAGATAAACGCACATGGGCATAAACTAACATATCAAAGCCAAGCTTTTTCTCATCGAGTAAAGCAACTTTGCCTTTGATATAGCCATCTTGTTCTAGCTTGGCAATTCGACGCCAACAGGGTGACTGAGACAATCCTACTTTATCAGCAATGTCAGCGGTTGAAAGGCTTGCATCTTGCTGTAACAGTGCCAATATTTGGCGGTCAACTTGATTTAGAGACATTTTATTTCTTTATTATTTTACTAAATTGATTAAATTATACATCGCTTTATCGGCTACGTCTTGTGTTTTTATGCATTTTTTATGCGTAACTAGCCAAACTTACCACTTATAAATGGATTCGATATGCGTTCAACGGCAACTTTCGTATCAGGTCCATGCCCTGATAAAATTCGAGTATCATCAGGAAGTGTTAACACTTGCTCTTTGATAGAGTTCAACAATTGCGCGGCATCGCCTTTTGGAAAATCTGTACGCCCTACTGAACCTTTAAATATTACATCGCCAACCAACACAACTTGATGGGTAGCTTCGTAAAAAACAATGTGCCCAGGGGTATGACCTGGGCAATGTCGCACTATAAAACTTAAATCGCCAATTGTATAAGTATCACCTGCTTCTAACCAAACATCAGGATAAAAAGTGTCTATTGTTTTAAATCCAAACATCTGTGCTTGCATCGGCAGAGCATCAAACCAGAATAACTCATCTTTTTGAGGGCCGATTATTTTAATGTCAAAGTGTTCAGCTAACTGTTTTGCTGCACCAACATGATCAAGGTGCCCATGTGTTAATAAAATACTTTTAACTTCTACAGGTCGTTTTTCAAGCTCAGCGATAATTTTCTCTGCATCACCACCAGGGTCAACGACCACAGCTTGGCGAGTTCGCTTACAAATAATAATGCGGCAATTTTGTGAAAAAGCGGTTACTGGGAGCGTTATTATATCCATTATTTATTTCTTATCGTTCAATTTAGTGTCAAACGCCATAAGTACTGGGTATTTTAGATACGCTTGATCATAGAATGGCGTTTTTTGATAAAGCCAATTTAAACGCGCTTGCGCATCTTTTGCAAACTTTGCGTCTTCACGAATTTTTTTATCAAACTCTAATGCAAGTGCTGGCTTATCTTTAAGCATTTGTCTGGCATAAGGTGTTAATGCGTAATTTTCCATGTATTCAGTGCGTTGAAAAATAGTATTGAACTCACCCCAAGCAAAAAACGAATCGGGCGCTTCTGGGTGTAATAAGTGGGTAGCTAATTCGCCAAGCGGTTGCGCGGTTATTACTTTAGACCAACCAGTCACAACCTTTTCATTGAGTGGTTGGTAGTCAAATTCAGCCGTTACTCTAAAGCGTCCTTCAAATGGGGTTTTGTCGAATTCATGCTTAGTCACCGCAGCCACTTTCAAACTAGATATTGCCGTTGTTTCAGTAACCTGCTGTACTTCAATACCGTGAAGCTTAAGCTTTTTAACTATTTTAGGATAAGCGGGTGGAATGTAAAATGCTTTTGGAACAGTTACTGTTTGCTGTATATCTTTTTGCCAATAGATAGGCAATGCCGAATACTCCTGCTTTTCCCCTAAATATTTCACCTCCATTTGACCACTTAAAGCACTCTCACTACGGCTATATTTTATGCCTTTAAACGCAAGGGTGTCAGGGTCTTTGGCATAGCCTCGCTTTACAATAAGTTGGCTAGGTAAAAAAGCATGCTCTTTAGTGACGGCTTCAGCAAGGTGTTGATGATGCTCTGATAATGCCGTAATTGCACCATCTAAAAATACATAAGTTCCTAAAACCCGCTGTTTGTATGGTTTAAGTGAGTGATTCTCTACTAGGATACTCGGTAATGAACGCAAGTCCCCCCAACCATTTGAATAACGTGGCGTTGCTACCCAGCCAGCGAGGCCTTTTTTAAATTCACGTTTATCCATTACAAACACTAAAGGTCCTGGAATATGCCCTTGTTGTTCTAACTTAGCATCAATCACTGGTTTGAAGTACTGATCAAGTGCTTGCGACACACTAGGAGATTCGCTCGCAAAAACAGGGTTATAACCATATGTCACGTCATATTGATAATCTGCACCATCTGTAACATGAACATCAATATATAAATCCGGCTTATATTGATTTATCACCTTCAATACACCGCGAACACCTGGGGTGTCTAATTTAGTATAATCACGATTTAAGTTTAAGTTATTGGCGTTTGTTCTAAACCCCATTTCAACCGGACCACGCTGGTTTATACGATTAAACTGGTTGCGTCGCTCATGCCCATCAACATTTAATATAGGAATGAATAAAATATTAACCTTACTTAGAATATCACGGCGTTTTCCCGTTGCGATATCTCTAAGTAGCATGAAAGTTGCGTCTTTGCCGTCGATTTCTCCAGCATGAATACCTGCTTGAATAAAAATGGTCGGCTTTGCACTATGACTTATTTGGCTCGCTGAAAAATCACCATCTTCGCTGGCAATGAGCATTTTAATTGCTCGCCCTGCATTACTTGTGGCAATAGTCTGAACTTGAAATTGTGTAGGGTTAGCCGCAACTAATCGCTCAACAAAGGCCATTGTTTGGTTATAATCTGGAGAGTTCAACCCGTTACTCAGTTCGAAGTCGGTTGTTAAAGGACCTTTATCTTGCATTAACTCTAAGCTTTGGCCTTGCCAAGGTAAAAGTGGTGGCAAGTGATTATCCAAGGTAACGGTGGCACTTAACAATAATAAACTGGCGATCATAGGACTCTCTAACATTAGCCTTTGTAATTACATGAAATTATAACAAGGATAAATGAAGGGTCGCGTAAACTGCGGTGATTCAACAAAAAAATGCAGCCAATGACATAGCGCAAGATCAAGGCATGAAAAAAGGCGCTGTAAAAAGCGCCTTGCCACTCAAGAATGTGCTTAAAACATATCTTGATAAGGATTCGTTTGACTTAAAGTAATGGATTTTTCAAAACCAGGGATTTGCATATCTTGCTCTGAGATGACGATGTCATTTTCATCAATCATGCCATCACCAAAACGGTAAATAAGCTCATAATTACCTAAATCGGCTTGTTGCTGGTAGTCAGCTTTAGCAACTTTAACCACTTGATGCAATTGCTGATAATTATTAATCGCAACTTCACCATGGCGTTTTTGTAACATATGCATTGTCACTGATGGTGATAATACGGTTGCAGTAGCATTGTTACCACCAAAACCTTTAGAGTTAATAAATGCAATATCCATTTGCCCGCAGTTATAGTGCTCTGTGCGAATATCTAAACGTTCACTGTGCACGTCATCGGCTACTTTATCTATGGTTGTAATACCCGGCATAATATGATGTGTAAATACGCCAAGTGCCATTGCTAATTGATCGCCACTTGCAGGCGCAATTGTATGACCTACATATGCTTTAGGGGCCGCTACTTTCCAGTTATCAATGGCAAAGGTTTGTGCTAAGCGATGGTATATAAGTGATTCTGTAACGCGATTTTGCGGCGTGCTGGATCCATGCGCTAGAATAAAGCTTCGTTCTTGAACTGCTTCTTGACCTAAAATGCTCGTCGCTAATGCAACTGATTTAGCCATAGTTATATAATTTCCAGGGCCTGGTGCGGTAATTGATTTTTTAACACCATCTGCATTTACGTAAACATCTGGCACTGCGCCCATGATGTCAGCGCCTAACTCAAGAGCAAGCGCATCATCCATTAATATCGCTACTTGCGCACCCTCACCAATAGTAAAACCACAGTTTTCACCAAAAGGACGACTAGTTCGACGATGGTCAACCACATCGGTGTTATCTAATCGTTTTAACCCTTCTTCATTGGCTAATGCGCCCATATTACCAAAGCCTTCGATGATCTCAGGGGTAATTGCACATTCAGACGATGCAACAACCGCTACTCGCGTTCGCCCTGCTTGAATATCATTAACCGCAGCACGTAGGTTATATAAGAATGTTGCACAAGCACCCGATGTAGTAAACGTTGTGCCTACATTACCAGTAACATATGCATTGATAAAATCGGTTGACATGGTATTTAAACCCAATGCCAATTGCTTAGTACTTACACGTTCACCCTGTTGACGAGAACGAATTAAACCTCCAAATCCTTCATCGTTCACCTGTCCTGCAACAGAAGCTGAATAGGTACCAATTTGATCTGGTTGCACACTATTCATGATCTGTTGCCAATCAAGGCCAGTCGAGCGGATCGCATCTGTTGCCGCAAAAATAGTGGCTTGCAAACCACGAGGTTGATATCGGCTATTGTACATTACTGATGGATCAAACCCTGTTGGAAGCTGGCCTGCAGCTTTAATTGGATTATCACGTGTACTGGCATGTTTTATGTCAATGTCAGCCGCAATGGTCACTTTTACTTTTTTACCTTCTAGCTCCTCTACTTGCCAACTCGCAGGTATTGGTTGGGGTAAATCGCGCGCGCGAGTTTCAAAAACAATCTTTTCATCATTTGACACACTTAAGGTCATTTTTTGCTGCCAAGGCGTGGCATCAACATCAAAATGATTTTTTTCAATTTTACGGATCAAGGTGCCTGTAATAATCTGCTCACCATATAGTGCTTCTATACTAGCTTGCTCGACGGCTGCGCCATTTTGATCAACTAATTGGCCTTGCTCTAATTTTACAAGGTTCATTAATGTTGCTAAGCCTAAAAATGTTTCTTGTCGCGCTTTAGCATCTAAACTGTCTAACACGATACGACGATAACCTTGATGAAATGAAGTTCGGCCTGCGGCGTTGATTCCGCCCATACCGACAATAACGGGTAATGCTGTCATAATTTACCTTAGGAAAACGTGTTAATGAATATAACTGCAGTTTAGATGGATTCAACAAACAAAATTGTGCTTTAATAGCCAAATATCAGGCCTTAAATGCCAAGTTAAACTGGTCGGAGCAATTAAGTGGACAAACAAGAAGCCTATACACCATTAAAAATTAGTTTATTAGTCTATCAGCATTTATTGATAACCAGTTTAACTCTACCAATTGAAATGCTCAGAGCAGGTGAAGCATTTGCTAAAAGTCACTTAGATAAAAACCAGTTTCGCCCTTTAGAAATTTACCTCGTTGCACAGGAACAGCAGCCTATAAAAAATAGAACCGGTCTGGCTATCATTCCTGATTGCACGCCAAGCGATGCCCCAAAAAGTGACCTTATTATTGTGCCAGGTATATGGCGAAACCCTCGCCCTGTGGTCCGTGCTAACAACGCACTGGTCAATTGGCTTGAGCAAAGCTGGAAAAATAACAGTCAAATTATCGGGGTGGGCACAGGGAATTGCTTATTGGCACAAGCAAAACTATTAGACGGCCACCCCGCGACAACTCACTGGCATTACGCTGAACAATTTAAACGTGATTACCCTAAGGTACTACTGAAGCCTGACTTTTTCATTACTCAGTCTGAACGTTTATATAGTGTTGCAAGTTTGAATGCCCTTGCCGATGTAATTGTACACATTATTAGTCAATATTATGGACAACAAGCTGCGCAACATGTTGAGCGTAATTTTTCTCATGAAATTAGGAAGCCTTATGAAGATCAACGCTACCTTGAAGGTGCAGTTGATAAACACCCTGATGAACTGATTGCACAAATACAGTTTTGGCTCAAAAACAACTTAGCTGGGGAGCATACTTTAACTGAAGTCGCTGAATTATTTGGTCTAAGTTATCGTACCTTCACGCGTCGATTTCGCCATGCTACAAATCAAAGCCCTGTTGAATATTGGCAACAACTTCGGGTGCAATCAGCCAAAGAACTTTTAGCTTCATCTAATCTTTCAATCCAAGAGGTGGCATTAGAGGTTGGCTATAACGACCAAGGGCACTTAACACGTGTATTTAAAAAATATTTATCGCAAACCCCCACAGCTTATCGCACTATTGTTAGACGTAAACTATTTGGTTAATCAAAGTTACATAAGCACAATTAATCTTTTGGTTCTGCTGATTTAGTCTGACGATAATAGCGTTTTGAATAAATCTTTACTTGGCGATGTACTCCTTTACTTAAGCTTTTAAACTTAGCTTCGAGCACGTCTACACCATATAAAATACCGACCACTAAAACTGACAACTTAATAGCAGCACCGAGATGCTGTGTCGCGATCATCACCCCTATTGATGCCAGTACCCAAATGGTTGCAGCTGAAGTCACTCCAACAACAGCACCATCCTTTGCTAACATTACCCCCGCACCTAAAAAGCCAATACCAGTTATTATTTGCCCCACTACGCGAGAATGGTCAATCACATCACCATGGAGCATAAATGCAGATGCTAAAAACAAATAAGTACCCAGTATAATTAATACTGAAGTACGTATGCCCACAGGTTTTCCTCGCAACTGCCGCTCGGCTCCTATTAACGCACCACAAAAAGCCGCTGTGCCTATTGCACTCCACGAATATGGGCTTACATCTAACACTTCATTCAAAGTCACGTCATTATCCTTTAAAACTAAAAGCAATAGGCGTTTTCAGCCGGTTTGAACCAAACGTAGCCATCTTTGAAAAATCAGCTCGAGCAATAGGCACATGCTGGCAATCTATCGCTAACTGTTGGTCAATTTCATAAAATGGGTCATGCACATATAAACAGTGTTCATCTAAATGCGTTATACACACCCAATGGGGTGATTTCTTACCATCAAAACGATAAGTGCTGATCAGTATAAGAATAGCCATATCTGCTGCTAACCATTTACCGATATCTTCAAGCGTAAAATCTTGGTATTTCACATCAAGCTGTTGATTAATCGCTTCTATAACAAACTGATTATGTACAGTATGCATAATTGCTTTTTTCTTCTCACTCCTCACACCATCAATAAATAGACTCTCACGGGTATTGAGCAATACTTGGGCATTAAACCCACCCTTTTTTGCTGCCAAATAATGCATAAATAGAAACACCCATACAGCTAAGTGATGGTTGCAAACTCGCTCACTTAACAGGATGGGTGCTTTAGCATAAGCTACAGGTGATTTATAAATGCTTTTTGATTATTTGGCTAACGAATAATTTTTAGCGTCAGGATAAGTAAAATTTATCTACAGGATTTGTTCAATAAAAAGCAGTTGTGTTTTATCTGCAATGGTAAAACTAAGCTCATCCTCTTTTTGTTTATTCATTAACAAGGAGCCTAAAGGCGACTGCGGTGTTAACACATAAATAAGTTGTTCTTTAATAGTCACGCTAAGGCCACCTGATAGTGGCCCAATAAAATACCACTTAGTGTTTTCATCTTCATCACTCACACATACTAAAGACCCTATTGAAACTTTATTAGCTGATGGCTCTTTAAATACTTTTTCAAATTCAATGATACTCAAATGGCAGTCATTAACACGTTCGGCTTGCCCTTGTGCTAAATATGCAGCTTCAAGACCTAATGTATCGTATTTATTTTCAGCTATATTTTCTTCGTGAGTCGCGGCATCGTGAGCCGTTTTCGCTGCTGCTTGCGCTGTCGCCAATTGTGCTTCAAGCGCAAACCGTAAATGTTCAATAACGTGAGTTTTAATCATAGGATGTTATTTTAAATACCAGTAATGAAGAGTATAAAATGCTGTTAAAGTTTATCAACTTAAGATAAAAAAGCAGCTAAAAGCACGCATAATTGTGCTTTTAGCGATTAAGCCACGGGTTAGCTATTTAGTAATCCACGGGGTGACTTTTGTAAGGGAGGCTGAGACATCAAACGTTGTTTTATCGTCTTGCCAGTCATCAGTAACGCTCACGTGGCAAGTATTTTTTACACAATTAAAAGCTGCATCATCAATACTAACCGGATCTGCAAATGTGAGTACCACGCCTTTTTGCTCAGGGAGTAAAAAACTCATCAGTTTACTAACAAAAAACCCTGATAAATCAGAGAGTAATTCATCAAATTCATCATTCAATTTATAAAGTTGCTGCTTATTTAAATCGCTATTAGTAAATTCACGCGCTTCAATTTGTAATTTTAGCTGACAGTCATGGTTATCATTTTGTGGTTCAATAACAATCACAGCTTTGTCGGTATCAAGCTGCTTGTCATAAGGCAATAGCAACTGTGCTTGTTCTGTATAGTTAAGCGGATACTCTTGGCGTTCTGTTATGATGCGACCTGTTTTAATTAAGCACGCATCGTTTGAAGCTATATCTGTAATATAAAAATTTACTTGAGCAAACTGAAAATCACCTTTATTAACCACTTTTAAACGATCATAAAAACCATCATACGATACAACAAATTCTTTTGCCTGAAGCGTTGCACTAACAAAAACGCTGCACAACAAACCCACAAGTAAAGTAACGTTACACTTATTCATCAAAATAGGCCTTATTATGATTAATCATTTGGTTTAGCTCTTCTATATAGGCTTCACCGCGCTCTGAATACGACATTAAACCATAGCTGAGTTTAGTGGCGGTAACTGGCTTTTGTTGACGGCGTAAATCAGCACGAATTGAACGTAGCTCTTTGTACGCTGCATGGGTGTTAATATTTTTAAAATAAGAAGCAACTGCGTCACGAACAGAATTAAATGCGGCCACTTCATGCGCTGCACCAGAATTACGACGATTGGGGATCATGCCACAGCCCTGGTTATAACACCATTGACCAAAAAAGTTCAAGCCTATACGGGCAAAACGTGATGTTCCCCAAGCCGACTCGTTTGCCGCTTGCATTAAGGCAAGCTCTTTCGGAATAATATCCACACGCCGTAGTGCTTGGTTTAGCGATAAATTATTTATTATATTAGGTAACTTATAACTATTTAGAATATTTTTTACTTGCTTCGTTTGTTTCGCATTCAAGGGCTCGTCATATTGAAGCATCATTAATGCGATTTCTAACGTAGCACGCTGTTGACGAATTTGTTTATTCTCAGCCTCGACGTGCGGGCGAATAAAATCAAAAAACGCGCGTTTTTTTTCTTTTACATCAGTAAAGCTATTAAAGTCAGGTAGCTTTACACTGTGCAGTGGCTTTTCTTTTTCCTTGACGATTAATTGTTCAGTGCTTTCTTGCTCTTCGGGCTGAGTCGTTGTTTTAATAAATGGATAAACCAACGCCCAAATAAAAAATAGACTACCGAGTAATTTAACTAAGTACTTTAGCATGTATTCTCTCTAAAAAACTGATATCGATGCATGGCCATATTCACATGCATGTAGCCGCGTATTATACTTAATAACCGCAAATTTAGAAACATCAGCCCCTTAATATAGAAACTTTCATCAACTGAATGATTTATAATCTACTAAAATCCGTTACAATATTTATATCAACTTGTTAGAAGTCAGCGGAAAACCAATTCATGGAATTAGATTGGCAAAGTAGGATCATAGAACAGCAGAAATCTCGACCCAATGATAATCGCTCTGCTTGGCAAGTAGACCGTTCACGGATAATACACGCAGCTGCGTTTAGGCGACTTCAGGCGAAAACCCAAATTATGGGTATCGGGCTTAATGACTTTCATCGTACCCGTTTAACCCATTCACTGGAAGTATCGCAAATTGGTAGCGGACTACTACGTCATTTAGAAAAACAACACCCTGATTTTAATCATTTTCCAGATCAAAGTTTATTAGAAACCTTATGCTTAGCGCATGATATAGGCCATCCCGCGTTTGGTCATGGGGGTGAAATAGCATTAAATTATATGATGCGAGATCATGGTGGCTTTGAAGGTAATGCGCAAACCCTGCGAATAGTGTCTCGATTAGAGCCCTATAGTGATGGCCATGGTATGAACTTGACTCGCAGGACATTATTAGGCTTTATAAAATATCCAGCTTTTATTGACGACCTATGGCATACAATTCCTGAACATGATTCTAGCAGAGCCTTTATAAAAGCAGATGATTGGCGACCAGCTAAAGGCTTGTACACTGATGATAAAACCACTTTTGAATGGATCATCGCCCCTTTATCAGACGCTGATAAAAACAATTTTAGTCAAGCAAAGCCTATTGACGAATACAGATCAAAGACACTGTTTAAGTCTCTTGATGCTGCAATTATGGAGCTAGCTGATGACATTGCTTACGCCGTTCATGATTTAGAAGACGCAATTGCCACTGAGCAAATAACTTTAAAAGAATGGCAGAACCATGCAATACCAGTATTACAAAGCGTTGACTGTGATTGGCTTGAAACAAGCAATATAACAGCGCGTCTTTTTTTAGGTAGTGAAGCTCAGCGCAAAGATGTAATTGGTGAATTAGTTAATTTGTTTATAACTCAATCTTCAATAACAAGCACCGATATTGTATTTGAGAATCCTATATTGAATTTTACCGTTGTATTACCAGAGTCTTACCAACACTTGCTCGAAGCACTAAAGTCATTTATCTACCATCGCCTAATTAGGGCTTCGCACATGCAGCAAATTGAATTTAAGGGTCAAAAATTGATTATTGAGCTTTTTGAAGCCTTTACCTGCGATCCACTGCGCTTATTACCCGAGACAACAGCAAACCTTTATCGTCACGCGCAGCAACAAAACGGGAATACTCATCGCGTAATTTGTGACTATTTAAGTGGCATGACCGATGAATACGCATTTAAAACACACCAGCGGCTGTTTTCAAGTAATAACTAACGATTAAAGTAAGAAGTAAGAAGTAAGAATAGTTAAACGCCGAAACCATAGTTTCGGCGTTATGTATTAAGGTAAAAGTGTTTTTACAGTGACTTTATGCCCATGTTATGCAATGTAAAACCATAGATATCTGCATACTGATCAATTATTTTACTCGTTGGTGTACCCGCACCATGGCCCGCATTAGTCTCTATGCGGATCAGATAAGGATTAACTCCAGCCCCTTTTGTTTGTAGTTCAGCGGCAAATTTATATGAGTGTGCAGGAACGACGCGGTCATCATGATCCCCTGTCGTAATTAATGTTGCTGGATATTCAACCCCTTGCTTAACATTGTGTACCGGTGAGTACGCTTTTAAATAATCAAACATTTCTTTGCTTTGCTCGCTGGTGCCATAGTCATATGCCCAACCCGCTCCAGCGGTAAATGTATGATAACGAAGCATATCTAAAACACCCACAGCAGGTAGCGCAACTTTAAATAGCTCTGGTCGCTGGGTCATTACGGCGCCAACTAGTAAACCACCATTTGAACCACCACGTACAGCTAGGTAGTCACTTGATGTGTACTTTTTCTCGTTTAGGTACTCTGCTGCTGCGATAAAATCGTCAAATACATTTTGTTTTTTCAACTGTGTACCGGCATCGTGCCAGGCTTTACCGTATTCACCACCGCCCCGTATATTTGCCACCGCATAAACGCCACCTTGTTCAAGCCATGCAGCAATCGTTGAGCTAAAACCTGGTGTCATACTTGCGTTAAAGCCACCATAGCCATATAAAATAGTTGGATTTTTACCATCAAGCTTAGTGTCTTTTTTGTATGAGATAATCATGGGTACCTTAGTACCATCTTTAGATGAATAAAAAACCTGTTCAGATGTATATTGCTCTGAATCAAATTGCGCCCCGGATTTACGATAAACGTCAGATTTACCCGTTTTCACATTAAATGCATAGGTATTACCTGGCGTTGTGTAGTTAGCAAACGAGTAATAGAGTGTGTCGCTTTGTTTTTTACCGCTAAAACCACGGGCAGTTCCCACCCCTGGAAGACTAATTTCACGAACTAACTCACCTGATTTATCAAATTGCTGAACTTTTGAGATTGCATCAACCATGTACTTTGCAAAAAAGTAATCGCCACCTTTAGACATACTTAATACATTATCTGTTTCTGCAATTAAGTCTTGCCAATGATCAGGAGTCGGGTTTGAAGCATCAACAGTTACCACTTTTTTGTTAGGCGCATTAAGGTTGGTCACTAAAAATAGCTTACTGTCGTCGTTATCAAGTAGGTAAGTGTCTGATTCTGTGTGCTCTAAAATTGTCGTCAATTGACTATCAGGCTTTGATAAATCTTTAATGAAAAGCTTATTGCCTGATGTAGATACACTGGCTGAGATCAGTAAATAACGGTTATCACGGGTAACTGACGCACCAACATAACGGTGCTTTTCACCATCAGTGCCTCCATAAACTAATTCATCAGAGCTTTGTGCTGTGCCTAATTTATGAAAATATACTTTATGCTGATCTGTTTTAGCTGATAACTCGCTGCCTTTAGGTTTATCGTAACTTGAATAATAAAAACCTTCATTAGCTAACCACGAAATACCGCTAAACTTAACGTCTACTAAATTTTCTTCAACAGGCTGCTTCGTTTCTGTATTTATAATAATAATTTTTCGCCAGTCACTGCCACCTTCGGAGATTTGGTACGCAGCCAGTGAACCATCTTCGGAAAATGTAAGGCCAGACATAGACGTTGTGCCATCATCACTGAACGTATTCGGATCTAAAAATACTTCTGCTTCACCATCTCCCAGTTTACGAAATAACACGTATTGATTTTGTAGCCCATCATTTTTATAAAAATAAGTGTATTTACCTTCAGTAAAGGGAGCAGTCACTTTTTCATAGTTCATCAACTTTTCAAGGCTGGCTTTTAATGTGTCACGATAAGGAATAGTGTCTAGGTAGGAAAACGTCGTATTATTTTGAGTCTCAACCCACTGAGCTGTTTCATCACTCATATCATCTTCTAACCAACGATAAGGGTCGGCTACTTTTTCATCAAAATAGATATCAACAACAGCTCCTTTTTTAGTTTCAGGGTAGGTTAACTGCTGTGTAGTTTCGTTTTTAGTTATTACTTCTTTTTCACTTTTATTAACTGGCATATCCGAACAAGCACTTAGTGCTGCTATAACGGCGCAGGCTAAAACTTTTTTTAACATTATATTTTCTTTCTCGCTAATTAGTTACCTTATAACATATTTTTTTACGGGACTATTGTCTAGCGTAATGCGACTAATAGATTGTGCTACTGTGAATATATGTAAACATGCTAAATGCAAGTTAGAAAACTATTCACTTAAAAGGTGTATAAAATGGAACAACAAAATAAACAAAAAACCTTTAAGATATATTAATGGGTAAAATTCGCTGGTGAACAGCCTGCTTTTATTAACTGCCAATGCTATAGTAGCGCTAATTTTTGTTTTTTAAGATATTAAAATGTATCGATTATTTGAGCGGATGACAAAACCGTTCCCTGAACAACAGCCAAGCCAACCACCTGAAACTCTGCTTGCCTTCTGCCTGCACTATACTAAGGGTATGGAGCTATCTTTAGTACTAATGTCACTCAGTGCTGCAATGTTGGCCATTTTAGAAGTATCTCTTTTTAGTTACATGGGTCAACTAGTAGACTGGTTAGGAACATACACGCCAGAAACACTATTTGTTGAGCAAAAATCAGAGCTCATTAAGATGGCTGTTGTCTTGCTGGTGGTATTACCCATAGTGGTGTTTTTTCACTCGGCTATATTACACCAAGCACTTCTTGGTAATTACCCCATGTCGATTCGTTGGTTGGCACATCGCTATTTATTACGCCAAAGTGTTAGCTTTTATCAAAATGAATTTGCTGGACGTATCGCCACAAAAGTAATGCAAACATCGTTGGCGGTTCGAGAAACCGTAATGAAGTTACTTGATGTACTGATGTATATTGTGGTTTATTTTGGCGCCATGGTATTTTTAGTTGCCGAGGCAGATTGGCGATTAATGATCCCACTACTAGTCTGGCTTGCACTTTATGCTGCAATTCAAATGTACTTTGTGCCAAAGCTAAAGCGTATTGCCAGCTCACAAGCCGACGCCCGTTCTGAAATGACTGGCCGAATTGTCGATAGTTATACAAATATTTCAACAATAAAACTGTTCTCATACACCCAGCGTGAAGAGCAATATGCAAAAGATAGCATGGACGTATTTTTACAACCTGTTTATAAGCAAATGCGGTTAGTCACCAGCTTAAATTTTTGCATTAATAGCCTTAATTATTTACTGGTTTTTAGTGTATCAGCATTATCTCTTTATCTTTGGTCATTAAGTGCAATCAGCGCAGGTGCAATTGCTATCGCTGTCAGTTTATCTCTTCGCTTAAATGGCATGGCACAATGGATTATGTGGGAAATTAGCAGCCTTTTTGAAAATATTGGTACAGTCAGTGATGGTATGAAAACCTTGTCGACACCGATTGATGTTGATGATGAACCAAATGCTAGTACACTGGCGGTTAGTGAAGGGCAAATTATATTCGATAACGTGTTTTTTAACTATGGTAAAGTGGCTAATGAAACCAACCGAGGCCCAGTTATTAATGGCTTAAATTTGAACATAAAACCCGGTGAAAAAATTGGCTTAGTGGGTCGTTCTGGTGCAGGTAAATCAACGCTCGTAAATCTCTTACTGCGTTTTTATGATGTTGACAGTGGTGCAATAAAAATCGATGGCCAAGATATATCAAAAGTCAGTCAGCAAAGCTTAAGAAAATACATTGCGATGGTTACGCAAGACACCTCTTTACTGCACCGTTCAGTTAAAGAAAACATTCTTTATGGCCGCCCAGATGCAACCGATGAACAAATGATTAATGCCACAAAACAGGCTAAAGCCATGGAGTTTATCGAAGACTTAGAAGACAGCAAGGGCAATAAAGGGTTTGCCGCACAAGTAGGCGAGCGCGGCGTCAAACTCTCGGGTGGCCAACGCCAACGCATCGCAATTGCACGAGTATTGCTTAAAAATGCCCCTATTTTAATTTTAGACGAGGCCACAAGCGCCCTTGATTCTGAAGTTGAAGCTGCAATTCAAGCTAGTCTAGATGATTTAATGACAGGCAAGACGGTTATTGCCATTGCTCATCGCCTATCAACCATTGCCCAAATGGACAGACTAATAGTGCTTGATGAGGGCGGTATCGTAGAACAAGGCAGTCACGAACAGTTATTGTCTCAAAACGGTATTTATGCGGCGCTATGGACCCACCAAACCGGTGGATTCATAGGCGTTGAATGAAGGAAGCAAGTTAGCAAGTTAGCAAGTTAGCAAGTTAGCAAGTTAGCAAGTTAGCAAGTTAGCAAGTTAGCAAGTTAGCAAAGCTTAGTCGGTGCTTTAGGCTAGTCAATTTAAAGTTAAATATACTTCAGTTTTAACTATCTGAAGTATATTTAACATCGCTATCAAGCCTAAATAATCGAGACTAACATCAATTAGCATAGTCATATTGACTAAAGTACCGCTTGTAACTGTTAATATTTTTCTAACCTTCCCCCTTTTATAAGCTTCAATCCTAGACCTTTGACTAATCCCAACTTGTACAAACTTGCTTTACTCTAGGCATTCAATATTTATTGCTTTGAAAAAGCTGTATTTAATTTTGAAACAGAGCAGCAAGCATGTTGCCGGAGAAGTTATGACAACAACATCACAGGATAAGAATCCACCCAACGTTAACACCGGTGATCACGATAACAGTGTAAACGGTAGTTATGAAAACCTCCATAAGCCCAGTTCATCATTTGATACCCGAGATGAATATCTCGAGCATGAACTACAAATAATGCAGCCAAAACGCTGGCGAGCAAACTTGCCTTTTCGTGATTACCGTTTTGAGTTTGAAGATACTATTCCAGCTATGGCAGGAACTATAGGTAAAGTTGTGATGGTTGGTGCAATTGCTGCTACCTTTGCGGCTCCGCTCGGTTTAGGTGATGCCTTTATATTAGAGAATGTGCGCTACGAACTATTAATTGTCGCATTTTTCATTATATTGTTTTCTGGATTCATTTTACCTACCGCTAATTTAGCGGGTACACATGGCCCTTTGATCCCCCTTATACCTATTGTGGTTGCAGCAGGCGGCCACCCAATGGCTTTTGGTTTATTGATAGGCGCATTTGGCTTTATTCTTGCCATCAGTAAAGGAGGTAGTTTACTTGCACGATTAACCAGCAAAGGTGTATGCGGAGGATTACTGCTCTATTTAGGGTTTATCGGTACTATTTCCCAGGTTAAGAAGTTATTTTCGTGGGCTGAAAGCATTAATATGAGCCACATAGCCTTCATTGTAATTTTAGCGACTATATTACTTTATGCACTCTTAGAGCACTTTAAAAAACGTTGGCTTGCTGTGCCGTTAAGCTGCTTAATTGGCGGTGTCACAGCGTTTGCTTTAGGTGCACCTTTTGAATTCAAAACAGCACCTGGCCTACCAAATATGAATCCAATGTACTGGTGGGGTGAAAATACTGGCTGGATGCTTGGTTTACCTACCCTCGAAAGCTTTGTTGTTGTGTTACCTTTTGCCATACTCGCTGTAGCAATGTGGTCACCTGACTTTTTAGGCCATCAAGTATTTCAAAAAATTAGTTACCCGCAACGTACTGAAAAAGTACATATGAATATAGACGATACTATGTTTAGCGCATCGGTTCGTCAAACCTGTGGTTCGTTACTGGGGGGCTCTAATTTCACCTCATCTTGGGGTACTTATATTGTGCCAGCGGCTATCGCTAAGCGCCCTATACCTGCTGGTGCTGTATTAACTGCCCTATTTTGTATTATTGCTGGTATTTGGGGATACCCTATGGATTTAGCCATATGGCAGCCAGTACTTTGCGTTGCGCTAATTGTAGGGGTATTTATACCACTGCTTGAGGCAGGGATGGAAATGACCCGCGAAGGCAAAACCACTCAGTCCGCAGCCATTGTTGTATTTGCATCAACGCTGGTAAATCCTGCATTTGGTTGGTCTCTGACAATGCTGCTTGATAACCTGGGCCTAATTGGTTGTAAAGAGCGAAGTGCTGAGCTGAGCCCGATGAGCCGCTGGAAAATCCCGTTAATCATGTTTGTGCTATTAACCAGTGTAATGGCTATGGTCGGAATGCTACCTGGAATACCTGCACTGCTAAGTGATTTCAGACATTTATAAATAACCATCATATACAAGCAGCAAACTAAGGGTTAGTTTGCTGCTTTTTATATTTTCTGAATGGATTTTTAAAAAGCAATTAAACGTAAACCTAATAGAACCAGCATCACCATATTTGCCCCTACACCCGCTAAAAAGAAATAGCTTCGAGGACTTGGATTTTTTTCTGTCGCAATAACATAATAAAGTGCCATGTGAATACAGCGAGCAATGACGTAAACCCACATGCAAATTGCAAATACAGCACTGTGGTAACCAATTATGAATGAAAAGAAAACCGTGCCTAAAAACAACACACTATTCTCAAGGGTATTTTGAAACGTACGATGCGCCCTAAAGACAAAGCTATCGTGACTTAAATTAGAATCAATTTTACCTGGTACTGCATCTTTTTGGCTGGCTTTACTAAATGTAGCAACAGCCCATTGAGTAAAAACCATAATCAAGTAAAAATACAGTGCAAAATAGGCAGACAAAGCAAGTTCAGTCATCATTATTCCTTTTTTATTTAGATACTTACCGTAAAGCAAAAAACAAGCCTGTTATAACCAACTGAATAATATGTAATTTCATATATGATTATTATCTAATATGTAAAAAATAGTCTTGCTTGTATAAAAACTACATTAATGTGAGTCATCATGTTTTTGATAGGTGTTATGTTTGCTGTATTGGGTGGTTTTAAATGTAATCTGCGGCTAAAAAAGTTCACTGCTAATATTTTTTAGATGGCATCAAATACCCATAAACAGAATATATATCAGTAATCTAATGTATGCATATTATCAATTGAAGTGTTCTAACAAACTAAAATGTATGTAAACAGGTAATAAGTTTAGATTGAAAAAGCAAAGAAGACCTAGCTTCTTTGCTTTAAAGAAGTCGTTTTGCTAAAACAAAGATGCATTTAACCACAAGTGCAACAAAATACTTGCAGCATAACCTAGTGCAATAACAGGCGTCCATTTTAAATGACCAAAAAAGGTGTAGTAGCCTCTGGCTTGTCCCATCAATGCAACACCTGCCGCGGAGCCTATTGATAACAAACTGCCACCTACTCCCGCAGTAAGCGTAATGAGTAACCACTGCCCATGAGACATATCAGGCTGCATAGAAAGTACTGCAAACATCACAGGTATATTATCTATCACCGCTGAAATAACCCCTAAAGAGATATTAGCGGATGTTGCTGACCAATTTCCGTAAAGCATCTCAGACATTAAATTTAGATAACCCAAAAAGCCCAAACCACCGACACACATAACAATGCCATAGAAAAACAATAAAGTGTCCCATTCAGCGCGTGACACTTTACTAAACACATCGAATGGCACCACACTACCGAGTTTGGCGATGCGGTCATTGTCACCAATTTGTTCTGCATGGGCCTTTTTACGCGCTAATGAGCCCGGTAATGTCATTCTTAAAAAGTAACCAAAAAACTGTAAATAGCCTAATCCCATCATCATACCTAGTACGGGAGGTAAATGTAAAAAGCTATGACACGCAACGGCCGTTGCTATGGTTAATAAAAATAGCGTTATAATTCTCAGTGCTCCACGTTTAAGCTCAATTTCTTCGTACACCGCTGAAGGCTGTTTATTTGCAACATAAAAACTCATTATCGCAGCAGGTACTAAATAGTTTGCTAAAGCCGGTAAAAACAATACTAAAAACTCATTAAAATGAACGAGTCCCGCTTGCCAAACCATTAAAGTGGTAATATCTCCAAAAGGGCTAAATGCGCCACCAGCATTGGCCGCAATAACGATGTTGATACAACTTAGATTTATAAAAGGTTTATCATCTTCAGCCACTTTCATTACTACTGCACACATTAATAATGCAGTGGTCAGGTTATCGGCAATTGGAGAGATAAAAAATGCTAAAAACCCGGTGATCCAAAAAAGGTTCTTATAATTAAAGCCCTTTTGAATCATCCATGAACGTAGCGCATCAAACACACGCCTTTCTTCAAGGGCATTAATGTAAGTCATTGCAACGAGTAAGAACAGCATAAGCTCGGCAAATTCGAGTAAATTGTGTCTAAACGCGGACTCAGTAATGCCCGGTATATCATTGTTTACATAATACGCACCGATTAAAATCCATATCAGACCCGCAGCAACCAGTACTGGTTTAGATTTTCGTAAGTGGAGCTTTTCTTCAAGCATAACCACTGCGTACGCAATGCAAAATATAACAATACACAGCAAGCCAACGTTCGAAGTTGTAAGATTTAATTGCCCTTCACTAGCCCATGCAGGAGAGCAAAATAGTAGTAACACTAAGTTAAATAAACTTAAGCCTCGTAATAAATTTTTCACACGGTACGTCCTGTTTTAATTTTAAATACGGTATTTTTATAACCAATTTTTTGTTGTCGTTATTATTAATGAGGGATGTTATAAAAAAGTTGACGTAAGTTATCATAATTTTACATAAAGGGAATTATACTCAAGTCTAAATATTCATTCTTTAGTGTTATATAAAAAATAACATCGATGAATACCTAATCGCGACTTTGAATTTTGCTTGTACGTTTATAAATTTAATTATTGCACTTTTAACAACTTAGCTTTACTTGTAAGCTGTAACCAACTAATGAACATCAACAATGAATTAAGGTAACATATGCGATTAGGACCAGGTTTACTCGTCACCGCAGCTTTTATCGGCCCAGGGACAATCACTAGTGCAAGTATTGCCGGTGCAAACTTTGGCTTCGCACTGATCTGGACATTACTATTTTCGGTCATTGCGACAGTATTATTGCAATCAATGGCAGCACGCTTAGGTGTTGCTACAGGTCTAGATCTCGCTCAAGCTCTACGTACTCATATACACACTCCCTTATTTAAGAAACTAGCAGCAGTTTTAGTTCTTAGTGCCATTGGGATTGGTAGTGCCGCTTATGAAGCTGGTAATTTGAGCGGCGCAAGCATGGGATTAATTGAAATATTCCCTCAAGTGAATGCTCAAATATGGACGCCTCTAATTGCAATTTTTAGTGCTGCCCTACTTTATAGTGGTAAACATAAAGTAGTGGAATCTGCTCTGATCCTGTTAGTTATTTTAATGAGTTTGGTGTTTATCTCCACGTTAGTCATGGCAGCACCTCCTATTATGTATATTCTCGAAGGGTTTATACCCAGTATTCCAAAGGGTTCTATGACAACAGTACTTGCATTAATTGGCACTACTATCGTGCCTTATAACCTCTTCTTACATTCAGGAGTGCTTGCAGCACAGCATGATAAAAATAGTGATAAAGCCACCATTATCAAACAAACTAACCTAGATACAGGTTTATCTATTTCATTAGGGGGTGTAATCACCTTGGCTATTTTATCTACTGCTTCAGTTGCTTTTTATGGCACAGATGCCGGTAAAATAAGTGCTGCAAATATGGCTATGCAGCTAGAGCCGCTACTTGGTAATGCTGCACATTACTTTTTTGCTATTGGCTTATTTGCCGCAGGATTAACCAGCGCGATCACCGCACCTTTGGCAGGTGCTTATGCCGTTTGTGGTATGCTGGGTTGGTCTAACGATATGAATGAAAATCGATTTAAATTGGTTGCAGTTATCATTTTAGTTTTTGGCGCCACAGTCGCATCGCTTGGTTTAAACCCCGTTGCAGTCATTATTTTTGCACAAGCAGCTAATGGGTTATTACTACCGATTGTTACTACCTACCTTGTATGGTTGGTAAATCAAGAATCTGTGATGGGTGATTACACTAACTCACGATTTGTAAATTTTCTTGCGTTACCTGTATTAATACTGATTTTTTCACTCAGTAGTTATAAGCTAATTAGTCTATTGATACAGTAATGCTTAAAAAAGCCGCTTTTGTTAGATAGCGGCTTCAAATATCTGTTTAGTTACAGAGTTGATAGACATACAGTTAAAACTATAACTTGTCTGTCGCTTCTTGAAGCGACTTATTAGCAAACATAACATCAAGCATTAATTTAATTCGTTCATCTGCATCACCAAATTTGGCTGTATGTAATGTGCTCGGTGCATTATAAGTGATTTTAGATACTCTTTGTCCTTGGTAGAATGCTTCTATTTCTGCTCTGCTTAAAAATAAAGCAAGATCCCAGCTCCAATACCCGACATATTCAATAGTCAGCTGCTGTGGGTCGTGCTCGACACCTTCAGGTTTTACGACATATCGAATTTCTTCAGAATCCAACCACCCCTCTACAGCATGCTGAAAACCATCACGGGTTTCGGCATCATTAATAACTAACACTTGGGTTTTGCTGTTAAGATGTTCTCAGGTATAGCACTTCCCGTGAACTTAGGGCTCACACACCCAGATAACAGAATAACTAAAGTAAAAAGTAGTGAGGTAGAGATTGTTGTTATTTTCATTTTTATATCCTTATTTAAAGTTGCCAAGCGTAGCTTAGTTTTGTAAAGAAAGTGCGCTGATCACGCTCTATATCTTTAAGTGAATCGTCTTGGTAACCTTTATCTGAATAGCCTAGGTAAAATAATGTTTGGGCATTAATTTTATATGAGTAGACTAACTGACTACCATAATCACGGTTTATTTTATCTACTGCATAGTAATAGGCGTTTTCGTTGCGATCGATGTCTTCAAATTGCAAAATAAGTTTAAGCATGGAACGCATATTGAATTTATAATAAATTCGTAAATCGGTCAGGTTCGCGGTAAATACATTATCCCCCTGTGGATTATTTAACCGACTGTAGCTATGCTCTAGTTGAACTTGCCAGTGATCATTTATATCCCACGTTAGTTCTGGCTCTAACGTAAATAAGTCCCCCAGTTGCTCATTGCTGTAATCTATTTTACTACCAAACTCAGTATATAAGTTTAACGTGAGATCCTTACTCGGTTTAAAACCGCCCCAGATATAGCCGATATTTTGGTTATAAAACTTATCGTCGTAGTTTTCATTTCTATGAACATAGCCAACCTCTAAAAATGACTGCATCTGCCCTTTTAGAAAAACATAGCCTTCGTATTCTTCCTCTAGCAAACTGCCATCTTGCGCCCAAGTTTTATCCCAATCAACATTATATGAGTATTCCGTAACCAGCTCGTTTGCGTCTAAATACCAAGTTTGCCCGCCACCTAGTAACGCTTTTTTATAATCGACTTGAGCTTGATAGCCTAAGTCAGTGCGGTAGTCTTCACCAATATCTTCATAACTAGCCAGTAATTTATAATCACGTTTCTCACGGGAAAACTCGAGCTTATAAGCTGTATCTGATTGACTTTCATTTAAACCATAATTATCAATTAAAAAAGCTGAATTGTTAGTATCAGAGGTCGCAACTTGGTACAACACGCTATCTGATTGGTTAAACCAATAACTGCCATCAAGTGATAAAACCGTATTATGATAATTATCAGCTTCACGATGTGTTGTACTAATACCTATTGTGCCTTGTTCGCCAATATCATACTGATACCGACCAACTGCAGCTTTTGATTTTTCCGCTAAATTTGCAAATCCTGAGCCTTGATTGGTTGGAAGTAAAATGCTGGTATTTTCATCATCAGCATACATGAACGCATAACTATGAGCGTCAGTTTTACCAGTTACTTTAGCCCCTATGTCAGGCTCGGCAATCGTACGGGTATAAAGTAGTTCGAATAGGCTACTTTTAAAATAGGATGCACCATCTAAAAAGAATGGGCGTTTTTCAGCGTAATAGATTGAATAAGTGGTGTTTACATCAAGCTCTAAACTATCAGTTTCAACTTGTGAAAAATCTGGGTTTATCGTGGCGTTTATAACAGCGTCTTGGCTAATACCCCAACGTATATCTAATCCTGCTTCGGTATCTATATCACCATTTTGCCAATCTCCGGGTACAACCTCTTTAATGTCATGTCTCAGTGCAGTCAAGGTGGGTGTTAATTGAATATTTTTACTGGGCTCCATCGCATTAAAGCCCGTTATTTTATCAAATTGACAAAAGCTGCATTTTACATCACGATCAAAACCAACATTTGACATCTGATACATCACATCACGTGGGAAGTTACGCCACAAAGCGATACTCCACGTCATATCCGCTTTATTTTTTGGAAACCGTAATGCAGTGAAAGGAATACGCATTTCAACCACATAACCTTTATCTGTTATTTGCCCGGCACTGTCCCAAATCGCATCCCATGATGGGTCTTCACTCCAGCCATCGGTATCTGTCATACGCATATCTCCCTGCGCCCCCAGTGGATTTACGTAAAACTCGTAACCTGTTCTTTCATCATTAAAGGTATCAATCATTAATGCAACATTGTCATCCGTCCACAATGTATCACGATCGCGAAGCGCAGCACGGATATTTTCAGGTTTGTCGTCATAAGCGAGAAAGGCAACATATAAATACGTTCCATCTTCATATAGGTAAGCATCTGTTTTAACTGGTGGCGCGCCCTTTTCATTGGGTTCATTTTGATACATTAGCGGAATCAGGGTGGCATCTTGCCAATGCGACTCTAAAAGCTGTCCGTCAAGATCAATTGATTGTTCAAGGTGAGCCAAGTTAAAGTTTTGTTTTTGTGCAAAAACATGCGTACTGAAATAAACCACAAAAATATAAAAAAGGGTTTTTATTATTTGATTTTGATACTGCATAAACATCCATTTAGGTTCGATTACTCAGCAGGAGTAAATTAACCAGAGGATTGTAATTTAGTAAGGTACATTTGTTAACACTTTTATAGCTAAAATGTTAAAAATAATAATTATATCGCAGTGATTTGAGGCAAGCTTAGATTATGTTTCAATTAATTTTAGTTTATTCGCCACACCATTCCAGCTGTCAGCGTCTTTAGGGGCTGTTTTAACCTCCGTTATTCGCGGCCATACTAACGAGAGCTCGGCATTCAATTCGGTAAACTCTTGCTGATCTTTAGGAAGTTCTTCTTCTTGATAAATTGCCTCAGCGGGACATTCAGGTACACATAAACCACAGTCAATACAATCAATTGGGCTAATAGCTAAAAAGTTAGGACCTTCATAAAACGCATCGGCTGGACACACAGCTACACAATCAGTGTATTTACACTTGATACAATTTTCTGTAACTACAAATGCCATTATTACGTTTACCTAAGATTTATATACTGTCAGGGCGGGATCATACCCAACCACAGCGAAAATACAATAAATAATCGCTGCCATCATTAGCTAAATTAACGTAAAATACATGCCTATTGTGAGCATAACTAATGCGTTATTGCTAAGACACCTAACAGAGAAAGTATATGATACGTTTAACAGAGATAAAGCTACCGCTTGATCATGACGAAGATGCCCTACAACAGGCAATTTTAACTAAACTTGATATAGAGAAAGCGCATTTAAATAGCTTTAATGTCTTTAAACGTGGCTACGATGCACGAAAGAAAACCGCTATTTTACTTATTTACACACTTGATATAGACGTCGAAAATGAAGCTGAACTGTTGGCTAAATTCAGTAAAGATCAACATGTAAAGCCCGCCCCTGATACATCTTACAAATTTGTCGCTCAAGCCCCAGCTAATTTAACACAGCGTCCAGTGGTTATTGGTTTTGGACCATGTGGTTTATTTGCCGGTCTTGTGCTTGCGCAAATGGGCTTTAAGCCTATTATTTTAGAGCGTGGTAAAGAAGTAAGAGAGCGCACAAAAGACACGTTTGGATTTTGGCGTAAACGCACACTAAATACTGAATCAAACGTACAATTTGGTGAAGGCGGTGCAGGTACATTTTCTGACGGTAAACTTTATAGTCAAGTAAAAGACCCTAAACATTATGGCCGTAAAGTGATCACCGAGTTTGTTGAAGCCGGCGCACCTGAAGAAATTCTATATGTAAGTAAACCACACATTGGTACATTTAAACTGGTAACCATGATTGAAAAAATGCGTGCTCGAATCGAAGAGCTTGGCGGCGAAATCCGTTTTAGTACTCGCGTTGATGATATCCAACTCGAAGATGGCCAAGTAACTGGTTTGAAGTTATCAACTGGTGAGCAACTCGATACACAGCATGTGGTACTTGCTGTAGGTCATAGTGCCCGTGATACATTCCAAATGGTACATGACAAAGGTATCTATGTTGAAGCAAAACCATTTTCGGTCGGCTTTAGAATCGAGCACAAGCAATCAATGATTGATGAATGTCGTTTCGGACCTAACACTGGTAACCCTATTCTTGGATCTGCTGATTATAAACTGGTGCACCACTGTGACAATGGTCGAACCGTTTATAGTTTTTGTATGTGCCCAGGTGGGACTGTTGTAGCTGCAACATCTGAAGAAGGACGTGTTGTTACCAATGGTATGAGCCAATATTCTCGTAGTGAACGAAATGCAAATAGCGCGATAGTCGTGGGTATTTCACCAGAAAAAGACTTTCCAGGCCACCCACTGGCAGGTATCGATTTGCAACGTAAATTAGAAGAACAAGCTTATGCACTTGGCGGTAGTAATTACGATGCGCCAGCACAATTAATTGGCGACTTCTTAAAAGGTAAAGATTCATGTGACTTAGGTGATGTTAAACCATCATACACTCCAGGTATTAAACTCACTGATTTAGCTAAAGTATTGCCAAGTTTTGCCATTGATGCCATTCGTGAAGCCATTCCAGCGTTTAATAAACAAATTCGTGGTTTTTCATCGAATGATGGTTTATTAACAGGCGTGGAAACACGTACTTCATCACCAATCTGCATTAAGCGTGATAAAACCATGCAAAGTATTAATACCCAAGGTTTATACCCTGCTGGTGAAGGTGCAGGCTATGCAGGCGGTATTTTATCTGCGGGCATTGATGGTATAAAATCGGCTGAAGCACTAGCGTTATCTATGCTTGAAAAACATGGCTAAGCTGTGTAAATGCATTTTAGAGCAAGACAAAATTTAAAACAAAAAAAGCCTGAATAATCAGGCTTTTTTATGCTCTAAGTACAAGCTGCTATTTCTTCAGCGTTAATTTTTCGCCCTTGAGTAACTTACGTACACCCGAAATACGTGAGCGATTTTTAGCTCTTGCTTCACCCGTTGCTTGTCCTCACCTAACATAAGTAGACAGCCACTTTAATTGAGCAAATAAAACTGCGCTACTACGTTTACTCTTTTGGGCTAAAAACCATCCGGTTTGACGTTGTTAGAAAAATTGATGAACGCTTAAATAGTGACTTCAGCTCATTAGCAATACTCTGTCATCCACTTTGGCAGCTTTTAGATAACACGCAGCCAACAGACCTGTTTATAAATCAAGTTTTAGCGCACTTACCCTACAACTACGCCAGTCTTTTATTCAAAGAAAATAGTCACGGCCAACTCATTAGAAAAGCAAAACTGACTCAAAAAGCAAAGCAAAAGTTAACTCATAGTCATGATATTCATGCGTTAACATGCTGGCTAGCCTTTTGCCTAGAGAAAAAGGCGATAGGATATAATCAAATTGACATCAACCAATTATGTGCAATTAAATATTTATTAAAGATAGCTATCGTTACACCATTTTCGTCAATTTCTGATGATTTTTATGCATATGTAAATGAGATGTTTAGCCCGCTGTACTCGCAAATGCCTGTGATGCGCTATCGTATTTTAATACCTAATAAAAATAACGGCTACACGGACTTTAGCCTCCCCATGAGATTAATATCTGGCAGTTGTTTTACCATGCGGCCAACACTTGATTTGTATAAAAAGTTATGCGAGCAAGCCATTAAAATTGGGCTAGTAGCTAATTCTTTTGAGGGGATGAATCGTTTCTATAATTTCATTTGCCATACAGAAATCGTTGAGCTTATAAACATTTTATTCCAACCAACTCCACCAACGAGCTTAAAAGCACTCAAACAACAAATTCTGTCTCGATTCATTTAATTTATTGCGAACAACCACCACATAAATACAATTCATTAAGGGCAGCTTAAACCAGTACTGTGTTCAGGCAAACTCAGTAAGCAGTGTCACTTTAAAACAGCAGAGCTAGCTATTTGAGCCAGCGCCACTATATGGTGGCACTGACACAGATTGCACGGCTTGCTGTTAGCAAGTGCGCAGTTCTACTGAGATTGATTGCGCACCTTGCCTTTTTATTCAGCAATAAAAAGGCAAGGTGCGGCCCACAAGTGATGAACTTAGATTGACGAACCTAATTTAACCCTCTTCCAAATTTAAGAAATCTTTAACTTTATTTATCTTTTCAACAAGCTCTCTCTCACTTATATATACGCTTGGATATTTAGCTAAGTCTTCTTCCACATCACTGAATCTCCCAGTAAGCTCAGATAGACTGTCTAGCTGCTCTGAAAATTCTTCACTATATTCTGTCTGGTCTTCACCTAAATCATGCAGCCTATAAAAGTCATCACAAAAACTCTTAATATTTTTATTACCTGCCGTAAAAGTTAACAGAAGTTCGCGCAAATTATTCATTATGGGACTCATCAATTTACTGCCTTTAAATGGTAGCCTGCCGCTAGCAAGTGCGCAATTCTACTGGGTTTTACTTCGCACTTGATAGCTAACTTATAAAAGCAATTAAAACTATAATTGACCCAGTAAATCACCTAGTAAAATATCAAAATCATCTGTATCTATATTTACTAAAGAATCCTCAATTAACTCTATCTCTTTTTCATAATCAACTAACTGAAAGCCTAAGTAACCGTTAGTCCAAAAAAATATATAGCCACCTTTTTGTGCAGAATTAAATTCAATACCTATTAACTCCCCCAAATCACCACAAGGCTCTGTCCGATTAATAATCTCATATTTACCGTTTATTAGCGGTATCAATTTATTTTTTTTCCAAAGGTTAAATAATTCTTTCATAACGTACCTTACTTAACTTGTAAGTTTTTTATTTTATTAACTTTAGGTAGCAATTCACCACCCTGCTTTTTTAACATAAATTGCTGAGATTTAGGAGCATTAGGACCGATAGCTTTAACCCAATCTGGTTTCCCTCCTTTCAATAAGCTTTTGCTTGCGACGTTAAACTCCACATAAATAGAACCTGGGTTTGCTTGCCTGAAGAAAGACATAGATCCAGAAGTTGAACCAAATGTCATTCCTCCCGCACCTTCTTGTATTCTTTTACTCTCTTTCATAAGAGCGTATTCTTTTGTCGACATCCATCGTCCAACTCTAGTTACCGAACCTCTTGTCGCTAAATAAGAACCATAAGCAACTTTTGCCCCATATCCAATAGGCACAAAACTAGCTACGGTGCCGTACATCTCTGCTCTGTTGTATAAATCAGCTTGAGTAAGCTCTCCCGCTAATAGAGCTTCAGTATCATTTTTACCCATGTACATATTAGAGATCATTGCTGTTAGCCCCTGTTCACCTGAGCCGTTTAATGCAGCAACACTAGAATTATCAATCGCTTCTTTCTCAGCTTCAATCAAAGTCTATTCCACTGTTCGCTATTATCTGCGAAGCTTCCGAGCGCCTTCCAACACCTCCTGAAAGAGGTTGTTGAGCTACCTTTTTCTGGCTGCCAATATCCATTGACTTAAGGCTTCCAGCAATAGCGGCCTGTCCTTTACTTGAACCATTGTTGGTTATATGCACATTGCCTTGGCCATCTTTACCTACATGTCCAACCGTTTTTCCATCAGCGTTGGTGATCGCTTGCGTTTTGTCTTCTTCAAGCCCTCCAGCACAACCTTTCAATGAGTCATCTGTCGAACAGTAGCCCGTGGGATCTGCACCTGATAGAGGATTATTCATTATGTAAGAATACGGGTTAATACTCTGACTATTCGTTGGGCTTTGAATAACGGGGTCTACAGACATAAACCACCCAAGGTTATAATCGTACACCCGACCGTTCATATGAATTAACTCTACATCATCCAAGTGCTCGTGGTCGGTAAAACCTCTGCGTGTTTTGGCCTTATCTAAGTCATCCAGTTTTGAATTACCATACGCCTTTAACCCGCCACTTGCCAGCCTAGGTTTACCAAATGGGTCGAAGTTTCGTTCGGCTTCTACTTGCCCGTTGTGGTCGGTAAATACCCGTGTGCTGCCTAGGCGGTCGCGGTGAGTGTAGCGAATAGTTGCGCCTTCATTGGTTGTTTGGCTTATTACTGCAATGTCGTCTATATACGCGCGCCATGTGGTTTTTGTGCCCGTTATTTCTTCTTCATAAGATTTATCACTGTAATAGGTAGTTACACTGCCGTTCATTTGCTTAAAGCGCATGTGCTCTGGGCCATAAGTAAAGTTTAAGGTTTTACCGTCTTTTTTGATTTGGGTAGGCTTATCCATTGCGTTATACGTTGCGCTGGTTAAGCCATCACCTTGGGTCATGTTGCCACGGGTATCGTAGCTAAATGACTTCCAACCGCCACTGCGCTCTGGTATTTTCTTCAGTTTCTGCTTAAATAAGTTGACAGGCAAAAAGAAAGACCTGATAGTCATATAGAAAGCTCCCCGAGTTTTTCGATACAGTTGTGTTGACCAAAACATAAACAGTATCACGAGGAGCTTAGTATGAAACTATATGGTGGAATTGACTTGCATTCAAATAATAGTGTTATTGCTATCATTAATGAACACGGTGAAACGCTTACCGCCAAGCGTTTAAATAATGACATATCTGTCATTTTATCTTTTCTAAGTCCTTATAAAGACAAGTTAACTGGACTTGTTGTTGAATCAACTTTTAATTGGTATTGGTTAGTCGATGCTTTAATGGATGAAGGGTTTAAACTTCACTTAGCAAACCCCGCTGCAATCCAACAATATTCAGGCTTAAAACATGCTGATGATCATAGTGATGCACGTTGGTTAGCTGAAATGCTACGTCTAAACATTCTGCCTGAGGGCTACATTTACCCCCGAGAGCTCAGGGCTGTTCGCGACTTAATGCGTAAACGAATGGACATTGTTCAACAATCCACTAAAAACTTATTATCAGTGCAAAGTTGTTACATGCGTCATCTTGGATACAAGCTCAGTAGCAACAAAATCAAACAAATGGCCGCTATCAGAAAAGGCGTCAATGTTGAGCAAGTACACACCTATTTCAGCTCAACTAATACAGCACTGTCGGTTATTTCTTACCTCACATTGATACGCTGTGCTCAACAGCAAATAAATGCAATAGAAAGCGCCATATTACAACAAACATCGCTCTCCCCTGAGTTTATAAACCTAACCAGTATCGATGGGATTGGGAATACGTTAGCACTGACCATTATGTTAGAGACAGGCACTATTAAACGTTTTGATAGTCCTGGTAATTTTTCCTCGTATTGTCGATGCGTTAAAGGTGTGAGGTACAGCAATGGAAAGAATAAAGGCGCTACAAATCAAAAGAATGGTAATCGTTACTTAGCGTGGGCGTTTACTGAGGCCGCTAACTTTGCCATTCTGTATAACCCAACAATTAAAAAGTATTATCAACGCAAGCTGGCTAAAACAAACCAAGTTATCGCGATTAAAACGGTTGCACATAAACTCGCAAGAGCGTGTTACCACGTGCTGAAAGACAATGTCCCATTTGATGAACACAAGGCTTTTTCTTAACGGCTATAAAACGAATTAGGTTAACGTGCTGAGTTAATAATAGGGTTGGTAAAACCATTAGATCTGATTGAACCTGCACGTTAACCGCTCATATTTAAATGTGGGTATGCCCACTGTCTGAGCCATACAGGGTTGGTTATGTAAAAAACATAAACCACAGATTTGTTATAGCGCAGGGCATAAGCTTTGCCAAAAACTGGACTGACATTGGCACTAAACGATGACTGAGGCGAAAGCCAAGGGCCTTAATTAATCATCAACGATGCTTAATTAAACCGCCTAAATTCATATGGGTGACTGGTGCATATTCACACCAAACGACGTCATTACTGGATGCATAGTCATATTTAAATTGAGTTTAAAAAGTAACAACACTTGGTTTTTTGAATAAAAAGATCAAGAAAACACAGCTGCCTGCTTGACCGGAACTTTCTAATGGGTGACCCCATTTTTGTTTGCTAGCGGTGGTAAAAACGTCATAATCTTGCCAAGTCGTTCGATAAACAAAGTGGTAAAAGTTATGACATTAATTGTGTAAACAACAGTTATCATCGACACTGTAAACTATTGTACCTCACATAATCAGGGTAAACTTTAGAAATTTTCGCCACTAATTTAGCTTCTATATCTCTACTTTCACTTTCGGATGAGGTATAAATCCTTACATTAAAGCACTCAGTGTTTAGTAGGTTGCTCAGATCTATATAATTTTTTTGGTTCTTCCATAAAGACTTTACCATTCCTTTTTCCGCCCACTTTTTTCCATACTCTCCAGCACTTACACTAGAAGTCAGGCCGAATCCAAGAGTATTCACATATTCAGAAACTAATTTTTCAACCTTTAAACCATCAGCATTAGAAATATTTAAACTAATATTCACTTGTGGATTTACATAATCATTCATGCTTCTTTCTTCTGCTTTCGAAGAACCTTCAACTATAAATACCGATGCGCAGAACAACCCAGAAGCCAGTATTAAAAAATAGTAAACGTATTTCATAGCTCCTCCTTAATTTACTTTTATATTATTCAATTTATCGTTAAACAATATTTGCCTACCTTGAGGGCTTCTACTGAGTATATTTTGCCGTATCCGATTATCCAGATACCTAAACCCTTGTCGCCCCGCAAAATCATTTAAGACAGCCTTTGTCCTATTTGTATTTATACCTTCACCATAGGTTCTAATATAAACCTTTCCATTTCTCTCAACTACGGAACGAATTACATAACCATGTTCAAAAATATGACCGAGCCGAGTTATGTTTATAACTCGGTTATTAGCGATATCAACTTCATGATCTACTGTACCTACGCCTAGTGGAAGTGTTGTGGGATCCTGATTAGAAACTGGATCAACTCCGTTTGCTCCCGGGGCTGCATTTCTTATTGACTGCAAACCAACATCAGTTGGGTTACACCCCTGTAATCCAGCTGAGCATATTTCTGATTCGACCATCCCATCTTCCCCTTTGCCCTGACCATATTCATGGTAATTATCATGATACTGATCATAAAGGCTTTCTCCATCACAATTAAATGAAGTCTGACAAGCATCAGGTGTGTAATTTGATGGTAAATTCGAGCCGCTTTCAGATCCCCCTTCACTTAATGGCGACTGCTGTGAAATCCGAGATTGCGATTTAATATCCATCGAGTTCATGCTCCCAGCAACAGCGGCTTGACCTTTGTTGGAGCCGTTACTGATATGCACATTGCCTTGGCTATCTTTACCTACATGTCCAACCGTTTTTCCATCAGCGTTGGTGATCGCTTGCGTTTTGCCTTCTTCAAGCCCTCCAGCACAATCTTTCAATGAGTCATCTGTCGAACAGTAGCCCGTGGGATCTGCACCTGATAGAGGATTATTCATTATGTAAGAATAAGGGTTAATACTTTGACTATTCGTTGGACTTTGAATCAGAGGATCAACACTCATAAACCGCCCAAGGTTATAATCGTACACCCGACCGTTCATATGGATTAATCGGCTTAGTTTAGCAAAGGGTTTTAAAGAGCTTTTTATAGCTCTGAGGTTACAGGAATAAAATAAACTATTAAATAACTTTTAGATTTAACGTGATGAGGGCTTTGGTAATTTTTTACCTGTCAGTAAATTATGACAAATCACCCAAAAGTTTACTTTTTTAATTTTTGATGGTCGATTTGGTAACGGGTAAGCACTTTCAACGTGAAAACGCATTTTACCTCGCTCTTTCCAAACCCTAAACACAACTTGATAGAAAATATCATTGCCATTTTCATCTTTTAACTTACATGTGCAATAGCGACTATATCCGCCGTGATAGCAAAACTGTTCCGGCAAAGTTTCTAGTATTTGAGGTAGATGAAACGATAACGCGTAACGTTTTGTGCAAAACGCTCTTGAGTCTTCAGGTTTATGGGGATATAGCGCTACTTCACTTGTAGCACTTAATTTCGTACTATCAACGGTAAATACATGATGGGAAATTGTTATGTATAAATTGTAATGCTCATCACGCTCAGGATGAGTATAGGTGTGTTTTCTAGCGTTTAAATGTTTAAAATTAATCTCGGTGCCTTGGAAGTTAAATGACTTCCAAAATTGATACTCATTATCTGCGAGATTAAAAAGGTTTTTTACGTTCATGTTATTTTTTATTAGGCTAGAAATAACAAAGGCTCCAACAAGGGAGCCTTCGCCAAGTATTACTTGGATTCAGAACATCATTACCGGACACTGCCTCGACCTATAAAAGGTTACGTGGTGTCATACTTAGAAAGTATGTCTGCTGCACCATGTACACATTATTGCCGTTATTGACGACCATGTCAACCTCCCTTAGCGCCGCGCCGCTGGGTGCGTGTTGTTATAGACTTCTTTTAGCTTAGCCATACTCACATGCACATACACTTGCGTTGTTGATAAATCGGCATGGCCTAAAAAGGCCTGTACATGGCGAATATCCGCACCATTATCAACCATGTGTGTCGCCGCAGCATGGCGGTATTGATTACATGCACCTTGCTTACGTACACCCGCACGTTTAATGTATTTAGCAACCAGCTCTGACAACTGTGCAACCCGAAATGGTTTGCCATTATTTGCCATTAAAGTTGGGCTAGTAGCTAATTCTTTTGAGGGGATGAATCGTTTCTATAATTTCATTTGCCATACAGAAATCGTTGAGCTTATAAACATTTTATTCCAACCAACTCCACCAACGAGCTTAAAAGCACTCAAACAACAAATTCTGTCTCGATTCATTTAATTTATTGCGAACAACCATCACATAAATACATTTCATTAAGGGCAGCTTAAACCAGTACTGTGTTCAGGCAAACTCAGTAAGCAGTGTCACTAAAAAACAGCAGAGCTAGCTATCTGAGCCAGCGCCACTACTTTAGTGGCACTGGCAAATTTTGCACTGTCTACTGGCAGAAAGTGCGCAGCTCTACTGGGGTTTATTGCTCTTTATTTTCAGACAAAACATAAGAAACAACAATTTTTTTCTTTTCCTGATCAATGGAGTTAATTTTAACTGAAACAATTTCACCGTCAGACAACTCAGGTAAAGATTTCACATTATGTAGCAACGCTCTTAATCCTTTTTCCAATTCCAGAAAATAGCCAAAATCAGTTTTCGTAACAACTTTCGCTTTGTGAATAGTATTTACTAAAAATTTATTTACCTTTTTCCACGGGTTTAGCTCTGGGTGAGCGTCTTTAAAAGAGGCATTAAAGGGTACTGTTGAGCTATCAAGCACCATTGCATCTAAAGTATCACCTATGGAAAAAAGGTTGCTCATTTCCTTTTGAACTCCATAAATATTCCATGATAAATTAGGAATAAGAACAATCCCTTCGTAACCTTCTGCCTCTACTAGAACACCATATTGTTCAATGCTTTTAACTTTAACTGAAATAATTTCATTCGATTGAATTTTCAAACTAAAATCCTCACTAAGTATTATTGAGCATTAAAAACATCATATAACTCATAGCTATTAGGTTGAATATGCCTGATTTGTGAACCAGAGTTAAACAACGGTAACCCTTTGGGATACACGTTAAAAGAAGATCTTTCTAATGGATCATATGAAATTTGGTTATTTTTGAATAAGCTCTCTATGGTTTGAATGTTAGTTCTTATTTCAAAGACACCTGCACCTCTAGCATTCGCATATTCACCAGCAACTATAGGATCTAGAGTAAAAAATGCTCCTAAATTTGGAAACTCATCAGGTGAGAAGCCTCCTTGCGCTAAAACTTTAACCAACTGTTCTGGTGTAGGAGCTTTATACGATACTACATAACCATCGCTATCAGTCCTACCTCTTATTTGTGATAATAAAGTAGCCTGCTTCTCTTCATTTTTAGCTATGTTAGCTGCTATGACAGGAGCGGATAATGCATCCATTTCCTCATCTGTTGCAGTTAGCATTGGCACTAATCCTGAACCCGCAACCCCACCTCTTTTTAGGCTACCAACTGCGGCTTTTCCGACACCTTCAGCTGTTTCAAGCACTTTATCTAATGTACCTGCTGTAGGATTTGTAGCCCCTTAAGCATTACCAGCTGATGGAGCAGCATTAGTTGCCATCTGTTTTTGACTACCAATATCCATTGCTTTCATGCTTCCAGCAACAGCGGCTTGACCTTTGTTGGAGC
>NZ_MXQF01000026.1 GCF_002165575.1 Pseudoalteromonas sp. A601
GCATTATAGGGAGAACAGATTTTTACGCAAGTGTTTTTTAAAGAAAACTTAAAATAAAGTGCTGTTCGCTTGATTTACGACCGAAACACCTTAAAACCGCTAGTTTAGTAGTCAATTCACTTCCTCTCTGGCCATTTTATAAGCTCTACTGCTATCATCAACTTTAATTGCTTTCATTTTATTAGGTGTTCTATGACTATCCGTTCTTATAAAGGAGTTACTCCTACTTTTAACCAATCTGTCTATATAGATGAATCAGCAGTATTGGTCGGTGATATCACATTGGGTGACCACAGCAGTGTTTGGCCATTGGTCGCGGCTCGGGGAGATGTAAACTATATCCGCATTGGTGAGCGTACCAATATACAAGATGGCAGCGTGTTGCATTTAACTCGCTCAGGTAAAAGCAACCCAAATGGTTACCCTCTCCTTATTGGCGACGATGTTACGGTTGGCCATAAAGTAATGTTACACGGGTGTCGTTTAGGCAATCGTATCTTAGTTGGTATGGGTGCTATTGTTATGGATAATGCTATTGTCGAAGATGATGTAATTATAGGTGGTGGCTCCCTAGTGCCGCCTAATAAACGTTTAGAATCAGGCTACCTTTATGTTGGTAGCCCTGTTAAACAAGCTCGCCCTTTAACAGAGCAAGAACTTAGCTTTTTAAAAATCTCTGCAAATAACTATGTTGAGCTAAAAGACGAATACCTAGCAGAAGATTAAATTAACGCCTTTATTTCAATTTGTCCCGCTGAGTTATACTCTTCATCTTCGATGAGTTGCTCAGCAAGTTCTTCATAATCAAAACGCAGTGATTCAAAATGTTGTTTAGCCGCTGTCATATCTGAGATTAATAAGCTTTGCGTATTCACAATGCACTCAACCATGAGTCCACTAACTTGCGCATAAAAGGTTAATAGCTGAGTTTGCTCATCAAATTCGGCTCTATCTATAAATTGAATAGCTTGATTCATTTAAACTCCCCTGCTTTTAATGCACTAACTACGGGTAATATCTCTGGCATTTTATTGCGCCATACATAAAACGCTTGTGCGGCTTGGCCAACTAACATACCACTGCCATCTAAAACTGAAATATCGGGTTTATTATCTTGCGCCCACTGCATGAATAAAGTGTTTTTAAGCGAATAGAACATATCATAAGCGCAATTACAGCCACTAAGGTGCTTTTTATCAAGCGCAGGTAGCTCACCCAGCATGCTGCTAGATGTTGAGTTTACAATTAGCGAGTAATCACTTACTGGTAAATCATCAAAACCATAACCTTTTATTTCGCCATATTGTGCAAATAATTCAGCAAGCGCTTTTGCTTTTTCGCTAGTGCGATTAACGATAATAATTTCACTAGGCTGTTGAGCTAAAAGCGGTAACACCACGCCACGGGCAGCACCACCAGCACCAACTAACAGTATTCGCTTATCCTTCATAGCAACTTTGTTTGCTAGTAAGTCATTTACAAATCCTACACCATCGGTGTTGTCACCGAGTAAGCGACCATCATCAAGTAATTTAATGGTATTTACTGCACCAACGATTTTTGCAAGTTCTGTACGCTCATCGACCAGCTCATAGGCTTGTTCTTTAAATGGCATAGTGACATTAGCTCCGAGCCCACCTTGAGCAAAAAAGTCTCTCACTGATTTTTTAAAGCCGTCAATCGGTGCTAATATTGCGCGGTAGTCAATTTGCTCGCCTAATGAGGTTGCAAATTGCGTATGTATAGCGGGTGATTTTGAGTGTTCGATTGGGTTTCCAAAAACCGCATATTTGTCCATATTCAAGCAACCTCTTTGCACAGTAAATACTGTTAATTAACGATGATAAAATTATGATTAAACGACTTTTCTCAAAATCGAAACAAGCAGAGCCACAACAAGCTCCCTCGCCAGAAAAAACACCTTACCAGATGATGGGCGGTGAAAAAGGAGCACGTGCTCTGTCTGATAGATTCTACGACATAATGGCGAGCGATGAATACGCCAAACCGTTATATGATATGCATCCTCAACCATTAGACCGTATACGCCAAGTTTTTTTTGAATTTTTGTCCGGTTGGTTAGGCGGCCCAGACTTGTTTGCAGAAAAGTACGGCCACCCAATGCTACGAAAACGCCATATGCCGTTCCCTATTGATCAGGACTTACGCGATCAATGGATGCATTGCATGAACAAAGCGTTAAATGCAGAAATTGATAATCCATTACTGCGTGAAGGGCTACGGAAATCTCTAGCACAACTTGCAAGCCATATGATTAATCAACACTAAAATAAATTATAGCAACTTTAACCTTTTAAGTTTGCGCTACATCAAAGCCCATTGCTTTTAAATAAAGATAATAATGTAATCTTGTTTAACAGAGCATATCGCGCGTGAAATCCATTCAACATAAAATTTATGCACTACTTGCGCTCACTGGGGCGCTTGTTTTGTCTGCTAGTCTTTTTAGTAGTTCCAATCAGCAACATTCTCTCGCGCAAGATACTATTGAAAGTAATATAAAATTGCTTGCTGATAATTATTTTGACTCTATCAATACCATGATGCTCACTGGCACAATGGCTAATCGTGATATTTTAGGAAGTAAATTGCGTAGCCACCCTAATATTGAAGATGCGCATATAATTCGCAGCCCTATTGTGACAAAAGCATTCGGGCCTGGGAGTCAAAATCAGGCTCCAGTCACCTCTGCGGAACATTCAGCATTAACAGGCAAAGAAGCTCTATTTATTGAGCAACACAAAGGCACTCGTTTCATGACTTACTTAAAGCCAATGTTTGCACGCAGCGACTACAAAGGCACCAATTGCTTAGGATGTCATCAAGCAAAAGAAGGTGATGTGTTAGGCGTTGTTAAAATTAGCTATTCACTAGATGATATTGATGAAAAGGTCACTCGAAACACTCTAATTAACACGCTGTTACTCTCCACCTTGTTTTTAATTGCATTCGTATTATTAGGTTTGTTATTTAGAAAGATATTCATTAAAAGACTTAAAAAAATGAATCATGTTATTCATTTAGCCACCAGCAATAATGATTTGAGTTTAACTATTGATGACAACAATAATGATGAACTTAGCTCTTTAGCCGGTAGCTTTAATCAGATGATAGGGGCATTTAAAGAAAATATTGCTCAAGTATCTCACTCATCGAAAGTACTAATTCATTGTGCAGAATCAATTTATGCATCTGCAGATGCAACAGAACACGCAATTTTAAATCAAAAACAAGGGACTGATTCGGTCGCGGCTGCGATAAATGAACTTGAAAGCTCATCAAATGAGGTAAAAAATACAACACATTTCGCCTCTGAAAAATCACAAAGCAGTAACTCACTCGCACAAGAGAGTTTACAAGTAGCAACATATACCGAGCAGAGTATTAATCAACTTGCCGAAGATGTACGCAGTGCGGCTGCGCAAGTAAGTCAATTACAAGCACAAACCATAGAAGTAGGAAATGTACTAGAGGTGATCAGTAGCATTGCTGAGCAAACTAACTTACTGGCACTTAATGCAGCAATCGAAGCTGCACGTGCAGGCGATACTGGTAGAGGGTTTGCTGTAGTGGCAGATGAGGTACGTACTTTAGCAACTCGTACACACGCTTCAACAGATGAAATTCGCCAAACAATTAATAAGCTGCAAGCTGAAGCGGCAAATACAGTCACAATGATGAGCAGTTCTTGTGAGGAAGCTGATGAACGGGCATTGCAGGTTAAAAATGTCGCCCAAGCTCTACAGGAAATATCTTCGCAGATGAACGAAATCAATCAGCTGAATGTTCAAATCGCCAATGCCACCGAGCAACAAAACTTGGCTGCCGAAGAAATTAATCAAAGCGTAGTGGCGATTAGCGATAATGCTGAATGTTCGTTAGTTGATGCTAAAGATAATCAAAAAGTCAGCGAAGAGTTATTATCACTCGCTCGATCTTTAGACGAGAAAGTACGTTCCTTCAAACTGACTAAGTAAACCTTCATAAAAATGGCGCTAATGTATTAGCGCCTTATGCCTAAATCGCTTTTAACTCCAACGACGCTCACATATTGAAGTGGCTTGGGTATAATTTGGCTCTACAGTTGCCAGTCTCGAGCAACTAACTGATCGTGTTGCGTATCTAACCAGTTTTGTGGACGCAAGTAATATTGATATAAATTCGCTTCAGCGCTATCCGGCTCGGGGCTATAATTATATTCCCAACGGGCTAAAGGTGGCATCGACATTAAAATAGATTCAGTCCTGCCTCCTGTTTGCAAGCCAAACAAGGTTCCTCTGTCCCAAACAAGGTTAAACTCAACATAACGACCTCGACGATACAATTGAAAATCACGCTGTTGTTGGGTGTATTCGTCATTTTTACGACGTTCAATAATCGGTAAATAAGCATTGAGAAAACCATTACCGACGGCTTGCATAAACTCAAAGCTCTTTTCAAACCCTTGCTCGTTCAGATCATCAAAGAATAAACCGCCCACACCCCGAGTTTCATTGCGATGCTTAATATAAAAATACTCATCACACCATTTTTTATAGTTCGGATAAACCTCATCACCAAACGGCGCACAGAGATCACTGGCAACTTGATGCCAATGCTTAACATCGTCAAACACAGGATAAAATGGAGTTAAGTCAAACCCACCACCAAACCACCAAATAGGTTGTTCGCCTTCTTTTTCTGCGATGAAAAAGCGTACATTGGCGTGGCTCGTAGGAATATGTGGGTTTTTAGGATGAATAACTAATGACACACCACAAGCGTGAAAACTGCGACCAGCAAGCTCAGGGCGATGCGCTGTCGCAGATGCTGGCATAGAAGCGCCAAAAACATGCGAGTAGTTAACACCGCCTTGTTCAATAACGTGACCATCACGAATAACACGAGTGCGGCCACCGCCGCCTTCAGCTCGCTGCCAGCTATCTTCAACAAACTTGGCGCTACCATCAGCTTGTTCTAAGCCTTGGCAAATGCTGTCTTGCAATGCCATTAAATAGGTTTTTACTTGTTCGAGTAGGTTACTGTGCATTGCTTATCCTCTAAATACTTTGCCTGTCATTACATCTTTAATGGTACTAGGTTGTGTGTTGCCGCCCAGTGGTTCATCGACATAAAATGCAACCTGCTCAGCAAACTCACTTTTAGCCATAACTATACTGGTGACCGTGTCTTGTCCAGATAAGTTAGCACTGGTTGAAACTAAAGGCTTACCTAGCTCTTGGCACAAGCGTTTTACTGTTGGGTGATTGGTTACACGTACAGCAATAGTGTCGAACTGACCCGTTAACCATTTAGGTGTATTTTTAGCTGCTGGCATAACCCAGGTAATCGCACCGGGCCAGCTAGAGAAAATATCAGCACGTTTATCCATTGGAATTTTTACATCATCAACATATTTTAATAATTGACCATAATTATCAGCAATTAAAATAAGCCCTTTTTCGACTGGACGATGTTTAATTGCTAATAAGCTTGCTACGGCTTGTTGGTTATCTGGGTCGCAACCTAAACCAAATACAGCTTCAGTTGGATAAACAATTACACCACCTTGCTTTAATGCATCAACAGCAGTTAAAGGTGAAGGGATTGGATCTGTCACACAAATCTCCAAATACAATAAAAGTTAAGCGTCTACTCGCTGACAGTGATTTTATGCGAGCAACTTTTCTGTGGGCATTGTAACACAACGCTGTTAGTCATTTGCTTTTGCATCATCACTGGCCACTGACACTCGGGGCAAGTATGTTCAATAGGTTTAAAATTAAGGGTATATTTACAGCTTGGGTAGCTATCGCAGGAATAAAATGTTTTGCCAAATTTATTACTGCGCGCAACTAACTGCCCTTTATTGCATTTAGGGCAAGTGGGTAACATTTCTTCATCTGGCTCTTTTTCATCGTGCACAATATAATGGCACTGAGGGTAACCAGTACAGCCAATAAACATGCCATAACGCCCATTCTTAACCACCAGCGGATTTCCACATTCAGGACACGGGCTGTCATCAAGTACTTTAATTTGTTGAGTATCGTGCTGTGCTAAGGGCCGAATAAAATCACACTTGGGGTAACTTGCACAACCGAGAAAAGGTCCACTTTTACTGTTACGGATCACTAGCTCAGAACCGCATTGAGGGCAAATTTCGTATTCTTTTTCGAGGGCATGCTGGTTAGCAGAGAAAAGCGAATGATCTATTTTACTCATGTGATTCCAAAGCGATTGGCTAATTTTCGCCTAATATACCCAAACTAATTAAAGATACAAGTTAATGTAATACCTCTGCTGGCTCGTCAAAAATAAGATCTTCCATTTGCGAATAAGCAAGCTCAGAGCCTGGCACATTAAAGAGCACCATCAACACAACCCATTTTAAGTCATCAAGACCAATATAAGATTTGTCTAGCGCGGATAATCGATCCATTACCATTTCTCGAGTTACATTATTGATAACCCCAATTTGCTCTACGAACATTAAAAAGCCTCGACACTCGGTACTAAGCATCTGACATTCACTATCGGTAAAAATTCGTACGGCATGATGCGGGTAGGCATTTAAATAGGGCACTTCGTCACTATGTTGCAAGTCAGCCAATTGCTCAAGCCAATCAAGGGCTTTGAATATTTCGGGTTTATTAAAGCCTGCACGCAATAACTCGTCAGTAAGCTCATTTTGCTCAACAAAAATTTCAGCTTCGCTGTGGATATAATTTTCAAACAAATACATAAGAATATCGAACATATTATGTTGCTCCTAACTTGATATAGCCGTCTAAGACTCGCTCCACTTTATCGTCTAATTCAAGATCGAGTAAACGGGTCTGTACTTTGTCAATCGGCAACTCACAGCGCCGAGCAATTACATCTACAGGTGTTACTTCAAAACCTACACTTTTGAGCACTGCACATTCGGGCTCATTTTCAATCGGCTCTTCTATATTATATAGACTGTTTTGACCAAAAAAGCTCACCTCCTCTAAAATATCACTGACATTTTCGACTAATTTAGCCCCCTGCTTTATTAAAAAATGACTCGCTTGTGATAATGGATTTTTAATAGAGCCAGGTACAGCAAACACCTCTTTATTTTGCTCAAGTGCATAGCGCACGGTAATTAATGAGCCACTTTTAATCTCGGCTTCAACAATCAGCACGCCTAACGATAGCCCCGAAATAATTCTATTTCGCCTTGGAAAGTTATTAGAGTTAGCCGCCGTCCCTGGTAAAAACTCACTAACTAGCACACCATTTTTTAATACTTGATCAGTTAATAGTTTATGGCGTTTTGGGTAATAAATATCAACCCCGGTGCCAAGTACTGCAATTGTTTTACCTGTACTTGATAATGCCCCTTTATGAGCAGCACCATCTATGCCCAATGCCAAGCCGGAGGTAACTGTTAAACCGGCTTCACATAACTGGTGGGCAAATTGCGCAGCTATCTCAAGGCCTATAGGGGTTGCATTTCGACTGCCCACAATGGCTATTTGCGGACTCAACAGTAAATCACAATTACCACGACAAAACAGTAATAGTGGGGCGCTGGCAATTTCTTTTAATAATGGCGGGTAACGTGAATCAAAATAGCTTATAGCTTGGATGTCGGCTTGATTAATTAGGGTTTCGTAGTGCTTAACTTGCGTCCAATTGGTAGCCACTATATTAGTGGCAACTTGCTGATTCAAACCTAATGCAAGTAATTGCTCATGTGATAACGTAAATAAATCTGCTAAGGGTAACTTTTGGACCAATGCCAATAAGGTTTTAACCCCCAACCCTTTGCATAAATAAAAGGCAAGCCAATGTGTTAACTTACCATATGACTGTTCCATGCTCTCTCCTTAGAGCACTCAAACCTGTATTAATTTATAACTGCAAAATCACCGACGCGGATTGGGTGCTGATTTTTTACGATTAAGGCATAGCTAACGTTGTCATATACTTTAAACACCATTAACTCACCTACTTTTTCTTTTGGCATATGCCAAACTGTAGCATCTTCATCTGCTTCTACACCAAAAAACTCACTAGTTTTTGTGATCAGCTTTTCCAAACTATTTGAGTCTTCTTTATATCTTGGTCCGTTACGACCGTCAAATACGGTTGGAGATTGACGCTCTATATCTAATATATGGCCAGCTTTAATTTGCTGCTCAGTACCTAAGTTTAGCACTACAATATCCATAGTGCTAAATTCTCGCAATTCATTTACTGCGGCAATAATGTTACCTGTAACAGGCTGCTCAGGACGCTGCATCGTAAAAAATGCAGGCAGTGCTTGCCCTTCCATTGCTGGTAATAAAAAATCCGTTGGTCTGATTTCTTGCTTTACACTTTCAATTCTAACCGATGCCGGTACAGCATTTTCTACATCACCACCACGAAATGCCCTACCAATCCCTACCAATACTGATTTATAAGCCAATACTTCATCACTATCTATGTCAGTATAAGCCTCTCCTTTTCGGTAAATGGCATAGCTTTCGTGTTGTTTTAAGTTCCCTTTAACATACACAATATGCCCTTTTGTATTCATTTTAGTATTTTCGTTCGCACCTAAAATGTATGGCTTATCTGCAATATTATCACCACTAATTGCTCGTTCATAAGTTAAATACGGTCTTAATAATTCTAATGGTAGCGTCGGTATTGCGTTTTTACCTTTAGGGGTTATACGGCCCTGCGGAGAAAGCTTTTTATAGCCACTATTAATAACCAATCGCGGATTTCCGTGCTCATCATATATTAAAGAAAGTGCATCACCGGGATAAATGAGGTGTGGGTTATTAATTTGTGGGTTCATTTGCCAAAGCTCTGGCCATAGCCAAGGTTCGCTCAAATAAATAGCAGAAATATCCCACAAAGTGTCACCCTTTTTTACAACATATTGTTTAGGCGCATCTTTTTTTATAGATAGAACGTCCGCATAAGACGAAAAAGCAGTGCTTAATGTAAGCAATGCAGCTAAAAATGGGTATTTCATTTGGCTTCCTTGTGGTGTTTTTTCATTATTATTAACCAAAACCTGTTAAAGGTGAACGCGAATGGCTAAAATAAGAGCATACAATACCCTATATTATGCACAAGTGAAAAGGTTACTATGGCTAGGTTAGAAGTTTTAAGATTTCCAGATGAGCGTTTACGTACAATAGCAAAAGACGTTGCACAAGTTGACGACCAAGTTCGCCAAATTGTCAAAGACATGCTGGAAACGATGTATGACGAAAACGGCATCGGACTAGCAGCAACACAAGTTGATATTCATCAACGTATTGTGGTGATCGATGTATCAGAAGAGCGCAACGAACCATTGGTTTTAATTAACCCTGTTATTACCAAGCAAGATGGTGCAACAGAGAGTGAAGAAGGTTGTTTATCTGTACCACACTCTTACGCAAAAGTAGATCGCGCAGAGACCGTAACAGTTAACGCACTCAATGAGCACGGTGAAGAATTTAGCTTGGATGCTGACGAGCTGTTAGCTATATGTATTCAGCATGAGCTTGATCACCTTAAAGGCAAATTGTTTATTGATTACTTATCACCATTAAAGCGCCAACGTATTCGTAAAAAGCTTGAAAAAGAAGCTAAATTTGCAGCACAGTAATAAGCACCTTAGGAAAACTCAGTGACAAAACCACTACGCATTATTTTTGCTGGTACGCCGGACTTTGCTGCGCGCCATTTACAAGCTCTTATTGATTCTGAACATCAAATTGTTGGTGTCTATAGTCAACCAGATCGTCCTGCCGGACGCGGTAAAAAACTCAAAGCCAGTGAAGTAAAAGAGCTTGCTTTAGCCAATGACTTACCTGTATTTCAGCCTGCATCATTAAAAAGTGATGATGCATTAAGTGAATTAAGCAGCTTAAATGCAGATATCATGATCGTCGTTGCTTACGGACTATTACTACCAAAAGCAATTTTAGCGGCGCCACGCCTTGGCTGTTTAAATGTGCATGGTTCAATTTTACCACGCTGGCGTGGTGCAGCGCCGATCCAGCGCGCTATTTGGGCAGGCGACGATGAAACTGGCGTCACCATAATGCAAATGGACGAAGGCTTAGATACCGGTGATATGCTGCACATTAGCCGTTGCCCTATTGATGCTGCTGAAACCAGTGCCAGTTTATATACTAAACTGGCTGAGTTAGGGCCAACCGCACTTATCGAGACGATAGCAAAGTTAGCTAATGACGAAATAACCCCACAAGTACAAGATGACGAACTAGCAAATTACGCTAAAAAACTATCAAAAGACGAAGCTAATATTGATTGGACAATGGACGCTGCACAAATTGAGCGTAATATTCGTGCCTTCAACCCTTGGCCAGTGTGTTTTACTAAAATGGGCGAGAACACAGTAAAGATTTATCAAGCCGATGTGGTTGAGCAACAAGGTACGCCGGGCACTATTTTAAACAGTGACAAACACGGTATTGTAGTCGCTTGTGGCACACACGCGCTAAAAATAACCCAATTACAGCCACAAGGTAAAAAACCAATGGCTGTTACAGACTTTTTAAACGGTCGCAGTGACTGGGTTACTCCAGGCAGCGTCTTAGGCGAAAATAATGAGTAATGTTCCAAACGTACGTGCGCTTGCCGCAGAAACTTTATATAACGTTGTAGATAAGGGCGCATCTCTAAACCAAGAGCTCCCTTTTGCAAGCCAAGGCTTATCGCCTAAAGATAAAGCCTTATTGCAACAAATTTGCTATGGCGTGTTACGTTATCTGCCGAGTTTAGAGAATTATTGCCAGCATTTAGTGGAGCAACCGCTAAAAGGTAAGCGCCGTATATTCCAGTTTTTGTTGTATGTGGGCATTTACCAACTACAACATATGCGGGTTCCACCACATGCCGCAATTAGCGAAACAGTGAATGCTTTAGCACAACTTCGAGCTCTTGGTTTAAAAGGCCTGATCAACGCTATTTTACGTAGTTTTCAACGCCAACAGAGTGAGCTTGAAGAAAAAGCCAAGCAAATTCCGGTGTGTTTATACAACCACCCAAACTGGTTTATCAAGCAAGTAAAAGAAGCCTACCCTGAACAATGGGAACAAATTTTAGAGGCCAACCAGCTGCAAGCTCCTATGTGGTTGCGTGTTAATCAAGCGCAGTACAGTACCACTCAATACAGTGAGATGCTCAGCGCAAATGATATTGAGCACACAGTAAACCCAGATTTTGTAGATGGAATTAAACTTGATAAGCCGCGCGATGTATTCTCACTGCCTGAATTTGATACTGGTGCCTGTTCAGTACAAGATGCGGCAGCTCAATTAGCTGCACGTTTATTAGATCCAAAAGATGATGAACATATACTTGATGCCTGTGCAGCGCCTGGCGGTAAAACCTGCCATATTTTAGAGCTCGCCGACGCCGATGTACTAGCCCTTGATAGCGATGCAACACGCCTTGAACGCGTAAAGCAAAACTTAACCCGTATCGGTTTAGGTGCAGACTTACAATGTGCGGACGCATCACAGCCACATACATGGTGGGATGAGCAACAATTTGACCGTATTTTATTAGATGTACCCTGCTCTGCGACCGGCGTTATCCGTCGTCATCCAGATATAAAATGGCTACGTCGTGCGTCAGATATTAACGACTTGGCTTCGCTACAAGGTGATATTTTAGATAGTATCTGGCCATTATTAAAACCAGGTGGCACATTAATTTACGCAACCTGCTCAGTATTACCACTAGAGAATCAACAGCAAGTTGCTAAGTTTTTAGCAAATAACACAGATGTTGAGCATATACCTTTGCATGATAACGACACCGCCACAAACCCTGGATTACAATTACTACCAGGCGAAAGTGATGGGTTTTATTATGCCAAGCTTGTAAAAAAACAGTCATAAGATAAATAATGAAAATAATCATACTCGGCGCCGGGCAAGTAGGCGGCACACTCGCTGAAAACTTAGTCGGTGAACAAAACGAAATAACGGTTGTTGATATAGATGGCAACCGCTTACGTGAGTTACAAGACAAGTACGACCTACAAGGTGTTACTGGCCACAGCGCACATCCCGATGTATTACGCAGGGCTGGCGCCGAAGACGCCGATATGATCATTGCAGTAACCAGCTCAGACGAAGTAAATATGGTTGCCTGCCAAGTGGCTTACAGTATTTTTAATACGCCCACTAAAATTGCCCGCATTCGTTCTGAGCAATACCTTAAGTACCGTGAAAAGCTATTCCAAAACGACGATTTACCCGTTGATCACTATATTGCGCCGGAGCAATTGGTGACTAAATATATTCGCCGTTTAATCGATTACCCCGGCGCATTACAGGTATTACAGTTTGGCGATGGCATGCTGTCATTAGTAGCTGTAAAGGCGTATTATGGCGGTTTACTCGTTGGTTATGCACTTTCAGCTCTCAAAGAACACATTCCCAACGTTGAGACACGCGTAGCGGCTATTTACCGCCAAGGTAAAGCCATAAAGCCATTAGGCACCACAGTGATTGAAGCTGACGATGAGGTATTCTTCCTTGCCGCAACTAAACACATCCGTGCAGTAATGAACGAACTGCAAAAGCTTGAGCGCTCATACAAAAAAATTATGATCGCAGGTGGTGGTAACATTGGTGCAGGACTTGCCCGCTCGCTGGAAAAAAACCACAGTGTAAAACTGCTTGAACGCAGTAAAGAACGCGCCGAGCAGTTATCTGAACTACTCGACAACACCGTGGTATTTTGTGGTGACGCTTCAGATCAAGAGCTCCTCTCTGAAGAGCACATTGAACAGGTTGATGTATTTATCGCTGTAACAAACGATGATGAAGCAAACATAATGTCTGCCATGTTAGCAAAGCGCATGGGGGCACAAAAAACCATGGTGCTAATACAGCGTGGCGCTTACGTTGATTTAGTACAAGGTGGCGAAATAGACATTGCGATATCGCCGCAGCAAGCCACAATTTCAGCATTGCTTACCCATGTACGCCGTGGTGACATTGTTAATGTTTATTCACTGCGTAAAGGTGCAGCTGAGGCTATTGAAGCGGTAGCCCATGGCGACGAACACACGTCAAAAGTTGTTGGTCGTGCAATTGCAGACATAAAACTCCCCGCAGGTACCACCATTGGCGCCATTGTACGAAACGACGATGTACTCATCGCCCACGACGATACCATCATCCATTCTGGCGACCACGTCATTATGTTCTTAATCGACAAGAAACATATCACTGTCGTTGAAAAGCTATTCCAAGTTAGCGCCATTTTCTTATAAACATTCTTTGCCTTTTGTGCATCGGCCAAAAGGCAAATAAAAATCAATCTCAAACTCATTTACTTAATCAGCTAAATCTATTACCCTTCTTGTGCCTTATTTTTAAACGGGCTTTTCTTATATGGATAACTAATTCCATATCATCAATCTATAAAAATGGACTTCTTCAGATGTTACACTCTGTATTAAAAACACCACTCTCCCTTACTTACTGCAGCGTCATTGGTATTTTATTTTCAACGCTCTCTCAATCAATTGCAGCAAAAGCACATAATGATATTGAGAAACTAACCGTTGTCGGCGAAAAGCACAGCGGCTATAAAGTTGACTCCATGAACTCTGCAACAGGCCTTGATTTATCTCATTTAAAAACGCCGCAATCTGTTGTTGCTGTAACAAGTGAGTTTATGGCTGACCAACAACTTACAAGCACTATTGACGCCATAACCAGCGTAACAGGCATTAACGCTAGGGAAGCTGATAATGGTAAGTTTTCTATATCAGCTCGCGGCATTAGTGTGACCAGTATTTTATATGACGGTATTGCCACCACTTATGATACTCGCTTTAACTATGGCGATAACCTAACTGATACGGCTATTTATGAACGGGTAGAGATTGTACGTGGCGCGACAGGCTTAATGCTAGGTGCAGGTAATCCATCTGCAGCAATTAACTTAATACGAAAGCGCCCTACTGCAACTCAGCAGATCAATATTTCAGCCTCTGTAGGCTCATGGCAAAATTATCGCGGGGTTGTTGATGCATCGAGTAGCTTAAATAATAGTGAAACAGTCCGTGCTCGTGCAGTTATTGCATACCAAGATCAGCACTCATATCAAGATAGGTTTTCTCAAGATAAAACAACCCTATACGGTATTGTTGAAGCTGATTTAACCGATAATACACTGCTAACAGTTGCTATTGATAACCAAAAAACCACGCCTAAAGGGACTATGTCTGGCGGTTTACCTATTTTTTATAGCGATGGTTCGCGTACTAACTATGATAGAGAAACATCAACAGCACCTAGCTGGTCTTCTTCAACAACAAATGCGCTAAATAGCTTTATTCGTATTGATCATGACTTTAATGCTAACTGGCAGCTTAGTGCTAGCTATATATATGGTAACAACGATTTAGAATACGATGTATTTTGGGCGACGGGCCACCCTGACGCGCAGACAAATATAGGTATGACACCAGGTTCATTAAACTTTATCGATGCCAAGAGAATTCAGCGCACCTATGAGATAGAGCTTACCGGCAGATTTAACTGGTTAGAACAAAGTCACCAAATCATGTTTGGTTACAATAGCCAAGAGCAAGATTTTGCAACGCCCTACTTCCCAGGGCAAGAAGACGCAAAAATCATCGGTGACTTTACAGCCCCGAACTATGACTACCCACAACCAACTTGGCAAACTGCAGCCGCATATGGCTCTTATGGCACAACAGAACAAAGTGCTTTGTACTTTGCTTCACAACTTAATTTAACAAATTCATTCTCATTGATTTTAGGCAGCCGGTTAAATCAGTGGCAAACCGATCAAGATAACTTTGGCAGCAAACATGATTATGAATTAGATAACGAGCTAACCAATTATTTAGGTGCTACTTTTAGTTTGGCAGATAATTGGGCGCTTTATGCTAATTACACTGACATATTTACCCCGCAAAGTCGGGTCGACAAACATGGTAATTACCTTGATCCCATTCAAGGTCAAAACTATGAGGTTGGTATCAAAGCCTCATTGATAGACGAGCGTTTAGATATCGCATTATCAGGGTTTGAAATTCATCAAGACAATGTAGGTGAATACACCGGTGAAACTATTCCTGATACTCTTCAAGCAATTTACCAACCTATCGATGGTACAGTCACCCAAGGTTTTGAGTTTGAACTTAATGGCGCCTTGAATGACGAGTGGGATGGCTACTTTGGTTACACTTACAGCGAAGGTGAAACGCCTGAAGGTGATATTCTCAATACCACCAACCCAAAAAACCAATTTAAGTTATTCACGACTTACAAATTAAACAACATTGTAGAAGATTTGAAAATTGGTGCGGGTTATCGTTGGCAAAGCCGTAGTTATGACGAGGTAAAAAATCCTGTATACGGTCAAGTTGAAGTGGAGCAATCAAGTTATGGAGTTGCAAGCCTTATGAGCAGTTATCAAATTAACTCGCAAATGTCCGTTAGTGTAAACATCGATAATTTATTTGATAAAACTTATTACAACCAAATCGGATTTTATAATCAATACCGTTATGGCAGCCCACGTAAGTTTTCACTGCAATTTAATTATAATCTGTAAACATAAAAAACAGCTTTACCTATTTTATAAGGTAAAGCTGCTTTAACGTTTATGAAGTGAAATTACCGTATTTTCTATTACCAAACAGTACTACTGTACTTTAGAAAACTCTTCTTTTGAAAGCTCACCATTTTGGTCTGTATCTAACGCTGAGAAAATCTCAACAAGCTGCGCATTCACTGAGGCTTCTTTTTGGCTAATTACGCCATCGCCATCAGTATCGAATGTATCAAAGCTTACGGCAGCAAAAGCAGCAGATGAAGAAGCAAGGGCGATAATAGCAAGTGTTGTATTAATATGTTTCATAATTTGTATCCTAATAAAATAAGGGTAAGAAATCCTTTTCAGAGATCCATTATGCGATAAAATTCACATTAAGCTTCTGAAAACTCTTGTTTTGAAAGCTCACCATTGCCATCAGTATCAAGCTCTGAAAATTGACTCATCAACTTTGCATCCACCGACGCTTCGCTTTGACTAATTACACCATTACCATCAACGTCTAGGGTGTCGAAATCTGTTGCAGCAAACGCTGCTGATGAAGATGCAAGCGCAATAAGTGCTAATGTTTTATTTAATGTTTTCATATTTATATTCCTTCACTGTTTTATAAAAAAAGGCTTGAATCCTTGCTATCCTTTGTCATAGGCTCCTTGCCTATTTAGGTTGTCTTGGGCAACTCAGAATTTACTCGCAAAAAACGTTCGGTTTGCAACCATTAAGCTTTAGCAAACTCTTCTTTCGAAAGCTCACCGTTGCCGTCTGTATCCAGCTCTGTAAACTTACTCATTAATGCAGCATCAACTGATGCTTCGCTTTGGCTTATTGCGCCATTACCATCTACGTCAAGCGTATCGAAGTCTGTAGCAGCAAATGCCGCTGATGAAGAAGCTAGTGCGATAAGTGCTAAGGTTTTATTTAATGTGTTCATAATCAATCTTCCTTCAAAGTTTATGTACGATGCGATTAAAAGCTTAACCACGTTTTCGTTTCGTTCGAGTTAAGTATTACAACTTCAATGCCAAGATTAACAAACCCTTTTAAAACATTAAGTTAAGGTGAAAAACAGCAATAATAACGACTACTCACTAAAAAATATGTTGCTGTTTAGCAACATCACTTTCCCAACAAAAATAAAAGCATTTATTTTCAATTGGTTAGATTTAATAAAAAAGAAACAATATTGAAGAGGGGATAATTAGAACAGTTTTATTAACTAAAATAGAGGTAAACGCTTGCTGAACAGCATTTTTTTGAGGAAGTGTATTAAATTTATTTAACTTCTTAACATATTGATTAAATTAAATTATTAAATTTATTTTTATAAAACCTATGAATTAATTCGTCGTATTTGTATAAATCGTAAGGTTTGTTGCAAATAAGCGAAAGCAGTGATTTAAATCACTGCGTTTTATTTTACAAAACAACTTCTGTAGTTACTTTGGTCTTTACCGAGTTTGCGATAAAACAAAGCTCATGTGCCTGGTGATGCATTTTTTCAAGCTGCTCAGCTGTTGCTTGCTCGCCAGAGAACTTAACGCACGGTTTTAACACAACCTCAGTCATGGCCATACGGTTATCATCCCCTTTTTCCATTACTCCAATAGCGTTATCGGTATAACTCTCAACCACAAACCGCTTTTTTGCAGCGATTGATAAAAAGAACAACATATGACAACTCGAAAGTGAGGCTACAAAAGCTTCTTCGGGGTCAACATTTTCAGCAACTGAGTAAGGTAATGGCACGATATGTGGCGATGACGAGGCTTCAACGTTAGCTCCACCATCAAACTGCCACTGGTGAGCTCGGCTGTATTTATTATCTACAAACGATTCGCTAGGGTTGCGTGACCAAGTCACTTTCGCACTATACTCAGACATTAAAACTCCCACCTTATATAAATTTACACATCCCGCAGCCTAATACTGCATTAGGTCTGTCACGGTAATTATAACGATTATAAAAACTCTCCCTCCCTTTAACTGAAAACAAACCTACCGTTGCACCTTTTTTTGCCGCGCCCGCTAAGTACCCTTCTATATTATCCATAATTAATGTACCTATACCTTGTCCCTGTAAGTCAGGACTGACAACCACATCTTGAACATAAAAAAATAAGCCTCCATCACCAATTACGCGACCCATACCAACCAGTCGCTGTTTTTGACGGATCACAACATGAAATAGTGAGTTATGTAAACTAACACTTGCCATCTGTTCATCTAACTCACCCCATCCTACTTTTTCCCTCAAAAAAATATATTCTTCAAGGGTCGGGGCGTTAAACTCCACTATCAATTTATCGTCTAGCATAAAATATGGCTCCTGCACTCATACACTAAAACCGGTAAGCTTAAATAGTTAAAGAAAAAGCGCTTAGCCAAATCAACTGCTCACCATATGCTAACCTTTGATAAGCCCCTGCATTTGTGCGCTGTTTAAATGCTTTAGTTAGTCTGAAAGGTGACGCAAACAAAGCAGGCTAAAAACACTCTAAAGCTAATGGATAAGTAATCACTTATCGCGATTAAAATTAGCGCGATCAATAATGACAATAGCATAACTAACCCTGCTCAAGAATGGATTTGGCAAGTTACAGTAGGTGATTCAGTATAAGGGTTTGCATCCATTGGGAAACACCCAGCGCCCCAAATTCCTGTAACAAGGACAACAGAAAGCCAGCCCACTAAAACAACTAATATAGGTGCATTTTCAAGATTAATTACATACCAACCAAAAGCGCAAAAAAGTATGCCTAAAGGGTAGTTGTTTATAAGGGGAGATAATTTTTCTGTCGCACTTCCTGCTGCGCCAAGCTCGCTGCAAAATTGTTTATTATGGCTATAACTAGGGTAGAGTTTAGCGACTGTAAAAACACCAATTACAATCCAAATACTTGCGATAATTGCAGTATATACCCAAGCCACCTCAAAATGCGAGTTTCAGTTGGAATTAAAAGCGATTTAGGCAAGGCATTGATTGCAAATAATGGTTGTTCCCTTGTTAAAATCAATAACGCAGTATAAATCGCTTTTAAACCAACCCTTTGGGCGCTTCACAGGGACTTACTCCCATCGTTGTTACTTCTTAAAAGGGATGACCATTCTTGCAAAGTAACGCCTTGATATTAAGCCCCTGTGAAACGCTGAATTCTGCATCTTGAGGTGGCTTGGGTATAAGCTAAAAGTTAAAACATAATTTACTGCCATGTGCAGTCAAACTACCATGATAATAAACTCGTTCAGTGACCTTGTATACTTTGCGTATTAAATATGAAAAAAGCAGCCTGGGGTTGGCTGCTTTAATTTAGGGTAAAATCCATTTCGAGTAAGCACAGGCTAAATTTATGCGTTATCAAACTCTTGTTTTGATAACTCACCGTTGCCATCGGTATCAAGCTCAGCAAATGTTGCTGAGGTAATGCCACCCATTGATGCTTCTTGCTGGCTAAGTGCACCACTGCCATCAATATCCAGCTCATCAAAATCTACAGCTGCAAAAGCCGCAGATGAAGATGCTAGTGCAATAAGTGCTAATGTTTTGTTTAATCTATTCATAATATAATCCTTCAATGTACTATCAAAAAAATGCGTAAATTTAGTATCACCATCCTTGTTATCCTTTGTCATGAGCTCCTTGCCCACTTAGGTTGTCTTTGGCAACTCAGGATAAACTCAGTTATGCTCTTGAATACTCTTCTTTTGATAACTCACCATTTTGGTCAGCATCACGCTGTGCAAATTGATTAAATAACTCAGCATCTTCTTTGGCTTCAACCAAACTAATCGCACCATCATCATTTACATCTAGGGTGTTAAAATCTAATGCCTCAAATGCAAATACAGATGATGAACAAGTTATCGCTATAAGTGCTATTGCTTTGCTAAATGAACTCATTACTAAGCTCCTTTCATTGCCGTTTTAAATATTTAAGAAATCCTTTTCAACATTCCATGCAAAAGAATTAAGCTTTTGAGTACTCTTCTTTTGATAGTTCGCCATTTTGGTCAGTATCAAGCTCTGCGAACTTGCTTAGTAACTCAGTATCTACTGACGCTTCACTTTGGCTGATTGCGCCACTGCCGTCGATATCCAACGTATCAAAGTCTGTCCCTGCAAATGCAGCTGATGACGAAGCTAATGCGATTAGTGCTAATGTTTTATTTAACGTGTTCATAATTATATTCCTTCAAGTTATGGCTGCGATTAACTCGCGTTTCGTTTGTTGTAATATGACTATTACAACTTCAATGCCAACATTGAAAACACATTTAATATCAAGTAATTAAGATTAATATTTGATTGTTTCGTCATTTTTGGTAGGTATTTTTGTTGCCTTTTTGCAACAGCGACAACAGGAAAATTAAATTCAAATTAAAATCAAACACTTAGAATATTCTGGGATGATACAAAATCTACGTCTATGATTTTTTCAAGTCGAAATAGGATTGTTAAATATACGAATGAAGCATAAAAAAATAAATTAATCGATATTATTAAATATCAAACAGGAACTATAACTACCTGATAATTAATATCTAATTTATTATATAGCGATAATAAAGGGGAAAGTTAAATGCCTAATTTCAAGATATTCACCCTCTTGTTGCAAAATAGCGAATATCAACAAAGACATTTTAAACCAAAGGTTCTAACACGGAGAGATCGATAAAGTGATCTTTCATAAATTTTTTCATTTCATCTTCACTTGCATGTAACTGCACACCAAACTGCACCTGAGTCGCCAAACTACGAACACTGCATATTTGCCCACTAAACTCTTTCATCCCCTTATTCTCTTTATCAAGTAAGATATTACACTGAGTATTTTTGAGACTTGATAAGTCTTCTTTGCTTTTAATTTCAAACATAACTCCAGTTGCCGAGATGTCTTTAATAACCCCTAGCCACTGGCGCTCATCACTTAGTTTAATTTCTGCAGGCAACAAGGTGGGTATGCGCGTATGTGAGCGTAAACTAAATAGTTGTACTTGTGTTGGAAAGTCTATAAAAATCAACCTTGCAGGGTGTGATGCAACTGACATAACTTGTTGGCGAAAGGCAATAACCTGTCCCCCTCCACTTTCAAGTACAGCTCGAATAATAAGCACTACACCATCTTTAAGATATTCACCTGCGTTATGTAAACGTCTGACCGATGGGTAGTTAAGTACAATAAAACGATTATTGAGAAGCCCAATAAATTCAGTTTTTACTCGCTTGCTGTCTGTGGGAGTCAGTATTTCTACATCAACAAGTGTTCCCGCAGTGATCTTACCCAGCTTTTCTAAATTGAGCTGTAACTTCGTTTTTGGCATTCCCTTTCACCACATACTAATATTAATAGAGTATTGATATTAACCTAAATAGAGATAGAACAGCGATAACCCTAAAGTCTGAACTATCCTCGCCAGAATGTTGGTGTAAACAATACTAATAGCGTAAATATTTCTAATCGACCAAACACCATAGCTATGGTTAATAGCCACTTAGCTGCATCGCTCACGGCACCATAATGGCTAGCTACCTCACCAAGTCCTGGCCCTAAGTTATTCAAGCAGGCAGCAGTTGCCGAGAAAGCGGTAATGTTATCCATACCCGTTCCCATCAAAGCTAACATTATGATGACGAATACGAGTGCGTACGCAGAGAAAAATCCCCATACAGCTTCAACAACTTTGTCTGGAAGTGCTTTACGGCCCAGTTTAATTGAGTAGATTGCCCGCGGATGTACCAGCCGATTAAGCTCGCGCACACCTTGTAAGTAAAGTAAGAACACGCGCACAACTTTCATTCCACCACCCGTAGAGCCCGCGCAACCACCAATAAAACTAGAGAAAATTAACAAGATAGGTAAAAACAATGGCCATGTAGAAAAGGTGTCTGTGGCAAACCCTGCGGTAGTACTCATAGATACAGCTTGGAATAAAGCCTGATCAAGGGTTTCATCGCCATTAGCGTAAATGTTATTCGACGACAATACTGTAAAACACACAACAACTAATGCCAATTGAATAAACAAAAATACTTTAAACTCTGGATCTCGAATATAAATTTTTAAGTTGCGACTAGAAACGGCAGCATAATGAAGCGTAAAATTTACAGCTGCGATAATTAAAAAGACCACACAGATAAAGTTAATTAGTGGACTATCAAAGTGACCTATTGATGCGTCATAAGTGGAAAAGCCGCCAATAGCTATAGTGGAAAATGCATGGCAAATAGCATCAAACCAATCCATCCCTGCAGCCCAATACGCCAGCATACATGTAATAGTTAGCGATACATAAATGTACCAAAGATGCTTAGCTGTATCAGCTATACGCGGGGTCATTTTTGAGTCTTTAACTGGGCCAGGTATTTCAGCTCTATATAACTGCATACCACCAACACCAAGCATTGGTAATATAGCAACGGCCAGTACAATAATCCCCATTCCACCAAGCCATTGAAGTTGTTGGCGATAGAATAATACCGATTTAGGTAAATATTCTATCCCTGTTAATACAGTCGCCCCAGTAGTGGTAAGGCCTGAGAATGCTTCAAATACTGCGTCAGCCAGAGAGAGATTCGGTTCTTGCAAAAAGATAAGCGGAATAGAAGCAAATGCCCCCAGCACTAACCAAAATAGCACCACAATTAAAAACCCTTCGCGTGCTTTTAAATCACCATGCTCTTGTCTATTTGGATAATATGCGATTAAGCCAATAACAACACTAAAAATAAATGCCAATACAAATGGTACACCACCACCATCTTTATATATCAATGATACAACTGCTGGCGGGACCATGGTAATACTAAACAGTACAACAAGTTGGCCAAGAATTTTTATTATGGTACGAAATTGCATTTAGCTATCGCTTATTTAGGTATTTTCATTAACTGCTGGTTATTGTCTTACTGTTTAACTTTTAACTCAACCGCGCCATGGCTCAAATCATAAATATCTTTGATTGCTTGAGCTGCCTCGCGGCTATCTATAGCAATAGTCCATTCAATATTAGCAGTAAATTGCTTTTCAATATTAAGTACTTGATATTTTGTTTTTAATAATTGTTCAATCGCACCTTGTATGCTGTAATCAGTAAAACCTGTAAGCTCTACACTGGGTACTTTCACCACAGTGTTTAATTTTGCTAAAGCGTTATTTAAAGAGCCACCGTAAGCACGCACCAAGCCACCGGTACCCAGTTTAATCCCACCAAAATAACGGGTAACTACCGCTGTAACTTCACCCAAGCCAGATCCAACTAAAACATTAAGCATAGGTTTGCCAGCAGTACCATTTGGTTCTCCATCATCTGAAAATCCATATACATGACTGCCCCCTGGGTTTCCAGCAACGTGAGCCCAACAGTTATGCCGCGCATCGGCGTACTTTTCTTCAATATTTTTTATAAATGCTTTGGCTGCAGCTAAATCTGGGGTATGTGCAATATGCACAATAAACGTACTCTTTTTTATTTCTTCTTGATGAAACACATCATCTGCAGGGTATTTGTATTCTGACATATTTTACTTAACCAAAAAAATGGGGCCAACAGGCCCCTTCTCTCGCTAGCTTACGACTTAATCTAAGTGTAAGTCGCGCGTCATATTCTCTAAGCTATCTTCGTGTACTATGATGTTATCTTCTATACGAATACCACCAAATGGTTTGAATGCTTCAACTTTTTCCCAGTTAATAAACTGTTTGTTGTCAGTTTGCGCTAAATCACCTAATAATGAATCGATAAAATATAACCCAGGCTCAATTGTAAACACTTGGTTCTTTTCAATTAAACGAGTACATCGTAAAAACGGGTGCCCTTCTGGTGGCGCTTGATGGCCGCCTTTCTCATCAGCCATAAAACCGCCCATATCATGAACCTGCAAGCCAAGGTGATGGCCAAGCCCATGCGGGAAGAAGGTTGATGTAATACCGCGTTCAACAATTTCAGCAGCTGGTAGCTTAACAATATTAAAATCACTTAATACCTGCGCCACACGTTGATGACAATCAAGGTGCAACTCACCGTACAATAAGCCTGGCTTTAAGGCGTTGCCTAAGGCAATTTGATGCTCAGTCATAACCTTGATCAAATCTGCAAATTCACCTGACTTTTTAAAGTCATAAGTACGGGTAATATCTGCGGCATAACCATTAAAGTTAGCACCAGCATCGATTAAAAATGATTTATGCTCTTTAGGTGCTACTGGGTCAAAGTGCGTATAATGCAAAATAGCGCAATTTTCGTTAAGTGCAACAATGTTGCCATACGGCATTTCGTTTTCACTTTGACGTGTTGCGATCAAATAGGCTTGTTGAATATCAAACTCAGAACCACCAGCAAAGAAAGCATCTCGCGCTGCTTTGTGGCCATCTACCGCGATACTGTTTGCTTGGCGTAAGCATTCAAGTTCATATTGTGTTTTATATGCACGATGATAGTTTAGATAATTTATAATCGGCTCAGGATTCATAACGCTAAAGCCAAGCGCTTGCGCTACTTCGAGATACTCACCGATATAAGCGTACTTTTCTTTATCATACGGTAATAACTTCTCAACCTGATCTGGCTTTAAAAGAAGTTCAATATCAAAGTAATCAGCCCAAAAATCTCGAGGTTCATCAGGTACTTTGTGCCAAAAATCAACGGGGCGATAAAAAATCAGTTTTGGCTTATCACTGCCATTCACCACAATCCAACAATGAGGATTATCGATGACCGGTAACCAAGCTTTAAAATGAGGATTAACTTTAAACGGGTAATACATGTCGTCTAAAAACTGACGTTTAGCTTGACCCGAATGAATCACTAAACCTTCTAAACCTTCACGATCAATAATAGTACGCGTACGCTGTTGCAGTGTTGCAATATGTTCGGCGTATGAAACGGCTAATTTATCCATAGTAAACCCATCTGTTAAATTTAACTTGTGCAAGAGTCTACCATAGACTCATATAACGGCCAAAGCGTACCTAAAATGGTTAACCGCCCATTTTCATGTCGAGTATCGGTTCAAGTATATTACCCTCTCGCCCTAAACGTGTGTGATACACCTGGCGATAAGCAAACACATTTTTAACGTAATTACGTGTTTCACGATATGGGATCAACTCCACCCATAACTCCGCGGGCATTGCATCATCAGGTAACCAGCGTTTTATACGATGATATCCTGCATTATACGATGCTGTAGCTAGTACTTCATTTCCATGATTTTTCTTTTTTAAGTACTCTAAATACTGAGTACCTAAACGAATATTGGTTTTTGGTTGGTTAAGCCGCGTACTAGATACAGTGCTTTTGTTTACGTATTTTGCTGTGCTAGGTAGTAACTGCATTAAACCACGTGCATTAGCATGAGAGCGTGCGTCGGGCGCAAATGAACTTTCGCGACGCGATATAGCAATGCTCCACGTCATATCAATATGATTGCGTTTGCTATAGCGTTCAAATAAGTCTTGAAAGGCAAATGGAAAACGCAGCTCAACATAATCCCATGCTTTAATTTGAGCTAAGGTATAAATAGTACTATCGTACCAATCAAGCTCTGCCGCAAGCTTTGACGCTGCGAGCTTTTCTTGTTCACTGGAGGTACGTGTAAGATAATTCCACTCTCGTCTCGCTGAGGTAAAACGCTCTAGCTCATAAAGCGCTTTGGCGCGCTTAAAACCTGGTGCTTGTGCAACTTCTGCTACTAACGCATCACTGACTTGCAAAGGTTGATTGTTTAATTGCACTGGTATATTTAATCTCGCAGCAGCTAAAAACCCATAGTAATCGCGCTCTTTCGCCACCGTTTGCCAAATTGCATTGGCACGCTGTGTATCACCGCGCTGCGCTAAACTATAAGCAAGCCAATACTGCTGGCCAAGGCTAAGGTTTTCTTTACCAGTAAAAAACGCCACAATGCCCGACCAATCTTGAGCTTTTAACATATTACCCAATTGCCACTGCATTAATTTACGATCTTGGCGCTCCTTAGGCACTTTGTTTAACCAGAACCGCGCTTGTTTATGTCCACTCGATGCTAATGACAAAGCGAAGGTGTAATACACATCTGCTTTTTGCTCATCAGAGTAATCAAACATCTTATCAAGCTTTTCCCACGCTTTTAGTGCCAAGTCTCTATCACGCCAAACTAATCGCTTCACACCATAGTGCGCAATTTCACTTTCTTTAACTGTTTTATTTTTATAACGATAAAGCCCAGCAGCGGCACTTGGATCACTGCGTACTTTTTTGTATAAGTCAGCTAAGTACTGTTCACTTTTCGGAAGTAACGTTTTTAAATACGAAAGTAAATTCCTGTCGCCACCTTGAGCGGCTAAAGTAATACGCTGCCAAACACGAGCTTGGTTAAGATAACCTTTTTTGCTCCATAAACTAAATAACGAGTCGCATTCCTTTGGTTGTGACTTACCAACCACCCACAAATCACTCACTTGGCTTAAAATTGCTTTTTCTGGCGCGCCTAAATCAAGCTGGTATTGCAAGTAAGTACAGGTAAGTTCATTGTTAGCCGTTTTACGGTAGTTATTTATGTAAGTAGCCTTGTGATCATGCTTACGCAAATATTGTAGCCAAGATTTACGCACTGGCCATTCAAGTGGTGTGTTTTGATAAATCGTTAAGTAATTTTCAATCTCTGTTTGATACTTCACATTTGGATGTCGCTGCCAATAGGTTTTCTCGACATACGGCTTAAGTGGGTGATCCAAGTTATTAATAACGTCTTGAAATTCTTTATAGTCGCTATAACGTACTTTTTTTTCAGCGTCTAAAAACGCGTCATGTTTGTCATTGGCCCCGGCAGAAAAAAAAGGGAGAAATAATGCAGCTGCCGTCCAACCTAATAAATGTTTTTTCATGATGACCTTTACGATTAAAAGTACTCAAAAATAAAAATATAAATTCAGCTAAAAACTTCACCTACACCTTAGCACCAAACCAGCTATATTTTAACCAGTAGTAACTCAGCATAGTAAATTTTTCGTTGCATTTTTAATTTAAAGCAAGCACACTGATTGAAATGCAAACTCATCGTACCAGTCTTAGTTCACACACTAGGGAGAATAATAATGTTATATAAGAGCGATTCCTTTGAAGTTGCTTTCATCAAGGATAATATCGCCGAGTTCAAATTTTGTGTTGCAGGTTCTGTAAACACTTTGTCTCAGCAAACCTTGAAAGATTGCGCTTCTGCATTAAAAGAATTAGCAGCAAATAATGATATCAAAGGCATGATTTTTACCAGTGATAAAGAGCACTTTATTATTGGCGCCGATATTTTTGAATTTTTACCAACGTTTACTAAACCAGAAGCTGAATTAGTAACATGGATCAAAGATGCCACTGATGTATTTGACGCTTTAGAAGATTTACCATTCCCAACGCTAAGCGTGATAAACGGCTTAGCACTTGGCGGCGGCTGTGAGTGGGTACTTGCTACCGATTACCGCGTTGCCAGTACTACAGCTAAAATTGGCCTTCCAGAAGTTAAACTTGGTATTATGCCTGGTTTTGGTGGCACAGTTCGTCTACCACGCATAGTTGGTGCTGATAATGCGATGCTGTGGATCACTTCTGGCACAGAGAACCGCGCTGCAGATGCCCTTAAAGTAGGCGCAGTTGATGCGGTAGTTAGTGCTGACAAACTTTTAGAGTCAAGTATTTCAACACTTGAACTAGCTATCTCTGGAAAGTTAGATTGGCAAGCGAAACGTAATATTAAGCTACAACCGCTTAAATTAAACCGCGTTGAGCAAGGCATGAGCTTTGCAATGGCTGAAGGTATGGTTATGGGTAAAACCAAAGGCCATTATCCTGCACCAGTTATGGCAATTCGTACTATTAAAGCAGCGGCAAACTGTACTCGCGATGAAGCAATGGCAATCGAAAACACGAACTTCGCCAAACTTGCACGTACTCCAGAAGCCGCAGCACAAACAGGTATTTTCCTTGCTGATCAATACATCAAAGGTAAAGCACGTAAATCAGCTAAAACCAGCGATGTAGAAATCAAGCAAGCTGCTGTATTAGGCGCAGGCATCATGGGTGGCGGTATCGCTTACCAATCTGCGTATAAAGGCACGCCTATTATAATGAAAGACATCCAACAGGATGCACTTGATTTAGGTATGGGTGAAGCATCTAAACTATTAGGTGCTAAAGTGAAGCGCGGCCACATGGCAATGGATAAAATGGTTGCCACACTAGGTAAAATCAAACCGACTCTAAATGATAGCGACTTACAAAGCGCTGATATCATTGTTGAAGCCGTTGTTGAAAACCCTAAAGTTAAGCAAGCTGTGCTATCGCAACTTGAAAAAGACATGCCAGAAGGCACCGTGCTTACATCTAATACCTCAACTATTCGTATTGATGAATTAGCAACTGCGCTAGAAAAGCCTGAAAACTTCTGTGGTATGCACTTCTTTAACCCAGTGCCTAAAATGCCACTTGTAGAAATTATTCGCGGCGAAAAAACGTCTGAGCAAACAATTAATGCAGTGGTAGATTACGCATTAAAATTGGGTAAATCACCGATTGTTGTTAACGATTGCCCAGGCTTCTTTGTTAACCGTGTTTTATTCCCTTACTTTGCAGGCTTTAGCAAGCTCGTTGTTGAAGGCGCTAACTTTGCCAAAGTAGATAAAGTAATGGAAAGCGTATTTGGTTGGCCTATGGGCCCAGCCTACTTACTAGATGTTGTAGGTATCGATACAGCTTATCATTGTACTGGCGTAATGGCTGACGGTTTCCCTGAGCGTATGTCTCGTCAAGAAAAAGATCCTGTTACCGTATTTGCCAACGAAAAACGTTTTGGTCAAAAGAACAAAGTAGGCTTCTACCAATACGCACCAGACCGCCGTGGTCGCTTGAAAAAAGCTCAAGACCCACAGGCTGTAGAGTTACTTAGCTCAATCACTGATGCAGCAAAAGAATTTGATAAACAAGAAATTATTGACCGCTGTATGGTGCCAATGATTAACGAAGTACTCCTTTGTTTACAAGAAGGCATTGTTGCTTCGCCACAAGAAGCAGATATGGCGCTTATTTACGGTATCGGTTTCCCTCCATTTAGAGGCGGCGCGTTCCGTTACTTAGATCAAACTGGTTTAGCTAACTTTGTTGCAACAGCAGACAAGTACGCTCATCTAGGTGCGATTTACCAAGTATCAGAGCAAACTCGCCAATGGGCTGAAGAAGGCCGTGTTTTCTATAAGGTGGAAGGTTAATATCATGAATAATCCAGTAATTGTAGATTGTATCCGCACACCAATGGGTCGCTCAAAGGGCGGCGTATTCAAACACAAGCGTGCGGAAGACTTAAGTGCCCATCTGATGAAGGGCTTACTAGAACGTAACCCAGCCGTTGATCCAGCATCAATTGATGATATTTATTGGGGTTGTGTACAACAAACTTTAGAGCAAGGCTTTAACGTTGCTCGTAACGCATCATTACTTGCCGGTATTCCGCATTCAGTACCAGCAACGACAGTAAACCGCTTATGTGGCTCATCTATGCAAGCATTGCATGACGCTGCTCGCGCAATTATGACTGGCGCTGGTGACACTTACCTCATTGGTGGTGTTGAGCACATGGGCCACGTACCTATGACTCATGGTAATGACTTTCACCCAGGCTTAGCAACATCAATCGCACAAGCGTCTGGTTCAATGGGTTTAACTGCAGAGTACCTTGCTACTATTCACGGCATTAGCCGTCAGCAGCAAGATGAATTTGCTTACCGTTCACACCAACGTGCACATGCTGCAACTGTTGAAGGCCGTTTCCGCCGTGAAATTCTCGCAATGGAAGGTCACGATGCAGATGGCTCATTAATTCTTGTTGAAGACGACGAAGTAATTCGCCCAGAAACAACAGTAGAAGGCCTATCGCAGCTACGTCCAGTATTTAACCCTGCTACGGGCTCTGTTACTGCTGGTACTTCTTCAGCACTTTCTGACGGCGCATCAGCAATGCTAGTAATGAGCGAAGAAAAAGCCAAAGCATTGGGCCTACCAATTCGTGCTCGTGTTAAAGCAATGGCGGTTGCAGGTTGCGATCCATCAATCATGGGTTACGGCCCAGTACCAGCAAGTAAAAAAGCACTTGCACAAGCGGGTATCACTATTGATGACATCGACGTTGCTGAACTTAACGAAGCATTCGCAGCACAATCATTACCCGTATTAAAAGACTTAGGTCTTGCAGATGTGGTTGATGAAAAAGTGAATCTAAATGGCGGCGCAATTGCACTTGGACACCCGCTTGGTTGTTCAGGTTCGCGTATTAGCACGTCACTTATTCACTTAATGGAAGACAAAAACGCAAAATATGGTTTAGCTACTATGTGTATTGGTTTAGGCCAAGGCATCGCAACTGTATTTGAACGTGTACAAGACTAATTAGCTTATACACGTAACCAACTCTTGGTGATAAAAAGCCGCGCAGATTTATAAATCTGCGCGGCTTTTTTATATGCTGTGCTTTGTAGCTTAAAAAGCATAACTGAAGTGACTTTATTTATTGCAGCGAGGTCGTTAAACTAGCAGCCTTAAATTAATCGTTAAGCGCCACTTGATAAGGTTCACCGCCATGAGTTTTGATAACCCCGATCACCAATTAGACGCCATCGGCCTTCGCTGCCCAGAGCCTGTGATGATGATCCGTAGTGCGGTACGTAAAATGACAGAAGGCGAAACCTTACTGATCATCGCAGACGATCCCTCAACCACCCGCGACATCCCCAGCTTCTGCACGTTCATGGATCACACGCTAATAGCTAAAGAAGTTGATGCCGTACCGTATAGGTATTTGGTGAAGAAAGGGCTTTGAAACGAGACTCTAGGTGCTAGGTGCTAGGTGCTAGGTGCTAATCAGAATAGTTTGTGTCATATTTTTTTAATAGCTTATAAGTTTCATTTAATTCTGTTTTAACTTCTATGTTATCAGCTAAATTAAATAACGAAGCTTGATTCAATTTTGCCAGCAAAAACGATGTAGTGAAATAGAGAAACTCTTTACTTATAGTTTTTCTTACATTACTACTTTCATCTTGAACTAATTGCATATATGAATCAAATCCAGAATGTGAGTACCCGCATAGATATGAATATTGAAGCTTTATAAACTTAGGTAATGAGGTATCCTCTAATCTTTGTGATATCGATTTTGCTCCCCAACCATTATCTAGGATCTTATTTAAATGCTCTTTCTTTTTGCCTAACTCAGAACCTTTTTCTGAATTAATTTTTTAATGATTTTAATTTTATTTTTTTCACTTTTAATCTTTTCTCTTAGTTCATTACTATTAATTCCATCATGATTCAGTTTTTGCCTACTTTTAAAACCAGAATATTTATAAACTAAGAATCTAAACTCTCGCTCATTCAGAATATCCTTACCTTCAAACCAAAATAGCGACGTTAGAGTTGCATATATTTCAATTATACTTCTCAATAATACTTTTGCAGAAGCATGGTCAACCTGAGTACTATTCTCTATAGCTTCAAATGATGTTCCATCTAGAATTACCGAAATGCTTTGACAATGATTAAGTAACTTTTTTATTGAAAGGTATTGTAGACTTCCTTCCTCAGAGCTTTGATAATATGAGTTGAATGTTTCTTGAAATAAAAACACAGCTTCATTAAGAACTCTTTGAAACTCACTTTTTGTTGCATACTCAAATTGCATAATAAGCTACCTTATGATTAAAGGCTCAAGCCTAGAGCCTAAAACCTACTCCCTAGAACCTTTACTTTTTAATTATCGTCACTTTTGGTTCATCGTAATTACGATAATCGATGCTAACAATGTAGCTGCCTTTAATTGCTGGGGTGAAGCTGAAGTAATTATAGATGGTATTACAGTCGGCAATGGCGGCTTGGCCAAGTACTAATGACTGCCCTGCTGGTGCGGCTTCACTGTAACCACAATTGTAGCCTTCGCTAAAGTCGGCATCGGCAATTTTAAATTCGTATACTTTACCAGGTGTTGAAAACTTAACATTGGCTTGGTAAATCGCGGGGGCAACTTGTTCAAACTGATATTGCGGCTCTGCGTCCCATAAGGTGAAATCGCCTCGTAAGTACATGGTTTTATCTAGCTCTTTACTAGGTAATACGTCATCAATGCTAGGGAGTTGGACCTGACTCGAACATGCGGTTAATAAGCTAACTACCGCAAGCGTTAAAATACGTTTCATAGGTTAACCTCTAAGACAAAAAAGCCAGCATAGCTGCTGGCTTTTTAAGCTACGCTGAACTTACTTCTGCAGTACAGAAATATCAGCAATATCCAAAAATAAGCCACTTAATTGACTTAACAGTGCTAAACGATTTTGCTTAACGGCTTCATCGTCTGCCATTACCATCACGTTATCAAAGAAATTATCAACACTTTCGCGGATACCCGCCAATTGCACTAATGCTTCTTGATAATCACCTGCGGCGTATAAAGGTGCAAGATCAGTTGCGAATTTAGCAACCTGTGAAGCGAGAACTTTTTCAGCATCATCGCTTAATAAGCTCTCATCGACCTTGCCTTGGCTCGTAATATCATTCTTAGCAAGAATGTTGCTTACGCGCTTATTAGCCGCTGCAAGTGCTTCTGCGGCATCTAAAGTGCGGAAGTGACTTACCGCTTTAACACGGCGGTCAAAATCAACAGGCTTAGTCGGGCGACGTGCCAGTACCGCTTGAATTACATCTACTTGAATGCCTTCATCTTGATACCAAGCACGGAAGCGGCCAAGCATAAATTCAAACACATCTGTCGATACATTTAAGTTAGTTAGCTTTTCGCCAAATAAGCTTTGTGATTTAGCAACTAAGTCTAGGATATCTAATGGCAGCTCTTTCTCTACCATGATACGTAACGCACCAATTGCAGCACGACGAAGTGCAAACGGGTCTTTATCGCCTTTTGGTGCTTGGCCAATTCCGAAGATACCCACTAGCGTGTCAAACTTATCAGCAATGGCAACCGCACAGCTGATTAAGTTTGTTGGTAAACTGTCGCCTGCAAAGCGCGGCATGTACTGCTCATTTTGCGCAATGGCTACGTCTTCGGCTTCACCGTCATGACGTGCGTAATGCATGCCCATAACACCTTGTACGTCAGTAAATTCCATTACCATTTCGGTCATTAAGTCTGTTTTACTTAGTAAGCCGGCGCGCTCTGCGAGCGCTTTATCTGTACCGAGTTGTTCAGCAATATAACCAGCAAGTGCAGCAATACGCTCAGACTTATCTTTTAGCGTGCCCAGTTGTTTTTGGAACAATACGCTATCTAAAGATTCTAAACGGCTTTCGAGGGTTTTCTTTTTATCTGTTTCAAAAAAGAACTGCGCATCCGCTAAACGTGGGCGTACAACTTTTTCGTTACCCGCGATAACAACACTTGGGTTTTTACTTTCAATGTTTGAAACAAATAAAAACTTATTAAGCAGCTTGCCATCTTGATCTAGTAACGGGAAGTATTTTTGGTCGTCTTTCATGGTGTAGATCAGCGCTTCTGCTGGTACATCTAAAAACGCCTCTTCAAATGTTGCGGTCAGGGTAACTGGCCACTCTACTAAAGAAGTTACTTCTTCTAGTAAATCTTCATCCATCGCAACCACAGCATTAACGGCTTTTGCTGCAGCTTCAATTTGGCTGCGAATTTGTGCTTTACGTTCCTCGTAATCGGCAACAACGTGTGCAGATTTAAGTACGTCAAAAACTTCATCAGCATGGTTAATGCTAATTTTTTCTGGATGATGAAAGCGGTGTCCTTGCAGCTGGTTATTAATTGCTTTGCCAAGTACTTCGCCTTCAATTAGCTTATCGCCAAATAAAATAGTGGCAGTATGCACCGGGCGAATAAATTGTGTTTTATTCGCGCCCCAACGCATTGGCTTTGGAATTGGCAGTTTCGCTAACGCCTTATTTACTACGTCGTTTAATAAAGCGGTGGTTTCTTTACCTGCTACTTTGGCAATATGTAATAACCATGCGCCTTTATCTGTTTCAAGATTTTGTGCGTCTTTAACATCAATACCGCAACCGCGTGCCCAACCCATAGCCGCTTTAGTTGGGTTACCTTCGCTGTCAAATGCAGCTTTTGTCGCTGGGCCACGTTTTTCAACTTCTTTATCTTGTTGTTGTGCTTCAAGCGCTGTCACTTGTAAACCTAAACGACGTGGTGATGCATACCATTTTACACCTTGATGAGCTAACTCTAGCCCCTCAAGTTCTGCTGTTAGGTTTTCAGCAAATGCTTCTGCAAGTTTACGCAGCGCTTTTGGTGGCAATTCTTCGGTGCCAATTTCTACTAATAAATTTTGTGCTGACATGGTTAATCCTTACAAAGCGGGAAGCCAAGGGCTTCGCGTGCATCATAATAACTTTGTGCACATGCTTTAGATAATGCACGAACACGTAATATATAACGTTGGCGTTCTGTCACAGAAATCGCGTGACGAGCATCCAGTAAGTTAAATGCGTGCGATGCTTTCATTACTTGCTCGTAGGCAGGTAATGGTAAGCCAGCTTCAATTAGCTTTTCGCTCTCAGCTTCACATTTATCAAACTGTGCAAACAAGTCTGCAACGTTTGCGTGTTCAAAGTTATAAGTTGATTGCTCGACTTCGTTTTGATGGAATACATCACCATAGGTAACGCGTCCCATTGGACCATCTGCCCATACCAGATCGTAAATACTGTCTACGCCCTGAATATACATAGCTAAACGCTCAAGGCCATAAGTAATTTCACCAGTGACTGGTGAACACTCTAAGCCACCGACTTGTTGGAAGTAGGTAAACTGTGTTACTTCCATGCCGTTTAACCAAATCTCCCAACCTAGGCCCCACGCACCTAATGTAGGTGATTCCCAGTTGTCTTCTACGAAGCGCACTTCATCAGTTAACGTATCAATGCCTACAGCTGCTAAAGAGCCTAAGTAAAGCTCTTGGATGTTCTCTGGTGATGGCTTTAATACTACTTGAAATTGGTAGTAATGTTGTAAGCGGTTAGGGTTTTCACCATAACGGCCATCAGTAGGACGGCGACACGGTTGTACGTAGGCGCTAGACATTGGCTCAGGGCCAATAGACTTTAAGAATGTTTGAGGGTGAAATGTACCCGCGCCAACTTCCATATCGAGTGGCTGAATAATGACACAACCTTGCTGTGCCCAGTAATCCTGTAAAGCCAGGATCAAACCTTGAAAGGTTTTAACGTCATATTTTTGCATATTTGGCTTTTAGTATCTGCTGTGATGTAGCGTGAATATTACCCTCAGTATACCTTGTGCGTAGTCATGTTTTAAGCAGTTTGTGCAATTGCAGCCAATAAAAAAGGAGCCATAAGGCTCCTTTTTTATTCTCAACGAGAATTAAACATCTAGATTAACTACGCGTAGTGCGTTTGTTTCGATAAACTCACGACGCGGCTCTACTTGGTCACCCATCAATGTTGCGAATAGTTGGTCAGCGCCAACAGCATCTTCAATGGTTACTTGCAGCATACGACGAGCATCAGGGTCCATTGTAGTTTCCCACAGTTGACTTGGGTTCATTTCGCCGAGTCCTTTATAACGTTGGATATAGATCCCACGCTTAGACTCTGCAATCAACCAATCCAATGCATCCACAAAGTTATCAACAGCTTTCGTTTTTTCACCACGTTGGATATATGCACCTTCAGAGATGATATTTGCAATATTTTTACCTGTTACAGCAATACGTTGGTAATCTCTTGAGGTAATAAAGTCATAATGTAATACGTGTGCTTTATCCACACCATGCTGACGAATATTCACAACAGGGTAATATAAATTACGCTCAGTATCGTACTCAGTACCGGCATGGAAAATTGTTGCATCTTCGTCACGCTCAATTAAGTCATCAACAAGCTCTTTGGTCCACGCAATTACTTTTTCTTCATCAGCAAGATGCTCAGCTTTAAGCTCGCTTTGGTAAATCAAACGATTCATAACCGTGTTCGGGTATTTACGCTTTAAACGCTCAATCACTTTAACTGTATTTTGGTAATCGTGAACAATACTTTCAAGTGCTTCACCTTCAAGCGCTGATGCATCAGCACTGGTGTAGAGTGCTGCACCATTTAGCGCTAACGATGTTAGATAATCAACTAATGCTGGATCATCTTTAATATATCGCTCTTGCTTACCTTTTTTCACTTTATAAAGTGGAGGCTGAGCAATGTAGATATAACCGCGCTCGACAATTTCAGGCATTTGACGGTAGAAAAATGTTAGTAACAATGTACGAATGTGAGAACCATCGACGTCGGCATCGGTCATGATAATGATACGATGATAGCGTAATTTTTCAGGGTTGTATTCGTCACGGCCAATACCACAACCTAGTGCTGTGATTAGCGTTGCTACTTCTTGCGAAGATAACATTTTATCAAAACGTGCTTTTTCAACGTTTAAGATCTTACCTTTAAGCGGAAGAATCGCCTGATTCTTACGGTTACGACCCTGCTTGGCTGAACCGCCAGCTGAGTCACCCTCCACTATATATAGTTCAGATTGTGCTGGGTCTTTCTCTTGGCAGTCAGCAAGTTTACCTGGTAAACCTGCTAAATCCATAGCGCCTTTACGACGGGTCATTTCACGTGCTTTACGTGCAGCTTCACGTGCGCGTGCCGCATCAATAATTTTACCAACAACGATTTTTGCATCCATTGGGTTTTCTAATAAAAACTCAGTGAATTTTTCAGCCATTGCTTGCTCAACCGCAGACTTAACTTCACTCGATACTAGCTTATCTTTTGTTTGCGATGAGAATTTTGGATCAGGAACTTTAACACTAACAACTGCAGTTAAGCCTTCACGAGCATCATCACCCGTTGCATTACTGGTTGTTTTAGCTTTCTTGTTAAAGCCTTCTTTTTCCATATAATTATTAAGCGTACGAGTTAGCGCAGATCTAAAGCCCGCTAAGTGAGTACCACCATCACGCTGTGGAATGTTATTTGTGAAACAGTATATGTTTTCTTGGAACGCATCATTCCACTGCATAGATACTTCAACGCTAATACCATCTTCTTCACGTTCGTGAGTAAAATGGAAAACACCTTTATGTACTGGGTTTTTATTACGATTTAGATATTCAACAAACGCTTGAATACCCCCTTCGTATTTGAAGTGATCTGATTTATTTTCTTCTCGCTCATCCGTTAAGATGATGCTCACACCTGAATTCAAGAATGATAATTCGCGTAAACGTTTAGCTAAAATATCATAATGGAAATCTAAGTTAGTGAACGTCTCAGCACTTGGCCAAAAGCGTAACTCAGTACCTGAGCTATCAGAGTCACCAATAACAGCTAATGGTGCATCTGGTACACCCATGGTGTAAGTCTGCTCGTGTAATTTGCCTTCACGGCGAATAGTTAGTTTTAGTTTTTCTGACAATGCATTTACAACAGAAACACCAACACCGTGTAAGCCACCTGATACTTTATAAGAGTTATCATCAAACTTACCACCGGCATGAAGTACTGTCATAATAACTTCAGCAGCAGATACACCTTCTTCTTCATGGATTGAAGTTGGAATACCACGACCGTTATCTCGAACAGAGACTGAACCGTCTAAATGAATTGTGACAAAGATGTCATCACAGTGGCCAGCTAAGGCTTCATCAATAGAGTTATCAACGACCTCAAACACCATATGGTGTAAGCCTGTGCCATCATCGGTGTCCCCTATATACATTCCAGGACGCTTTCTTACTGCGTCTAATCCTTTTAGTACTTTAATACTCGACGAATCGTAATTCTCAGACATGGTTAATCCCACTTATCTTGTTATTAGGTTGCCATGTTTCACGTGGAACATTTGTAGTTCTCGTTGCATGGGTTCCACCACAGCAGAAATACTTTCAGACTCAATTGCAGAGATAAATATTTGAGAATTACAGTGCGACAATAATTGGCCGACCTTCTCTTTTGTATCTTCTCCAAGTTCTGAAGGTAAATCATCTATTAGCAATATAGATTGCTTTTCAGTCTCTGATTCAATCAAACTATTTTGCGTTACTTTTAACGCATAAAGCAATAGCTTCAATTGACCGCGGGAAAATGTATTTTCAACACTATTACCAGAGACACTAAAATTAAAATCGGCCTTATGTGGGCCTTTACTTGTAAAACCTTGGCGGCTATCGCGTTCAAAGTTTTGTTCAAGGGCGTCGCTTAAAGACTCAGTCTCTTTCCAGCCAGCTTGATAGTTTATTTCTAAATCGCTAATAAGCGTTAAGTCTGCACACATTTTATCAAAAAACTGCTGCTTAAACCTACTTATATACGCAATTCTTAAAGTATTTATTTGTTCTGCCAGTCTAACAAATTCTTTATCCCAAAACCTAATTTGGTCAAAATAATTTCTTGGCTTACTTTTCAATAATGCATTACGTTGTTTTAATACTTTATTGAATGATTGCCATAAATAAAAAAAGTCTTGTTCCACGTGGAACAATCCCAAATCTAAAAATTTACGGCGCTCTTTTGGGCCACCAAAAAATAAAGAGTAGCTTTCAGGTGTAATAACCTGAACAGGCATGAGTTGTGCGAGCTCAGAGACTCTGCGGCTAGTTTTGCCTTGAATCTTAAGCTCGGTATCACCATTTAAGCTTTTGCTGATACCGATAGGTATAGACAAGTTATAAAGCGATTTTCTACCATGAATTGTAAACTTACTTTGCTGGTGCTTTATAATGCTTTTATGTTTAGGTGTACGAAATGATTTGCCATGAGAAAGGTAATAAATAGCCTCTAAAAGGCTGGTTTTTCCACTGCCATTTTCACCGTAAATTACATTGATACCGTTTACTGGCTCTAATGTAAGCGCCTCAACATTTCTAAAATCATTGAGGCTTAAATGACTTAAACTCATAGAACCTTATAAGCGCATTGGCATAACAACGTACATGGCTTCTTCGTCACCTGCACCTTCAATTAATGCACTGCTGTTTGAATCTGCAAGGGTAAATAAAACATCTTCAGTTTTTAGTGTGTTCAATACATCAAGTACATAAGAAACGTTAAAACCAATCTCTAAGTCATCGCCTTGATAATTTACCTCAACCACTTCTTCTGCTTGCTCTTGCTCTGGGTTGTTTGCAGTTATTTTTAGTAAACCTTCAGAAAGGTTTAGCCTAACGCCTCTAAACTTTTCATTTGATAAAATAGATACACGTTGAAACGCACTGCGCAACCATTCACGATTAGCAGTAATTACTTTATCACCACCGCGCGGTAATACTCGGCGATAGTCAGGAAAACGACCATCGACCAATTTACTGGTAAATGTAAACTCAGTATCGATAATTCGAATATGGTTAGCACCAAACTGAATAGTTACCAGCTCTTCGTCGGCAACCATTAGGCGCATAATTTCTTGCACACCTTTACGCGGTATAATTAACTGGCGCTGGGTATTTAATGATTGCGGTAGTTCTTTCTGTGCAATAGCTAAACGGTGGCCATCTGTTGCCACTGTTTTAATATCAGCATTATCAACTTCAAACGACATACCATTTAAGTAATAACGCACGTCTTGATTAGCCATAGAAAAATGTGTGCTTTCTAAAAGCTTACGCAACTCTAATCGCGTTAACTGAAATTCAACTTCGCCATCCCACTGCTCTAAATTAGGAAAATCTTCAGCAGCAAGCGTTGTTAATGAAAATCGGCTTTTACCACTCGTTAAAAGCAACTGATGGTCTTGGCTAGATAATGTTAATTCACAACCATCTGGCAAACTTTTACAAATATCGAGCAATTTTTTTGCTGGTAACGTTAGCTTTGTATCTTCAACATCGTCACCAACAAATACGTTAGCGACTAGCTCAATTTCAAGATCAGTACCTGTCATGGCCAACTGACCATCTACGACCTCTAACAACACGTTAGATAAAATCGGCAAAGTGTGTTTGCGTTCTATAGCACCCGACACTTGCACTAAAGGTTTTAAAAATTGATCTCTTGGTATGGTTATTTGCATAGTAAAGTCAGCCTTAAGATGACAATGTTCTTATTAGGTTTTGATAATCTTCTTTCACTTCGTGACTTTCATCACGTAGCGATTTAACTTTGCGGCACGCGTGCAATACAGTGGTGTGATCACGTCCACCAAACGCGTCACCAATCTCAGGTAAACTGTGATTAGTGAGTTCTTTTGACAATGCCATAGCAACTTGGCGCGGCCTTGCTATAGAGCGGCTACGGCGTTTTGAAAGTAAATCTGATACACGAATACGATAATACTCAGCAACAGTGCGCTGAATATTATCAATAGTGACCAGCTTATCTTGCAAGGCAAGTAAGTCACGGAGTGCTTCTTTAACAAAGTCGATTGAAATTGGGCGGCCGGTAAAATTAGCGTTGGCAATTACACGGTTAAGTGCACCTTCTAACTCACGTACATTTGAACGCAGTTTTTTTGCAATGAAAAACGCGACTTCATGAGGTAAGTTAATTTTACTCTGCTGCGCTTTTTTCATCAAAATAGCAACCCGCGTTTCAAGCTCAGGCGGCTCAATCGCAATGGTTAAACCCCAGCCAAAGCGTGATTTAAGGCGGTCTTCAACCCCTTCAATCTCTTTTGGATAACGGTCAGAGGTTAAAATAATTTGTTGGTTACCTTCAAGTAAAGCATTGAAAGTATGGAAGAATTCTTCTTGAGAACGCTCTTTGTTAGCAAAAAATTGAATGTCATCAATCATTAATGCATCAACACTACGATAATAACGCTTAAACTCTTCTATGGCGTTATTTTGCAGCGCTTTTACCATATCTTGTACAAAACGCTCTGAATGCATATACACGATTTTAGCATCTGGCTTATTCGCCATGATGCCATTACCTACGGCATGTAATAAGTGCGTTTTACCTAAGCCGGTTCCGCCATATATAAATACAGGGTTAAAAGCAGCACCTGGGTTATCTGCAACTTGTGTTGCCGCCGCTTTTGCTAACTGGTTAGATTTACCCTCTACAAAACTATCAAAGGTATAGTTTTCTTTGATGTTTGATTTATATCCAGACTTAGGCGCAGGTTCAACAGCTTGCTTAACCGCTTTAGGCGCTTGTTTAGCAGCAGGTTGATTTACAGGGGTTGTACTTTCTACTACAGGCGCAGCCATTTGTGTATTAAGAATCGGCTTACTACCAACGTCAAAACGCAACTCTGGCGCTTCGTCTTTACAGATCTCAACCAATAACTCATTAATACGATTAAGGTACTTCTCTCTTACCCAATCAAGCACAAAACGGTTAGGCGCATAAATAGTCAGGGTATCTTCGGTACTTTCTGCTTGTAGTGGTCTTACCCACATACTGAACTGCTGCGAAGGCAGTTCATCTTGCAATACATATAAACAACTTTGCCAAACCGACAGATACACAGTTAAACTCCCAAAGATTTAGTTTTTATTCCCGGTCACATTAAAACAACCAAAAATCATACTTTAATTACTATTATTTAGGCAATTTATTAACCCAAGACCGAGTATTATGAAGGTACTTTATCCACAAGTACAAGATTGATTTTTTTTAAAAATATGATCTCAGCCATAAAAAACAGTAACAAACTGATTTTAAACAAATAATATTTTTAATACTAATGAGTGATCATAACAAAAAAGACACTAGATCGCGATTAAAATGTATGATCTAATTTACTTACCCCAAGCTTTTATGCACTTTTTATACAGAGGCTGTGGAAAACTCTATATTAATGATGATCCTATAAGATCTCACAATAGGATCCTTGATAATTAAAGTGTTTGCGCTGTAATTATGATTGACTTTTGTTGTCTTCCTCTATAATATCTCGCGCTCGCAATGGCACCTGTGCCAGGATCGCGACCTGCATAGGATGTTTTAACCTTTAACCGATCGGATGGAATTGTTATGAAAAGAACTTTTCAACCTAGCGTTTTAAAACGCAAACGTGCTCACGGTTTCCGTGCTCGCATGGCAACTGTAAATGGCCGTAAAGTATTAGCTCGTCGCCGCGCTAAAGGCCGTAAAGTTCTTTCTGCTTAATATAAGTGGAAGACTTTAACTTTGGCAGGGAGTTACGTCTGTTAACTCCCTCGCATTACTCTCGCATATTTAATGAACCCGCTCGGGCTGCAACTCCTTTTTTTACCTTATTAGCAAAACCTAATGACCAAGCAAAACCTCGCTTAGGCCTTACTGTTGCTAAAAAACGAGTTAAAAAAGCCTGCCAACGTAACCGTATTAAACGTCTTGCTCGCGAAAGTTTTCGTTTAAATCAGCACACCATTGATAATATCGATATTGTGTTAATGGTTAAAAGTGGTATTGATGAACAATCAAACGAAGAGCTCACTAAACAATTAACGAAGTTGTGGCGCAAAATTAATGAACGCTGCAAACCTGGCGCACCTAAGCCTCCACCATTTAAAAAACGCCCTAACAAATCGGCTAAATCCAATAAACAAAGCCAATAGCAATAGAATTATAGGGTTAATTAAGGTATCTTTAGCTCACCTTTTAATCATGCATTTAAAATTCCGTTTCGGGTGTTTAAATTCATGGTATCAACCCACTAAATCTACACAGAGGATAGAACATCATGAGGTTACTTAAACCACTTGTTGCTTTTCCAAAGTTCTGTTTAGTGTTTTTAATTCGCGGTTATCAAAAGTGGATTAGCCCACTGTTAGGCCCGCATTGTCGTTTTAATCCCACTTGCTCAAGTTATGCTATTCAAGCAATTAATTTGCACGGATCAGTAAAAGGCAGTTGGTTAGCGCTCAAACGCATATTAAAATGTCACCCTTTACATTCAGGCGGAGACGACCCCGTACCTGAAAAAACAACCCATATTAACCACCAACACGAGAAATAAGAGCTGTTATGGAATCGCAACGCACGTTTTTATTCATCGGTTTGATGCTTGTATCGTTTTTATTGTTTCAAGAATGGAATAACGACTACAACGCACCTAAAGCCGATCCTAGTGCCAACACACAAACACTACAATCTAACTCACCTGATTCTGATGATTATGTACCTTCATCTACAGATGGTGACTTACCAACTGCAGCAACCAGTGCAAAACGTTCAGTAATCGAAGTTACAACAGACGTATTCACTGTAAAAATTGATACCCGCGGTGGTGATATTGTTGAATCAGACCTACTCCAATATGAAGAAGTAAAAGGTGAAGAAACACCATTTATGCTTTTAGGTGAGTTTGATGGCAATCAATACTTCTCACAAAGTGGCTTAATTGGTTTAAACGGCCCTGACGCTTCAAAAGAAGGTCGCCCAGTTTACAGCACTGAACAAAAAAGCTTTACCCTTGAGGGTGATGAGCTTCGTGTTCCTTTAACGTTTACTGATAGTAAAGGTGTTACGTTTACTAAAACCTATGTATTCAAAAAAGGTCAGTACGATGTTGCTCTAGAATACAACGTAAACAACGCCACAGCTGAGCCGATTCAAGTACAGCTTTACACACAAATTAAGCGTACAGTTCAAGAAAAAGGCAACTTAGTTGACCAAAACTACTTAGGTGCTGCTTACGGCTCTAGCGAAGAAAAATATGAAAAGTATAGCTTTTCAGACATGGCTGATAAAAACCTCAGCATTAATACACAAGGTGGTTATGTTGCCTTTATTCAGCACTACTTTGTAAGTGCTTGGGTACCTGCGCAAGAACAACAAAACACCCTTTACAGTTTAATCGCATCAGGTAATGCTGCCATCATAGGTACTAAAGGTGAGCCAGTAAATATACAAGCTAACCAACAAACTACCATTGGTGCTACCTACTACATGGGCCCGAAGGAGTCTGATACATTAGAAGCGATTCACCCTAACCTAGATTTAACTGTAGACTACGGTTGGTTATGGTTTATCTCACAACCATTATTTGTATTACTAAAATGGTTATACGGTATTTTAGGTAACTGGGGTCTAGCGATTATCGCTATTACAGTTATTATAAAATCACTAATGTACCCACTTACTAAAGCACAATACACCTCAATGGCGAAGATGCGTGCGCTGCAGCCTAAAATGGCTGCACTTAAAGAAAAGTATGGTGATGACCGTCAAAAATTCGGTCAAGCAACGATGGAAATGTACCGCAAAGAAAAAGTTAACCCTATGGGTGGCTGCTTCCCTATTTTGCTACAGATGCCAATCTTCTTAGGTTTGTTCTATGTATTCTTAGAATCAACAGAACTACGTCATGCTGAGTTTATATTTTGGTTAACTGACTTATCAGCGAAAGACCCCTACTTCATTCTGCCAATATTATTTGGTGCAAGTATGTTTATAACCCAAAAGCTACAACCAATGACAGTGACTGATCCGATGCAGCAAAAGATGATGACTTACATGCCTGTAATCTTCTCTGTGTTCTTCTTATGGTTCCAGTCTGGTTTAGTACTTTATTGGTTAGTGTCTAACCTTATTTCAATCGCGCAAATGCTCTATATTTACCGCGGGATGGAAAAACAAGGAATAAAAGTAAGGGGCTAACAAACCTTATTACTGAAAAAGGCGACTTAGGTCGCCTTTTTTATTGCCTGTTTTTCAACACAGCTATTCGCTACAAATAAATCCATAGGTTACAATACGCACATATCGTTATTCATTTAGTTGGCAAATTATTAGCATGATCAATCAAGATACAATTGCAGCCCAAGCAACCGCGCCAGGACGTGGTGGTGTAGGTATTATTCGCGTTTCAGGTAGCTTAGCAAAGAGTGTTGCTGAGCAAATTATTGGTCGTTGCCCTAAAGTACGCTATGCCGACTATGTGCCATTTAAAAGCCTTGCAGGTAAACAGCTTGATCAAGGTATTGCTATTTTCTTTGCGGGCCCTAATTCATTTACCGGTGAAGATGTACTTGAGTTACAAGGTCACGGCGGCCCGGTAGTGCTAGATATGCTATTAAAGGAAATAAGCCAAATAAACGGTGTACGACTTGCCAAGCCGGGTGAATTTTCAGAACGCGCCTTCATGAACGATAAAATGGATTTAACCCAAGCTGAGGCCATTGCTGATTTAATAAATGCAACCAGTGAACAAGCAGCTAAAAGCGCCTTACAATCACTTCAGGGTGAATTTTCAAAGCATATTGAGACGCTCGTAGAAAAAGTAATTCACCTGCGTATGTATGTTGAAGCGGCGATTGATTTTCCTGATGAAGAAATCGACTTTCTATCAGACGGTAAAGTCTCAGGTGATTTAAATGCCATAATAGAGCAGCTTTACAATGTCACCAATCAAGCCAAACAAGGTAGTATTATGCGTGAAGGAATGCGTGTTGTTATTGCTGGTCGCCCTAATGCAGGTAAATCAAGCTTACTTAATGCCTTAGCTGGTAGAGAAGCCGCCATTGTCACTGAGATTGCCGGCACAACGCGTGACGTACTGAGAGAACATATCCACATTGATGGTATGCCACTACATATTATTGACACCGCCGGCCTACGTGAAAGCCCAGACCGAGTCGAACAAATCGGTATTGAACGTGCCTGGGATGAAATAAATCAAGCTGACCGGGTGTTGTTTATGCTCGACGGTACAGACACCACAGACACCGACCCACACGCTATTTGGCCGGAGTTTATGGCTAAGCTTCCAGACGGTATGGGGGTGACGGTGATCCGAAATAAGGCTGATTTATCAGGCGATGAAGTAGGTATGAGTGAAAACCAGCAATATCCTGTGATAAGTCTCAGTGCTAAAAATGCTGATGGTATAGAGTTAGTTCGTACTCACTTAAAGGCATGTATTGGGTTTGATGGCGCAACGGAAGGCGGTTTTATGGCACGCCGTCGTCATTTAGATGCGTTAGACAATGCCGCCCATCATTTGCATACAGGTAAAGACCAATTAGAGATGCATATTGCTGGTGAAATCCTGGCAGAAGAGCTGCGTTTGACGCAGCATTACCTCAATGAGATTACTGGCGAATTTACTTCTGATGACCTGCTCGGAAAAATATTTAGCTCATTCTGTATCGGTAAATAACAAGGTAAACCAACACCTAAATTAAGTTAAGAACCTAATTTATTGATAAATTTAATAGCTTTTTTATCTTTCAATAGTTTCCTTTAGTTTCATAATATGGGCCTCGATTGGCCCATCGACCTCTTTGTCGTAACCATTACTGGTCCACCAAATAGGAAGTTATTAAGGTTCGAAAGTAAAAAAGAGCTGATGAGCCCCCTACCAAGTCTATTTTAATAAAGAAGATTAGATTAGGGAAACAGATAAATATAGGCTTATTTACTTTCCCGCTTGCGGGGTTCCGATTTATGGCTTTACGGGGTTTGAAAGGAGTGGTTTGGTTCAATAAATGAGAGGAAATTGTTTAAAAATAATAGAAGCGACTTGGTGAGTTTGCTATGTTATTGACATACTTAAACTTTGCTCTTTGAATAGAATAATATATGGATGTTCCAAAAAAAATAAGAGATAGCAGTGCGATAGCTTCATGGAGTGGTTTTATATATCAAGGAAAAGTTGCTCTTTATCATTGTATTAACTTACTCAACGATGAAAGTTATAGACCATGTAACTTAAAGGTAGAGTCTCTTGATGATTTTGTTATTTATAGTCAGGAAGATAAGGCTTTAAGTCTTCATCAGGTAAAAGCTAGAGTAGATAGTAAACGCTCTGCATATAATTCAGCAATTCTACAGGCAGCTGAGATTGCAGCATATGGAATTGATGAAAATACTAAACGCTGGTTTCATGTTGCTCGTGAACTAGATGACTTTTCTCCATTTAATCCATCCAACACTACGCAAAGCAAAGTTGAGTTTTATCGCTATAATGATGGCAACCAATATCTTCAGCTGGACCAAGTTAATGAAAAGCTTGAGAAAGTAATGCTGGACTATTTAGCAAAAGCTAAACTAAACAGCTCTCCATTACTAATACAGTATAAGCTTGCCTTGCTCTATACGTTACTTGATACAAAAGTTATATCAGCTCATTCCAAGATTCACAATGAGGGTGAAATAAAGTTTAACGCAGCTAATAAAACTCCAATTTTATTTACTGAGATTGAAGAATGTTTAAAAGCAGAAGTCCTAGGTGATACCGATGAACGCATGGTTTTGAACAGATTTAAACGCAACTTACTCGAAAGAACTGATCTCCTTATAGAAAGTAATGAAACTTCATCACAAATATCACTTATTGATATATTAGCTTGCCGAAACGCTATTGCCCACATGGATCTGTCAAAGCTGAAGAGGCTCTATTATGCTAAAAAGCCAAATATAGCCTCTGTTACCATTGAAGGATTTAGCCATGATAGTGTAGAAAACTATATGGATATAATTGCACTTATTAGGAAATTAGTAGTTGCCCCTGATCTTCCCCATTATTACCAACAATTATTTGGCACATATCTACCAACAGCTATTCAATTAAAAAAAATCAGTGAAAAGCTATCTTTATCAGAAATACAAAACAATGTTGAAGCATTACGAGAAAACTCAATAATTCAGGATATTTTGTACGAATATAACAATTTAATTGTTGAAATGAAGCATCCCCCTTTCCCACTCAGTGAAGCTTCGAAAATAACGGGAAAGTTTATAGATGTTTCTGAGGACGATGAAGAAAAGAACCGACTCACTAAAATTCATAACGTAAGGTTTATCTCCACGGAAGATGCTCAAGAGGAACTAAATGATTAAACATATTATTCAACAAGTAGCTGAAAAGTCACCTTGTCAATTTCAACAGTTGGAGTCTCCATTTGAAGACTTAGATTTTTATGAAGCAAAAGACCCTCGCTTCCAGCGCTTCCTTGTTGTTCTAGAAGTCAATCAGCTATGCTCTCCATCTGAGCTAAATGCTCATGTACAAAATAAAACCCCTGAAAGCCTTCTAACAAAACCATCTTTTGCTAAGAATACTGACTTGGTTATCTTATTCAAGTTGGACGAGCTTACAGAGCTTCCGCAGCAGGAGCATAGTATTTTTGATATTGAAGAAAATGCCTATAGCCTCAAGAAACATGTTTTATATTATACAACAAAGGAACTAGACCAACTAAAGCAATACTTTGATAGAGGTGAATACATAGATTCATTAATATCAAGCTCTGAAGCTTTTAAAAACTATAAAGAAAATCCAAACGAGGAAACTGCATTTAGCTTAACCTGCCGTCTTTTTGTCAAACTTCCTTTTTTGGCTGCTCCAATACAAGAGTCAACTTTAGAAGACGCAAATAAAATTGCAGATCAGCTGCTAAGCGAGAAGCAACTTTTAACCTTCTTCCAATCAATAGAGTTACAAATTGCTAAAGGTAGTGAATATAAAAAAGTCATGGAGGCACTGATCGATGAACAAATGGCGAATTAATCGACTAAAAATAAATGGCTTTAAAGTATTCTCTTCCTTCGAAGAGCATTATGAAAGTGATCTAATCATCTATGATGGACCAAATGGATTTGGTAAAACATCTCTATTTGATGCAAAACAGCTACTTTTCCGAGGGAAGCTACCTAGAATTGCAGCTCGATTAAAACCAGTTACCCCTAATAAACATAGCTTTAAAAGTAATCTTTATAGGCATAATGGTTATACTGGTGATATCTGTATTGTGGCTGAGCTAACTAATGGCAGCGAATCAATAAGTATTATGCGTAAAGCTGAAGCTAATGAAATGAAGTCCAAAAAAAACAAGCCTAGTGAGTTCTCTATTTTTAAGTTATATCAACTAGTAAACTTCAATGACTGGGCTTCAGCAGAAGAAATTAAAGATGAGAATGCGTTCTGGCAACAACACTTAGGGAGTAACTTTCAAAATAATTTCGACGTATTAAACTACCTTCAGCAAGATAGCAAAGCATTGGTCATTCCAGATGGTTGCTGCGAAGATACAACTCGAACCAAGCAAATTGAACACCTTATCAATTTAGATGAACTTGAAGCTAGAAGGGAAAATATCAGTAATCTAAAAGTTGCTCGAAAATCAGCTTACGAACAAGAACTACAAAAAAAAGACTTATTAGATGAAGAAATTACTCTACTAAAGCAGCAGCTATCTGCATCAGGAGAAGCAGCAGAATATTGCCGACTGACTACTATGGAGCCAACTCCAACCTGGGATTCAGAGGCCCCTCTAACAATTGAGCGCGTAGCTGATTACCCAAGTCAACTTGCCCAGGTGAATCTTCTTAAAACACTTATCGAGCACTCTAGCGAGATCGAGTTGCGAGAAAGAAACGGGAAGAAAAGAGCTTTCTTACAGACAGAAGAGTTTGCTTTAGCCATACGCCTTGTTCCGCATTTTCATAAACTACAAAAGTTAAAAAACTTACGTGAACAAAGAAAACCATTGAATCAAGCAATAACCATTGCCAAAAAAAGCGCAACTGAACTAAAAGAAATTGACTTGCCACCACTCAAACAATCGTTGGCAGATCAGTTCGATGACTTTTGTGAGCTAGTTAAGAGTAAAGAACAACTGCAAACCTACCAAGGTAAAATAGAGGAAACAAAGAACAAAACTCTAGAGTTAATAAATCGATTAAAAGCAGCTATTAATCAAGATGAGGCTCACTGTCCTCTGTGTGGTTTTGATTACAATGAACAAAAATTACTCATTGATGCAATAGATATCCAAACAAAAAAAATTGAAAGAGAGCTTGATATAAATGGGCAAAAAGTAGCTAGCTATACGCAAAAAATTAGTATAGCCCTACAAACACTACTTCCAAAACTTGAACAACAACTAGTTAAAATAGATACAGAGTTCAACCCAGTGCTACTTCGTGAATTGGAGTTGAATGAGCACCTATCACCGCGTCTAATCAAAATCGCAGAACGTATTCAAAACCTAAATATTACACTCCCAACTGAATACTTAGAAACCCCACAGGAAAAAACAGAACAAGTTGAGATTGTGCGTCAACAAATACAATCGTCATTTGAAGCTGAAAGCGACTTACTTTCAGAGCAGGTTTTAGCTTTCTATCATAGTACTTTTCGTAACTCTGAAGAGCTTAAGGTTATAACTCAGGATTTAATTGAAAAGAAATTAGCTTATCTACATAACGAGCACAACAAACTCATCAGTAAAACACATGAAAAAAAACTAATAGCTTTCAACCAATCCAAAGCAAGGTTAGAGGCTATTAGCAAGGTAGAGAATAAGTTAAAAGAAACTGAAAAACAGCTCAATTTAGCTCGTAATACATATATAAACAAAACACTTGGAGAGATTGAGCTACTGTTTCACATATACAGTGGACGTTTATTACAAAACATGCAGACTGGATTAGGTATTTTTTTAGAGCGAACTGAGGGAACTCAAAAAGATACTCCTTTGCAGTTTAAAACAGTAAAGGGGAATGAACACGATGCTGTTCTCTCTATGAGCAGCGGGCAAATCAGCGCCTTAGCACTAGCTTTATTTCTTGCTCTTAACAAAAAATATGCAGAAACAGCCTTTGTTTTCATTGATGATCCTACGCAGTGTATGGATGAAATCAATATAGCATCTCTCAGTGATTTATTAAGAGTAGAATTTCGAGATAGACAAGTAATAATGTCAACCCATGAACAAGACATAGCTAACTATTTGATATACCGCTACGGTAAAGCAGGATTATCACATAAAAAAATAAATCTTTTGAAGAAACATAGAGATGAATATATTAATAACTTTTAAGGCGGATTCCCTGCGAGTCGCCCGTCGAGGCCACTGCTCATGATGCCTCGACATCCAATCCGCCTTAAAAAGTTGCAGGGCCAGAAGAGGTTTGAGCGCATAAAAAAGGTGTTGCAACCTCTGATCACTGTGATAATTTTAATTATGAACTAGCTCGAAATGAGTATAAAGATAAAGGGCCTATTTCACTGCCCGCAACACGTTCCTGAGGAGCTGCATTCGCAGCATTATGGGTCATACGACCAATCAACCCCCTATAAACAACACAAATATAAACCACAGTAGTTCGCGCTGTATTTCAACAGAAATCACACGGCTCAGCTTTGTTGCTTTAGATCAGTTAGTCTTTTTTGTTACGACAATATGCTCGGATACGCACCGTTTTGTGATTTTCTCTATACTTTCAAATCAAATTTTAAACTCAAAAGGGAGGTAAAATGTACAAATGAGAGTATCGTTTTTAACAACTGGTAAGCTGGTGGAAAAGTATTACAGGAGAAGATTACACTAGCTCGTGCAAAGAAAATGGTGAACAAGGTTCGTGTCAGTACCTTTAAGTCAACATGGATTAGCACAATTTTTACTAATACATGCGAAACTGTTATCTGAAAATTAGAAAAACTTACATTCAAAAAGCTAAAAATTGACTATTAATAGTGCTTTAGATCTCGATCTGTAAAATTTGTTATCCACAATTGCTGCTGATCGAGCCTTATTTAGCTGAACGAGGAATAAATAACTAATTAATTTTAGCTCTGCCCCTCTGATTTGTTCAATAAAACCACAAAAATGCACTTAATTTGTAATTTTAAGTCGATTACTAATAAATTTACAGTTTTATTAAAATCCATAGCCTAACAAAATGATCGTTATCAACAAGCTTTCTATCCACAATCAAATATAGAACGTCAAAGCACTTAAAAAATCGCAATTAAGATTAACGACGGAATTAAAGATCAAAAGCTTAGGCCTTATAACTGGCAATAACATAATTAAAGGACATAGCTTTCTTACTATTTATCAACAGCTTGATCATAAGATTACAATTAGGAATATATTATTTTATATAACAAAATCATAAACTTAATGCATCACCAATTTTATTGTATAATTTTACACCATAAAAACTTATACAAAGATCGATTATCTACTTTACTGCACAATAAACTTGTTTATCATAACCATCAAATCTAGCAGGAAAGCGATCAAGAAAAACATGTATTCAGTAAACATTATTATCGGTAGTCAAATGGGATCTGCAGAATATGTAGGTGAACAACTAGCCGAGCAGTTAATATCGCAAGGGATCACCACTGAAGTACATGATCAACCTGACTTTTCACAAATAGATCAAGAAAACACTATTTGGCTATTATGCACCTCAACATATGGTGCGGGTGACTACCCTGAAAACCTATTACCCTTTATTAATGATCTTAACCAAGTTGATGATCTAAAAGGACTAAAATTTAGTGTTATTGGCCTCGGTGATACCAGTTACGATACCTACAACCTAGCTGGTCGTAATTTAGAACAACTACTTATAAGTAAAGGAGCTGAGTGTACAGCACCAAGGTTAGAACTGAATATTTTGGATGAAGAGCTACCAGAAGACACAGCTTTAGCCTGGTTACCTGAGTGGATCGAAATAAACAATCTTAAAACACAGTGATCTAATGCAACTCCACCAGCTAAAGTTATACACAATTTATCTATAATTTAGATCGAATTGTGGATAAGCTATGATCTAATTGCGTTTTAAAGGGGTGTTATCCATTGGATAAGATCCGAAGTTAAACCCCCTGTGTATAAATAGCCTTTTTGATCAGAGCTTATATCTATCTTGATCCGATCATATAAACACCTTTAGATCAGATCTAACGTTATGTTTTTAATTATAAACTAAACCTTATCAACAGAAATGGCGATCACTAGTAGTAATAGAAATAAAAGATCTCTTTAAAAGATCCTTTATATTATTAGAGATCACTTACTTAGATCTTGGCGAGAGTTTAATCATTTATCTTCTGTCAATTTATAGGTAGAATACGTTCCCCTTGGTAGTTTGCTGGTTGATTTAAGTAGGATCCTGAAATGATTTTTCACGAAAATTTTGATGTTATTGTTGTTGGTGGTGGCCACGCTGGTACAGAAGCTGCGCTTGCTGCTGCACGAATGGGTATGAACACCCTGCTGCTAACTCACAACATGGATACTCTTGGTCAAATGTCATGTAACCCAGCAATTGGTGGTATTGGCAAAGGTCACCTAGTTAAAGAAATTGATGCTCTAGGTGGTGCAATGGCGCAAGCTATTGATAAAGGTGGGATCCAATTTCGTACATTAAATTCTTCTAAAGGCCCTGCTGTTCGTGCAACTCGAGCACAAGCTGATCGCGCTCTTTATAAAGCCGCTATCCAAGACATCCTGCAAAATCAAGATAATTTAAAGATCTTTCAGCAATCGTGTGATGATCTCATTGTCGAAAATAATCAAGTTAAAGGCGTAGTGACCCAAATGGGATTACGCTTTAGCGCGCCATCTGTTGTATTGACCGTTGGTACTTTCCTAGGTGGTCAAATTCATATTGGCCTTGAGAACTTTAAAGGCGGCAGAGCGGGTGATCCACCTTCAATCGCATTAGCCGATCGCTTACGTGAGCTACCATTTCGTGTTGATCGTTTAAAAACGGGTACTCCACCACGTATTGATGCTCGTACCGTTGACTTTAGCAAAATGCAAGAGCAACCAGGGGATGCGCCTACACCGGTATTTTCATTTTTAGGAAAGCAATCAGATCATCCACAACAGATCCCATGCTATATCACCTATACCAATGAAAAAACGCATGATGTGATCCGTAATAATTTACATCGTTCACCTATGTATTCAGGTGTGATTGAAGGCATAGGTCCGCGTTACTGCCCTTCTATTGAAGATAAAATTGTCCGTTTTGCAGATAAAGACAAGCACCAAATCTTTGTTGAGCCTGAAGGCCTTACTTCTTACGAGCTTTATCCAAACGGTATTTCAACAAGCTTGCCTTTTGATGTACAACTAGAGATTGTGCAGTCCATTGCCGGTTTTGAAGATGCTCATATTTGTCGTCCGGGCTATGCTATTGAATATGACTTTTTTGATCCTCGTGATTTAAAGAAATCGCTCGAAACTAAATTTATTGATGGTTTATTCTTTGCTGGCCAAATCAATGGCACCACAGGGTATGAAGAAGCGGGTGCGCAAGGATTAATAGCGGGCATGAATGCGGCATTACAAGTTCAAGGTAAAGAACCTTGGACACCACGTCGTGACGAAGCCTATGTAGGTGTACTTATTGATGACTTAACAACACTCGGTACTAAAGAACCATACCGTATGTTTACTAGTCGTGCTGAATACCGTTTATTACTACGTGAAGATAATGCTGATATTCGTTTGACTGCAAAAGGTCGTGAATTAGGTTTGGTTAATGACGAGCGTTGGCAGTCATTTAATGAAAAAATGGATGTGATCGCCAAAGAATCACAACGTATAAAAGAAACCTGGATCCACAAAGATCACGTTGTTATTGATCAAGTAAACAGTTTACTTAAAACACCTTTAGTGCGTGAAGCAAGTTTAGAAGATCTTCTTCGTCGTCCTGAAATTCGTTATAACGATCTTATGGCTATTGATGGCCTTGGATCTGAGTTTGATAATGCACTGGCACTTGAGCAAGTTGAGATCCATACTAAATATGCAGGTTATATTGCACGCCAGCAAGATGAGATCAACAAACAACTGCGTCATGAAGAAACTGTATTACCAAAAGATTATGATTATTCGACTGTTTCGGGGTTATCGAATGAAGTTGTTGCTAAGTTAACTGAGGCGCGTCCGGATACCATTGGCCAAGCATCGCGTATTTCTGGTATCACCCCTGCTGCTATTTCGCTATTATTAGTGTATCTAAAGAAGCAAGGCTTGTTACGTAAAATTGCGTAATAATTAAGGAATACTGTGTTACAGCAACAATTGACCTCTTTGTTAGCGCAAACTGATATTGCGCTAACCGAAAAACAACAGCAACAACTTGTTCAATATGTTGAGCTACTTAACAAATGGAACAAAGCATATAACTTAACCTCAGTGCGAATGCCTGAAGAAATGATGATAAAACACATCATGGATAGCTTAGTTGTTGCACCTCACCTACCCGGTCATCATTATATTGATGTTGGAACGGGCCCTGGCTTACCTGGTATTGTATTAGCAATTGCGTTACCTGATACTCAGTTTGTGTTATTAGATAGCTTAGGCAAACGCGTACGTTTTTTAATGCAAGTTAAACATGAGTTAGGCCTTAAAAATGTAACCCCAGTTCAGTCTAGAGTTGAAGAATATCAACCAAGTGTTAGATTAGATGGTGTTTTAAGCCGCGCATTTGCTTCATTACAAGATATGGTTGACTGGTGTTCGCACTTGATTGATCATTCAGGTAAATTTATAGCATTAAAAGGTGTTTTTCCTAGTGACGAGCTAGAATCATTACCTGCTGGCATTAAATTTGAGCAAAAAATAGCATTGGAAGTTCCAGAGTTAGATGCACAAAGACATTTAATTATTCTTTCTAAAGACTAGGGATCAGAGCACTGTGGCAAAAGTCATCGCAATAGCAAATCAAAAAGGCGGCGTGGGTAAAACCACTACAGCTGTAAATTTAGCAGCTTCAATGGCGGCAACAAAACGTAAAGTGCTATTAATCGATTTAGATCCGCAAGGTAACGCAACCATGGGTAGCGGTATCGATAAATACAGTGATGTTGCCACTATCTATGACTTATTAATCGAAGATAAGCCGATTGATGATGTTGTCTGTAAAGAAACATCAGGCGAGTATCATTTAATCGCCGCGAATGGTGATGTGACTGCGGCTGAAGTTAAATTAATGGAATTGTTTGCTCGTGAAGTCCGTTTGCGAAATGCACTTGAAAAAATATCAGATCAATACGAGTTTATTTTTATAGACTGTCCACCTTCATTAAACATGTTAACTGTTAATGCAATGGCCGCTGCTGACTCTATTTTAGTGCCTATGCAGTGTGAGTATTATGCTCTTGAAGGTTTAACAGCTTTAATGGATACCATCACCCAATTAGCAAAACTGGTAAACCCTAAATTACAAATTGAAGGTATTTTGCGCACTATGTATGATCCGCGAAACCGTCTAGCTAATGATGTATCTGAGCAATTAAAACAACACTTTGGTGATAAAGTATACCGTACAGTGATCCCTCGTAATGTGCGTTTAGCTGAAGCCCCTAGTTTTGGTGCACCAGCCATGTATTATGACCGGGCATCAAGTGGCGCTAAAGCCTATTTAGCACTTGCCGGTGAAATGTTACGCAGAAAAGAAAAAACATCTCCTATTGTCGCCTAACTTTGAGGTAAAAAAATAACATGTCTGCTAAAAAACGCGGTTTAGGCCGAGGACTCGATGCTTTACTTAGTTCATCAAAACCAGCACCAAACCAAACAGAAAGTGTTCAAGATAGTGCGCCTACGGTGGATACAGCTGCCTTAGAACAGCCAAAAAGTGAATTACAAAAGTTAGCTATTGAGTTTTTACATTCGGGTAAATACCAGCCGCGTAAAGATATGTCAGAAGAAGCGCTGGAAGAATTAGCAAGCTCGATTCGATCGCAAGGTATTATTCAACCAATTGTTGTTCGCCCTATTGCACAAAATAGTTACGAAATTATCGCTGGTGAGCGACGCTGGCGTGCAGCGCAACTTGCTAAGCTTGATGTTGTTCCGTGTATTATTAAAGACGTACCAGATGAAGCGGCGGTTGCAATTGCACTTATTGAGAATATTCAGCGAGAAGATTTAAATGCCATGGAAGAGGCCATTGCATTAAACCGCTTACTTAACGAATTTGAATTAACTCATCAACAAGTAGCTGATGCTGTAGGTAAATCACGTACAACAGTGACCAACTTACTGCGTTTAAATAATTTAAATGACGATGTTAAAATATTGTTAGAACATGGTGATATAGAAATGGGCCATGCACGTTGTTTATTAGCCCTAGAAGGTGAACCTCAATCAGACGCTGCTCGATTGGCTGTTGCTAAAGCATTAACGGTACGCGAAACTGAAAAATTAGTCCGTTCAATTTTAGAACCTGCGGCTAAAAAAGAAATTGTAGAAAAAGATCCAGATGTCAAACAGTTAGAACAGAAATTAGCAGATAATTTAGGCGCAAAAGTGGAAATTAACTACAACAAAAAAGGTAAGGGTAACTTGGTTATTTCTTACACTAACCTTGATGAATTAGACGGGATTTTAAACCGTATAAACCAAGACTATTCCCAACATTAATTAATATCATGTCCAAAATGAGACAATTGCCTCATTTTTGCACCACAATACACCGACTCAAGTTGCAAAACTGGTAGGATTCAGTATAATTTCGCCAGTTTTCATACCCTGACAAATAGAACGCTAATAAGGTTAACTAAACGTGACTAATAAGTTAGCAGCGCCTTATCAATTGGCTGCATTTAAATTAATCTGTTTGCAAGGTAGTGTAGCATTGGTTGCTGCCATAATTGTTTTCATCGGTTGGGGAGTAGATGCCGGTCTCTCAGCATTAGCTGGAGGTGCTGTAGCAGTACTTCCCCACTGTGTATTTTCCATCTATGCATTCAGGTATATGGGTGCAAGTAAGGTAAATCAAGCGTATTCCTCGCTAAAACGAGGCAACGGACTAAAATTTTTGCTGACAATCATATTGTTTGCACTAGTACTTAAGCATTTTTCGGTAATTTTATTACCTTTTTTTAGTATCTATGTACTGGCGTTATTAACTGGATTGTTCGCACCCGTTTTTTTTAAACATTAACTTTTGGGATATAACATGGCTGCAGAAGAAGTTACTCTATCTAGCCATATTCAGCACCACTTAACCAATGCTAAGATGTGCTCGACCGATGCTGGTCTTGCCTTCAATAAAGCATGTACGGACAGTGGTTTCTGGACATGGCATGTAGATACCCTCGCATGGTCTATCGGTTTAGGTCTTATATTTTTATGGATCTTCCGTAGTGCCGCTAAAAAATCAACACTGGGTGTACCAGGTAAATTTCAATGTTTTATTGAAATGATCGTAGAGTTCGTTGGCGATAACGTACGCGATACCTTCCACGGTAAGAGCAAGCTTATTGCACCATTAGCATTAACAATATTCGTGTGGATATTCTTAATGAACTTAATGGATTTAATACCAGTTGATTTCCTACCTGCATTTGCTGGTGTTGTTGGCGAAACTGCATTTGGTATGGATTCACACGACGTATACATGAAAATCGTACCTACTACTGACATTAACTTAACAGCTGCGTTAGCGCTAGGTGTTTTCTTATTGATGATCGGTTACTCAATTAAAATCAAAGGTATCGGCGGTTTTATTAAAGAACTAACACTTCACCCGTTTAGTTCAAACAATACAGCTATGCAGATTCTTTTAATCCCATTCAACCTATTACTAGAGCTTATCGCATTGGTTTCTAAGCCGTTTTCACTGGCTCTGCGTTTGTTCGGTAACTTATATGCAGGTGAGTTAATCTTCATCCTTATAGGTGCTATAGGTTTAATGCAACTACCGTTGCACTTTGTGTGGGCTGTATTCCATATTTTGGTAATTGTATTGCAAGCATTCGTATTCATGATGCTTACAATCGTATACCTAAGCATGGCAAGTTCGGATAATCACTAATTACTATATTTACAATTTTACTTTTAACTTTAATTTACAATTGAAACTTTGGAGAAAAAAATGGAACTAATGATCGGTCTTAAGTATATCGCTGTAGCTTTACTTATCGGTTTTGGTGCAATCGGCACTGCAATCGGCTTCGGTAACATGGGTGGTAAATTCCTAGAAGCATGTGCACGTCAACCTGAACTTGCTCCTTCACTACAAGTTAAGATGTTCATCCTAGCTGGTCTAATCGATGCTGTAGCAATGATTGGTGTTGGTATCGCGATGGTATTGTTGTTCGTACTTTAATTTTATTTTTTGAACAGCTTACTATTTAAGGAGGAGCGGTTGTGAACTTAAACGCCACTCTTATCGGTGAATTAATTGCATTTACGGTGTTCGTACTTTTCTGTATGAAGTTCGTATGGCCACCACTAAACGGTGCAATTGAAGCTCGCCAAAAGAAAATCGAAGATGGTTTAGCTGCCTCTGATAGAGCCGAGAAAGACTTAGAACTAGCGCAACATAAAGCTGCAGAACAGCTTAAAGATGCAAAGGCTCAAGCGGCAGATATCATTGAACAAGCTAAAAAGCGTGCCGTGCTAATTGTTGACGAAGAAACTGTTCGTGGTCAGCAAGAGCGTGAAAAAATTATTGCTCAAGGGCACTCTGAAATTGAATCAGAGCGTAACCGTGTGACAGAAGAGCTACGTAAGCAAGTAGCAACTCTGGCAGTGGTTGGCGCAGAAAGAATTTTAGAGCGCGAAATCAATCAAGCCGCACATAGTGACATCGTTGAAAAACTTGTCGCTGAGCTGTAATTAGGAGGGTATGAGCATGTCTGAATTGACTACTATCGCTCGCCCATACGCTAAAGCGGCTTTTGAACTTGCCGTTGAAAAAGGCGCTATTGATAGCTGGAATGACATGTTGTTCTTTGCTGGCCACGTTGCCAGCAATGAACAGGCATCTACCATTTTAGCTGGATTGCCTACTGCTACTGCACAAGCTGAGTTATTTATTAACTTATGTGGTGAGCAGCTCAACGAACAAGGTCAGAACCTAGTTAAGGTGATGGCTGAAAATGGACGTTTGATTGCACTACCTGAAGTTGCTCATTTATTTTCTGCTTTAAAAGCAGATTATGAAAAAGAAATCGATATTGATGTGATTTCGGCAACACCTCTTGCTGCAGCGCAGCAAGAATCACTGGTAGCGGCACTTGAAAAACGTTTCGCACGCAAAGTTAAGCTGAATTGTAGTGAAGACGCTACAGTAGTTGGCGGCCTTATAATTAAGGCGGGTGATACTGTAATTGACGGCTCTTTACGCGGTAAATTAAATCGCTTAGCCACAACACTACAATCGTAATTGGGAAAAAGAGCATGCAACTTAATTCCACTGAAATTTCAGATCTGATCAAACAACGTATTGAGAAGTTCGAAGTTGTAAGTGAAGCTCGTAACGAAGGTACTATCGTATCTGTTACAGACGGTATCATCCGCATCCACGGTCTAGCTGACTGTATGCAAGGTGAGATGATTGAGCTTCCTGGCAACCGTTATGCTATCGCACTAAACCTTGAGCGCGACTCAATTGGTGCAGTAGTAATGGGTCCTTACGCTGACCTTACAGAAGGCGTAAAAGTATACACAACTGGTCGTATCTTAGAAGTTCCTGTTGGTGCGGGTCTACTTGGTCGTGTTGTTAACACTCTAGGTGCTCCTATCGATGGTAAAGGCGCTTTAGATAACGACGGGTTTGAACCTGTAGAAAAAATTGCACCAGGTGTAATCGAGCGTCAATCTGTAGATGAGCCAGTACAAACTGGTTACAAATCTATTGATGCTATGATCCCAGTTGGTCGTGGTCAGCGTGAGCTTGTTATCGGTGACCGCCAAACAGGTAAAACTGCACTAGCAATCGATGCAATCATTAACCAAAAAGACACAGGCGTTAAGTGTGTGTACGTAGCGGTTGGTCAAAAAGCATCTACTATTGCTAACGTAGTACGTAAATTAGAAGAGCACGGTGCACTTGCAAATACTATTGTAGTTGTAGCATCTGCTTCTGAATCTGCGGCACTTCAGTACTTAGCACCGTTCTCGGGCTGTACTATGGGTGAATACTTCCGTGACCGTGGTGAAAACGCATTAATCGTATATGATGATTTATCTAAGCAAGCTGTTGCTTACCGTCAAATCTCATTGCTACTTAAGCGTCCACCAGGTCGTGAAGCATACCCAGGTGACGTATTCTACCTTCACTCGCGTCTTTTAGAGCGTGCATCACGTGTAAACACTGATTACGTTGAAAAGTTCACTAACGGTGAAGTGAAAGGTAAAACAGGTTCATTGACGGCATTGCCTATCATTGAAACTCAAGGCGGCGACGTTTCTGCGTTCGTACCGACAAACGTTATCTCTATCACCGATGGTCAGATCTTCTTAGAAACTGACTTATTCAACTCAGGTATCCGTCCGGCAGTAAATGCTGGTATCTCGGTATCGCGTGTTGGTGGTGCTGCACAAACTAAAATCGTTAAGAAACTAGGTGGCGGTATCCGTCTAGCCCTAGCTCAGTACCGTGAATTAGCTGCGTTCTCGCAGTTCGCGTCTGACCTTGATGATGCTACTCGTGCTCAACTTGAGCATGGTGAGCGTGTAACAGAGCTAATGAAGCAGAAGCAGTACGCGCCAATGTCTGTTGCTGAAATGTCTTTGTCGTTATTCGCAGCTGAGAAAGGTTACTTGCAAGACATCGAAATCTCTAAAATTATGGATTTCGAAGCGGCATTACTTTCTTTCGCAAATAGCACATACGCAGAGCTTATGGCTCAAATCAATGAAACTGGTAACTACAACGCCGAGATCGAAGCGCAGCTTAAAGAACTTCTAGAGAAGTGTAAGTCTACGCAAACTTGGTAATTTAGTTATTAATGGTGCGCTTTAGTCCGCTAAAGCACACCTTGATTCGGAGAGAGAGTCATGGCCAGCGGAAAAGAGATTAAAAGCAAGATCGGCAGTATTAAAAATACTCAAAAGATCACTAGCGCAATGGAAATGGTTGCTGCGTCTAAAATGAAAAAGGCGCAAGAACGAGTGGCTTCAAGCCGTCCATACGCTGAAAAATTACGTAAAGTGATTGGTCGTGTTGCTCAAGCAAATCTTGATTTTACTCACCCGTTCTTAGAAGAGCGTGAAGTAAAACGAGTTGGTTATATTGTTATCTCTACTGACCGTGGTCTATGTGGCGGCTTAAACTCAAATGAGTTTAAGAAAGTTGCATTAGACATTAAAGCGTGGAAAGAGAAAGGCGTAGATGCTGATTTTGCTACTTTAGGTAGTAAAGCAGCTGGCTTCTTTCAACGTTTTGGTGGTCAAGTGCTTGCTAAAAAAGCAGGTCTTGGAGATAAGCCTTCAGTACAGGACGTAATTGGTCCGGTAAAAATAATGCTAGATGCATTCTCTGAAGGTAAAATTGACCGTTTATTCCTGGTATATAACAACTTTGTTAATACCATGAAGCAAGAGCCAATAGTAGATCAGTTACTCCCTTTGCCAAAAGCTGAAGAAGAAGTATCTACACATGCGTGGGATTACTTATATGAACCAAACCCAGAGGCTATTTTAGAGTCTTTGTTAGTTCGCTTCATTGAGTCTCAAGTATACCAAGGTGTAGTTGAAAACGCTGCCTCTGAACAGGCTGCCCGCATGGTTGCAATGAAAGCTGCAACTGATAATGCCGGTGACCTTATGGATGAGTTACAGCTTGTATATAACAAAGCTCGCCAAGCAGCAATCACACAAGAAATTAGTGAGATTTGTTCTGGTTCAGCAGCAGTTTAATGCTTCAGGCAAAGATTAACGAGAGGAATAGACATGAGTTTAGGTAAGGTCGTCCAAATTATCGGCGCCGTTGTGGATATCGAATTTCCACAAGACAGCGTGCCAGCCGTATATGACGCGCTAAAAGTAACAGATGGCGATTTAGCTGGTTTGACTTTAGAAGTTCAACAGCAGCTAGGTGGCGGTGTGGTACGTACTATCGCACTAGGTACTACAGATGGTTTACGTCGTGGTGCTTCAGTAGAAAACACAGGCAAAGCAATTCAAGTTCCAGTTGGTACTAAGACTCTAGGTCGTATCATGAACGTACTTGGTGAGCCAATTGATGAAGCAGGTCCAATCGGTGAAGACGAGCGTATGTCTATCCACCGTGCAGCACCTACTTACGAAGAGCAATCAAGCTCAGTTGAACTTTTAGAAACGGGTATCAAGGTAATCGACCTTGTATGTCCATTCGCTAAAGGTGGTAAAGTTGGTTTATTCGGTGGTGCCGGTGTTGGTAAAACCGTAAACATGATGGAACTTATCCGTAACATCGCAATCGAGCACAGCGGCTACTCAGTATTCGCAGGTGTTGGTGAGCGTACACGTGAGGGTAACGATTTCTACCATGAAATGAACGATTCAAACGTACTTGATAAAGTATCGCTTGTATACGGTCAGATGAACGAGCCACCGGGTAACCGTTTACGCGTAGCGTTAACAGGTCTTACTATGGCTGAGAAGTTCCGTGACGAAGGTCGCGATGTACTTTTCTTCGTAGATAACATCTACCGTTACACACTTGCGGGTACTGAAGTATCAGCACTTCTTGGTCGTATGCCATCAGCGGTAGGTTACCAGCCTACACTTGCTGAAGAAATGGGTGTACTTCAAGAGCGTATCGCATCTACTAAGACTGGTTCAATTACTTCAATCCAAGCGGTATACGTACCTGCGGATGATTTAACGGATCCATCTCCAGCAACAACGTTTGCTCACTTAGATGCAACAGTGGTACTTTCACGTGATATCGCATCACTAGGTATCTACCCAGCGGTAGACCCTCTTGATTCATCTTCACGTCAGCTTGATCCACAAGTAATCGGTGAAGAGCATTACGGTATAGCGCGCGGCGTTCAAACAGTTCTTCAGCGTTACAAAGAACTTAAAGACATCATCGCGATTCTAGGTATGGACGAGCTTTCTGACGAAGATAAGCAACTTGTATCACGTGCACGTAAAATCCAGCGTTTCCTATCTCAGCCATTCTTCGTGGCAGAGGTATTTACAGGTGCGCCAGGTAAATACGTTTCACTTAAAGACACAATTGCAGGCTTCAAAGGTATCTTAAACGGTGAGTTTGATGATATGCCAGAGCAAGCGTTCTACATGGTTGGCTCTATTGAAGAAGCTCAAGAAAAAGCCAAAAGCATGTAATTAGGAGGGTAGTATGGCAGCTATGACTGTACATCTTGATGTAGTAAGTGCTGAAGAGAAATTATTTTCTGGTTTAGTAGAATCTATTCAAGTATCTGGTAGTGAAGGTGAGTTAGGTGTTAACGCCGGTCACGCCCCACTACTAACTGCCCTTAAACCTGGTATGGTACGTTTAGTTAAGCAATTTGGTGAAGAAGAACTCATCTATATTGCTGGCGGTACACTAGAAGTTCAACCGAACATAGTGACCGTACTTGCTGATACAGCTGTTCGTGGTGAAGACCTGGACGAGAAAGCTGCAGAGCAAGCTAAACGTGACGCTGAAGCTCAAATGGCAAAAGGTGCATCTGCTGAGCTTGATTATAATCAAGCCGCAATGCAACTAGCTGAAGCAATTGCTCAGCTACGCGTTATTCAGCAATTACGTAAAAAGTAAGCCTATCTGGTTTTTAAAAGCCCACTTTACGTGGGCTTTTTTGTGCCTGAATAAAAATAATGTTTCTATCTATGCAATAGATCGCTTTTTGTACTTATATCCTTCATTGATCCCCGTTACAATAAAGCATATGAAAGCAATGTTTGATTTCAGCTAAGATTCAGTGGCAACTGCTAAGTTGTCGTTGAGTATTTGCGCATGATGTGACTTACGTAATCTTATTGAATTCACGCTCGCTTACTTATTTCAATAAAACAAAGAAAGAAGGAAATTGTTTTAATGTCACTTACAACGGTTATTTTAGCTGCGGGTAAAGGTACTCGTATGCGCTCTGCTCTGCCTAAGGTACTACATAAAGTTGCAGGTAAGCCAATGGTGCAACACGTTATCGATAACGCTAATGCACTCGGTGCCACATCAACAAACTTGGTTTATGGTCACGGCGGCGAATTATTACAACAACAACTAGCTGATAATGACGTAAACTGGGTGCTGCAAGCAGACCAGCTTGGTACTGGCCATGCCGTAGCACAAGCAAACCCTCATATTAATGATGAAGATACTGTTTTAGTTTTATACGGCGATGTACCTCTTACAAAGCAATCAACGCTTGAGCGTTTACTTGCTGCAACCCCTAGTAATGGCTTAGCCGTACTTACAGTAAACCTAGTTAACCCTAATGGTTACGGTCGTATGTTACGCGTTGATGGTAAGTTAGTAGGTATTGTTGAGCAAAAAGATGCAACACCAGAGCAGTTATTAATTACCGAGGTTAACACCGGTATTATGGCTGTGAATGGGAAGCTTTTAAAAAGCTGGTTAGGTAACTTATCAAACGAGAATGCCCAAGGTGAGTATTATCTAACAGATATCGTTGCTATGGCGCATAGTGAAGGTGTTGAAATTAGCTCAGCACAGCCTGATCACCCAATGGAAGTTGAAGGTGCAAACAACCGTGTACAACTTGCTGGCCTTGAACGTGCTTATCAAGCATGGCAGGCTGAAGAGTTAATGTTAAACGGTGCGACACTTGCTGACCCTGCTCGCATTGATGTACGCGGCGAAGTCACGACTGGTGAAGATGTATTGATTGACGTGAACGTTATTTTTGAAGGTAAAGTAACTTTAGGTAACAATGTTGAAATCGGCCCTAATTGTGTACTTAAAAATTGTACCATTGGCGACAATGTAGTTATTAAAGCCAATACATTAGTTGAAGATGCGAGTATCGCTACTAAATGTACCCTTGGTCCATATGCCCGTTTACGACCAGGTGCCGTTATGGAAGAAGACTCGCATATTGGTAACTTTGTCGAAATGAAAAAATCGCGTTTAGGCAAAGGCTCTAAAGCAAATCACTTAACCTATCTTGGCGATGCTGAAATTGGCGAAAAAGTAAATATAGGCGCAGGCACTATTACCTGTAACTATGATGGTGTGAATAAATCAAAAACCATTATTGGTGATAATTCATTTATTGGTTCTAATTCATCATTAGTTGCCCCAGTAAATATTGGAGCAACAGCCACCATCGGTGCAGGTTCGGTTATTACCAGCACAGTAGCCGATGACCAATTAGCACTAGCGCGCAGTAAACAGCGTAATTTAGATGGTTGGAAGAGACCGGTAAAAAAATAAAATAATATAGGCTGCGCTGCAGCCTTTTTTATTACTGTGGAAAAATAGGTTAATAAAGTAGCTAAAATAGCGTTTAAACCCCCTTCTTGTATGCCATTCATACAAATTAGAAATTAATTTAATAAAATTGAAATAAAGCGTTGACGGCCTCAAGAATATCCCTATAATGCGCATCCACTGACCCGGCAGGCAGCAATGAAAAGCGCTGAACAAACGGTAAGTGAGTCGAGTAAAACTTAATATTAAAATTTCTTAAAATTAAGTGTTGACAAAAAAATAGGAA
>NZ_MXQF01000027.1 GCF_002165575.1 Pseudoalteromonas sp. A601
CGGGAGATGAACCGCCCATTGCACTTCCTATCAATAAAAAACGCATGATGAGTGCTGCGGGAGCTGGAGGAGACCTCTGGCTACCCGATTAGCAGGTTTATAAGTTTTCGGTTAATTCATGTGCCATCTGATTAGATTTTACTAGCCAGTCTTTGGATAATGTTGCAAACATATTACATTGTGTATCGTTACCATTATTTCTAGCATTAATAGCTAAAATACGCAGGTCATTTGCTTGCTTAATAGCCCAATGAGTATTCATAACTTTGGCTGATATAGATAAAGGTAAAGCACCGTAAGAAGCCATTGGCAATGGCGTTAATGAAGGTAATTCTGTTTCACTAAATAGATTTACATCTTTTTTTATCCATGGGGAAATATTTTTAACAAAAACTGATATTTCCACTTTTAACATTTTAGTCAAAAGCGTTTTTTCTCTATGAATACGTAACCAATCAATAAGTATAGTTAAACCAGCTCCCAATAAAGCACCAAATATAATCTTACAAACATCTGAAAATTCCATCGTGGTACATCTCCTGCTAACGTCGCAAACAAAGGCGCGAACGAAGTGAGTGTCCGGCGACGCAAGGCGCGAATTGATTTGCTTTGTTAGCTTCCGCCCACACCAAGCTGACACCCATTATTCTGGAATAAATTGAAAAGAGAACTGATAGCGCATCAACGTCAAATTCGGAACTACTTTTGCGGCTGCACGAGCCTTTCGATCAAACTCCGACGCAATCAAGATGCCGCGAACCTGATCGTTTCCTTCCTCTTCCATCACACTCCCGATATAGCTCAGTATTTGAGCTACAGCCCGCTGCCCAGCTACCCCTGTCTTTAACTCTATAACTACAGGGACCGAATTTGAATCTTCAGCGGTAATGTCGATGAACCCAGTTTCAACGGAACGTTCCCGACCGTTGTCGGTTACGCGGAGCCCCGTTTCAATCTGGCCGATGTTCTGACGGATAGCGGCCTGCATGTCCTTTTCTAGACCGATAGTTTGGGACTGAACATCCGGTTCGGGCATTTCTATCACCGGCACATCTTCGGGCTCGATGCGCTCTATATCATCTTCCAGAAAACGGCGATAACGCCGGATGGCATCTCGGTAGGATGCTAAATTGTTATAGGCATTTCCTTCAAAAGGAATTTTCGATTCATTGGGTCTATTATTTCGTCGGTCTTGGGTGGTATAGGTCAGTTCTTGGATTAACGATTCCAATCGATCCTCAGCATAAAGCGCATCAAGATCGCCATAGTAATCCTCGACCCTGCCAGCTCTATGCATCTGGGCTGTGATGGTTCCGCCCTGATAATTCTGGGTTGCCAGCCAATTCCTATAGTTTTCAGTCTGCATAATTCCTCACAAGGCAGCTAACGCCACATTAAGCGGCAAAAAATTGTTGGCTAAAATGTTGAACGGAGTGAAAACAGCCAACTGTTTTTTGTCCGTTTGAATGCCTTGTTAGCAGTACATTACACTGCCTCAATGTTACTACCCTTAAACCACAGGCAATCGTTGTCTAGGTCTATTTCGTTAGATAACTCATTAAATGGATCCAAACTTAAATAAACCATAGAACTATTAACAATGAGCTTGCATTGACTAATGTAACTAGCTGAAAAGTCTTCGTAAAGAGAATACTCCCTTAGTTTGCAAATTTTAAATGAAGAGATTACTCCATTGTTTGAAATAAGTTTGATTTCAACGAAATTATTTGATGTTTCCCAATCATATCCGATGGTGATTTGAGAGATCATTTTATCTCTGAAATAGGATGAATCCACGAAACTTTCCTTGTACTGCTAACAGCTTATTGAACACCACTTTGGGGGGTTATGACACCCCAAAACGGCGTATATTACATGGCTTAATAATTCCACTAAACAACTCCAATGTAAACAAACAATTACGTATGTTATAAAATTACCACTGCTAAAATACACCAAAACGACTTTTAATAATGTTATTGGACAAAACGCCAACCACTGTACAAATAATTAGTATTGATAGATGTACTATTTTTCGCTTATAAAACATACGACTCATTGGCTGGTAATTTAGCTAGGTGGTTTTAATTTTTGCTGCTGTTGCTTATGATGTGCGTATTCCCTGCCTTTTTAATATTCATTAAGGTTTTTTAAGTAATTTTCACTAAGGATGAACTCATGTCGAGCTATAACGAAACGCCAGAGCAAGTTGCGCAGGCCACCGAGGGCTATGTGATGCAACAAACTATGTTGCGTATTAAAGATCCCATACCCTCGCTTGAATTTTATGAAAACGTATTAGGTATGAAGCTACTAGATAAGTATGACTTCCCTGCGATGAAATTTACACTGTACTTTTTAGGCTACGAACAAGAGATGCCAAAAGGTGATGATAAAGAAAAGACCGAGTGGGTATTTGGCCGCCCAGCACTTATTGAGCTTACTCATAATTGGGGCACTGAAAACGATGATAGCTTTAGCGGCTATGTAAGTGGTAATGAAGAACCCAAAGGTTTTGGCCATATTGGCATTAGCGTACCTGATGTGTACGCAGCGTGTGAGCGCTTTGCCAAATTCGATGTCGAGTTTATTAAAAAACCAGATGATGGTTCTATGAAAGGCTTAGCTTTTATTAAAGACCCTGACGGATACTGGATTGAAATACTCTCACCTGAAGGGATTACTGAAATCATTCAAGCACAATAGCCAGTTTTAAATACGAAAAGCCTGCTCATGCAGGTTTTTAATTGATTTGGAGCTTGGTTAGTCTGCATGTAAACTCTGTTTTTGGTTAAACGATTATTTTCGTAACAATTTAATTATTAAAAGGGTTAAACTTCAAATTCTCTTAAGATCTAACCTATGAATTCTCTATAATAACCACACTCTAAGGCGCTCAAAGTTTTTACTTGTGTATTTATCATCATACACAAGAATGCGCGACTCACGGATCTTGAGATTAAGTGATAATACTATGGATTTTACAAAATAAATGTGTTTATTCTGTCTTGTCAATTTCACTTTGAAGTTTCTCAAGTTCATCAAGAATTCTGATAAATTTTTCACCGAAATTAGTGACCCTATACTCCACTTTTGGAGGTACCTCATTGTATGAAACCCGCTCCAAAATACCAAACTCAGTATTTCTACGTAAACATTGATTTAATACTTTAGTGGTTAAGCCTTCAATACTTCGTACCATTTCCCCTGGCCGATTTACTCCATCAGCGATAAGCTGATAAACGGTCAGAGACCATTTACAGCCATAAATAGTCTCTACCATTTTTGCACTTTCACTAGGCGCCGTTTTTCTCAAATATTTATTTTCTTTATTTTTCATTAAGATGTACTCCAAAGTACCTACCTTACCAATATGTACTTACTTTTTAACACTAGGTTACTGCGATAAATTATCTCCGAACTTTAACATATATCGGAGAAATTCATGACAATATCGAACATTGCTCTCATCATTGGCGGCTCAAGTGGTATGGGCTTAGCCACAGCAAAACAGCTAATCATTCAAGGCACGAGTGTGATTATCTTAGGCAATAACATTGCAAAACTGGAGTCGGCAAAATCAGCGTTAGCCGCAATAGCAAATACTGATACTAATGTTGAGATTTTACAAGCTAACCTTTATGAACAAAAAGATGTTGATAAAGTCATTAAAGCGATAAATACAGAAAAACGCCATATTAAATACTTGGTGAACTCGGCGGGTTATTTCAACCCTAAGCCATATTTAGAGCACGAATTAGAGGATTATGATGCTTATGCTGCACTGAATCGGGCTAGTTTTTTTATAAGTCAAGCGGTATCTCATAATATGAGTAATAATGGAGGAGGATCTGTTGTTCATGTTGGCTCTATGTGGGCTAAACAAGCAATTAAAGCGACACCGTCTTCCGCATACTCTATGGCGAAAGCAGGGCTACATGCCTTGACACAGCACATGGCAATGGAGTTAGCTGAGTACAAAATTAGAGTTAATGCCGTGTCACCCGCTGTGGTAAATACGCCGATCTATGAAACCTTTATTAATCCTGAAGAAATGGACGATGTCCTTGCTGGCTTTAATAGTTTTCATCCCATTGGTCGTATTGGGACACCGGATGACATAGCAAATGCTATCATCTTTCTTCTTCAAGATAATGCAAGTTGGGTAACGGGAACAATTTTAGATATTGACGGTGGTATCATGTCTGGTCGAAATTAAATAAATATTGTTATTGAGAAATTTAAATGACTACTTTAATCAATGCTAACTTTGAACAACGTGTAGTAATTCAACCTACTGACTATGAATGGGTAGGTTCCACTGCGCCCGGTGTTGAGCGTATACGACTTGACCGAATTGGGGATGAAGTGGCACGAGCAACTTCGATCGTTCGTTTTGCACCGAACAGTACTTTTCCGTCACACAACCATGATGGCGGAGAAGAGTTCCTCGTGCTAGAAGGTGTGTTTTCAGACGAGTATCAAGACTACCCAAAGGGAAGCTACGTACGTAATCCGATTGGTACCTCTCACAGCCCTAATATAGGTAAAGAAGGGGCAACTATATTGGTAAAACTACATCAATTTGACCAATATGACACAGAGAAAAAAATAATCTATACGCAAAATACTCCTTGGCAACAGGGGCTTATTGATGGGCTAAGGGTAATGTCTTTACATGAGTTTCAAGGTGAGCACATAGCTTTGGTAAAATGGGCTCCTAATACGCAATTCAAATCACATACCCATTGGGGAGGAGAAGAAATCTTTGTATTGGAAGGCACATTTTATGATGAACATGGGCGTTATCCCAAAGGTACATGGCTGCGTAGTCCTCACATGAGTCAACATACGCCCTTTACAAAAGAGGATGGTGCATTGATTTATGTTAAAGTTGGGCATTTATAAATATATCAACTCATTAAGCGGATATTAATATTGGTTTTACCCCAGAAGTAGAAGCCAACTATTAATTTCCGTTTAAATGAAGTAATTAAATGGACATATATTTTTTCATCAAAAAGCTTCTGCTGTATTTCTGTGGCTTAAGCTGCGCTAGTATTTATTATCTTCATTATCACAGCATTTAATAACTCAGTAGATTATTCATGCGCTGCCACTAACCATGATTCTGACATAGTAAATGAGAGCAAACAGCTAAAACCTGGACTTCATTAACCATAATATTGAATTACCACTTCGCTCAAAACTAAGTAGCATCAAACATTCTAAATAGTAACCAAATGCTGATAACCATTGGCTATCAACGCTTGCTCCATTATCTCAATAACTGCGCGACTGTTAGCATGAGGTATCACATCAGATTCTAACTTGTTAGTTAAGATAAGCGTTGAAATATGCTCTATCTCAAACTCAAAGCTTTCCCCTGTACTATCAATTTCAATTTTTTGTTTGGCTCCATGGTGTGTGATCTCAATAATTTGCGGATTCCACCATTTCTCATGAATAATAATCTCAACATTTGGGCCTGATAAAACAGCTTTAGTTGGTAAGTTTCTGGTTATTGAAGCTGATAGGTTACCTTGCACCTTGGTGTTAAATACAAAGGAGACCATTTCATCAACGGCTGACATTGTATTATCTTGCGTAATATTTACTGAGGGTTTCTGTACAGGAATATTTAACTGTCGACAAATATCGACATATAACCATAGAGGATATACCCCAACGTCTAATGTAGCCCCCCCACACTGTTTAGGGTCAAATAGACGATTAGTATTATTAAACTCATTCTTAGTACCAAATGAAGCCTCAATACAAGTAATTGCCAGATTATGACTTTTAATAAATTTAAGCAGTTCACGATAAGCAGGAAAAGTCACTGATTTCATTGCCTCAATAAGCAAAAGGTTTTTACTCTTTGCTAAATTGAGCATTTCATCCCAATCTTTCACATTAGTAAAGGCTGGCTTCTCTACAAAAACATGCTTATTATGGGCTAAAAATAAAGCTACTAACTCTTTGTGGCATGGATGAATAGTCGCCACATAAACAACATCGACGTGTGGATTTTCTGCTAGCGATTTATAATCACCATACGCAGCCTGGCAATCGAACTCATTGGCAAATTTATCCGCTCTTTCTTGAGAGCGCGATGCAACAGCATATAACTCGGCATTATTTACATTATTTTTTAAATCGAAAGCAAAACGCTGCGCAATGCTACCAAGCCCGGCAATTCCCCAACGTACTGTTTTATTTTTATTCATCTAAATCCTATTGCCTTTAGCTATAGATTATTAATTGGCTCAAGTACTTCAATTGATTTAATAAGCCACCTATTGAGTTTTCACCACTATATGCTCGGTTGTTTTAGGTGTTTCGTTAAGCCAGCCGATTAACTTTTGTATATGCCCTGTTGAAGCGATAATCATATAACAGGCTTGGAGATAGCCCATTTCGTGTAATGACTTAAGCGCGTGTGCGTCAAGCTGTGCCAATGCTTGTTCATTGATGGCATATAAACCATTATACGTTTGCTTCTCCCCCTGTTGAGTGAGGCTCAGTTGTACGGCTTCTAGCAGCTCATGCTCTAGCAAGGTTGTAATAAACGCGCTAGTGCGCTTATTACCATGCATTAATGTCATTAACTGCTCACAAACAGTATTTAAGTAGGTTGTGGGTTCTCCTTGCTGATCAAAAATGCGCTCTCCTGTATCTGTATTAACACGAGGGTGATCTTGATGAATAAGCACCGCTAAATCGTTATCCGTTGGCTCGGTTATCGTTGCATCAAATAGACCTAGTTTGAACGGCTGGCGCTTGATATGCAGCGGTATATGTTGCGCTCGCCAACTTCCTTGGTGCAAAAATAGATTCTCTCCCGCTGTAAATCCAGTTAAAACAAACAGTTCAAACTGGCCTGTCTGTGGATTTTTCATAAAATACACAGGGTAATCAAGCACCAACTGTTTTAACTCGTCAGCCACTATGGGAATGTAATTAATATTGTCACCAAATTCAGTACTTGGCTCATTGTTTATGTATAAGCTTGCGTGTGTTTTTTTATCTAATAATGTTGCTTTTGTCATCGTAAAGTTGCTCATTTAAATGCGGTGATTTAACTAAAGTTTTTGTAAACCATACTGCTTGATTTGTTTTAATAATGTACGGTTATCTGGTAATTTACTCACTAACTCTGCCGTGTCTTTGGTATTTTTAGTTGCTAGATTTTGCGCTTTTTTAATCGTGCTAGAATGATTACCATAATGGGTCGTCGCTGTTTTAAACCCCATGCCATACAGCACGTATTGGTAGCTTGCTGCCGGAAATACCTCAACAGAATAATCAAAGTGGTTGTCATTTGGGATATGTGTTCGCCATAATGCTAGGTTATCTTGTAAGCTTTGCGTGATACTTTTCTCAGCACAATGTTGCTGCCAAAAAAGGCTATCGGTTCGCTCACTTAACATGTAGTGCAGCTTTAAAAAGTCGATAATACGCTGCCAACGGTAGCTAAAAGTACGATTAAATCGCGCGGCGGTTATATCCATGACTTGGCGATTAGCCGGTAATTGCTCAGCTATAAAGTTGGCGGATATTTCCACCAGCAATAAGGCAGATGCCTCTAATGGCTCTAAAAAACCAGCCGACAAACCAATTGCTACACAGTTTTTGTGCCAAAACTTTTCTCTGTGCCCTGGTTCAAAACTAATCTTTTTAACATTGAAGTCAGCGCGCTTAGCAGGCAAGATGTTTAAGTAATTAAAAAGTTGCTCTTTGGCCTCTTGCTCACTGATATGGCGGCTTGAGTAAACGTGCCCTACTCCACGTCGTGTTTGCAGGCCAATATCCCATATCCAACCTGCTGTTTGCGCTGTAGAGATGGTGTGTGAACTAATCGCCTGAGCTTCATCTTCATACGGCATGTGTACTGCTAATGCGCTATCAGCAAACAAAATGTCTTTGCATGATTTAAAGCCAACGTTCAAATTTTCACCTAACAATAAAGATTTAAACCCTGAGCAATCTATAAATAAATCGCCGCAAAGCGTCGTGTTATTATCCAAACTTAAGGAGTGTATATCGCCATTGGTGTTATTATTTACCGATAAAACACTGGCCACTACATGTGTTACGTTTAAGTGGTTGATGCAATGGTTTTTTAAAAATCTGGCAAATAGGCCAGCATCTAAATGATATGCGTAATTTGCCACGCCACTGTATTGTGGTGTTGTTAGAGCTTTAGGTGCTAGGTTGTATTCACACAATGCGTGTTGTGAGCAAACAAAATTTGCAAAATGATTGTTCGGTATTGCTGAGTCAGTATCTTGGTTTAGCCAAGCTGCAGTTAAATCATTATCTGCAAATCCTTGTGGCATCATTAAGGGGTGATAATAAAAGTCGTTTTCTTTTGTGCTATGCCAGTTGGCAAATTTGGCACCTTGTTTAAACGATACATTACATTGATTAATAAACTGTGCTTCATCAACACCCATATTTTGTAAGGTCCTGCGCATGGTAGGCCATGTACCCTCACCGACACCAACCGTTGCTATATCAGATGATTCAACTAATGTAATGTGGTAATTAAGACTGTGATGATTTTTTAAATAGGCTGCAATAATCCCTGCACTTAACCAACCAGCGGTTCCACCACCGACTATTACAATTGATTTTAATATGTCATTCATAGCAACCTCTATTATTGCTATATAACCAGTAAAAAGAGCAAGGCTAGAAGTGCCTTGCTCTTTAAATTTAGCTTATTACCACTTGGCAGTGAAACCTATGCTGTAACGTGGACCATATTGCTCAGCAGAGATCAGCTGTTCGCTAAAGCGGCCATGACGACGAACTGTTTCGTCAGTCAAGTTCAGCGCATCAAAGTTAACTGAGTACGATTCATTAATCGTGTAATTAAAGTTAAAGTCGAGCTGACCATAGGCTTCAGTAAACGTAGGCTCTGTCCCTAGCGAAAGTAAGAATTCATCGCGCCAGTTATAAGCAAGACGAACTTCAAAGTCGTCATTCTCGTAAAAACCAACAAGGTTACCAGAGTCACTTAAGCCTGCTAATGCAATAGTTTGATCAAAGTTATACGGTTCAAACTCTTCATCACTGTTAACTAAGGTATAGTTAGCAACAACACCAAAGCCAGTATCTTCAATCATGTACTGACCATTTAATTCCCAGCCATCTACTTCACGATTTTGTAAGTTATCAGGTGTTGAGATATCAAAGGTAACAACCGGATCAGAGGGTTGGCTCAAACATGCAGGATTAGGTGTGTCGGAGCCATCTGGACAGCCAGAGCGCGGGTTTACACTTGGATCGCGCAGCGGCTCACCATTAATGTCATCAAGTGTGCCTTGTACAACCCCTGCACCAATAAAGTTTTCAACAAACTTTTTAAAGTAACCTACTGATGCATAGCTGCCATCATCACCGTACCACTCAAATGAAAAGTCAAAGTTATCTGAGGTAATTGGTAATAGATTTGGATTACCCTGTGAGGCATCAAATGGGCCTTCAGGACGTGCATTGATTGTGGTAGACGGGAACATAGCATCAATACCTGCACGAGCTAGTGTTCTACTGTAAGAAAAGCGCGCTTTATAGCCGTTATCTAGATCTGCACTTAAATCAAGATTTGGCAAAATACGTGTGTATTCACCTTCCAGCTCTTGTGGTGTGGCTTCATCAGCATACACAGGACGTAGCTCTTCAGCATGGCGATAGTTAAGCGCGATGATAGCTGGTTTCACAGAATAACCGGTTACATCTGTGCTTTCATAACGGACACCAACGTTCATATCAATTGGAATATTATTAAACTCAGTACTGACATCTAATGATACATAAAACGCCAAGGTTTGTTCTTGAACACCATTGGTTGAAACATCTGGCTCTCTAAATAGCCCTTCGCCTTTAACAATATCCACAAAGTCATGGGCATTGTATCTTGGCATATAAGGGAATAACTGATCTGAGCCTGTAAAACCATCGGCAAAACCTGCTGCGTCATCAAACGTCAACCCTAAGTTATCTAAAGGAATATCTACAAATGAAAATTGCTCAGATAAATAGGTATCAATTTGATAATCAGTGTACATAGCACCAAAATGAACTGCTGAAATTGCACCGCTGTTTAAGTTTTCCCACATACCACTGGCGTGATATTGCTTGATATTGTTTTCCATTTCATAACCACGGCGCTGGTATAAATCAGATACAATGTTTTCTTGTGCGTATGCACCACCGGGTAAAGTCGAATCATCTATAGTGATACTGGGTACTTCAGTAGAGAAGTTAGCGCCAATCAAAGCGACAGAACCTGGAATATTTTTCAAATTAGCGATGGTTTCTGCCGTATTACCATCAGGGTTTGAATGAGAGGTAGAGTCATGAGCATCAAAGCTTAGTTTCAGAGAGTCAGTTGCCTGCCACGCTAAATTCAGGCCTAAAGAATCATTTTCTTTTTTCTCGTAAAGCTCCCATGCCCAAAAATTAAGTTCATCATTAGGATTGGTGATGTCCAATAAAGTGCCATTTTGATCTGCTGTACCACCTGGGTTATCGAACCAAAACGACATTTTGTTGGTTTCACTAACTTCTTCAAAACGCGATAAAGTGTAGTCAAAAGTTGCGGTTATATTATCTGTAGGTGCAAATTGTAATACTAATTGGGCGTTATCACGGGTACGTTCTGTTTCAAAACGCTCCATTTCTGGTGTCCACGGCACCCAGTAAGTACCCGTAGGGTTTACTGAAGTATCAATCGCACTGCTATCAACGCCATCAGGGTTAGCACGATTTTTCACCCACCCCTGCGACGTACCTACACGTTCACGACCACTTTCACGCTCTGAGTGAGAAACTGACAACAATACCCCAAACATATCATCAGCAAATGTTTGGCTGATCATGCCGGATATTTCAGGTGTAACATTAGATTTTTCTGAGCTGGTGTCTTTTATCGCTTTAACATTCGCGAACGCTTTAAAGCCATCGTAATCAAATGGTTTAGCAGTATTAATATCAATGGTTGCACCAATACCACCTGATGCGACATTCGCTTTACCTGTTTTATACACTGATACGCCTGAGACACTTTCAGCTGCAATTTCTCTAAAATTAAAACTACGTGACACGCCTGCTTCTTGTATGACTGATGAATTTGGCATCTGACGGCCATTTAACGTCACTAAGTTAAAGCTCGGGCCAAAGCCACGCACAGTTACTTGGTTACCTTCGTTATTGGCTCTATCAATTGACACACCACTAATACGTTGTAATGACTCGGCTAAATTTGTATCTGGTAATTTACCTATATCTTCAGCCGAAATAGCATCCACCACACCCGATGAGGTTTGTTTGATTGATGCAGATTTACTTAACGCACTACGAATACCTGTAACTTGTATAACCTCTAGATTATCAGCTTCAGTTGTGTCTTGTATTTGCGCATTAGCCAATGGTGTTGCGACTAACATGGCCATGCAAATTGCATTGAGTTTAAATTGTGTACTTATCATTTTTACACCTAAATGTTGTGTTTAGACGAAGTTGCCATAGATGATTTTTTAGTTTCCCCTAAATTGTTACCAAAACATTGTTAACAATTAACTTTACAGTAATGGAATAGCACTCAATAAGTCAATCGAAATTAAACAAAAATTTTACAAATACGCTGATATTAAGAACGACCATCAACAACTGGGAGAGCTTTGTGCAAAGGGAGCTAGAAAGTAACTATCTAAATTTGAGGAAATTATAAACAGCTAGTAGTGATAGAGCCTCACTTAAATAATGAGGCTAACGCTGTGAACAAGCTAAGTGTTGAGTAAAGAGGTTATTTTAGTTGCCGTACTTTTAAGCTCTACAAGCATGGCGTGTTTATTTACCCTTGATGTTAATGCTGCATCAAAAGAGGAGATGCTCAATGCCGCTATCAACTTTGCGTTGGGTTGACCTATTGGCACTGAAAAATCATCAACACCTGAGATCAATGGGTTACTTTGCACAAGCTGAGAGTCTGCAACAATATCATCAAGTTCTTGGCGTAACAGGTTTAGTCCTTTGGGCTTTAATTTACTATAACTTATATCGTGCTCAATCAACATGCTGCGTACGTCCTCGTTGCTATATGCTAATAGTAATTGTCCTGCGGTTGATTTACTTAAGGTAAATAATGATCCTTCAGCAATGCTCAAATGCATTGCACTGTGGCTGCGTGCTTGTACTACCGTCATAGCTTGACTTTGATACAGCATAGTTAAGTAGCACGACTGCCCTAAACTAACTGCTAGGTCTTCCATATATGGAATAGCGCATTGGCGTACTTGATCTATGGGTGAAATAGAACGGGATAAGTTATAAAGCTTTAAAGATAAGCTATAACGCCCAGAAAACTCATCCCGTATTAAATAGCCCCGAGAATCTAAGCCTACCAAAACCCGATAAATTTCATTTGCACTTCGATTAAGCCCAGCTGCTATTTCACTTTGTGAACATGCACTGCCCTTGTGCGCTAAATACTCAAGAATATCGAGGCCTTTATCTAGCGCGGGTACTGCGTATTTATTTTTTACTTTTGTGTTCATAAACCACCATTAGCGCAATAACACATCAATTTGCCATCTTCATATATGAATTAAAAAATAATTTTTCTACCGTATTTACAGTGAATTTATGAAGAAACAATTAGTTAATTTATTCCGATAGCATTCATATATAAATATCATATTTTCATATAAATTACAGCTTGACCGCTCAAGTAAACCAAATCATCATTGTCAACAATTTACAACAAAATGGTCACCAACAGGACACCCAGTTATGAATAACAGACAACTTACACCACAACAAATTGCTGACTTTCATCGAGACGGCTACGTTATTGCAAAAGGCTATTACGACGAACAAGAAATTGCCCGCTTACAGCAAACCGCCTTTAACGATGATTCGCTATACGAGCGAGCATGGCATAAAAAAGATGCTGATGGTGCAGTAAGTAAAGTGTGTTTATGGCAAAAAACGGGAGATGACTTTTACAGTATGTTTTCCCGTGGTCGTCGTTTAGTTGATGTCTGTGAAACCCTCATCGGTGAAGAGGTTTACCATACCAGCACCAAAATTATGATGAAAGAACCATTTGTAGGCGGTGCTTGGGAGTGGCACCAAGACTTTGGTTACTGGCATCGTGATAACTATATGCTTTACCCTAAAGCAATCAGTTGTATGGTGGCGATTAATAAAGCAACGATTGAAAATGGCTGCTTACAAGTTTTAAAAGGCTCTCATCATTTAGGGCGTTTAGATCACAGCAAAACTGGCGATCAAAAAGGCGCGTGCTTAGAGTTTGTCGAAGAGGCTATGAAATATCATGAGCTGGTTAACGTTGAACTTGAGCCTGGCGATGTGTTGTTTTTCCACTGTAATTTATTACATAAATCCAACCAAAACCGTGCTGCAGAGCCGCGTTGGTCAATGATCTGCGCATTTAACGCAGTTACTAATCAATCGTTTAAAGAAAACGAAGCTGTGTATTATCCGTTAGACCCCGTTAACGACGATGCCATTTTGAACTGGAATCCCGCTTAACTGTTCATCCGTAATTCTAGCCAAACCAACTCATAGATTGTTAGCCCTTTTCTGAGTTGGTTTTTTAATTTGGAAAACCAATGATTTGTAGCCTAACTGAAAAACAAAAACAACAACTTGCGCACCCATTCCCTAAAAACGGCCAAGATCCCCACGGTAAAATAATTGGTCATGGTAAATTCAAATATAAAGTAGATGCGCATTGGGGCAAACTCGATCCTAAACAATATCCAATCGAAAATTGCCACGCCATGGTAATGGATTCACAGGGGCGTATTTTTATGATCACTGATAACACGCGCAATAACATTTTAGTTTACTCGCAACAAGGTGAGTTACTAGATGCATTTGGTACACTATTTCCAGGTGGCCATGCTATTAAAATTGTGCAAGAAGGCGAGCAAGAATTCTTATATGTTGTCGATAGCGGCTGGGTTGTCAACCGACATTGGGATGGTCACAGCAAAGAACAATGGGACAGCCCTACCAACAATGTAATACCACAAGCTGGTTTTATCGCCAAAATGACCCTTGACGGCAAGCTTATTTACACGATTGGCCACCCTCAAACCTATGGCGCTTATTCACCAGAGCAACCTTTTCGTCCCACTGATATCGCCATAGCCCCAAATGGTGACTTATATGTTACTGATGGTTACGGCAGCGACTTTTTACTGCACTTTGATAAACACGGCCGCTATATCAAGCACTGGGGTGGGCATGATAACAACGATGACAATTACAACTTACATAATACCCATGGCATCGAGGTGGACTTACGTGATGAAAATAACCCAACTTTGCTCGTAAGCTCTCGGTTTGAGCAATGTTTAAAAGTATTTTCTTTAGATGGCCAATACCTTAAAACAATCAGTGCTAATGGCGCCTATATTGGTGGCCCCGTATTCAAGGGATCAGTTTTTTATGCGCCGGTGTGTTGGTCACACGTTGATAATCGCAATGCCGATGATTCAGGTTTTATTAGTATTTTTGATGAAACAAATAAAATCGTGGCTAACGTAGGTGCGCCGCAACCAGTTTATCTGGACGGCCAACTACAACCGATGCAAACTGATTGGCAAGTATTTAATCATGTGCACTGTATTTGTGTTGATCAAGATGACAATCTTTATGTTGGCCAATGGAACTCGTCAAATAGTTATCCTATGAAGTTAGTAAAACAGAATTAATAATGATAAAAGTGAATACGATCATTGTTTATTGTTAACAATGATCGTATGTTATTCATTCTAGTTTACAACAGGAACAAACTATAATGACAACACCTCTCCCTTCAATAACACTTAATTTAATTGCGCTAAGCTTAGCCTGTGTGTTTGCCAATGGTTGCAGCGATACACATAAAGCACCAGTGCAAGAGCCAGCCGTTAACTCACAAGCAGACCCATTTACTGAGGTAGAAACACTTACTAAGTTGGTTGATTTTTCAGATCAACAACAGCAAGATTGGCTTTTTGATAGTCATACATCCCATCAACTGATTGAGTCTGCAAATAATAAACAATTAGCGTTAAGTTTTTCTGCAAAGGGAAATATTTCTGAACTAAAAGTAGCTCCACAGAGCCCGTGGGACCTGTCAGCATATAATAACTATAACGTGGCTTTTGACGTTGAAAATACCAGCGCCAGCTCAGTACACGTTTACCTTTCAATAGAAAACCCAGAAGGACAACTACAAAGCCGCTCGGTTAGTTTACCGGCGAATTACTCAGGTACTGTCTATTTTCCTTTAGATGGTAAAGAAGCCTTAACCAATACTGGCATGTGGGGAGATGCGCCACCTTGGCAAACAAATGATCGATTAATGGTGTGGCGCTCTTGGCGTGATGACGGTGGCGAATTTACTAAAATTAGCGCAATGAACCTCTTCACTATCGGCGTGTTAGAAGATAAATCAATATTAATTGGCGATATTAAACTCAGAAAAAACCCACCATCCGATCCCAATTGGATGGTCAATATCATCGACAAATACGGTCAATACAGTAAACAAACCAATGCACTGACAATCACCTCTGATGAGCAGCTTAAACGTTTGGCTGATATTGAACTAGCTGAACTTGCAAAATCCAAAGGCATGAGCGACCGCTCTCGATTTGGTGGTTACGCCAACGGACCTAAGTTAGAGGCCACAGGCTATTTCAGAACTGAAAAAGTAGACGGTAAATGGTGGATGGTTGACCCTGAAGGCTATTTATTTTTCTCTCATGGCCCGGCCAACGTTCGCATGGCTAATCTTACCACTATTACCGGCGTAGACTTCAAAGATGATTCTGTACGCAACCGCAGTAGCGATGAGATCACCCCTGAAGATTCGATGGGGATCATTAAAGTCTCAGATCAAGCTCGCCAGAGCCGCTTTGTTACCTCTGATTTACGTCATAATATGTTTCAATGGTTGCCCGATTACAATGAACCACTGAGCGAGCATTACAGCTACCGACGCTCTACACATAAAGGCCCTGTTGCACATGGCGAAACATATAGTTTTTATCGTGCAAATTTACAACGTCGCTACGGCGAAACATCACCTCAGTCATATTTAGACAAATGGCACGAGGTAACACTTGACCGCATGAAAGATTGGGGTTTTACATCATTTGGCAACTGGGTCGATCCAGCTTTTTACGATAAAGAATCAGTACCCTATTTTGCCAATGGTTGGATTATTGGCGACTTCAAAACGCTCTCTGGACATACTAACCATTGGGGGCTGATGCCGGACTTTTATGATCCTGAATTTAAAAAACGCGCTGAAATCACCATTGATGCAATAGCACAAAAGATTAAAGCATCCCCTTGGTGTATCGGTATTTTTATAGATAACGAAAAAAGTTGGGGCGAGCGTGAAGGCAGCGTAGAAAAACGCTACGGGATCATACTCGATGCCCTTTCAAAAGATGCACAGCAAAGCCCAGCTAAACACGCATTTGCTACGCACCTTAAACAAAAGTACAGCTCAATTAATGCATTAAATAAAGCATGGCAAAGTGATATCACTAGCTGGAATGAACTCGACAAGGGCGTTACATTTACCACTTACAGCGATGCACAAATAGCCGATATATCTAAAATGCTAGAAATGCTCGGCGAACAATACTTTAAAGTGGTTAATAGTACGTTAGCTAAAAAGCTCCCTAATCACTTATACATGGGTGCTCGCATGGCTAACTGGGGCATGCCAGATGAAATTATTAAAGCGTCGGTAAAATACTCAGATGTATTGAGCTTTAATATTTATGAAGAAGGTATGCAAGATCATTATTGGCAATTTTTAGAAGATGTCGACCTACCGGTTGTCATTGGCGAATTCCACATTGGTACAGCTACTGACTCTGGCTTATTCAATCCAGGCATTGTCCATGCAGCGAATCAAACAGACCGTGCTGCTATGTATAAAAATTACATGCAAAGCGTACTCGAAAAACCTTACATGGTTGGCGCGCATTGGTTCCAGTATGTTGATGAACCTGTATCTGGCCGAGCCTTTGATGGCGAAAATGCCAATATCGGCTTCGTCACGGGCACCGATATTCCTTACCCTAAAATGATTGAGGCGGTAAAAGAAGTCACATCGACCATGTACGAAAAACGCTACGGTAAATAATACAAACGCTGATATGACCGGCTTTTTTTAAATTAAAGCCGGTTATAAAATATACCCTCTAGTTACACAACCAAGTGCTGCTTTAGGTAATCTTTCATAGTAACATTCAGTTGCCATTGCTCTGTTATTGGTTTATTAGAATTGAATTCATTCGGCATATAAGGCCAAGGACCAAACTCGGGGCAAATATAAAATATTTGCTGACCGCGTGCTTTTGCTAAGTCAATAATCGTTTGCCACCACTGTACATACACATTTAATGTGTCATGCCATTGGCTACTAAAGGGGTCATTCACTTGCGCGGATTGAGTGTGCCCTACTCTTGCATGGATATAGTAGCTCTGCTGCTGGGCTGCTAACAAGGCACCTTGTTGCTCTTCAAGTAAACTTTCACTGACATTGGTCCAGTGAGATAAATCCGCATTTAATTTAAGTTCAGGGTATTGCTTAAGGAAAGGCTCTGTAGCAAAAGCTGCAAAGTTAAACCGTCCTCGGTGAGTCTCATGGGTAATAGTAATACCCAAAGTGCGCTCTAACGCTAAAGCATCTTTAAGTAATAAGCTATTTTGCGCAAAGCTATAAAAGTCTTTCCCGGTATGTGAGTTTATAAACACAGGGTTAAGTGAGGCTAGGAAGCGAAGTCGCGCATTAAATTTAGCGCGATATTGCTCAAACGATTCAACGGTTGGTGCAAGCCATTGTTGTGCTACCACAATAAAATTATCTTCACTGGCAGCACGTTTAACTGTTTCAATAAACTCATCATCATCAGGGAAGTTGATTTCAGCCCCGTCAAATCCAGCGTCGGTTACATTGGCAACAAACTTCTCTGCTGCTATCCCTTCAGAGCCCCAGTATGGGCATAAAAATTTTAGTTCCATATTCTTTTCCTCATAAATTAAATGGGCTCATCAAACATTGCAGCTTTGTGTTAGGCACGATACACTTAAAACATACTTTGTTAACAATAAACTATATGTCTAAGCCTGCAATCTATTGCGAGCCATTTACCATAAAAGATGGCTACGATTTTGAAATTCATCACGTGAGCTACCTTCAACACGATAGCTACTCGTGTTTTATGCATTTTCACCAAGTTCATGAATTTATTTTTTTTGAACATATTGATGGCACTTATTTCTATCATCAGGGCGAATCAAAACTATCAGACTATGACGCCGTATTTACCCCTGCTATGGAAACTCACGATTTTGAGCTTAAACCTCGCTCTAAGTCTTGGTATATAGTGCAATTTATGCCACAACAGTTAAATACTGAGGCTTTGCGCGAATTTAATGAACTGTTAAAGACCGGATTACACCTTAGCTTTTCTGTTGCAGTACAAAAGAAACTTCACAATTTATTAGCGTGGTTACTCAGTGAATATAATGAAAATCCAACAAGTAAAACCTGTAAGCAATTATTTAATAGCCTCATCACGCTCGTTTGCGAATATGGTAAAAATGGAACAGAAACAGTTAAAAAACCGCGCTCTAGTTCCGCAAGTTTTAAAAAGTTAATACCAATTATTGATGTACTAAAAACCAATGCCGGCATTAACTTTTCGTTGGAGCAAGCAGCCGATATGTGCCATTTATCTCCGTCTTATTTTTCTCGCGTCTTTAAAAAGCACTTCCGTATACCCTACTCTGATTACCTTATTCAACATAAGCTATATAATGCAGCGCGGTTATTAGGCCAAAGTGATATTTCAGTGACTGATATTGCTTATGACTTAGGTTTTTCTAGTCCTTCCTATTTCATTAAGCAATTTAAGTTTCACTTCAAAGTCACCCCACACCAGTATCGCCAACAACTTCGCTGACAAGCACAATTATGTGCTTTGCAACAACGTTTTACTCAATGCTGTTGCGGTATCCTTTAGTAACGACTTATTGACCGACACTCGCTGCTTTATTGCTTGAGTGCCCAATACATAAGCTTTACTGCTATTAACGGCTTCAACACATAGCAAGGTGTCATCATGAAAATACCAAACAGAAAACTGCTCTTGTGTTTCTTCACGGACAATTAACTCGTTATACCCTTGTGATAAACCGACAATTTGTAGTTTGTATTGGTATTGATCGGACCAAAACCAAGGCACAGCCGATGGCCCTTGCTGATTTTTGGCAATAAATAAGGCTGCGGATTTTGCTTGATCAACGGCATTTTGCACTGACTCTAAACGGATCCAACGATTATAAAGTGTACTAAAATGACGAGTGCAATCACCGATAGCAAAAATATCTGGGTGAGATGTTTGGCAAACATCGTTTACTTTAATACCCTGCTCAACCTCTAACCCTGCTGAGCTTGCCAATTGAGTATTTAGTTTTACACCCACTCCCACTAAAATAAAATCTGCGGGGTATTGAGTGCCATCACCGCATACCACGATGTGTTTATTGCTTTGGTGTTTTATTTCGACTACGTCTTTACTGGTTTGTAAACTAACACCTTTCGTTTTATGTAATTCAGTTAAAAAATCAGACATCACCGCTGAAGTCACGCGGGATAATATTTTGTCTTGTTTTTCAATCACAGTGACATTGGCACCTAATGACACAAAAGACGATGCAGACTCAAGCCCGATATAACCGCCCCCAATAATCACTACTTGTTTATCGCGACTGCTATTAAGTGCATTTTTTATCGCTTTTGCATCGGCAAACGTGCGCATAGCAAAATACTGATTATTTCCTGCATCATCAACGGTTTCATCCAACCCGGTAATGGGAGGAATAAACGCTGAGCAGCCAGTGGCTATAACAAGCTTGTCAAATGAAATGAATCGACCACACGCTAATGTAATGACTTTTTCTTCACCATCGATAGCCGTTACCGTTTGTCCTAAACATAGCTCTAAGTTGTTATCTGTGTAGGCTTTTTCTGCCTTTAACGGGGTTGATACAGCTTCACTTGCTTGTAAGGTTTTTTTAGATAATGGCGGCCTGTGATAAGGTAATTCAGGGTCGCTATCTATGAGTGTAATACGCCCAAGCCAGCCTTGTTGGCGTAAATTAAACGCAAAGTTAACCCCTGCGTGGCTAGCACCTATTACCACTGCATTTGAGTCCATGTCGTTTTGCTCTGTAAATGTATTTTGCATGAGAGTTTACCGATTAATTCGCAACAACAAATGTCATGCCATCAATGTCGTCAGACACCTCAATTTGACAACATAAACGGCTATACTCTGTCACGTTATCGTCAAGTTCTAGCATATCGCTTTCAATTTCCTCTGCTGCACCCACTTTTTCAAAATCCTCAGGGGCAACATAAATATGACAAGTTGCACAAGAGCACACCCCGCCACAATCGCCATCAATACCCGCAACACCATTCGCCGCGGCTAACTCCATTAATGAACCATTACTACCTTCAACTTCAACTGCGCCATTGGTTTTGGTCATAAATATTACTTTTGCCATGAGTAGATTCCTCTCGCTCTTATTACACTTGCTATAGTGTGTTATTAAATTAATTATTTTGCTTTCAGGCTGACTTGGAAGCTGTTAAAACCCACTTTTCTTGAGAACTCACCCAGCTTTTCGATATTTTCATCTGCTTTTAAGGTGTCTATGCTGGCTACTTTACTTGCTAGGGATAACACTAATTGACGTAATAATTGTCGTGCATGAGTGGCCCCTAAACAGTTGTGATGACTAAAGCCAAAACTTACATGGGGGTTTACTTTACGGTCAAAATCAACATTATCTGGATTCTTAAAAATGTTTTCGTCACGATTCGCTGATGCCCAGCACAGAGATATACGGCTATCTGCTTTTATTGCATGCTCGCATAATTGAGTATCTTCGGTTGCAACACGTCCCATCTGTGTTAGTGGCGAGAAGTAACGAATAAGCTCTTCAACAGCGCGATTTACAATCTCAGGCTCGTCATGAATACGCTGTAAATCACTAATGTTTTCACTAAAGTAAGCAATTGAATTTGTTATAGCGTTAATAACGGTATCGCGGCCACCAGCAAATGTTAAAATCATCACTCCTTTTACTTGCTCTTTTGTCATTGTTTTACCATTAACTTGCGCAGCCAATAATACTGAGTACAAGTCGTCACTAGGGTTAGCAATCGCTTTATCTATTTCATTATCTATATAGTCATAAAGAATATTGGCTTTATCGCCGTCTAGGTCGCTGTCTTCACTTCTAAATACGTGAGTACCCCAATCAATCCATGTTTGTGCTTTATCCATCGCTGTATTAAGTAATAAAGTTAATGCTTTTGATTGCAGCGGTAGTGCAAATTCACTAACAATATCGAGTGATTTAGCATTGAGTGCCTTCTCGATTGTCTCGTCGATGATCTGTTGTAAACTAGCCTGATATGGCTGTTCAAGTGGACGTTTAAACCATGGGTTTAGTAATTCACGAAAACCACCATGCTCAGGTGGGTCAACTTCAAAAGGAATTTGTCGGGTTTCACGAATGGCAACTTCCGAAGGAATAACAATGCGACCAGGTTTTGCACCTGATTGAAAAACAGCACAGTTATGCGCGGCTTTTCGTACGTCTTTTAAGCCTAAGACCATATTTACGGGATCATTTTGGTCATCCATTTGGCCTATTCCTGCTGTAGTGCGTTGCGCTTTAAATGCATCAGGAAATTCACTCACCTTTGTGTTTTTTGTTGTCATGACTTAATACCTTCACCGTAAAATATAAATTTGATGAACCATACTAGTCCGTTATTTTTGCTCAAAATACACAACTAACGCTTAAAAATGGTAATTTCATGTCCTATTTATTTTTTGTTAAAAAACCACAAGCACAAAAAAGCCGATGCACTGCATCGGCTTTAGGTGGGCAAATGTGAGAGAATCCACCCTACCTAATTACTTCTCATTCAAATATACGGTTTTCTTCTCAAGATATTGCTCTAAACCATATTGGCCGTCTTCACCGCCCATACCGCTCATCTTCCAACCGTTATGAAAGCCTTGATGTTGCTCACCTAAACCACGGTTAACATACACTTCGCCTACTTCCATCTCTGCAATTGAGCGATGAATATATTTCATTGATTGCGTATATAAATACGCTGACAAACCATATTCACTGTCGTTAGTGTAGGCAATGGCTTCATCAATGCTGTTGATTTTGATGATTGGTAAAACCGGACCAAAGGTTTCTTCGTGCACCAAGATATTATCTTGTTCAACATCAACCAGTACCGTTGGCTCGTACCAATTGCCGCCTTCAAAGCCTGCTATTGTGGCTACTTTACCACCGGTAGCCAGCTTTGCGCCTTGGGCAATGCCTTTTTCAACAATTGAATGAATATTATTAATTTCGCTCTGGTTAACTTTAGGGCCCATATCTGAACTTGCATCCATCGGGTCGCCTACTTTTAACGCTTTAACTTTAGGAATAAACTTTTCAATAAAGCTGTCGTAAACATCGCTATGCACATATAAACGCTCGGCGCAGGTACATACTTGTCCACAGTTGGCAAAACGCGCAGCAACTGCATCATCTACTGCTTTATCTAAGTCAGCATCTTCCATAACAATAAACGGGGCTTTACCACCTAGCTCTAACATAACAGGAGTTAGGTTTTTACCACTGGCTTGGTGAATAATTTGTCCAGCACGGGTACTGCCTGTCATCGTAATCAGCTTAGTTAGCGGGCTTTCACATAAATGCTGACCAACTACTGAGCCAGTACCATTTATAATGTTTAGTACACCCGCTGGAATACCTGCTTGGTTAGCAAGTTCACCTAGTTCCATGGTTGTTAATGGTGTTTCTTGTGTTGGCTTAATAACAATACTATTACCAGTAATAAGGGCAGGACCAATTTTACGACCAGCTAATGCCAGCGGAAAGTTCCATGCTGTAATAGCCACAACCACACCACGCGGTACTTTATGGATATAAATTTTTTCGTTTTCGTGATCTGAGGCAATAACATCCCCTTTGATCGTTAACGCATTATCACACGCATATTCAATAAAGGTTGCTGTGACATTAGCTTCCATACGAGCCACATCAATCAGCTTGCCTTGCTCTTGTACTAATAACTCAGCCAAGCGCTCATTATTATCACGAATATTTTGTGCAAACCGGCGTAATATTGTCGCGCGCTCTCGTGGTGTTTTTTGTGCCCATTGAGTTTGTGCAACTGTTGCGGTTTCAAGCGCTTGTTGAGCATCTTCAATGCTGCCTTTAGGAATAGTCCCCACTTGTTCACCCGTACTTGGTGACAGCACAGAAATAGTTTCACTATTTGATGAGCTAACATACTCACCGTTGATAAAGTTTACGTTATTTTTAATTGTCATTTTTTATCGTCCCATCCAGCCGCCATCAACTAGCAGTACGCTGCCGTTCATGTAGTTTGAGGCGTCTGATGCTAAAAATACAGTCGGCCCTTTAAAGTCATCGGGTGTACCCCAACGACCTTGCGGAATTCGCTCTAAAATAGATTTTGCGCGATCAGCATCATTTCTGAGTGCTTCGGTATTATCGGTGGCAATGTAACCTGGTGCAATAGCATTAACGTTAACGCCTTTACTCGCCCACTCGTTAGCCAATGCTTTAGTTAATTGCCCAATCGCACCTTTACTTGCTGCGTAGCCAGGTACAGTAATACCACCTTGGAAAGTAAGCAATGACGCAGTAAAAATTATTTTACCTTGGCCACGCTCTACCATTTCTTTACCAAACTCACGGCTTAGAATAAATTGTGAGTTTAAATTAATCTCAATGATTTTATCCCAATATTCATCGCTGTGTTCAACGGCTGGGTCACGTAATATTGAGCCGGCGTTGTTCACTAAAATATCGATTTGCGTATGATTGCTTTTCACCTCATTGATAAAGCTATATAAGCTTTCTCGTGATGAAAAGTCACATTGATAAGCATAAAAATTCTGCCCACGCTCCAACACTTGCGTTTCTACATCTGAGCCTGACTTTGCTAAGCTTGCTGATACACCTATGATATCGGCACCCGCTTCTGCTAATGCAAGTGCCATTGCTTTACCAATGCCTCGGCTACACCCGGTGACTAACGCTGTTTTACCTTTTAAGCTAAATTTATCTAACATGATTTGTTCCATTACTTAGTTTGGCAAGATACAAGGGCTTTCATACCCGTTGGATTGTTATCCATACTGGCAAATGCAGTACTAATATCTGCAAGCTCACTGACAGAGGTAATAAATGGTTCTAAGTCAATTTGGCCCGTAGCAACTAAATCAATCGCCATTTCAAAGTCAGCATCTTCGTATACACGAGCACCAACCAGCTCTAACTCACGCCAGAAAAATTGAAATAAATCGACTGGCGGTTTTTGTGAGTGGATAGCAACCATACAGATGCGGCCACGCACAGCTGCAATTTGGGTCATGGCTTCAACTGCCGGTTGCACACCCGATACTTCAAAAACAACATCAGCACCCTTTCCATCTGACCATTTTGATACATATTCTTGTAAGTCTTGCTCAAGTGGATTAATTGTTTCGATATCAAAACGTGATGAGAACTTACGACGGTCATTATTTACCTCAGAGATAAGTACATCAGCACCCACACTTTTAGCCACCAGTGCGACAAGCTGACCTATTGGGCCGCCACCAATAACAACCGCTTTTTCGCCGGCTTTTAAACGAGAACGTGAAATATCATGGCAAGCAACCGATAACGGTTCGATCAGTGCGCCTTGCTCAAGAGATACGTTATCAGGTAATTTATGAATAGTACGGGCTTTTACAGTCCATGAATTTTGAAACGCGCCTACTGAGTCAATACCCATAAACTTAAGGTTATGACATATGTGTTCATGACCTGCATTACAGGCTGGGCAATCACCACAATGATCCAAAGGTCGCACAACTACTCGCTCGCCTACTTTTAAATGTGTAACCTCACTGCCAAGCTCAGCGACAACACCTGAAATCTCATGACCTATGGTGTGTGGTGGGTTTACACGTTGATCCATTACACCATGGTAAATGTGCATGTCGGTACCACAAATACCAACAAAACCAACATCTAAACGAACTTCATCTGCTTGTGGCTTTATCGCTTGACCTGCAACGATACGAAACGATTTATTACCAATATATTCTGCTGCTTGCATAGTGATACCTTATGATTGTTTTACTAAATGTGGTTTAACTAATTGCGCGTCAAACTCTACGCCAGTACCGATAATATCTGGGGCGCAGGCTTTACCATTATCATCAAGTTGTAACGGCCGCGTTGTGTATTCATCAATCGGGAACGAGTGAACTTCTAAAAATCCCGCATGAGGTTGTGAAGCCAAAAGCGATACATGTAATTCATGCATACCATGGCTACAAATAGGTAAGTTGTGGGTATAAGCTTGGCTTGCTACGTGCAGCCAGCCCGTGATACCGCCAATGTTAGAGGCATCAGGTTGTAAAAAGCCTAATTTGGCTTGATCAATTGCATAGCCAAATTCATGCAAAGTGTGCAGGTTTTCGCCCATCGCTAAAGGAATTGATGTCGCCTGTGCTATACGTGCAAAACCTTTGTAGTCATCAGGAATGGTTGGTTCTTCAAACCAAGTAATATCAAATTTTTCAATAGCTTTGGCAAAACGAATTGCATGCTCTACGTTCATTGAGTAATTAGCATCGACCATTAATGTTCTGTCATCACCAATCAACTGCCTGACAGCTTCAACGCGAGCAACGTCTTCTTTATAGTCTTCTTTACCAACTTTGATTTTAACGGCGTTAAAGCCACGCTCTAGATAGCCTTGAATATTCGCCAGCAGCTTTTTCTGATCAAAATTAAGGTCAATTCCACCAGCGTAGCACGCTGTTTTATCGCTATGACCACCAGCGACTTGCCACAGTGGTGCTGATAACCGCTTACATTTGATATCCCACAGCGCAATATCAACTGCAGAAATAGCAAAGCTTAATAAACCACCGCGACCAACATAATGCAGATCCCACTGTAATTTATCCCAAATTGACATGATGGCTGATGAGTCAGCGCCAATTAAGCCTGGTTTAATTTCATCATTTAATAATGAATAAATAGCACGGCCACCTTTGCCACCTGTGTAGGTATAACCCATGCCTTCATAGCCGTCGTTTGTCATGATGCGCACAGCAATCACTTCAAAATGGGTATGATCTCCATGTTTAGCATCACTTAACACCTCAGCCAGAGGAATTTGATAATACTCCACCTTTACGCTTTTTATTTTTAGTAATGAATTTCTCATCTAGCCACCAAATTAGTTTACATGATACTGTCTATTGTTAACAATCTACAACAATGCCAATTTATTGTAAAGGATATATAGTTAATAAAATGAAAATAACTTAACGCGGAAATTTGCTTTAGAATGAAGCGCGAGCAAGTTAATCAACTGACTTGACTTGCTCTATGAGTTGTAATGGTGAGCCTTAGTAGCTTAATTCTTTAATGAGAGCGCCAACAAGTGTTGATGTGCAGTGATATACACCCGATTTTGCTGAGCATTAAAGGCTAAATTGGCACTGATGTGAGGAAGCCTTACCCGTGCCAATAACGTCCCTTGTTCATCAAATAGCCAAAGTCCGTTAGGCCCGGTTGCAAAAATAATCCCGCTATCCGCGTGTATTTTTAAGCCATCTGGCAAGCCATGACTATCCGATGTAACAGCAGGCAATTGATACAGTAACTTTTTATTTATTACCGTCCCGTCTTTATGCAATTTGTATTGATACCATGCAGGCTTTTGCGGATTGGATGCCGCTACATACAAGGTGCTTTCATCCTTTGATAACGCAATTCCATTTGGGTAAATTAATTGCTTATCAAGCACCCTGAGTTGGCCTTTTGCATTCAATGAATATACCCCTTGGAAGCTTAGCTCTTTAGCGGGATCATCAAGTTGCTTAGCAAGCCCATAAGGGGGATCACTAAAAAATAGAGTACCTTGCTGATCATAAATACCATCGTTAGGGCTATTGAGCTGTTGCCCTTGATAACGACTCACTAATTCGCGGTAGTTTGTTTTAGGATCATTAACCGAGGATGCCATAGTGACAATTTTTCGTGAGCGAGATTGCAATAACACCAACTCATTTTGGTTGTTCATAACTAGGCCATTTGAGTAACCACTATCTGCTAAATAAAGGTGCACACCTTGGTCAGGCTGATAGCGATAGACTTGGTGGGTGGGAATATCTGAAAACAACAAATACCCTTCGTCTTCAACCCATACTGGCCCTTCAAGCCACTCAAAGCCGGTAGCCAGTGTTTCGATTGGTGCATCTAAATTTAAAACCTGCAACGCCCTGTTATCGTAGACTTCATACGGGCCTTGTTTTATCATTGGCTCTGCATCTACAGCGGTGCTAATAAGCACAGCTGTAAGCACTACCCAAGCCTGAATATAACTAGTTAACATTATTTGTATACCTGCGTTGATAAAGTTGCTGATTAACTTCCTTAGCAGCATTTACAAGGGGCATGTAAGGAATATCTGCCACATTAACAAAGCCAACGTTATAATTTTCGCCATCATAGGCACGCCCTGTTAATGGCGAATCTATGTATTGAAACCAATGCGCTCCAACAAAATATGGGTTATCGATAACACTCTTCATGTATTGTTGATATTTAACGCCACGTTCATGTTGTGACTGAGTATGAATAAGGCCTGGGTTTAATAGCCCAGAATCTAACGCACCATTGTGAAATTCACCAATAATACTGGGCTTATCAAGTGCGGCTAAAAAATCCCAAAAATCATCATTTAAGCCTTCACGGTAATAATTATAACTCATTACATCTGCGTGCTCGCTCGCAGCTTGTCGGATCTCAGGTGTCATGCCCCAATCAGCAAATCGCGCACCCATGTATAGATGATTAGGCAAGTGCTTAGCTGTCGCTTGCTCAACAACGGCAAAATATTGTTTTGCGTAGTGGTATAACATCACTGAAAAATCGGCTTGTACCGCTTCGTTGATATCATGGATAACCACCCCTGAAGCAAATTCCTGCCAAGATGAAATATTAGTTTGCCAGTTCATATTTAATGCTGATATGTCTTGATACTTTTCTTTCATCAGTGACACAAATTCAGCTTTTGTCGGGCTTTGCTTTGCATTAACAGTTAATGTGTTGATCACTAAACCATATTGCGAATTAACTGAGCCCATCATGCCCCAGCTCTTTTCGTTATCTATAAATACGCCAACACACCATGGGTTATTTTTAACTTGCGCGGCGAGTGTTGCTAACGTCGCATCAGCGCGTTTAATAAATTCAGGATCAAAGGGATCAGGCAGTGGGCTCCAGTAATCGTTACCACTGCTAACGGTTTTATAATTGCCAATGATCCAAGCATTCGCAAAATAGGGCATGCGATCTTTTTGGTAAAAATCTTCATCAATCCAGTTACCGAACGAGGTAAAACCCCATGTGAGCATACGATCAATGGTGGACTCTCGCCATTTTTGCATTAATACCTGTTCGTTTTGACTTTCATATTTGCGTTGTAAATTAGCTCTATAAAAACTGAATGTCTCGCCTTTTTTTAACGCACCACTGTGAAGCTCACGGCGATATCCATAATTATCTGCGAGTGGGTCATCAACAGCGGGTAGCCAATTAAACATATTTGATCTTAATTCTGAGCTAACATAACGTGATGGCCATGCCGATTTAGGCGCAGGGTTTAAACCAATCGAATCTTCAGGTGTTAAATCACCGGGTTCTCTTTGTACTATGTATTTTTGATCAAAGTCGAAACCTGTAATAGTAGTGGTATTGGCTAAGCGTACATTGGCAATACCGGTTGAAAAAAATAAATAGCCTTGAGGGTCAACTAGGCTCCATTTCCCATTGTACTTTTCGGTCCTAAAGTAGCCTGTAGCCTGCAGTTTTGGCCCCTGCTGCCATCCACCGAACTTAGAGCGACCAGCTAAAGGGACTTTGCTAAGGTTAGCTTGCTCTTGTTTTGAAACCGCAATTAACTGCTCAATTGAAGACACTTTATTGGCAAAATCACGCTTGGCGTTTTGGCCAAACTTATCCACTAAGCCTACTAGGTACTCGGTATCAAAATTTGTTGGCTTTATTAGTCTTACATTATCAATGAATAATTGTTTGTCTTCTAGTAAGCCCTTAGTGCCAAAGCTCACTTTTATGACCTGGCTGACATCAATATTTTTTGCACCACCTCGATACAATACCGGTGTGTAGCTGCTTTGCCAACTTGGAGGGTTAGAGCGTATACCCGACTCTATATTTAAATCAACGCCTTTTAATTCAATATAATAAGTATTAGTTGATTCGCTGGGCACCACTACACTGCGGCTTTGCGCTTTGCCAGTTTTATCGATTGTTTTTATATATAACTGGGTAGACACTTTATCAGGGTTTTCAATATCTAAAGCAAAAGCGAAATTACCTAAAGCTTGCCAATTCCAAGTTTGGTTATTTACAAATTCAATATCACTTTCGTGATGCGTTTTTGCAGCAAATGTAACCTTTAATTTATGGTTGCCTTGGCGTTCAATAAGGCTTGTAGTGGCATTGTGACTTTTTAAAAATGGCTGATAGTCAGCTTTTTCAAAATCCCACAGCATGTGTTCTTTTTGTATAGTATTACTAAGCTTTGTGCTTTCTTTGGGTTGATTATTAGTACAGCCGACAAGCCCAGTGCCTAAAAATAGAGCTATTGGGATATAAATGGTTTTATGTGTGTGTTTCATAGCAAGCCTATTCTTTTATTATTAAAGAACCGCTTTTGTACAAAAACGGTTAGGTACTATGTTGAATAATTACACAACACAAAATAAATAACAATTAATTGTCAACAATACGCTCAATATAAAAACTTTGCTAATCGTTTTATTCAATAAATTGAAAACGTTGATTGTCGCCGTTATAACACTGCCACTGCACAATATCAGCACCATTTGCTTGCAGTTTACCTGCGATATCAACACATTTATTACTTAAACTTGATTTGAGCTCGAAGTAGCCATCACCCGTGCTATTGAGAGTAAAGCGTTGACTGGCTTTTGCATTGTCACAAACCCACTGCTGCAACTTAGCGCCATTACTTGAACTGGCGTTTTCAATCTGCATGCACAAGCCAGTTAACTGCGAGCTAATTGCATATTCATTATTACTTAACTCAACAAGGTTAAATTGTTGGTTCTCATTATCAGAGCCACAACCCCACTGCTGATAATAAGAGCCATTACTCATTACGCCACCTGTTATATCAATACACTTTTGACTATGCTTAGCTTTGAGCTGTCCGCCATTACTAACGTTGTTTGTGTTCGGCGCATTAACAGGTTTATAAACTCTCACCCAATCGACAAACATTTTATTTTTACTACCGTCAGCCAAATCGGCATCTGTAGCAATGTTTCCAGCCTCTGAGCGCCAATCATGATCTTCAGTATCAATAATAATATAAGCAGATTGATCCATATTATGTGTGTTCTTATTTAACGTAGCCCCAGTGTAGTCTTTGTCTTTCATGACCACTTGTGCCCACGAACCATCAGGCGTTTGCTGGCCATCTATGTAAAATGTGACGTCTGTTGGGCTTTTCCAATACACGCCAAAACGATGAAAACCTTCACGCCAATACGTTCCCCAGCTAGGAGTATTATGCGTTTGGTCGTTGTAATCACTAATTATTTGGTTAGATTGTTGATCACGAATAAATACATGAAAGTTAGTCGACATATTTTTCGCAAACCAATCATCACGCGCACCACCGTATACTTCGAGTACATCAATCTCTCGCTGGTCATTATCGCTAAGCAGCCAAAAATTTGAAGATAATTCCAGATTACTGACTTTGATATTTGCCTCTAAAAATATCGGAAAACTAACTTTTGTTTTAGAAGTAATCACCCCTGCATTAACTTTATCTGTGCCGGCACGACGCGAAGCACTAATAATAAGGTTACCATCTGAAACCCAAGACTCGTCCTGCTGCCAATAGGTCAGGCCGGGACCAGTCCAACTATTAAAGTAAGTATCATTCCATTTACTGGTAAATGTCGCTGGTTTCCCGGTGTAATTAAATGAATCTGAGTAGTCTTCTTGTAGTTGCCATACTTTTCCATCATCAGGTGAAACTGGTAAAGGGATTGAGTCCCAATCATTTGCAAACAAGTTGGTAGTAGTGAGTAAACACCCGATAAACAATGTTATTTTGTTCATTTTTGCCTCTTTAAATTGATGTTGTCATTTTAGCCACAAAATGTGACCAACAAAGACTAGTACAAATAAGGAACAAAATAAATAAATTGTCAACAAAATACTTTTAACAATAAGTCAAATGCGCTATGGTCAGTTTTGCATCAAGTTGTGTATAACTCATTGGTTATGCGCGTCTCAATCAAAAGATAATACAACAATGGAAGGGCTTTCATGGTACTAAAAAATAAAATAATCAAGGGGATACCCCCTCTTATAATGCTAACTTTTGGTGTGCTAATGGTGACGGGGTGTAGTGATACTAAAAATAATGTCAATTCAGTTCATTTACAAAACCTACAAACAGAACTTATTAAAACGACTGACCCGCTAACTATTAACTATCATGTGACAGGAAGCCTGATTAAAAAAATAAACCTCGTCATATCAAATCCCGGTGACTATGCAACTTTAAATATTTATGCCAACAACACGCTATTATTTGAAAACCTTAACATAGCGCGTACTGGCAAACACACTTTTAATGCATTAGTAGAATTTCCTCAACTAGGTGACACCACCCTCAGTTTCAAAGTTAACAATAGCGATATCACGCTGCACAGTGCCTCATTTGAAGATGTAGCAGATTTAACGTTACCAACCTATACAGATATAACCAAAACGGCCGGGTTAGATAGTGTGAACTCTATTAAATACGCAGGCCCTACCATTGCTGATATAGACGGTGATGGTGACTATGATTTTATCGTAAACAATCACAATCAAGAAAGCAGCAAACTCTACTGGAACAATGGTGATGGTACCGTAACCAAACACGACAAAAACTTAGCTCGTTGGTTTATGCATGACTTACATGGAACAGCTGTTGGAGATTACGATAATGACGGTGATTTGGATTTAGTGGTCACCCAAGGTGGTGGTAATGGGACTAATCCCTCTAAAGCTAATTTTTATACTAACGATAATGGCACCTTGGTATTGACTACCGGTGATGTTGCTATTGATAAAGGCGGCCGCGGTCGAGGCGCAAAATTCTCTGATATGGATTTAGATGGCGACCTTGATTTAATGCTGATAAATGAAACCAGCTTAAACGGTGACAAGCCCCAGCATTTTTTTTATGAAAATACGGGAAATGGAAAGTTTAAACGTAAACGTGTTAAAGGCATAGAAGATCAGCACCCTTCAAGGGCATTAATCACAGATATTAATAATGATCATATTGATGACATTATTTTGTATGCACCTTTATCTATTTGGCAAGGCAATGGCGATTTTACTTTTACTGATGTCACGCATACCCTACCGCAAAGCATCATTAACGATAAAGATATAATGGCAATTACTGATATTGATATCGATAATGATGGCGACCTCGATTTATATTTAGCCAGAGGTAAAGAGTTTGAAACCGGTAAAGGCGAGGCCCCTTTTGTCGATCACGATCCAATTGAAAAAACGTTTTCAATAAAGCCAAGAGGTTATAAAGGAGTCGATAAATTTAGTTTTGATGCTGATGGAGTGATTAAATTCCACCAATATTACTATTTAGCTCAAGGTGCATTTAGAGGCAAAGATTACCCGTTATTCTTAGGGAAAGAAAAAACAGCTACCGTACTTGCCAGTACTGAGGAGATGTCTTTTAGTGCTGAACAAGCACAAGGCTGGCCCGCCGATATCTCAGAAAATGGGGTTTACTTTGGACACTTAGGAAATGGCCATTGGCAAGCAGCCCTAGTTCGTAACGACGATATATTTTGGGGGTTTAAATTTAGTTTAGCAGGTGTTGATAACATAGAAACTGATTTTCAACCCGAAAACCGCAATATCACTGATACCTTACTTCGTAATGATAATGGTAAATTTACTGATGTTTCAAGCGCATGGAATATTCCTCTCGGTGGAAATTCTTTAGGTGTTACTCGCGGTGACTTTAACAATGATAGTCATCAAGACCTGTTAATTTATCGCTGGGGTAATATTGGAAATAGAATTTCAGATGTCATGTTATTAAATGACGGTAACGGGCAGTTCCATGCCCTTACAAGCCATGGAGCTAATGATATAGGCGGCCCCGGCAATGGTGATATGGGACAAGCTTTTGATTTTGACTTGGATGGCAACCTTGATTTACTCAGTGGTAGTGAAGGTGGCCAGTGGTATTTATATAACAACACGTCCACCGAAAACGCTAACAATAACTATGCGTTAGTTGAAGTGGGCTATTCCCCAGATGCAAATATTGATGCAACCTCTGCTGTAGTGACTGTTGAAACATCGAACCACAGCTATCGAAAGCGAGTCGGTTCTGCAGGAGCTGTATTTTCACAAAGTTTACTTAACATTGTTCACTTTGGCCTAGGAAAAGCCGAAACGATTGAAAATATTAACGTTAGCTGGAGAAATGGTGAAACAGTCAGTATTAGCAATAAGCCCGTTAACCACTTATATACAACAGATAGCCTTGATCCAACCAGCTTAATTTTATCAGAGCAAAACCCTACTTCAATCAGAGAAGGTACGGCAGTTAAGTTTCAAGCTAAGGTAACGCCAAATCATGCAGACACCCGTTTGATATGGTCATCCAGTGATGAAGCTATTCTTAGCGTAGATCAACATGGAATCGTCACAGCCTTAGGTAAAAACGCAGATAAAGCAACGATTACGGCCACCAGCAAGGCTAATAACCTTTCTACAAGCCGCCAAGTCACTATTACTAAATGGCAACCTATACCTATCGAATCAATAAATATTCTATCGCTTGATAAAGATTCAACTAATCAGCAATTAAATAATAAACCAACGTTGTTTGTTGGGCAAACTTTAAACTTGGCGGCCAAACCAACGCCCAGAATCGCAGATAATAGTAAGGTCAACTGGACAAGTAGTAACACCTCTGTCGCAACAGTAGATCAATCAGGGGCTGTAACAGCTATTGATAGTGGAAAAGCTATCATTTCAGCAACCGCATTAGCTAATACAAAAGTGAGTGACCAAATTGAAATTAAAGTAACACAAAAAATTGACCCATACATTCGAATAAGCAATGCAAGCCAGCTTGAAGGAATGCGATTTAAAGTTGGTGACGATATTGTACTCAATGTCGACTATCACGCTGGATCAAATAATACCGTCATTGCTGCTGATGAAGGCGGTATTCGCTTTTGGCTAAGGCATTTTAAATCAAAGTGGATCCCTGTAAAAGACACCGTACTTAAAGACACCAGTGTATTAGGGACACAATCAGGGCAATCAACAATGACGCTATCGCTTGACGGCCTTACGCCAACAGCACAATTACCAAAAGGACACTTTTATTTATTGCGCGCCACTTTTGCATCAAGTAACGGTAATATGTACGATGCCACAATATATCCTTTAGATATTGTCGAACCCACAACTAATTATAATAACCAATAAAATATTATGTTCAGTACTGTAACTTTCAAAGTACTGAACATAAAATCTAAAATTAAAGAAGCCGAGCTCAGCTCTTACCTTGTTCGTCAAATAGATTCGCAAGTTGATGCGTCTAACTTTGGTGATTTTGATCTGAATGCCTGAGCTTTATGCGCTACACACTTTATTTTTACCGGTACTCTTAGCTAAATACAAATTTTCATCTGCTTTTTTTATTGCCCAGTCGATACTACCCGTACGAATAACTTCACACACTCCCACACTTACAAATAAGTTTATCTTTTCCTGCTCGACACTAACTGGCTGTGCAAGTAAGTCTTGCTGAATACTTTTGGCCAACACAATCGCCCCATCGACACTCGTTTGTGGTAGTACACATAAAAACTCTTCACCACCCCAGCGACAGAAAATATCTTTTGCTCTAGAAAATTTACGAAAAGTATCAGCTAAATGTATGAGTGCTAAATCCCCAGCTTGGTGACCATATTTATCATTGATTTTTTTAAAATCATCAACATCAAAAAGCATAATTGATAACGAAGTATTTGATTTATCACTTTGTAACTTTTCTTCGTACAAACGTTCCATGGTATACCGTCGATTAGGTAATGCGGTAAGAGGATCCGTAGTCGCTAGAATCTCATTACTTTTAGCTAATTGGATGAGTTTTCTGCTGTAACTCTCACGAAAGTACTCATAGAAGCCACTTAATAAAGCAACCACTATAAAAGATAATAATATGCGGGAAAGTAACTCTGGGGAGTTATATTGATAACCATTAAAGTTATCAGCTATCACAAAGGCAGCTATCACAGCTAAAATGAAAATAGTTATATCTATAATCCCTTTACGCAGTCCTCGCATAAAGAAAGTAACAGGAGAAACGATAAAAATCCAAATAGGGCCTGTACCATGGCTTCCCCCTGTATAGACCAAATACAGCATCAATATAAACAAAGTGTATAAAACAATACAAGATGAAAGCCTGTCGTTACTTTTAATAAACCATGGAAGTATAAATAAGCTCGAAGCAATAATTAAACTTGCAAACAATGGATAATTAGCATCAATAATTGCAAAAAAAGACATTACTGCGGTTGCAATAGAGCCTGTAAAAGCAAAAGATTTTATAATTAACTTTCTTTCACTTTGATCTGAATAATTTATCATTTGCTAGTTTACTATTCCTAGAGTTATACAACATTTATAGTTTACCCATAATTTAAACGTTCATACACTCAGGTTTTACTAAAATTCGTCAATGAGTGTTTTTCGCACAATTACAAATCTGCCTATTAAAAAACACTCTACATTACAGGCTAATAAAGGTAAATGTATCAGTTAAAGCGCTCAGGATTTTCATGCAACAATAAAGTTTATTCTTTTACTATAAACTTAAATTATTAATGCCATACAAACTCTTGAGTATGATAAAAATAACGATCATCACTAATACTCACACAGTGTTGATCAATAGTAATATCCCAATCAAGGTTTCTCGTTAGGTTTGATTTAATGTGATCTATAAACTGCTTATCAATTTCAATTAAATGGCTATTAGGTAATAATCTTAATTGGGGCTTTGCCTGGTTTAACCACTCACTTTTAGCAGTTGTTAAAATAATAAATTCATCGACGACTTTTGTAGCCTTAAGCATGCGTTGTAAATCTGGCTTATCAACACTTAACCATTTTGTATAGTGTTCATTTAGCGCTTTGACAGAAACATCTGGTCTATATTTATCAGAAAAATTATTTATTTTCGCAGATTTATCATATGACAAAAAACTGTAACCCAATAGCTTCAAAATGAAATGATCAAGTGTTTCGTTTTTAGTCAGTGACGTAGTAAAAACTTCGCGATGATTTCGTTGTTGACGTAAATCTGCAATGGTAAATCGTGCTTTAAATATACGGCTTTTGTCAGTCATTCTCATGACTCCAGCAGTGAACGAATGATAAGTATAGTTGAGAATAACTAAACTGGCATATCGAGGTTATGGTATAACATTATTGATAACTCAAGATAATGATGTTACATTATATCACAACATAAAAATCAATTAATGTAGTAATTATGAACCGATATTCAATTCTTTCTGCTGCGATCATTACAGCGCTTAGCTCTTACTCTGTCCATGCTGCAACTGTAAATGGTCATGTTGTAAATCCTAATAATCAACCAATAGCTAATGCCGATGTTCACGTACATGGCAAAACGCAGTCTATAAAAACAGATAACCAAGGTAACTTTAGTATTGATATAGATGCCAACAGTCAATTGCATATCAGTAAAAATAACTACCTTGATGTACGTGTTGACGTAAATGAAGCCAATTCAACTGTAAACGTGACTTTAACGCCCACATCGGTAGAAACTGTCGTTGTTTATGCATCTGCTTTACATAAAAATAGTTTAGAGATGATTTCACCTGTGAGTGTATTGTCAGGTGATGAACTAAAAAACAAATCAAAACCAACACTTGGTGAAACGTTAAAAGGTCTTCCAGGTGTTAATGCCAGCTACTTTGGTCCAGTGTCATCAAGCCCTATTATTCGTGGCTTAGACGGTCCACGAGTCAAAATCACTCAAAATGGTTTGGATAGCAGCGATGCATCCCGTATTGGTCCAGATCACGCAACATCTAATGACACGCTATCTGCCGAGCAAATTGAAGTGCTTAGAGGCCCAGCCACCCTACTGTATGGTTCCGGTGCAATTGGTGGTGTGGTAAATGTGGTTGATAACCGAATTCCTACTGACAATATTGAGCAATTTACTGGTGCCATGGAGTACAGCCACGATACGGTATCAAATGCCAATACTTATGCTGCAAAGCTTGAAACAGGTCATGACAACTTTAACTTTCACTTCGATGGAACAAAGCGTACTGGTGATGATTACCAAACGCCAGAATTTGAGCTACCAGAGGATGAACACGAAGAGCATGATGACCACGATCATGAAGAAGAAGCCCACGAAACAGCGACCTCTGTAGAAAACACTTTTATTGATAGCCAAACAGTAAATTTTGGTACCAGTTATGTAGGTGAGCATTTCACCCTAGGTGTTGCTTATGGTCGTATCGATACAGATTATGGTATCCCAGCGCATGAGCATATTGGTCATGATCATGAGGAAGAAGAAGATCATGACGAAGAAAACCATGTAGAAGAGCATGATGAAGATGAATCTGTTTATGCCAGTGTAGAGCAAGATCGTTGGCAAGGTCTTATGAGTTATGCACTGCACAATAATTGGATTGAAACTATTAACTTACGCTTAGGTTACACTGATTATCAACATAGTGAAATTGAAGACGGCGTAATTGGCACAACCTTTAAAAATCAAACAACTGAAGCGCGTTTAAACATAGAGCATAAATTTGGTAACTGGCATGGGATGGCAGGATACCACTTTAGCGACTCTGACTATGATGCCGATGGCGAAGAAGCCTTTACGCCGGCGAGTAAAACAACGAGCCATGCTGTCTTTATTTTAGAAGAGCAGCAATTTGGTGATGTCACGGTTGAGTTAGGTGCCCGCTTAGAAGATTACAACATTGATAGTAATATCGCAGCACACGATGAGCATGACCATGACCATGACCATGACCATGACCATGAAGAGCATGATGAAGCTGAAGAAGAACACGATGAAATAACTGCCTACAGCAAAAGCTTTACTAACTTAAGTGTATCTGCCGGCGCTATTTGGCAATATACATCAGGTCAAAGTGTTGCGTTAAGTGTATCACATTCAGAACGTGCACCACTGTCTGCAGAGCTGCTGTCAAATGGACTACATATTGCAACAGGTACGTATGAACTTGGCTTAGGTTATGTGATTGAAGATGGTAAAGCGCATTTTGAGCCGCAAGACATTAAACAAGAAACATCGACCAATCTCGATTTAAGTTTTAGACGTTTCAGCGGAGACTTTGGTTATACAGTCAATTTATTCTACAACGATATTGAAAACTTTTATTATCAACAAAATACAGGCCTTGTTTATGATGAAGAGCATGGTTTTGAACAAAATAGTGAAGAGCACGAAGAAAGCGTCGCGGTATATCAATTCGTAAGCAAAGACGCTGAACTTTATGGTATCGAATTTGATGCTCATTACCAGGTGAACGCAAACGCAATGGTTAAAGTGTTTGGTGATTCAACAACAGCAAAACTTAAAGATGATGAAAACCTGCCAAGGATACCAGCCAATAAAATAGGCTCAGAGTTACAATATACGCTTAGTGATTGGCAGTTTACACTCACAGGTACTCATTATTTTGAGCAAAATGATATTACAAATTATGAAACAACCACACAGAGCTACACCTTATTTGATGCACAGGCAAATTATCAATTAAGTGTAGGACCTGTTGATTCAGAGTTTTATATTAACGTTGACAACATAACTGATGAACTTGGCTTTGTGCACAGCTCATTTATTAAAGAAAAGGCTCCTTTACCTGGGCGTAACTTTAAAATTGGCGTACGCGGATATTTCTGATTATAAGTTACTCATCTATAACTATATAGTTGAGCTACTACTACTTAATATAAAAAAACCACGCTTAAATAAGCGTGGTTTTTTATATCATGAGCTTTGTTAGCTCAGTGACTACTATTAAAGAATAGCGTGTAACTCAACATCAAATACAAGAGTTGAGAAAGGTGCGATTGCAGCACCGGCACCACGTTCACCATAAGCAAGCTCATGAGGAACGTAGATACGCCATTTAGTACCAACAGGCATCATTTGTAATGCTTCTGTCCAACCTTTGATAACGCCACCAACTGGGAATTCAGCAGGCTGACCACGTTCATAAGAGCTATCAAACACTGTACCGTTGATAAGCGTACCGTGGTAATCAACACGTACTGTTGACTCAGCTGTTGGCTTTTCGCCTTCACCTGTTGCAAGTACTTCATATTGAAGACCAGATTCAGTCACTGTGATTTCTGAACGCTTAGCATTTTCTTCTAAAAATGCGATACCTTCAGCAGAAAGTACTTTAGCTTCTTCTTCGCGACGAGCTTGAATTTCAGTGTTGATTTTTTCAAATGCAGCTTGGATCTCAGGAATTTCAACTTGGAATTCACCGCCGGCATAAGCATCTTTCATGCCTTCAAATACTGAATTTAAGTTTAGACCTTCAAAAGGGTTCGCTTTAAGTTGCTCGCCCATTTGTAAACCAATACCGTAACTTGCTTTTTCAGCATCTGTAGTAAAATTATCTGACATAATGTGTTTCACGTTTGTTTGTACCAGCCGAACCTGCACTGATACCAGTTAAAAGACGCGCCTATGCTATCATAAAAAAAAGCCCTTTTGGGCTTAGTTTTTATGGAGTTTTTGCTTAACTATACCCATTATTAGGGTAAATATCGGTAAGCTGATTAAAATACCTGCAAGCAACTCCCGACTGAGTAACGCATGAGCTCCTACAAATATAATTGGCACTAAGATTAGCCCCACTACGCCAATCACACATGCCCCAATTACCGGCCAATACTTATCATACTTAGTCATTAAATGCGCAGTTAATACATTGAAGCCTAAGCAGTATAATAATGAAGTAAAAAGTACAGCATCAGGTTGCGCATCAATAGCCATTTTAACAAGTAAATTTATGGCACTGTGATAACAATATGCAAATACAACCCACAATAAACTGTGTTTTAGTAAACGTTGTAATGTATTTAATTGACGAGGCTCAGACATATAAACTCCAGATAGCAAAAAGCCGCCCATAAGGCGGCTTTTTAAATATGGTGGAGAGATAGGGATTTGAACCCTAGATGGGCTACAAACCCATGCCGGTTTTCAAGACCGGTGCATTCGACCACTCTGCCATCTCTCCGTACGGCGCGCATAATAGGTGTTACGGAGTTGATTGTAAAGCCCTAT
>NZ_MXQF01000028.1 GCF_002165575.1 Pseudoalteromonas sp. A601
ACGGCGCGCATAATAGGTGTTACGGAGTTGATTGTAAAGCCCTATTAATGAAAAAGAGAAAATTAGTAATATTGCTTTGGACGCTTAGCAATCCACGAGCAAACTAAACATACTAATAAACTTAAAATGGCAAAACTTAAACATTGAAATATTAGGTCAAATTTATTCAAATCATCACTTGGCATGATCACTAATACAAATGCAGGCAAAATACTCAACATTAATACATAAAAACACACTTTAAATGCACGACCAAAATCAAAACGGCGTGTACGCTGCATCCACCAAGTTAGTACAACTAAAATTGAAATTGAAGAAATAGCCACTAAATGAGGAGTTTGCGTACTAAAAGCGGTATAAAGAGTCAGCACGGAACCGACTACCCCCCATAATGACCAGGTTAGCCATTTTTCTTTTTCACGTAAAAATAAATTTCCCATTGTTCTCGTCTTCTTTATTGTTATTGTTAAGACATTCCATACAGTAACAAAAAATAACAGATTAAAAAACAAACTGAAGAAGAATATAAACAATTGCCTCCTAGCACTCTTCACAGTCTGCAGCTAATATCACCATATCAGCTGCTAGCTTAATAGAGTATGACTGATTAAAAAGTATTAAGTTCCTTTGTCTACTATAAATTTGTGAAAAAGTGCTCTGGTTTATGTTTTGCTGCTTTTTTACAATCAACTTCAGGGGTACCTAAATATAAATACCCCACTATCTCATCTAACTCATTTAAGCTTAACTGTGCTTTCACTTGCTCACTTTGAGCAAAATAACCTGTCCGCCAAACACCACCTAAGCCTTGTGCAAATGCGGCTTGTTGCATTGCTAAAACAGCACATCCAGCACTTTGTACTTGCTCTATTCGCGGTACTTTCGGGTGTTGTTGGTATTTAGCAATAGCAATAATGATCATCGGTGCGCGCAGAGGTAATTCCTTTGCTCGTGAAATCACTTTCTCATCTTGTTGTTCTGTAACTGCGCTTTGATAATATATTTCACCTAAGCGATCACGCCCTTCACCTTGTACAACAATGAATTGCCACGGAGCGATACAACCATGATCAGGCACACGCAGTGCAGCTTGCTTAATAATGGCTAATTGTTCATCATTCGGCGCGGGCTGTGTTAAACGAGGGTCGGATTGTCGGGTCAATAAAAGCTCAATAGCATCCATAATCATTCTCAAAAGTAAAAAATGTAGCATACCATTGATGATTTATTGAAGTATAGGTGCGAGTAAGTCAGTAAATAAGTTAACAACACAATATGTTTAAAATTAAAAGCCAGAATACAAAGAAGCATTAGGGTCTCAATACAGTCACACTATTGTCGTGCGGGTAACCTATTAGCTACTCAAGCATCGCCTTTAATTTTGTAACGTAAGCGAATAAAATAGCTAATGTAGTCGCTACCAGTGTAGTGGTTGCAAAAGCATACACTAAGCCAAGTGCTGTGCCCCATGTGTTAATTGCATTAACGGTTGCAACGATAAGTAATGCTATACCTATACATCGAAACAATAGATAGGTGCTTTTTTTTAAGCGCCGGGCTTGACCAATGACATCATTGTAATGACGTTGCAGTGATAAACTCAGCAGTGTAAAGCCCAATAATTGCAGTATTATTTGCAGTAATATCAGCATATTTAAATACCTTTTACTGTTTGCTTTATATGTGAGTTTGAAGAAGTAATAACACTTCGCTTTTGCAGCACAACCGCCGCAAAAGCAAAACACCCAGCAAAAGTCAGCATACTTAAGTCAAACCCCAGCATTAACCAATCGCTACTTTGTAAGCTTGCTAGCATACTGTGTTTAGTTGTCAGCATATTAACCAGTGGTATCAAGGCATAGGCCGCAGCTGCCAACCACAGCATATTTTGCCAGGCTTTTTCTGGGGCTCGCACCAGGCAAAAACAACAACACAGCGCAAATACAATAAATAAACTATGCATTTCCCACTGGGCACGACTAGCCATTTGAACAGGTAATAAACGGTTTGCCCAAAAGTAAGCGGCTATGGCAATGGGTAAGCCAACAACCACAGAAGCGTTGAGCTTGTCTATCACATTGATAAACCTCGTTTGCTGCTTTTTACGTTTTTGCACCCAAATAATCATTCCAGTTGCAATCATACCCGCCCCGAGTAAGCCTGATAGAAAGTACAACCATCTTAAGTAAATATCAGCAAATGTGCCTTCATGTAGATGCTCCAGCACATCATATACCTCTGCTGCACTATACTTTTTACCTGTGGCTTGCTCTATTTGTACTTTGTTTTCAACAACTCGATAGGTGATCAGCGTTGCAAACTCAATGCCCTCTTGCGCATCAAACCACACTTCAAACCCTGGCTGCTCAGAATTACGGTCTATCAAGCCTAAATAACTCACTGCCTGATCTTTAAAGCGTGATTTTGCATCAATTAATGCAGCTTCAAGTGATAAATTCTCAGCAGGTAACGCTATAAATTGCGTTTTTGTGTTTTCTGCTTGTGTTTCATCATACAACTGGCGATGCATTTTTTGGCCTTCACCATAGGTTGCATCAACAACAGGCGCAAATGACACACCCATTAATAAAATAAGCCCGCTGTATGTAATCATCAAATGAAAAGGCAGTGGCAACACACTAAAGATGTTATGAATATCAAGCCAGCTCCGTAGCCCCTTGTTGGCACGAAAGGTAAAAAATTCGATAAATATTTTTTTATGAATGATCACCCCTGTAACTAAACCAATCAGCATAAGCATGGTCGCTAAGCTGGTAACTAAATAACCAACAACCACAGGGACATAATGTAAATTGTAGTGCAATCGGTATAGTGTTTCACCGCCACTGGTTTCTCTGGTGGTTATAAGCTCACCGGTATTAGGCGCAAGGTTTTTTTCATGCCATTGCCTACTTGACCCAGTCTCTTTATTTGCTGGTTGCAACCACGAAATATCAATATATGGATCACGCGTTGAGGGGTAACTAATATACCACTGAGTTGCGTCTTGTGCATTGGCGGTGAGTTGCTGCTGCGCCACATTTAAAATAGTTAAGTCATCAATTGGCTCATTGACAATGGCTATTTCTGGTTTCATCCAGCGGTCTATTTCATTTTCAAAATAGCCTACAGTGCCCGTTACAAAAATAAAAAACAGTAACCAAGCAAATGCAAAGCCCGACCACGTGTGTAGCCAGTTCATGGATTGTCTAAATCGCTGTTTCATACTACTGCGGCCCCTGCAAATAGTAATTTAAAAAAATAAAGTAAAATACATAAACCACCTACAACGGCAAAAGCGCGTATTGTTGTTTTAGTGGCAAATACAAATAACACAGTGATTAGGTAAAAAATAAAGCTAAGCATTAACCCTGTGATAATACTGTTTGTTTTATCGTTCAATAAATGATTACCAATCAATATTGCGCCAAGCATTGCCACAAGATAGCCGCCAACTAACGCAGTAAGCACACGAATAGTTACATCGATTGCAGTGAGGTGTTTTTTTGTCAGATTCATTGATTAGCGGTAGGTGCTTTATTAAAGCACCTACCTCATTCAGGAGTTAAAATTTATATGACACGCTCAGGCGGATATCACGCCCAGGCTCTTTAATACCTACAACACTTTCATAGCCAGGTATGTGGCCATAGTCAGCAACGCTGCCGTGGCTTAAGTAAGATTCGTCAAGTAAGTTTTGTACTGATAAGTCAAACCTTAAATTTGTAAGCGGCTCGTAGGTTACATAGGCATCAAATAAATCGTACCCTGGCTTATTAATTGTTTCGAGTTCGCTCATCCACCCCAGCTCAATTGAACGGTGGAATACTTCTATATCATTGAGGCCCGCAACATGGTTATAGTTTAAACCAAACTTAATTTGCTCATTCACATGGTAGTTAAAGTTAACATTAATAGAGTCGCCAATTGCGTTACCTAAACCGCCGTACTCGTAAGCGGCCATTTGAATGCCGTCGAAATTAACAGTGCTGTAAGTAGAAGCGTCATTGGCATCCGGCCACACAAATGAGGCGTTATTTAATTCAACATCGTTATGACTATAACTTACGATAACATCGAAATTATCACCTTGATAACCCGACACAAGTTCAAGGCCTTTGGTTTCTAAATCACCTATGTTTTCGTAAAATACCCCTTCACGGCCTTTAAATTTATCAAACACCACATCATTAATTACACTTAAGTAAAGTGATGCTTCAAACAACCATGTACCGTCGTTATAGACTAAGCCAAGTTCAGTGTTATCAACCTCTTCTGGTGATAAGTCTTGATTTGGTGTAAGCTCGCCAACAGTAAAGGCATCAGCTACTTGTCTGCCTCTAAGTGCTTGCGCATACCCAGCAGATAGCTTTAATGATTCTGTAAAGCTGTACTCAAAACCGATGTTGCCACTGACTCCATCTTGCTTATCTGTTGAGAATCCATCTAAGGTTGTGACAGGTGCACCACTGGCATCGGTTTCTACAATCCAGTTACCATCAACTTGTACCCAGCTAACTTCGACACCACTGTGATCAAGTTCATACGCGTCATAACGCGCACCAAAGCTAAGTAATAGGGCATCACTTAATTGCCAATGGTCTTGAATATATACCGCGGTCACTGTGCCTTCTTCATCAAAAATCCCACCAAAATCTTCATAAGACTGCGCATGCACTTTATCGACTTTCTGCTCAATACCGTATGTTAGCGTATGCATACCTAAATCACTGGTATTGCGAATATCAAAACCCGTTGTTTTTATTGATGCATCCCAAGTATAAAGCTCACGTTTAAATGACGACTCAGTTTGGTAAATCGTTGTTTCCAAGTTTACTAAACTATTTAAGTACCACGCATGATTTAAAACGATGGTTTCACGCTCTCCCCACGACATAAATAGTGGATCACTTTCAAGTGGTGCCCAGTTGGTTTGTTTACCAAACTCCCCCTCTTCTTTACGGTTTTCGTAACTAAGGGTAAGGTTTTGATTTTCTGTCAGCTCGGCGTTAACCTTTATAAATGCAAGGGTTTGATCGGCTGCTGTACCCGGTATTTCTTCGCCATCACCGTCGTCCATATTCTCGCGGTTAACGTTTACATAGGATGCTAAAACACCCACTTTATCTGTGAGTTTTCCGTATAGAGAGAGGCTTTCTTTATGACCGTCATTGCTAAAGTAGCTCGCCTTGGCAATACCACCAAATTGCTCATTATCACTGAGTAAGTTATCAGCACTTTTTGTTTTAAAGCGAATAGCGCCGCCAACAGCACCTGTACCGGATGTTGCTTCACCGGCACCAGCTTGCACTTCTACACTTTGTAATAGTTCAGGTTCAATCGCAACACGACCAATATGATGAAACAATGTACTGGTTTGCGGTGCACCATCAACGGTTACATTGACCATTGAGTCTTCCATACCACGTACAAATATTTTTTGTGCAATGCCTAACGAGCCACCAACGGTGATTGATGGGGTATGACGGAAAATATCTTCTAAATCGTTTGCTTGGTAGTTTTCAAGCTCAAGAGGTGTAATTTCTGAATTTGTTGTAGCACCCACAACTGTGATTTTTTCTATTTTCTTTTCTTTTTTAGACTCTTGTTGATCAGCCGCATTGGCATTGAAGCAAAGCGCTACCACAGCACTGGCAATACTGGTTTTTACAAACGTTTTATTTATTAATACAGATGGCATGAATTGGGTCTCAAATAAGTGTTAAATACTTAATTAAGAATTATTACCATTTAAGTTCACTGATGATACAACTTTTACAATTGTTACATTTAAGAAATAGGAATCATTATCACAACAGATAGACCTTCTAGTGTCTCATTTTTTGCCGTGACTGTTCCCCTAACACTATTCAGGTGGCGTTTTGCAAGGGCAAGGCCTAAGCCAAAGCTGTCATTTTCAGCCATTCTAGAATTATCAACACGAAAAAATGGATTAAAGATCCGATCCAAATATTGTTCAGGGATACCAGGGCCTTGATCAATAATCTCAATACAGTAGTAATCATTAGCCTGCGTTAATTTAACCCAAACATATTTACCTTTTGGTGTATAACGCAACGCATTTCGAATTATATTTTCAATGGCTGGACACAGAGCTCTATGACTAGTATTTTGAATCAGAGCATTGCTTGGTGTATCTAATGAAATATTACGGTCTGGAAATTCAAATTTTGCATCCTCAATCAGCACATCGAGCAAATCAACCAAATCAACGTCTTCTTGTTGAATAATAGGTTCTTCATTTTCTAGCCAAGCTAACGTTAACGTATCTTCTACCAACTTACGAATATGTTGTGATTCTCTCGCTATACGATCTAAATGATACTGGCTTTCTCTCTCTTCAAAGCTCTCAACTGCAATATCTAGTCGTGTTAATGGTGTACGTAATTCATGGGATAGATCTGAAATCAGTTGCCGTTGATTTGAAATAAGCTGACCTATCCGACTTGCCATCTGATCAAATGTGGTGGCTAAATGAGATAACTCGTCATTTCGACTACCTAGATGCTTTCTAACTCTTACATCAAAATCACCCTTACTGAATGCTGTAGTGGCTTTATCTAACTGTTTTAATGGAGTAATTATATGCCTATACAATAAGATAGAGAGTAGAATTAATACTGCCATAGGCGCAATTATTTGCATCAAAAGTCTCGTTGTTCGCCAATATGTTCCAGGTCTCATTCGCTCTGGTAACTGGATCAAAAAACTGCCAGTACTACTTTTAAATGGTAGCTCCATTATTGGATTGTATTCAAAATATAGATGAATTTTCCAATCAACACTGCGTCCAAAATGATAAGCTCCAACGATGTGTTTTTCCGGTTTTTCACCCGCTAGATGTTCTATTTTGAAACGAACAACAGAAACTCGGGTATTTTCTGTCGTTCTTATTGATTCCAGTAAAGCTTCTAACTGATCATGTTGATTAGATAGATAAAGTTGCTCAACCTGCTTTCCCCATGCCTTCAACTGATTCCGGTCTTTATCTGCAATAAAGCTCATACCTTCTTCTGTTTTAGATGTTAAAGCACTTAATGCATAAAAAAAAGCAACCAAGCCTATAGCAATAATCAAGCACAACTTCCAAAGTAATTTACGCTTCATTTAAAGCAGTATCCTTTACCATGTACTGTTTGTAAGCGCTCTCCTAGCCAGTTTGCTTCTGTTAGTTTTCTGCGTACTCGGCTCAAGTGCATGTCGATACTGCGATCATAAGCGCCTAATTTTTTATTGAGTACCGCCTGATATAAGTCTGCTTTGCTGACTATTTGATTTTGGTGCGACACAAGCTCCCAAAGCAATTTAAACTGTATAGGTGTGAACTCAAGCTCTTCACCATTTACATTAATAACTTGCTTGGCAGCATTCAGCATTAGGCCATCAATGCTTATTTCTACTTGGCTATTAGGCTGAACGCTGGTTTGACTACGCCTGAGTAGGCTTTCAATTCTAAGTAGCAGTTCTTGGGTGTTAAATGGTTTAGCAACGTAGTCATCTGCACCATGGCTTAAGCCTAAAATCCGTTCTTCCTCAGCGCCTTTGGCTGAAACCATAATAACAGGCTGTTGACTGGTTTCGCGCAGTGTTTTTAAAAGTGATACACCGTCTAACTTAGGGAGCATTTTATCAAGTAAAATAAGATGATGCTGTTGACGTTGAGCTATTTCTAAACCAGTTGAACCATCAAAACACTGCTCAACACAGTAACCTGATTTAACCAATAGATCGGTGAGATAATTATTTAAGATATTATCGTCTTCAATTAATAAAACTTTTATTTTCGCCACTGGAGCACCTAAAATTAACACAAACGATAATTACTATTATTTTTATATTAATCATTGCGCTTAGCGATGTAAATAAGGCATAGGGCTTTAAAATAAAAAGCGCGGCTTTTCGCCGCGCTCAGATGTGAGTTTTAGACTGGGATTATTTTATAATTCACTCATCCCATTGCGGCGAAAACTCTGGGCTAGCTTGCCTATCGCCACAATCGAGCGCATTAATACGATCGATATCGTCGTTATCCAATTTAACTGAATCATCAAAATTATCTTTTAGGTTTTCACGCTTAGTAGATGATGGAATTGTGGTCATGCCATTGGCATTTATCCACGCCAGTACAACTTGGGCAGGCGATGCATTATGCTTTTTCGCAATATCGAGTACCGTGTCATCTTTAAGTACCTTACCCACTACAAACGGCATATACGCTGTTACATGAATATCATGCTGCTGACAAAAAGCACGCAGCTTAGTATTAGTAAGATAAGGATGAACTTCGATTTGGTTAGTGAAAATTTCACGGCTATCAAGTGTTTGCATTGCTTCATTCAAATTAGCAATGGTGAAATTTGATACGCCTATATGTTTTGTTAAGCCCAGCTCTTTGGCTTTCTTCAATTCGGTTAAATATTCGCTCATAGGCTCACTATTACTCGGTGAAGGCCAGTGGATCAATAATAGGTCTACTTGTTCAACCTGAAGCTTAGCTAAGCTTTCTTTGACACTGTCGATAAAGCTCGCTTTATTTAACTTATCGTTCCATACCTTGGTCGTAATAAATAATTCTTCACGCGCAATGTTACTGTCTTGTATAGCTTGTCCAACCTGCGCTTCATTGCCATATACTTGCGCTGTATCTATATGCCTAAACCCTACTTCTAGCGCCATACTTACCGAGTTATAGGCCGTTTTACCTTCTAAGCGGAACGTACCTACACCTAAGTCAGGCATTTCAATTACGTGCTGAGTCATAACATCTCCTTATAACATTAAATTAAATAAGTGACTGTGGTCGTAAACATGTATTTCAAGTCATGATGACAAACAATCACTGAATGTGCCCTTAAGTAGCCGTTTTTGATTTATCAATATGGCCGGCCAAAAATGTCGCAGCTAAAGCAGTCAAACAAATAAGCGCACCTATCCATGCTGTATCTTGTAACGATAAATGCTCAACCACAAATCCACCACTTATTGAGCCCAATGCGATGCCTACGTTAAATGCCGCAATGTTTAAACCTGAAGCAACATCAACGGCTTTTGGTGCATCTTGCTCAGCAACTTTCACTACATACAGCTGTAATCCGGGTACATTACCAAAGGCAAATGCCCCCCAAATCAGCACTGTTGCAACAATCAGCCAAGGTGAGTTCATAGTAAATGTGAGTGCAAATAGAATCACAGTCAGGCCTATAAATACCACTTTTAATGCTGAAATTGGTCCATGTTTATCCGCCAGTTTGCCACCATATATATTACCAATAGCCACAGAAACACCGTAACCCAACATAATTAAGCCAACGAAGGATGAACTAAATCCGGCTTGTTGCTCCAAAATGGGTGCCAGGTAAGTAAATGCTGTAAATGTACCGCCGTAACCTAAAATAGTGATTAAATACACCAGTAATAAACGGGGCTTAAGTAATACTTGTAGCTGATCCTTAACGCGTGCAGGCGTAGATTTAGCTAAATTATTTGGCACTAATATGATGCTGCCCACCAACGCCACTAAACCCAGTAATGAAACAGCTAAAAATGTACTACGCCAGCCAAATTCTTGACCAATCCAGGTACCAAGCGGCACTCCAGTAACCAAGGCTACCGTTAGCCCGGTAAACATAATTGCAATCGCACTGGCTGCCTTATCTTTACTTACTAAACCTGTGGCTATCATAGAGCCAATAGAGAAAAACACACCATGGGCAAGTCCCGTTAATATCCTTGCTACAATGAGCGTTTCGTAACTAGGTGCAAGCCAAGCGAGTAAATTGCCCATGATAAACAACGACATTAACGCAACTAATACAGTTTTGCGTTGCCAATGCCCTGTAAGCGCAGTCAATACAGGTGCCCCTATTGCAACACCCAAGGCATACAAGCTCACCAACAGTCCGGCAGAAGGTAGGCTCACGGCTAAATCGTTAGCGATTGTTGGCACTAAGCCGACAATTACAAACTCGGTTGTTCCTATCGCAAATGCGCTCAAAGTAAGCGCCCATAATGCCAATGGCATAATAAAATCCTCAGTAATTAAATGAAAAACAGAGTGTGGGCGAATATTTGTTTGCAAAAAACAGCCTTAATGGCAAAATACTTTTGTCGAAAATGATAAAGTGATTACAATGAAAGTTAAAACTGAAGATCTTGAAGCATTCTTAAGTGTGGTTGATGCAGGGAGTTTTTCTGCCGCGGCGCGTATCTTAGATGTACAAGTTGCAAAAGTATCACGCTCAGTGAATCGACTGGAACAGACCTTACAAACAACTTTGCTCAACAGAACAACCCGTCGTATAGAGCTAACCCAAGAAGGTCATGTTTATAGAGAGTTTGCCCGCGAAGGGATAAATCAAATATTAAAAGGCAGTGAAGCGCTATCACTACTCGATAAAAAACCCGCAGGACGTTTAAAGGTAGATGCCGCAAGCCCTTTTGTGCTGCACCAAATTACTCCCTTGATTGCCGGCTTTAATGAGGTTTACCCTGATATCACACTCGATTTAGCATCGGCTGATAACATTCATGACTTACTTGAATACAAAACTGATGTAGCCATTCGAATTGGTTATTTAAAAGACTCAAACTTACATGCCCGCCTACTTGGTAACAGTAAACTTTATCTGGTTGCAAGCCCACAATACCTTGCCCGTAATGGCTCAGTATTCAACACTGATGACTTAAACAAACACAAACTAATTGGCTTTAGTAACAACAAAGCTCTAAACCAATGGCCATTAAAAAATTTACCCGATCTGCGCTTTAGCATTACTGCCAGCAGTGGTGAGACAATTAGACAACTGTGCCTTGAGCATCAAGGGCTGGCATTGTTGTCAAATTTTATGATTAATAAAGATATAGCCGCAGGACGGCTGGTGCAGGTATTAACGAGTGACATAATAAGCCCAAACCCGCGCGAGACTGTTAACGCTGTTTATTACAAAAACAGTGCTGTTTCATCACGTATTACTGCATTTTTAGACTTTATACAGCCAAAACTCACTTTATAAGCTGTTATTCTTGATGCTCGAATTGACCGCGATACACCTCAAATACTTTTAACACAGTGTGCTGTGCTTTATTGAGCCCATCAAACCACGTATCAAACAAATCATCATCATCTTGATCGCTCAATGCCAAATACTGTGCAAGTAACTCCACAATGTCGTTATGAGTGCAACTAAGTGGATCAATTTGCTGAGCGAGTAATGAATTATCTTTGCTTCGTAGTGTATCCATCACGCTTTGATCTATCTGCTGACTTTGCTCATCGGTGCTCTGTTGAATGTGTTCGCTCATGCTAAAGCTTGCCTCCTTTTGCTCGATTACATCCTATTTATAACAGGCTAAATGCCAATAGCCAGTTTTTTTATACTGACTGCTCATCTTTTGACTTGTTTGTATAAATTGCAAACAAAAATGTTATTTAACGAGCAAAATACTATTTGCAAAAGATTCTTATTTACTATAAATTATAGTTATACTATCATATAACATGGAGTTCATTATGAAACCAAATATTCACCCTGACTACCAAACTGTTGCTTTTCACGATACAGCTGCTGACAGTTATTTTATTATTGGTTCAACAATAAAAACGAACCGCACTATTGAGCTAGATGGTAAAACCTACCCTTATGTGCCGATTGATGTGTCGAGTGATTCTCACCCGTTTTATACTGGTAAGCAGAAGACAGTCGCTAGTGATGGCCGTGTAGCAGCGTTCAATCGCCGCTTTAAAAACCTCGCGACTAAATAGGAGAGCTCTATGAAAGTATTAAGCTCGTTAAAAAGTGCTAAAAACCGCCCAGGCTGCCAAATTGTAAAGCGCAAAGGCCGTGTGTTTGTGATCTGTAAAGACAATCCACGCTTCAAAGCTGTGCAAGGTATGAAAAAGAAAGGGAAAAAGTAACGTGCCCGTGAGGGCGTTGAGCAATTTGTGCGCTTTATTATAACGCGCACAAATAAACGATGGGGCTACTTACCAAACAATAACTCCCAAAACCCTGGTGGCTCATGTAATTCATGATACTGCTTACGCAAGCCATCAATCGCTTTTAAAGGTTTTTTCGCTGCCTCTACCCCCTCACTATTAGCAAGTTGTTTTGCCAACTTTGCTTTCGCTATTACTTTATCAAGTCCTTGCAGTGATTTTTGTACTTCTTTATTAAATCCAACAACTTTGCTTTGTTCTACTAGCGTTATAAATTCATCGATCGCCAGATTAAACTCGTGCAGTTGCGTTGCTTGCACGCTTTGCTTATAAGCAAGGCCCATATTTTTCATGTTGGTTTCTAAGTTATTCTCTTTAACAGCGAAGACACTTTGACTAAATAGTAATACGAACACACACAAAATTGCTTTCATTAAATAAAACCCTAAAGGTTGATGGCGACAGATATGCTAGAATGCATATTATATAGCACTCTAGTTAGAAATATAGCCTTCCCTCAAGTAAGGTTGTTATGTATGCTCTAGTCCTACAAGGATTTGTTCGTTTATTAATTAATTAAGTGAGTTCAAATGCCTTTATCCCGGTTATCTACATACCTTTCATGTTTTTTTATACTGTTAAATTCATTTAACGTTTATGGCTTAAATGTCACTTTCATTAATCCGGGATTCTCTAATACTGCTGATGGTGATAACAATACGGGTAACTTTTGGTTTAAAGTATCTAACCAAATACAAAATGTTGCCGATGATTTAGCAATAAATTTGACTGTAAAATACGCTAATCGAAACCATATTTTAATGAAAGAACTGATCCGCCAAGCGGTCATTGATAATCCTGACTATCTAATTTTGGTTGATGAAAAAAGTGTTGCTAGTGAATATTTAACCAAATTGAATACCAAAGACATTCCTATCTATTTTTTACTCAATAAGCCAGATCCCGATAAGCTCGCTACTCTACACCGTGATGACTTAAACATTATCGGTAGTGTGATACCTGACAACTATAATGCAGGTAAAGATCTCGCTCATCTACTTTTTAACAAGCATACATTAACATCTAATCAGCCAGCTAATATGCTTGCTTTATTAGGTGACTATACCACTGCGGCCTCTATCGAGCGTGCTCAAGGCTTGCAAAGATTTGCAGAGCAAAAACAATCACTCAATATTGTTGCCCAAGATGTCGCAAATTGGTCAGAAGATGAAAGCTACATTAAAACCATGGCTTTTTTACAACTTGCACCTGAAATTAATATTATTTGGTGCGCAAATGACGCGATTGGTTTTGGTGCTAAAAGAGCCATTAAAAAACTAAAAAAACAAAATATTTTAGTGGGTGGTGTGAATTGGGATGCCCCGCCAAAAGATTTAACGCCGTTAGATGTTTCTCTCGGTGGACATGTTCTGTTAGGGGCTTTAGGGCTTATTACAATTTATGATCACCACCAAGACCCCATTAAGTGGCCCGCTTCCCACCAAGTTACTGCTATATTTAAACCGCTTTCCAGTGAAAATAAAGAGCTGGCTAAACGTATCAATAACAATAAGTTAAAAGACATCGATTTTCGCATGTTCAGTAAAACATCTGCTTCGTGGCGGCCATTTACAATTGATAACCTATTAGATGCCGCTAATTATTAGGGCTTTAATTAACTCACTAACTAAAAACCCTCAACCTGTCTACCCTTTTAAACATAGCGTTATTGTTTATTTGATAACCATAATGCTTGATAAGGTTCAAGTTCAAATGTCTGTAAATCTTTATCTAAGGCTTGAGCCGATATAAGCTCAAACCATTGCTCGGTGTCAATTAAATTAAGATCAGCTAAGACCAATGTTTGGGGTTCATCGCTAATGTTATAAACGCAGAATATACTTTGTCTGCGATCGATACTTTGCCGCCAAAAACCAAACAACGCCCCCGTTAAATGCAGTGTAAATTGCGTTGCATTAGGGTGAAAAGCATCTTGCTGCTTACGTATCGCCAATAAGCTATTAATACGAGTAAAGACATGATAATGATGACTTGTTTGATCTGATAGTTTTTCAAGCAGTGCTTTCTCTTGCCAGCGATGACGGTTTATGCAGCGATTATGTTGGCTATTTTCAAATCGTTCATAATCATTGGTTGTACCAAGTAAACTATGGATGTATAAACCAGGGATCCCTTCTAAGGCAAACATAATAGCGTGAGCACACGCAAAACGCTGCAGCCCCCATTTATCAACTCCTTTGTGTGTACCTTGTAAAGCATCAAATAATGCGATGTTCAATTCATAGGGTGAACTGGTGCCATTATTTGCGGTTCGCATAGAAACCTTGCCACCAAATCGACTAATGGTATTAACCATTTGACCAAGTTGTTGCTCATCAAGCAACCCCTCTGCTGGGCGTAAACCAATACCGTCATGTGAGGCGATAAAATTAAAGTAAGCAGTCCCATTTTGTGCCGGTGGCATGCTCATCATCCAGTGCTTTAGTGCTTTGCTATCGCCACTGAGTAAGGTATGTAATAGTAATGGAGGTAAGGAAAAATTATAAATACAATGGGCTTCGTTGGCATTACCAAAGTAAGATAAGTTTTCACGGTTTGGAATATTCGTTTCCGTGATAATAACTGCACTTGGTTCTACATGTTCTATTAAAGTCCGTAATAAACGAATCACTTCGTGTGTTTGCGGTAAATTAATGCACGAAGTGTTCAGCTCTTTCCACAAAAAGGCCACTGCATCCAGTCGAAAAATCTTTACTCCATTGTCTAAATAGTGGCGAATAATCCCCACAAACTCATTAAGGACTAATGGATTTGCAAAGTCTAAATCGACCTGATCTGGACTAAAAGTACACCATACATGACGTTCACCTAGGGCTGTTTGTACCGTGTTTAATAAAGGGGACGTTCTTGGCCTGACAACGCCAGATACATCATCCGTTAAGTTCGCAGTTTTAAAATAACTCAGACCAGGCTCTTTACCTTGTATAAAATTTTCAAACCAACGGCTTCGGCTTGAACAATGGTTGATCACTAAATCCGCCATAAGTTTTACATCTTGAGCAATACCTTGGATATCTTCCCAGCTCCCTAACGACTCATTAACTTGAACATAGTTCATTACCGCAAAGCCTTCATCTGAGCTATACGGATAAAATGGTAATATATGTAATGCGTTGATTGTTCCTGCACATTGATTTTTCATAAACCGATGTAAGGTATGCAAAGGCGGTTCGCTCGGTACAGCTACCGCCTGATCTGCATCTTGATAACGCATAATAGAATCGCCATATGCGATAAGAATAACGTCTTGCTGATCCCAGCGATTTTTATGGGGCGTTGGGTCGCGTACTGGATCATCTTTTAACATGGTGGTGATCAACATGCTAGCTAGCGTATCAATACTCATACATAGATCAACACCTTCGTATATGCTTGCTAAATGCTGTTCAATCCGTTGTTCAAATAACGCTTTACTCATACCCTACCCCATTTTTTATGCTGAAAACTCTTTATTATCAAGCTCTACCGCTTCTTCTAATCGTGCGAATACATCTGGCATGGCAGACGCTACGCGGTTCCAACTTGGCACAAAAGGCGCTTCCATTGGGTGTTGTAAAAAATGTTCGCCAGCATTCATGATATTTTGCGCGAACATTTCGACTGCTTTTTCTTCTTGGTGAATATCTAATGTAAGACCATTCATCATCGCATCATTGTGATATGTTTCAATAAAGTCCAACGCAATGCGGTAGTATGTTGCTTTGAGTGAGCGAATGGTTTCGGTAGTAAATGTAACACCCTGTGTGGCTAGTTTTCTAAATAATGCTTTGGTAATATCAATCGACATTTTTGATAATCCAGCTGCTTGATTATCCAGTGAAAGTACCTGATGTTTATGGTCATAGTTATCTGCAATATCAACTTGGCACAAACGGTTATGTGAATAGTTACGATACATCTCAGATAATACGCCAATTTCTAAGCCCCAATCACTTGGAATACGAATATCATTAAGTACATCTCGGCGGAACGAAAATTCACCCGCTAATGGATAGCGAAATGAATCCATATATTCCAAATAGTCTGTGCTACCCAAAATTGTTTTAAATGAACGTAACAGCGGCGTGACAAGCAAACGAGACACCCGGCCATTTATTTTGCCGTCGGCTGTACGCGGGTAAAACCCTTTACAGAACTCATAGTTAAAGCGAGGGTGTGCAACCGGATAAATTAAACGCGCTAAGAGCCCTCGATTATAAGTTAAAATGTCGCAATCATGTAATGCGATTGATTCGACCTTTGAGGTGGCAAGCTTATAACCCATGCAATACCAAACATTACGTCCTTTACCTAGTTCTCTTGGCGCTACTCCAAGTTGTTGCAATTCTTTATCGAGAGCTTGTAAACGTGGGCCTTCATTCCATAAAACCCGGTGTGGCTGGTCAAGCTCTGAAAAAAACTGTAATGCGCTGCGGTATTGGCTTTCATCAGCTCTATCTAAGCCGATTGTGATCTGCGATAAATAAGGAACTTGTTTAAGTTCTTTCACTATATTTTGTAGCGCTGGGCCTTCAAGCTCACTGTATAATGAGGGTAAAATGAGTCCCATTGGACGCTGCTTAGAGAAACTCAACAGCTCTGCCTCTAACTCTTCTACCGGACGATCTGCGATGTTATGCAATGTAGTAATTATGCCATTTTGGTAAAAATCAGCCATGTGACGGCTCCTTTGTTGGCGCTAATTGCGCTTTAATAATCTGTAAGTCGGCCACCTCATCAATCCAACCTAAAGGTGCAGGACGTTCACTAACATGCCACGGTTTATGTGCCAATTTGGCTTTAGCCTTGCTGTTTGGGTTAGTAATTAAAATTGCGATATCGGCTTCATCGAGCATTGCCATATCATTTTGGCTATCCCCTAACGCAATCGTGGTAAATGGGTGACGATAATGTATTTTAAATTGGTTTAATAACCAGTTTTGTGCCTGTCCTTTGTTGGTTTGTTTATTTAGATGAATAAAACGTCCACCAACTAATACTTCATAATCAAGTGGTTCCATAAGTGCTAAAAATGCACCTAGCTGCTCATCGTCTCCTTGCCAATATATTGGGTCTGAATATTCTCGTGTCAAAGCAAGTTTACTTTGTTCAACACTTAAACCTGTGAGCTCTGAGACTTCTTGAGCACTCAGTTCACTAAATAAGCGATAGCAGTTTTTAAATTCCCTTGCGTGGCTTATTAAATCTTCATGAAGTTTTGCGCAAGTAGGTGCCAGCGCATAACGCCAATACAGCTCAAGTTCTTCACAGCCAATTGGTTTAATTGGAAAGAAAAATTTGGGGATATAAACCGCTGAACCATTTTCGGTAATAAATGGCTGGTGATGATTTAACATAGCCTGCAAATCCGTCACTTCAGCAAATGTTTTACTGGTATTGAAAACCACTGTCACATCCGCAGCGCTCAGTTTAGCTAAAAAAGGCTTAATTGCGGCACAGTCATAGTCATCATGATTGAGTAATGTGCCATCCAAATCGGTGAATATTAACGGCTGGGGGACTGAGTCTGCTTTTAGAGTCATTGCGCTGATGTCTCTCGCTCCATCCAACGTCAGAAGGGCATCAACGCTTTCGGGCAAAGTTTGCAGGTTCTCACGCGTTATGCGTTCAAAATGAGAAATAAATCTAACCAAACTCGCCTCGTCAAATGTGCCCTTGCCGGTGCCTTTTTTAGCTAATAACTTTTTTTCTTGCTCTAACCGCCAACCATACACATCCTCAAATGAGGGGGCTTGCAGCATGACCGTGTAATCAATTAAGCCAAATACACTTTGATATTCATTAGCTAAACAACTATTTACGCAGCGACGCCAGACTCCCGCTTCATCTTCACTTTCTTCAAGTTGATTAATTGGCTGCTCTAGTTGATAGGGTTGCTGAGCTTTACTTGCAACGCACCAGCCTTCAAATAAAATAATATCAACAGTTTTTTTGTTTTTATGCCATTGCTCTTTCGCTAATGGATCATCCGTTTGTTTGTCAAACTGAGGTAAGGCGATACCACTTTTACCCGCGAGTAAATCAGTTATGGTCTGTTTCATTAACTCGGTATCATGGGTACCTGGCACGCCTCGAGTAGCAAATAATGGGTGAATATCTTTGGCTAAACTAGCACGTTGTTCACGGCTGTAATAAAAGTCATCAATTGAAATACTAATACTATTAAATTCAGTGTTACTGTTTATCCAGGTAACTAAAAAGTCCGCTAAGGTGGTTTTACCTGAGCCCTGACAGCCGTTGACTGCTACAAGTATGGATTGATTTGAAGGCTTTGCTGCAATAATATCTTCAGCTAAAGGAATAAAGAATTGCTCACTTAAATACTGATATTTAAGGGGTAACTGATGCTTTGCTAAAAACGGAGTAATGTCCACTATATTGACCTCTTTACATATCTCACCATCTTCATATTAATAATACTAAATGCAGATAGCAGACCAATATTTAAAATGTATAACTTTTAATAAGTTAAAAAAATAGCGCATATGAAATGCGCTATTTTGGTGCAATTAATTAACGTTATGTTCGATTACTATGCGCTGTTTTGCGCCTTCGGTAATACTAGGTTTAGCACAATACCTAAGATTGCACATAAACTGACGCCCTGCAGGCTGAACTCATTACCACCAATATGCATGCCGCCAATTCCACACACTAAAATAAGTGCAACTATGGATAGGTTGCGAGGGGCGGTGAGATCTTCACCCGATTTAACTAACGAGTTAAGACCAACAACCGCTATTGAGCCAAATAATAAAATCATAATGCCGCCCATTACAGGCACAGGAATAGTCTGTAAACCAGCCCCCATTTTTGCCACAAAGGCCAAAATGATCGCAATTACTGCTGTCCACATCATCACCTTAGGGTTAAAGTTACGTGTCAGCATAACCGCCCCTGTCACTTCAGAATAAGTCGTATTAGGTGGCCCACCAAAAATAGACGCTGCAGTAGTGGCTAGACCATCACCAAACAAAGTTCGATGCAAACCAGGCTTTTTAAGATAATCTTTATTGGTCACTTGACTTATCGCCATCATATCGCCGATGTGTTCAATTGCAGGAGCAATAGCAACAGGCACCATAAATAGCACTGCCTGCCATTTAAATTCAGGCCACGTAAATGCGGGCATAGCAATCCACTGTGCATTACTTACAGCATCAAATTGTACAATCCCAAGAACTAACGACAAGCTATAACCTGCTACCACACCCGCTAAGATAGGAATAAGTTTAAAAACACCTTTCCCCCACACAGCAAAGATTAAAGTCACTAAAAGTGAAAATGCAGCCACCCAAATAGCTTTTTCATAGGCTATCAACTGGATTGAACCATCACCACTTTTACCCATAGCCATATTAACTGCAACAGGCGCCAACGCTAAGCCAATCACCATAATCACCGGGCCAACTACCACCGGAGGTAATATTTTATGTAATGTCGCAACGCCTTTTAGTTTCACTAAAATGCTTAACAGCATATATGCAAAACCTGCGGCCATTAAACCGCCCATTGTGGCAGGCACGCCCCACATTTGTACACACGCAATAATTGGTGCAATAAAAGCAAATGAAGACGCTAAGAAGATAGGAACTTGCCCTTTTGTCACTACATGAAACAGTAAAGTGCCTATCCCTGCTGTAAATAACGCCACATTCGGGTCAAGACCCGTTAACAGTGGCACTAATACAAGCGCACCAAAGGCGACAAATAACATTTGCGCCCCAGTTAAGATAGTTTCTACAGAAAAGGTTGACTCTTGATTCACACTATTTTTAGTCACGGTAATAACCTAAACTGTGCCAAAAATTTTATCACCTGCATCACCCAATCCTGGAATGATATAGCCTTTTTCATTTAAATGTGAGTCAAGTGATGCAGTAAAAATTTCTATATCTGGATGCGCTGCTAATGTTTTTTCTACGCCTTCAGGAGCGGCAACTAACACAATCACTTTGATTTCTTTACAGCCGGCTTTTTTTAGCATATCGATAGTAGCGATCATCGATCCGCCCGTTGCTAGCATCGGGTCAATAACTAAACTTAAACGTTCGTCAATTTTACCAACGAGTTTTTCAAAATAAGGGATAGGCTCTAATGTTTCTTCATTACGTTGCAGGCCAACGACGCTGACTTTAGCTGCAGGTAATAACTGCATAACGCCATCCATCATACCAAGGCCTGCTCGTAAAATTGGCACCACGGTAATTTTTTTCCCTTTTATGTGCTCTACTTCAAGCTTATTACCATCCCAACTTTGAATTTCGACTTTTTCAAGTGGCAAGTTTTTTGTGGCTTCATAGGTTAATAACGTACCCACTTCAGATGAAAGTTCACGAAAACTTTTAGTGCTAATGCCATACTCGCGCATTAGGCCTAATTTATGTTGAACAAGAGGGTGATTTATTACATGAATTGTCATTTTAGTGCCTGATAGAAATTAAACTTGCCTTATTTTAGCGTAAAAATACTAAAGTGACTTTTAAAAAATGCTAACTCATATCAATTTAATTAAGAATGATTGCGATAGTGGAATTAAATACGCAATTTATGTCATTTAACGCAACAATCTATTATCAAATAGAACTTAAACAGGTATAGTTTATTATGTTTTTTTTAAGTATGGCGCATGGCATGAAAAGCCCTTTATTTTTTGCTTTGAGTTTCTTTGTATTATTTGCTTCTTCGATTAGTGCTGAGCAAAAGCAGCTAACTAAGATACAAATAGTAAGTGATTTCATTCCTGAAAATAATAAGGCTGATAAAAATATCGCAAATAAAATTATGCTAACGATTGGGGAACGAATATCCCCCGCTACGGTATTAGAATTTATACCCGCAAGCCGATTACGCGAATGGAAACAGCTACAAACAATGCCTGATGTGTGTTTGTACAATAAAGTGAAAAATAGTGAACGCGAACAAAGTGCCTTTTTCAACCAATACCCAATCATGGCCTTTCCGAGTAATCGATTAGTAATTTACAATCATCCAGAATTATCTCAAGATATAACGTTAGAGGAAGTTATTCAAAAACATAAATTTTTAATCGGTATTTCTGCTGGTCGCTCTTATGGCAAGCACATCGATCAATTTATTGCCTCTCACCCGGATAACTTTGTAGACATCAATGGTGATAAAAGCTCACGACGTTTACATGAAATGTTATTCCAGAATAAGCTAGACGCCATATTAGAGTACACTACGGTGCTTAAAGAACGCTTTAAAAACGACCCTCGAATCGAAAAAACTCGTTTTTTATCAATAGATGAAGAAAGCCACGCAGTATTTGGTTATCTTGCCTGCTCTCGCTCAGAGCAAGGAAAGCTAAACATTGCTACATTTGATAAAGTGTTAAAAGAAACGACAATGCAAAATCAGATCATAAAGCTTCATCAGCAACTTTTTACTGATCCCGAAAGAAGCTTATTAATTTCTGCGTTAAAAGCAAAGTTCAATTTACCACTTAATTAACCTTATTTACTTGATAATATTTGCTCCATCACCCAGCTTGTATGGGTTGCTGAATAGCCTGTAGATGGGTGAATTGTATTATCAAGTAATGCCGATGCCATATTTTCAACATGATACTGCTGAACATGTGTTGGATTCTCTATAGTGAATGCTTGTTGTCCTTGAGCATTGACAACTTTAATTGCTTGCTCATCGAACACACTAAAAGTTATCTCGCCTTTTTCACCATACACAGTAACAATATCAAAGCGTGAAAAGCCGCCAAAATTCCAACTGCCTGAGCCGGTAATTCCACTTTTATGTTGCCAGCAGGCACTAATGGCATCAAACGCGCCATAGAGATTTTGCTGATTGGTAGCGAGTCCTTTCACTGATTGATACTCACCAAATAAATAACCAAACAGATCAAGGCCATGACTGGCTAAATCATCAAAATAGCCACCTGGTGCAATGTCTTTATCTGTGCGCCAATTATAATCCCTGGACTTATCAACTTCGCTAGGGGCTTTACTCAAATGCCAATTTACATGACGCACAGAGCCAATTTCACCAGCATCAATGAGGCTTTTAACTTTATTAAAGCGTGGCAAAGAGCGACGATAATAAGCAACAAATAAAGGAATTTTTTTAGCAGAAAAGGCAGCAAGAATTGCCTCACTTTGCACTAACGTTGGTGCGAGGGGCTTTTCAATACAACAAGGTTTACCTGCTTTTGCTACCATTAAAGCCAATTTCAAATGACTATCTGGGGGCGTGGCAATATACACTGCATCTATTTCATTACTGGCAATCAACTCATCCGCAGTTTTAAACACCAAAGGCACGTTATGACGTTTAGCATAATCTTCAGCAAGAGCGGTATCTCTGCGGGTCACCCCGTGAATAGCAAAGCCCTCTGTGTGCTGATAAGCAGGCCCACTTTTCACCTCAGTCACCGCACCACAACCAATCATGCCCCAACGAATCTGTTTTGTCATTCTACCTTGCTCCAAAGTTTATTTTTGTAATTTGAAATTGTTTACGCATATAGGTATTGATCTTTGTATGTTCTGGGCTCCAACCTGCTAAAAAGCGATAAAAATCAGCCCACGCAACGGGCCAAAGTTCCCGCCAAGCATCAATAACGACGGGCGTAGATTTAGCATGACCAAACGTCTGCATCGCATCGCTAAAGTACTTAAAATAGTTAGCTAAATAATCATCGGCTGTATCGTTTAGCTGCTGTTCGTTCAAACAACTACCCAAAAAGTACATGACATCAACAACACCAACGCCGCCACCGGTATATTGAAAATCATAACCTAAAACGTCCATCGTAGAACAATTAACAGCAAAGTTTGCAAGCTTTGCATCACCATGAATAAGCGTCCTATATTGGCACTCACGCAATATTTTATCTATATTTTTTGCCTGTAGTTTAAGTGCACTATCAGGCATTTTTTCATATTCATCTGGGCGAGTTGCTAAGTGCCAGTAACTGCCTTGTTGCCAAAGACCATCGAGGTTAACTTCAAAGTTAAATGCATGAAAATATGCTAACCATTTGAGAATAGCTGCTATGTGTCGTTGATGTACTTGTGCATTAGTAAAGCCATCTGCTGCAAAATCAGCAAATACTAATACCTTTTGTGGTCCATGCTCTATGGCTTTAAAACAACTAAGCGCCCGAGATTCCTGAGGTAATTGCGGCGCATAATGTAAATACCAATGGTACTCAACATTATAAGAACAACGTTTACGGTTAATCGCAAACTGCGTTTGTGAAATTCGCGGGTGATTAATGTGCTTGGGAACATTAATCGCTTTAATCACACACGCTTTATCGTCCAAACGACAACGTACTATTTCGCCACAACCACTCCATAATGAAGTAATAGTCTCTGTGATTTTAATCTTCTTATAATGAAGACGAATTAAAGGCAGATAAAAAGACATACACACCTACGTTAACAAAACCAATGCGTAGTATGGCATAACTAACTGTAGATAAAATGCTTTAGTCAGTTTGTTAGAGCTATTACAAAAAAAGCCCACACAAAATTGCATGGGCTTTAAGTATAAAAGCGCCCTTACTGCTAGGCGCTTACATTGTTGAATTAAGTTAAATATTACTGATTAACAACACTCTTCAGTGGATTCACTGGCTGTGCGTTTTCGTCAAGTAAGTTCATATCAAAATCAAACTCATCTA
>NZ_MXQF01000029.1 GCF_002165575.1 Pseudoalteromonas sp. A601
ATGATTGCACTTAATACTTGAATTCAAGAAGCGATAGTTGTGCTTTTAACATCAAAAATACTTTATTTTCAGAGGGCGCTCCCGCATACATTGCAGCCCAGGTTAAAAAGCTAGCACGTTCAGAAAGTTCAGCGATATTGAGCTTTTCAAATTGTAATTCCAGTTACGGAAGTGTCCATTATAAAACCCACACACCACAATCAGGTATATCCTTAAATAGTTTGAGCCACGATTTAGCTTATGTAAAAGCAGGTGTAGAGATAAACTCACTACCCCAAAAAGTCGAATACAGCAATGAGCAAAAAGGCTTTAATATTTTACTTTTGCCGTGGCCATTAAAAGTAGAAGATAATTTCTTCAATACAGCTGTAAAACCACTATTACAAATGGATGATGAATTTGGGTTCTTCTCATATTCTAACTTAGAAGTAATTACAGCAAAAAAAATTATATATGCAGTTGAGAGTTCTGATAGCCCTTTAGATCTTGTTGTAATTCCAGAGTGTTCAATTGATAGTGTAAATAAGCAAACTATTATTTCAGAATTAGGTAGGTACTTTAAAAGCAAGGATTTTAAAGTTCCGACTTTTATATTTGGCGTTTTTACAAAAGGAACAGGCGGTACATACGGTGAGAATAGCTTATCGGTATTAGTTTGGGATGAAAACACGAGTTGCTTTGTTGCGGAGACTCAACAAAAGCACCATCGCTGGGCTATTGATCAGCAACAAGTAAGTAATTATGGCTTACAGAAGGTTTTTGAAGGTAAAAAAGTAAAGTGGTGGGAAGACTGTTTAATTGGATCTAGAAAATTACTTTCATTTGAAAAAAGCTCAACTCATATATGCCCATTAATATGTGAAGACCTTGCGAGGCAAGAGCCGATCTCAGGTGTACTGAGATCATTAGCCCCTCATCTAGTTGTTGCTCTTCTTTTAGATGGACCTCAACTTAAAAGTCGCTGGCCAGGGCATTACTCGCACACTTTAGTAGATGAGCCGGGAAGTAGTGTCCTTACTATTTCACCTTATGGGATAGTTGAACGCTCTACAAATGGTGGTGAGTTTTCTAAAAGTAACGTGATCTCCTTATGGAGCGAGCCCAATAAAACTGTAGAAATCGGGTTAGATGATGAAAAGGCAGGTGTAGTTTTAACGCTAGTACAGGAAGAATCGAAGCAATGGACTGCAGATGGCAGATTAGAACTAAAGAAAAGACTGATATATAAAGGCCATCGGTCTGTTTGCTCTGCGAATGAGTTATCTGAAAAATAATTAAAACCTCTAAATACTTAATATCATTTAAAAAGGAATTGTATGCCAACCTATAATAAATATAACTTCAATGGAGAACAGTTAGGTAAAGCACCGCTTATTTTAGCGGTAATGAAAAAGTATGTTGCAGATAAAAAACCAACTTATGAGCAACTGAAACAAGACTTCCTAGCAATCGAAAAAAATAGAAGTAAAAGCAAGCCTCTATACATAACCCCAAAAGAATTAGAAGAGAAGAAAAAGCATGGTAAAGATAAAAGAAAGCGATTTTTTGAGTCTGATACAGAGGCTTTAACTCTAGGTGATGGCACTCGAATTTTTGTGAGTAACCAATGGAGCATTGATAGTACTGAAAAAGTCATTCGCTTTGTTAATTCTAAGTTTGATTACGGTATTACAGACGTTATTGAGCACAAGTCCATAAATGATTTATATAACGATTACCTCAAAAAGCCTAACAAAGGTTGGATCGCTGCTTATGAGCGTTTTAGCGCAGAAGTAGAGCAGAACTTAGATTCCAATGCCTCCAATTACGAAACTGATTTTATAGAAAAACTATGGAAGTCTGAATCCAACGGAATTGCTAGCGCTAAGCCTGGGACTCTGAGCAATGATGAATACAAAAACCTTTTAGACGACTTGCCTGAAATTACGGCTTTGATACTCAAAGACCCTACTCCAAACACATTAGAAGAAATATATAAATGGGCAGATAAAGCTAAGAGTAAGGGAAAGTTTAATACCATTAAGCGTGGTGTGATCCACAGAGTTTTTGCTGCCGCAGATCCTAAAAAATACAATACGATTTTAAATGTTGATGGTTTAAGAGCTTTTACGAAATACTTAAATGATGCTTTTGATTTAGGAATTAATGTTAGTTGGAATTGGGCAGAATTAAATCAGGTTGTTACCGAAAAAATTAAAAGTAAGGTAGATAAACCAGAAAATGAGCTTGTTTTTAATACATTCATTTGGTGGCTGTTTGAAAAGCTAAAAAAAGAAAGTGACGATGAAAACTTATATGTAGACGAAGATGAAATGGATCCTTCAATGGCCTCAGAACTAAATAAATCAGAAAAAAAATCAAAAAACCTTATTTATTACGGCCCACCAGGTACTGGTAAAACTTTTACTCTGCAAAAGCTTTTAAAAGAACAATACACTGAAAATGGTACTTCTGAAGAGCCTGAAGTTTGGCTTAATAATAAATTGAGTGAATTAAGTTGGTTTGAAGTTATTACATTTATTTTACTTGATATAGATGAACAAGTATCAGTGACAGATATTTTGAATCATGAGTATTTTACAACGAAGCTAGCGCTTAATGGTAGAACTACTAATATACGTCAGACTGCTTGGGCTGCTTTACAAGCCCATGCGATTAAAGAGTCGGAAACTATTAAGTATGAAAAACGCACTGAGCCTCTTTTCTTTGATAAAACACAAGACAGCAAGTGGTTTATTGAAAATCGAGACCACGATTTACTTGTTATTTATAAAGAGCAACTAAATGAGCTTAAAGCAGGCCCTCCTGTTGAAGATGAAATAAAGCGCTTTGAGTTTGTTACTTTTCATCAATCTTATGGGTATGAAGAGTTTATTGAGGGTTTAAGGCCAGTAACTAACGACGATGGCGACATAAGCTATGTTGTAAAGCCCGGGATTTTAAAGCGCCTATGTAAGCGTGCTGAAGCTGACCCTAATCATCAATACGCGCTAGTGATTGATGAAATTAACCGAGGCAATATTAGCAAGATATTTGGTGAGTTGATAAGCCTTATTGAAATAGATAAACGGGCTGGTGAAGAGCATTCACTTACCGTTACTTTGCCATACTCAAACTTACCTTTTTCTGTACCTAGCAACCTCGATATTATTGGCACAATGAACACGGCTGACCGTTCTTTAACGCATATAGATATAGCGTTAAGACGCCGATTTGAATTTAAAGAGCTGAGAACTGACTACGCATTATTAAAAAGTGATTTAGATGGTATTGATGTAAGAAAGCTCTTATTCACTATTAATAAACGGATAGAACTTTTATTAGATAGAGAGCATATTATTGGCCACGCTTTATTAATGAATGTAAGTAATTTGGCAGATCTTAAACAAGTCTTTATCTCTAACATCATGCCGTTACTGGAAGAATACTTTTTTGAAGATTGGGACAAAATTAAGCAAGTATTTAACGGCAACGGATTTGTTTCAGAGCTCAAAGGTGCTCATACAACTTGGCTTGGTGACTCTGATGAGTATGCAGCAAAGTCTTACTATGTAGACAGTAAAGCCTTTGGCAAGATTGAAAATTATACAGCTGTTTATCAAAGCATAAATGATGAAAATTTTGATGAAATGAAACAGAGCTAAGGAAGGTTTATGAGTACATGGTCTGTTTATGAGTTTTCTCGCTTGTACAAAGGTAATATTACTAAATATGAGGATGATCATTTAAACCTAGAACACTCTCAATTTGAAGCGCTCAAACAGCTGTTAACTTGCAGTGAGGCAGACCATGATAAGTTATTTAGATATGGATTTGAAAAGCGACAAGAGGTATTAGTTTGCCAAAACTACGTTGGTGTAATTTGCTTACCTTGCGGCGACCAAATTGAAATATTGCCTAAAACACATCGAAAAAGCGTAAATAGTGTGAGTGATGAAAGTGGTATTGATAGTAATCGCTCTAATCTCATAAAAATGTTAAAGGCAACGCGTTATTTACCAGGTAAGGTTGCCGAGAATGCATCGTTAGATATGGCTAAAATGCCGTTACTTGATGTATTCATACAATTGTTTTTGCAAGAGGTAAGCTTATTAATTAAGCGTGGTGTGGCAAGACAGTATGAAACGCATGAAAGTAATGAGCCTTTTATTAAAGGCAGAATATTGGTTAGTCAGCAAATCAGACATAACTTAGTTAATAAACACCATCACTTTATAGCCTTTGATGAGCTGACAACTAATCGCCCTGAAAACCGATTAATTAAAAGTGCTTTGCTCTGGTCGCTCAAGCGCGTGACAGCAAAAACGCAACATTTTTGCAGGGAGTTACTATTTCATTTTGAAGAAGTAACAAGCTCAAAAGCTATATGGCAGGAGCTCAATGCTTGGCAACGGGGCAGACATTTATCTCACTATGAAGCGATTAGGCCGTGGATAGAGATGATTTTTAAAGATCAAAGCCCTACATCGGTAAATGGTTCAAAAAGTATGCTGTCTATATTATTTCCTATGGAACGAGTATTTGAGGATTACGTACCAATTTGTTTGAAGAAACAATTCCAAAAATATGTAATTAAAACACAAACTCGCAGTAAATATTTAATCAGCCATGAGCCTAGCGACAATAAAAAACGCACCAATAATGGCAAGCTTTTCCAATTAAAGCCTGACTTACATATTCAAGCAGAAAATAAATTAATTATTGGTGATACAAAGTGGAAGGTGATTGACGAAAACTTACCTAACAAAAAGTATGGAATAAGTGAAAGTGATATGTACCAGATGTTGGCCTATAACCAAACTTACCAAAAGGAAGAATCAAAACCCGCAGTGATTTGGCTGATCTACCCTATGACACCTCAATTTTTAAAGCCCTTGGCTGATTTTATTTTTGATAACGGGCTCACACTCAAAGTATTACCATTTGATATTGATAAGTCGGAGATACTTTACGAGGAGACAGATAATCGATCTCTAAACTCAAAGTATTAGTCTTTTACAAGCCATATATCGGCGAGATTCTTTGAGTCCATCAGTTCATTTATTTGTATTATTTTTAAATAAGCACGTTGGTTTTTATCGTGCTTTTGGCTGATACCAAGCTTGGAGTTTTCGAATGTTACTGGTGTGACACTGATATAGTGAAAACTATCTAACCTTATGAGTATTTTATTAAGCTTTTCGCTGCTAATATTTGTATTTAGTGCTTTTCCTAATAGTTTATATAGTGGAGCGTCATTTACTTCTACTAAAGACTCAGTACTTCCCTCAGCTATCCAAAAGCCCTCATCGTCACCAAAGTTATCAAGGGTTATTATGTTGGAGCTACAGATATAAACCATCTCATAAGACCAATGAGCTTGAAAAAATTCATTGAGTGCCAATAAAATTTTAGTCTCTAATGGTTGTAAATGAGGATTGGAGATAACATTTTTTGTAAAGCAGTCTTGGTCATCTCTTAACTTATGAAAAGCAAAGATGCCACTTTCAGGGTCATCCTTATCTAGTTCATGATTGTTTATAGTATGCATCTGTAGAAGAGGCCTATGGATATACATTTCTCCGTTTTTATGTCTGGCATAGTATTTTTCGGATTCGATATCTTGATGCTTATTTTTGAGAATTATCGGGTTCTTTGCCGATCCTAAATTTATATTTTTCATAAGAGTCCAAAAAAACTTTATAGTTTCATTTATGCCTTTGCAGAGCCTAAAAAACAAGGGGTTAATAAAAAAACAAACCGAAAGAAAACAAAAAAATAAAAAACTAATATTATCAATGTACTATGCGTTTATTTTAAGACAGGTTTGTGGGTACGTTACTTTTTTCTGCTTAGTAATATAGCTACATCAGTTAATAACTACTAGGTACATAGCATGAACACAACCCCTCAATTAAAACGAATTGTTGCACACTTTGCCACTGAATTATTAGAAGAATTCGACGTAGAAGAGTTTTGGCACGATAAGCTATTTAAAAAGGCTTTATGTAACATTTCTGGCTTTAATTATATAAATTTACAGGGCTTAGATGCTGATGATTTGATTACCCGATTAGATCATTTAGCAATAAACACAATGCCTAAAACGTTACAAAAAAATGTGCATATATTTTGTAAAGCGTTTGATCTACCAAAAACGGTTACTCCATTAGTTATTTTTTCGTGCTGCATGACGCTCAGTAAACCATTGCGCGAACTTGTTGAGTACTTACGCGACGATTACGCAAGCGTTATTTTAGAAAAAATAGCTTATGTGATTGGCATTGATGAAGCACTACTCAACAAGCAAATTAGTTTAATTATTGAATCTGGCATGTATTCTATGGATATGGAGATATTTGCTGGGGAAGATGAGTTTTTAATACTACCAACCGCAATTGCTAAAAGCCTGCTCGAGGGTAAGTTAAATAGTGAAAGTGATATTTTATCTAACTTAGTCACTCCTTGTGAAGATTCTGAACTTAGCGCTGCTGATTTATCTCACTTAGATTTAAATACTTTACTTAAAGCTACGCAAAATGCGACTAAGACCGGTGGGCAACCATTGAGTATTTTATTTTATGGTGTGCCAGGTTCGGGTAAAACTTCATTGGCGAAATATATAGCGCAAGCCAGTGGTTCGCAGTTGCTTAAGGTGCAAGCTAAAGGTAGTAATTTAATAAACCCAACAAATGAGCTCGATAGTCGAAGCGCAAGCTCTGAGCTGCGTTTAGAGCACTTTAATGTGGTGAGTAAGTTGGTTGGCAAGCGTAAAAAAACAATGTTGTTACTGGATGAGTGTGAAAACATTTTTGAGCGTGATCTATTTTCTAAAAGCTATTCAAAAGAATTACTTCATACTTATATTGAAAATCACCCAGTGGTGAGTATTTGGATCACTAATCATCTAGAAGATTTACCACAGAGCGTTATTAGGCGATTTAATATTGTTTACGAAATTCCCAAGCTAAATAAAACGACTAAAGAAAAAATGATTGGCAAGTATGTTAAAGACTTGAATGTTGGTAGCAGTTTTATTAGTAAATTAGCAGCTCAACAAAACTTACTGCCAGCTCACATTGCTAAAGCAGTACATGTAGCTAGGTTATGCGGGTTTAAAGCACAGATCGCGCGTGAATGCATAGAAGAGAATATTCAAGATACTTTAACTGCATGCGGCTTTTCAGCTAATGAATTAACGTATCAAGCAGCACAAAAGTTTAACCCTAAAATGGTGAATATAGAGTCTGAGTATTCATCACTCGAACAGGTAGAAGAGGCTGTTATAGAGTATTCGAGTTCACGAACCCTACTAACAGGCCCGCCAGGCACTGGTAAAACAGCTTTTGTAAATTATTTATGTGAAAAAGCTGATTTTAAACTTATTTCAGTTAAAGCATCTGATTTACTTAGTAAGTGGGTTGGCGAAAGTGAGCAAAACATTGCTCAATTATTTAAACAAGCTACACAAGAAGGAAGTGCAATATTTATTGATGAGGCAGATAGCTTATTGTGTAGCCGTGAACAAGCGACGGCAAATTGGGAAGTGCAAACAGTTAATGAATTACTATGCCATATGGAGCAATTTCAACTCCCACTTTTTGCTGCGACTAATTTTGCTAAACACTTAGATAAAGCGGTAATGAGGCGATTTGATTTTAATTTAAATTTAACCTACCTGACTCCGGTACAGGCTAAACAATTATTTAAAAATACATTAGGGCAAGGGGTGTTAAAAAAGCACTTAATGCATGAATTGTTCAAACTGTCGAAGCTAACACCAGGCGACTTTGCGATTGTAAAAAGACAAATGAGGTTCTCGAAAAAACGAATGACTCAAGAGCGAATGTTATCGATTTTACAAGAACAAAACGATTTAAAAGAAGGTGTTAAACAAAGAATTGGGTTTGTTTAATTGAAAATTAATGAAAAATATATGTATAACAACTTTTAGGAGAATAACTATGATAGATATAAGCAAAGCAGCATTTGAGATACCAGAAAAAGCAAAAGAATGGTTTATAAATTTTCCAGAGGTATTTGATTTAGCAAATACTTTAACTTTAGTTATTAAAAATAGCCTAATAACATCAGATTGCCGTTGGCACGATAATAAAGAAAGGCCTCGGTTTATGGTAGGCAGAGGACAAGCGTCAAGATTAAGGATTTATTGCTCTGAAAATGGCGCTCTTGTAGTCGGAAAGCTTACACAAGAAGACTTTCATAGGGTTTCAAATGCAATAATAGATAAATCGAAAATTAAATCTGATGAAGATAAACACTTTGTTAAAATCAAGTTTTCTACAAAGGAAAGCAATACAGAGAAGTTTACACGTTTACGCGAAACTTTAGGTACAGGTGTTTTTAGTGAACTAAAAGATAGCTTTTACGAAGCATTAATTGATTTGGGTCGTTCTGTATCACTATCACCTACGGAACGTGAAAGCCTAATTCAATCACGTATAGGGCAGGGGAAATATCGAAAAAGTTTAATCTCGCTTTGGAAAGGCTGTGCAGTAACAGGGGTGGAATTTGAACCAATATTAAAAGCTTCCCATATCAAGCCTTGGAAAGATTCTGATAATATCGAAAGGTTAGATAAGTTCAATGGGTTGCTTTTATCTTCACTATACGATGATTTGTTTGATAAAGGCTTCATTAGTTTTGAAGATGGCGGGGAAATTATATTTAGCAAAAAACTACCATTGAAGCTTATTGATGAATTACAGCTTGATAATTCAATAAAGATTAAAACACAAAGTGAACACCATAAATACTTGAAATACCATCGAGATGTTATTTTAAAAGCTTAAGGCAGATAGAGTGTTAAGCTTAGTGATTTATTACTTAGGGTTTTATAAGCTATGCAGATTCAGCGGTATAATTTACTTTTGGAGTGTATACCAAAATCCCCACAGTGTGTTTCAGTACCCGACTTGAAAGCTAAGCTTTCAAGTCGGGGCTTTGATATTTCAACCCGTATGCTCCAACGTGACCTGCAATCTTTATACGATCAAGGGTGCTTCGGGCTTGAAAAAGATACCCGCAGTAAACCGTATGGTTGGTCTATTAACGCGCAGTGGCGAGGTGGTAACGCAAAAGTAATGAGCAGCGAAGTGGCTGAGCATTATTTGTTGCTGGAGCAGTTATTACCACACTCGACCCCCAGTGATGTTAAGCGCTCTGTGCATACTAAAGCGGAGCAAGCGCTGAAGCGTTTTAATGGGCATGTGCCCGACTGGCTTTCAACCCTTCCTAAGCCTTTATTAAAAGTGAATGTGGATACTCAGTTAGTTGCGCAAATTGAGCATGCGATTAAACATAAGCGTGTTGTGAGTGCTGAGCTATATAGGGTGCTTTACGATGAGGCGCATTGGTTAAAGTTTGCTGAATTAAGCTTTTATAACTTAGTTGAGCAAGGCGGTGTATTAATGGCGCACTTTATGGTGGGGTCGCTTCACGATAAGTGCTACCAGATGCCGATTTATCGTATTCGCAATGTGCAAATTTTGCAAAAAACACGACGAGAGCCAAGCACTGAGCAATTAAAAACGTTGCGCAGTGCGATTAATAAAGGCATGCCGCAAGAGGCGATTAATTTAGTTGTGAAAGTGCCCAATCATTCTGCGGTGAATCAAGGTTTTGTTGAACTTGGCGAATTGATTGATAAACAACATATTGACGATAAAAACGTATTACTCACCTACCAAACGATTGATACCGAACAGCTAACCAATGAGCTATTTAAATGTGCTCATTGGCTTGAAGTGATAAAGCCTGATCAAATTAGGAGAAGAATCACTACAAAGCTTAAAGCGGCTGCTAGTAACTATCAATAACGCTAATTAACTTGGCTGCGTCAATTATTGACGCACCTATTTGTTATGCTCCTTTTAAATATGAAGGAGGTGTTATGTTTCAATTAATTGAGCAGCAAGATGGTTTATCTATTGGTGTATTTGGCATTGGAGGTTGTGGCTGTAATACGTTAAATAGTATTTATGAGCAGCGCGAAGGAAAACAAGCAAAGTTGTTTAGCGTTAATACTGACAAAGTGGTGCTTGAGTATACTCAAAGTGATGATGCTGTGCTGATTGGCGCAGAGCTCACTCATGGTTATGGCGCTGGCGCCGACCCTGAGGTTGGTTTACAAGCGGCGCAAGAAAGCAAAGATCAACTTTTAGCATTAATAAATAACTGCGATATTTTATTGTGCGCAACAGGGCTTGGTGGTGGTACTGGCACCGGTGCAAGCCCGTATATAGCAGAGCTAGCTCGTGAACAAAATAAGCCTGTGATATTTGTAGCGACATTGCCTTTTAGCAGTGAAGGGCAGTTTAGATCAAACGTTGCACAAGCAGGGTTGAACACGCTAAAAGAGCATGCCAATGCGGTGATCACTTTACCGAATGATCAACTTATTGAGGTTTTAGGTAATGACGTTGGTTTATTTGATGCCTTTAAACACAGTAATCAAATACTCCACTCACTAATTAAATCATTGATCGATATGCTGTGCTATCAAGGTTTGATCAACGTTGATTTAAATGACTTTGCTAAAATCATGGATTGCCGAGGCGATGCGGTTTTAGGTGTGGGCAAATGTGATAGCGAAGACGAATTTGCCACTGCACTTGATAGTGCGCTTAAAAACCCCTTGGTTAATCAGGTGGATATGTCATCCAGCTCGGGTGTTATTGTGCAAGTAAATTGTAAAGAGGAGATTGCACTGGGCAGTTATAACCTCATCACCGACACGGTACGCCAACAAGTAAGCCCAAATGCGCTGGTGATTTGCGGAGTGTCTAAAATCGACAATTTAGCCAGCAATTATGAATTATTGATTATAGCGACAGGGGCGAGTGCAAAGATGGTTGTAGAGCAGCACGATAAAGCGGCAGGTAGCGAATTAAAAAAGCCCGAAGTGGTGATCACTCAACCGCAAGCCTCAGATATTTTTGATATACCCGCATTTATCCGTAATCAAGCCCCGCCGCCCAATGTAAATTAATGACACTGTATGAGCCGAATATCTACAGGTTGGGCGTAGGTAGCTGATGCTCAAGCCTGTACTTACATAAAGTAACTCGGGCTTGGTTTGGAGCCATTTATTATTAGTTTGCTTGAAATGTCACACTAGTAATATTGTAAGTGCTATCCACTTTATTGCCAGCAATCACAGTTTCACCGTTAACAGGGTAATCACTTGATACGACATATAAACCAGCTTGCTCAGGTTCAACAGTAACTTGCCCATTTTTGTCGGTTGTCATTTTTATTTTAGTTTTAGTTGGTGTTAAAACAGTTACATCATGTTCCACGACAGGGGAGTTTTTATAGGTTAGGGTAAAAGTGTTACTCTGTGGCTTTATAGGCACAAACTCAAATTCTACTTTACTTTGCGTACTGTTTCTCCCAGCTTTAGCGAATAGCTTAGCGGCTTGCTGTTTAGGTGATTTCCAGAATTGCCATACAGGTACTTCTTCAAGATCCCATGGCTGCCATAAGTCATCAACTGTAGCAAGTATATCGCCAGTATCAGCAACATTTGCGCTCCAGTGAGTTGCGTGTTGTGTGATAGGAAAGGAGGCTTCTTTTTCATTAATATAGATTTTTGTATTTTTTAGACCTGCAATTTTATCACCAGATTCCGGCTCTCCTGGTTCACCTAAAAAGAGTTTAACCTGCATATTATCATCTTTTTCTAACCAAATTTCGTGTGCTTGTAAGTTACTTGCGCTAAGCAATAAAAATAATGTAAGAGGTGTAGCGATGTTTTTCATTTTTACTCCTTGTTAAGAATTGACTAACCTGAGGTAGGCTATAAATTAGAGACATGCAAACTATATGGTAACGTATAATTAAACGCAAATAATTATCAGTTGCTTTTTGTGTGAGGCCCAGAATATACCAAGGTTGTTCTTATCCTTCATTGTTTAGCTTGTGTGTACATCACGTAACTCTATTTCAGTGTTGCGCATGTAGACTTTAAAAATTCTAAAAAAACTTTCACCTTTTCTAGCGGGTATTTTCTGCCTGCATAGAATGCATATAGCACCAGATCTTCTGGCTCATGGTCGAGTTTAATATTGATCAATGAACCGTTGTCTATATGTTCTTGGCATGCGTGAATGGGCAAAATTGCATAGCCTAATCCTTTGAGTGCAGCGGCTTTGGCCATGTTGCCACTGTTTACTTTAAAGTTTGATTTTACGTGCGCTGCTTGTTGCTGTTTAAAGCGCCACGGCATGCCCTGCAGTACAGATAAACTCGTAATACACGGGACTTTAGCTAACTCATCTAACGAGCGCGGTACAGGTCCATTACTGATCAGTTGTGGCGCGCCAACAATGCAACTGGGCCAGCGCAGCAGCTCTTTAGCAATCCAGCCTGAATTGTCTAATGGTCCGCGGCCAAAGCGTAGCACTAAGTCAAACCCTTCTAGCAATCCTTCACTAGGGTTTAATTGTGTATCACAACTTAATTGTATTTGTGGGTGCAAAAAACAAAACTCGACCATTATTTCGGCTAAAAAAGGCAGATCAGGCATGATGATTTTAAGGTGCCCAGCGAGAGACTCGCCTTGCAAAGATAGCTCTTCTAGCGAGTCATCCATAGCTTGTGTCAGTGGGGTGATAGATTGGTAAAGCTGTTTACCCGCTGTGGTTGCCACCATTTTACGGGTTGTGCGTTGTAATAATCTTAAATTAAGCTGCTGCTCTAATAACGCGACATGACGACTGACATTCGATGTAGGTAATTGCAATTGCTCGGCAGCGAGTTTAAAGCTCAATTGTTCATAAACGCATTGAAAACTGATTAACCATTGTAGTTCGATTTTATCTATCATTCATTAACTCAAAATATGGGATTAATAACACAATTATTACTAATTTATCTTAAAAAATGACTTTGTGATAATGGTTATTCAGTTAATTATTGAGGTAAATAATATGAACGGTAAACGAATTGCTATTGTGGGTGCAGGTATCGGTGGTATAGCGCTGGCTATTCTTGCTACGCAAAAAGGGTATCAGGTGAGCTTGTTTGAGCGCGATAGTAAAATTTCGACTATAGGTGCGGGGGTTACTTTATGGCCTAATGCGATGTTTGTGTTACAGAAAATGGGTGTGCATGAACAGATCCAAGCACTCGGTGGTATGCTTATGAATATGCGTCAGTTCGATCAGCATGGCGCAGTGCAAAATGAATTTGATATTGCGAAAATAAATACTCTGAGTGGCTTTTCTAGTGTCAGTATTTTGCGCCGTGATCTTATGAGTGTGCTGGGGCAAACATTAGCTGATTTAGGAATTAATATACATTTTAACAGCACAATAACCGTATCAGAGATTGCTCAACTAAAACAAGATTTTGATCTAGTGGTGGGTGCAGATGGACGAATGAATTCTGTGGTAAGGCAATCCTTATATGCAGAAAAAGTGACTCCTCAGTATCAGGGCTTTATTAATATTATTGCAATTAGCCAATTAAAACCGGGCACTTTAGATAATGTGATCCATGATTTTCAAGCAGCTGGCGAGCGCTTTGGTATTGTGCCTGTCAAAGGTGACCTTTGTTACTGGGCTGCTGGGTGGAGTGCCGATATTGATAAAACACGGCCGCTTTGTGATTGGTATGAGCAAATGCATCAGCGCTTTTCAACTTGGCCAGATGCTGTGCAACAGGTTCTTAAATCTTATAATAAAGATTCACTCAAGTTAATTTTTGTACATGATATTGACCGTTTGCCATATTGGCACCAAGACAACGTGCTTATTATTGGCGATGCGGCTCATGCCCCTTTACCTACTTCAGGCCAGGGGGCGTGTCAGGCGTTGGAAGATGCTTGGCATCTTGTTCGGGTACTAGAAAAGCATGATGATTTAGAGCTCGCTTTAACGACGTTTTATCAACAACGTATAGATAAAGCCTCAGCCTCTCAATTAGTTGGCCGGCAAGTCGCGCAGAAAATTTTTACTAGCAAAGCACATAATAATGAGGCGCCAGCTTTAGGTATTTCTGCTCAGCAGTTGGTAACGTTATGGATGCAAGGGTTAGATAATTAACTGCCTTTGCTGGTTTTGACATTAACCTCTATGGCTATTTTCAGACAAAATTAGTTGATAGATGACTTTGATGTATCACCACCAAAGCGGCTTTTACGTTGAGCTCTGCGAAGTTGTTCTTGCTCAAGCACACTTTGAGCATTTACGTCATTGAGGGCTTGGTTATCTTCTCTGGCTAGATCACCGTCAGCGACCAGCGATAAATAACGCGAACAGCAGACCCGTAAAAATGAGGTGAAGTTGCCTATGTCATGATCAGCATCAAGAGACTCAAGATAGAGTTTAGTGATCATTTGATTAACGCTCATCTGATCGCGAAACGCGACTTCTTCTAAAATATCCCAAAAGAATTCTTCAAGACGAATGGAGGTAACCACCCCATCAATGCGTAAAGATTTAGTACGACAGGTCCATAGGCGACTGTCGGCATTGATAAATAGTTGGCACATAGGTTACCTCTTGAGGCTGTGATTTAGATTACAATAATGCCACAAATTGTTTTAGCATGGCAGGATGCGCAGGCCAAGCTGGGGCAGTCACTAATTTACCATCGGTAATTGCGCCATCCATAGGTAATTCAGCATATTCTGCACCGGCCATTTTTACTTCAGGCTGGCATGCAGGATAAGCAGATACTTTTTTACCTTCAATGACTCCAGCTGCTGTAAGTAACTGTGGGCCGTGGCAAATAGAAGCGATAGGTTTATCTGCCTTGGCAAAGTGCTGAATTATTTCGATCACTTTTGCATTCAAACGTAAATATTCAGGGGCACGGCCACCGGGTAAGTATAGAGCGTCGTAATCTGCTGCAACTACTTTAGCAAACGTCGCATTGAGTGCAAAATTATGGCCACGTTTTTTGTATACCCAAACTACCTCAAGATGCGAGTTTCAGTTGGAATTAAAAGCGATATAGGCAAGGCATTGATTGCAAGTAATAGTGGTTCTATTGTTAAAATCAATAACGCAGTATAAATCGCTTTTAAACCAACCCTCTGGGCGCTTCACAGGAACTTACTCTCATCGTTGTT